>NZ_JABRWP010000003.1 GCF_013249045.1 Winogradskyella eckloniae
GTTTAATTTTCCAGTTGTAAGTTCGTCTAAAATTTTCAGTTTAAAAGGTTCTGAATACCGTCTAATTACTTTGTCATTTTTGTACATAATGTTTAAAATTATGTAGCCTTTATTCAGGACGGGTCAAAATGTATGCTAACGTGTTTGTGTATGGTTAGTTGCGTGGTTAAGCAACTAAGTTAGCAAACATTTACGAACCCGTGAAAATTCCGCAGGAATTTTCGCAAGTAAGCACGTAAAAAGCAATTAATTATACACGGTGTTACCCAACGTTTTTTGTTTTCAGTTCAACAGTAGTTTTTCCGTTCGATTATTAAAAATTCGAATAAAATCCTCCGTTTTATTATTCACGATACAACCTCCAGAGCAAAAGTTCAAGATTGTAACTTTCGTTTCATTATTTAATTCACTCGTCACTAACTGTTCAGGACATCCAGAGTATCCTCCAACACTTTCGATAATAATTGGCTTTTTTTCCAGAAAATAAGCAACTGCTAATTGATTAATTTGGTCTTCCAACCATTTAATTTCGTTATCGTTTAGTTTGTCTTTCAATTCATACGCAAACTTTAGTTTCCAAATTGAATTCAGTTCAGTTTTTAGAAATTCGCTCGAAGGTTTATTTTCTAAATCAATTTTAAAATTCTTTGGCGTATAGTTTAATAATTCCAGATACTCTTTTTCAGATTCAGGAATAGAATCATTGTTTTGAGCAGTACAGATTGTACTTAGAAGGAAAATTGTTATGAATATGATGTTTCTCAAATGTTGGGTAACACCTAAATATAATCAATTTTAATTTCTTTTTTAAGAATCGTGTTAAGCGTAATGTTTTTAGGCTATTAGTTATTTTTAAGCGTTTACAATTACTTACAAACGTATGTAAGTATGTAAATACCGTTTAGGATGTGCTTGGTGTCACATCTTTACAGTGTCGAAACATAAGAACTCGATAGTATTAACTGTTTAACCATTAAAATTAGAAATTATGAACACACTTAAAAACAAAGTACAGTTGATTGGTAACTTAGGTAATGATCCAGAAATCACCAATTTTGAATCTGGTAAAACGCTAGCTAAATTCTCTATTGCTACAAACGATAGTTATAAGAATGCCCAAGGCGAAAAAATTACGGATACGCAATGGCACAATATTGTCGCTTGGGGAAAAACAGCACAAATTGTAGAGAAGTTTATTACAAAAGGAAAAGAGGTCGCCATTGAAGGGAAATTAACAACAAGGTCTTGGCAAGATAAAGATGGTATTAAACGTTATATCACAGAAGTGGTATGTAGCGAGCTATTAATGTTAGGAAAATAATAGACGTCACTGTTTTAAACTAAAAAAGGAGCAACCTAATTAAGGGTTTGCTCCTTTTTTTAATCCTTTGCGTATTACGTTACTCTACAGTTAGCGTATATTGTGGTGTTTCATTTAAAGGGCAGAAATAAATGTATTCGCCTTTGGTTAACGTAGTAACCTTACTCGTTTCTGTAGTATTGTTTTCTACCGCTTTTGTAACATAAGCTGTTTTTATATGGTTTTCTGGGTTAGAGGCATCTTTGCCTTTAGGCACTAATACAAAACCAACTTGCTTACCGACATTATGGTTGGCAATTTCAAAAATATAATCGCCTTCGGATAATGTTAATGCTTTTTGTGTAAATTCTCCTTTAGTTTGTTCTAAGGTAACCGAAGTGGCCTTAGTTTTCATCATCTTGTCTTGTGCATTTACTGTTGCTGTTAAGGTCAATGCTAATACAATTATTGCTATAAATTTTTTCATCTTTTGTTTGTGTTTTAATGGTTTATTGTGAATTAAATTGTTTCTAATTTTAAAGGTTGCGCTAATGGAAAATCAACGGGTACTAATGTTGTACTATGGACATAATTAGAGATAGTTTTGTCTCCTACTAAAGCGATAGTGTCTATTAGATTTCCCTTTGTATAACCTGCGTTAAAGTAATTTTCTAAGACGTCTTGGTCGGTTTTCCCTCTGTTTTCTGTAATGTTTTTGGCTAATTTTGCCAAGGCATCAAACTTTGTATTTATGGTTGAATAACCTGCCCTTAGTTCTAAAATTTGCGCCTCTGTAAAGCCATTCATTTTGCCTATGGCTGTATGAGCAGATAAGCAATAAATACAATCGTTAACTTGGCTTACTGCTAAGTTGACAACTTCTTTTTCTTTTGCAGATAATGATGTTTTTGCATTAGCAAAGTTTAAATAATTCTCTAGCGCTGTATCACTATGAGCGTATGTTGCATACAGGTTTGGAACAAAGCCCAGTGCTTTATTTAAGTTGTCAAATATGGCTTGGTTATTAGCGCTTACTTCTTCTCGTTTTAAGATATTAAATGTACTCATGTTTTTAATTATTAGATTCTAACTGTTGGTTAGAATAGTTAGTATTTGATTTAATGTTTTGTGGGTACAAAGTTGCTTCTATTTGTAGTGTAATAAAATGCTTTATTTGCCCAATGTCTTGTCGATTTTTCCTACTTACTTGGTTTAGTCTATATAGGGTCTTTCGGCATCACAGTAAAAATCATGCATATGTTTTTGAGCACAATGCGTTTCTGTATTAATGGTGCTGACGATTTTTTTAGGTCTTTGATTTCTAAAGATCTCTATGAGATTAAATATGGATGTGATTTTATTTTTCATCTTGTTATTGTTTTAATATTACAATGCAAAGATGCAATAGGAAATGATGTCTTAAAATGAAGAATTTGCCTAAAGGCATGTCAATTTTTCCTAACTATTTTGTTTTAAGCGTTTTTTGTAGTCTGAAGGTGATACTGAGGTTTGTTTTTTAAACAAACGACTTAAGTGTGAGGCGTCATCAAATCCAATATCATAAGCAATTTCTTTTGCTGTTTTATCGGTATATGCCAATTGACGTTTGGTTTCTAACACTATGCGATTGTGTATTATTTGTAAGGGACTTCTGTTTAATTTCGCGAAGTTATTAGATAATGTTTTTGGGGATTTAAATAGTTTGTCAGCATAAAAGGAAACGCTGTGCTCCGCTTTAAAATGCTGTTCTACAAGGTAATTAAATTCGCGTAGAAGATCTACTTTTGAGCTTTTTGGCGATGCAGAAATGTTTTCTTTTGCTTTTAGTAATCGTGTGCATTTTATAATAAATCGAGCCATTAACATTCTAAGCATTTCAGACTGTATGTTGTCTTCGGTTTCGAGTTCGTCAATAAATACATTGTGAAGTACTTTAAACTTTTGTTGTTCTGCGTTATCTAAATGTATAATTGGAATATTAATATTACCAAAAAATAATATCCCGACGCAACTTACTTCTTGGTCGTGATCTTTAATGCAATAGAATTCACGGTTAAATTGGTAAACTATAATGTGCTTACCGTCTAAGTACTGGAGATACTGTATGGGCGTAAGTGCTACTATACTATGTGGTGGAATGGTAAGTGGTACATTGTCAATGACTAAGGATACAGCTTCTGATGTAGACCAAATAAATGTAAATAGTTCGCATTGTTTTGCTTCTTTAAAAGGGAGCAAATCGGTCTCGTTTCCAATGTTAAAAATGGCGTTTGTAGAAAATTCTTTAAATGTATACATCATAACCATTTAGTCTAAGGTTTGACTTAAAAATTACAACAGCATAAAAAATTTTAGAAATACAATAGTTTTCAAAATAAATGGACCTAGGTGTAGTGCTATTGAGCGGTCCAGCCACCATCTAAAACAAAAGAAGAACCTGTGATCGTTGAAGCGCTGTCTTTTGCTGGGCGTAGAGCAGCATAAACCGCTAATAAAACCCACATGTATGTAACCCATTTTTCTGATGCTATCATTTGAATAGTTGTCTATAAAAACAAGAAACAAACTTTAAATAATTTATACGTTCGGTATTTAAAATTCTAAAGGTGTGAATTTTGTTGTTTTCTATTAAATTAACCTTAATTTGTTAAATATATATAATTATTTTCTCAATGTGACTTTTAGAATTTAAAAGGTAAAATTATGAGGTGACAATAATTCTCTAGTTTGTTCTAATGTCTAGATATTACACTAAAAATAGGGAAGAGGACTGTACAATTAAGCAAATGGATACATGCACTAAACAGTATTTAATTTAAATAGGTATTCGTTTTGTTTTCTGTTAATACTGGCAGGCGTTATTTGTAATAATTGATTGCGAAGCGCAATGAGCATTGGGTTAGATAGATGTGCTAATTTACCAATGCGCCAACTTGTTTTTACCACGTGATGTACTTTGGGCAATCGTAATGTTTGGTAGATTTCAAAGGCCTTGTTAAATTGATGTTTGGATAAACATTCAGATAAGATAAATGCATCTTCTATGGCTTGGCAAGCTCCTTGCCCAATATTTGGCGTGGTAGCGTGAGCAGCATCTCCAACTAAACACACATTGTGTTTAAACCACGTATGTGTTGGTTTTAAATCTGAAATTGCTGCGGTGTGTATGTGTTCCTTATGCGTTGATTTTATAAGGTCTTTAATTAATATGTTGTAGTGACTAAAATAGTCTTCTAAGGCATGTACGGACAGTTCATTTTTATGTGATTTAAAAGATTTTACAGCATACCAATACACAGTATTCTCTGAAATTTGAACAAATCCAAATCTAGACGATTTACCCCAAGCTTCGTTTATTTCATTTTTAAATGCCTTTGATAATTTATAGGTGGTAATGCCTCGCCAACATATTTGATTCGTATTTCTAATTTGATGGTCTGGTAGTATATGTTGCCGTACTATAGAATTTAAACCATCTGCACCCAATACAATGGAAGATTGTATGTGTTGTCCATTTTCAAAGGTTAGCTGACATTTGTTTTTTTGAGCATTGATGGATGTGAGTTTGTGATTGAGATTTATTTCTGTAGATTTTAACGTGTCAATCAGTATTTGTTGTAACGTTCCTCTGTGAATTGCAATGTTTTTGGTATGGTATTTTTTTTCAAAGTAAGTTAAGTCAATTTTAGAAAGCGGATTTAGATTTGATCTGGTAATATGCATTGAAGAGATAGGATTTCCGTTGGCTTCTATTATAGCCTTAAGACCTAGTTTTTCATAGACCTGCATGGCATTATTTGCTAAAATTATACCTGCGCCAACATGTTTTAGTTCTGCGGATTGCTCAAAAATCCTGGTTTTTATTCCTTTTTGTTCAAGGGCAATTGCGGTTGTTAGTCCACCTATTCCGGCTCCAATGATATCAATATGCATAGCGTTTTGGTTTAAGGTGTTTTAAAAATGCTTTAATTGCAATTTGCTTTTATTTTTTTGGTCAATGCTACTGTTCTAGGATCGCCTTTTTCAATAGCTGTTCTCCAATCTGTACAAGCTTTATTTACACGGCCTACAGTGAAGTAAGCATTGCCACGGTCATAGTATGTTCTATAGTCCTCGTCATCTAATTTTAAAGCCCTATTGTAATCTAAAATAGCAGATTCATAGTCGTTAAGTTCTTCAGTATTAAAAGCTCTTAGTATGTAATATTCAGGATTTTTTGGCTTTAATTCTATAATCTTGTTAAAATCTATTTGAGCTTTTTCGTAGGCTTCAATGGTCCAATAAATTCCGGCTCTATCTTTTATATAACCGTCGTTGTTGGGTTGTAATTCAATGGCTTTGTTAAGGTACGCAATGGTATTAGTGTAATCTTTTAAACCATTATAACAAACACTTATTTTGTAATATAAGTCATCGTTTTCTGGTTCTGTTTTGCTTAATATTTGTAAATCTAATAAGGCAAGTTCATAATGTTTAAAGTTGAGATAATTAGTGGATCTGTTGTAGCGTGCAATATAATGTGTTGAATCTAACTGAAGCGCTTGGGTTAATAATTCAATTGATTTTTGAGGATTACCACGATCAGCATAGTCTTTTGATTCTGATATCAATAGATCTATTTTATTTGGCTTTTTGCAGCTTATTACAAGTAGAACAAGTGTGGAAAATAATATGGATTTAAAAGTCATATACTTTGTTTAGATCTATAATGGATTAATTGTGCATTTGTAAATTGAGTTCTAAGTTAATTAGAAAAAATGAGTAGAATCGTTTTGAAAGTTTTCTATAACATAAAAGTTAAATAAAGATAATGTTGCAACTATTGTGTTTAGGTTAATCCCAATAGTTTTTTATTATGTGATATATAATTTCGTTATCAATATCAATGGCAAGGTAATTTTCATATGGAAATTTATTACATCGGTAATATTCAATCGATTTAATCGCTTTTAGGTCGTTAAAAAAGGATATGTTGTTTTTGAAATTAGGTAATTGCTCTTCTATAAACTCTAAGCTTTTATGCATATAATATTCATCGGTCTGTATTGGTTCTTTATCAAAAATGTCATTTGGTTTGGTATTTAAATTCGATAGAAACTCTAAGATTTCTGTTTTGTTAGATTTATATTTAAAAAAACACGTGTAAAAATTAGGAGGACAGTTAATTCGAACACCATTTATTTTATCCATTTCTGGAAGGTCCTCCTCGCTATAAATATCTATTAAGCTAATGTTTTCAGCATAGGACAATGAATTAAAGGCGTAATTTATTGACTTTTCCCATGCTTTCTTTGAAACATTAGAAATTTCATTTTTTGAGGTCTTAATGATTTCTTTTCCTTTGTTTTTAGCTCTTTGACAAGAATAGATGCTAATTAATAGTACTAGTAATATCGTAAATTGTGACTTCATATTATGATTTCATAACTTTTATCCATTCGTTAACCTCCAATGGTTTTAAGTTTTGGTTGGTGTAAACACTATAAATGTAATTATATAATGCTTGGTTTAAGAAAATTAAGCGTCCATCGTTTCCCGCTGAAGCTAAATAAACGAGGTCTTCTACACCTTGATTTTTGGCTTCTTGATTTATAATTTGTGCAAAGCGCATTACGGCTTCTGCCCAACCATAATCTTTAAAGTTTTTAAAAATAACGTACTCAGCGCCGTTAATTGTAATTCTGTGATTTAACCATTCGTTTTTTTGATCCCATTCTTCAAAATGATTGGTAACATGTATTTTGAGTCCAATTTTATGCAGCGTTGGTTGTACCTGTTCTAAAAGTGCTATAAATCCGCCTGCTTCAAAAACCGTTTCGCCATCACACCAATAATATCTATAGTCTAACGGAACTCCGGAATCTTCATTCCAAATGGTTACGAATTCATTGGTAGGATCATAATTTTTTATGAGGTCATTTTTTAAACTATCAATAGTTGATGCTTCTGCGTATTTATAATAGCCAAGTTTTTCTAATGTGGTAACAAATTCCGTTGCCGATACTTTTTGAATCGGTTTAGGCGTATTGTTATTTTGGATAAACCCTAAAACAATTAATCCCACAATTAATCCAAATGTTATTTGCAATTTTTTCATTTGCTAACTATTAAAGTTATTGGTTTCAAGTTCTTCTACGTGTTATCTAAAGATTTCTAATCTACATTAATTCATCTTTAGGAATTTGTACAAATACTGAAAGTGCAACTAATTTAGCAAATAAAACGTAGATATCATTAGCCTTAAGATTAATGTTGCGTAAAGAAGTTAATGGATTTTGTAAAATGGGCTATGTGATTTAGATCATTTCTTCAAATTTCCATTTTGGGATACTATATTAGAAAATAGGTGAAGCCGTTTTGTTAGAATAAGTTGAATTTTGTACTATGAAAAAAGTATCAAACATCGGCATATTTACACTGCTTTTGGTAAGCAGTTTAACCATTATGGTAGGTTCAGTGATTGCACCTGCGCTAACAGGTATTGTAAAACACACTAATTTTGGTTTTTCGCCAAGTTGGTTAATAACCTTACCATCATTGGGTGTTGTGGTATTTGCTCCATTTGTAGGACGATTAATAAACAAGTTAGGGACTTTTAATTTGCTCGTTTTAAGCTTAGCGCCATATGCTATTTTAGGTGTTTTGGGAGCATTTATTGCTAATGATTATATCCTCATATTAAATCGCTTTTTTCTTGGTGTAGTCACGGTTGGTATTCAGGTTTCTGTAACCGCATATATTGCAGAATTTTTTACGGGTGATGTGCGAATGAAAATGATAGCTTGGCAAGGTATGGCCATAGAGTTGGGAGGTGTTGTTTTTCTTGGAATTGGTGGTGTTTTAGGTGAGCTGCATTGGCAATATCCTTTTTATGTTTACGCTGTGGCTTTGCTCTGTTTAGTATTGGTCGTAAAAACCTTGCCTAAACCTACAGCAAAAAAGTTAGAAAAATCCACGACTATAGAGGCAACTAATGCCAATAAAATAAAGGTTCAACTAATTTTCTTTGCATCATTGTTTGCGATGATGTTATTCTTTGTTGGCTTTGTAACATTACCATTATATTTACCAGAGACGTTTGGTTTTAGTGAGTCTCAAACAGGTTATTTAATGGCTTTTATTTCGGTTGTTGCTGTGCTTTCTGCGAGTCAAATGCCAAAGGTGGTTAAGCAATTAAGCGATCGTAAAACGGTAGCGTTAGGTTTTCTGTTTTTTATGCTAAGTTATATCGTTTTGGCTATGGCTGGTACTGTACCAATGTTGGTGCTTATGGCCATTTTTATGGGAATTGGTTTTGGATTTACAATTCCGCTATTAAACCACATGATGATTGAGGTCAGTACCATTCAAAATCAAGGAAAAAATTTAGGGTTGTATTCTATGGGTGTTTTTGGTGGCCAGTTTTTGTCTACGTTTATAGAATATATTTCAGACAATTATATTGTGGTCTACAGTGTTTCTGCAGTTTTAGCAGTTGGAATTGGAGCGGTTATTTTATACATGTTTAAAAAATTTAGCTAAAAATTAAGTTTAAATATTTCTTTTTACATTTGAAACACACATCAAATGTAAATGAGCAACCAGCATTGGAATTCTAAAATTCAAATTTTACAACCGTTTGAGAAAAGCGCCAAAATGCTCTCCGATAATTCTATGGGAATTTATTTTGAGTGGCATGCTAAAAATGCAATACATGTACATTTTAAGCCATTAAATGAGGTATTTAGCCATTCCGTTTTTAATGAAAATGACGGTGTTTTAATAAATTTTGAACGCGACCTTATTGATGAAGACGACATAGAATACGCATTAGACGTGCTGTCTGTGTTTAATAAATATCCGCAGTTACATATCAATGAAGCGCAGCAGGTAATCCGCATAAAACAATTGGTTGATCTTTTAAAAGAAGAGTATGCTAATGATGATGTGTCTTACATTATGCTTAAAACCTTGCTGAAGGTATTGTTGCTGCATTTAATTCGTTATCAAAACGATGTCTTTTTAGAGCAAGATTTAAATCAAAAAAGGGTATTTCAGTTTTTAGAGTTGATGGAAGTTACGTTTTTAAAAGAAACTAATACAGATTATTATGCCAATGAAATTGGGATTAGTAGTAAACGATTAAACCAAATATTAAAGCAAAAACTTAATGCTACTGCCAAGCAAATTATTCAGCAACGCCAGCTCACAGAAGCCAAAAGAGAGCTTGTAAAAGGAGATATTACCACCAAAGAATTGGCGTTTTATCTTGGTTTTAATTCGTTAAGTAGTTTTTCGCGATTTTTCAAGAACAGTGTCGGAGTAAGTCCATCCGATTTTAAGACGCATATCTCGTTTAAGAATTAAAATGGCCTTACGTACAGTAGACGAAATCTAGGTATTAAGTTTATATAGTGTTGTCGATGGCTATTATTTTCTTTTCCATACAATGAAATGGATGTGCGCGTTTAGGGAAATTCACTTGGCCACGTATCACATATGCTCGTTTCTTATAAAATTCTACAACCTTCTTGTTTTGACTATAAGCGTCGAGTCTAATTGAGGTATAGTTATTTTCTCTTGCGAATTTCTCAGCAAAGTCCATGAGACGTCTGGCATAGCCATTTCTCTGGTGTTTGGGCGCAATCACCAATCTATGAATCACTAAGACCTTTAAGGCATTGAACTCCCAATTTACAGTTTTGTATTCGGTTTCTTGTTCCTCACTAATGTTTATGGCACCAATGATTTCTCTGTTAGTTTTAAGAATGAATAAAACGCCTTTGTCTATATCTTCCGCAATGATTTTTTTTGTTGGATAACTGTCAACCCATTGGTAAATCCCGTTTTTCTCTAACGCGGTTTTGCAGTTAAGGTAAATTGTAAACAATGGGTCTAAATCAGCACGTTGACCTTTAGCGATTTGAGGTTGAAAAACTTCTGTGTATTCCGTGTCGCTATCGTAAATGAGGAGGCCTTGATTTATAGCATCGATTTGGTTAATGCGTTCGCCGTTAGAATTCCAGACTGCGCTTAATCCGTTACTCATAAAATTGTCGCTATAGCCAATAGAATTACACATCAGTATAGGTGTTTTAAATTCTTTCGCTATTGCAGAAAAATGGAGATACGCTTGGTTGGTGCCCCTTTTTGGTTTTGCGACGCTTGCAACATACAGGTCGGCATTATTTTCTTTTGCTTTTATAAAATGTGCTCTTTGAAGCGTTTCATAACAGATGCCAAGGGCAATTTTTTGTCCTTTGATTGTTAAGGTAGGTTGGTTGTTGCTACTTATAAAATAGGGGAGTTCGTCAGAATGCAGGAGGTTTTTAGAATATACTGTGCGCTGTTTATTTGGTTGAAAAATCAACATGCTTATATGAATTCCGTCGGTTGCTTTTGTAGGCATTCCTATGCCAATGGTAATATGATTATGGTCAGAAAGGTGTTGAAATGGATTAAAAATGCTGTTTTCTACATCTGTTGAAAGTGCTTTTGCTAAACGAGGTTCGTAATTAGTAATTGACAATTCAGGAAAGATGATGAGGTCGGCATTTAATAGGATTGCGCGTTCAATAAATTTCAAGTGGTTTTGAATATTCTCTTGAACTTTTCCTTTTTCGGATTTTACTTGAGCTAAACAAATTTTCATCTCTTGATTGTGGCATGTTTAAGCACCTAAGTTATTAAATAATTGACGAGTAGGAAAGCTGTTTGGGTTTTGGAAAGTATGTAATTGTAAAACTGTTAATTATGCATGAAGTTGTGCTTTCGTGGTGCCTAGTTATTTTAAACGATAGATGGTCTTATTTTTTTTTCCTATTTTTTCAAATAAATTCAATTCGGTGCCTTTCTTTAAATCTCTACTCGCTGTCGCTGATGAAATATTTTTAAAAATAGCCATATAATCTTTTCTTGTAAATTCAGTTTTATTTAATGCAACATAATATTCTAATCTATCTTTTTCATTTAACGTTCGATTATTAAAATCTAATAATTGACTTATTGAAATGTCAATTACCTTGAGCATATATTCAATAAACTTTGTTGATTTTCCTGATTTATCACTTTCAGCGAGGGCTTTGTAATTCAAACCAAATAGAAAATCTATTAGGAATTTTGCAAGTAGGCAATAACTAGCAATGAATTATACACGGCTTAAGTTTACAATTCATTAAATTAGACAATAAACAAGAAAAGACAAAAGAGAGGATTAAGGTTATAATACACGTAGAAGCTTAAGACTTCGTCAACATTGAAAATCCCCTCTCCTTTCCTTCGCAGATTTCGTACAGTTCTGTGAGGCTTTAATTTTATTTTTCAAACTTTCGTCCGTTATGTTTTCCAATTCCGAATATGTTTCTTTTACTTGATTCGGGTTGAGATATTGAGCTGGTCCATATCCAAGGTCTTGTTCTTCGTCAATAATTTGAAAACTAAATAGAGCTCTTTGTAATTTATTCGGTTCGTTTTCAAGTCCTCCAATTATTTCTCCTATCAGAATATAATTAATTCCGTCCCAAGATTTGTCTAAATCAAGAAACCAATCTTCCGCATAGCTTTCGTCTGCGTAAATTTTATTTTCAAGAGCTTTAGAGTCCTTTAGAAAAGTATTTAATTCCTCTTCAGATACTCTAATTACCGTTCCAATCATTCCCATATTTCTTTTTTTTAGGGTTGCTGATAAATTGTTTGCAACGTCTCCGTATACGAAAAGTAGCGGATTAATAAGCACGAACTTTTCGGAAAGCAATATACTTATTTAAAAATAAAAGCGGTTTAGGTGCTTACCTAAACCGCTATTTTTTTATATACATTGTTAGCAACTGCCCTTTGTTCATTGCTTTCCTTGTTCCACTTTTCGCAACGATTCGTTTTCAGCTTTTATAAATTCAAAGTCTTGAAATCCTTTGTCATTTGGTGTGTCCATTTCAAAGGTTTTTAGATATGCAATTTCAATTTTCAAGTCTTTTCCGTTAAATTCCAAAATATGACCACCTTGTTTTGTGTCGTTTGACAAATAGTGAAAATGAAAACCTCCTGCGTTGATTCCATTCAAATAGCTTGGTAAAAAGAAACCAACTAAAGTTCCATCTGCGTTTTCATAATCAAAGAATTGTTGTTGGTCAAGTATGTTTGCCAATTTTGGAAAAGGTTCGTTTTCAACTGGTGGAAATGCTCTTGTTTTTATGCGGTCGAAATTTCCTGAAATTTTAATTGCGTACATTTTATTTTTACTTGGCAACATTTTTTCGATGGTATTCAAGATTGCATTTTTATCGGCTGATGAATTTTGAACAAAAGTGGTGTCCGCTTTAAAAAACGTAACCGAAGCAAATGATGTTAAATGATTATTTTCAAGTTCAATGGTTTCTCCCGTTGCTTGTGTTTGGTAAGCTCTACCATTTAGCATTGTTAGTTCTCCATTTAGCATATTTGGTGCTCCAAGTCCGAAATCTCCTTTCAGTTTTAAATCCTTCATAGGAAGCGTGCCACGATAAAGTCCGCCAATAAAAGCATCAATTACACCATAATTGTAAAGATTGTTGATTTCATTTTGGTTTTTGCTCAATTGTTCCCAATCCGAAATTAACACCTTATTGTGAAACATTTGAGGCATATATATTTTTGAAGTTGTATTGTCATAATAAATATCTGCAATACTTTCTTCCGTGATATTGAATTCTGATTGTTGGCTTTTAAGGTCGTAAACCCATAATTTTCCATAGCCATTTACTGGAAAAGTTATCCAATCTGAAATTATTATGTGTTCATTATCAATCCACTCGATACCATCAAAAAAGCCATTCGCAATATTAGGAAGTTCTTTAAATTCTGAATTTTCTGTCTTTAAATATACAGAACCATCTCCATAATTTTCGCCATTACTGCAAACCAATAATTGGTTTGTTTTTTGATTGTAAGCAACTCCGTTAGCTGTTGGAATGTTGCCAATAATTTCAAACGATTTTTTGTCAATTTTGATTTTATAGATATTGCCTGACACGGTTTCTGTAACTGCAATAAAACCATTTTCTAATTCGCAAATGTCATTTAAAAGTTTTGCTTCATCAATTACAAGTTCAAAAACCGTTTTTCTATTTTTAATGTTATAGCCAACAACTCTGTTCAAGTCGGCAACATAGAGGATGTTGTTTACAATGGTCATTCCTTTTGGTGCATTCAAAACACCTTTTAAAGGAAGAAATTTGTGATTTAGGATTTTTCCATCTGATGAAATTTCGCTTATAAAGCCATCTCCATCTTTGGTCATAAAATCTTGACCTTGACTTGAAACGAAAAATCGTTCGCCATTAGATGTGATGCTTTCTGGCATTGAAAAGCCATTGGTTGTTTGTTGTGAAAGTACTATTTGGGATAGCATCAGAAAGATGCCAATTAGTATATGTTTCATTCTTATTAGAATTTGATGATTATTTTTCCAAATGCTTTTCCTGATTTTAATTTCAAGAAAGCATCTTTGGTTTTTTCAACTGTGAAAACACTATCAACAACTGGTTTGAGATTGTTTTTTTCGATTGCGTTTACCAATTCTGTTAATTCTTGTGCGTTGCCAACAGAATAGCCTTGAAGTCTGATATAGTTCATTATTAAGGGAAAAACGTCAATGGTTATTTCACTACCTGACATAAAGCCAACCAAGCCAATAAAGGCATTTTCTTTACAAGAAAGTATGCTCTGTTCAATGGTTTTGCTACCTGCAACGTCTAAAGTAATATCAACTCCGATTCCGCCATTCATGCGTTTTACTTCGTTACTCCATTCCTTTATTTCATTGTAGTTAATTACTTCGTCTGCACCTAATGCTTTGAGTTTAGCTTCTTTTTCCTTGCTTCCTGTAGTAGCGATTATTTTAAGTCCGAATATTTTAGCGATTTTAAGTGCGAATAAAGAAACTCCTCCGCTACCTTGCACTAAAATTGTTTGACCAGCTTTAATGTTTGCTTGTGAAACCAAATTTGCCCAAGCTGTTAAGCCTGCGACTGAAAGCGATGCAGACTCTTCGTCTGTAAGATTTTTAGGTGCAAGAACCAAAGTGTTTTCAGGTTGAACCGAAAATTCAGCTAAAGTACCTGATAGCTGCATTCCAGTTCGGTTTTGATTGTTGTAAGTCGTGATTTCTCCAGATTCCCATTTTGGTATAAAAGGAATTAGTACTCGGTCTCCCTTTTTCCAACGAGTTACATTTTTTCCTACTTGCTCCACAACTCCCATTCCTTCGGAAACTGGTATGTGTGGAAACTTCAAATCAGGAATTACATTGCCCTCAACCATTATTAAGTCTAAATATTGAAGTGAAACTGCCGATGTTTTTACCAAAACTTCATTTTCTCCAATATGTGGTGTTGGAATATCTACCAATTTTAAATGGTCTATTCCAAACAGTTCTAATTGTATTGCTTTCATATGTTTTGTTTTTATGAAGCAAAATTAGAACCTTGATGATTGTCAAAATTATGCTAATCAAACTATTCGTTATGAAATGGCAACACCTTGTTTTCTGAAGGAATTTGGTGTGTTTCCTGTTTGGTTTTTGAAGAAAATATTAAAATTTGAAGGATGTTCAAAACCTAAAGAATAACCAATTTCGGCAATATTCCAATTGCTGTTAAGCAATAGTGCTTTTGCTTCTTTAGCGTTTCGTTCAGCAATCCATTGGCTTGTGGTTTTTCCGGTTACCTCTTTTAATGCTTTGTTTAAATGATTTGTATGCACATTTAATTGTGTGGCATACTCGTTGGCATTTTTTAATTTAATTGTTTGATTAGGCGAATCAATTGGGAATTGTCTTTCCAATAATTGCAGAAACAATGTCGAAATTCTTTCGGATGCATTAGTTGGCTTATAGAAAGTTTCAGGTGGTTGCATTTTTAATGCTTCGTGCATAACGATTTGCACATAACTACGTATGAGTTCATATTTGTTAGGGTAATCAGATTGGATTTCCTTAAACATTCCCTCAAATGCTCGGATTAAGGATTGTAAATTTTCTTCGTTCGGACAAAAGACAAAGTTCCCTCCAACTTTGAACAAAGGTGATTGTGAAAGACTCTCATTTTTAAGATTTTGGTTCACAAAGTCTTCTGTGAAAAGGCAGAAATATCCTGTTTGATTTGTCGATTTCGGTTCCCACGAATAGGGTATAAGCGGATTCATAAAAGTTATTGTATTGCCTTTTATGTTAATAGATTGTCCTGCGGAAGATATTATTCCTTCTCCATTTAAGATTAGGGAAATTTTATAAAAATCCCTTCGGTTGGTCGGTAAAGAAGTGGAGTCGCAAGCAAATTCCTCACGCTTATATATATTGAACTGTCCTTTTGTTCTGTTTTCTTGATTGTGTTGAGCGTAAAAGTCCGCAACCGTTTCTTTTGATTTCATTTGACAAAGTTATGAAATTCAAATAATACTTTCCGAATGTTTGTTGTTTAGTTCGAATTTTTGTCTAATGGTTGGCAACGTGATTGTATATGATTCGTTGCGTGGTTAAGCAACTAAGTTAGCAAATAAAAACCGAATAGAAAGTCTGCGAGGACTTTCGTAAGTAGGCTAGAAGCCAGCAATTAATTATACACATTGTTGGCAGTAGTATTTTTATTTCCATTCTTGATTAAATCGTAATTCGTAAAACATTTCATAAACTCTATTAAGTCCATAAGTTCCAATTAATCCGTTGTCTTTAATAGTCTTAATTTTTCCACCATCAAAAGTGATTTTTAATGCAACAGAACTTGAATGCATTGCACCAGAATAATATGAATTATCTAGATTCGGAAAGTCTAAATAATTGATAATTCCATAGATTTCATTAAAATGCTCAGTAGAAACTATAGTTTTAAATTCTCCATCAATGTCGTTTGGTTCTAAATCGGAAGAGAAGTCTTTATCAAACCAATTGTAATTTAGAGCATTGAATTTGCCATTTCTATTACTGTCGATTGAAATAATAAATTCTGAACATCCAGCTACACAACCGTCAGCAATAAATTCTATATTCTCAATTTCGTGCTCTTTGTTTTTTGTGTTACGCTCAATAAAAGTTCCATATTTATAAATTAAAGGAATTGTTTTGTTAACAATTTCTAACTTTCTATTTTCATAATTGTATTCTTGAGGTTTATGTAATTCTATAAATGAACCAAGCTCTGTATCAATAATTTTAGGAACTAATGACAACGACTGGGTAATAAAATTCAAATCAATAGAGTTAATAGAATCATTCCCAAAATTCATAAGAGAATAAACACTAAAATCACAAGAGATATATTTTAACTTTTCGGGTCCTTCGCATTCGTCACAATTTTCACAACCTTTAGGGCTTGCACAATTATGACTATCCCCAATAATCAATAAATCCGTATATCCATTATTATCAAAATCTGATTTATAGAAGCTTTTATTTATTTTTAAAGAGGCAGCAATTTGTTTAGTTAGAATGTCCTCATCATATTCACAGTTTCGATTGAATTCGCTTATTTTTTTTAATTCAAATTCCTCAAATTTTCTATAAACTATAACTGAATCTTCGGATATTTTTTGCTGATAAAAAGGATGCTTTAATTTTTTAACAAAAGCTTGAACTTCTTTTTCAGAATTCAAACTGTCAATTTTTGAGGGAATAATTTCTGCTTTTATAAATTCAGGTTTATTTTCTTTTTTTTGACAATTCACAAACACCAAAAAAAGCAAAAAACTTGTTAAATATTTCATTGTTTGAGGTTTGGTTATATTACTGCCAACACACGAATATAATCAATAAATAAAATAATATCCTGTAGGTTTATAGGTATTACAGTTATAAATGGAGTGCTAATGAAGTGAGGTGTCTATTTGTTGTATTAACATATCACAACTTTCTATACCGAGTTTTGTAGCGTCTAACTTATCTCCAAAGGTGGTGAGCAAAGCGCGTACAATGTTTTTTAACTTTATTTCGTCTAAAAAGGGTGCATTTCCTTTTGGGATCTGATCGTAATCTGCATTGTTAACGAGATAATTGCCTAAATAATCTTTTATTAAACTGGTGTGTCTATGATAGACATCAGAGAGTTCATCATAGTTGCTGTAATGTTGTTGAATGCTCGTTTTTAGTTTAAAATCTTCTATAAGTTTTAAATCACCAGAATTAATAAGTGTTTTGTAGGTTATATTTTTTGGGCTGAAATTTTCGTATTTTAAAATTGAAAAAATGTTATTCATCAATTGCATATTCTGGCCATTTTCAGAATTTAATTTTGGGATGATTTCTGAGCAAATAGCGATTTTTTTAGAAATGGCTGTCATGTTTTTATTGAGTTCAATCTTATCCGCCTCAATATCGCTCTTTAGATTAATTAAATATTCTTCTCTAAGATTGTTGTCTTTTAAATTGTCTGAACACTTGTTCATGCTAAACGCAATGGTAATTCCTATAATAACTATTATAATCTCTCTTAACGTATATTTCCAAGTGGTTTTTGACATAGACTAAATGCTTTAGTGGTCTAAAGCTAAGAAATTAATTTAAAACAAAAGCCTTTGATGGGTATCAAAGGCTTTTACGTTGCGTACAGAATAAGATTCTATACGTTATGTTTGTACATTGGTATTACATCATACCAGGCATTCCGCCACCACCCATTGGCATAGCAGGTGCATCTTCTTTAATATCTACTAAAGCACATTCTGTCGTTAAGATCATACCAGCTACAGAAGCTGCATTTTCTAATGCGATACGAGTAACTTTCTTAGGGTCAATGATACCTGCCTTAAGCATGTCTACATACGTTTCTGTTTTAGCATCGTAACCAAAATCTTTCTTACCTTCTAGTACTTTATTGATGACAACAGAGCCTTCACCACCAGCATTTTCTACGATAGTACGTAATGGTGCTTCAATGGCTTTGTTTACAATCTGTACACCAGTCGTCTCGTCTAAATTATCTGTAGTAATTTTTTCTAATGTCTTTTTAGCTCTCACTAAAGCAACACCACCACCAGCAACAATACCTTCTTCTACAGCTGCACGTGTAGCATGTAAAGCATCATCAACACGATCTTTCTTTTCTTTCATTTCTACCTCTGAAGCCGCACCAACGTATAGTACTGCAACACCACCTGCTAATTTAGCTAAGCGTTCTTGTAGTTTTTCTTTGTCGTAATCAGATGTTGTTGTTTCAATCTGCGCTTTAATTTGGTTAACTCTGGCTTTAATATCAGTAGCTTTTCCTTCGCCATTTACAATTGTTGTGTTGTCTTTGTCAATAGTTACAGTCTCTGCTGTACCTAACATGGTTAAATCGGCATTTTCTAAAGAGAATCCTCTTTCTTCAGAAATTACAACACCTCCTGTAAGGATAGCGATATCTTCTAACATTGCTTTACGTCTGTCTCCAAAACCTGGTGCTTTTACAGCAGCAATTTTTAATCCACCACGTAATTTATTTACCACTAAAGTTGCTAAGGCTTGGCCTTCTACATCTTCTGCGATGATTAATAATGGACGACCAGATTGAGCAACTGGCTCTAATATTGGAAGAATTTCTTGTAAGTTAGAAATTTTCTTATCGAATAATAAAATGTATGGATTCTCTAAATCGGCAATCATTTTATCAGAGTCTGTAACGAAATAAGGCGATAAATACCCTCTGTCAAACTGCATACCTTCTACAACATCAACGTAGGTGTCCATGCCTTTTGCTTCTTCTACTGTGATAACACCTTCTTTTCCAACTTTTCCGAATGCTTTAGCGATTAATTCACCAATAGTATCGTCGTTGTTAGCCGAAATTGCAGCAACCTGTTTAATCTTATCAGAATCACTTCCTACTTTTTTAGATTGTTTATCTAAATCTTTTACAAGTGCTTCAACAGCTTTGTCAATACCACGTTTTAAATCCATTGGGTTGGCACCTGCAGCAACGTTTTTAAGACCTTCTTTAACGATAGCCTGAGCTAAAACAGTTGCAGTTGTTGTACCATCACCAGCTAAATCGTTAGTTTTAGAAGCCACTTCTTTTACCATTTGAGCGCCCATGTTTTCTAGCTCATCTTCTAATTCAATTTCTTTAGCCACAGAAACGCCATCTTTAGTTACAGAAGGTGCACCAAATGATTTACCGATAATGACGTTACGACCTTTTGGTCCTAATGTTACTTTTACTGCATTTGCTAAAGCATCTACACCACGCTTTAATCCGTCGCGTGCTTCAATATCAAATTTTATATCTTTTGCCATGTTTTTTAGTTTTTGTCATTCCTGCGGAGGCAGGAATCTAATTTATTTAAGTTTATATTTTGGATTACGCATCAAGTGCGAAATAACATAATTTAGAATTGGGATTAGATTATCGCCAAGATGTCACTTTCGCGCATCATTAAATAATCTTTACCTTCTAGTTTAAGTTCAGTTCCTCCATATTTTCCATAAAGTACAGTGTCGCCAATTTTAACAGTTAAAGGTTCGTCTTTTGTTCCGTTTCCTATTGCAACTACAGTCCCTTTTTGAGGTTTTTCTTTTGCATTATCCGGAATTATTATTCCTGATGCTGTTTTAGTTTCAGCTTGCTTAGGTTCTACAAGAACGCGGTCTGCTAATGGTTTAATGTTTAAGCCCATTTTTGATATGTTTTTTAAAATTATTTAATTATTAATTTACGCTTTAGCGTAGTTCGAAAATTATGCCAATTACGGTTGACTGACAAAGTTTCATATTGGATTGCGTTTTAAATTTGAGAATAAAAAAAGCCAACTGTTTAAGTTGGCTTTTTGTAGTGTTTTATAACTAGAATGTGTTATTCTGTTGCTGCTCCGTCTGTTGTAGCACCATCATTTGTTGCTGGTGTAGACATTGGTAATTCTGTTGACGTTTCATCAGCATCATATGCTTTAGATTCTGAAGAACCTCCTGAACCAATAGTTAAGTTAGATGCTAGGATTAATACGATTAAAGCCGTTGCTAAAAACCAAGTACTCTTATCTAAAAAGTCTCCAGTTTTTTTAACGCCACCCATTTGCTGTGTACCACCACCTCCAAATGAAGAGGATAATCCTCCACCTTTTGGGTTTTGTACCATAATTACTACGACAAGTAAAAAGGCAACGATTACGATTAGTACTAAAAATATTGTAAATGCACTCATTTTATATTGTATTATTATCTTTTAATTCTTTCACCAATTTTATTTGGTGTGCAAAGAAACTACTTTTTTCTGGATATTTCAAACTTAAAATTTTGTAAGATTGAATTGCTTTATCGTAATTTTTTTGCTCTAAATAAATTCTTGCCAAAGTTTCAGTCATTAAACTATCCGAAATGACGTCGTCATTGTTTACTAGCTTGGGTTTAGGCGCATTGTTAGATATTGGTTTTATCTTTGGGTTTTCGCTAATAAATTTATCAATTATGGCCAATTTGCTATCTAATGGCGAAGCTGGTTCAGGGTTGCTGATGACTTCTTCGGCCTCTTTTGTTTTGGTAGTTTCACGATTTATAGGCTTAAAACTTGTGATTTTTAACCATTCTGTAAAGGAATGATTTTCAGTTTTATCAAACTCTAAAGGTTTTCCTATATTAAGTTGTTTTTCGGGTGTAATGTTTTTGACATCTACGGCAATAATAGTATCCTCAATTTTTGGTGCCGAAGTTTCTAATTTGGGCTGCTCTATTGGTTTGGCTTCAAACAAATCTGGATCTAAAACCCCTTCTGTAGCCTTTATTTGTTCTTTTAGGGCATCATCTATTGTAACACTTCTGTTAATGGAAATGTCGTCTACAGCATTGACTTCAATACTTTTTATGTGCTCTATGTTTTGTTTTATTTGCTTAGAAATTTCGTTCTGATTAAAGGCTTCAGAAGTGATATATTCAAATAAAACGCTTCGGTCTGTGGTATGTGCTGCCGTTATTTTTAAGGCATTGTTATACTTATAACTATCTGTTTGTTTTAGTCCTTTTAAATACAGTGCTCTTAAGGTTTGAAAATACGGATAGGTCTTTATAGCCGCAGAGAGTTCATCGGTTTGAGCGGCTGAAATAACGTCAGGCTTTTGAATTAATGTGGTTAAATTTTCAAGCTGCATAGTTTACCAATCTGCAAGAGAAGCGTTAAGAATATCTTGTGTTAAACGTTCTAATATTTCGTCGAAAGCAGTGTCTTTAATGCTTCCTGATAATTGTTCGTTGGCACCATAGTCATAAAAGAAAGAGAAGCGTTTGTCAAAATCTTTTTCCTCGTCTTTTGTGTTAATATAGCGCACTTGCACACTGATCGTTAATCGGTTTTGGGCTGCAGTATTTTCTGCAGTTGCAGTCATTGGTGCTATTCTATATTCTGTAATTTCGCCTTCGTATATGACTTCACCACCTGTGTTTACTAAGTTAGAGCTCGTTTGATTTACAATTAAATCTTGAAGCGCATTTGTAAATAATTGATCTAAGCCTGGCTCTACTAAATCGGCCTTGTTTTGAAAAAAGTTAACCTGAAAAGTCTCTGGAGTATCTGTAATACCTGTAAACGAATAATTGACTTTACAGCTTGTGCTTATAGCGCAAATGACCAATATAAATATGTATTTAAAGTTATTCATTTAATAGGTGTTTGGCTTTTTCATTGTTATAAAAGCGTAAATATAACCAGCATTATCGGCAACATCAAAATCTACATTAATAAGTCGGTAACCTTTATAATGTTTGTCGTTAATAAGATCTTCTGCTTCTTGTCTAATAGCTTCTGAACTGTTTCTAGTAAACGATTTACGAATCATAAAAATTTCTACGGCTTTCATTTTACGAATTTATACAATGTTAGTGTTAATCAGTAATTTATAGTTTTAAAAACTTAAAAAAGAATGATTTCGTATAAGGCATTTCATAATTCTTTCTTAAAGATCAAACTGTTTAATTTTTCTATATAACGTGCGCTCACTAATGCCGAGTTCTGCTGCAGCTAATTTACGTTTGCCACTATGACGTTCTAGTGACTTTTTTATGAGTTCTAATTCTTTATCATGTAAAGATAGGGTTTCTTCTTCTTCAATTTCTTCAGCAAAATGATATTTGTCATCAGTCTCAATAGGCAAATCGTCGGTCTGAATGGTATTGGGTGTGTGTGCCGGAATGGATAAGACTTCTAAATTGTCCATAGAAGCTTCAAATTCTTCTTCTTTATCTTCGCCGTAGATTTTCTGAATTAAATGTTCGTTGTCTTTTTGAACCTCAGAGGTACTTCCGGTTTTCATGAGTTCCATAGTCAGTTTTTTTAGATCATTAAGATCGCTCTTCATGTCAAATAAAACTTTATATAATATCTCACGCTCGCTACTAAAATCGCTTTCCGATTTTGTGCTGTTAACCACTGCTGGTAAATTACTGCCTGTATTTGGTAAATAATTTTGAATGGTTACGCCATTGATGGTTCTGTTTTGTTCTAAAACCGAAACTTGCTCTGCAACATTACGGAGTTGTCTTATATTACCATTCCAGCGGTATTTCATTAATAAGTGAACCGCATCATCTGTTAACTTTACAGTTGGCATTTTGTATTTTAACGCAAAATCACTCGCAAATTTTCTAAACAATAAATGAATATCATCTTTACGATCTCTTAGAGGAGGAAGGTTAATCTCTACGGTACTTAATCTGTAATATAGATCTTCTCTAAATTTTTCTTTTTTAATGGCATCAAACATATTAACATTTGTAGCTGCTACAATTCTTACGTTGGTTTTTTGAACCTTACTAGAACCTACTTTTATAAATTCGCCATTTTCTAAAACACGTAATAAGCGCACTTGCGTGGTTAACGGTAATTCGCCCACTTCATCCAAAAATATAGTACCACCATCTGCAACTTCAAAATATCCAGAACGAGTAGATGTGGCACCTGTAAAAGCACCTTTCTCATGCCCAAATAATTCACTGTCTATTGTGCCTTCTGGTATAGCACCACAGTTTACTGCAATATATTTGCCGTGCTTTCTATGCGATAATTGATGAATAATTTTAGGGACACTTTCCTTACCAACACCACTTTCTCCAGTAACTAATACAGAGATGTCCGTAGGTGCCACTTGTATAGCTTTTTCTATGGCACGATTTAGTTTAGGGTCATTCCCTATAATACCGAAACGTTGTTTTATGGCTTGAATAGATTCCATAATTAATTTTGTTTAGAGTAACCTACAGCCTTACCAATGAGCGTTGCACTTGTGCAATCTGTAATATGTACATTAACTAAATCTCCTACTTGGTAATGCTCTTTTGGGAACACGGCAACGGTGTTGTCTGAAGTTCGACCAGACCATTGTTCGTCAGATTTCTTAGACGCTTTTTCTATTAATACTTCAACGGTTTTATTAAGATTTTGACGCGTGTTTAGTTCACTATATTTACGTTCTAATTGTACAATTTCTTTAAGTCTACGTTTTTTTACGGCTTCTGGTACATCGTCTTCCATTTTACGACCAGCCAATGTTCCTGGACGTTCTGAATATGTAAACATATAGCCAAAGTTATATTTTACGTAATCCATAAGACTTAATGTGTCTTGGTGGTCTTCTTCAGTTTCAGTTGGGAAACCTGCAATTAAATCGACACTAATAGAACACTCAGGTATAATGCGTTTTATGTTGTCTATGAGCTCAAAATATTCTTCACGCGTATGAAGTCTATTCATTTCTTTTAATATGCGGTCGCTACCACTTTGTACTGGTAAGTGGATATGCTTACAGATGTTATCATATTTTGCCATGGTTTCTATAACATCTAAGGTAAAATCTTGAGGATTAGATGTAGAAAAACGAATACGCATCTTCGGTTGTGCTTTGGCACATAATTCTAGAAGATTGGCAAAGTTGACAGCCGTTGCTTTTTGTAAATCAGAGGCGTTTGCAAAATCTTTCTTCAAGCCACCACCATACCATAAATAACTGTCTACATTTTGCCCTAAAAGCGTTATTTCTTTAAAGCCTTTAGCCCATAAATCGTTGACTTCTTCAATAATACTTTGTGGGTCTCTACTGCGCTCGCGTCCTCTTGTAAATGGTACAACACAAAAAGTACACATGTTATCACAACCACGCGTAATCGATACAAAAGCAGTAACACCATTGGTGTTTAATCTTACTGGCGAAATATCGCCATAGGTTTCTTCTTTAGATAAAATAACGTTTATAGCATCTCTACCTTCATCGACTTCTGCAAGTAAATTTGGCAAGTCTTTATAGGCATCTGGTCCTACAACAAGGTCTACAATTTTTTCTTCTTCTAAAAACTTTGTTTTTAAGCGTTCTGCCATACAGCCTAAAACGCCAACCTTCATTTTTGGGTTAGTGCGTTTTACAGCATTGTACTGTTGTAAACGTTTTCTAACGGTTTGTTCGGCTTTATCTCTAATTGAGCAGGTGTTTACTAACACTAAGTCAGCCTCCTCAAGGGTTTGAGTGGTGTTAAAACCTTGTTCTGATAAAATAGAAGCTACAATTTCACTATCGCTAAAGTTCATAGCACAGCCATAACTTTCTATAAATAGTTTTCGTTTATTACCTTCTTTTTTGTCTAAAATTAAGGTTTCGCCTTGTTTATTTTCGTCTATAGTTTTTTCCATCAGTTGTAGTGAATACTGCAAAATGCAATAAGCATGCAAAGATAATATTATTTTGTAGATTATGACAAAGTGGCAGTTATAAAATCGTTAATGTTTTTATTTTACATCATATAAAAATGGTGTATTTTGGGAGTGGTCTGCGCATTTGCTTGAATATTTGCAAAAAATAGATTTCTTTTGAAGTACTAACCAAAATATTAAAAGATGACTACCATTAAAATGAAACGTAAAATTGAAGGCGCTAAAGATTTAGACTTCGGAACCATTTTTAATCAATCTATTGAGTTGTTTAAGAAAGTTTGGGTTCAGGGCTTGGTGGTTTTGTTACTAGGAATGGTGTTGGCAATGCCAATAGGAATGCTGGTTTATGTTCCTTTAATTCTTACAGGTTTTCTAGATGTTTACTCGAGTACGTACGATGCATATAGTACAGTGCAGCCAGAAATTGGCGCCATGTTTTTTGTCTCTTTTGGATTTGTATATCTTATTTTAATTTTAGGAATGAGTATAATAACGTTGGGTTTATATGCTGCATTTTATAGAATTTGTAAGTTGAAGGACTTAGAACAAATGGGAAGTGAAGACTATTTCTATTTCTTTAAAAAACCATACTTGGGTAAAACAATAAAACTAGGATTGGTATTTGGCGGTATTTTGTTGTTGGCCTTACTGTTGTGCGTATTTCCAATAATATATGTTTTTGTTCCATTAGCTTTTTTGGTTACCATTTACGCATTTAATCCAGATATGGCCATTTCGGATATAGTAAAAATGGCCTTTGACTTAGGAAATAAAAAATGGTTTATGGCTTTTGGATTAATTGTTGTTTCTGGGATATTAGCCTCTGTTGTTGGGTTTTGTATGTGTTTTGTAGGCATGTATGTTACAAGATCTTTTTCGAGTTTACCAGTATATTTTATATATAAGGAAGTGATCGGTTTTGATGATGAAGACGAAACGCCTCAAATTGAGGAAAATACAAGATTCTAGCACAACCTAATTATTAGTTTAATACCTATATGATAAATGGTCTGATGAAAAATACGAAGTTTATAGTGTGTGTCTTAATGTGCGTGTTGTTGTTAAATATGCAATGTGATACTGATGAAACAGTCAGTAGTGAGCCTTGTGGATTAGACATATCTATAGATCATTCAGCTTACACTGAAAGTGACAGTTATGCCATTAACGAGGTCTTGGTTGAAAATGACTGCATAACACTAACAATTTCGGGTAGTGGTTGTGATAGTGCCAATTGGGTTATGACGCTAATAGATTCTGGGACTATAGCAGAATCATTGCCACCACAACGGTATTTAAAGTTACACCTATATAATAATGAGGTTTGTTTAGCATTTTTTAACAAGCAAGAGCAATTCGATTTAACACCTCTAAAAGTTGAAGGAGTGAATGAAGTGTTGTTACATATTGAAGGGTTTTCAGAGCCCATACTTTATACCTATTAGAGATGAAACGATATTAAATAACTAAATTTGAAAGGTAAAATAGGTGTGCTGCTTATAGGAATTTTAATAGTGTCTAAGTTTTGGATAGGCATCTACACACATGATGAATTCGGCGGAAGGCATTTGTTTATGAAACACCGACCAATTTGGAAAACATTTTTCTATTCGCCAATAGGTATGAGTGATGTACAATTATCGGCATTGACAATAGAAAAACAAAAAGAACACATACTATTTAAGGAATTTATCACTGATCGTGGTTTAAGTAAATAAATTATGAGTGCAAAAGTGCCAACAGTAAGACAAACCAATTGGATTTCAATAATCCCTCATTTTATTGTAATGGGCATTATTATTTTAATTTGGTATCAATTTCATCCAGAAAATGCATTTCTTTATGGTGCTTTGACCTATTTGGTGATTTCTATTGCCTTAAGAAACTTCATTGCAAGAGATCATAGAAAGGGCATAAAGAATAATCATGCCGAAAAATTTAAAGCGGCAATTTCCGACTTTGAGAAAAGTTATGCCTTTTTTAAAAAAAATGAATGGATCGACCAATACCGCTTTGTGACCTTATTAAGCTCTTCTAAAATATCATATAGAGAAATGGCTTTGGCGAATATCGGATTTTGCTATGCTCAAATAGGTGATGGTGTAAATTCTAAAGCCTATTATGAAAGAACTTTAAAAGAGTTTCCAGAAAGTGTATTAGCAAAAACAGCTCTAAAAATGATGAGTGCTATGGAGAACAGTGTAGCACAACCAAATGGAACTGTTGTAGCAACGGATTCCGCAACGTCTCAAACTGAGCGAAATAGCTAACACTTCAGCTATAAAAATAAATAGAGGTAATTTGTTTTAGCTCCAGGTAGATTCTTAATTTTTTTTTAAAACATAGAAAGTCTTGCAATTCGTAGGGCTTTTTTAGTACATTGAGCCAAGAAAGTTACGTTAAAATGTATGCTATTTACGACCAAATTAGGATTGTAACTGAATTTTCACATACATTTGTAAACGCAAAATTTTAAGAATGTCAAAAAATCTAGTTATTGTTGAGTCACCTGCAAAGGCAAAAACCATAGAGAAATTTTTAGGGAAAGATTATAAAGTAGAGTCCAGTTTTGGGCATATTGCAGATTTGCCTTCAAAAGAATTGGGAGTTGATGTAGAGGGCGATTTTATGCCAAAATATCAAGTGTCAAAAGACAAGAAAGATGTCGTAAAAAAATTAAAGGATTTAGCGAAGAAAGCAGATATTGTATGGTTAGCGAGTGATGAGGATCGTGAAGGAGAAGCTATTGCGTGGCATTTAGCAGAGACATTAAAATTAGATAAAGAAAAAACGAAACGTATTGTTTTCCATGAGATTACGAAAACAGCGATAAATAAAGCGATAGAAAATCCTAGAAGTATTGATTATAATTTAGTAGATGCACAGCAAGCAAGACGTGTATTAGATCGTATTGTGGGCTATGAATTATCTCCTGTATTATGGCGTAAAGTAAAAGGAGGATTGTCTGCTGGGCGTGTGCAGTCTGTGTCTGTTCGTTTAATAGTAGAGCGAGAGCAAGATATACAAGCCTTTAAGGCCAAAGCATCGTATAGAGTAGATGCAGAATTTACTACTGAAAATGGCAATTCATTTAAAGCTAAGTTGCCAAAGAATTTCAATTCAGAAAAAGAAGCATTACAATTTCTAAATGACAATTTGGGTGCAACTTATGAGGTTTCAGAATTATTAAAGAAGCCTGCTAAAAAATCTCCAGCAGCACCATTTACAACCTCTACATTACAGCAAGAAGCTTCGAGAAAATTAGGGTTTTCGGTAAGTAGAACCATGTCTAATGCACAACGATTGTACGAGGCAGGTCTTATTACTTATATGAGAACAGATAGTGTTAACTTATCTGACGAAGCTAAAAAGGGTGCAGAAAAAGAAATTATTTCAGCATATGGTGCGGAATTTAGCAACCCAAAAAATTATAAAGGCAAATCAAAAGGAGCACAAGAGGCTCACGAAGCCATAAGACCTACTGATTTTTCAAACCACACAGTAAATGCAGAGCGCGATCAAGCAAGATTGTATGATCTTATTTGGAAACGTGCCATAGCCTCACAAATGAGTGATGCTAAGTTAGAGCGTACGAATCTTAAAATTCAGATTAACACTAAAAATAAAATTAACGAACAGTTTACTGCAAACGGAGAAATCATCACTTTTGAAGGCTTTTTAAAAGTGTATTTAGAAGGTACAGATGATGAAGATGCGGAGCAAGAAGGTATTTTACCAGATTTAAAAGTTGGTGAATTACTTCAAAATAAGTACATCACAGCGACGGAACGTTTTAGCAGACCACCAGCAAGATTTACTGAAGCATCTTTGGTAAAACAGCTCGAAGAGTTAGGTATTGGTCGTCCGTCTACATATGCGCCAACAATTTCTACGATTCAAAATAGAAATTATATTGAAAAAGGAACGCATGAAGGTGATGAAAGAAAATATAAGCAACTAGTATTTGAAAATCAAAAGATAAAAGATAATACATTATCAGAGCAAACCGGATCTAACAAAGGAAAATTAGTGCCAACAGATATTGGTATGATTGTAACCGAGTTTTTGGTAAAACATTTTGAAAGTATCTTAGATTATAACTTTACTGCAAAAGTTGAAGATAAATTTGATGATATCGCAGAAGGTAAAGAAGACTGGAGAGAAATGATGAAAGATTTCTACAAAGGTTTTCATCCGCAGGTCGAAGATGTTCAAGAAAATGCAGAACGCGAGTCAGGAGAACGTATTTTGGGTACAGATCCTAAAACAGGTCGTCAAGTCAGTGTACGTTTAGGTAAATTTGGACCAATGGTACAGTTAGGTGTCATGGAGGACGAAGAAAAGCCAAAGTTTGCCAGTTTATCGCCAGATCAGCAATTAAATTCTATAACCTACGAAGAAGCAATGGATTTGTTTAAGCTTCCAAAAGCGTTAGGTCATTATAAAGAAGAAGAAGTAGAAGTAAACAATGGCCGTTTTGGGCCTTATGTGCGCTTTGGTAAAAAGTTTGTATCACTACCAAAAGGTGTTGACCCATTAAGTGTAGATATGGATGAGGCGATGATATATATTAAGGAGAAAGAATTAGCAGATGCTCCTATATATATGTATAAGGATTTAGAGGTTACAAAAGGTAAAGGACGATTTGGGCCCTTTATAAAGTGGAACAACATGTTTATTAACGTCAACAAAAAGTACGATTGGGATAATTTATCTGAAGAAGATATAGTAACTCTAATTGAAGAGAAAATTCAAAAAGAGATAGATAAAGTTATCCATAATTGGGAAGATGAAGGTGTTAGAGTGGAAAAAGCAAGATGGGGAAGACACAATATAATAAAGGGTAAACAAAAAGTAGAGCTAGCTAAAACCGTAGATGTCACTAAAATGACTTTAGAAAAGGCATTAGGTATTCTCGAAAAAAACGCCCCAAAAAAGAAGGCGACTAAAAAAAGAGCCACAAAAAAAACGACAGCCAAAAAGAAGACGACAACTAAAAAGAAATAATACCTATGAATTTTAATTTTCTCACTCCTGTATCCGATGCGGTATTAGCTCACAACGAACTAACAGCGCAACAATCACTAGGAAAAAAAATTAAAGTTCATTCGCGCCAAAACGGAATTCCAGATTTAGAAGGTGTTCAATTATCCATAATAGGTGTTAAAGAAAATAGGAATGACGTCAATTATATAGGTGCTAAAATTGATTTTGATTCCATTAGGAAAACCCTATATACACTGTTTCCAGGAAATTGGTACACTACAATTGCAGATCTTGGCGATATAGAACCTGGTGAAACGGTAGAAGATACATATTTTGCTATTCGTACAGCCATAGCTGTTTTAGTAGAAAAAGATATTATACCTATAGTATTAGGAGGCAGTCAAGACTTAACATATGCAAATTACCGAGCATATGATGCCTTGTTGCCAATGGTAAACATTGCGAGTATAGATACCAATTTTGATTTAGGAGATGCAAGTCTTCCTATTAAGAACAATAGTTATGTAGGGAAGATTATCGTAGAAGAGCCATATAACTTGTTTAATTATGCAACATTAGGGTATCAAACTTATTTTAATTCTCAAGAAGAAATAGATCTCATAGAAAAATTGTATTTTGAAGCCTATCGATTAGGAGAGATTTCAGGAGATATAAATAAAGTAGAACCTTTGTTGCGAGATGCGCATATTGTTTCTGTAGATTTAAAATCAGTGAGAGCTGCAGAGGTTAGTGATAATCAAAAGTATTCGCCAAACGGATTTTCTGGAAAAGAAATATGTGCCATAAGTAGATATGCAGGTATAAGTAATAAGGTATCTTCTTTTGGTATATATGAATACCATGGATCTAAAAACGATAGTGCAACATCAATGTTAGTAGCGCAGATGATATGGTACTTTGTAGAAGGTGTCAATTGCCGCGTTAATGATGATGCATTTAATAATGAAACATATTATCAAAAATATAATGTATTAGTAGAAGAGGATGAACTAATATTTTATAAAAGTTTGAAAACAGGCAGATGGTGGATTGAAATTCCTTTTTTACCAAATGTTAATAATAAATTAAAAAAGCATACGTTATTACCATGCATGCATTCCGATTATGTGTTGGCAACGCAAGGTGAAATACCAGAACGCTGGTTTAAGGCCTATAGGAAGAATAGCTTCTAAAATGTGCACTTTGTCGGATTTTTGTGTTTTTTTAGTCGATGAAATGCTTATTTTAAGGATGAAATGCAAAAAAAATGCGAAAAAAGTTGTTTATTCGAAAATATATAAATATGTTTACGACCTCAAAATTATTAATGACTAATTTAACCTCGAGTTACTATGAATATTAAGAAGTTTATTTTACTAACCGCAGTACTAGCTTTGGTAGCCAGTTGTAATTCTGGAGACCGTGGACAATTGGTAGGAGTCAAAGGGAAAGCTTGGCATCCTGAGAAGCCTTATGGTATGACGCTTGTTCCAGGCGGAGCTTTTATTATGGGAAAATCTGATGATGATTTAGCAGGTGTTCAAGATGCACCTACAAGAACTGCAACAGTTCGTGCATTTTATATGGACGAAACAGAAATTACAAATAGCGAGTATCGCCAATTTGTAGAATGGGTAAGAGATTCCATTCTAAGATTAAAATTAGCTGAGATGGCTGACTTAGAGGGAAAAACACCTGGAAATGGAGATATTGGTGAATTTGCATATAAAGATGCAAACCCAGAAGATCTTAACGCTTATGAAAGCTATATGCAAAACACATATGGTAATGAGCAAAGAAAAATTAATCGTGATGTAGAATTATTTCTAGATACAGATGAGTATCCAGATGAATTGTATGCAGAAGTTATGGACGGTATGTATTTACCTTTAGAAGAGTCTTATAACGGACAACGTACTTGGGATGTGAAACAATTTAAGTTTCAATATACATTTATGGATATTCAAAAAGCTGCAAAAAACAGAGGTCTTAAGCGATCTGAGGTGGTTGTACAGCAAGAAGTTGAGGTTTATCCAGATACAACCGCTTGGATTAGAGATTTCGCATACTCTTATAATGAGCCAATGCATAATGACTATTTCTGGCATGATGCTTACGGTGCTTATCCTGTAGTTGGTGTATCTTGGAAACAAGCACAAGCGTTCTGTCAATGGAGAACCTTATATCACAATGCAGATAGAAAGAAAAGAGGTGTACACGCAGTAAACTCATATAGATTACCATCTGAAGCAGAATGGGAATATGCAGCGCGTGGTGGCTTACAAGGTGCTTCATACCCTTGGGGTGGACCTTACACTAAAAACGATAGAGGATGTTTTATGGCAAACTTTAAGCCGTTACGTGGTGATTACGCAGCAGATCAAGCATTATATACTGTAGAAGCTGATGCTTATGATCCTAACGATTTCAACTTATACAACATGGCTGGAAATGTCTCAGAATGGGTAAATGGGTCTTACGATCCTGCATCTTACGAATATGCGTCGTCAATCAATCCAAATGTAAACGATCCAAATAATGCACGTAAAGTGGTAAGAGGTGGATCATGGAAAGATGTTGCTTACTTCTTACAAGTAAGTTCAAGAGACTATGAATATGCAGATTCTGCTAGAAGTTATATTGGATTTAGAACAGTTCAAGATTATATGGGAACTGAAGTCACAAATAACGCAGCAACAAATTAACAAACTTAACTTAAACTATATATTAATCCCAAATTGAGTCTAACAACCAAACTCAATTGAAAACTAAAATTTAAAATCATGGCACAAAAGAAATTATCAACAATGAATATGGTCTACGGACTTGGAGCGGCAATTGTAATTATTGGAGCATTATTCAAAATCCAACACTGGCCTTACGGATCAGCAATTCTTACCTTAGGTATGATTGTAGAAGCCGTGGTATTTACAATTTCAGCTTTTGAAAAGCAAGGAGATGACTTAGATTGGTCATTAGTATATCCTGAATTAGCTGGAGGTCAATCATTAGGAGGTAAGAAGAAAAAAGCTATTGAGGAGCCAAAAGATGCTGAAGGTTTATTATCTAAAAAATTAGATAATTTATTAAAAGATGCAAAAATTGATGGTGAGCTTATGGCAAGTCTTGGTAATAGTATCAAAAACTTTGAAGGTGCAGCAAAAGGAATCTCTCCAACAGTAGATTCAATGGCAGCTCAAAAGAAATACAGTGAAGAAATGACTTTAGCAGCAGCGCAAATGGAGTCTTTAAATAGTCTTTATAAAGTACAAATGGAAAGTGCTAATCGTCAAGCTGCTATTAACGAAGAAGCTGTTGAAAACGCTACTAAATTAAAAGAGCAAATGCAATCGTTAGCGTCTAACTTGTCATCATTAAATGGTGTCTATGGAGGTATGTTATCTGCAATGAACAAAAACTAATTAAGTTTTTAAATCAAATTAATTAATTAACAATTAAAAACTAATTAGAAATGGCAGGAGGAAAACAGTCCGCAAGGCAAAAAATGATTAACCTAATGTACTTGGTATTCATTGCAATGATTGCAATGACCATGTCAAAAGAAGTATTATCTGCATTTGGGTTAATGAATACAAAGTTTGATAACGCTAATGAGTTAGCAGCAACTTCAAATGAAGGAATTCTTAGTCAACTAGAAAAGAAGGCTGAAGAAAAACCACAAGAATTTGCAGTAGTAGCAAGTAAGGCACAACAAATTAGTAAAATATCTGATGCTTTTTATAAGTTTATCGAATCCGTAAAGGAAGATGATATCATTAAAAAAGGTGGATATATTAGAGAAGAAAATGGTCAATTACCTTTTGAAGAAATGGATAAAGGTGATAAACTAGATGAACTATGGTTTACAGGTGATCGTTATACAAAGCGTGGTGATGAAATCGTTGCTGCTATCGCAAAGTATAAATCAGACATCAAGCAAATTGTAGGTGATGATGTAAAGTGGTCTAAAGTAATTGAGAGCTTTGAAAAGCGTTTTAGCTTAGAAGAAGTTGTTGATGGTGATGGTGCTAAAAAGAAATGGTTAGATTATCATTTCCAAGGGTTTCCAGCTATTGCATCTTATACAAAGTTAACAGCAATGCAAAATGATATTAAAGCTACTGAGACTAACATGTATAATGGTTTCTTAGGAAACTTAGTAACAGAAGCAGTATCATTAAAGAATTATAAAGCTATTGTATTAGCAGATAAGTCAGCATTCTTTGCTGGTGAAAAGTTCCAAGGACGAGTAGTATTAGGAAAATATGCTAATGTAACACCTACGAAATTAAATGTACAAGGTCAAGAAATTGATTTAACAAATGCAATTGATTCTACTGGAGCAGCTAAATTAGACTTTAGTGTTGGAAATGTTGGTGAGCACCAAGTAGAAGGTAAATTTACATTTATTGAAGATGGTAAGCCTTTAGAAATTCCTATTATTGGAAACTATGTTGTTGTTCCAAGACCTAATTCTGCTACTATTTCTGCAGATAAGATGAACGTTGTTTATCGTGGTGTTGCTAACCCAATGACTATATCTTTTGCAGGTGTACCAGACAATAAAGTAAAAGCAACTGGTGCTGGTCTTAAGCCAACAGGTAAAGGGAAGTATGTTATGAACCCAGGATCTGGTAGAGAAGTAACGATTAACGTATCTGCTACTTTAGATGATGGTTCTCACGCAAGTGATAAAAAGACATTTAGAATTAAAGATATTCCTAAGCCTACTGGAACGATTTCTGGTAAAGATGGAATTGTAAAATTACCAAAGCGTAACTTAGAAATAGGTACTGTTGGAGCTAAATTAGATGACTTTGTATTTGATTTACCAATCAATGTAACATCATTTAAAGTAAAAGTTCCTGGTCAACCTACGGTTATAGTATCTGGTACTAAAATGAATAGCCAAGCGAAATCTGCTATTGGTAGAGCACGTAAAGGTGATGTGGTTACAATCTTTGATATTAAAGCTGCTATACAAGGTAATTCGTCTTACAGATTAAAAGGCGTAACACCAGTAGCTGTTGAAGTTACTAACTAATTGATTTAAGAATCAATAAAATAAAATCCCAAATTATAATAAAGAATAAGATGAATTTAAAAAGCTTTTTATGTATAGGAATAGGAGTCTTAGCGGCAAATACAATGTTTGCTCAAGCTAATATCCTAAACGCAAAAATACCAGAAGAAATTGGTATGAAAACTGAAGCGCAGTTACTTCTAGATAATGACAAGCCTTTAGAATATGGATATGTTGGTGATAGAGATATCTTGTTTTCTAAAATGACTTGGGAGAAGATTGTCTTAGACGAACGCGCTAACTTTCCGTTATATTTTCCAATTGAAGATAACTTAGGTGATGATAGAAAATCATTATTTAAAGTATTAATGTCTAATATTGAAGATGGTACCATTCCTAAGGTATATGCAGATGCATATTTCACAGAAGAACGTACAATGGAAGACTTAGCACCTGCGTTAAGAACAGAATTTATTACGGATGAAGGTATTGAGTGGATGAACGCAGAAGGTATTTCTGATACCTCTCAAGTCCCAGAAGAGTATGTAATTCGTCGTGAAATTGGAGCCGCTGATATTAACTCTTATTTAGTTAAAGGTTTATGGTATTTTGATAAACGTCAAGGTGAATTAAAGTATCGTATTTTAGCAATTGCTCCAGCAGCACCAGATGTTAACTTTATTGATTCTGATGATGAAGCTAATAAAGAACCAATCGGATTATTTTGGGTATTTTTCCCAGAAATAAGAGATATTCTTCATGAAGCTAAAGCATTTAACAATAAAAATAGTGCTGTACCACTTTCATTCGATCACTTATTAAACAGTAGACGTTTTAGTGGTGTTATCTACAAAGAAGAAAATGTTTATGGTGATAGAGAAGTAAAAGAATATGTTGCAGAAAATGCATTAATGCAATTATTAGAATCTGAACGTATTAAGGACAAAATTAGAAATTTTGAACAAGATATGTGGAGCTACTAATTAGCCATAGCATAGATAATATAAACGCTCACTTTTTAAGTGGGCGTTTTTTTTTGTTTAATATTATTGTTAAGACTTCAGTTCTCTCAAGGTGGAATTATTTATTTTTACACTTATGAAAGAACTAGATTATATCATAGTAGGCTGTGGCTTGGCGAGTATTGCATTTTGCGAAGCGTTACAAAAAAACAATAAACGTTTTCTTGTATTTGATGATGGCTCTCAAAAATCATCACGCGTAGCGGCAGGTTTATATAATCCAGTCATTTTAAAACGATTTTCAGAAGTTTGGAAAGCCAAGGAGCAGCTCAATATTGCAATGCCTTTTTATACAGCCATAGAAAACAAATTAGGCGTTACCATAGATTATAAACTTCGTATTTTAAGACGATTTACCTCAATTGAAGAGCAGAATAAATGGTTTACAGCTAGTGATAAACCGAGTCTTGAAACATTTCTATCCACGCAATTGGTTAAAAATAATAATGAAAATATAGATGCAACTTTAGGCTTTGGCGAGCTGTTACACGCAGGTCGAATAGATACGGAAACCTTAATACATACATATCAAAATTATTTGGTAAATAAACACTGTTTGCAACACGAAACGTTTAAGTATAATGATCTAGAGGTAAATTCGGATCATGTTATTTATAAAGATTTTAAGGCGAAACAGGTGGTGTTTGCAGAAGGCTTTGGTGTAAAACGCAATCCGTTTTTTAATGATATTCCCTTAACAGGTTCTAAAGGAGAACTGATAACTATAAAAGCGAAAGATTTAAAAATAAATTACGCCATAAAATCTTCCGTTTTTATAATTCCGTTAGGTGGAGATTTATACAATGTAGGTGCTACATATAATAATGAAGACAAAACCAATACACCAACGCATAAAGCTAAAGAAGAACTTATAGTAAAATTAAAATCTTTTTTAATATGCGATTTTGAAATCGTTAATCATGTGGCAGGTATAAGGCCTACGGTTAAGGATAGACGACCAATTGTAGGTAGGCATGCAGAACATAGTCGGTTATATATACTTAATGGATTGGGTACACGAGGTGTAATGATTGCGCCTTATGTAAGTCGTAAATTATATAATTGTATAGAGCATAATGACGTCTTAGATGCTGAAATTGATGTAAGACGATTTCAATAACCACAAGAAAAAAGGTTATCGTAGCTAAGGTCGTTGTACTAAACGCCGTTTTTTTCTTTGTCGTAACTTATAAAAAAGTTGATCCAAATATTTCGAGAAAGCCTCATGATAATAGGCATTAAAACCACTAAAGTGACAATAATAGCAATAAATGCCGTAATTATTGAAGTTGAAAAAATAGAATAGCTTATCACAAAGGCAGTTACAGCAAAAGCAACGGCTACAGCGTAACTTACATACATAGAACCGTAGAAAAATGAAGGTTCTATCTGGTATTTTGTTTTACAATGAGAACATGTATCATTCATTTTAATAATATCAGATAATACATATGGATTTTTGTTGACATACATGGATTCTTGATGACATTTAGGGCAGGCGCCAAAAAGAATACTATATAATTTCATTCCTTTTCTAATCATAATTAAACCTTTACTTTTGCAGTTTTAAAAACAATACAAAGATAAAATATTAAAATTCTAGTATTGTAACAATTGTAACTTAAAAAGGTGCGCTGTCATATCCTAAAATCGTATGTTAAATATCCACAATCTTTCTATCTCATTTCAAGGAGAATATCTTTTTGAAGAAATTACCTTTAAGCTAGGCCTAGGTGACCGTATCGGTTTAATTGGCAAAAATGGCGCAGGAAAATCCACAATGCTCAGAATATTGTCTAAAGAGCAAGAAGCGGATTCTGGGCAAATAGCTGCTGATAAGGATATGAAAATTGGTTTTTTAAAGCAGGACATCGATTTTGATTTAGGTAAAACAGTTTTAGAAGAATCGTATCAGGCATTTAAGGATATTAAAGCTTGTGAAGCGCAGCTTGAAAAAATAAATACCCAGTTAGCCGAAAGAACCGATTACGAAAGTGAATCCTATAATCAACTTATGATTGATTTAAATGATATTCAGCATCAGTACGAAATTTTAGGAGGCTATAGTTACCAAGGTGAAACCGAAAAAATTCTTCAAGGCTTAGGATTTAAGCGAGACGATTTTGATAAGTTAACAGATACGTTTTCTGGTGGTTGGCGAATGCGAATAGAATTGGCAAAATTGTTATTACAAAATAATGATTTATTACTATTAGATGAGCCTACAAACCACTTAGATATAGAATCGATTATTTGGTTAGAGAATTTTTTAAAAACCTATACAGGAGCTGTAGTTATTGTATCTCACGATAAAATGTTTTTAGATAATGTTACCAATAGAACGATTGAAATTTCTTTAGGAAGAATTTATGATTATAATAAGCCTTATACAAAGTTCTTAGCGTTACGAAAAGAAATGAAAGTTCAGCAATTAGCGGCTCAGAAAAACCAAGAGAAAAAAATAGAGCAGACAGAAAAGCTAATAGAAAAATTTAGGGCTAAAGCGTCTAAAGCAACCATGGCGCAATCGCTTATTAAAAAGTTAGATAAGATTGATAGAATTGAAGTAGACGAGGATGATAATAGTGTTATGTCTCTTAATTTTCCGGTTTCCGTAACACCAGGTAAAATTGTTGTAGAATTAAACAATGTTTCTAAAAGTTATGGCGATTTACAAGTTTTACATCATGTGAATTTAGCTGTACCAAGAGATATAAAAACGGCATTTGTTGGCCAGAATGGACAAGGGAAATCTACTCTAGCAAAGATCATTGTTGGAGAACTTGAGCATGAAGGCACTTTAAACCTTGGGCATAATGTGCAAATTGGATATTTTGCTCAAAATCAAGCAGAGTATTTAGATGGAAATAAAACAGTTTTAGATACCATGATTGATGCTGCTAATGAAACCAATAGAAGTAAGGTAAGGGATATTTTAGGATCCTTTTTGTTTCGAGGAGAGGAAGCTGAAAAGTATGTAAGAGTGCTCTCTGGTGGTGAACGCAACCGTTTAGCATTGGCTAAATTATTATTACAACCATTAAATGTTTTAATAATGGATGAGCCGACCAATCACCTAGATATAAAATCTAAAAATGTTTTAAAAGAGGCATTAAAGAAATTTGAAGGCACTTTAATTTTGGTTTCTCACGATAGGGATTTTTTACAAGGACTTACAGATACGGTTTATGAGTTTAAAGATCAAAATATAAAAGAATATTTAGGAGATATTGATTTTTATTTAGAACAACGCAATCTAGAAAATTTAAGAGAAGCAGAAAAGAGAACCGTCGTTGCTAATAAGCCTAAAGAAAGTAATAAGCAGAGTTACGAAGACCAAAAGAAGTTAAAATCTTTAAATAATAAACTTAGCAATATCGAGTCTAAAATTAATCAACTAGAAAAAGACATTAAATCTGACGATGTAAAATTGGCTACAGATTATGACCAAACGGCTTCAGATCCAAAGTTTTTTGATCGCTATCAAAAAAAGAAAAGAGATTTAGAAAAATTGATGGAAGATTGGGAGTCTGTTCAGTTAGCACTTGATCAATTTTAACGTAACAATTAAGTTTTTTTTAACGGATAAGCATAGGTATATGGGTAAATTTGCAATTTACCGACCATCATATTATGTTAAGAAAAATTATTTTATCTGTTATAGGCATTGCATTTCTTGTAGGTGCCTTCATTTATGCTAATTATTTAATTGATAATAAGCACAAACCGAAACCTGTTGTACCTAAAGTTGTTAAAACCGTCATAGTAGATACCGTTAAAAATGGTATTGTTCCGGTTGTGATTTCTGCTAACGGAAATTTAAATAGTAAACAACGTGTAGAATTGTACTCTGAAGTACAAGGCATTTTTAAAACGGGTTCAAAATTATTTAAACCAGGACAAAAATTCACTAAAGGAGAGACACTTATTCGCTTAGACGCCTCTGAATATTATGCAAGCGTGCAATCTGCAAAAAGCGATTTATATAACAGTGTAGCTGCAATAATGCCAGATTTGCGATTGGATTTTACAGAAGTGTATCCTAAATGGCAAGCTTACTTAAATGGTTTTGATTTAAATAAAACAACACCAAAACTGCCAGAGATGTCGGGAGAAAAGGAGAATTATTTTATCACAGGTCGTGGTATTGTTAGTGCCTATTATAATGTAAAAAATTTAGAACAACGATTAACTAAATACAGAATTGCTGCACCTTTTACTGGTATTTTAACAGAAGCATTGGTTACGGAAGGAACTTTAATTAGAAGTGGTCAAAAATTAGGAGAGTTTATAGATCCTTCGGTTTACGAAATGGAAGTGGCTATAAGTAAGTCTTATGCCGATATTTTAAAGGAAGGTGAAAGTGTTAGTTTAACGAGTTTAGATAAGACTAAGGTTTATCAAGGAAAAGTCTCTCGTGTTAATGGTAGCATTGATGCCACCACCCAAACAATTACGGTATACATTGAGGTAAAGCATCAAGATTTAAAAGAAGGCATGTATCTCGAAGCTAATTTAAATGCTGAAAACATTGAAAATGCTATAGAAATAGATAGAAACCTGTTATTAGATAGTCAAGAAATTTACGTTGTTAACGATAGTTTATTGGATGTCATTCCTGTGAAACCAGCGCATTTTTCTAGTGAATCGGTTGTTTTAAAGGAAGTGCCAAACGGAACGGTTATATTAAAAAAGTCTGTTCCTGGAGCCTATGCTGGTATGCATGTTAAAGGTGTAAAAAGTAATGTTTCAACAAATGATACTATTCAATAATGAGAAAAATAATTGAATATTTCATAAGATATCATGTCGCAGTAAATGTTTTAATAATAGCATTTATCATTTTTGGTGTAATTGGAGCTGTATCCTTAAAGTCGTCCTATTTTCCGCTTACCGAATCTAAAATTATTACCGTTGCTATTGCGTATCCAGGTGCATCGCCACAAGAGATAGAAGAAGGTATTGTACTTCAAATCGAAGATAACCTTAAAGGCTTAAAAGGTGTTGATAGAGTAACATCTACATCTAGTGAAAATAGTGGAACTATTACAGTTGAGATTGAGAAAGGTGAGAGTTTAGATTTTATGCTACTAGAAGTGAAGAATGCTGTAGATCGCGTACCTTCATTTCCTACAGGCATGGAACCTTTAGTAGTGTCTAAACAAGAAGCGGTTAGAGAAACCATATCATTTGCTATAAATGGAAAAGCCATACCGCTAAAAACTTTAAAAGAATTAGCAAGACAGGTTGAAACAGATTTACGTGCTATAGATGGGATTTCTCAAATTGAATTATCAGGATTTCCAGAAGAGGAAATTGAAATTGCAGTTAATGAGCTCGATTTATTGGCCTACGATTTAACCTTTACTGATGTTGCCAATGCAGTAAGTAATGCCAATATTTTGGTCACTGGTGGAAACGTAAAAACGGTAGCTGAAGAATATTTAATTAGAGCAAACAACAGACAATATTACGGTAAGGAACTTTTAAATATTATTGTAAGAGCGTCATCGGATGGTAAAGTCATTAGGTTAAAAGATGTTGCTGTGGTAAGAGACCGTTTTTCTGAAACGCCTAATGCTACATATTTTAATCAAAATTTAGCGGTAAATATTACGGTTACAAGTACTAATAACGAAGATTTAATTTCTTCAGCAGATAACATTAAAGCCTATATAGACGAGTATAATCAAAAGTATAATAATGTTAAATTAGAAGTTGTTAGTGATAGATCTATTACCTTAAATCAAAGAACAGATTTGTTAACAGAAAATGCCATTGTAGGTATGCTTCTGGTATTATTGTTTTTATCGATTTTCTTAAATACACGATTGGCATTATGGGTAGCTTTCGGTCTTCCAATTTCATTTTTAGGAATGTTTATTTTTGCTGCGCAATTTGATGTTACCATCAATGTGTTGTCATTATTTGGGATGATTATCGTAATAGGAATCTTAGTTGATGACGGTATTGTTATTGCAGAAAATATCTATCAGCATTACGAAAAAGGTAAAAAACCAATACAAGCGGCAATTGATGGAACATTAGAGGTAATTCCGCCAGTAGTTTCGGCTATTATAACAACGCTTTTAGCATTTTCTTTATTTTTCTTTTTAGATAGTAGAATAGGTGAGTTTTTTAGTGAAGTTGCAGTCATTGTTATATTAACATTGGTAGTTTCTTTAATAGAAGCATTGGTAATTTTACCAGCCCATTTGGCGCACTCTAAAGCCTTAAGAGTTCAGAAGGTAGATGAAAACCCTTCTAAGATAAAGCGCTTTTTCTCTTTTATGAGAGTGATTAATACTTTTGGAGACCGTTTAATGGCTTTTTTGAGAGATAAAATTTATACACCAATTTTCGATCGTGTTCTTAAATATAAAATATTCTCTTTAGGTGTTTTTATTGCGCTATTGGTATTGACGTTTGGTTCACTTGGAGGTGGTGTAATTGGTGTGACGATATTCCCAAGAATTGCTAGTGATGCTGCAAACATAGAATTAGTAATGCCTGCTGGTACTAATGTTAAAATTACAGATTCTATCATTTCGTTAATTGAAGAAAAATCATTTATCGTCAACCAAGAACTTACAGAAAAGTACTTAAAAGGAACTGGAAAGCAATTGTTTGAAAATACAATTGTAGATATTAGCAGTAGCTCTAGTGCAAGATTAAGAATTAACCTGCTGCCAGGTGAGGAACGACCAGATGAGATAAAAGCAGATTTGGTAACTAACCGATTAGAAGAATTAGTTGGACCTGTAATAGGAACTGAGCGATTAATTTATGGTTCTGGAGGTAATTTTGGTGGTAGTCCGGTTTCTGTATCCTTACTGAGTAATAATATTGAAGAATTAAAAGCTTCAAAATTAGAGCTTAAAAAATATTTAGAATCTAATCCTTTACTTAAAGATATTGGAGATAACGATCCAGCAGGTATAAAAGAAATTCGGTTAGAACTTAAAGAAAGTGCTTATTTATTAGGTTTAGATTTAAGTACCGTAATGGCACAAGTACGAGCTGGTTTTTTTGGTGCGCAAGCGCAACGTTTTCAAAGAGGACAAGATGAAATTAAAGTTTGGGTACGTTACGATATTGAAAATAGAAGTTCTATCAACGATTTAGATGCTATGCGTATTGTAACACCAACGGGTGAACGCGTTACGCTAAAAGATATTGCAGATTATAGTATTGCCAGAGGTGATGTTGCCATAAATCACTTAGAAGGTAAGCGAGAAATACAAGTGTATGCCGATTTAAAGGATCCAAGTACGAGTAATACAGATATCATAGACGATATTAAAACATCGTTTATTCCACAATTACAATCTAAATACCCTTCTATTAATGCGTCTTATGAAGGTCAGAATAGAGAAAAAGATAAATTAACAGGATCTTTAGGCGTTGCAGGACCTATAATTCTGTTATTAATTTATATTACCATAGCTTTTACATTTAGAAGTTACTCTCAACCCTTTTTACTTATTTTATTAATTCCATTAAGCTTAACAGCAGTTGCTTGGGGACACTGGTTGTTAGGTTTTCAAGTTAATGTATTATCACTTTTAGGTATTATTGCCTTAATAGGAATTATGGTAAATGATGGATTGGTTTTAATCGGTAAATTTAATAGTAACTTAAAAGAAGGAATGCCTTTTGAATTGGCATTGTCTGAAGCAGGAAAATCAAGATTTAGAGCTATTTTCCTAACCTCAGTAACTACTATTGCAGGTTTGGCGCCTCTATTATTAGAGAAAAGTAGACAAGCTCAGTTTTTAAAACCAATGGCAATTTCAATTTCTTTTGGTATTGCTTATGCAACGATATTAACCTTATTAGTGTTGCCATTATTTTTGTCATTTAGTAACAGTATAAAAAAGAGTTTTAAGTGGTTAGCAACAGGTAATGAAGTTACAAAAGAGGAAGTAGAACGTGCAATTAAAGAACAAAATGAAGCTAATGATCACTAAGAGCAAACTTATTCTATTATTATTTGTGTGTAGTTTTTATAGTTATGCACAAAATGTATTAACAAAATCAGAAGCTATTTCTACGGCTTTAGAGCACAATTACGGTATACAAATAGCAAATAACGACGTCTTAGTTGCAGAGCAAAATCAAAGTATTCTTAATTCTGAATTTTTACCAACGCTTACGGCAAATGCTGGTTCTAATTTTAACTTAGATAATACCGAAGCAGAATTTTCTAATGGAGAAACTACGATTTTAAATGGTGCAGAAAGCTCAAATTACAATGCAAGTGTGAGTTTAAACTACACCTTATTTGATGGTTTAGGCAGACGATATAATTATAAACGCTTAAAAGAACAGTACCAATTATCTGAATTACAAGCTCGAGAAACCATAGAAAATACCATAATACAATTGTTTTCTGTGTATTATAATGTAGCACAATTAACAGATAATTTAAAAACTTTAGAGGAGACTTTAAACATTACAAGAGATAGATTGGTACGAGCCGAGTATCAGTTTGAATATGGTCAAAATACGAAGTTAGAAGTTCTCAATGCAGAAGTGGATATTAATAACGATAGTATTAATATCATTAATATTAAGCAAGAGATAATAAATGCCAAACGTGATTTAAAATTGGTACTAGGCGAAATCTATACGAATGATTTTGACGTAGAAACCGACGTGCAGTTTACACTTCAATTTCAAAAAGATAGTTTATTTCAAAAAGCGTTAACAAGAAATGTGGCCTTACTGCAAACAGAAAAAAATATTGAAATATCTAAATTAGATATCAATTCAGAGAAATCTGCATACCTGCCAACACTAGGCTTAATAGGGTCTTATGGATGGAATAAAAACAATAATAATGCCGCATCATTTGTGTCCGTTTCAACAAATACAGGTTTATCAGGAGGACTTAGTTTAAGCTGGAATTTATTTGATGGAGGCGCAACAATTACAAGAGTAAGAAATGCAAAAGTTAATCTAGAAACGCAAAAGCTCCTTAAAGAAAATTTATTGCTAAGTATAGAAACGGATTTTAATAATGCTTGGGATAATTATCAGAATAAATTAGAGATTTATAATATTCAAGAAAAGAACATACAAACAGCTCAAAATAATTTTGAAAGAACACATGAGAAATTCAAAATTGGGCAAGTTAATTCAATTGAGTTTAGACAAGCACAACTCAATTTGTTGAATGCAGAATTAAGTAGAAATCAAGCCAAATTTTCTGCTAAACTTTCTGAATTAGACGTCCTTCAATTAAGTGGAGAATTGTTAAATGTTCAGTTCTAAATTACATAAAAAATGTTAAATATTTTTTTCAATGTCCGTATTGTTGGGAACAGATTTCTATGCTTTTTGATACGTCTCAAACAAACCAAAAATACATTGAAGATTGCGAAATTTGCTGTAATCCCATACAAGTATCGGTTAGGTCTAGTGCTCATAAAATTTAAGTTTTTTCGCTGAAAACATAGAATAGTGATAAAACGTATATAATTGATTATTAGGTATTTGTAAATATAGATAGTGTAGTTCATCGAAAAATGTTGTAGTTTATAGTCATTTTGATTATGTTTGTTATGTTATTGTGTCCCTCCACAAAAATCTACCAGTTATGAAGACACTTAAAATAACATTTCTTTTCTGTTTAATTTCGGCATTATGTTTTGCTGAAGTTTCTCCAAATCAAAAAGCAGCACTTGTAGATTTATTTAATGAAACGAATGGTTCATCTTGGAAAAATACCTGGGATTTGGATCAGCCAGTTTCAACATGGTTTGGTATCACTTTAGAAGATGATAATGTCGTTGAAATTAATATGAGTTTTAACGCGTTAGAAGGAAAATTACCAGAATCTATTTCAAATTTAAAATATCTAAAAGTACTTAACTTAGCTTTTAATAAGTTAGAGGGCGAATTACCAAAATCACTTACAAGTTTAATCTCCTTAGAAGAGTTAAAATTGTTTTCGAATAAATTTAGTGGACCAATACCTGCTGATATTGGGAATTTAGTGAACTTGAAAACCTTAGAATTATATAATAATGACCTTTACGGTGCAATACCAGATTCAATTGGTGACTTAACAAAATTAGAAAGCCTCATGTTAAGTAGTAACTTATTAATGGGAACATTACCATCGAGTTTATCGAAATTACAAGCATTAAAAGTTCTAAGTTTATTTGATAATAATTTATTTGGAACTATTCCAACGTCTATTGGTCAATTAACAGAATTAGAAGAATTGGTGTTGTCTAATAATGCTTTTTACGGAAATTTACCAGGTGTGTTGGTAGAATTAACGGGTTTAAAAACTTTACTTTTAAGTAATAATCAGTTTAAAGGGAATTATGCTGTTTTAAAAGAAGTATTACCAAATATCGTAGATTTTGATTTAGACGAAATTAATTTACAAGAAGCTGTAGCGACCTTAGATAGTGAAGATGACGAGGATTAAGACCTAAATAATAGAGGAAGATTTAAGTAGCGCTAATTTTTATTATGCGTTATTTTTTTGTTTAGTCTTTTATATATTAAAAAAAGTATTATCTTTGCAGTCCTAAAATGATTGGGTCGGCATTATGAACCGAGAGTTAGAAGCTAAGAAAATCATTTTAAATTAAAATCGCGGGATAGAGCAGTAGGTAGCTCGTCGGGCTCATAACCCGAAGGTCACAGGTTCGAGTCCTGTTCCCGCTACAAAGCTTTATGCTAATAAATTCAACGGATTGTGTCTCACAATCCGTTTTTTTATGTCTTCTATTTTCTTACTTTTACAAAACGTACACGAAAACGTACACGGTTTTCCAATGAAATTGAATTATTCCGAACCTAAAATTTATACTGGTGGTGTTGATATTAACACATGGTCTAAACTACCAAAAGCAACCCAAAAAGATGCTTTAAAAAAACATTGGTATGTCTATTACTCATTTAGAAACCCTAAAACAGGAAAACTTGTAAGACAACAAAATATAAAGGGAGGGATAAATAGACATAAGGATAAAGTTACACGATTACGTCTTCTTAATATCATGAAGAAAAGTTTATTGATATTATTAGATGAAGGGTTTAACCCCTATAAGAATAGTATGAGTTTAGCCGAATATATAGAGAAAAGAGAGAAAGGGCAGCACTCAGAAACGGCTGTAAAACAAAAAGTGAAACCTACAGTAGATAAAGAAGAGGATATGTCAATGTCTATTTCGCAATCTTTTGAACTAGTTCTTAGAACAAAATCAAAGGTGCTTAGCTCTAATTCTTATGTCAAGTTTAAAAGTCGAGTAAACAGATTTAAACGTTGGTTAGAAGCTAATAATTTCAAGGAAAAAGACTCTATCAATTGTATTACAAAAAAAGATGTAATACTATATTTGAACTCTGTGTTGCAATCTTCAAGTCCAAGAAATCGAAATAACACTAGAACCGACCTTGGTTCATTTTTTCAAACATTAATGGATAATGATGTAATACACAATAATTTTGTTAAGCAAATAAATGTTTTAAAAAGTACTCCCGAAAGAAATAAAACGTTTACTCCAACTCAGGAAAAAGAGATTTACGAATATTTAAAGAAAAATAAACCGACGTTATATTTATTTATAAGATTCATTTATTATAACCTATTAAGGCCTATAGAAGTTTGCCGATTAAAAATTGGAGACTTAGATCTTATTGATAAGAAACTATATGTTAGGGCAAAGAATCAGCCAGTAAAAGCAAAAATTATACCTGATATATTATTAGATGAAATTCCAGATTTAACAAGCTTTGATAAAGATGATTATTTGTTTACACCCGATGGAATTGGTGGAAAATGGGATATTCAGGAGATAAATAAAAGGGATTATTTTACTAAACAATTTAAAAAAGTAAAGGATGAACTGGACTATGGAACGAATCATGGTTTATATAGTTTCAGGCACACTTCTATTACTAAATTATACAAAGAAATGGCAAAAACAGCGCCACCTCATGTTGTTAAAGGTAGATTACTTTTAATTACGGGGCATGCAACTATGGGTGCACTCGAACAGTATTTAAGAGATATTGATGCGGTACTGCCTGAAGATTATTCTAAGCTACTTGAATAAATGAAAACAAATGTGTTTTTCTAATACTATTTTTATATCAAATGAACTTGCTAGAGAGATTAGACCAACTTATTGAAAAATTGAACAGTGAAATGTTACGGTTATACCATTTGGAAAAAAAGTATAGTTTAACTGCACTTGGGATAAATAAAAATCTAGATAAATACTCAAAAGAGGAGGTCAGCGAACTTCTATTAAAGCACAATATAAAAAAAAAAAGTGGTCATGGAATTATTTCATGGAACTCGGAATATAAAGAAGAAGTCTTAAATCATGTTTACCCTCAAATTTTACAAAATAATCTTGGAAACATTGAACTTTTAATACCTGAATTTAGACAGGAAATTGAAATAGGTAATTCAAAAAAGATTAATAAATTTTTATCTAAAAAATTAAAAGGACTTAATAAAAAAATTACAGGTCATGATGGTTTTCTATTTATTGATCCAGATTATAGGCAGAGGAAGAATAATCTTTTAAAAAATAGATTTGACGCTATTTGGAATATAAACGAACAGTTTTTGGCATTTCCTTTATCGAAAAGAAATGAAAATAGTTTTGTTATTTCTAGTTTAGATTATCCATTCATTGAGTTTGATATGCAACAATGGTGTGACTTGGAATTGTCATATCATTTAATACCTATTTTTAAGGAGGCTATGGGTGTTAAACCGTTAGAATGTAAAGAGTTAAAAAGTATTTATGTTGAATACGAGCATATCTTTAAGTCTTTTGACGCTTTTAATTTCACATATAAAACAATAAAAAACCTCAAAGAAAATATCCCATCTGAGATAGAGAGTCTCTACGAATTTCTTTTCAAAGAAATTTTAATAGTTAACCGAAAAACTAAATTTAAAGAATACCTATTAAACGCGCACGGTATTCAACAAACTAAGATTAGGGACTACACAAATTTGGTAAACTATCAACATGAAGATAGAGTCAAAAAATATCAAAGCGAATGGACAAAATTCCTCAAAAAAACCTAACTCTTCTATTTTAGGACATAAAATGCCTTTTACGGACATGAAAAGACATGTTTGAGACAAGGTATTGGACATATAAATCTTAATGAATTGCATGAAATTGCATTTATTAATACAAATTATATGGACACAACAATTAATTTAAGATTAGGTGCTGACGTTAAGTTGCAACTAGAAGAATTGGCTAGTTATAATATCCAAACACTTTCTCAATATTTGAGAGAATTATTAACGGACCATGTTCTTGATCACAATGAGGTTGATGATGAATTTTTTATAGATATACCAGATTCTGTAGAGATTTTCAAATCAAACGAACAAAAACCAAAGCGATATGAGCAATCATACGACTTCACATACTTGTTGACTTGGATTTTCTACAAGTCTATGAATCCTCAAGATTTTAATAACAAGACGTTATTAACATCTATAAAAAATAGGGTTGAATTAGTAATTAATGAAAGTTCTTTTTCTCAAGAGTTGAAGCTCGAGTTTGTTAAAATACTCAATGACCTTAATAGATTTTTAGTTGAGCCTAATTACGAGCACAAACAATTCTTTTTTTCAACAACTAATCACCCATTGTCATTCGATTATTTCAGACTCATGGATGAAATCTGGGCAATCAAATATTAGAAATTATGGATTGGAATAAAATGTTGAAACCATTTCAAGATGAAGTTTTACGTGAAATTAAGAATCAAGAAGCAAGTTTAGGTAATCAGCAAAGTGTTAATTACTGTTTAACGATTAAACCTGCAAATCAATGGGTTGATGAAGCTAAGAACCGTCCTATTCCTAACATGCTTTTCAGTGAGTTTTGGTATGAAAATGAACTATGTATTTTATTTGCTGACACAAATATCGGTAAATCAATTTTGGCAGTCCAAATTGCTGATAGTATAAGTAGAGGGAAAGCCATAGTAGGATTTAAATTTGAATGCGAGCCAAAGAAAGTGTTGTATTTAGATTTTGAACTTTCGGATAAACAATTTGAGAATAGATATTCTTTTAACTACCAAGATCATTATAAATTCGATTCAAATCTACTTAGAGCAGAAATAAATACAGATGTTGATATTCCTAAAAAGTATAATGGCGTTGAAGATTATTTAACTAATTCACTTGAGAAAATCATTATTGATAAAGATGCACAGGTAATTATTATAGATAATCTTACCTATTTAAAGAGTGATAATGAAAGAGCAAAAGACGCTCTTGCGCTCATGAAGATTTTGAAGCAATTAACTAAAAAAAGGAATATTTCCATACTGGTGTTAGCTCATACGCCTAAACGTGATGCTTCAAAACCAATTACAAAAAATGACCTAGCTGGTAGTAAAATGTTAATGAATTTTTGTGATAGTTCCTTTGCTATTGGAGGAAGTTCTTTTGACCCCTCATACAGGTATCTAATTCAAATAAAGCAGCGTAATACAGAACATATGTATCATCATAATAATGTGGTGGTTTGTAAACTTACAAAAGAATTTAATTTTTTGAGCTTTGAGTTTATTGAGTTTAGTTCTGAGATGGAGCATTTAAAGCAAACCAATTATAATGATTTTGAGGAGCGAGATGCATTAATGAAAGATTTAATTTCTCAAGGACTTTCTAACGTTAAAATAGGCGAACAATTGGGGTTGTCTGAAGGAGCTATTAGAAAAAGAAAAAAAGCATTGGGTCTATAATCAATGAATGCTAAGGATGTATATAATATAGCTACTGCACTCTCAAATGAAGAGTTATTTAAGCTATGTGATATGCTAGAACTTAAAATGCAACCAAAGACGCCTGCAAAACGAAAAAAGAAGCCTATGCCAGACTTCACAGTTGAAGATGGTATAGCGTATTTAATAAATAATCATTTTAATAAAGTGAGAAAACCTTAAATATAAAATTCGTACCACTCGTACCTTTTTTTCAGGTACGAATGGTACGAGATAGTAAAAATTATGACTTACAAATACACCTTAGATAAATCAAGCAAAAAATTTCAATGTCCATCATGTCTTAAAAAATCATTTGTAAGGTATGTTGATGTTGAAACATTAGAATATTTAGAATCAACCATTGGTAGGTGTGACCGAGAAAGTAAATGTCAATATCATAAATACCCTAGTGGAAATAAAACAATCACTAATATCAATAATTTGATTTTAGCTTCTGAAGCATCAAGTCATCCAGATAAGGTAATTGGGTGTTTCGGAAGAAATTATACTAATAACAATTTTATAAAATACTTGCAACAGCACTTTTGTAATACAGATATTAAGAATGTAATACGTAAATACTTTATAGGTACTTCAAGCCATTGGAATGGTGCTACCATTTTTTGGCAGGTGGATGAACAAATGAATATATGTGCAGGAAAAGTGATGCTTTACGACAAAAATAGCGGTAGCAGAGTCAAAAAACCATATCCTCATATAAATTGGATGCATCGTGTATTACAAATAGATGGTTTTGTATTACAACAATGCCTTTTTGGAATACATAATTTATGTGATTATGATAAAGGGAGCACCGTTTGCATTGTTGAATCTGAGAAAACAGCAATAATAATGAGTGTTTTATTTCCTGCTTATTTGTGGTTGGCAACAGGCTCTAAATCGAATTTAAAAGAGGAACTATTAAAACCGCTAAAAGGTTATAATATTATTGTGTTTCCTGATAAAACAGAATTTATCGATTGGAATACTAAAGTTATTCAATTAAAAAATAAAGGTTTTAACATAAGCTGTAGTGATTTTTTAGAGGATAAAAGTATCGAAGAAGGTAGTGATTTGGTAGATATGTTTCAGAAAATCAAGTTTGTAAGTCGTTTTTAAAATATAATTACGTAAAACCGTAACCATTAATTGAAAAAGATTCATATTTTAGACTTCACTAAGAATTATATGACATTTCTTTTACGTAAATGATATTCAACGAAGACTCTAGAGTTAAAATACCATCCATTTTACATTTAATTCAATTAGGTTATACTTACCTTTCATTAAAAGACAGTATTTGGGATGAAAATACAAATATCTTTACTGATATTTTTAAAGAACGTATTGAAAAGATAAATTCCTATTTATCAGAAAAGGATATCCAAAAAGTATACGATGATATTTCTATATCCTTGGAAAATGAAGATTTAGGACGAGCTTTTTACAATAAGCTCATAGATCAATCAGGAGTTAAACTTATAGACTTTGAGAATTTTGATAATAATTCATTCCATGTTGTAACCGAGTTACCATACAACAAAGACGACGAAAGCTTTAGACCAGATATTATTCTTTTAATAAACGGAATGCCATTGGTTTTTATAGAAGTTAAAAAACCGAATAATAGAAATGGTGTTCAAGATGAACATAGACGAATGCAAAGGCGCTTTCAGAACAAGAAGTTCAGAAAGTTTGTCAACCTAACTCAGCTCATGGTGTTTTCAAATAACATGGCATATAGTGAGGAGGATACGCAAATGTTAGAAGGTGCTTTTTATAGTACAACAAATTATAAAAAACCAATCTTCAATTATTTTAGAGAAGAAGAAACCTTTGATTTAAACAAGCTACTTCAACCACTTACAGGGGAAGATGAAAATTATGTTTTAAAAGACACCAACCTTCTAAGTATAAAAAGCAATAAAGAATACCAATCTAATAAAAGCCCAAATACAGCGACCAATTCTATTTCTACGTCTTTATTTCAGAGAGAGCGTTTAAAATTCATTCTACGTTATGCTTTTGCTTATGTAGAAGAAGAAAATGGACTAGAAAAACACATTATGCGTTATCCACAACTGTTTGCTACTAAAGCGATAGAGAACAAGTTGGAAAACGGTATTAAAAAAGGAATCATTTGGCATACACAAGGTTCTGGTAAAACGGCTTTAGCATATTTTAATGTAAAACACCTCACGCATTATTTTCAAAAGCATAATATCATACCAAAGTTCTATTTTATTGTAGATAGATTAGATTTATTAGCCCAAGCAGCAAAGGAATTTACAGCTCGTGGTTTAGTAGTGCATAAAGTAGATTCTAGAGAGGTATTTAGTCGCGACATTAAATCGACAAGCGTTTTGCACAACAGTTCTGGTAAGCCGGAAATTACAGTTGTAAATATCCAGAAGTTTAAAGATGATCCTGATGTTATTAAAAACAACGATTACAATCTGAGTGTACAACGTGTTTTCTTTTTAGACGAAGTACATCGTAGTTATAACCCTAAAGGTAGCTTTTTAGCCAATTTAGAATTGGCAGATAAGCATTCCATCAAAATAGGACTAACAGGTACACCTTTACTAGGTTCAGAATATAACTCTAGAACGCTATTTGGCGATTATATTCATAAATACTATTACAACCTATCTATTAAAGATGGTTACACTTTACGATTAATCCGTGAAGAAATTGAAACCAATTACAAGCTTGTACTACAAGAAGCACTCGAAAACATTAAAGTATTACAAGGTAATATTGATAAAAAGAAACTCTATGCAGACCATAGATTTGTAGAACCTATGCTAGACTATATTGTTAAAGATATGGAACAAGCTAGAATCTCTATGAACGATTATAGCATTGGCGGTATGGTAGTTTGTGATTCTTCTGATCAAGCTAAAATGATGCAAGAGATTTTTGACGATAAGTATGCTGATAAGTCTGATACATTATTTGATCAAGCAGCAGAAGAACCTGCTAGTTATGGCAACAAGAAAAAAGAAGAAAGCAAAGTAAACAAAGCACAGGTTATTTTACATGATATTGGCACCAAACAAGACAGAAGAGATTGGGTGTCCGATTTTAAAGTTGGAAAGCTCGATTTTCTATTTGTTTATAATATGCTATTAACTGGTTTTGATGCCAAACGCTTAAAGAAACTCTATATAGGAAGAAAGATAAAATCGCATAACCTACTGCAAACATTGACTCGTGTTAATAGAACCTACAAAACGCATAAATACGGTTATGTAGTTGATTTTGCAGATATACAGAAAGAGTTCGATAAAACCAATCAAGATTACTTTAATGAGCTGCAAAGTGAGTTAGGAGATGAAATGCAACATTATTCTAATCTGTTTAAAAAGCCTGAAGAGATAAAAGAAGAGATTGAAGAAATAAAGGATGTTTTATTCAAATTTGACACGCATAATAAAGAGGTTTTTACTCAGCAAATTTCAGAAATAAACGAACGTTCCGAAATTCGTCAAATTGCTAAAGTCCTAAACAATTCAAAAGAATTATATAACCTCATTCGTTTGTCTGGTAATTTTGAATTACTCGAAAAATTAGATTTTAGAAAACTATCTGTTTTAGCACGATTAACTAACGATAGGTTAGCCCTAATAAACACAAGAATTGCTTTAGAAAACAATGTAGATACCGATAACATTTTAAACACAGCTTTAGAAGATGTCATTTTTGCTTTTACCAAAGTGAAAGAAGAAGAAATGATATTGGCAGACGAACTGAAAAACACCTTAGGTAATACAAGAGAAATGTTAGCAGGAAACTTCGACCAGAAAGATCCTATCTTTATTTCTTTACGTGAGGAGTTAGAACGTTTGTTTAAAAAGAAGAATTTAAGCGAAGTCACTAAAGAAGAAATGGAAGCGAACATAACAGCTTTAAACGAAATCTATGACAAAGCCAAAAAGCTAGAACGTGAAAACCAATTACTGAAAGCTAAATACGATTACGATGCTAAATATGCACGTATTCATAAACGTTTAATGGAAAAAGACCCATTAACCGATAGCGAACGCAAACTGTTTGACGCCTTAATAGGATTAAAAACAGCAGTAGATAAAGAGATTTTGCAAAACTCTAAGTTATTAGAAAACGAGAGTTATGTAGAAAAAATGATGATGCGTTTAGTTGTTAGCCAATTTAAAAAAGAACAAAAAATTGACATTAATACAACTGATGTAAGACGCATTAATAGCCTTATAGTAAAAGAATACATGAACGAATACAACGGTTACGTTGCTTAATAGAAGTTAAAATATTAATTGTCGCAAAATATACGACAGTTCAAAAAAAAGTAAATGAGTAAGGATAGTCAAATAGTAATCTATCAAGATAAAGATTCTGGTATTACAATAGATGTAAAACTAGAAGGAGAAACTATTTGGCTAGACCAATATCAACTTGAAGCGCTGTTTGATACCGATAGAACTTCTATTGGTCGTCATTTAAGAAATATATATAGTTCTAATGAATTAGATAAAGAGGCAACTAGTGCAAAAATTGCACAAGTTCAACAAGAAGGGGAAAGAGAAGTTAAAAGGACAATAAATGTTTATAATCTTGATGCAATTCTTTCCGTAGGTTATAGGGTAAATTCTAAAAAAGGAACTGCTTTTAGAAAATGGGCAAATGCTATTTTAAAAGATTATTTAGTTAAAGGCTATGCGCTTAATGAAAAACGATTAGCACAAAAAGAACAAGAAGTAAAGCTACTAAAAGACGGGATTCATATTTTAACTAGAACAGTAAGCAAAGCTATTGAAGAAAAGGCTTCAGACAATATAATTTTAGAAACCTTTGCTAAAGGCTTAAGCTTGTTAGATGATTATGATCATGAAGAATTAGATGCTAAAGGACTAACAACAACAGAAGCTAGTTACCCTAGTTTAGACGATTATCAGGAGATAATTAATCAAATGCTAACGGAGTTTGATTCTGATGTCTTTGGAAAAGAAAAAGATAAAAGCTTCCAGAGTTCTGTGGCACAAATAGCAAAAGGATTTGGAGACGACGATTTTTACCCAAGCATAGAAGAAAAGGCAACCATGCTTCTATATTTAGTAGTTAAAAATCACTCATTTGTAGATGGCAACAAACGTATAGCTGCTGCTTGTTTTTTAAAGTTTTTGCAACAAAACAATATGTTGTTTAATAGTGAGCAACAACCCATAATTAGTAACGATACCTTAGCCAGTTTAACGCTGTTTATAGCATCTAGCAAACCAGACGAAATGCAAACCGTAACACGTTTGGTAATTAGTGTATTAAACAGAAATAACAGCAATTAAATAAGAGAGATTAAATATAATGACAAGTACCACACAATTTGAAACCCAAACCAAAGCACTTATAGACGACCTAAAAAGCGTCTGTGCCAATTACGGTTTAGGAAATGACGGCAACGAATTTAAAATAATAACCCAAGTATTTTTATATAAATTCTTAAACGATAAATACGTTTACGAACTAAAACAACTAGAACCCGAATTAGCAAAAGCCGAAAACTTTGACGATGCACTTAAAACGTATTCTGAGGACGATTTAGAAATGCTAACCATGCAAATAAGCGAAAATACCGCACGCATCGCTCCTAAAAACCTATTGTCGCGTTTGTTTGAGCAACAAAACAAAGACAATTTCGCTGCCATTTTCGATGAAACCTTAGTTAGCGTAGCTAAAGATAATATCGCTATTTTCTCGGTACTTACACAAGGTGGCGAAAAAGTAGTATTGTTCGAAAACCTAAGTAAATATGTTACCGATAAAAAAGATGATTTCTGCAAAGCCTTAATAAACAAGCTAACCACATTTAGTTTTGAACACATATTCACGCAAAAATTCGATTTTTTTGCTACTATTTTCGAGTATTTAATAAAAGATTACAATACCAATTCTGGAGGTAAATACGCCGAGTATTTTACACCACACGCTGTAGCCAAAATTATGGCTGCTTGTTTGGTTACAGGAGACAATGTAAACAACGTAACCTGTTACGACCCAAGTGCAGGTTCGGGAACCTTGTTAATGAATATTGCACACGCCATTGGCGAAGATAAGTGTACCATTTACTCGCAAGACATCTCGCAAAAATCGTCTGCCTTATTGCGTTTAAACCTTATTTTAAACAATCTGGTACATTCCATACAAAACATTATACAAGGCAATACTATTTTAAGTCCGTATCACAAACAAGACAACGGACAGTTAGAACAGTTTGATTATATAGTGTCCAACCCACCATTTAAGTTAGATTTTAGCGATTACAGTGCAGATTTAGACAGCAAAGCCAATAAAGAACGCTTTTTTGCAGGCATACCCAATATTCCTAAAAGCAAGAAAGACTCTATGGCTATTTACTTGCTATTTATACAACACATTATGCACAGCTTAACCCCAAAAGGAAAAGCGGCTATTGTAGTACCTACAGGTTTTATAACTGCACAATCTGGTATCGATAAAAAAATTAGACAAAAACTAGTAGAAAGTAAAATGCTAGCAGGTGTAGTGTCTATGCCTTCTAATATTTTTGCAACTACAGGAACCAACGTTAGTATTTTGTTTTTAGATAAAACCAATATAAAAGATGTGGTGTTGGTAGATGCCTCTAATTTAGGAACCAAAGTAAAAGAAGGTAAAAACCAAAAAACCGTTTTAAGCGAAGCCGAGGAACAACAAATTATAAATGTGTTTAATGCGAAAGAAGCCAAAGACGATTTTTCTGTTGTGGTGTCTTACGACGATATAAAAGCCAAAAATTACAGCCTAAGTGCAGGACAATATTTTGAAGTTAAAATAGAATACATAGATATTACTGCGGAAGAGTTTGCAGCTAAAATGAATGGGTTTGAAAGCAATTTAGAAAGCCTATTTGTCGAATCTAAAAGTTTAGAAAAGGAGATCCAAATGAACTTAAAGAGTTTAAAGTATGATTAATGATACTATTACTTTAGGAGAAATTAGCTTTGTTACGAAATTGGCAGGTTTTGAACATACCAAATATATACAACATAACGCTACACATGAAGTTAATGATGTTCCTTTAGTTATAGGAAAAAATGTCAAAGACGGAAAAGTAAGATATGTTTTTGATTGGTATATTCCAATAGAAATTTCAGATGCTTTACCAAGAAGCGTGTTAGACAAGCAATGTCTTGTAATTCCTTATGTTGGAAGTAAGTTAGGAGAGCTAGCTGTTTTTAGAAACGATTTCAAATGTCATTTAGGAAGCAATGTGGCTAAGGTAGAGCTACTAGATGATACTTTAGATATACATTATCTTTATTATTATTTATCGAGTAAATACGGTCAATTACAACTCTTTAAAGGTAAACAGGGCTCTGCTCAACCAAACATAACAATGACTTCAATTAGAGAAACTGTTGTTGTTAAGTTTGAAAAAAGTATTCAAAAACAAATAGCCAAAGTCCTTTCCGATTTAGATGCCAAAATAGAAGTCAACAACAAAATAAACCAAGAGTTAGAAGCCATGGCAAAAACGCTTTACGATTATTGGTTTGTACAGTTCGATTTTCCTGATGCTAATGGTAAACCTTATAAATCGTCTGGTGGCAAAATGGTTTTTAATGAAGTGTTGAAACGTGAGATTCCTGAGGGTTGGGATGTCAAAGAACTGGAATTTTGCGCAGATTTTAAAAACGGAAAAGGAATGAAAAAGAATCTTCTAGATGATAATGGAGAGTTTCCTGTTTTTGGTTCAAATGGAATTGTTGGAAAAACAGATAAATTCCTATTTGATAAACCTGTTATAGCAATTGGTAGAGTAGGTGCAAATTATGGGGAAGTACATTATTCAATTGATTCATGTTGGATTACTGATAACGCTGTTACGTCCCAACCGAAAAAAAATGAATATTTGTGGTGGCTATTATTAGCGTTAAAAGGGATTAATTATTCCAAGATTGCTGGTGGTTCTGCACAGCCACTTATTACACAAGGAAAATTAAAAGCCTTAAATTTTGCAATACCAAGTAGTGATTTATTCCAAAATTTTCATCAGATAATTAATCCAATTTATATAAAAATCAACAATGTTCTTAAACAAAACCAAAAACTCTCAGAGCTTAGAGATTGGTTGTTGCCTATGTTAATGAATGGGCAGGTGCGCATAGCGCATTCCCATGCAGATGGGAATCTTGGTGAGGTGGAGCAAGAGTTGGGTATGGTGGCTGAGGGTAATGAATCTTATAAAACGAAATAACAAATGTATTTAGCTTCTATTTACCTAGAAAACCACAATTTATTTGATAAGCCACAAACAATAAATTTTGGAGGAAGGTTTATTTATGATTTCTCAAATATTCTTGGAATTACTAGAAAACAAAATAAAAGTTTTATAGAGAATTTTTATTCCGTTGATAATTTAGAATTAGTATCCGCTATTGTTGGAAAAAATGGTACAGGTAAAACTACATTATTAAGAGACTTAATTGATTTTTTAAAAGGAAAAGGATATGGTTATAATTTTATCTTGTTTTTAGAAAAAGGGAGTTCAACGTACACCGTTAGTTCATCAATGGTATTTGGTTGTGATTTTATTGAAAGTTCTATAGACCTAAGTTTTGATACTTTATATTACTCACCATATTTAGACTTTAAAGAACCACTAAACGGAATTGATTTAAGTTATGATACAATTTTAGAAGAAGATTTTGAAGCTTCTAAAGGTAAGTTTTTAGGTAGTGAAGACATAAATCCTAAACGTTGGTTGAAATCTCAGAACTCTTTGAGAATACTTGAATTTCAGTCTTCTGAATATGCTTTAGGATTGAAAAGTTTTTTTGACTTTCCAGAAATTGAGCGTTCAAGAATTTCATTTATACGATACAAAATTGATGTAGATAATTCAAATGATAAAATTCAATTCCATAACACACCTATGGATTTGCAATATTCATTACAACCTTTATATAATTTAATTAGTAAAGAAAGAACAACTATTAATCAGAATAGATATGAAGGTTATAGCTTGGTTGAGCTTCAGAAAAATTTGTTTAAGAATAATTTAATTATGGATGTGATTTGTATGCTGATTAAGCAAATGGAAAAGACTAATCAGTATTTACAAGAGGGATTTCTTGAAATCAATTCAAAAGAATTTAATGAGTTAATCGAAAATTTGGATTCAAGAGAAGCCCTATTTAAATTTCTTGAACTTCACTATTTTAAAATAGGAGTTAATAAATCTCAAATTTTACCTATTGAAGAGACTAAAGACATGGTCAATTATTTATTTGATTTAATTGATAATTTAGAAGCTGAAAATGATAGAGATACCAGGAATTTTGATTGGAGTTATAAATCTATTTATTTGAATCTTGAACAAACAAGAAGATTAATTGAATATCATACTCGATTCTTAAATAAAGTAGATCAATATTATGGAGGTATAGAAGATACAAATGGAAAAGTTTTATTTAAAAAGAGTGAGCGTATAGAAGGATTAGTCAATTATGAACCTTCTGAGAGAGATTTGAGTTCTGGTGAAACAGCTTTGTTAAATTTTTATTCTCGAATTTATTATTATTTCAAAAAGCAATTAATAGATTTAGAAAGTATAGAAAAGAAAGATTTCTATATCATCTTATTAGATGAAGCCGATATGGGTTATCATCCAAAATGGAAAAAATCTTTTGTTAAATCCATTGTCTCTTTTTTGCCGAAGTTTTTTAAAACTTTGGAAGCAGATATTCAAATTATATTTACTACTCACGATCCGTTAACACTATCTGACATACCAAAGAATAATGTAACTTATCTTTCTAAGAAAGATAGTGGAGAAACCTATATACTTAATACGGATGAGGTTTGTCATAAAAAAACTTTTGGCGCAAATATTCACGATCTTCTTGCAGACAGTTTCTTTTTAGAAGATGGCTTCATGGGTGAATTTGCTGAAGAAGTAATTACAGATTTAGTTAACTATTTAACTTTTGACGTCGAAGAGGAAATTTCGGCCGAGAATGTTAAAAATATTAAAGAATGGAATGAGAAAAAGGCTAAAAAATTAATTGGGATTATAGATGAGCCCTTAATAAAGGAGAGAGTCCAATCATTATTTAATAAAAAGTTTCTGTATAATGACAAAGATTTGTTGCGATTGAAAATCAAAGAGTTGGAGGGTCAATTAAAAAAAATAAGTAATGAGGAGGATTAAAGTAACAAACGAGTTGCAAAATGAGGTTGAGATTTTTAATAAAAATCTTTTCATAGAAAAGAGAGACAAGTCTTTTGAGTTGCCCATTGATAGATTAAGAAAATTAAGAAATAAAAGGTCTCATAAATATAAAACTTATGTAAAGAATATCATTTTAAATTATGAAGATTTGCTAAATGCAAATCCAATTGAAATGAAAACTTTTATAACGAAGTTTAATAAAATATTAAAGCCTCATGAATTGGAAAAAAAAATAGGTTCATCTAAGATTAGTTTTCATGAGGAAGTTGTTAGGGCAATGAGATATGAAGATTTGAGAAGCAAAGAATTTCCAAACTATTTATTGAACTCAAATTTAAAAACATGTGTTTATTGTAATGCTCAGTCGACCTTAGTTATTGAAAAGAAATTCTATGACAAAAAAAAGCGAAGAGTAAAACAAATTTTAGCGAAACTTCAATTAGATCATTATTACCCGAAGTCGAAATATCCCTTCTTGTGTACTTCTTTTTTTAATCTTTATCCAACTTGTGCCAATTGTAATTTAGCTAAAGGGAGTAAAGAGGCTTTGTTTGAACTATATACCACAACTAATGATTTAGATTTATTTAATTTCAAAATTGATGATAAATCAATAATAAAATATTTAGTCAAGTGTGAATTAAAGCATCTAAAAGTGGATTTAGAATCGACTACAGGGGATTCTAATTTACTTAAAAATCATAATGAGTTGTTTCAAATTGAAGCGGTGTATGGAAGTCATGTTGATGTTGCAGAAGAACTTGTATTAAAAGCAAAAGCAAACCCACAAACTTATAGAAGTATGCTTGAAAAAAGCTACTCAAAACTTTTTCCCGATCCGACAATAATAGATCGACTATTGGTTGGGAATTATACAAAAGCAGAAGAACTAGGAAAGAGGCCAATGGCGAAGTATACTCAGGATATAGCTAGGCAATTGAAATTGATTAAATAACTTATGAGTATAATCCAATTACAAACTAATCAAGTTAAAGCACCTTATTTAGGTAAACCGCATTATCCCATTACAGGTCTAGATCAATTAGGTTTAAACATTACAAGTGAGCGTATCTTTGAATGTCTACTTCCAGGACTTAATAATGTAACACAACGTATTCGTTATTATTCGTTTTATAGTTGGTTTTTTCAATGGTATGCTGCACATATTGGTAGCACATCTGTGAAACAACAAAACAGTTATTTAAGGCGTGCAGAATTTATATTAGCACTTATTTCAGCGCATAACCAAAAAGGTGGTGTGCCAGGTATTACAAAAGCACAGCATATCTATGAAATTTCAGACGAGGTTATAGAATTAAAGAAGGGGACACAAGAAGGGGATACTAGTGTCGGTTCATATTGGAATAACAGTCGTGGCGTGCTTGGTCAGTATTATATTAGTTCAGTAAAGCAATTAGGGATTTTGGCAGATCAAGGCTCTATTAACGGTTTGTATATTCGTACTGATTTTGAGAATAAGACCAAAGTGTCAGGAAAAAAATTGGCTGATGCCTTTATAGAGAATACAGCGTCCAATCTTCCTGTTTTTATTAAAGCTATAGAAGATAATAGTATTTCTAAGTTAGCTTTAAATGACTTAAAAACGGATTTCGATATGCAACTTATTCCTAATAATAGCAATGAACAAAAATTATTCTGGCAATTGTTTTCTGGTGTTGATAACCCAAAACTTAAAATAGATACTTTTTATAGAAAAGAAACTATAAAATTGGTGTTGCAAAGTTTTAATGATGCCGATAACAACCAAAAGTATAATCAACTCCATGTACCTTTTTCTCTATATGATAAGCAATGGGATTTGCTAAGCACAACGACTGAGAAATTATGGTATTTGTATATGATGGAGCAATTTTGGAGTGTTGCCTGTACAAGTGCTCTTGATATTTTTTTATTAATACTTAAAGACGAATCTCATGATAATTGGATAGATGAAACAAAACTTGTTGACGGAATAATTAAGAAACTTGATGCTGTATTTGAATCTGAAAGTATGCAGCCTAAGCAAGATTTGTTTATTACAGAGCAGTTTATGGGTTTTTCGGTTCCTCAATTAATTGAATCAGCTCGTAAAGAGGAGGATCTGTTTGACAGATTGGGCTTTGTACTTTATGCAATTCAGAAGCTGTATTTAGAGAATTGGCTACATTATAAAAGTATTTTAGAGTTTGCTAACACTTTTAATATGCATTCAGCAAGTAGTTTTATCGTTTCAATGGCAGATATTGAATCTAAAAAACAATTAACCATTTCAGATTTTAGTCATTACTTTTTAACCCGTTACATCATTAATAGGCATTATTATGTAGCTTTAAGGAAATTGAGTGCAACTCAAAATAGTGCTAAGTTTTACAGAGAAGAAGGACAGATACGCTATGTAGATAAATTTATATATGGATATTCATCGCCTAGAATACACACTCTTGTTGATTTTTTAAAAGACCTTAATCTTATCCATAAAGATAAAACGGAACTTACCGAACTTGGTCAGCTAAAACTAGAAGCTTTATCTATATGATTATTGAAAGAGCTAATATTCTAGAACTAATAGGTACTGGTAAAAACAAATATCATAGTTGTGTAATAACCAGTTATAGTATGGATTTGTCGTTTTTTGAGCATTTGGTTTTACCCAAACTAAAAGCAGCAGGAGTTACTAATATTAATGTATTTGTAGATGCGGCAATGCTTGAGAAATATTTAGGTTCACATACGGCTTATAATCATATAAATTATAAAGTTAATTACAGTATTACACCAATGGATAAGTCAGGTGCTTTTCACCCAAAAATGATGTTTCTAGCGGGTAAGACTAGGGGGTATTTATCTATAGGTAGTGGTAATATAACATCCAGTGGAATGCTCTATAATGACGAAATATGGGCTTCATTTTATTTAGCTAATGATAAGTTAAAAGCACAGCCCATATTTAAACAAGCATGGAATTACATCCAAGATTTTGTAATACACAGTCATAGTATTAATAGAACTAAGATACAATGGATAGAACAGCATGCTAAATGGATACAGTCACTTGATAAAACAGATTCACTATTAGCGGATTTTGACAAGGATTCATACCAGTTCCATTACACAAAATCGACGGATTCTTTATATAATGAGGTTTTTGGTACTATTCAAAAACAACCTGAAAGCATTAAGGTTGTTGCACCATATTATAATAAGTCAGGTGCATTTATCGATAGGCTAATAAAAGATTTGCAACCAAAGGATATACATTGCATAGTTGATACGAGTCATGGTAGTTTACCTATTGATTTTAAGTTAGAAACTTGTCAATTCTCAGATTGGTCGCAAGTGATTGAGAAAGATGACTCAGATAGGATTAATAAATTACATGCTAAAGCTGTCCAAATAGAATATAAAGATTATACATTATTTATTCTAGGTAGTGCAAATGCGACATTAGAAGCTTTTGGCATTAGTGATAGAAAAGTTAAGAATGATGAAGCTGTCGTTGTTCTAAAAACAATAAAGCCTCGCGACTTTTTTGCAGAATTAGGAGTAGATATTCCTAAGCTAGGTACTTTGAAAATTAATGAATTAAAAACATTATCAACGGAAGAGAAGCTGACTAGTGAAAAAAGAATAAAATTAAGGCATGCTGAAACAAAAGGATTACAACTATTACTGTTTTTAGATAAAAATATTGATAAATCTGTAGTTGTAAAATTATATAGTGCTGATAATAGATTGTTAGAGGAAATTCCTGTTGTACAATGTAGCAAAGAAATCATAGTGAATATTAAAAATGAAGTCGATCTTTTTAAAGTAGCACTTTATGATGATAAGTCAGAAGAAAGACTTACAACTTTTGCAATTGTTCAAAAAAATGAGGTACTGCAAAAGTCTAATCCAGATGAAAGATTAGCAAAATTGCAAAGTTTTGAGCATTTAGATATTTTTAATGCTTTAGATTATGAATTGGTTTTAAATTTTTTAGAGGATGAGAAGGTTTTAAAGGAGGGTGCTAACACATTTACATCAGCACCAGTTAAAAATGTAGAGTCAGATAATGAAGGAGAAATTCTTTCTGAAAACGAGTATAATAAAAGGGCAAGTTTAACATTAGAAGATCAGGTGACGTCAGAAACTATAACGTCTATGGTTGAAGAGTTTTTAGATGTACTTAAAATAAGAGATAGCAACGAGGAATTATCAGACAATAATGAAGAACTAGCTATAGATGCTGGTGATGATGGCGTAGAAGAATTACCTGAGCTTAAGACACAAACATATACTGTTGACACAAAAGAGGGAGAACGTATTCAGCGTAAAATAAATAAAACACTATTGTCTGTTTGTGATTTAATAAGTAAACGTATTGATAAAAATAGACCTTTAGATGAGAGAACTTTAAATGCCTTCTACATTGGTTGTCATATTTTAATACATTTTTGGAATGAAGGTTATAATGAAGAAATTTGTAAAATAAAAATACGTTATCAGCAATTAGATGAATTATCAAAACTAGAGCGAAACTTTAAATTGAAAAGAACTGAAAGTCAAGTTGATTCTGTAGATCATGAAGTGAGTTATTATATTGACGTAACTAGAATCCAAAAACTACAATTTTTAATTGAGAATAGTAAAGGAGCATTTAAAATTACAGAAAAGCCTTCTGAACCTATTATGGTTAATCATAGTTTTATAACAATTAAGCATGTTAGTGATTTAGATAGTACAAGTGTTTTATCTATGGTTATTAAAAATGCTTTATGTCCTATTTTATTAGCATTAAAAGAGAATCATTTTCATATTAAGTTAAAGGATAAAATAAAACTCTTAATATTAGCAGACCAATTATTATCCACGGCGACTTGGTCATCAAAAATGATTTACTTTAAGGATTTGCTATATCTAAACATGTTCGAGTTATTGGCTATTGAAAATAAGGAAGCGGCAAGCTATACTAAGCATTTATCTAAAAATTCAAATGAAATGTTATCTCAATATTTGAGTTTTAAGAGTAAGCTTGAGAAAAATGAGATTGAGTCTGTTCCATTAGAAAATCATATGTGTAATAATTTAATATATAGTACTCAATTAGGATTTTGTAAACTAAAAACGGTTAGGAGTAATTTGAGGATTGATTTAGAAAGCCCAATTGGAAAAACTCTTAAAAACTGCTACTACTCAGGTTTTTATAAAGTTTTTATTGGTAAGAAAGTAAAAGTCTATTATTAAATTATAGAGTATGATTGGTATAGTTAAAAATGTTCATCTAGGTTTTTCTTTTTAAATCGGCTATTTTTTTATGGATAAAAGATAAAGCAGATTGGTATGACTCTTTAATAGAAAAGGAAGATGAATTATTTAAAGGTATTGATAGAGATTCTATTTGATGGTATAAAAAAGTAAAGTATTACAAATTTAAACGCACCAAGAACTGTACCTGTGTTTTGAGAAAATTTTAATTCTAAAGTATTTAGAGCGTCTACATTGTGTGTAAAATTAGGCCAGTTGTGTTGTTGCCAATTCCAGATGTTTCGTGCCATGGGCTATAATTTTAACTTTTATAGCTCAATTATAGTTAAATTTTGAGCTATATATTTATAACGTATAGCTCAAAGGATTTTTTTTGTCCTTAAATATATGTACTACAATTAATGTATATTTGAGTTTTGAAATTAATTATAAATTAGAGTACACGATTAAGTACACGATTTTATTGCGAAAAGCCATTTAGGGGCTAGTTTTCGGGCAAAATATCAAACTCATAACCCGAAGGTCACAGGTTCGAGTCCTGTTCCCGCTACAAAGCTTTATGCTAATAAATTCAACGGATTGTGTCTCACAATCCGTTTTTTATGTCTTCTATTTTCTTACTTTTACAAAACGTACACGGTTTTCCAATGAAATTGAATTATTCCGAACCTAAAATTTATACTGGTAAAGTGCAGGTTTCTAAATGGTCTTCACTTAAGAAATCCGGATAGAAAAAAGCACTATCTAAACCTTGAAGACTTGCTTTTATGGATAAAAGATAAAGCAGATTGGTATGATCGTTTAATAGAAAAAGAAGATGAATTATTTAAAGGTATTGATAGAGATTCTATTTGATGGTATAAAAAAATAAAGTACTACAAATTCAGCCAATACCGAGTGCCTTTAAGTTCGCCTGTTTTAATAAATATATTTTTATCTAGCATATCTTTTAAATCACGAGTAGCTGTAGATGCAGAAGTTTTAGCAATTTTTGTATAATTACTAGCGCTTAACCCTCCATGAAAGCCTTGGTGTCCTGCATTAAAAATTCTGGTAACAACCTTTAATTGACGGTCGTTCATTATTTTATTAAAACGGTCAAAGAATTTTGCTTTTTTTATTAGGAAGTCAATTAGTTTTAAAGTGTCTTCTTGTGCATCTAATATAGTTTGACCAAAATATATTAACCAATCTGTAATGTCTAAGTCTTTATTATTGTTTGCAAGTGCATTGTAATAAGCTTTTTTATTGCTTTCTATAGTTTTTGATAATGAGATAAGAGTGGGTTGTCCTACACTTTGTGCTATAGATTTTTCTGCAAGAGCACGTGCAATTCTACCATTACCATCCTCAAAAGGGTGTATGCATACAAAATATAAATGTGTAATACCTGCTTTGGCAATTGGTAATACATTACCTTCTGATTTGACATACGTTGTATTAAATTTGTGTATAAACTGTTCCATTTCTTTATGCATATTAGATGATGGTGGTGCTTCAAAATGTACAGTTGGTTGGTCTAATCTGCCAGACACTACTTGCATTGGGTCTTCATGTGTGCGATATTTACCAATATCATTTAAATCTCTTCTACCATTGGTTAGCATTTTGTGCCAATTAAATAGGTCTTTATGAGAAAGTTGTTTTGAGAAGTTTTGGTATAAATCAACCATCATTTCTGAAATACCATATTCGGCAGGTGCTATCTTTTTTTTATCAACTTTTAATCCTAGATTTTTCTTAATAGAGGATTGAATACTGTCTCTGTCTAGATACTCACCTTCTATTTCAGAAGTTTTTATAGCTTCGTTAGATAGGATTTCAATGATTAATTGTTCCTTCTCATTGTCATTAACATGTTTAAACGCACCAAGAACTGTACCTGTGTTTTGAGAAAATTTTAATTCTAAAGTATTTAGAGCATCTACATTGTATGTAAAATTTGGCCAGTTGTGTTGTTGCCAATTCCAGGTGTTTCGTGCCATGAGCTATAATTTTAACTTTTATAGCTCAAATATAGTGAAATTTTGAGCTATATATTTATAACGTATGGCTCAAAGGGTTTTTTTTGTCCTTAAATATATGTACTACAATTATTGTATAATTGAGTTATGAAAGTAATTATAAATAAGAGTACACGATTAAGTACACGATTTTATTGCGAAAAGCCATTTAGGGGCTAGTTTTCGGGCAAAATATCAAATTCATAACCCGAAGGTCACAGGTTCGAGTCCTGTTCCCGCTACTAGTAAAACGATTTAGTTGATTCTAAATCGTTTTTTTTTATGCGTTTACTTTTCTGTTTTATGCTATTGATGATAGACACTAAGGAGGTTTGCAGACTTCTATTCCTACTGTAACATAATTATTGTAACTCTAAATTAAATTTCTGTCGTTTTTTTATATTGTAGGATAAAGGCTTCTATTTTATATATATTATCTACAATATTTACTCTTTAACTATAAAACACACGGAAAGTGCTGGTTTTTATTTAAATAATGCGCAAAAAATTTTCTTATATTAAAAAAATTAGTATTTTCGTTGAAATGCAAAATAATCCGACAAAACGCAAAATTGTATTAAAGAATTTCGCTTCCATCAATAAGTGAAATTTGAATTAATTTAAATCTAATTATTAAGTTGTTATGTTAATTAAGCATCTATTTTTCAAACATTCTGAAGGTTTTAAAAACCATTTCAATATGCTAAAGTTCAATATGCGTAAAACCATAGTGGTGTCATTGTTTTCTACTGTGTCACTGTTATCATATGCGCAACTCAGTGTAAGACATGATAATTTTATCTTTGTAAATGATGAGATTGTTTTTGTTAATAACGCCATTACATTAGGAGAATCAGATTCTAAATTTTATTTAAGAGAAGAAGCTCAACTTATTCAAGGAGAAGAAACATCTTTAAATACAGGTATAGGAGAATTGAGTGTCTACCAAACGGGTAATTCTAGTAATTATACATATAACTATTGGTGTTCGCCAGTAGGAAATAATTCTATGGCACTAGGAAATGAAGCTTCGCGGGTTAATCTTATTGATGAGGCAACAAATAATATTACAGTGCAAGATCCAACAGGATTAATTTCAAGTGTGGATGTTGCTTTTACTTCAAGTTTTGATGGGTTTTCTTCCCCTTCATTAACAATTTCTAACCGTTGGTTATACACTTTTAGTACGTCTAATGACTATGCCGATTGGAATTATGTAGGTTCAACTTTACCAATTTTACCTGGTTTAGGTTTTACGATGAAAGGCGTGACAGGCACTAATAAACAGCTTTATGATTTTAGAGGAAAGGCGAATAATGGTACCATTAGTAACTTAGTGACAGCCGAGCAGTTTACGCTAATCGGGAACCCTTATCCATCTGCTATTGATGCCTTATTATTTATACATGATCCGCAGAATACAACTTTAAACAATGGGCCTTCACCACATCCAGCTACGACTGGAGCCTTATATTTTTGGGAACAGAGGGATGAAGGTTCGCATAATATTGCTGATTACGTTGGTGGTTATGCCTCGTATACGATTTCTGATACTGGTATGGAGAGTTTTGTGAATGCTATGTTTTCTGCATATGATGGTAGCGGTAATCCTGTTGTACTAGCGCCATCTCCAGGTGGAAATATGGGAACAAAAATTTCGAAACGCTATATTCCTATTGGTCAAGGTTTCATGGTGGAAGGCGCAAGTGGAATACCAACAGGTTCAAGTGTCTATGTCAAAAATGCACATCGAGTCTATGAAAAAATTTCAGATAATAATAGTGTGTTTTTTAGAAGTGCTAGTGTTCAAAAATCGGCATCTAGCACAAATTCAAATGAGGATGTATATAATGAATATGGATTAAATATCGTACCAGATGACTTTAAGAGATTTCGTTTAAATATTACGTTTAATGATGAAATTACGAGACAGCTAGTGCATAATTTTAATGATATGGCTACTTCTGGTTTTGATTATGGCTTAGAGGCTAAATTACCAGGTAAAGGACCATCTGATGCCTTTTGGGTTTTAGGTGATGAGGCGTATTCTATTCAGGCAAGCCCGTTTTCAACAGATTTAGCAATACCTATAACGGTATCGTCTAATGGTCAGCAGCCATTAAAATTTAGCATTTTTGATGTTCAGAACTTTGACGAAACTCAGGCTATTTATTTACATGATATGGTTAACAATACCTATATAGATTTAACGCAACAAGATTATTTGTTAAATATTGAAGCCGGAAACTTTTCTAGCAGATTTCAAATCGTATTTACCAGTAATAATGCATTAAGTCAAGATATGAGGCTAAAAGAGCAGTTTGATATCTTTATTGATAATGACAATGCATTATTTACTTTATTGAACCCTAACTTTGTAGATATAGAGTCATTTATCATATATGATATTAATGGTAGAGAAGTTATTAATTATGAGATCACATCTCTAAAGGATAGTTATCAGTATTCTTCAAAAAATTTAAGTGACGGTATTTATATCACAAAAATTAAAATTAGAGGAAATACATCTTTCTCTAAAAAGTTAATTGTTTCTCAGAAATAAAATAGTATGAATTGTCTACCATAGACTATCTATAGGAAATAAGAAATGAATGCTTTCGATCTTCTAAATACAATACGATGTGTATTTAATTTCTAGAGGTAAAACTTAGGACCCAAATAGAGCCTAATCTTTTCCTATATAATTTGATGTTGTACTATTCGTTTTAATATGATGTGATTGTTAGATTATATTTTTGGTCTTCGAAAATGATACGTTTCAATTTGAAATATATGAACTGCCATAATATGGCATGCCTAGTTTAAACATACATTTATACAGTCTAAAGTTTGAAGACTTTAGCGTGATTGGTAATACACTTTAATGACGAGGTTTGTTTATAAACACATGGTTAAGTTTATTTGGCAATAAGACCAAAATCTTATGAAAACCTTGGGTGAATTTCAATTAAGAAGGTAAGAACTAGTGCTGTGAGCTGTTTTTATTTACTGTTATGTTATCTAACAAAATTCTAATATGTCTTATTCAGGATGTTACTATAAGCCCTGATTTATGGACTGTTTGTGTGGCTTTGCGTTTAAGCTCTATATAAAAATCACATAGCTTATGATGTGATACCTCTTGATTAACAATGTTTTTGAAGTCTACAGTAAAAACAAGGCTGTTATTGCTGGATTGATTACCTTAAATTAGGTTATTGTGATATTCGAGCGGCCTTTATTATCAATAATTTTACGGTATACAAGTTTTGATATTTTAAAAAAGGTATATGATTACCAGGTCATACGTAGATTCTTTATTTTACGATGACTTAAGTCGAAAAACTAAATTAGGCATAGGCAATAATTTGAAAAGTAAGTTTTAATGCTTTTTACCAAAAACAGTATCTATTAATAGATAAAAGAAAAGTCAAGATGAATTTTAAATCCATCTTGACTTTTGTTGTAAATATTTTTTAAGGTGAATTAATTCACTGTTGCAGTAATATTAGATTCATTATACGACCAATTATCAGTACCAATGTTTCTTGCCCAAAGTGCAATGGTATAGTTTCCATCACATGTGCTCGCGGTACCACTAGTACCTCCATAGCCTAGAGAATCATCATTTCTGACTTCTGAAAAAGTGCCACCAGATAAGTTTACGTTAGAACAACCTCCAGTACCTGTTAAGCGGACTTCAAAGTTTAATGTATCGGTAGTGCTAGAACCAGTTAATTTTACAATAGTTGACCAATTTACCAAAATAACGTCTCCGTTTACTACGTTTATTGATGGTGAATTACCCGTTATTCTTCGCCAATCATCAGAACTATTATAGTTAGCAGATGTACCTCTGGCGAATGTAGCACTTCGTGTGGAACGCGTGGATAAAACACCTTCGCTGTCTGCATAGACGATTCGGTTACCTGAGCCAGTCAATTCACGTACTCTTGCATTACCGTTAACATCTAATGATTGTGTAGGTGCAGTTGTTCCTATGCCTAAACCTGTCGTGGTTAACCTCATACCTGTACTTGTTGTTATGGCTGTTCCGGCTGTTACGTTTTCTGCTATTTCAAATGACATGGCTGCATTTATGTTGCTATCAACATTAACACTTATTCGCGCAGCATTTCCATCCACATCTGGAATTCTTGAAGTGTTGTTGAATGTGATATTTGCGTTTCCTCCACTATCATTTGCTGTAAGTGCGACTGAGCCTGTATTTCTTCCCGTTTCAATTCTATTTGTTGCAATTTGGGCATGTGTATTTGTACTTCTTCCAACCTGAACAGTGCCATTAACATTTAACCTTTCTTCGGGATCGGTCATGCCAATTCCAACTCTGTTCGTGTCTGCATCTATGGTAAATGTAGATCCATCAACTTGAAATGCATCATTAGCACTACCACTAAAATCAATAGTATTGGTGTTTAAATTCACTATACGGTTCCCTGTAATTGTGCCGTTAGTGCTGTAAATATTGTCATCATTACCACCACCAGCAGCAACAATCTGAGCGGCAGTTCTACGACGAATATTACCACTAGAATCTCGAGTTAAAATATAATCACTGTCATCTCCATTATTTACGGTTCTAATTCTAGCTGTACCATTAACATCTAACTTAGCTGTTGGATTTGAAGTACCGATACCAACTTCATTTTCGTTCCCTTCAATAACCAGTGTGCTGGCGTCAAAATTGACGTCGAAGTTATTTTGAATGATATTGCGATTTCCAGTAATTGTACCACTTGTAGAATAAAAGTTATCATCGCTTCCACCACCAGCAGTAACAATCTGAGCTGCAGTTCTACGACGAATGTTACCACTAGAGTCTCTAGTTAATATATAGTCACTGTCATCTCCAATATTGACGGTTCTAATTCTAGCTGTACCATTAACATCTAACTTAGCATCAGGGTTACTTAAACCTATGCCTACATTACCACCGTCTTCAATAAAGAGGTCATCTGTATTGTTAGTTCCAAGTCTTATTTGTCCGGTGCCACGGTTACGTAAATACATAATACCATTGCCTTCATTATCAATAATAAAATTACCATCTTCACCGTTATTTCTAATAATTTCGGCATCGTTGGCGGTGTCAGAATCCGTGTAGAATTGAATTCTTGAGTTTCTGTTACCAGTACCCATTTCGTTAAGTCTAAAATCTCCATCGCGAGAAACATTAGTTCCTAATCTACTGTTACCATTAACATGCAGTCTTTCTTCAGGAAGCGTAGTGCCTATACCAACATTACCGTTATTGCTTATTCTTACTCTTTCATTATTATTAGAGTAGATGGCTAACATACCATCACCTTGTTGTTGTAGCCCAGTATCATTGTCTCCAATAGCTAAATCAATATTAGGGTTTGAAATGCCAATACCAACATTGTCAGTACTACCATCTATAACAAAGGTGTCATCATCAAAATTAACATCGAAGTTGTTTTGTATAATGGATCTGTTACCAGTAATAGTACCACTTGTAGAGTAAATGTTATCATCGCTTCCGCCACCAGCAGCAACAATTTCGGCTGCAGTACGTCTACGGATGTTACCACTAGAATCTCGCGTTAAAATATTATCTGTAGCAGCACCATTATTCACTGTTCTAATTCTAGCTGTACCATTAACATCAAGTTTTGCTGTAGGGCTGTTGGTACCGATACCAACTTCATTTTCGTCCCCTTCAATAACCAGTGTGCTGGCGTCAAAATTGACGTCGAAGTTGTTTTGAGTAATATATCTATTTGCAGTAATGGTGCCGTTAGTACTGTAAATATTATCATCATTACCACCACCAGCAGCAACAATCTGAGCTGCAGTTCTACGACGAATGTTACCACTAGAATCTCTAGTTAAAATATAGTCACTGTCATCTCCAATATTGACGGTTCTAATTCTAGCTGTGCCCCCAATATCTAATTTAGCAGTAGGGGCAGTTATACCTAACCCCACATTACCACCATCTTCAATAATGAGGTCATCTGTGTTGTTAGTACCAAGCCTTATTTGTCCGGTGCCACGGTTACGTAAATACATAATACCATTCCCTTCATTATCAATAATAAAATTACCATCTTCACCGTTATTTCTAATAATTTCGGCATCGTTGGCGGTGTCAGAATCCGTGTAGAATTGAATCCTTGAGTTTCTGTTACCAGTACCCATTTCGTTCAGTCTAAAATCTCCATCGCGAGAAACATTAGTTCCTAATCTACTGTTACCATTAACATGCAGTCTTTCTTCAGGAAGCGTAGTGCCTATACCAACATTACCGTTATTGCTTATTCTTACTCTTTCATTATTATTAGAGTAGATGGCTAACATACCATCACCTTGTTGTTGTAGCCCAGTATCATTGTCTCCAATAGCTAAATCAATATTAGGGTTTGAAATGCCAATACCAACATTGTCAGTACTACCATCAATAACAAAGGTGTCATCATCAAAATTAACATCGAAGTTGTTTTGTATAATGGATCTGTTACCAGTAATAGTACCACTTGTAGAGTAAATGTTATCATCGCTTCCGCCACCAGCAGCAACAATTTCGGCTGCAGTACGTCTACGGATGTTACCACTAGAATCTCGCGTTAAAATATTATCTGTAGCAGCACCATTATTCACTGTTCTAATTCTAGCTGTACCATTAACATCAAGTTTTGCTGTAGGGCTGTTGGTACCGATACCAACTTCATTTTCGTTCCCTTCAATAACCAGTGTGTTGGCATCAAAATTAAGATCAAAGTTGTTTTGAGTAATATATCTATTTGCAGTAATGATGCCGTTAGTACTGTAAATATTATCATCATTACCACCACCACCAGCAGCAACAATCTGAGCTGCAGTTCTACGACGAATGTTACCACTAGAATCTCTAGTTAAAATATAGTCACTGTCATCTCCAATATTAACGGTTCTAATTCTAGCTGTACCATTAACATCTAACTTAGCATCTGGGTTACTTAAGCCTATACCTACATTACCACCGTCTTCAATAAAGAGGTCATCTGTATTGTTAGTTCCAAGTCTTATTTGTCCGGTGCCACGGTTACGTAAATACATAATACCATTGCCTTCATTATCAATAATAAAATTACCATCTTCGCCGTTATTTCTAATAATTTCGGCATCATTGGCGGTGTCAGAATCCGTGTAGAATTGAATCCTTGAGTTTCTGTTACCAGTACCCATTTCGTTAAGTCTAAAATCTCCATCGCGAGAAACATTAGTTCCTAATCTACTGTTACCATTGACATGTAGTCTTTCTTCAGGAAGCGTAGTGCCTATACCAACATTACCGTTATTGCTTATTCTTACTCTTTCATTATTATTAGAGTAGATGGCTAACATACCATCACCTTGTTGTTGTAGCCCAGTATCATTGTCTCCAATAGCTAAATCAATATTAGGGTTTGAAATGCCAATACCAACATTGTCAGTACTACCATCAATAACAAAGGTGTCATCATCAAAATTAACATCGAAGTTGTTTTGTATAATAGATCTGTTACCAGTAATAGTACCACTTGTAGAGTAAATGTTATCATCGCTTCCGCCACCAGCAGCAACAATTTCGGCCGCAGTACGTCTACGGATATTACCACTAGAATCTCGCGTTAAAATATTATCTGTAGCAGCACCATTATTCACTGTTCTAATTCTAGCTGTACCATTAACATCAAGTTTTGCTGTAGGATTATTAACACCAATACCTACTTCATTAGCACTACCATCTATTACTAAGGTGTTAGCATCTATGTTTAAATCAAAATTACCAGTAGTTAATGTTCTATTGGCATCTAAGGTTAAGTTATTGTGTGCAATATTCGTATCTGAGCCTGACACAATATCACTTAGAGGTACAGTTGCTGTATTGCCATTTTCTAATGTTATACTAAGGTTAGCTCCAATAACGCTAAAGTTTGTTATAGATTGATTATCTAAATTAGAGCCTGCAGCCAATCTTACCCATTGACTATTGTCCCAATAATAATAACCAGGTTGAATATCATTTATGAGTTGTGTGTTATAAACTAATAGACTTTCAATATTTCCATCTGTAATTGTGGTTGTATCATTTGTACTAGTTAGGGCAACACGTGGAATTAGTATCCCTTGAGTGTTAGACTCAATGTCCAATATAGAGGATGGATTAGGTGTTGTAGTGCCAATACCGACTTGTGCATTTGAGTAGGTGCAAAAGCCTAAGAATAGCATGACAATTTTTAAACTTGATGGTAGTTGCGTTTTCATTTTGTAAATATTTATTCGGTAAAGAAATAAATAAATCCGATAAAATGCAAGTTTTATCGATAAAATGTAAAATTATTGTAATTATTTTTTTGAGATTTTCGCTCCTTCGCATCATAAGTAGGGTGGTGTGATGTATTGGTACTTGAGTTTAAAATATTGGTGTTAAGGGTTTTATATGGTGTTTTTGTTTTGTAGGATGAGCTTTTTGTATTCTTCAATTAATTTTATGTATATCTCAGCGAATTATTCATTCTAAAAATTTATATTGAATCATTTAATTTAAATACAATTGCTTTAAATGAGCTTGTCAAAAAAAAACATTGGATTAGTCTTAGGTCCTATTGCATTCATAATTATTAAGTGCTTTTTTAGTCCTGATGGATTAGATCCTACAGCGAATGCTGTATTGGCATCGACACTTTGGATTGCAATTTGGTGGATTACAGAAGCGATACCGATACCAGCAACTGCATTATTACCAATAGTGCTATTTCCGTTGTCGGGAGGATTGTCTTTGAGTTCCACAACGGCGTCGTACGGTCATAAATATATTTTTCTGTTTGTAGGCGGTTTTATATTGGCCATAGCCATAGAAAAATGGAATTTGCATAAACGTATTGCGCTTAATATTATAAAAGTTGTCGGAACAAATATTAGTAGAATTATTTTAGGTTTTATGGTGGCAACCGCTTTGCTATCTATGTGGATTTCTAATACGGCTACAGCAGTGATGATTTTACCGGTTGGAATAGCTATTGTGCTTCAACTTAAAGATAATCCAGCAACTGCACACAATGAAAATTTAATTTTTGGAAAGGCTTTAATGCTGGCCATTGCATATAGCGCTTCCATTGGAGGCATGGCTACATTAATTGGTACACCGCCTAATTTAGTGTTGGCAGGTGTTGTAGAAAGCACTTATAATATTGAATTGACATTTTCACAATGGTTTGCTTTTGGATTTCCTATTAGTGTAATCTTATTAATGATTTGTTGGTTTTATTTAACTCGAATTGCTTTTAAGTTTAAGCAAAAGTCATTTCCAGGTGGAAAAGAAGAAATTAATAAACAATTGGCTGCATTAGGAAAAGTATCTTATGAAGAAAAGTTGGTGCTATTTATATTCTCAATCACAGCGATAGCATGGATTGGTAGATCCTTTTTCTTGGTAAATTGGTTGCCAGCTATTGATGATACCATTATCGGTATGATCGCTTCAATAGTTTTATTCTTAGTGCCAAACAAACAAAAAAAATCAGCATTGATTACATGGGAAGATGCTGTGAAATTACCTTGGGGCATTCTTCTTCTATTTGGTGGTGGAATGGCGCTGGCAAGTGGCTTTGAGACTTCTGGTTTAGCGGCATGGATAGGAAATCAATTAACGACTTTAATTGGTGTGTCTGTTTTTGTTCTATTAATAGTTTTGATTTCTGCTGTTAATTTTCTAACTGAAATTACATCTAATATGGCAACAACTGCCATGTTATTACCTGTATTGGTATCTTTAGCTGTTGTACTTGATATTCATCCATATATATTATTAGTGAGTGCAACCGTAGCGGCATCTTGTGCCTTTATGCTGCCCGTTGCAACACCACCAAATGCGGTAGTATTTGGGTCTGGCTATTTAAACATAAATGATATGGTTAAAAAAGGTATCTGGATGAATTTAATTTCAATTGTAATTCTTACCCTATTTGTATATTTCATTCTTCCATTAATCTGGAATTTAAATTAAACGAAAGGTCATAATTGATGTTTTTGAATCAATCAATTTCTTTTCATCCTCTGCTTTATTAGTTTTGTGCTATGAATGATAATTTAATAAACGAATTTTTTGGTATCGGAATTCAGAATGGAAAAACACCTGAGAATTTAGGTGTCTTGTGGCGATCCGCGCAAAATCTAGGTGCTAGTTTTATCTTTACTATAGGGAATCGCTATGCAAAACAAGCTTGTGATACACATAATGCTGTGAAATCTATGCCTTATTTTCATTACGATACCTTTAAGGATTTCTATAATAATATTCCAAAAGGCGCTAGACTTGTTGGTGTAGAATTGACCGAAGACGCAGTTCCGTTAGAAACGTTTCATCATCCAAGACGTTGCGTTTATTTATTAGGTGCAGAAGATCATGGGTTGTCTAAGGAAGCGATAGAAAAAAGTCATTTTTTAATAAAATTTCAATCGCAATTAAGCCTTAATGTTTCGGTTGCAGGTAGCATTGTTATGTACGATAGAGGCATAGCGAAACCACGTGTTTAGATGGCATAAAAAAACCTTGAACGTTAATTCAAGGTTTTAAAATTTATATAATATGAATTTTTATCCGTTCATTGAGATTAAAAATTCTTCATTATTTCTAGTTTGTTTAAAGCGATCGTTAATAAATTCCATAGCTTCAACCGGATTCATGTCAGCTAAATACTTACGCATTACCCACATTCTTTGAATGGTGTTTTCATCTAAAAGAATATCATCACGTCTTGTACTAGAAGACGTTAAATCAATAGCTGGGAAGATTCTACGGTTAGAAATCTTACGATCTAACTGAAGTTCCATATTACCAGTTCCTTTAAATTCTTCAAAAATCACCTCGTCCATTTTAGAACCAGTTTCTGTCAATGCCGTAGCAATAATCGTTAATGAACCTCCATTTTCAATATTTCGGGCTGCACCAAAGAAACGTTTTGGTTTGTGTAACGCATTGGCATCTACACCACCAGAAAGTATTTTACCAGACGCAGGTTGTACGGTATTATATGCTCTAGCTAAACGTGTAATAGAATCTAATAAAATAACCACATCATGGCCACATTCTACCAATCGTTTTGCTTTTTCTAAAACAATATTTGCAATTCTCACATGTTCATGCGCTTCTTTATCAAACGTAGATGCAATAACTTCACCTCGAACATTTCTTTGCATATCTGTTACTTCTTCAGGTCGTTCATCAATCAATAATATCATTTGATACACTTCAGGATGATTAGCTGCAATGGCGTTTGCAACATCTTTCAGTAACATGGTTTTACCTGTTTTAGGTTGTGATACAATCATACCACGTTGTCCTTTACCAATAGGTGCAAACAAATCCATTATTCGTGTAGAAATTGTAGCTTGCTTTTCGGCTAAGTTAAATTTCTCTTGAGGAAATAAAGGTGTTAAATGCTCAAAAGCCACTCTATCTCTTACCACATTGGGATTTTGTCCATTAATTTTACTTACTTTAATTAATGGGAAATATTTTTCACCTTCCTTAGGTGGTCTTACATGGCCAAGAACAGTATCTCCTGTTTTTAAACCAAATAAGCGTATTTGCGATTGCGAAACATAAATGTCATCTGGCGATGATAAATAGTTATAATCAGAAGACCTTAAAAACCCATAACCATCTTGCATAATGTCTAAGACACCTTCACTTTCAATGATGGCGTCGAATTCAAAATCTGGTTCGCGGTAACGATTTCTGCTATCCTTATTACCGTTATTCTTTTGGTTATTGTTGTTTCTATTATTGTTTTTAGAAGAGTTCTGCCTTTTGTCGTTGTTTTGATTGGCGTTAGAACGTCTTTTATCGTTAGGTTTGTTGTCTTGGTTTTTGTGCTGCGAATTATCTTTATTCGCTTTCTCATTCTGGGAAGACTTATTGTCTTTACTAGCAGTTTCACTAGATTTATCCGTATTCGATTTTGTGTTTCTAGGTGTTTGCACTCTAGGTTTAGGATCCTCTTTTTTGTCTTTATCAGTAAACTCTATGGTTTTTTGATCTTTGTCTTCTTGAGGTTTTTTTGGAACTCTTGCACGTTTTTGAGGTGCTTTTGCTTTTGCTGGTTCTGGCTTCGCTTCTGCATCTACAGTTGCTTTTACTGCGCCAGGATTGGCTGCTTGGTAATCTAAAATTTGATACACCAAGTCTAATTTTTTTTGTGTACGGTATTTAGGTACGTTTAGTTGTTTCGCTATTTCCTGTAATTCAGGTAGTTTTTTAGCTTTTAACTGAGAAATTTCAAACATTCGTATGTTGTATAAGGTAATTAATTTGATATTATTAATTCAATATTTTCTAAATGAAATAAAAAGAAAAAAAGTGAGATTAATTTGGAAGATTACAAAGATGTAACTCAGTAGGTTACTTCTTTCTACTGCAATAATACAATTTTATTTTAAAACATTTTCTATCTTTTTAAAAAATAAACTACTAATTTTGCATTGCTTTTTTAGTAATTTATGATTCAACGCATTCAAACCTTATATTTAGTTTTAGCCGCAGGTATTTCTGCAGGCTTAATATTTGTGTTTCATTTGTGGTTAAATAATGAAGGTGTTAAAGTTTTTGCTCTAGATAACTATACGTATTTAGGCTTGTTTTTAGCCTCTGCATTGTTGGCAGTGATATCAATATTTAGTTTTAAAAACAGGAAGTTTCAATTTGTTTTGGGACGACTCAATATAATATTAAACTTTATTTTACTAGGAATCTTTGTATATCAATCGCAAAATTTATCTGGAGAAACTAACGTTTCTGAGAAAGGTATTGGGATTATTCTTCCTATTTTTTCTATTGTGTGTTTAGTCTTGGCTAACAAGGCTATTAAAAAGGATGAAGATCTCGTAAAATCTGTAGATCGATTACGATAGACCTAAAATCTTAGTAGTATTAGTGTGAAAAACCCAGTCGCTGCCGACTGGGTTTTTTTATGGTATTCTTAAGGATTAACTCGGTATGGATTGAGATGTTTTTGTTTGAAATTCTATCACTTCTAAATCTTTTATGTGTTTTCCGTCTATTTTAAAACGCAGCATTGTTCTTACTTTATGAAATCCATGTTTGCCAACAGCACCTGGATTCATATGTAACAAATTTAAGGTTTTGTCTGGCATAACTTTTAAAATGTGAGAATGACCTGTGATAAATAAGTCAGGAGGATTTGCTTCTAAAGCATTTCTCACTTTGTTATTATACTTGGGAGGATAGCCACCAATGTGCGTAATCCATACATCTACTTCTTCGCACATAAATCGGTTATGCAACGGAAATTCAGACCTAGCTTTTGCGCCATCAATATTGCCATATACGGCTTTTAGTGGTTTTAATTTTGCAATGCTATCGGTTACAGACAATTCGCCAATATCGCCAGCATGCCATACTTCGTCTGCTTGTTTTACATGTTTTAAAATGGCATTGTCCAGGTAACTATGTGTATCTGATAATAAAAGAATCTTTTTCATATTTACTTTTTACAAAGGCTGAAATCTTATTAATTATTTTAGGATTTCTTTAGCATCTAAAACTGTAACTTTGCAGCTTAACAAAAGTAAGATTTCTATTGCGATTTTTCATAGAACTTTCATATAATGGTAAAGCATATCATGGCTGGCAGAACCAACCCAATGCTATTTCTGTGCAAGAAGTACTAGAAAAAGCTTTGTCTACGATTCTTAAGTCTGAGATTTCAATAATGGGAGCAGGTAGAACAGATGCTGGTGTACACGCATCTCAAATGTTTGCTCATTTTGATTGTGATACTAAGTTTAATTCAAAAGATTTAGTTTATAAGCTCAATTCCTTCTTGCCAAAAGATATCGCAGTGCGTTCCGTTTTTGAAGTAAAACCTGAAATACATGCCAGATTTTATGCGGTTAGTAGAACCTATAATTATAAAATTTCTACGGCTAAAAATGTATTCGATTATGATTATTCCTATCTCGTACATTTACCATTAGATATTGCATCAATGAATGAAGCCTGTAAAATCTTATTGGCGTATAAGGATTTTCAATGTTTTTCTAAGACGAATACAGATGTAAAGACGTATAATTGTGATATCATGGAAGCTTTTTGGACAAAAGATAAGGATGAACTTATGTTTACAATTAAAGCAGATCGTTTTTTAAGAAATATGGTAAGAGCTATAGTTGGTACTATGATAAATATAGGAATGGGTAAATTGAAGCCTCATGATTTACACCAAATTATAGCATCAAAGAAGCGAAGCGAAGCCGGTTTTTCTGTGCCTGCTCAAGGCCTTTACTTGGTTAATATCGTTTATCCAGAAGATATAAGAATAGAGAATTAAAATTGTAAGATTTCCGATTATAAGGAAAGTTAATATGGCAGAAAAAAGTAAAAAAATATTTGACGTATCGTTGTTTACACGATTATTGCAGTATATAAAACCCTATCGAGCGGTCTTTATTATTTCTCTGTTTTGTGTTGTGGGCTTGGCCGTATTTGGTGCGCTTAGACCTTATATATTAAAGGAGGCTATTGATGTAAAAATAGCAAACAAGGCTTATAACGGTTTTGTGCTTTACATGGTTATTATGTTGGCCTTATTAATCCTCGAAGTAGTATCTCAATTACTTTTTATCTATTATGCGAGTTGGTTGGGTCAGTCTGTTGTTAAGGATATCCGAGTGAAACTGTTTAAGCATATGCTTAAATTTAAAATGACCTATTTTGATAAATCTTCAGTAGGTGTTTTAATTACAAGAGCAGTTACAGATATGGAACGTATTGCAGATATCTTTGGGCAAGGACTATTTATGATTTTTAGTGATATTCTAAAAATGCTTGTCGTAGCTGGCTTTATGGCTTTTATTAATTTGAAATTAAGCCTTATTGTATTTATTACAATGCCTATTGTATTGTTTGCTACTAAGGTTTTTCAGAAATATATGAAACGCGCTTTTGAAGATGTAAGAACAGAGGTGTCTAATTTAAATTCTTTTGTACAAGAACGAGTTACAGGAATGAAAATTCTTCAGTTATTTACAAGAGAAGATATAGAATATAAGAATTTTAAAGCGATTAATGAGCGTCATAAAAAAGGATGGCTAAAGACGGTTTGGTATAATTCTATTTTCTTTCCTATAGCTGAATTTTTAGGGTCGTTAACGTTGGCAATGGTTATATTGGTTGGTGGTTTTGATACCATTTCTAAATTACCTGGAACTACCTTAGGAGATCTCATATCTTTTACAATGTTTATTCCTATGTTGTTTAGGCCATTAAATCAAATTGCTAATAAATTCAATACCTTACAAATGGGTATGGTTGCGGCAGACCGTGTATTTAAGGTCTTAGATACAACATCCAATATTGATGATTCTGGTACTATAGAAGCTAAACATTTTAAAGGTGATATTGAATTTAGTAATGTTAGATTTTCCTATATAAAAGACGAAGAGGTTCTTAAAGGCATATCTTTTAATGTAAAAGCAGGTGAAACCGTAGCTATTGTAGGTGCTACTGGCGCAGGAAAATCTACGATTATCAATTTATTAAACCGGTTTTATGATATTAATGCTGGTGCTATAAAAATCGATGGAACAAATATAAAAGACACAACATTGAGCTCCTTGAGAAGTCAAATTGCTGTGGTTTTACAAGATGTGTTTTTGTTTGCGGATACTATTCTTAATAATATTACCTTGAATAATGATGGAATTACGGAAGAGGATGTTGTTAAGGCAGCTAAGGCTATAGGAATTCACGATTTTATTTCGAGCTTACCAAACGGTTATCATTATAATGTAAAGGAAAGAGGTGTGATGTTGTCTTCTGGTCAACGTCAACTTATTTCGTTTTTAAGAGCATATGTTACTAATCCAAGTATATTAATTTTAGATGAAGCTACATCTTCTGTAGATTCTTATTCTGAACAATTAATACAAGACGCAACTGATAAAATTACAGATGGAAGAACCTCTATTGTAATTGCGCATAGATTGGCAACCATACAACAAGCCGATAAAATTATAGTGATGGATGCAGGTAAGATTGTTGAAATGGGTACGCACAGTACACTCTTAGAAAAAGAAAATGGTTACTATAGAAATCTTTATGAAGTACAGTTTTTAAAGGCAGAAGCAGTTTAAGAAATTATACTTTAGATAAGATTATAAATAAGATTGCAATTAGAATTCCTGCAATAAAAAATAATGAAATTGCAATAAATCCAACAATAATAAATCGCAAAAGCGTAGCCCAAAACTTGTCTTTAAATATACGTTTTAGAATAAAAAACAAATAGGCAATTGTTGGTAAAAGTAGTATGGATGCAATAAGCATGTAGTCTATGCCAAAAATTGATAAAACAATGGCTATTATAGCTGTAAGAATAATGACTTGTCCATAGTAATATAGATTAATGACTATATGTTCCGTGAAATTGTATTTTCTTTGACCTAAAACATAATAAGTCAGCCATGTACCAAAGGCATAAAACGGAACAGTTGCTATATAAATTAAACTCTGGTATTTATTTAAAGTATCTACCTTTAAATCTTTAAACGGATTGTCTTCTTGAGATTTTGAAGATGCATTAAAACCTTCCACAAAACCACTTTGAAAATCAAAAGACTCTTTAAAAAAGGTGCTCATTATAAATAACTGAATACCTGCTAAAGTTAAAGCAATGGCAAAATATTGTAAAACGTCAATGTATTTTTTTCGTGTACCATCAATGTAACTAACAATGACCTTTTCTGGTTGTGTAAAAAGATGAATAAAGGTGCGAAGAAATTTGTTGTCTACACAAAGAAATTGCTCATTTACCTGCGTAACTAATACTTTTGGTTTTAGGCGATTATAAATGATTTTTGCGCCACACTCGTCACAAAATTTTTGAGATTCTCTTAATGTATTATTACAATTTTTACAATGCACTAGCCTAAATCTTCTTTAATTTTTAGAATAAGATCATCCGTATTATTAAACATTACAAACTCGCCATTTTTTATATAAGAAATTTGTCCAGTTTCTTCACTTACACAAAGGGCTAAAGCATCTGTTTTTTCAGATATTCCAATGGCAGCTCTATGTCGCAGTCCAAAACGTTCTGGAATATTTTTTTCATTGTTAACTGGTAAAATAACACGCGTCGCTTTTACCACATTTTTATCTATAATTATAGCGCCATCATGTAACGGACTATTTTTAAAAAATATGCTTTCTATGATAGGTTGTGAGACGAGAATGTTCATTTCATCACCAGTATCAGTTAAGAAGTCTAGGTTATTGTTGCGTTCTATAACAATTAAAGCACCAGTGTTTGAAGATCCCATTTTATTACAAGCATTTATAATCGCATCTACATCTGTAGAGGTTTGATCTTCGTTTTTTAAGAATTTAAAGTTTTTGAAAATACCTTTTTTGCCACCAATATTTGTGGAACCAACGAGCAATAAAAATTTTCTTATTTCAGGTTGAAAGACTACGATCAAAGCAATAATACCAACTTTCATAAAGCCATCAAAAATGCTGTAAAGCATCTGCATATTGAGATAGTCCGTTAAGCGCCAAGCAAAATAAATAACTAATATTCCAATAAAAATATTGATGGCAACAGTACCTTTTACAAGCTTGTATATGTAATATAGAAGTATAGCCACGAGAAAGACATCCACGAAATCTATAAATCTAAAATCCCAAAGTTGTAAGTTTTCCAAGCGGTTGGTGTTTTTGCTAATTTAAGTTAAAATATGTATTCATTAAAATCCACTGAAATTAAATCTGTATCTATAAAATTAATCTTTCTTTTAATAGTGATGTAATCTTGGAAAGTTAAATTTCTAGAAAAGTATAATTCTAAATGTATGCCAATGAAATTAATATCAGTAAGTGTCTTCATTTTATTGTCTAGATGCTCAAAATTTAAATTTTCATTTCCAATTTGAAATTTTAAGTCTTCCTTAATAATTATTGGAATTGTGTTTCTAGCGTGGAAACCAGCCATATTCATTAAATTTTCCTTTGTAGGAATGTTACGCTCATTATAAACAGAGTCGATTTTGAGCTCTTCTTTATAATAGATATCAGTAAAATCCAAAAACCCTAAATTCCCAATACTAGTATCATTACAAGAAAAATAATTTTTGGCATCTTCGTTTTTATGCATTTCCGCATTTCGTTTTTTGTCTTGTAAGAATTTAATGTGTGGAATGGCTTGTTTTAAGGTTAAGCGTTTATCAACATTAACCAACCAGTTGGTTGTGATTATTAAATTCTTTCGGTTTAATAATGTAGAATCTGGTTGTGTTTCGTCATAAAAAATATAAGCAGGAGACACATCTAGAACTTCTGTGACTTTTGCATTTTCAATTTCTGGCAATAGTAAAACGCGTTCGTTATTACAGCTGAAGCAACATACAATTAATAGAAAGTAAATAAAACGCATAAGATTCGATTAAAATGTTTTTAAATATATTTTAGACCTACGAGGATTGCAATTGATTGTAAAGTGTAACGCATTCCATGGCTTCTTTTACATCATGAACACGTAACAGTTTTGAACCTTTTTGTAAAGCAACCATGTGTAAAGCGGTTGTACCATTTAATGCTTCTTGTGAGGTAGCATTTAAAGTTTTATAAATCATAGATTTTCTAGAAATTCCGGCGAGGACAGGCTTATCTAGCATCTGCAGTAAGTCTAGTTGGTTTAATAATTCAAAATTTTGTTCTGTTGTTTTTGCAAAACCAAATCCAGGATCTATAATGATATCATTAATTTTTTCTTGGTGTGCAGCTTCAATACGTTCGGCAAAATAAGAAATCACTTCTTTGGTTAAATCAGTGTATTGTGTTTGCTGTTGCATAGTTTTGGGCGTGCCTCTCATGTGCATCATAACATATGGTACACTTAGTTTTCCAACGGTTGCAAGCATATTAACATCAAGTTGACCTGCCGAAATATCGTTCACTAAAGTAGCACCAGCTTCAATACTTTGTTTAGCAATTTCACTTCTAAAAGTATCAATAGAGATTAAGGCTTTAGGAAAATGCTTCAAGATTAACTCAATAACAGGCAAAACACGATTGAGTTCTTCGGTTTCGCTAACATCATCTGCATTTGGTCTAGAACTGTAACCACCAATATCTATAAAAGTGGCTTGGTGTGTCAACATGGTTTCCACCTGATTTAAAATTTCGGTCGCATCCTTATATTTTCCACCATCAAAAAATGAATCTGGCGTAACATTAAGGATTCCCATTACTTTAGGAGTCGATAAATCAATTAATTTTCCTTTACAATTTATGGTCATGAATTATTGAAAATTCTAAAGTTAATTTCTCAAAAATCAGTGCGTTTTTGAGTGTGTTTTTTAATGTAATTAATATTCAAGAGTAAGCATCTTTGCGTCTTTGCAGCTTCGAGAGCAACAAAATAACCTCAAACTTTGAACTTCTAATTTATTTATGCGAAATTTACGGAAATTTTACGCGATAATCGATAATTACATATTTCTAGTTGTCTGTTGTTCTAATTATTTTTAGACTGAAAAAATTTATAATTTTAGACTAGAATTTAACTTTTTATAAATGCAAGATACTTCAAAACAATACGATGCTGTTATAGCAACATGTAGAGCACTTTTTATAAATAAAATGAGTGATTATGGTAGTGCGTGGCGCATACTAAGATTACCGTCTTTAACTGATCAAATTTTTATAAAAGCACAACGTATTAGAGGTTTGCAACAAAATGATGTTAGAAAAGTAGACGAAGGAGAGGTCAGCGAATTTATTGGCATTATTAATTATTGTGCCATGGCGTTGGTGCAGTTAGATAAAGGTGTGGTAGAGCAACCCGATTTAAACACGGAAGAAGCCACAGAACTTTACGATGAAAAAATTGCCATAACCAAGCAGTTAATGCTCGATAAAAATCACGATTATGGTGAAGCTTGGCGAGATATGCGAGTAAGTTCCTTAACCGATTTAATTTTACAAAAATTATTACGTGTTAAGCAAATTGAAGACAATGCTGGTAAAACAATAGTGAGCGAAGGTATTGATGCTAATTATCAAGACATGATTAATTACGCTGTTTTTGCGATGATTCACTTAGGCGAAAGCGAATAATTTAGTACGCCTGAAAATTCAGGAAAATTTAAAGGTAAATAATTTTAAAATAGATTTCTGTTTGCGCAGAAATGGAAAAAGCGATGAAATACATAGTACACCTTAGTAGAATATTAACCGGAATATTATTTATTATTTCAGGATTTATAAAATTGAATGATCCTCTTGGCTTTTCGTATAAGCTTGAAGAATATTTTAGCGCAGAGGTTTTAAATTTAGAATTTTTAATACCTTTTGCATTAGGTATCTCTGTTATTGTAGTCGTTTTTGAAGTGGTTTTGGGAGTCTTTTTGTTAATTGGCTACAAACCTAAATTTACAGTATGGAGTTTACTGTTAATGATTGTGTTTTTTACGTTTTTAACCTTTTATTCGGCTTATTTTGATAAAGTTAAAGATTGTGGATGTTTTGGAGATGCCCTAAAACTTACACCATGGGAAAGTTTTACGAAAGATGTCATCTTACTTGTATTAATTCTAATCTTGTTTGTAGGTCTAAAACATATTAAGCCAATATTTACTAAACTGCCAACAACAGTAATTGCGTTATTAAGTTTTATACTATCACTATGGTTTGGGTACCATGTATTAATGCATTTACCGTCTATAGATTTTAGAGCCTATGCTATTGGTAAAAATATACAAGAGCAAATAATTACACCAGAGGATGCGCCAAAACCAGTTTCGGAATACACTTGGACATTTAATGTCAATGGTGAACACCAAGAATATATTACCAACGGAAGTTACCCAAAAGTAGATGGAGATTATGTAAGTGTAGAGACTAAAGTTATAGACGAAGGTTATATTCCACCTATTCAAGATTTTACTATTGAAGCAGATGGTGAAAATAAGTTAGACGATTTTTTAGAGGTCGATAAACTTTTAATTATTACCATTTATGCAAAAGAAAAGTCCGAAGCAGAAGGCATTGGCAAAATAAAAGCACTTACAGATAAGGCAATTGCAAAAGGCTATACTGTGATAGGTGTTTCGGCTTCTGGCTCAGATAAAATGGCAGCATTGGTAGAAGCCAATGATCTAAATTTTAGTTTCTATGCAACCGATGAAAAAGTGGTAAAAACCATAGTGCGTTCTAATCCTGGTGTTATCATTTTACACAAGGGTACAGTTGTGAATAAAGCACATTGGAATGATTTTGAAGATGTAGAGTTGTAGTTTTCAGTTTTCAGTAGACAGTAGGCAGTAGGCAGTGAAAAGTATGCAGTAAACAGTAAACAGTACAAATTATACTTGCTAATAGTTTGCTTGAAACATTTTAAATTAATTTAATACCAACAACCAACAACCAACAACCAACAACCAACAACCAACAACCAACAACCTGATACGCTATTTCATAAATAAAATCTTCTATGCGTTCATCACCTTATTAGGTGTCGTAACCGTTATATTCTTTTTATTTACGATTTTGCCAGGTGATCCTGCAAAAATGATGTTGGGTCAAAACCAAACAGCAGAACAAGTTGATGCCGTAAAACAAAAATACGGATTTGATAAACCCATTGGGACGCAGTTTTTATATTACCTAAATGATTTGTCACCAGTTTCATTTCACTCTAATGCACCAAGCGATTATACATGTCTGAGTGCTAATAAGTATACAGCAGCAAAACTATTTACAATACGTACTACAACAACTGTACTAAAAGTTCCATACTTAAGAGAATCCTTTGCAAAACAAGGCAAAAAAGTAACACAAGTTATAGGTGAAACCATACCCAACACCTTTGTTTTAGCTGTGTCAGCCATAGTTATCGCACTTATTTTAGGCGTGTTATTTGGTATATTATCAGCGCTATACAAGGATACATGGTTAGATAAAACCATTCAAGTTCTGAGTACATTTGGTATGAGTATTCCGTCGTTTTTTAGTGCCATCTTATTCGCATGGTTATTTGGTTATGTTTTGCATCAATATACCAATTTAGAAATGACAGGTAGTTTGTATGAACTCGATGATTTTGGAGAAAAAATGACCATTAAATGGAAAAATTTAATACTTCCAGCGTTCGTTTTAGGAATAAGGCCACTAGCCGTAGTTATCCAATTAATGCGAAATTCACTGTTAGAAGTCCTCAATCAAGATTACATACGTACAGCGAGAGCAAAAGGCTTAACTGAGTTTCAAGTTATAAAGCGTCATGCTGTAAAAAATGCGTTAAATCCTGTAGTAACTGCAATTTCTGGATGGTTTGCATCGATGTTAGCAGGCGCCGTTTTTGTAGAATATATTTTTGGTTGGAATGGCTTAGGAAAAGAAATTGTGAATGCATTAAATACCTTAGATTTACCAGTAATAATGGGAGCGGTTCTTGTGGTTGCTATTATTTTTATAACCATTAATATGTTCGTAGATATTATTTATGCTTGGTTAGATCCAAGGGTAAAATTATCATAATAAAACCTAGTTAAATGTGTTTCGGGTAAACATAAAATTAAGAAAGCTGTTATTAAGTTGATCTATAACGTTTTCGCTCATTTATCCTTGTGCTATGCGAGCTTTGTGTAATCTTTTACCTTATTTTTGTATTCACAATACGCAATTCAATAATCAACTTCAAAGTCTGGAGTAAAAATAAAACATATGAGAAAAAATATAGTAGCCGGCAACTGGAAAATGAATAATGATTTAAAAGCAACAAAAAAGTTGGTAAAACAAATCAAAAAAACATTAAAGAAAGATAAATTAAAAAACACAAGGGTTATTGTAGCGCCAACATTTGTTAATTTAACAGCGGCTGTAAAACGATCAAAAAAATCTAAAATCGAAGTCGCTGCTCAAAACATGCATCAAGCCGCAAATGGTGCTTTTACAGGTGAGATTTCAGCAGAGATGTTAAGAAGTGCAGGCGTAAAAACCGTTATTTTAGGGCACTCAGAAAGACGCGCTTATTTTGGTGAAACAGATGCGTTATTAGCAGAGAAAGTGAATACAGCTCTAGCAAATAATATAGAAGTAATATTCTGTTTTGGAGAAGAATTAGCCGATAGAAAAGCAGGTAAAGAAGAAGCCGTAGTAGGTGGTCAAATAAAAAACGCATTATTTCATTTAGAGGCAGATGCATTTAACAAAATAGTATTAGCCTACGAGCCAGTTTGGGCCATCGGAACAGGAGAAACAGCAAGTCCAGAGCAAGCACAAGATATGCATTCATTTATTAGAAAAAACCTAGCAGACCAATACGGTAACGATGTGGCAGAAAATGTATCCATTCTTTACGGCGGAAGTGTTAAGCCAGCAAACGCTCAAGAAATATTCTCTAAACCAGACGTCGATGGCGGATTAATAGGAGGTGCATCGCTTAAGGCTGAAGATTTCTGTGCTATCATAAATGCCTTTTAAAAATCGCATAATTTTGACGTTACCACAAGGGTCGCGCTATACACTATATCTTTTTATTCGGTGGCTTTTGCTACGCGCAGCCACCAAATAAAAAGGATGCCGTTTCTATCGCTAACGCAATGGCACCAATGTCAGTTATTGTATTCATAACATCTTTAGATTACCAATTGTAGGTGTCTAATAACAAAACATCAACACAAATAGTATATGTCTAATACCATTTATATAGGTTATAACTTTAAAGTAAAACCATTACAACCCGCTACCGAAATACTCATTGCAGAACTTGGTTACGCCGGTTTTGAGAGTTTTGTGGAAACCGAAGAAGGTGTCACAGCATACATTCAGAAAACGGAGTGGTCCGAAAATATCTTAGATGATATCTATATTTTAAACTCAGATGAATTTGAAATCACTTCAGAGTTTAATGAAATAGAGCAAACCAACTGGAACGAGGAATGGGAAAAGAACTTTAACCCAATCATTGTCGATGATTTAGTATCTGTACGCGCACCATTTCATGAAAAACCAGATGCTAAATACGATTTAATTATAGAACCCAAAATGAGTTTTGGTACAGGTCATCATGAAACCACACATATGATGATTCAACATATTTTAAAAAACGACTTTAAAGGGAAGTCTGTATTAGATATGGGCTGTGGCACCGGAGTTTTAGCCATTTTAGCAGAGAAAGTTGGTGCAACAAAACTAGATGCTATAGATATAGATAATTGGTGTTACTTAAATAGTTTAGAAAACGTAGAGCGCAATAACTGTCATAATATTACCGTTTTTGAAGGCGATGTAAAATTACTAGATGGAAAAACGTACAATAGTATTATAGCTAACATTAACAGAAATATCCTTTTGGCAGATATTTCAAGTTATGCTACATGTTTAACAGCAAATGGCACCTTGTTTTTAAGTGGTTTTTATGAAGAAGATATTCCAATTATAACGGCAGAATGTGAAAAACACATGTTAAAATTAGATGAAACTATTCAAAAAGGACGTTGGGTATCGTTAAAATTTATAAATTAGTAGAGAATAATTAATAGAGTCTGTTGCACTAAGTACAAAAACGTACTTAAAAAGAGATTTAAGATGACAAAAGAAAAATACTCAGAAGAGCTACTTCTACAAGAAGAAGTCGTAAAAGAAAATGAAATTGTATTGTTCAATGATGAGGTAAATACCTTTGACCACGTTATTGATACGTTAATATACGCATGTGACCATATGCCAGAACAAGCAGAACAATGTGCGTTGTTAGTGCATTACAAAGGAAAGTGTACGGTAAAAACAGGACCTTACGAAGATTTAGAGCCAAGATGCTCAAAGCTATTGCAAGCAGGTCTAAGTGCAGAAATAGTTTAATAAAAAATCCCACTCATAGTGGGATTTTTTATTTGTAGCTTTTTTTAATACTATCATTCCGAACTTGTTTCAGAATACCAAAAAAGCGTGTTTAGGTCTAGCGCGTTATTTTGTTAATCTACCAACGGCACAACTCACAAACGACTTTGCCTTTTTGGGTAATGAGTTGGCATCGCCAACTATAGGATACCCTAAATCTGATAACTTTTGTTTTACGGATTCTATTTCAATTTCAGATACAGAATTAAAACTTACTTCATCGGTGTCTTTATTAACGTCTACTTCAGAAATACCGTCTAATCTAGATAATTGTGTTACGATAGTGTTGGCACAACCACCACATTTAAGGTTTTGTATGTAAAGTGAACTTTTCATGTTTATTAGTTTTATGTATATGATATATCCCTTAAGAATTCTAAAGGTTACGATTTATTGTAATTTATATTGGAAAACACCCCTAAAGTCCCCTCAAGGGGACAGTCTCACTGTTGCGAATAAAAAAATCTAAAAGATTTTTTTATTGATTGCCGCCTTGAGGGGACTTTAGGAGTGTATTAATATTGCTATTTATTTCCGACCTACATAGTCTAGGTCTGGTCATTATTTATCTATAAAGTCGATGGGCAAACAAAATCAGTTACTGGTAAATCGGTTTTTTTAATAGCACCAAATCCACCTTCTACATCAATTAAGTTATTATAACCTCTGGCTTTTAAAATAGACTCAGCGATAACCGAGCGATAACCACCAGCACAATGAACATAATAGGTTTTGTCTTTGTCAACTTCGTTCATTTTTTCATTAATAAAGTCTAAAGACAAGTGTTGCGCATCTTCTATATGAGATGATAAATATTCACCATCTTTTCTTACATCAAGAATATTAATTTTGCTTTCTTTGGCTTTCGCAGCAAATGCTTCAGCAGAGATTGATTGTAATGTTTCAATATCTTTTCCGGCATTTTGCCAAGCTTCTAATCCACCTTCAAGATAACCTAATGTGTTATCGTAACCAACACGAGATAATCTTGTTATAGCTTCTTCAGATTTACCTTCAGGCACTACCAAAATAATCGGTTGTTTAATGTCTTTTATTAACGCGCCAACCCATGGCGCAAAGCCACCATTTAAGCCTATAAAAATAGAATTAGGAATATGCGATTTTAAGAAGTCGGCTTGTGTTCTAACATCTAAAACTAATGCCGATTCGTGGTTAGCTATGGCTTCAAATTCATCTGGAGTAAGTGCTACATTTCCTGTTTTTAAAACCGTTTCAAAAGTATCGTAACCCATTTTGTTCATCATGGCATTTTTTGCAAAATACTGTGGAGGAGGCGCAATACCATCTAAAACTTCTTCAACAAATTCGGCTTTTGTCATATCTGCACGTAGTGCATAATTTGTTTTTTTCTGTTCACCCAAAACGCCAACCGTTTCTTTGCTTAGATTTTTACCACAAGCAGAGCCAGCTCCATGTGCAGGATAAACGATAACATCATCCTCTAGCGTCATAATTTTATTGCGAAGTGAATCGTATAACATACCAGCTAAATCTTCTTTAGTTAAATCAGATTTAATCGCTAAATCTGGACGACCAACATCACCTAAAAACAAGGTGTCACCAGAAAAAATAGCATGGTTTTTTCCGTTTTCGTCAATTAAAAGATACGTTGTAGATTCAAGAGTATGTCCTGGCGTATGCAAGACTTTAAGGATTACTTTACCGAGTTTTAGTTCTTCACCATCAGTTGCAGTATGAATATCGTATTCCGTAGTAGCACCAGGTCCATAAACGATAGTAGCACCAGTTGCTTTGGCTAAATCTACATGTCCAGAAACAAAATCAGCATGAAAATGCGTTTCTAGAATGTATTTTATTTTAGCATTATTGCTATTAGCCTTGTCCACATATTGTTGAACCTCTCTCAACGGATCTATAATAGCAACTTCGCCTTCTGATTCTATGTAGTATGCACCTTGAGCTAAACAGCCTGTATATAATTGTTCTATTTTCATATTTTTAATTCTTGTAGTACAAATTTACGAAACTTCATTTTTTTGAAATGTGACAATTGTCACAAAGTGTGTTAAAAAAGCTCTTTGTAAACGATATAAATCGCCATGATTATAGTAAAGTAACCAAACGCGCTTTTTAAGCCTTTAGCGCTTATTTTTTTTGATATGGCAAGTCCTATAAAAATACCTGCTATAGAAATTGCGGTAAACGTTAATAGAAATTTCCAGTCAATATTTAAGGTGTTTAGATCTCCTAAAAAACCCAATAAGGATTGAATTGCAATAATAAAAAGAGATGTACTTATCGCTTTCTTTATTGGTAATTTAACTAATAAAACCAACGCAGGTACTATAAGAAATCCTCCGCCAGCACCAACTAAACCCGCTAATGTACCAATACCTATAGCCTGTGTGCCAATAGCAAAATAGTGATTGTTATCATAACGTTTTATTTCTAGGTCTGCAGGAATCTCTTTAGATTTTATCATAGACCAACCTGCTAGTAGCATTATTATTGCGAATAATAACATAATAAAAAGTGAATTGGTAAGATGAAATTTTCCAAATGAAAATAGAACGTCAGGGAGATTAGGAATCACTAAACGTCTTACCATAAAAACTGTAATAATAGAAGGTACGGCAAATATTAAAGCGGTTTTAAAGTCTATTGTGTTTTTTTTGATATTCTGCAAGGTGCCAACCAAAGCAGTGCTTCCAACCACAAATAGCGAGTAACCTGTTGCTATAATAGGGCTAAAGCCTAAAAAATAGACTAGGATAGGCACGGTTAAGATAGATCCTCCGCCACCAATAAGCCCTAATACAAGTCCTACTAACAAAGCACCAACATAGCCTAAAATTTCAATGAATTCCATATTAATGCGGAAGTTTGTTTTTTAGTAATCCGTATACATAGGTGCCAAGTAGTGCACCAGCTATGGCTATTAATATTGAAAAAGCTCCTGTACCAACTAAGATGTACATAGGGCCAGGACAAGCGCCACTCAAAGCCCATCCTAAACCAAAAATAGTTCCACCAATAATGTACCTCATAAAACCTCGGTCTTTTAATGGTACTTTTAATGACGTGCCTTCCGTGGTTTTAACGTTCATTGCTTTAGAAATTAAGAGTAGGATAATGCCAGAACCAACAGCAGTTCCTATTATGCCATACATATGAAACGATTGAAACTTAAACATTTCATAAATGCGATACCATGAAACGGCTTCGGATTTTACAAGTACAATGCCGAAAAAAATACCAATAAAAAAGAATTTTAAATATTTTCCCATAATTAAAATAGTATTGGATAAATAAGATGAATCATTATTAAACCACCAATAAAGAAACCAATAACAGCAATTAATGATGGTAATTGAAGACTGCTTAGGCCTGTAATAGCATGTCCAGAGGTACAACCACCAGCATATCTAGTGCCAAAACCCACTAAAAAACCGCCTATGGCAAGAATTAAGATGCCTTTAAAACTCAAAACGGCTTCTAAGCTAAACAGTTCTGGAGGTAGTAAGCTGTTACCAACATTTGAAAATCCTAGATTGTTTAAATCGTTAACGGTTGCGTCGCTTAATGCGATATCTATTGGGTTAGATAGAAAATAATGTGCGATAAATCCGCCGAAAATTGCACCAGCAACAACAACGAGATTCCAGCGTTGGCTTTTCCAATCGAATTTAAAAAATTCTACACGTTTACCTGCGCCACCAATGGTACATAAGGTTCTTAAGTTGGATGACATGCCAAATGTTCTTCCAAAATAAAGTAGAAGAAACATGACTAATGCAATCAATGGGCCCGAAACATACCAAGGCCATGGTTGTAAAATATATTCCATAAATAAAATTTAATGCAAAAATAAGATTCTAAAAAGTTAGACTATGTAACAAATGTAACTAAAAGTCTATCACAGTAATTTTGTTGCGTCCAAGCTTTATTTTTTGTGCTTTTTCAAGTTGCTTGAGTAAACGCGAAATAACAACTCTAGAGGTGTGCATGTCTTCAGCAATCTCCTGGTGCGTTATTTCTAATGCGGTAGATCCATTGAGTTTTACTTGGTCTGTAAGATGTTTGTATAAACGCTCATCCATTTTCATAAATGCTAAAGTGTCAATGGTTTCTAGCATTTCATCAAAACGTACTTGGTAACTTTGTAAAATAAAGAGTCTCCAACTCTCGTTAGAGTTAAACCATAATTTCATATTTGTAATAGGGATCATCACTACAGTAACATTATCATCTGCGATGGCTCTTATTTTGCTAACAGATTTAACCATGCAACATGTTAATGACATGGCACAAGTGTCACCAGATTCTAAAACATAGAGTAGGAGTTCATCCCCTTCTTTATCTTCTCTAAGTACCTTAATGTTTCCGGAAATTAATAATGGAATGTAATTTAAATCTTGACCAATATCTATAATGATATCTGATTTTTTAAAGGATTTTAGAAAGGCGACGTTAGCAATTTTATCGATTAATTCTGAGTCGAATAAATAATAGAATGGTTGAAGCGTTTCTTTAGAAATCATAATTCAAAAATACTAATTTAAAAATTTGAAATAAATAGTTTGGCTATGATTTAATAAATGTATTATATTTGCACCCACGAAAAAAGGCCTCGTGGCGCAACTGAATAGCGCACTTGATTACGGCTCAAGAGGTTACAGGTTTGAATCCTGTCGAGGTCACAAGAATATAAAGTTCATTTCTTAATTGAAATGGACTTTTTTTTTGGATTTTTTTAAAGTTGTCTCTCTTTTTGAGAACAAAGAATACTGAGTTTTATTAAAAATGCGTGGATATATCTTAATCCAAAGCATTTTTAGTAACATAAACGCGCCAACCAATAATAGCAAGTTGTAGTTTAGAGGCTTTGCTTAAATCTAATTGTTTTTTAGAGTAAGAAGGCAGTATGGCTTTATTGAGTTTAGCCAATGTTTTAAAGATTTTGTTTTTCATTTGTGGTTGAATAGTAAATCCTTAACAAAAATAGTAAAACTTATTCTAGAACTAAGTTTTACATTTTTATGATTGTAATTAGTTAGGATACTAATTTAGAATATCGAAATAATTATTTCAATAATAAGTTTAGCTAGTGTCATCATAATTTTTGGTTTTAGAGGTTAATGAATTTGTTTTTTAATTGATTGAGTTTTCAATATATATACTCATCACATTGCTTTCCAAATGTTTTTGGTAAAATTCACAATTTTGAATTCTAATATGTAACTAAATTAATGTCTTTAGTTATGATGTTTTGTGACTTGTCTTTATTGTGGTAACAAATTGTTATAAAAAATAGATTTTTAATTATAATTTGATGCTTTTGTAGGGTGTATTTGAAGTGAATTTTCAATACCTAGAGGCGTTTCGTTATTTATTCGTTGATTTTGTTCTATTTGATCTTTTTGAATTACGATTTCCTGATAAATTTCATATTTTAATTTTGGAATATTTAGTATTTAATTTATTGATAACATTTAGATGTATTATTGGGTTATCTTTGTGAAAAAATACGATCTATGAAAAGAATTACTTTTATCTTATGTTTATTAATTTCTGCTATAAGCTGGTCTCAAGTTTTATTAATAAATGAGTTAGATGCGGATTCTCCAAGTACAGACACGGCAGAGTTTATAGAATTAAAGTCTCAAACTCCAGATTTTTCTACAGATGGTTATATTCTTGTGTTTTTTAATGGTTCTACCAGTGGAGGCGATTCTAGCTACATGGTTATGGACTTAAATGGGTATACAACCGATTTTAATGGATTGTTGGTCATTGGTAGTGAAGGTGTTGCTCCATTTCCTCAAATGCTAATTTCTCAAAACGTAATACAGAATGGTGCAGATGCCATTGGTTTATATCAGGCTAGTGTTAATGATTTTCCAGAAGGTACTTTAGCGACTCAAACGAATTTAATAGATGCTATTGTTTATGGTACAAATGATGCTGATGATACTGGTTTATTAACATTATTAGGGCAAACCGAACAGCATAATGATAACGGAACGAATGCAAATCCTAAGTCAATACAAAGATATGTCGACGCAATGAATACGGTAACTTTTGCCGCGGCAACACCAACACCACGACGAGAAAACGATGGTTCAGGTAATGCTATAAATCCTATTAGTATTATGGTAGCGCAATCACAATATGGTGAGGATGCTGCGTTTGATATCACGTTTACGTCAGAATCGAATACAACGTCAGATTTAAATTTTAATATAAGTTTAGATAATGAAGGGTTTACTTCTAATGATTTTACAGGGAACACGAGTTTAACGATACCTGCTGGACAAAACTCTGTGACCACCACAATAACGCTAATAGATGATGCTTTAGATGAAGGCGATGAGGTTGCTACAATAAAATTTTTAGATTTAGAGGAGCCTAATGTTGCTAATAATAATTATGTAGAAGTAAGGATTGTAGACAATGATTTTACAGTGGCACCTTTCGGTACACCATTAAACCCAACCACAGGTATTGTACAAAGTACACAACCAGATGGCTACTATGATAGTACAGAAGGTTTGGCTGATGTCGCTTTGAGACAAGCCTTACAAGATATAATTGCAGATCCGTCAATAGTTAGGGCACAAACTTATGCGGACGTTTTAACGATATTAAATGAAGCAGATCAAAACCCAGCGAATAGTAACCAAGTTTGGCTACTGTATACAGAGCAAGGACGAGCAAAGTTAGATGTTCAAACAGGCTCGGACAACACAGGTAAATGGAATAGAGAGCATACGTTTCCGAGATCATTAGGTGGCTTTTTTGATATAGAAGAAGACGAAATAGCAGATGGCATAGATATTTATTGGACCACCAAAGCAGATTCATTGCGTCATGGAAATTCAGATGCTCACGCTTTAAGAGCGGCAGATGCCGCAGAAAATAGTACAAGAAACAATCAGCATTACGGAGAATATAATGGACCATCTGGTACTCTAGGAAGTTTTAAAGGCGATGTAGCCCGAAGCGTTCTGTATATGGAAATTAGGTACAACGGCTTATCTGTTGAGAATGGATTTCCGAGCACCACAGGTCAAATGGGAGATTTAGCGACACTATTAGATTGGCATAGAAATGATCCACCAGATGATTTTGAAATGAACAGAAATAACATTGTATACAATTGGCAAAAAAACAGAAACCCATTTATAGATCAGCCGTTAATGGTAGAATATATTTGGGGCGATAATGTGGGTGATGTTTGGATGCAATCTTTAAATCTTGAAACCAATGAGACCTTAGAAGTTGCCCTTTATCCAAATCCTACAACAGGAAGGGTTTATCTTTCAGGATTAACAAATGAAATAGACGTTGAAATTTTTTCGGTAGAAGGTAAGCTCTTAAAACAATTTACAGCAGTAGGAGATTATGTAGACTTGGATTTATCTAGTGGTCTATATATGGTAAAACTGATACATAACAACCGTTCTATAATTAAAAAAATTATACTTAAATAAAGGATCTTATCCTTATTAAAGTTGAAAAGCCAAACTAAATTATTCTAGTTTGGCTTTTTATTATGTATAAACTTTATAGATTAGTCAATTGATCTTGCTACCAATGACTCTTCAGATATGCCAATTTCTATGTTAGGAATTCCGTTATTAGATTTCCAATTACCACTAGATTTTGAACCATTATTGTCTGAAATACTAATTTTTAAACTCGTAATTTCATCTAACTTGTTTCGCTTTACTTTTGAATATTTAACTGTGATACCTTTCTTTGAGAGTGCTGTCTTATAGTTTTCTAGACTAGCATCGGTTGAATGTTTTGAAATGTAAAATAAAGTACCACTATTTGCGTCGTTTTCATAATCAGTATAGGTGATTCGTTTTATTTCGCTATCTGAATACCAAGTATTGCTGTTTTTTAATTTAATGACGACAACACCATTTCTACCTTTTTCTCCATACGCTTTTATGGCTTTTTCATCTTTCAGAACAGTGACACTTTCAATGTCATTAGGGTTTAGTTTTTTTAGAGCATCTGAATGCGCTTCTTTGCTGTTAACTATAATAAGCGGTTGAGGGTTTTTGCTATTTGATAGCTGAATATTGTCAATACTACGTTGTTGCGTTTGTAGAATTTTATTTTCTTTTTTTACTATTTGAGTTGTGTTGGAGTTTACGTCCTCGTAATAAATTTGAGTTGGTTCCTTTAAACTTTCATTTACTTGCAATGAGTCTATGGTAGCATTTGTGGAGTTTTTTTGCTTTTCTTGAACCATTGAAGTTTGTAATCTGTTGGTGCTAATGCTATCTTTTTGGTCTTGAGATGTACCAACTCCAAAACTGCCATCGTCATTCATTTCAAAATAGAAAGGATCAATTCCGTTTTGGTCCTTTTTCTTATAGATAGTTGATCCATGTTTTGTAATAAATTCAATAACAATATTGGTAATCTCGTTATTGCTATTTCGTTTTATTTTATTGATAGACATTGTAACGTTATGCAATTTTAAAAACTTAGTCATTCTGTCTAAATTTTCGTTATTCATGTCTTTAGTGAACGTCACTTTTATAGATTCTGAGATGATTTGAGATGCTGGCTTCTCTTTTTGTGAATGCTTCTGAGTCTTATTTTTAGTGTGTTGTACGCTCGTATTTTTCAATTCCTCGTCAGTATAAACTCCTGCCTTTAGAATTGCTTGGTGTGCGCGTTTGGTAAGTTGATCTAAAATTGTTTTATCATAGATTTTATCATCTTCATCAAAGTGAATCGTAGCACCATTTATTCTACCTACATAGCCGCCTCCATAACCAGAGAATTCTTTGTAGATTATAAAAGGATCTATTGTACTTTTAGAATCTCCTCCACCATATTTATGATTGTTTAGTTCTAAAAAAATACTGATTAGTTCATTGTTAGCATTACGTTTTATTTGACTAAAAACTAAAGTGCCACCTTTTTGTTTAATGGCTATAGACATGCTTTTTAGTTCTTGATCTGTTGTCGTTTTTGTGACTACAAATTCAAGCGTGGAGTCTTTTTCATGAATAGCACTTACAGTATCAATATAAATCCTTTCGGTACTCATACTCGTTAGTAAACCCGCTAGAAGGGGTAAAATCAATAGATATTTCCATTGCTTGGTTTTGTTTGATCTCGTTTTGTTTAACATAAGAATTCGTTTTTTGATGGATGAATTGTAAAAATTATTAATTAATGAGATGTCATGATTAGTAACACCTGTTTTTAGTAATAAATGCTGATATTTCTTTTTGGTTTTAGAATGTATTTCTGTTTTAGAATCAGCGATGTATTCTAAATTTTGCCTTACTTCTTTTCGGTATAACCAAATCAAAGGATTAAACCAAAAGATTACGCAAGTGATTTGGGTTAACAGAATATCTATGGAGTGGAATTCGTGAGCATGGACTTTTTCGTGCGTTAATATAAGTTGAAGGTCTTCTTTGTTGTACGATTCAGGATTGTAAACAATCCATTTAAAAAATGAAAATGGCGAAATCTTATTATCAATAATGACATAAGTAAATCGCTGAGATTTCCGTTTGGGATTTTTCAGAATAAGTATAATTAATGATCCAAACTGAAGAATAAATTGTACTAAAAATACAGTAAATCCTATAATGTATAAAAGCGGTATGAGTTGAAGCCAATCAAATGCGACTTCAGTAGGAGCTGTTGCGACAAAACTTGAAGATGTTGTTAATATAGGTGCAGTTGTTTGCGATGTTATGGCTTCAACAGGTATATAAATAGGAATGACAATGAATGGGAAAACGATTGCTAAGACTAATCCGATTAAGAGAAAAAACCGGTTATGTTGAAAAAACGTTTCCTTTTTTAGTATTAGGAAAAAACACAAATAAAATATAGCGATAACAGCAGATGCTTTTAAAAGATATTCCATAGTATTATTTGTTTTCAATTAATTTAATGATCTCTTTAAGCTCGTCCACACTAATTTTTTCTTCTTTGGCGAAAAAGGACACTACATTTTTATAGGAGTTATTGAAGTAGTTTTCAATAGCAGTATTCATAAATTTAGTTTTGTAGTCCTCTTTTGAAACAATAGGAAAGTATTGATGCGTTTTACCATAAGCATTATAGCTTACATAACCTTTTTCTTCTAAATTTCTTATTATGGTTGAAAGTGTATTGTAGTGTGGTTGGTCAACTTTAATTTCTGCTAAAACATCTTTTACGAAAGCTTTTTCAAGCTTCCATAGGATGTGCATTATTTCTTCTTCCTTGTTTGTTAGTTTCTGCATGAATCATTTTTATGGGTTGTCATATAAATCAAATGTATAACTGTTTTTATAGTTATAAAACTATTTTAATAGTTATTTAACGAAAAATCTAGTTTTATATATCTGTAAAAAGTAAATAGTATCTTCGCTGCTTTAGTAAATCAAGGTATTAAAAAGTAGAATAGAGAATGAGTGTATTTTATGTTATTGCTGGTTTAGCGTTGTTAGTAGTTGGTGGCGACTTTTTAGTAAGGGCATCTGTAGGATTAAGTTTTAAACTTAAATTATCAAAATTAGTCATAGGTATGACTGTGGTATCGTTTGCGACTTCAGCTCCAGAGTTATTAGTAAGTCTGCAAGCCGCTTTAGATGGTGTTTCTGATATTGCTCTAGGAAACGTTATAGGTTCTAATATCGCCAATATTGGATTGGTTTTAGGGATTACGGCTATTATTTCGCCATTAGCAGTAGATAAGGAATTTTATAAATTAAATTGGCCAATGATGATGCTGTTGTCCTTTGTTTTATATTATTTTTTATGGAATGATAATGTTTTAAGTGCTTTGGAAGGTGTGATTATTTTTATTGCTTTAATCGTATTTCTTATTGTATTAATTAGAAGTTCAAGAAAAACCACAAAGGCCAATATGGAGGAGGTTGATGATACCCTTGCAACGGTTTCTAATTTTAAAATTACAATGTGGTTACTTATAGGTGCGGCTGGTTTGTATTTTGGTTCAGAATGGTTGGTAAATGGAGCAAAACAATTGGCAGAAGATCTTGGTGTTAGTGATTACGCTATTTCGGTAACGGTCATTGCAATAGGTACCAGTGTGCCAGAATTAGCAGCCTCAGTTATTGCTGCCTTAAAAAAAGAAAAAGCCTTGTCTCTAGGAAACCTAATAGGCTCGAATATTTTTAATATCGCTTCGGTTTTAGGTCTTACTGCAATTATTAAGCCTATAATGGTTAATCCTAATACACCACAAATACTGTCTACTAATATTTGGTGGATGATTGCATTTGCAGCTATTTTAATTCCGTTAATAATGATTCCTAAACGTTTTGAAATTGGGCGATTAAAAGGAATGTTGTTATTCGGTGCTTATTTGGTTTTCATTTATATATCTTTAAAATAGATATAAAAAAAAGCTTGTGCATAAACACAAGCCTTTTTTTATTGAAGTCAGTATAACTAATTAAGAGATATCAGCACTCTTAACCGTTTTGATTATTCTACCTGCTATTTTGTAAGGGTCACCATTAGAAGCTGGTCTTCTATCTTCTAACCAACCTTTCCAGCCTTTTTCAACTGTAATAATTGGAATACGAATTGAAGCACCTCTGTCAGATACACCATAGCTAAAATCATTAATAGATGCTGTTTCGTGATCACCTGTTAAACGTTGATCATTAAATTCTCCATAAACAGCAATATGTTCTTTTACAACTGGTCTAAAAGCCTCACAGATTTTTTCGTAAGTTTCTTTACTTCCGCAAGTTCTTAAAACTTCATTAGAGAAGTTTGCGTGCATACCAGAACCATTCCAGTCCATATCTTTACCTAATGGTTTTGGGTGGTATTCAATATAGTAGCCATACTTTTCAGTTAAACGATCTAATAAATAGCGCGCTACCCATATTTCATCACCAGCTTTTTTTGCACCTTTTGCAAATAATTGGAATTCCCATTGACCAGAAGCAACCTCTTGGTTAATACCTTCAAAGTTTAAACCAGCATCAATACATAAGTTAGCATGCTCTTCAACTAAAGATCTTCCGTGTGTGTTTTTTCCACCAACTGAACAGTAATACATACCTTGTGGTGCAGGATATCCACCAATTGGGAATCCTAAAGGTAATTGTGTTTTTGTATCCATGATGAAATATTCTTGTTCAAAACCAAACCAGAAATCATTGTCATCATCATCAATTGTTGCTCTACCATTAGAGACGTGTGGTGTTCCATCGGCATTTAAAACTTCAGTCATAACCAAGTATCCATTAATTCTATCTGGATCTGGATAAATAGCTACAGGTTTTAATAAACAATCAGAGGATCCACCTTCAGCTTGTCTAGTCGATGATCCGTCAAATGACCACATTCCTAATTCTTCTAATGTTCCTTTGAAATTTTCGTGCTCTTCTACTTTAGTTTTACTTCTTAAATTCTGAGTAGGAAAGTACCCATCTAACCAAAGGTATTCTAATTTAATTTTTGCCATAATGAAATTTTGTTTATATAATGTTACAAATATTGCGAATTTTTTCGTGCGCTCAAAAAAAATAGGGCACTTTAGTTGAAATGTTGTTAAAAATTATTGAGTACCCTATTTTTTTATGGGTGGCTTAAGAATTTTTAAATATTTCGTATTTTTGAACTAAAATTTTATCAATATGTCAACGCTAAGATTTCATGCCGTAAAAGCATCTTTAAAGCGCAAGCCTAAAAAAAATAAAGCCTATAAAAGACAATCTGAAATCTTTGGTATGCACGTCTTTAATGAAGTTACAATGCGCCAATTTTTAACTGGTGAAGGATTAAAGAGTGTTACAGAAGCTGTAAAGAAAGGTGCCAAGATAGATCGAAAGATAGCAGACCATATTGCTATAGGTATGAAGGAGTGGGCTATTACTAAAGGTGTAACGCACTATACGCATTGGTTTCAACCTTTAACGGGTGCAACCGCAGAAAAGCATGATGCTTTTTTTGAAACAATAGGAAATGGAATAGCCATTGAAAAATTTGGTGGTGGCCAGTTAGTACAGCAAGAACCTGATGCATCTAGTTTTCCAAATGGTGGCATACGAAATACATTTGAAGCCAGAGGATATACGGCTTGGGATCCTACTTCACCAGCATTTATTTATGAAGGGACATTATGTATACCTACAGTATTTGTGTCATATACAGGTGAGGCCTTAGATTATAAAACACCATTACTAAGAGCATTGCAAGCGGTAGATAGTGCTGCGGTTGCAATTTGTAAGTATTTTGATAAAAATGTAAAAAAAGTAACGGCCTCTTTAGGATGGGAACAAGAGTACTTTTTAATAGATAGAGCGTTAGCTACATCAAGACCAGATATATTACTTACCGGAAGAACACTTTTTGGGCATTCTCCTGCAAAGGGTCAGCAGTTAGATGATCATTATTTTGGTTCTATTCCTACACGAGCGATGTCTTACATGAAAGATCTAGAATACGAATGTATGTTATTAGGTATTCCTGTAAAGACCAGACATAATGAAGTTGCGCCAAACCAATTTGAATTGGCGCCAATATATGAAGAGGCGAATTTAGCTGTAGATCATAATTCATTATTAATGGATATTATGCAAAAAGTAGCTAAGCGACATGATTTTACGGTATTAATGCATGAAAAACCTTTTGATGGAGTTAATGGGTCTGGCAAACATAATAATTGGAGTCTAAGAACCAATACAGGTGTTAATTTATTGTCACCAGGGAAAACTCCTATGAGTAATCTTCAATTTTTAACGTTCTTTATTAATACGATTATTGCCGTACAAACGCACGAAGAATTGTTGAGAGCAGCCATTGCATCTGCAAGTAATGACCATCGTTTAGGTGCTAACGAAGCACCTCCAGCTATTATATCGGTATTTATTGGCGATCAATTAACCAAAGTATTAAATGAATTAGAAACTGTAACTAAAGGAAAGTTATCGCCAAAAGAAAAAACAGAACTTAAGCTTAATGTTGTTGGGAAAATTCCTGAAATATTAATGGATAACACAGATAGAAACAGAACGTCTCCTTTTGCGTTTACTGGGAATAAGTTTGAATTTAGAGCTGTTGGCTCAACTGCAAATTGTGCTAATCCTATGACAGTTTTAAATTCTATTGTTGCCCAACAACTTTTAGATTTTAAAATTGAAGTTGACGTGCTAATTGATTCTAAAGGCATGAAAAAGGATGATGCTATTTTCAATGTTTTAAGAGAATATATTAAGAAATCAAAAGATATATTGTTTGAAGGTAATGGTTATAGTAAAGACTGGGAGAAAGAAGCAAAAGCACGTGGTTTAAGTAATAACAAAACCACTCCTGAAGCTTTAAAAGTTAAAAAGTCAAAAGCTACAATCGCATTATTTGACCAATTAGGGGTTTTAAATCCGGTAGAATCTCAAGCACGATACGAAATTGAAATTGAAGAATATATCCTTCACATTCAAATAGAAAGTAGAGTAAGTGGCGATATTGCAAGAAACCATGTTGTACCAACAGCTGTTAAGTATCAAAATATATTAATTGAAAATGTTACGGGCTTAAAAAACATTTATGGAGAGCGATTTAAGGAATTCGCTAAAGAACAATTAGCATTGATAGAACAAATCTCTGAGCACATTGAGGCTATAAATTCATTAGTGACAAAAATGATAGATACCCGAAGAACGATTAATAAATTATCTGACTTGGATAAAAAAGCGGATGGTTACTGCAATAAGGTAAAGCCGCTTTATGAGGAAATAAGGAAACATTGTGATAAATTAGAAATAATGATTGACGATGAACTATGGCCTTTAACTAAATATAGAGAATTATTGTTTACTAAATAAGGTCTTAAAACCTTGTTTTTCATGGTTTTGTTAGCGTGTTGTTCGTATATCTACGTAGGTGTTTTGTTATTTTTATGTCGTTTGTCGATGACATTAAACTAGTTGTCGAAAAGGTAGCATAAAGTTGTTAAATTATTGATTGGTGTCATTTTAGATTAGTGATTATGTCGTATTTTTGTAGGGCTATTAATCAATATTTTTTAAAATGAAAAAGTTACTACTTAGTGTAGCGATACTTATTGGAGCAACATTAGTTCTTTCACAAGATAAATCGGAGGATTTAAATCAAGTGACAAAAGAGGATGTTGTAAGCCTTCAATCGACGCTTCAAGCGGAATCTTAAACAGTTTAAGATAGGTCTAAGGTATTTATTACCACTAACATAGAGGATAAAATCGAGATGCGGTTTTATCCTTTTTTTGGTTAGAGAATTTTGAGTTTTTCACTTTTTTTGATTAATATTTTTCTATATTGCGACCGCTTCAAAATCTGCAATGGGATAAACTTATTTCTAACAAATAAGGTTTATGCGTTCAAAATACAATACTATATTCCTAAGTATAGTAATGGCTCTAATTACTAATTCATCTGTTTTTGCGCAACCATCTAAATCTAATGATAGATTTAATGCGCGTAAATATGCTTTTTATGATTTTAGAGGTGCAAATGCTATTGATTTAGCGGCAGGATCAACCTTTATTGATGGTGACTATACAGAATATGCGTTAGAAAGCTATTTTAGACTTGGTTATAAATGTATAATTTCTAGTCATTTAAATGTCAACTTCATATTTAATAAATATAATATTGCGGTTAAAGATGTTTATAACCAAGGTTTTATGTCTTATGACCTTAATTTAGAACTGCTTTTAACCCCTTACACTAAATGCACACCATACGTTTATGCTGGTGGAGGCTATAATACGGCAAATTCCTTTGAATCTGCATCTACGAAAGCACAAGCAGGTTTGGGTATTGAGTATATCGTAACTTCAAATATAGGTCTAAAATTATTTGGTGAATATAATTATACCTTTACAGATGCATTAGATGGTTTGGTAGAAGGCACAACAGATGATATGCTTTTAAGGGTTGGTTTAGGACTACATATTTATTTTGGAGGCAATAAGAAAAAAGAAATGTATCAAAGAAAATTAAAAACAGTTATTAATTCCAACCTAATCATTCCTTATAATTAAACGCAATTCTTACTTTTGCAGTACCAATACAAATAAATGGTATCATGAGTAATTCGGTAAGTAAAAGATATGCGCAAAGAGGAGTTTCTGCTTCTAAAGAAGATGTTCACAATGCTATAAAGCATATAGATAAAGGTCTATTTCCTAAGGCCTTTTGTAAAATTGTTCCAGATTATTTAACTAACGACGATGATTTTTGTTTAATAATGCATGCGGATGGTGCAGGTACAAAATCATCACTAGCTTATATGTATTGGAAAGAAACAGGCGATATTTCTGTGTGGAAAGGTATTGCTCAAGATGCGTTAATTATGAATATTGATGACCTGCTTTGTGTTGGTGCTACTGATCATATTATGTTATCGTCAACAATAGGAAGGAATAAAAATTTAATTCCAGGTGAAGTTATTTCTGCGATTATAAATGGGACTGAAGAATTAATACAAGATTTAAAATCGTTTGGTGTTACCATTCATTCCACAGGAGGCGAAACAGCAGATGTTGGCGATTTAGTAAGAACCATAATTGTAGACTCTACAGTTACGGCACGTATGGAACGCCATAAGGTTATTGATAATGCTAATATCGTAGAAGGAGATGTCATTGTTGGTTTAGAATCATTCGGTCAGGCGACCTATGAAACCCAATACAATGGAGGCATGGGAAGTAATGGCTTAACCTCTGCGAGACATGATGTGTTTTCGAAATATTTAGCCGAAAAATACCCAGAAAGTTACGATGCTGCAGTACCAGAAGATTTGGTATACTCTGGCCAAACAAAACTGACAGATACTGTAGAAGATGCGCCAATCGATGCAGGTAAATTAGTATTGTCACCAACACGCACGTATGCACCAATTATTAAAGCCATTTTAGACCAATACAATAGCGAATCCATTCATGGAATGGTACATTGTAGTGGAGGAGCGCAAACTAAAATTCTTCATTTTATTGATAACCTTCATATTATAAAAGATAATATGTTTAAGGTTCCGCCGTTATTCAAACTCATACAAGAACAATCTAAAACAGATTGGAAAGAAATGTACCAAGTATTTAATTGTGGTCACCGCATGGAATTATATGTAAAGCCAGACGTAGCCAATGCGATAATTGAGATTTCTAAGAGCTTTAATGTGGATGCTAAGATTATTGGTAGAGTAGAGGCTTCTGATACAAAGAAGTTAACTATAACAAGTGAGTACGGTACATTTACATACTAATTTTTATATTATTTTTAGACATGAAAAACTATTCATGGTTTATTTTTTGCGTATTTGTTTTATGTTTTAGTGTTGGGTTTGCCCAGCCAAACACCTTATTTTTTCAAAAGAAAAAAAACGATCAAGTTGTGTTGGGTTGGCGAACGCAAAAAGAAATAGGCCTTAACCTCAATCAGGTTTCTTTTACAAACTGGAATTCTGGAGGAACTAATTCTATTTCAGGAATAATCACTGGTAAAGCATCTGCTAAATACAAACAAGAAAAATGGTTTTGGAATTCTAACTTTAATATTAATTACGGATTAAATAAACAAGAAGGTAGAGGTCTCAGAAAAACAGATGATGCTATTGAAGTAATTTCTAATGTTGGTTTAGAAAAAGATCCTAAAAGCAATTGGTTTTATTCTTCAAAATTTAGTTTCAATACACAATTGGCAAAAGGGTTTAATTATCCTGATAGAGATGAGCCAATTTCTAAGTTTTTAGCGCCTGGTTATATGTTTTTTGGAGTAGGTATGGAGTATGGTAGATTTATTGAGCGTCTTTCTTTTTATGGGTCGCCTTTTACTTTAAAAACAACCTTTGTTTTAGATGATGATTTAGCAAATAAAGGGGCATTTGGTGTGGATCCTGCGATATATGATTTAGACGGAAATATTTTAAAAGAAGGGGAAAAGGTAAAACAAGAGTTGGGTATTTTACTCACTAACCAATACCAGCAAGAGGTTTTTGAAAATATAAAAATAACGAGCCTGTTAAGACTCTACACAGATTATATTAACAGCTTTGGCAATATAGATTTAGAATGGGAGCTTAATTTTGATATGAAGGTCAATAAGTTTGTAAAAGCGTCTTTAGGTTCGCATCTTAGATATGATAATGATATTAAAGTTGAAGTTGAAACTAATGAAATGACCAATGAAGAAAATGTTATTGTTGGTCCAAAATTGCAATGGAAACAAATTTTAGGTGTAGGTGTGGTTGTAGATTTAGACAACGTTATTAAATCCAACCATAATTCTTAAGATACCAATCGCCTTTAACAGACTAATGCAGTCATTATATACCCATATTTAGACCTTCAAACTTAATACTAATGGAATTTTTAAATCAAAAACATTCTAAACTAATTGGGATTCTCATCCTCATATTTATAAACCTCATTGCGATCCTTTTAGATCATGATTTTTCTAGTAGAATTTTACGATTATTTGATTCCGTTTTGTTTTTAACGGTGTTTATCTATTTGACCAATAAGCGACCAAAGTTATTACACCTATTGTTGTTTGTCTTTTTTGTTATTCCAGATATTTGTGCGATAAATTACGACAACATTATATCTGCAAACATTTTGTCTAGTGCAAGAATGATTAGGCATATTTTAATGATTATGTATGTGGTTTCGCAATTGAATTTTAAAAAAATCAGTGCAACAGTATACGCTTCTATTTTAGTCGTAACGTTGTTAAATATATATTTAACCTATGTGGTTATAGATTTAATAAAAACCAATTTATTTAGCTTAGAGCAGTATTTTTTTATGATTATGGAAGGCGTTTTTATGCTTATTATTGGGTTTTTAGCAGCCATTTATAGTATAAGTATAATTACAGAAAAAGCGAATCAGTTTATGATTGCCACCTTTGCATTTATTTTTTCTGATATTTTATATGTATTGGCACTCTACGTAGAGATGACATCTTTATATTATTTAGATAGAATCCTTTATATAGTAGGTTTTGTATTGCTTATTAAAAGCATTACAAATAAAGAGAATGATTTAATAATGTCTAGAAAAAACTTATATAATTAGGTTGAGGCACTAAGGTAGTTGTAGTCTTCAAGTTCTGTAAGTTTGTTAATTAATTTAGTAGTGCCATTCTTTAAGAGGTATATGCTGTCTGAGGACGCTATAATATGTTGATACATATGATCTGTAATAACAATAGCCTTATGTTTTTTTTCTTCTTCAATAAGTTGTATTACGGTTTCAATATAAAGAGGCGCAAGGTGTGAAAAAGGTTCGTCTAGGAATACAATTTTGCTCTTGGTTTTTAGTATAATATAAGTTTCAATTAAACGTTTTTCTCCACCAGAAAGTAGTTTAAACTTAGAGTTTTTATGTAGAGCAAACGCATTAAAGGTGTTTATGAAAAGTGACCAGTCTAAGTTGTATAATTTAAAAATAAAGGACAATTTAAATCCGTCTGAAATAAAATTATATTGTGGTAAATATTTAGCAATTCCCGTACTATATAAAGGTTTTAAAAGTGGTTTGTGGTCTAATCGTATGAGTTTGTATTTCGGTTTTAAATTGCCAAAAGCAATGTTTAGCAAACTACTTTTTCCGCTGCCATTTAGGCCTAAAAGACCTGTTACTTTGCCGGTTTCAGCTTTAAGATAAATACCGTTTAAAATACGTTTGTTTTTAAAGTAAAGTTCTACATTATCGAGTTCAAAAATCATTTAATTCGTATATAATTTTTTTAGCTTGGTATAGTGTTGCGCAATATACATTCGTTTTGGGTCTAAGTAAATTCTTTAAAAATACTTAAATAGACAACGGTTAATATACAATCCATTAAAAACATCACCGAAAATAGTTTTAAAGGCGAAATTCCTAAATTTTTGTAGAACGTCAATTTTCGCTTGTTGTGAGTTTCACTCATGTAATACCAAACAAAAACCATAAGGAATAGTTTTGTAGCAATTACAGGAGCGATTTGCGCATTAAAAAATGCGATAACAACCGTTACAAATAACGACCAAACCACAAAAGGTTTGTAAAAGGAGAGTATAGCTAGGAAACGATACATGTTAATTAACAAACGTACTTCTTATGTAATTTATTTTTTAAATGTTGAAAATGTCCTTCTTATGGAAGCAAGAGAATCCATAAAAAAACGTATTTTTGAATTCCAATTTTTTGAAGAGCATGTTAGAGAAATTACAGATTATAAAACAACGTTTTGATGAGGTAAATGACCTTATTATTCAACCAGATATTATATCAGATCAGCAACGTTATACCAAGCTGATGAAGGAATACAAGGATCTAAAATTAATAGTAGATAAAGGCGAGATTTATAAAGAAGCTACAGATAATGTTGCCGAAGCCGAAGAAATTATTGCAGATGGTTCTGATGCCGAAATGGTAGATATGGCAAAAATGCAATTGGAAGAAGCAAAGGAAACGATAGAGAAGCTAGAAGAAGAAATTCGTTTTATGCTAATTCCTAAAGATCCAGATGATGCTAAAAATGTTGTGGTTGAAGTACGTGCAGGTACAGGTGGAGACGAAGCCAGTATATTTGCTGGTGATTTGTACAGAATGTATTCTAAATACTGTAGTGATAAAGGTTGGCGTGTAGATGTTGTAAGTCAGAGTGATGGAACATCTGGAGGTTTTAAAGAAATTATTTTTGAAGTTTCTGGTGAAGATGTTTATGGAACTTTAAAATTTGAAGCTGGTGTTCACCGTGTACAACGTGTGCCACAAACCGAAACTCAAGGTCGCGTGCATACAAGTGCAGCAACGGTTATGGTCTTACCAGAAGCAGAGGAGTTTGATTATGAATTGGATATGACAGAAGTACGTATAGAGCGTACCACATCAACAGGACCTGGTGGGCAGTCGGTAAATACAACCTATTCTGCTATTAAGTTACATCACGAGCCAACTGGCATGATTGTGAGCTGTCAAGATCAAAAATCGTCTCACAAAAACTTAGAAAAAGCCTTAAAGGTATTACGATCGCGTTTATACGATTTAGAATTAGCGAAGCAACAAGCCGCAGATTCTGAAAAACGTAAAAGTATGGTGAGTTCTGGAGATAGATCTGCTAAGATTAGAACGTATAATTATCCACAAGGTCGTGTAACAGATCACAGAATTGGTTTAACGCTTTACGATTTATCTAATATCATTAATGGTGATATTCAAAAAATAATAGACGAATTAATGTTGGCAGAAAACACAGAGTTGTTAAAAGCTAGTGATGATGTAATATAAACCTAAGCCTCTTTTTGAGGCTTTTTTTATGGACAAGAAAAAAATCATATTTCTCATAGCAGCATTTATAATCTTCGTGATGTTGTTTAGATGGTCTGGAGTCATTAGGACGTATAGTATAAGTTCAACTTCGAGCGAACCAAATTTAAAAGTTGGAACTACAATTTTAGGTTCTAGTTTAATAGCACCAAAACGATTAGACTTTGCCTATTTTAAATATTCAGATAGTTTGGATGGTTGGACAATAGTGAAACGATTAATTGCGATTCCGGCAGATACATTAGAATGTAAGAATGGGTATTATTTTGTCAATGGAAAACATATTGATGAAGCGCTTGATTTAAGATTTCTGTATAAGATGTTACCTCAAGATTATGATAGGTATGTAAAAAATAATGTTGTAAATCCAGAGTTAATTTCGCACTATAGTGCAGATACAGTTAGAGTTTTTTTAGATGATTCGTTTGTGAAAACACTTCCGGTGAAATTAGAAAGATATAATTACTCAGGTAGTAAAAATCTATCAAAAGCCATTTTTGTTAACCATCCTGATTGGAATTTTAATAATTTTGGACCCATTATAATCCCAGAAGGAAAGTACTTTTTTTCAGGCGATAATAGAGATAATTCTTATGATTCTAGGTATAGAGGATTTGTAAATGAAGCGCATATATTAGGTACAGTTTTAATTAATTTTTAAATGACAACACAACAACTCACCAACCAAATTAATAAAAAGAAATCCTTTCTTTGTATAGGATTAGACGTTGATTTAAATAAGATTCCGAAACATTTATTGCAAGAAGACGACCCTATTTTTGCGTTTAATAAAGCTATAATAGATGCAACGCATCATCTTTGTGTTGCCTACAAGCCCAATACAGCGTTTTATGAAGCGTACGGAATAAAAGGTTGGCAAGCCTTAGAGAAAACAATTAACTATCTCAACGAAAACCATCCTGATATTTACACCATTGCAGATGCTAAACGAGGTGATATTGGGAATACGAGTTCTATGTATGCTAAAGCGTTTTTTGATGACTTAGGGTTTGATAGTGTTACGGTTGCGCCTTATATGGGAAAAGATTCGGTAGAACCTTTTTTAGCGTTTAAAGATAAACATACTATTCTTTTAGCCTTAACCTCTAACCAAGGTGCTTTTGATTTTCAGACTAAAATGGTAGATGGTGTAGAATTATATAAGGAGGTTCTAGAAACATCTAAATCTTGGGAAAATTCTAAAAATTTAATGTACGTTGTTGGTGCAACTAAAGCTGAATTTTTAGGAGAAATAAGAAATATAATTCCAGATAGTTTTTTATTAGTACCTGGCGTTGGTGCGCAAGGAGGCGATCTCAAAGCAGTTTGTAAATATGGTTTAAATGATGCTGTTGGTTTGTTAATCAATTCTTCAAGAGGAATTATATATGCTTCAAATGATGAAAATTTTGCACAATCAGCGGCAAAAGAAGCAAAAAAAATGCAATCGCAAATGGCAGAGGTGCTACGTTAGCCTAGTGCCTATTTTTGACTGTATTTTAAAATAATAAAGGGTAAGACGGCTTAATATAGTTGAGTTAAGTGTTTTAAAATTTTCTACGTTCGTTTTTGTTTACTAACTTTAGTTCATAATCCAGTCAAAGTAATTGTGTATTAAACCTTTGAGAGGTGTAGGTGTAATCAAAATGTAAGCAATGAGAAATTTTAAAATTATACTATTTCTTTTTCTGTTGAGTATGTGTATCTCTTGCAAAACTAGCGATGATGGTAATGCGCAACAATTAGCAGGTCTGTATTCTGAAACGTTTCCGGAAGAAGGACGTTCTCAATTAAATTTTATCAATGAAAATACCCTAGAAAAATTAGAATCTAACAGTGCAATTGTAGACGAGTTTAATTACGAAATAATAGGAAATGTTTTAAAATTAACACCAATTACAGAGGGTTCTACAGTACAAAATTTTGAAATTGAGATTATAAACAGTTCCGAATTTAAAATAGAAAATCTGTATCCTAGTATCGGAATAGGTGCTGCTACTTTTATGACGTTTAAGAAATAACTGGCTTCACTCCAATAAAATGATAATTAATAAGATCGTAAAAAATGCAACTTCAAATCCAAGACGACTTTTTTTATTAGATGGTTTTGGCGCTATACTTTCTTCTTTTTTATTAGGTGTTGTATTAGTGGAATTTGAACAGATTTTTGGGATGCCAATACCTGTTTTATACGGTCTTGCTGTTTTACCCTTGTTCTTTCTTGTGTATGATATTTATAGCTATATGCAAACAGGAAATAACGTTGGTTTATTATTAAAAGGAATTGCTGTCATTAATATATTATATTGTTGCCTCTCGTTAGGAATTACCTGCTATCATATTGACTCTATTACAGTTTTTGGTTGGTTATACGTCATAATCGAAATTATAATAGTGTTGCTAATTGCTATAGCAGAATTAAGGGTGGGAAACAATATTATAGCAAGCTATAAATAGCAATTCAATAGTATGGTATTTAGGGCCAATACAAAGATTATTAATTTGCGTATTACATTTTGAAAGGAGATTCAAGATACCTTATATGCACAAAACATTAAGTTTTTAACAGCAACGATGACCTATAACGATCAGCTTAATAGAACGGTTATTCTTAACAAAATACCAAAGCGAATCATTTCGTTAGTGCCTTCGCAAACCGAATTGTTAGTAGATTTAGGACTAGAATCAGTAATCGTTGGTGTTACAAAATTCTGTATTCATCCTAACACGATACGAAAATCTGCAGGTGTAGTGGGTGGAACAAAACAGGTTAATCTTCAAAAAATTAAAGATTTACATCCAGATCTAATTCTTTGTAATAAAGAAGAGAACACAAAAGAAATGATTGCATCTATGGCAACCATAGCGCCAATTCATATTAGTGATGTGTATAATCTCAATGATTGTTTTGAGCTCATTCATATGTATGGAGACTTGTTTAATGTAGAAGCTAAGGCATTAGAATTAATACAAGCTATTGCAAAGGAACGCAATAGATTTAAGCTTTTAAAGCAACCTATTATAAAGGTGGCTTATTTTATTTGGAAAAACCCATGGATGGTGGTGGCTTCAGATAATTTTATAGATGAAATGCTAAGCGAAGCAGGCTTTGTAAATGTGTTTAAAGATCAAAAAAGGTATCCAATAATAGAACTAAATTCGCCTTTATTAAAAGAAGCTGATGTGGTATTATTGTCTAGTGAGCCATTTCCATTTAGTGCACAAGACGTTTTAGAATTTAAAACCCAATGCCCTGAGACATTAATAAAAATTGTTGATGGAGAATTGTTCTCGTGGTATGGGAGTCGTCTGTTGCAATCGTATACGTATTTTAATGGTCTACGCAATGCAATAAAAAAGTCGATATTTCCCTAAATACCGACTTTGAACTAACAATCTTAATCTAATAAAAGACGTTTACTAACTCAATCTTTATGTGATACAAAGGTGATTAATTTATATCAGCTTGATGTTAAGTGAGTATTAGATTAAGATTACTATACTGTAATTTTTAAAACAGTAATGTTTCTAAATTAATTTGCGACAACATTAGTATCTCCTAAAATAAATTTGAGTTTATTTATTTTATGAAGAATTTTAGTTGCTTTAAATTCAGAAAAATCGCTTAACGCATGGTCTGTTTGCCTAAAATTATAAGCGTCTTCAATAAGACGCTTATATTTAGTATTGAGTTTTTTCTTTTTGTTAATCAGCTGATTTAAATGAACCACAACGTAATATATTATTAGTTAGTTGCAGAAAGTTAATGATTTAACTTTTAAATCAGAAAAAAGAATAATAAAAAGTGGATTAGTCTTGTAGCGCAAATACTTTCTTTAAAAGATCAGAGCCACGAGAAGAAACTTTTGTTCTAATTTCTTTTTCTTCAACAGCAATCATGGTGTAAACACCTTTAAGTGCTTCTGTAGTTACGTAATCTGTTAAATCTGGATTGACGTTATTGGTTAATGGTATGTTATTGTATTTAGTGATGAGGTTCGACCAGATTTGATCTGCACCTACTTTACTAAATGAATTTTCAATAACAGGTTTAAATTTAGCGTAAAGTGCAGTTTCTGTTTTCGTTGTTAAGTAAGATGTCGCTGCATTATCTTCGCCTAATAATATGTTTTTTGCGTCGTCAAAAGTAATATCGCTTACTGCACTCACAAAAATAGGTGTTGCCTCTTTTACTGCATCTTCTGCTGCTCTATTAAGCACTTTTAAACCTTCATCTGCTAAACTACCTAAGCCAATTTTACGTAAACCAGAATCTACTTTTTGTAATTCTTCGGGTAAAACTATTTTTACAAGTTCATTTTTAAAAAAACCATCTTCTTGGGTTAATTTGGTAACTTGTTTATCTATACCTACATCTAAAGCTTCTCGTAATCCGGCTGCAATATCTGTACTGCTTAATACACCTTCTGTTTGAGGTAATTGGTTGACAACTTCTTGTAATTCATCACAAGAGTTAAATAATAAAGTAAAACAAAGGACTGCTGCTAATAATCGTCTCATAATTATATTTTTTTTGCAAATATAAAATAAACTTAGTTCTAAGAGGTTTAATTATTAACCAATAATTGTTAATAGTAATTGCTATAATGTTAAATTTAATTTTTCAAATTATTACTTTAGCATCATATTTGATTACAGCTAATAAAAGTATCATATTTAATGGAATTAATTAGAAATAGAATCTTAGGTATTTTATTAATTTTTGTGAGTTTTAGTCATGGTCTTCACAGCCAGATAAAAGTCTCAGAATTTTTACAGGAGTCTAAAATTGCAACTACAGATAACAATAAATTATATTTTGTTGATTTTTGGGCTACGTGGTGTGGACCATGTATAACGGCAAAAGAGCATTTGGGTGTGCTGCAAAAACAGTTTCCTAATGATTTGTATATCGTTTCACTCACATCAGAAAACCCTTTGGTGGTTGAGCGCTTCCTTAAAAAGAAGCCTGCAGATTTAGCTATTGCTATAGATTATAATAAAGAAACATTTAAGAGCTATGAAGTTGCTGTTTTGCCAGATGGTGTACTCTTTAATAGTCAAGGTAAGGTGCTTTGGCGAGGAGGTGCTCCAGACTTAAAAAAAGAAATTGTTTCCAAATTCCTAAGACAACAATCGTCTAAATCGTCCTTGAGTTCTTTTTTTAAGATAGAAACTATTGAGGATGAAAGTATTTCAGAATATGTGCCAATTGAAGATTTAGAGATAAATGCGCTTAGTAATAATGTTGAAGAATTATCGGTTGTAGATACTGAGAATTATTTAAAATTAACTGGGTCTCTAAAGCAAATCGTAGGTTACTTAGCAAAAATTTATAAAAATCAAATTGTCATTGAGGAGCATCTAAACACCAATTATGAGGTGTATTTTAAAAAACCTATGAATGAGAACGAAAACTTGGCGGTAAAACTTGTTAATGAAATGAATCTTGGTGTTGTGAGAACCTACAAAGACGGTGAAGGGATTAGTTTTTCTGCAGATGCTTCAAAATTTTGGGATACCCAACAAATCGATTGGGGAAAAAACAATGCCAAGTATTTGGTTGGTGATGCGCAAATACAGGCAGATAACGTTTCATTGCGTGATGTAGCTTATCAATTAGCTTACGTTTTAGATATGCCTATTATAGTTCCAGATGATAATCTGGTTAGTTTATCGCTTCATGATTGGGACTTTCATTATAAGTTTTTTCAATTAATGCAATCTGATCTCGAAGATAACTTTGGGATAATTGCAGAAAAGAAAATAGTGTCCTATCCTGTATATCATATACAAAAAAAAGCTCCTTAAATAAGGAGCTTTTTCGTACGGTTGTTATTTAGGTTTTCTTAGTTGCTGATTACTCTAAATTCTGTACGTCTGTTATTTTGGTGTTGTGTTTCAGTACAATCTACACCGTTAGAACATCTGTTTCTTAATTTAGTTTCTCCAAATCCTCTTGCAGTTAATCTGCTTCTTGAGATCCCTTTAGATACTAAATAGTTTACTACAGAATTAGCTCTTTGTTGTGATAAAGACTGGTTGAAATCATCGTTACCTCTAGAATCTGTATGAGACATAATTTCAATACTTACGTTAGAATCAGTTAAGATTGGTAATAAAGTACTGTCAATTGTCTTTTTAGACGCAGCTGTTAATCTTGCGCTACCTAACTCATAATAAACTGGTAATACGTTAGGATCTAATAATTCACACTCAACTTCTTCCCAAGTAGTAATACCACCTTTTTTATCTAATACAGTTCTTGTTACAGTTTGGTACTGTGCAGCAATTGTATTTGTTGTCGTAGAAGCAGGTGTATCAATAACTCTTCTTTTTATTGTAGTGTATTCTGCAGGAATTTCAATTTCATCCATTCTTGCAGGCGTTTTAATAACTCTTTTCTTGTACGTTGTTGTTTGTTCTGGTACTGGTACAGAATTTGTACTAGCATCTGATGATAATGTTGTAAATCCAACATCTCTTGATTGTGCAGGATACTCAACAAAACAAGCGGCAACACAGTCATCTTTGTTTACTGAAGGACAATCTTCTAGAATTTTGTACTCCCATCCTGAAGTTTGAGGGTAAACTTCAAAAGTTCTTGAGTCATTTCCAAAAGTAGCAGGTACAACTTTTAAATCTGTACGGCTTTCTTGTTTAACGTAAGGTACTTCTACAGTTTCGTATGTAGCAGGTACGTAAACAAACTTTTTTGAAGCTTCTTTTACTAATACGCGCTCTTCAACAGTTTTATACGTTGCAGGAACTACTTTTAAAGTAGTATAAGCAGGATACGTTTGTATTGTTTCTTCTACTTCTTTAAAAGAATCCTTAGTAATACATTTTACGTAACACTTTCCTGGTTCTGGGTTTGATGGTAAACCTTGCGCTTGAGAAAATCCGATTCCGGCAATAAAGCATACCAATAATAATAGTTTTTGTTTCATGGATAAATAATTAAATAGTTAATAGTTTACATTTTTTTTAGCAAGAAAACTTAATCTCTCACATCATATTAGATGCAATAATATAACATAGGTCACATTAATTTTAGTTAGGGGGAAATTAATGCTGAAAGTTTAGCGAATAATAGATTTGGATTTTGATTTTAAATCGAGGGGTTGCAATGTATAAAAAATTATGATAATATTAACATAATATTTGCGTAAAACGTATTTTTTATCAAAATTAATTGCGACTTCGTAAGTTTTGAGGTGTTTTTAAGAGAAAATAACCGTTTTATTATTAAATACCATGACCTTCCTATTCGCATGCAGTTTTATTGCGTTAGACAATACAATTTTTTCTAAGTCGCGTCCTTTGGCAATTAAGTCTTTAATAGAATGTGTATGCGATACTTGTGTAACATCTTGTTCAATTATTGGTCCTGCATCTAATTCTTCTGTAATATAATGACTTGTTGCTCCAATAATTTTAACACCACGTTTGTAAGCCGAATGGTAAGGTTTAGCACCAACAAAAGCAGGTAAGAAAGAATGATGAATATTGATGATCTTATTAGGATATTTATCTATCAACGTTTTAGAAACAATTTGCATATAACGTGCTAAAACAATGAAGTCAATATTGTGCGCTTCTAAAAGTTTTAATTGCTCTTGTTCGGCTTCCCGTTTTGTGGTTTTTGTAATAGGAACATGATAAAACGGAATATTAAAACTTTCTGCAATAGGTTTTAAATCCAGATGATTACTTAAAATAAAAGGAATGTCTAGAAATAATTCTCCTGAGTTGTACCGACTAAGAATGTCATATAAACAATGATCGTATTTTGAAACGAACAATGCCATTTTGGGTTTCTTTTCTGCCGCATAAATACGCCATTTAAGCTTAAATTTAGCCACTAATGCGCTTTTAAATAACTGTTTAAAATCTTCTACTGAAAATGAACTCGAATTAAACTCACACTCTAATCGCATAAAAAAGATGTTTTGCTCTCTATCGACATGCTGATCGATATAAACAATATTACCTTCATTAGAAGCCATAAATGAAGTCACAGAAGCAATAATGTTGGACTGGTCTTCACAATTAATAAGTAATGTTATTTTCTGCATAAAACTAAACTTAAATGAGTGGATAAAAGTAATTAAAAATGTAAGCTATATGGCTTTTTTTAAAGTTTTAGATATTTGTTGATTATTGTAATATATTTTTGAATAATCCGTAAATTGCAAGCCTAAATCAGATTATTTTTTAAGAATGATACAAGCTACTCCGTATAAACCCAAACATAAAGTTAGAATTGTAACTGCTGCGTCTTTATTTGATGGCCATGATGCGTCTATCAATATTATGCGTCGTATTATTCAATCTACAGGTGTAGAGGTTATCCATTTAGGCCATGATAGAAGTGTAGACGAGGTTGTAAATACAGCCATTCAAGAAGATGCCAATGCCATTTGTTTAACCTCTTACCAAGGTGGTCATAACGAGTATTTTAAATATATGTACGATCTTTTAAAAGAAAGAGGTGCAGAGCACATCAAGATTTTTGGTGGTGGAGGAGGTGTAATTTTGCCTTCAGAAATTAAAGAATTAATGGATTATGGTATTGCGCGAATCTATTCTCCAGACGATGGTCGTGCTATGGGTTTGCAAGGCATGATTAACGATTTGGTAGAGCAGTCAGATTATCTTAGCCCATCCTTAATCCTTCCCAAAGGGAAGGAAATTACGCAGAGCTTAAAAGATAAAGATGTTAATACGATCGCTAGATTAATATCTTTTGCGGAAAATCAACATGATAAGTTTGAGAAGTTATTTTCTCAAACGAGTAAGAATTCTTCTCCTTTGGGGAAGTTAGAAGGGGCTCCAGTTTTAGGGATTACAGGAACTGGAGGCGCAGGAAAATCCTCTTTAGTAGACGAATTAGTACGTCGTTTTTTAATAGATTTTCCAGAAAAAACGATTGGCTTAGTATCTGTAGATCCTTCTAAACGTAAAACAGGAGGCGCACTTTTAGGCGATCGTATTCGTATGAATGCGATTAACTCACCAAGAGTATATATGCGTAGTTTGGCAACACGTCAATCTAACTTAGCATTATCTAAATATGTTAATGAAGCGGTTGAGGTTTTAAAAGCTGCAGAATACGATTTAATTATCCTAGAAACCTCAGGTATTGGACAGTCTGATACCGAAATTATTGAACATTCTGATGTTTCTCTTTATGTAATGACACCAGAATTTGGAGCAGCAACACAATTAGAAAAAATAGACATGCTAGATTTTGCAGATCTAGTAGCCATTAATAAATTTGATAAACGTGGTTCTTTAGATGCCTTACGTGATGTAAAAAAACAATACATGCGTAACAATAATCTTTGGGATACACCACAAGAAGATTTACCTGTTTATGGAACTATTGCGTCGCAATTTAACGATCCAGGAATGAATACGCTATACAAAGCCATCATGGATAAGTTGGTTGAAAAAGCAGATTCAGACTTAAAATCTACGTTTCATATTTCTGATGAAATGAGCGAAAAGATTTTTGTAATTCCTCCAAGTAGAACACGTTATTTATCTGAAATTGCTGAAAATAATCGTGCTTACAATAAAACAGCAAAGACTCAAGTTGAGGTGGCTCAAAAACTTTACGGAATTTATAAAACCATTTGTTCGGTAATGGATGTCACATCGAGCGCAGTCGAGATGTCTCTTATTGGTAAGCAAGGACTTAATCAAGATGAGATCCTGAAGCAAGTTCAGGATGACAATAAAGACTTTATAAAATTACTTATTGCAGAATTCGACCGTGTAAAATTAAACTTAGACCCTTACAATTGGGAAGTGATAACTGGTTGGGACGACAAAGTAAACCAATATAAAAATCCGATTTATAGCTTTAAAGTTAGAGATAAAGAAATAAAAATCGAAACCCATTCTGAATCCTTATCGCACTTACAAATTCCAAGAGTAGCTTTACCAAAATACCAGGCTTGGGGAGATTTATTACGTTGGTCATTACAAGAAAATGTGCCAGGAGAATTTCCGTATACTTCAGGATTATACCCATTTAAACGTACAGGAGAGGATCCAGCACGTATGTTTGCTGGCGAAGGTGGACCAGAACGTACCAACAGACGTTTTCACTATGTCAGTGCAGGTTTACCAGCCAAGCGTTTATCTACTGCTTTTGATAGTGTAACCCTCTACGGAAACGATCCCGATTTACGTCCAGATATCTACGGAAAAATTGGTAATGCAGGTGTTTCTATTTGTTGTTTAGACGATGCTAAAAAACTATATTCTGGTTTCGATTTAGCAAATGTTATGACCTCGGTAAGTATGACCATTAATGGTCCTGCGCCAATGTTGCTAGGTTTTTTTATGAATGCAGCCATTGACCAACAATGTGAATTATACATTAAAGAAAATGGTCTTGAAGACGACGTAGAAGCAAAAATTGCGAAGCTTTATAAGGATAAAGAACGTCCTAAATACAATGGTGAATTACCAGAAGGAAACAATGGTTTAGGTTTAATGTTATTAGGTGTTACTGGTGATCAGGTATTACCACCAGACGTGTATGCAGAGATTAAAAAGAATACCATTGCACAAGTAAGAGGAACGGTTCAAGCCGATATTTTAAAAGAAGATCAAGCACAAAATACTTGTATTTTCTCTACCGAATTCGCATTACGATTAATGGGAGACGTGCAAGAATATTTTATTGCCAATAACGTGCGTAATTTTTATTCGGTGTCTATTTCTGGATATCATATTGCAGAAGCAGGAGCAAACCCTATTACCCAATTAGCACTGACCTTATCTAACGGTTTCACTTACGTGGAATACTATTTAAGTCGTGGTATGGATATCAATAAGTTTGGTCCAAACTTATCCTTCTTTTTCTCAAACGGAATCGATCCAGAATATGCAGTGATTGGTCGTGTGGCTAGAAAAATTTGGGCAAAAGCCATGAAGCACAAATATGGAGCCAATGCAAGAGCGCAAATGCTTAAATACCATATTCAAACGTCTGGACGAAGCTTACACGCACAAGAAATTGACTTTAATGATATTCGTACAACGCTACAAGCCTTGTATGCTATTTACGATAATTGTAACTCATTACACACCAATGCTTACGATGAGGCAATTACAACGCCAACTGAAGAATCGGTAAGACGTGCCATGGCCATTCAATTAATTATCAATAAAGAATTAGGGTTAAATAAAAACGAAAACCCAATTCAAGGCTCTTTTATAATTGAAGAATTAACCGATTTAGTTGAAGAAGCAGTATTACAAGAATTTGACAGAATTACAGAGCGTGGTGGTGTTTTAGGCGCTATGGAAACCATGTACCAACGCAGTAAAATACAAGAAGAGAGTTTGTATTATGAAACCTTGAAACACAACGGAAAATTCCCAATTATTGGTGTAAACACATTTTTAAGTTCTAAAGGTTCGCCAACAGTAATTCCTGCGGAAGTGATTAGAGCAACGGAAGAAGAGAAGCAATTCCAGATAAAAACTCTAGAGAATTTACATAAAGCCAATGATACTAAAGCGATGCTTAAAGACTTACAGCACAAAGCCATTAATAACGAGAATATTTTTGAAGCTTTAATGGATGTATGTAAAGTGTGTAGTTTAGGTGAAATTACGTCAGCTTTGTTTGAAGTTGGTGGTCAGTATCGCAGAAACATGTAAGCAGAGAACCACTTTTTGCCTTTTCGCAAAAAGTGTGTGAATCGCTTATGCTGAGCGAAGCCGAAGTATCTCAGAGAACCACTTTTTGCCTTTTTGCAAAAAGTGTGTGAATCGCTTATGCTGAGCGAAGCCTAAGTATCTCAGAGAATCACTTTTCTTTAGCAGAAGTAGTCCTTCAGAGTAAAGCGAAGGATTTCTCGAGGCACTATAATTATATTTATAACAAAAAGCGTTTCATTTTTAGAAACGCTTTTTTTACTTTCAATAAAAAATATCAATGCAACACACCTTTAAAGCGACTGTAAATTGGAAAATTAACGAAGGCGAAAGCACTAAAAATCCAAGGACGTTTAGCAGAAATCATAAAGTAATCATAGCCAATAAGATTTCGGATTTACAAGTGTCGGCTGCAAAACCCTTTAGAGGAGATGACACGTTATACAATCCTGAAGATTTATTATTGTCGGCTTTAGCGTCTTGCCATATGATGTCTTATTTATATGTGTGTGCACAACACCATATTGAAGTTGTAAGTTACACCGATCAAGCCGAAGGCGATTTAGAAGTTGTAGCTTCAGGTCGTGGAAGTTTTAAATGTGTGCGATTGCAACCAGTGGTAACGATCAAAGATTTTGACCAAAAGGCTTTAGCATTAAGTCTTCATGCTAAAGCCAATGCGCTTTGTTTTATTGCTAATTCTTGTAATTTTCCTATTTGTCATGAAGCCACTATTGTTGTGAAATAAGTCATTTTGAAAAAATAATTGTATTCTGTTGCATCTTTTTTGAAACTTCCACGTCTATTATATGAACATAAAAATCATATATCATGAAAACTATAGACTGTACGTGCAACTGCGAAGGTTGCTCAAAAGGAAATTGCAACAATTGTACCTGTGATAACTGTACATGTACCCATTGTAACTGTTAAATTAGTGTTAGTTCGGATGCGGAATTTTGTGTCCGAATTAATTTTAGTTAAATTAGAATATGACTACAAAAGAAGTTTGGGGAAATTATGCAGAAGATGTACAACACTTTATTTTAAGTAAGGTAAAGAATACATCAATTACAGAAGATATTCTGCAAGACACTTTTATTAAAGTACATACCAAACTTCACACTTTAAAAGATGAGACCAAGCTGAAACCTTGGGTGTTCTCTATAGCACGTTATACAATTTTAGATTATTTTAGAACGAGTAAACAAGAATTACCTGTTGAAGATTTAGAACTTGAAGCAGAGCCAGAACCAGAAGCACATTCTGAGCAAGATTGCTTACGAGGTATTATAAAAAGCTTACCAAAAAAATATAGAGATCCTTTGTTTTTATCAGATATTAAAGGACTAAAACAACAAGAGGTTGCCAATCAATTGCACTTGCCTTTGCCAACCGTAAAATCACAAATTCAACGTGCTAGGCAACAAATTGCTGAAGGTTTTATGGATTGTTGCGGCTTTGTAATGAATGACGAAGGGCATTTGGTTGGAGAAATACAAGACAAAGCGGACTGTAAAGTTTGTCATTAATAGTATCTTTGAGGCTGCAAGCTTAAATGATTAAGTGCGTTATTTTTATAATCAGTACCATGTCCTTCAAAAAACTACACCCTTTATTAAAAGAATCTTTAGAAAATGCAGGTTTTGAAACATCAAACCCCTTTCAGAAAAAAGTATTACCTGTTTTAAAAGGTGGCTCAGATGCCTATGTCATTGCGCCAAAAGGACAAGGAAAAACGACAGCGCTAATAATAGCAACGATACATAAGTTAAAAGCAGCCGCTTTTGAAGATTCACCAAGAGCAATTATTGTAGTTAACGATAAGCAAGACGCTCTAAATTTGAAAGAAGAATTTGAAAAATTTACCTATCCTACAGATTTAAGAGTCTTTGCACTTTACGACGAATACGATATTGAAAAGCAGAAAACAGAAGTGTATTACGGACAAGATATTGTTATCGCTACACCTTCTAGATTAAGTAAGCTTTATTTTTTAAATGGCATTCATTTAGGCGAAATTCAATTATTTGCGATAGATGATGCCGATTTTTTAGCCCGAAATAATGGCTACAATCATATATTACGCTTATCTGAAAGTCTTTCTAAATGTCAGTTTGTAATTATTGCCGATGTCTTAAACTCTAAAATAAAGAATTATCAGAATTCATTTATGAGTAATGCGCAGTTGGTAAAAGGGAAATAATAATTTACAAGGTCATCATCCAATGATGCTTCAGCTTTCTAAATTTTCTTAATTCGCCTCTAAGAATAGGCAAATAGTCTCTACCATTACTATTAGATTTTTCTAGACGTCTACAATTGCTATATAAGCGTGTCGTTAAAAGATCTAAAGATTCTAGGTGTTTGTTTTTTTTCAAAGAACAACGCTCTTGTTCTGCACTAATTATACGAGGTGCAAGATTTGTAGATTGTTGAACGATATCTCCTGTGAAATAAATATGCTCATTCTCAGAACCATCCATATTTAAATAAGATAAATCTTGATTTAAATACGTAGAAATGCTTCGAGAAAGTACAATAATATCCATTGCCTTTTGGTACACAGGCAAGTCAGAAAAGTTTGAAGGTAGGTTGTAACTCATAAATTCGATAGCAATACTGACGAAATTAAGGACTAAAAATTAAAACTGACTTTAATTATTAAAGCAATTTTGTATATTTACTTTAATAATTATGTTATTACAGTATTATTTCTTTAAATAATTATGGATAAATTGAATTGGAAGATTTTAAAGTGTCTTCAACAGAATGCTAGGATGTCTAATGCAGAAATTGGACGACGCGTTGGTATCACATCACCTGCAGTTTCTGAACGCATAAAAAAGATGGAAGATGCTGAAATCATCCAAGGCTATACAACATTTATTTCGCCCTTTGAAGTGGGCTATCAGTTAAAAGCACTGATTACCTTAAGAGCTTTTATGGGAATGCTAAAACCATTTCTAGAAAAGGTGAAAACCTATGATGAGGTGGTTAACTGTTATCGAATTACTGGGAATGAAAATATAGTAATGGAGGTAGTTTTAAAAAATCAAAAACACCTTGAAACATTTATTGATCAACTAATTAGTTTCGGTGAAACAAAAACGCAAATTGTTTTATCTCATGTTGTAAAATATAGTGAAATAAAGCCCTTAAAATAATTAACTTAGACGTTCTTCAATATGAGTAGCTATGGTTTTTGCATGAATTCTAGAGTTTTCAATAAACCATTTGTGTGTTTCTAGTCCACCGCAAATAACGCCTGCCAAATAGATACCTTCTACATTAGATTCCATGGTGTTTTCATTATACACAGGAATTTGCTTTCCGTCTGAAGAGAATTCAATTCCGGCTTTGGCTAAAAATTTAAAATTAGGTCGGTAACCTGTAAGGGCAATCACAAAATCGTTAGGCAATGTTATTGTTTCGTTAGGTGTTTTTACACGAATTTCATTGGCTTTAATTTCCTTGATTTCAGAATTAAAATAGGCCTTAATGCTGCCTTCTTCAATTCTATTAATAATATCTGGACGCACCCAATATTTTACACGTTCGCCTATGGCATCATTTCTAATAATCATTGTGACGTGGCCACCTTTTCTATAAATTTCTAAGGCGGCATCTACAGATGAATTACTCGCGCCAACAATAGCAACATTTTGTAAGGTATAAGGATGTGCTTCTTTATAATAATGTAGCACTTTCGGTAAATGCTCACCAGGTATGTTGAGCAAGTTTGGTATGTCATAAAAGCCAGTTGCAATAATTACCTTTTTGGTTTGATAACTGTTTTTATCGGAAATCACTATAAATCCATCAGCTGTTTTTTCAAAAGAACGTACCTCTTCAAATAAGTTAATGTGTAATTGATTTGAGGTTGTAACGCGTCTGTAGTATTCTAAAGCTTCGCTTCGTGTAGGCTTAGGGTTATTGCTAATAAACGGAATGTTATCAATTTCTAATTTATCTGAGGTTGAAAAAAACGTCATATTTAAAGGGTAATTAAACAAGGAATTGGTTAAAGCGCCTTTTTCAATTACCGTATAATTCCAACCGCGTTTTTTACATTCTAGAGCGCAGGCAATACCTATGGGTCCAGCACCAATAATTATAACATCTTTTAGTTCAGTAGTCATTTTTCAATTTTAATTGATTCGCCAAGGTGGGTTTTTTCGATTTTTCCCAGCATGATAAATGATTATGGGATTACCATCAGGATCATTTAAATGTGCTTCCTGCCACAGCCAAGATTGTTCTAAAATTTCAGAATTAAAAATAATACCTTTTTCTTGAAGTTCTGAAACCGTTTTAGAAAGATTTTCTACTTCAAAATAGAGGGTAACACCTTTGTTAATAATTAAATCGTCTGTATGGTGAATAGAAAATGTAGCCTCGCCTTTTGGGCATTCTAAACGCGCGTATCGCGGTAAAGCGTCAACGATTAATCGTAATCCTAATTTTTTGTAAAATCTCACTGATGTTCTTGTATCTAATGATGAGATTGTAATTTGATTTAAATTCATTAGAGGTTAATTTTTATACGTTTTTGTAACCAAAATGAGAGTAAAACAGCCAAAACACTATACAATCCTGTAATTACCCAATTGATTTGGTAACCATGATTGTATATAATATCCATACCTATTTTTGGACCTACAATAGAAGCCAAAGCAAAAGACATGGTGTATAAGGCCATATAACTACCTTCACTGCCTTTTTTTGCTCTGTTTAAAGCAAAGGCATTGGTGTAAGGGAAACCAATCATTTCAGCAAAAGTTAGTAATATAATATTTACAACTAAAATTCCAACCCAAGCGTTACATAAAAGCGCAAAGTAGCTGATGGCAAATAACACAGCGCTTATTAAAATGAGTTTAGTGTGCGCTATTTTTTTGGCTTCTAAATAGGCAATTAATGGCATTTCAAACAGTACAATTAAGGCACCATTTATAAACATAATAAAGCCGGTTTGTAATTCTGATAAGCCATAAGCATCAAAATGATAAATTGGAATTGAAGTTATTAATTGAAAAAACGACATAGCAATTAAAAAACTGATCACAAAAAAGATAAGGAAGGTCTTATCCTTGTAAACCGCGTTTCTATTCTGCTTGTGTATTAATTTTTCTTCTGTAGACAACTTTTGTACAGTTTCTTTTATTATTAACCTGAACAGTAAAATGGCTAGAATACAGGTAATGCCATCTATCCAAAATAATAAATTATAACCATCTAAACCAATTATAAAACCTGCCAGAATTGGTCCAAATGCCATGCCTAAATTTATAGCTAATCGCAATAAAGTAAGGGATCTTGTTTGGTTTTCTGGTTTACTGTACGTTTTTAACGAAACAAAAAGGGCAGGTCTAAAGGTATCTGCAATACTCATTAGTACTAATATGCCAATGCATAATCCTATAAAAGAGGTTATATATTGTAAGACAATAAAACCTATACCAGTTAGGAGTAAGCTGTAAAACATAACCTTATAAAACCCTATTTTATCGGTTAATTTTCCGCCTAACCAAGAGCCTATAAAAGAACCAATTCCAAAAAACATTAGAATGGTACCAGCATCTGGAATAGAAAATTCTAAATTTTCTTTTAGATATTTAGACAAGAAAGGAATGACCATGGTGCCAGCTCTGTTGATAAGTGTAATAAGAGCAAGCCACCAAATTTCTTTAGAAAGGCCTTTGAAGTTATTAATATAGGTGTTGAATAGTGTTTTCATTTTTGGTGGTTGGTATAAAAATAAAAAGTCCGACGTTATCGTCGGACTTTTAAATATTGTTAATTAATATATGTATATAGCTACAATAGATAATGCATCCGAATGTATTCCGAAGAATTCGATGTGGTTTGCTTTGTATATCTAGTGACTTGAAACATGATTTTTATATAAATACTGAAGTCAAAACTACAATAAATTTTTGTAAATCGTATTTTTGAATTTTAAAAATTAAAAAATGAAGACTATTTTATTACTTCTTTTTGTAACAGTATCAATGAGTTGTACGCAAAGTAAGCAGGCCATTAAGGACGGTACAGCTTGGCAGAAAAAAATGAATGCAGACTTTAAAGATGCTTCAAAATCGCCTTTAAAACCAAAGGATAGAGAGGTGTTTGTAGGTTTAGATTTTTTTAATTTTGATACAGCCTATGTGGTTACAGCGTCATTAAAACGAACACCAGATACCGAATGGTTTGAGATGAAAACCACAACAGACCGACGTTCATTAGAACGCGTTTATGGTGTATTGTCATTTGAGTTAAATGGAACATCTTTTGAGCTCAATGTGTATCAAGGTAAAGAATTAATGACAGAAGAAGGCTTTGAAAATTACCTTTTTCTGCCGTTTTTAGATAATACAAATGGAAACTCTACGTATGGAGGTGGACGTTATATAGATTTAAATATTCCCGAAGGTGATACCATGACCATCGATTTTAATACCGCTTATAATCCGTATTGTGCTTACAATGAAAAATTCTCTTGTCCTATTGTACCAAGAGTAAATTATTTAGATACTGATGTAAATGCAGGTGTAAAGAAGTTTGTGAAGCAGTAGGTTTTTTTTAGTTTCAAAGTTTCAAAGTTTCAAAGTTTCAAAGTTTCAAAGTTTCAGAATTTCAGACTTACTCCGTTTCAGAGCTTCAAAGTTCTAATTTGAAATTTTTTCATTGCGGCTTTGCGCTTTAGCGAGAAAAATTAATTTCCAACGACTACTTAGCCAAATACATGCCTAAAAACACTGCTAAAAACCCAATGGCAAAACTCGCAATAGTGTAAAAAGCAAAGCTCATAAAGTCTCCAGATTTTAAAAACACATGATTTTCATAAGCAAAGGTTGAAAAAGTAGTGAAGCCACCACAAAAACCTGTGGCTAAAAGTAACGTCTGACTTTGGGATAAGGTTTCGTTTTTTGCTGCAAGCCCAAGGATAATACCAATCAGTAAACTCCCTAAAATATTGGCTGCAAACGTTCCGTAAGGAATACCAGTTTCAGAATTATTAAGCCATTTCCCTATAATATATCGTAAGGAACTTCCAAATCCACCACCAAGAAATACAAGTACTATTTGTTTCAAATTTCAGCTTTTACTTTATTGTTATCAGTCATCAGTCATCAGTCATCAGTCATCAGTCATCAGTCATCAGTCATCAGTCATCAGTCATCAGTCATCAGTCATCAGTCATCAGTCATCAGTCTTCAGTCATCAGTCTTCAGTCATCAGTTTTCAGTCATCAGTTTTCAGTCATCAGTCTTATCCTCAACTTCTACATAAATCTCAGTTACCCATTTCGCAGGATTCAATTCATGCCTAGGATCAGTAAGATACGTTTCTAACATTGCGCCACCTTCAACCATTACTAAATCATTATCAGTTATATATTTCATAGTGGTTTCCCAGGCTTCTCTTAAGTTGCTGTAATTTCCGGTTAAAACAGTTTTTACAGCTCTAAAGGAGTCCAATTGTCCTGTTAAAATATCGTCTTCAGTGGTCACAATTTTAGAATTTGTTGGTATACAGCACGAAAAAATAACGGCATCATTTTCTTCATCCCATTTATGGTATAAAATAAAAGGAGGTCCAGCCATAGTCACATTATGTGTCATGGCATATGCGCCAACCTTTGGGAGCATTGACGTCATGTTTTTCTTAAAATCACTAAACTTACAAGATGTAGTGTTGTAAATGTAATAGCCACCACTATGTTGGGTTACACCTTCACTTTTTATACTATACACTTTCATTTCTTTTTGCACAACACTGTCTAGCATTTCTAAGCCACGCTCATAATGTGGTCCAATTTGTTTTTCCATGCCACCCATAAACGTTGCAAACATTTTAAACGCAAAGGGTAAATCCTTGCCTACAATAGACCAGGTTACTTCGGTAGAACCATCTTTATTGGGTTTAAATTTCCAATTAACGTCAGACTTAGGGAACTCACCAAATTGCATTTCTTGTGTTATCGAAGTGTTTGGTGTTGCTTTTATTGTTTTCATAACACCAATGCCATCTTCGTCTTCCCATGTGTACGATCCACCAACGCCTTTCGTTTGTTCGTTAAGCGTCATTATAAGTTCTGGGTTGTCTTCTTTCCAAGAATTCCAAGACTCCCAATTTTTAAAATCTATAACATTATTGTAAATCACAGCATGTGGTGCTTGTATAGTTCTGCTTCGTGTGACTTCAAAAGAATTTGGCTGCACAGCTATGAAGATTGACAATCCTATTATAAGGATAAGCAGTAAAAATAATATGTATTTTAAGGCTTTCATGTTTAAGAAGATTTTTGCGTTTCTCAAAGATAGTCATTTTATGATATGTGATATAAACCTTATCTTTGGTTTCAACTAAAAAATATAACATGAATTTAAAAACATTATTTAAAATAGGCGTTTTTGCCTTGTTTATTGTAGGTTGTAAGGATCAAGTTCAAACTGAAATTGCTGAAGCAGAAGCAACTGTGGAACAAGAATTCAGTTTTAATGTTGAAGAATTTGCAGACATTAAGGTGTTGCGTTATCAAATTCCAGGTTGGGATAATTTAACCCTAAAAGAGCAAAAGTTAGTGTATTATTTAACGGAAGCTGGTTTGGCTGGTAGAGACATCATGTGGGATCAAAACTACAGACATAATCTTACCATCAGAAAAGCTTTAGAAACGGTTTATACAGAATATAAAGGCGATAAGTCCACGTCAGACTGGACCAATTTTGAAACCTACCTAAAACGCGTTTGGTTTAGTAACGGTATCCATCATCATTACTCTAATGCTAAACTAGTGCCAGAATTTTCAAAAGACTATTTAAATAAGTTGTTGTCTGCAACGAGTGCAACGTTAGAAGGCGAAGCGTTTGAGGTGTTATTTAATGATAAAGATGCTAAAAAAGTCAATCAGGCTAAAGGTGTCGATAATGTATTAGAATCTGCTGTTAATTTTTATGGGCCAAACGTTACCAATAAGGATGTTGAAGATTTCTACAAGTCTAAAAAATCGCCAGATCCAAAGAAGCCCTTATCGTATGGTTTAAACTCGCAATTAGTAAAAGCGGATGGGATTTTAAAAGAGCGTGTTTATAAATCTGGTGGACTCTACGGTTCTGCAATCGATAAGATTGTAATGTGGTTAGAAAAAGCAAAAGGTGTTGCAGAAAACGAAGCACAAGGCAATGCTTTAGGATTATTAATTGACTATTATAAAACAGGAGATTTACAAACTTGGGATGATTATAATGTCGCATGGACAGCAGCAACAGAAGGCAATGTAGATTATATTAATAGTTTTATTGAAGTGTACAATGATCCTTTAGGTTACAGAGGTTCTTATGAAACTATTGTGCAAATCAACGATTTTGATATGTCTAAAAAAATGGCTGTTTTATCTGATAATGCACAGTGGTTTGAAGACAATTCGCCTTTAATGGCAGAACACAAAAAGAAAGATGTTGTTGGTGTAACCTACAAAGTAGTTAACGTAGCAGGTGAAGCTGGTGATGCATCGCCAAGTACGCCAATTGGTGTTAATTTACCAAATGCAAACTGGATTAGAGCTGCCGTTGGAAGTAAATCAGTATCCTTAGGAAACATTATTCATGCCTATAACAATGCTGGTGGTTCTGGTCGATTAAAAGAGTTTGTACATGACGATGAAGAACTTCAACTTGAAGAAGCATATGGACAATTAGCAGATAAATTACACACAGCTTTGCATGAAGTTATTGGTCATGCCTCAGGACAATTAAATCCTGGTGTTGGTGAGACCAAAGAAACACTTAAAAATTATGCATCTACTTTAGAAGAAGGTCGTGCTGATTTAGTTGGTTTGTATTATTTGTACGATTCTAAATTACAAGATTTAGGATTGGTGGAAGACTGGAAAAAAGTAGGAAAAGCGGCTTACGATGGTTACATCAGAAACGGTTTAATGACCCAATTAATTCGTTTAAATCTTGGTGATGATGTAGAGGAAGCACATATGAGAAACAGACAATGGGTTTCTGCTTGGGTATTTGAAAAAGGAAAAGCAGATAACGTCATTGAAAAAGTGACTAGAGATGGTAAAACTTATTTTAATATCAACGATTACGAAAAATTACACACCTTATTTGGGCAATTACTTAAAGAAACACAGCGTATTAAGTCGGAAGGCGATTTTGCAGCCGTTGAAGCTTTAGTAGAAGGGTATGGTGTAAAAGTAGATCAAGCCATTCATGCTGAGGTGTTAAAGCGAAATGAACAATTTCCTTCGCCGCCTTACAGTGGTTTTGTAAATCCGGTGTTAGTGCCAGAAACGAATGAAGCTGGTGAAATTACAAGTATTAAAGTTACACAGCCAAATGCTTTTGCAGAGCAAATGCTAAACTATAGCAAACACTATAGCCATTTGCCTGCTATAAATTAAGGTAAACGAATTATAGTTGTAGAAAAGCACTTGCACTATTGTAAGTGCTTTTTTATGATATCGATTATAATTTTGAAAGCTGAATGCGTTACACATCATTTCAAAAAAAGGAATAATTTAGTAGCAACGAAAGATTAATATGTATAAATAGAATAGCGTTAACCTAAAATGGTAGAAAACTTAAAATACTATAGCCATCTTAAAAAACATGCAGGCACACTTGTAGCGTTGCTAGATAATGCATCTGCATTTACAGAGGTGCCAGATACTTGGCATGTGGTTGTAGTTGATATATTAAATTCTACACAAGCCGTAGATCAAGGTAAACACCATAAGGTTAATTTAACAGCAACAGGCGCTATTATTTCGGTTTTAAATTTTAATAGAAAAGCAAAACAAGGCGTTGAGATTCCCTATTTTTTTGGAGGCGATGGCGCCACATTTATAATTCCGACCTTATATTTAGAAGATATTATTCAAATCTTAGATAATTACAGTCTTCATATTAAAAATCATACAAATTTGGTGCTAAGAGTAGGTCATATTTCGGTAAGTTACCTAAGAGATCAAGACTATGGTTTAAAAATTGCAAAGCATCAATTAACCAACCAATTAACCATACCTATTGTTTTAGGCAACGGTTTAAAAAAGGCTGAAGAGATTATTAAAACCCATTTTGAAGAGAAGCGCACTAATTTCGAAAAAACGCTGCTGAATTTAGAAGGCATGGAATGTCGTTGGAAACAAATAAAGCCAGATCAATCCGAAAAAAAAGTAGTGTGTTTGTTGCTAGATGCGCTTCAGGAAAAAGATCAAAGATTAGTGTACAGAGACGTTATAAATACAATGGATGCTGTGTTTGGCGATTTTAACGAACGTCAAATTATTAAAACAGATAATTTAAAATTAAATTATAGTATTCGCACTATTTGGGAAGAAATGAAGATTCGGCTGCACCGACAAAGTTTAGCTTTTTTGTTAAAAAAATGGTTTTCAACTTTAATCGGTAAATTTTATCTCAACCTTTCAACTGAAGGCAAACACTATGTACAGCAAATAGGGCAATTATCGCATACCTTTATGCTAGATGGTATGATTAATACTGTTTTTACGGCAGAACAATCTCAAATAGATGATTTTACAGCCTATTTAAATCAACTCGAAAAAGACAAGAAACTCATATATGGTATCCACGTGACGCATGCCTCAATTATGTCGTGTTATGTGTTAGACCGAAAAACCAAACACTCCCACTTTGTAGACGGAACAGAAGGTGGTTACACTTCTGCAGCAAAAATGTTTAAGCAAAAGTTGAAGAACCAATAGTTGCAGAGTTTTTATCAAATCCGTCAGTTTGAGTGAATTTTACGATTGCAATGCGTAAAATTAGTATCGAGAACAAGGATTCGTACTCAAAATAAGTTCTCGATACAATTTCTCGTGCCTTAAAATCACTCGAACAGACGTTTTATCATATTTTTGTTTTCATAGACTAAAATAATAAACAACAATGCAAACCCAACCAAAACAGTCACATTACCATTTCCTAAAGCAAAACATCATGTTTTTATGGCTAGCATGCGTTGTAATCATATCCTGTAAAAACGAACCAGAACGTCAAGCAAAAACCGATTTTTGCGCCAGTATTCACAGAGACGAAAGCACCTCATTATCTAAAGAACTCGCATCACTCAACACCAAAATGGAATCCCAAACAGGTGTTTATGTGTTAGAAGATGGCAGCGGTTCTATGGTCGCTAGAGCGTGGTTGAGCGAGTATGCCGAAAAAACCATAGACATTCAATATTTTATATTTTCATTAGATAACGTAGGTCTCATCGCTTGCGATTACCTTATTAGAGCTGCAGATCGTGGTGTAAAAGTGCGCATCCTTGTCGATGATATTATGGTAGATGCTGATATTGAAGACATTTTAAGCTTTGCGTCGCACGAAAATATTACCGTAAAAATCTATAATCCTGGTGTGAACTTAGGTAAAAACCTATTCGGGAAAATAAAGACCTTCACAACCGATTTTAGGTCGGCCAACCAACGTATGCACAACAAAACCTTTATTGTAGATGGCAAAGTGGCTATTACAGGAGGACGTAATATTGCTGACGAATATTTTGACTACGACCACGAGTACAATTTTAGAGACAGAGACATTCTCTTATTAGGTAAAGTATCGCAAACTATGAATACCTCTTTCGAGGAATTCTGGACCAGCGATTTAAGTCAAGACGTTACCGCAGTCGTAGACCATGTACCAACCAATACAACCGAAGCCAACAGATTTGATGCTTTGCATGAGTATGCCTGTAACCCAGAAAATTTCTGGCCACAAGTAAGAACACGTATTGCTAACCTGCCAGAAACGTTTAGAAACATTAACGACTCCGGAAAATTAGTATGGTTAGACGATGTGCAATTTATCTCAGATATTCCCGGAAAAAACGATGGCACCAACGGATTAGGAGGAGGCGGACGCTCTACCACAGCCTTAATAGAGTTGGTAAAAAACGCAAAATCTACGATAGACATACAATCACCTTATTTAATCACAGGCAGTTTATCGCAACGCTTATTTAGAGAAGCCACAGAACGAGGCGTAAAAGTGAGAATTTTAACCAACAGTTTAGCCTCAACCGATAATTTAGAAGCCTTTAGTAGTTACCAAAGCACCAGAGCAACCTTATTAAAAACAGGTGTACGTATTTTTGAATTTAAACCAGATGCCGAAGAACGTCTAAGTATAATGACAGGCGAACTGCAAGAAACCCTAGAGCACAAACCCATTTTTGGCTTGCACGCCAAATCTATGGTTATAGATCAAAAAATCACTGTGGTTGGTACCTTTAATTTAGACCCAAGAAGCGCCAATTTAAATACCGAATGTGTAGTCATTGTCAACTCGCCACAAATTTCAGAAGGCGTTTTAAAAGGTATGGACATAGAGTTTCAACCAGAAAACTCTTGGGAAACCACTTTAGAGTACAATCCAGATGCTGAGGTAGATCACTACAAACGTCTTAAAACTTGGACACGCAAAATTCTACCAAAGTCTATTTTGTAATGCGTTTTGCGTGTTCTTTTTTATTTGAAAATACGTAGTTCTACGCATATAAAAGTTGAAAGTATTTGGTAATTTTACCTACAAACAAAAACAACTAAAAACTTTTGATAACCTAATAGTTTTATCAGGATATCTGCGATAAAAGTTTTTATATGAGGAGTTGGCAGCAAGTTGAAAAAACAAACATATGACAAAACAAGAACGCTTAATTAGTGAAATAGATAACAAAAAAGCTGAATTTAGAACTGAAAGCTACCCAATGTCAATTGGAGAATTGGTCAATTTATATAAAAGTGGAGAAATACTGATTAATCCTGATTTTCAAAGATATTTTAGATGGACAAACACTCAAAAATCAAGACTGATAGAATCAATACTATTAGGAATTCCAATCCCTTCTATTTTTGTTTTTCAACGTGAAGATGGTATCTGGGAATTGGTAGATGGTTTACAAAGAATATCAACTTTGCTACAATTTATGAGTAAACTTCCTGAAGTAGAAGATGTTCCAACAAAAGACAGATTGGTTCTTGAAGGCACCAAGTATTTGCCAAGTTTAGAAGGGATGGTATGGGAAAATTTAAAAGATGGAGATGTAGAACTACCAAATGCTCTTAAACTTTTCATTAAAAGAGCTAAACTTAATTTCTCAATCATTTTAAGCGACAGTGGCGCAAATACTAAATTTGATGTATTCCAAAGACTAAATACAGGAGGGACTTACGCATCAAGTCAAGAAGTAAGAAACAGTGTTATGATAATGATAAACAAACCAACTTTTACTTGGTTTAAAAAATTATCAATGAATGAGGACTTCTTAAATTCAATATCAATTACCGACAGACTAATAGATGAACAGTATCCAATGGAACTGGTTTTAAGACATATTGCATTGACTCATTATGACTATAGCAATAAAAAGGAATTAAGTGATTATTTTGATGACATCATTGAGGAGATACTTTTGGATGATGCATTTGACTATGACAATTTGGAATACCAATTTAATAGAACATTTTCATTAATTAATGAAATTGTAGGTAAAGGAGCATTTAAAAGGTATGCAGGAGGAAGATTTAAAGGCAAATTTTTAGAATCAGCATTTGAAGCGGTTTCAGTTGGTGTATCGAAAAACTTTGATAGCTATGATTTACCAACAGACAATGATTTAATAAAAAAATTAATAGAGAATCTTCACCAAGATGTTACTTTTAATAGATATACAGGTTCGGGTTCTAATGCAAGAACTCGTATTCCGAATATCATTCCATTTACAATCGATTATTTCTCTAAATAATGGGTAGAAATTTATTCACATTCGATAGTTTAACTGACAAAGTAGTTGCTGATTTTTCTTGGAGAAGAAAGGAATTAACATTAATAAAAAATAAAATTCCGAAAGAAAAAAACTCTTTACAATCAGCACTTATAAGAGCCACAATACCATTGTTATATGCTCATTGGGAAGGCTTTGTAAAAGTCAATATGTCCTATTATCTAGAGTATGTTTCAAACAAATACCTTAAAAACAGAGAACTTAAAACATCTTTTATTGCTTTGTCATTACAAAATAAGTTGGGCGACTTAAGCAATAGTAGTTTTAGCAACAGAACAAAAATTATTGATTTCATCTTTGAAGACCTTGAAAAACAATCAAAAATTCCCAAAAAAAATATTATTAATACAAAGTCAAATTTAAGTTTTAACGTATTACAAGAAATATTGTTCATTTTAGATTTAGAAGATAGTCATGTCGATAGTCAAAAAGAATTGATAAATGATTTAGTTAATGAACGAAATTATATTGCACATGGAGAACATACTTTAATTGACTATGAAACCTTTGAAAACTTTTACTATGACATTATCTCATTAATGGAGTATTTGAGAACAATAATTGAAAATAATGCCATCCAAGAAAAATATAAAAAGCCAGCAGCCAACACCGTTTATGCTTAATTCTTCATATTATAATAATCACACAACTAAGCATATGTGATAAATAATGGATATACGCGCGAGAATCTAACAACCAATTCTTTTAGTAATTTCCGCACAACAATAAGCGTATTATTGTACTTTTAACTATAAATAGATGTACGCTATTCTTAGAAAAACACATAAACCTACAATTTGCAACCAAAAACAAAAGAACCAAGACTAACCTGTTACAACTGTATGAGTCCTAAAAGTACATGTATTTGTAGTCATATAAATCCTGTAGACACGCAAACACGGTTGATTATTTTGATGCATCCTAAGGAGTACAAAAAAGAGAAAAACGGAACAGGCCACATGACGAAGCTTCAGCTTCAAAATTCAGAGATTATAGTTGGCGTCGATTTTACAACGCATAAGCGCGTTAATGAGATTCTAACCACGCAAGACAATTGTTTTTTGTTGTATCCAGGTAAAGCGAGTTTCAACTTATCGGTTGCGCGTAGTGCAGAGATTAAGATGGGTTTAGGCAAAAGTCCACACCTTTTTATTTTAGATGGCACATGGCCTTGTGCGCGCAAAATGCTTAAATTGAGTAAGAATTTACAAGCCTTAAAACGCGTGAGTTTTGATAACACTATTACATCAGCATTTATCATTAAACAACAACCAGAGCCACTTTGTTTAAGCACTATTGAGTCGGTTTACACGGTTTTAAACTTACTTAAAGAAGGCGGATTAGAAGATTGCGACACATCTAATTTCTTGTTACCATTTCAAAAAATGATTGCACATCAATTAGATTATATGCGCAACCCAAACCATAAAAATTACAATACTGAAGCAAATTTTGAGCTTCCAGAAAAGAACATGTACAAGAAAAACACGGAACGAAACACCATTTTTGAGCAAGAGTATTAGTAGTGTTTAGTAACGAGTTGTAAAATATGAATTAAAGAGAAACTTATAATTTAACCAAACCAATATCATGAAATTAAAAAACATCATTTTCGCATTTACATTAACCCTATTTGTTGCACAATTAAGTTGGTCTCAAACTTTCGAGGTTCCAGAGAATGTAAAATTAGAAGTCGCAGAAGACTATGTAAAACATGAGCCACAAATTGTAGACTGTATTAATTGGTTAGAAAATACACCAATGAGTGAGGAAGCGGATAAAAGGCTTATGGCAAATGCTTATGTAATGAAATGGGCCACTGGTACAACAACCGTTACTATTTCTATGCAATCGTTTCAGGTAGATTTAACGACTAAAAATCCTGAGCTTTTAATTGTTTTTATAGGTGGCTGGATAAAATATGCTATTGAAAATCCAGATGATAAAGATAATGTTGAAGCTGGTAATATTTCTGGTATTAATAGTCTCATAAAAGTGTATTCTGCCAATAAAGGCAATGGTTTAAAGAAAGATAAGCGTATTGAGAAATTAATTAAAATGGATGCATCTGAGCTCAAAAATTGGGTAGCTGAGCAATTAAAATAATCAGTTTTATAAAACATTTTAAAAAATGATTCATCTTATAGTAGGTAATACAGGTTCTGGAAAAACCACCTATGCTAACGAGTTAAAACGACGAATTAACGGTTTGGTATTTTCTATTGATGTGTGGAATAACACATTGTTTATGCCAGACAAAAAGGAAACGGATGGTTTAGATTGGTTTTTAGAGCGCATAGAACGGTCCGAACGTGTAATGTTAGATTTAATTCATCAGCTCGAAGCGTCAAAGACAGACGCGATCTTAGATTTAGGATTGGCTAAAATTGGCCATCGCGAAAAGTTTAGAAAATTTGCAGAAATGAATAACTACGAGATAAAACTCCATTTTTTAGACGTTCCTAAAGCCCAACGTTTAGAACGTGTGATGAAACGTAACCAAGACAAAGGTGCTACTTTTGAGTTTGAAGTGACTAAAGAAAACTTCGATTTTATGGAAACTTGGTTTGAGCATCCAACCGAAAAAGAACTGAAAGATGCATTTGTAATTTCAGAATAAAAATGAATCTAAATTTGAGGTTTTAGGCATTTTTAGAGCTCAAAATCATCCATTACAGCATGAACTGTATTATCATTTCGTTAAGATAAGCGACCTAAATTAAAGTACACATAATTAAATATCACTTAAATTTTTGAAGTCATAAATCTGTACATACAGTCCTTCAAAACCTTTTAATCCACTTTCCTATTCGCTATATTTAAAGAACTCAAAACTTTAAATGTCATATGCGAATAGGAATTATTATTGGAAGAATTGGAGGTGTCGATGGTGTAGCGCTCGAAACCGAAAAATGGATAGATGTATTAAAAAAACTAGGACATGAAGTCTTTATTATGTCTGGCGAATTTGAATCTTGGGACATGGATTACGACCACGATTACCTGTATCCACCTTTATCTTTCTTTTCCGTTGAAGCAGAATGGGGACAACGTAAGGCCTTTTTTGAGCCAGACGACGACCCTTATCCTTTGCTAGGTCACGTTGAGGATGCTTCAAATAAAATTCATCAAGCCATGGAAGCTTGGGTTTTAGAAAAACGCATAGAAGTACTGCTTTCTGAGAATGCTTCGGCTTTACCTTGCCATTTATCAATGGGAGTTGCCATTAAAAAATTAGTTAAATCTACAGGTTTACCTATTGTAACACACGACCATGATTTTCATTGGGAACGTGGCGAACGTTACGTCTCTGTGCATCCAGAAATCAATAAGTATGTAGATGATAATTTTCCATTGTTATTACCAGATGTTAGGCATGCAGTCATTAATACATTTGGTGTAGAAACCTTTAAAAACCGTTTTGATATTGATGCTATAATGGTACCAAACGTTATGGATTTTAATCGCGTGTATGGTGTGCCAACGCCAGAAAACGAGTTTTTCCTTAGAGATGTTGGTGTTTTAAAAGACGAAATAGCCTTACTGCAAGTGACACGTATTGTAAGACGAAAAGGGATTGAAACGGCCATTTCTTTAATAGACCAACTAAACGATAAAAAACTTAAATTAGTTATTACAGGTAATAATAACGATGATGAAAACAAGACCTATTACAATGAGTTAATAGACCAAATTCACGACTTAAATTTATCGAGCCAAGTCATTTTTGCAGCACACAAAGTTTTAGACCATAAAGATTTATCAGATGTGTATGCACACGGAAGAGCATGTACCTATTTTAGTACCTATGAAGGTTTTGGTAATGCCTTTGTAGAAACCGTTTTAGCTAAAAAACCAATTTTTGTGAATGATTACAAACCAGTTTATAGTCAAGATATTGGTAACAAAGGTTTTGAAACGGTCATGATTTCAGATGGAAATCTTACACCAGAAAGTGTTAAGCAAATGTCTGATATTATTTACAACCCAAAACGCTGTATTGAGATTGGAGAATACAATTTTGAAATTGGTAAAAAACACTTTTCGTATGAAGTATTAGAAGAAAAGTTAAGCCAATTATTTACATTTTAAAATTAGAACATGACGACTGATAAGAAAACAACAAAAATTACAACGATTTTAAATACGCTTAAAAATGAAAAAATAAATACCTGGTTTGACTTAGGTTTATTCATGGATAAATTTAAAGAGCAGAAAAAGACATCTGCTTTTAAAGGCAATGCGTCCACTTTTGATACACATATTGAAAAAGGAGGTATCGCATTCCTAACCTTTTATTTTACCATTGATGGTATTACGGTAGAAACCGAAAAGTATGCCAAAACTTTTAAGAATATTTATCCGAATATTCCAGTGCATTTTATTGCTGGAGAAATTAAGGAAGAAGCCGATGAGTTAATTCCTAAAGATGCCTTCAAAAAAGTAATTCCAGAAATGGAAGCTTTTGATGCTTGGCCTTTGTACGAGGATTTCTTCAAAATTAAAATGGAACGTGGTAGCGAAGCTTACAATAATCTTATTGGTAAGTTTTGGGCTGAGGTTTTAGTACTTGTAGAAAAATTAGGAAGTTATATTGAGGAGAATAACATTTCCATTTTATACCTTATTAATGTCTGTTCTAATCCTGGTAACGTGTCTTTGGCGTTGGCAACGGTTTTAATTTCAGAATATTTAGGCATTCCTGTGATTAATAATAATCACGATTTTTATTGGGAAGGTGGTAATAGAGAAGTAGAAATTAAAAAGAAAGGTCTTAAAAAAGGACCAAGAGATTTCTTTTTTCACAACGCACATGTTGGCGAATTTTTCTCAATTATAGAAACCATTTATCCATGGGAAAGTCGCTCTTGGATGAACGTGAATATCAACAGAATTCAGCAAGACCATCTTATCAATGTTAATGGTCATAATCCTGCAAACGTAGCCTTATTGGGTACTGCAGTAGATACCAAGTTACATGCCATGAGTAAGCGCGATATTATTAAAGCGTTTATGCAAGTGTCAACCATTTTTGCCAATAAAAAGGAGACCATTACAGTACACACAGCGGCACATCATACAGAAAGTAAACGCTCTTTAAAACCTATTTTATTAGGTCATAAAACCATTAAGAAATTCGATTTTGTAAACAACAACATTGTCTTCTTACAACCAACACGTGTTATTAGTAGAAAGTCTATTGAGTTAAATTTCAAACTCATTAAACGTTTATTTGCATACGATTCTTTTGCAGAAAAATTCATCACTAATCCGCAATTAAAATTATCCTTAATTGTTTCTGGACCCATTCCTCATGGTCAACAAAACTATTATCACGACTTAAAAAAGGATTTCAAAAAATTCTTAAAAGAGCTTCCAAAAGAATTTAAATCGCGTGTATTACTTGGTTTTTTATTTAGTGAATTCGATAAAAACGATTTTAAAAAGAAATTTAAAAAGCCATTAGATATCAAACAACTTTTTGATGTGGCTTCGCTTATTTTATTACCAAGTCAAACCGAAGGACGCGGTTTACCAATTATAGAAGCTGCAGCTTGCGGAACACCAATTTTCTGTAGACAATATGAGCCAAGAGAAGTGTATGATGAGGTTATTGGTAGACATTTAGATGAATCGCTTCGTCTTAATGTATTAGAATTTAAAGGGTCTAAAGTGCCAAAGAAATTGGCAGAGCGTATTTGCGACCATGTGTTTTATCCACAAAACAGAATGGTAGATGTAACACATAATAGAAGCGTTATTAAAAAACGTTACAGCCTAGAAGCCTTAGAGAAAAACATACGCTATATTTTGCAACGTATGTATTACCAATTGGTGTCGGTGTCTATTGAAGATAATCCGCAAGTGATTAACTTATTGAAACAATATAAAGCCTCTGTAGATTTTGAAAATGACGACCTCAATGCTATTCTCAATAAAAAAACCAGACATTATTTACCCGGTTATGGTCGTTTGTCTTTTATGCATTATTTGAAATCACTGATTGACCCAAGTTTCTTTAGAGTTGAAGAGCAATTGGTAAAAGGACGTGTAATGCGCTATGCCAGAACCATGGAAAATGATATTCCAGATTTGGTAAATACTAATCTTGAATTGATTCATAAATACTACAATGCTATTGATGATATTTTTAAATACGTAGATGGCGAAATTTCTATTCGTCACGACCATGCTTTGGCGTATCGTCATAGAAATAAGAAGTCGTATGCCTATCAAGCCTTTACACTGCAAGAAATTACAGGTTTGGTTAATATGATTTATACAGAGGTGTTTAAACCAAAAAATTTACCAGATTTAACCTTGGCACCACAGTTTTTTGCTGATTGGGAATTAGCCCTTTTTCAATTAACTAACAGTAAATATTTAGGCATAGATGACCGTAAAATATTAACCAAGAATTTAAAAAAGAATGTGCCTAAAGGCTATTTTCCTGGTCGTTATATTAAGCATGAATTAGAGTATTTTGTATTACAACCCATTCGTGCTCAATTAAATTTAACCATTCAGCAAGAGTTAACCTCAGAAATACTGGATGCCAATGTAGATAAGTTAGAAAAAATCTACATTTTTATTCACGAACCACGAATTACAAAATGGTTCTCTAGTGCAGATATTAAAGACTATTTAGAAAGCGGAAAAGAGCCAGAATTAGGTTTGTTATATAAGGCTGGCGTTGTTCGTATTATTGAAACCAAACAATGGTCAGAAGGTGTGCATTTTCCACAAATGGGACCAAAAGCCATTAAGATTTTACGAGATATTAAAGAGGCGAACGGCTTCTTAATTACCAATGGAGAATCGGCTGCCATGATGACCGATATTATTGAAATAGACCATTTCCATATCGGGAAAGTACTGTATGGTATGACGGCAAAAATTATGGGAATTCCTAAAGGGAGTGGCTTCATACAGTTTGTACCAGCAGGTGTGCGTACAACCTTAGCGTATCCTACACCAATACAAACCGCTAAAGATTTTGATATCGTTTTAAAAAGTGATTTGTATCAAGATTTAAAAGATACGTTAAGCGAAAAGGAATTGCTAAGTATTATCACTAAAGATGCGATTGAAAACGGTACACCAATCGAAAAGTTATTACTTCAAATAAAAGAAGATTTAAAACTCACTAAAACAGAAGATAAAGTAAAATCATCGTATGCAGGTGGAGTGTATGAAGATGGTTTACCTTGGAGTGGTGTTTTAGCCGAAATTGACACCAAAAAACACCATTGGAAATTCGCAGCACATATTGCCAATAAAGAACCTAAAAATGTACCAGCACTTGTAAAAGAGTATAAGAAGAAGAGTAAAAATCCTAATAAAATTGAATTGGCTTGGAATGGTGGTTATATTTTAAATCCAGAGTTAGTTGGTAAACTCGGACTGCCAGAAACTTATATTGGGTCGCCTTTAGGTTTATTAATTATGGATAACAAAGTGTTTTGTCCACCACTTTTTAATAAACCTGCGTTTATCATTTATAAAAATGGTGATGTAGATATTAGAAAAGTGAATAGTAAAGCGGGTTTAACCATTAAAGGAAAAGAAAAAGAACTAACATTTACAAGTGATAATTACAATACGCATAGCGAAACAGAACCATGTTTTTACGATTTGTCATATACTGAAGAATCTTATGTTGGCAATGGCAATGTGATTGTAAGAATTGCGGGAAATACGGTAAAGGAAATTATAAAAACGAAGCCAAAAGACGATGTACGCGTGATTCCGGTTGGAATTACATTATCTATTCCTGAAGCTTTATTTTCAGATACCATGTTTGAAGAAGGTAAGCCGTTATCAATTCAATTATTAGAGCCAGAAGAACAGCCTTATAAATGGGATGAGATTTCTTATGCCATTGAAGCAGGACCAATGTTAATAGATGAAGGCCAACAAATTCTAAATATGGAAGACGAAGGTTGGAAAACCACGAACTCTATTAAAACACAAGCCGCACGATTAGATTTTACAGATATGCGAGGTCCAAAAATTGCGGTTGGTATTACCAAAGAAGGTAAATTAATGGTGTTGATGGTTAACGGTCGTATTAGAGAATCTGTAGGCGCTACACATTTTGATATGGTAGATATTTTACTAAAATATGGAATGGATAAAGCGATGGGCTTTGACCCAGGAGGAAGTAGTACTTTGGTTGTAGACGGAAATATTATGAATATTTCTCCATACAATAAAAATTACGAAAAAGACATTTATGCTTTACCACCTGAGCCAAGATTTGTAGCCAATGCCATTATGGGTTGGATTGAAGATTAACATGAAATACTAATTATAAAAAAGAGGCAAATAGTAATATTTGCCTCTTTTTTTTGCTCAATTTATTCGCGATGTCAGGTTGAGCGCAGTCGAAACCTCTTTCATTACCCAACGTCACTTCGAGTGAAATTTCGTTTTTTAGAAATTTAGTATCGAGAAGCTTTATTACTAACTATGGTTCTCGATACAATTTTTTCGTGCCTCAAAAATCACTCGAACAGACGATTTATTAGGTTATTTATACATGAATGTCAAGTTGAGCGCAGTCGAAACCTCTTTCATGCCCAACATCACTTCGAGTGAAATTTCGTTTTTCAGAAATTTAGTATCGAGAAGCTTTATTACTAACTATGGTTCTCGATACAATTTTTTCGTGCCTCAAAAATCACTCGAACAGACGATTTATTAGGTTATTTATACATGAATATCAAGTTGAGCGCAGTCGAAACCTCTTTCATGCCGAACGTCACTTCGAATGAAATTTCGTTTTTCAGAAATTTAGTATCGAGAAGCTTTAGGTCTAACCAAGGTTCTCGATACAAATTTTTCGTACCTCAAAATCACTCGAACAGACGATAGAGGTAAATTAAAAACAGGCTTTTCTGCATTTTTGAAACTTATCAACAGTCAACAGTCAACAGTCAACAGTCAACAGTCAACCATCAACCATCTATCCCAACAAATCCTCTAAAGCAGTTTTCAAATTCGCAAACTGAAAATTAAAACCTTCATTTTCTATTTTTTGAGAACTGACGCGTTGACTTTCAAATAAAAGCATATGCATTTCCCCTAAAACTAATTTCATAGCGAATTTTGGAATATTTGGTAAAATCAACGGACGATGTAACACATTAGCCGCAACCTTAGTCAGTTCCTTGTTAGTAACCGCATTAGGTGCGACACCATTATAAATACCTTCTAAGTTTTGTTGCACCGCAAAGACAAAGAGAGATGCTAAGTCTTTAACATGAATCCAGCTTTGCCATTGTTTTCCACTACCAAAAGCAGCACCAGCGCAAAACTTTATGGGTTTTACAATTTCTGGTAAAGCACCACCATCTTCGGCTAAAACTAAGCCAATTCTTATCTTGGCTACCTTACAACCTAAAGTTTTAAATCCGTCGACTGCGGTTTCCCATTCCTTAACGACTTTTCCTAAAAACGAATCTGACATTTCGGAAGTTGTTTCCTCATAATAATTAACTATACTTGTTGGATAAATTCCAATAGCACTAGCAGAAACCACGTGGTCAATCTTATAATTATGTGTTTTTATGGTGTCTTGAAGCAGTTGTGCAGTTTTCGTTCTGCTTTCTAAGATTTGTGTTTTGTAATCCTCTGTCCAGCGTTTAGAAATAGAAGCACCAACCATATTTATGATGGCAGAAACACCTTCAAAACATTTGTGGTCAATCTCGCTATTATTCGGATTCCAATAAAAACCCTTGTAATTGGGAGCTGTACTAAGTTTCGATTTTGAAGTCGTTAAGTAATGTACATTAATGTCTTCAACATGACATTGTTTTACAATTTCTTGTCCTATTAATCCTGTTGCACCTGTTATTAAAACGGTCATTCTGCTTTTTTATGTAAAGATACGAAAGGTGTAAAGGTTCTGTAAGTGTTTTGTTAGGATTTAACGTTTGAAATATTGAAGCAAACGCTTCCATCAGTTGAAGTGATTTTGCGGTACAAAAAAATTGTATCGAGAACCTTATGGTTATGGATGCTTCTCGATACAAAATTCCTAAAAAGGGAATTTCACTCGAAGTGACGATAAGGTTAATATATGTTTAGAAAATATTAGCTATTGAATATAAACGTCAGTTCGAGTGATTTTAGAGGCACGAAAAATTGTATCGAGAACCTTATGTTTATAGATGTTTCTCTATACGCAATTCCAAAAAAAAGGAATTTCATTCGAAGTGACTTTAAGGTTTATTTTCCTTTTTTTTGGCTCGTAACATTTAGTTCACTGTTCGTTCACTGAATGTTTCGTTGCTCTCAACATTTAGCTCATTGCATGTCGCTGAATGTTACGAGCTCTTTTTTAGGGCTCGTAACATTTCACGTTTCCCAGGAGGTCCAGGTAAACGCTCAACAATAAATCCAACGGCTTGCATAGCACGTCTAACGCTGCCTTTGGCAGAATAGGTTACTAAAATACCATTGTCTTGTAAGGCGTTATACATTATTTTAAAAATATCTTCGGTCCATAAATCGGGTTGAACGCGAGCACCAAAAGCATCAAAATAAATGATATTGTAGGCATTGACAGCTGTAATATCTTTAAAGAATTTCTCCTGTTTTTCTAATTTAAAATCTGGAGTGATATCGTGTGGTGTTTCCCAAGACGTGCTATGTAATGTATTAAAAACAGCTTCGTGAGATTTAGAAATTAATTCCACATAATTAAGCTGGTTAATTTCTTCAAGTTGAACAGGATAGGCTTCAACACCAGTATAATGGAGTTTTAAATTTAATTTTTCGGCTTCAATTAAGGTTAAAAATGCATTGAGACCTGTACCGAAACCAATTTCTAAAATGGAAATTGGTTCAGATTTAGAAGCATGTTCTATAGATGCTGAATCGAATTCGGCATTAAAGAAAAGCAAACCATGTTTTAAAAACACGTGGTTTGCTTCTTGTATAGCACCATGAATGGAATGGTATTGCTCGTTCCAATCTTCTATTTGAATGGTTTTAGAACCATCTGAGGTGGTAATTATTTTTCGCTTCAATTTATTGAATCAATAGTTTTTTAATCTTTGGTATTGGTCCTGTACATTCCGTTTTATGGCAACCTAAACAATTATTAATTGATGCATTGTAGCGTTCTTTTAAATCTACATTAGAGATGGTATCTATAATGGTGTGTTGCGACTCAATAAATACATTTACAAAACTATTCCAAGCAGCTGTTCTTCCTTTTTTATCAGTCATTTCTGCCGAATGTAACTTTGCTAAATCCAAAGGCAAATGCGTTGGCGTTTCGCCAGCCACAATTTGTGCTTTTAACTGTTGGTTATAAGCATACATGGCGTTCATTAAGTTTGCCATTTCAGAAGGTTGATACATGTCGTATTCAACCACTATTTTTGTGGTTGGTTCGGCTACTTTTTGTTCGTTTTTACAATTTAATAAGAGTAGAAATGAAAGTAAAACTATACTAAGACTTTTATTGTTGTAATAAAACGCCATCAGCTTCAAAACGGTATTCAAACTTAGGTTCTGTAATTTTATTTACTTCTTCTTCAGATTTACCAGCATCTTCTGCGTAGTGTCTTAATTCATCTACAGACGTTTCAGAAACAAAAGCTTTACCATGAATTACAACTTCACCTTCCGCATTTAATGGCATAAAGAATCCGTAATCTTTAAATTTTACCATGATCTCTTCGGTACCAGCATCAATGGTCATCCAACACCCTTTTTTAGAGCAAACTTCAATAATTTTCCCTTTCATTTTAGAGTTAATAGTGTCACCTGCTTTAAGTCCTTTATAGTGTTCTACCATACGTTCGGCAGATAAGGCATCGCTATCAGAGATTTCTTTACCAAAAGAAGCATAAGCTATTTCCTTTTTAACTTCTTCTTTAACTTCAGTGCTCGTTTTTGCTTCATTTTTACAAGAAAACATGGCGAAACAAATGGCAGAAAGTAAAATTATTTTTTTCATTATTGATAGATTTTATATTGAATTTTTATCGATTTGTAAATTTACACAATTTTAAGGAATATTACTTTTTTTTAACGCTATTGATTATGTATTTTTGTAGTTAAACATCATTTAGTTATGGCTATTCAGACAGAGAATATTAGCATTGAAAAATCTACAACTACAAAGATTAATGAGGTAGATTTTAGTAAGTTAGATTTTGGTAAAGTGTTTACTGACCATATGTTTGTCTGTGATTATGAAAATGGTCAATGGCAAGCGCCTAAAATTATGCCGTACCAAGCGATGACATTTGAGCCTTCTGCTCGTGTTTTTCATTATGGACAAGCAGTTTTTGAAGGTATGAAGGCTTATAAAGATGATCATGGTAAGGTGTTTCTTTTTAGACCTGAACAAAATTTTGAAAGAATCAATAAATCTTCAGAACGCTTGGCTATGCCTGCTTTTCCTGAAAATTATTTTTTTGAAGGTTTAGAAGCTTTATTAAAATTAGATAGCGATTGGATTAAGCCAGGTTTAGGCAATTCATTATATATACGACCTTTTGTAATTGCAACTGAGCCAGCGATTTCTGCATCGCCAGCAAATACATATCGTTTTATGATTATTTGTTCACCAGCACAATCGTATTATAACTCGCCAGTTCGAGTTTTAGTAGCAGAACAGTTTAGTAGGTCTGCCAATGGTGGTGTAGGTGCGGCAAAAGCAGCTGGTAATTATGCGGCTCAATTTTATCCGACAAGCTTAGCTCAAAAAGAAGGTTTTCAGCAAATAATCTGGACAGATGCAGATACACATTCATTTCTAGAAGAAGCTGGTACGATGAACGTGTTTTTTAGAGTAAATGACAAGTTGATTACAGCACCAGTTAGTGATCGTATTTTGGATGGAATAACACGTAAGAGTATTATTCAGTTGGCAGAGGATCTTGGTATCACTTGTGAGGTAAGACAGGTCAAGGTTGATGAAATTAAGCAGGCTGCGAAAGATGGAAGTTTAAAGGAAGTGTTTGGTGCAGGTACAGCGGCAGTGATAAGTGAAATTTCAGCATTTCAACATAAGGATGAGTTATTTGAGATTTCTGGCGTTGGTGCAGAGGATTCTTATGCCAAACTATTTAAACAAACATTATTAAACATACAATACAATGTGTCTGATGATGCACATGGATGGAGACGTGAAGTTAAATAATACACCTTATATACTTATATAAAAAAAGCAGCCAATTGGCTGCTTTTTTTTAGGATTCTAAAATCTCTTTTATGTTGGGTTTAAAATAATTTGGGCCTTTTAAGACTTTACCATCTTCTCTATAGATAGGTTCGCCATCTGCACCTAGTTTACTCATGTTACTGCGCTGAATCTCTTCAAAAACTTCTTCTATTTTGTGTTGCATACCATGTTCTATTATAGTGCCACACAAAATATATAACATGTCACCTAGCGCATCAGCAACTTCAACCAAGTCATTATTGTTTGCAGCTTCGAGATATTCCTCGTTTTCTTCACGCATTAACTTATAGCGTAGCATATTTTTGTCATGTCCTAGATCTGCTTTAGGCGTTTCGCGATGTCCAATTTTAAAAGCCGTGTGAAATGCTTTAACTGCATTAATTTTGTCTTGCATAGTTGTGAGTTTAATTCCTATTTTTGCATAAAAATAAGAAGATGTTTAGTACTGGTCAATTGATTTTTGGAATATTATTTTTTATTGCATTTGTGCTCATTGTAGGTTACCAGTATCGTAAAGATCTTAATCTTCACAAAAAATATTACAAAGGGACAATTTGGGTGTTATTAGCATTTATTGGTTTCATAGCTATGATTGCGGCAATTAAGTTTGTTTTTATATAGCTACAGAACATGTTGCATAAAAAAAAGCAGCCATAATTTGACTGCTTTTAATGGACTTATTTGAAGTCTTTATGCTTTTGTTGCTGTTAAAGCGACCTTTATTTCAATGTCGTCATTGATAAATTTATCTCCTAAATTATCAAAAAATGATTTAGAACCATATTCAATATTCCATTTAGAACGATCTATTGTAAATGTTTCACTGGTTAAAGACAGCATATCATCTTTAATCTCTGTTGTTACAGGAAAGCTAATGTTGTTTGTTTTTTCTTTTATTGTTAAGTTTCCAGATAGAATGGTTTTACCTTCAACGGTACTTATACCAGTAACTTCAAATTTAGCTGTTGGGTGATCTTCAACATTAAAAAAGTCAGCGTTTTTTAAATGACCAACAAGTTTAGCATTACCTTCTTCTTCTGCTGGTATATCTGAAACAGCAATACTATTCATTTCAATTACAAAACTTCCACTTTCAATAGTAGCTTCGTTGAGATTTAAAGTACCTTCAGATAACGTAATTGTACCAAAATGAGATCCTGTTGGCTTAAAGCCTTTCCAATCAATTCCAGATTCTGCGGTATTAACATTGTATGTAATTGCAGTGTCTTCAGCAACTGCAGCTGCTTCGGCATCTTTTGTTTCGGCTTCTTTGGCTTTGTCGCCACAGCTTGCCATAGTTATTAGTGCAATAAGACTAAAAATTTTAAAAATTCGGGTATTCATATTGATTTGTTTTTTAGTAAAAGTTAATGTTAAACAAAGGTAGTGAATCGTAAGATCAAAAAATGATAAAAAAATGTTAATGACATTTTGACATTTTTATAATAATGGCAGTACTTTTGCGAATTCTAAAACCTAAGATTAAAATAGAACTCAAGATGAGTAAAAAAGATAAAGATACAAAAGTAGAAGATCCACAAGTTGAGGATCAGGCCACAACAACTGCAGAAGCAGAAGTAGAAACACCAGAAGAACGTTCTCCAGAAGAGCAATTGCAAGATCAATTAGTTGCTGAGAAGGATAAATTTATGCGTTTGTTTGCTGAATTTGAAAATTATAAAAAGCGAACCACTAAAGAACGCATAGAGTTATTTAAAACAGCAAGTCAAGATGTAATGGTGTCTATGTTACCTGTTTTAGATGATTTTGAGCGTGCATTAATGCATATAGAAGACGATAAAGAAGCCGAAGAATTAAGAAAAGGTGTGTTGTTGATTTACAATAAATTGGTAAACACATTAGAGCAAAAAGGCTTATCTAAAATAGAAGTGAATAAAGGCGATACTTTTAATGCAGATGACCATGAGGCTATAACTCAAATTCCGGCACCATCAGATGATTTAAAAGGAAAAATTATTGATGTGGTAGAACACGGTTATAAATTAGGAGACAAAGTTATACGTTTTCCTAAAGTCGTTATAGGGCAGTAAGAATTTAGAATACAAGTTTCAAATTGATGTGAAACTAAGACATAAAGTTGATGAAAGAAGATTATTACGAAGTATTAGGTATTAGCAAAGGTGCAACGGAAGCTGAAATAAAAAAGGCTTATCGTAAAATGGCTTTGAAGTATCACCCAGATAAAAATCCGGATGATAGTACTGCTGAGGAAAAGTTTAAAAAAGCGGCAGAAGCCTACGAAATATTGAGTGATGCTGACAAAAGAGCACGCTATGATCAGTTTGGTCATCAGGCATTTGATGGTAGTGCAGGAGGTGGCTTCGGTGGAGGCGGAATGAATATGGATGACATATTTAGCCAATTTGGAGATATTTTTGGAGGCGGTTTTGGCGGTTTCGGTGGAGGCGGCAGCAGACAACGTGTCGTCAAAGGGAGTAATCTACGAATTAGAGTGACGTTATCCTTAGAAGATATAGCCAATGGTGTTGAAAAGAAAATTAAAGTAAAACGTAAGATTCAAGCACCAGGTACAACGTATAAAACGTGTTCTACTTGTAATGGAACAGGTCAAGTCACAAGAGTAACGAATACTATTTTGGGTCGTATGCAGACGTCTGCAGCTTGCCCAACTTGTGGAGGAGCAGGTCAATCAATAGATAAAAAACCTGCAGATGCTGATGCGCAAGGTTTAAAAGTAGCAGAAGAAACTGTTAAAGTTAAAATACCAGCAGGTGTTGTTGATGGTATGCAGCTTAAGGTAACCGGAAAAGGTAATGATGCTCCTGGAAATGGTATAGCTGGTGATCTATTAGTTGCCATACAAGAAGAAGAGCATGCTACCTTAAAACGTGAAGGTGATAATTTACATTATGATATGTATGTGAGTTTGCCAGATGCCGTATTAGGAAACTCAAAAGAAATTGATACAGTAACAGGAAAAGTAAGAATTAAAATAGAGCCTGGTGTACAGTCTGGTAAAATTTTAAGATTAAGAGGAAAGGGAATTCCAAGTATTAACGGTTATGGTAAAGGTGATTTGTTGGTGCACGTAAATGTCTGGACGCCAAAGACCTTAAGTAAAAAACAAAAAGCATTTTTTGAAAGTATGAGAGAAGATGAGCATTTTGAGCCTAAACCAGAAAGCTCAGATAAATCTTTTTTTGAAAAAGTGAAAGATATGTTTTCATAAAAGGCTTCTTTTTAAGAAAAAATACTATATTTGACTTATCGCTAGTAGCAATTAGCGATAATTTTTCTTTTTCATAGCAATTTTTTCCCATCCTTGTCTAATCATGAGGGTGGGTTTTGTTTTTTTAGGCACTACTAAAAATCGTATATATTGCTGCCTCTTTGGGTGTTATGTCTAGATCAGTTGAGACATGGTTTAACAGACTTTTTTAATAAAAAAATATGTCTAAAATGGAATAATTAAATATAGTGCAAAATGTAATATTTAATTATTCAAAATCTAATACATTTAATATCTTTACCTAATAACCAATCTCTAAAATTTAGTTTTATATGAATGACTTATTAGTTGCTAATTCCGTTTCTAAAAGTTTCGGAAAGTTTAAAGCACTAAATGAAGTGTCTATTGCTGTGCCTAAGGGTAGTATCTTTGGATTGCTTGGTCCAAACGGAGCAGGTAAAACCACGTTAATTCGGATTATAAACCAGATTACTATGCCAGATCAAGGCACTGTTTTATTAGATGGTCAGCCTCTTAAACCAGAGCATATTAAGGATATTGGTTATTTGCCTGAAGAACGCGGTCTCTATAAGTCGATGAAAGTTGGAGAACAATGCTTGTACTTAGCGCAATTAAAAGGATTAAGTAAATCTGAAGCCAAAAAAAGACTAAAATATTGGTTTGAAAAACTTGAGATTGGCGATTGGTGGAATAAAAAAATACAAGAATTAAGTAAAGGGCAAGCGCAAAAAATACAATTTGTAGTTACCGTTTTGCACCAACCAAAATTATTAATTTTTGATGAGCCGTTTTCGGGTTTTGATCCTATTAACGCCAACCTAATAAAAGATGAAATTTTACAGCTTAGAGAAGAAGGTGCAACTGTGATTTTTTCAACACATAGAATGGAATCGGTTGAAGAATTATGCGATCATATTGCATTAATTCATAAGTCGAATAAGGTTTTAGATGGTAAATTAAATGATATAAAACGTCAAAATAAAACCAATACGTTTGAAGTTGGATTAGAATCAATGGATTCTGATAAGGTGTTTTCTGAAATCAAGGCGAAATTTGAAGTTCTACCTGCAACCTTTCGCAATTTAAATGATGACATTAAGTTAAATATAAAGTTAGGTGAACAGACTTCGCCCAATGACTTGCTTTCCTTTTTAACATCTAGAGCACAAGTACATCACTTTGTAGAAGTTATACCTTCGGCTAGTGATATTTTTATTCAAACTATAAAAAATAATTAAGGATGAATCATTTACCATTAATTATAAGGCGTGAGTATTTCACAAAAGTGAAGAATAAATCATTTGTGATTATGACGTTTTTAAGTCCAATAATAATGATTGCGCTCGTGGCAGTGGTTGCTTATTTGTCTCAATTAAACAATGATAAACAGCGAACAATATCAATTTTAGATGAAACTGGGTATTTAAAAGATATTTTTGATAATACAGAAAATACAACCTATACAAATTTAAGTGGGTTGAGCTTAACTGATGCTTTAGTTGTAGTTAAAGAAAAGGAAGATTATGGTTTGTTACATATCGGAGCTGTAGATTCATTAAGTGTCTTTGCTAATAATGTAAAATTCTACTCGCAAGATTCCCCATCATTAAGTATCATTAGGGGATTAGAGCAAAAAATAGAGAAGCGACTACGAGAATTAAAACTTCAAAAAGATGGTGTGACCATCGCTCAGATAGAAGCATCTAAAACTAATATAGAAATTGCGCAAGAAAGTTTTGATGGTGAAAAGAGCTCTAAAATTGACAATATTGTAAAGTTAGCATTTGGTGGTGCGGCTGGTTACTTGTTATTTATGTTTATCATAATTTACGGAAATATGATAATGCGAAGTGTCATAGAAGAAAAAACAAGTAGAATCATAGAGGTTATTATATCTTCAGTAAAACCTATTCAATTAATGATGGGTAAAATTATAGGAACATCTTTGGCTGGTGTTACCCAATTTGTAATTTGGGTCGTATTAGGAGGTGTTTTAATGGTCGTTGTATCGACCATTTTTAATATTGATTTAACGCAAGTAAAAACGCCACAACAAGAAATGATGAATCAGGCAATGCAAGCAGAAGGTGCACAAGCTATGGCCGAAAATTTAATTGTAGCTGTAGGTCATTTACCTATGACCAATCTTATTATTGCATTTATGTTTTTCTTTATTGGTGGTTATTTACTGTATAGCTCATTGTATGCTGCCATAGGAGCAGCAGTAGATAATGAGACCGATACACAGCAGTTTATGTTGCCGATTCTTATGCCATTAATTTTGGCGGTTTACGTTGGTGTGTTTACAGTTATTGAAGATCCACATGGTACGGTTTCAACAGTGTTTTCATTTATTCCGTTAACATCACCCGTTGTAATGTTAATGCGTATTCCGTTTGGTGTGCCGCTTTGGCAGCAAGGATTATCACTACTTTTATTAATAGGTACTTTTATTTTGGCTGTATGGTTTGCTGCTAAAATTTACAGAGTAGGCATTTTAATGTATGGTAAAAAACCAACCTATAAAGAATTATTTAAATGGTTAAAATATTAAAAAGTGATGCAAGATCTAAGTAAAATAGAAGAAGCAATAACAGAAAGTTCATTTTGGGAAAAGACCAAACACTTTTTAGAATTGCATATGGATATTGGTAAAGATATCAGTATTTCTATTTTAGATATAATCATCGTAATAACCGCAATTTTTTTAACCACGGTAATTTTAAGAATTGTTTTAAAAATTATTACCAGAAATCTGCCTGATGATGATAAAGGTAAATTTAATGTCGTTTATGGTTATTTTAGATGGTTAATATATCTTGTTATTTTATTAATAACATTGCACAGTGTTGGTGTAAATGTTACAGCGGTTTTCGCCGCTTCAGCCGCACTACTTATAGGAATTGGTTTGGCATTGCAAACCTTGTTTCAAGATATAATTTCTGGTGTGTTTATATTAATTGACCAATCGGTACATGTTGGTGATATCATAGAAATTGATGGAAAAGTAGGTCGTGTTGAAGAAATAAAACTGAGAACCACAAGGGCTGTTACAATAGATAATAAGGTATTAGTGATACCAAATCATTTGTATTTAGAAAACAGTTTGTATAACTGGACTCAAAATGGTACCACAACAAGAGAAAGTGTAGAAGTAGGTGTTGCTTACGGAAGCGATGTGCAATTAGTAAAGAAATTATTGCTTCAAGCCGCTAGTACACATGAGGACGTATTATCGAGTCCTGAGCCTACTGTAATATTTACTAATTTTGGTGAGAGTTCTTTAGATTTTAAACTCGTTTTTACGTTGGCAGATAGTTTTAAAGCACAGTTTCCAAAAAGTGATTTACGGTTCGAAATTGAAAGACTTTTTAGAGAAAATGACGTCACTATTCCATTTCCACAACGCGATATTCATATTATAAATAAAAATAAATAGTATGAGTTTTGGTTGGTCAAAATGTTGTGCAATGTTTATTTTTATTTCAATAGGTAGTGTACAAATTGTCAAAGCTCAACTGTCTGATTTAGCGCGTTTAGAATATTCCTTTATTCCGAGTAGCAGGTCTGATGATCATTATACGCGATTAAAAGCGTTGGTCAATTATCCAATAAAGATTAAAGATAAAGATTATTTAATTGTAGGTGGAGAATATAATAGAATTCTATTAAATCTTGAAGACGAGTATCCTTTCAATACGAGCCAACTTAATAAACTTCATGTTATAGATTTAAACATTGGCTATACGTTTAAAGCGAATGAGGATTGGCGCCTAGGTTTTAAAATAAGTCCAAGAATTGCGTCTACATTAACACATAGCCTTTCTATGGAAGATATGTTTTTAAATGGAGGTGTTTTTGGAATTAAAGACCGAACCGACGCAGAAGATATAGACAAACCTTATCGGTTAATACTTGGTCTTACATATAACACCACAACAGGAGTTCCCTTTCCGCTGCCGTTTATAAGTTATTTTAGACTGGTAAATAAGCATTGGTCGTATAGTTTAGGGGTTCCGAAATCTAATATCAAATACTTTTATAAAGAAAAAAATATATTTCAATCTTTTGTAGCTTTAGACGGATATTTTGCAAATATTCAAAACCCAATACAAATCAATGGTGGTGTTGCCGACAATATTTCGTTGTCTGTTGCTATAGGAGGCTTAGGTTATGAATATTGTTTTACGAAGCATTTAGTTGCTTATGCTTATCTTGGCTATACCTTTAGGTTGAATAACCAATTAAGAGATGATAATAGAAATAATCTTTATAAGTTAACTGATTTAAACACGTTCTATTTTAGAAGTGGAATAAAATTTAAAATATAATTATGTCAAAAATATTAATAATTGAAGACGAAGCGGCTATACGAAGAGTATTAGTTAAAATTCTTTCTGAAGAGAATGATGCGTATCAAGTAGAAGAAGCAGAAGATGGTTTAGCAGGTGTTGAGAAAATTAAGAAGAACGATTACGATTTAGTCTTATGTGATATTAAAATGCCTAAAATGGATGGTGTTGAGGTTTTAGAGGCTGTAAAAAAGTTAAAACCAGAAATTCCTATGGTAATGATTTCTGGTCATGGCGATTTAGACACAGCGGTAAACACAATGCGTTTAGGTGCTTTTGATTATATCTCTAAGCCACCAGATTTAAATAGACTTTTAAATACAGTAAGAATTGCTTTAGACCGAAAAGAACTTGTGGTGGAAAATAAAATGCTGAAGAAAAAAGTCAGTAAAAACTATGAGATGATTGGTGAAAGCGAAGGGATTAGTCGTATTAAAGATATGATAGATAAGGTGGCAGCGACAGATGCACGTGTGTTAATTACAGGACCCAATGGAACAGGTAAGGAACTTGTAGCGCATTGGTTACATCAAAAAAGCGACCGATCAAAAGGCCCAATGATTGAGGTGAATTGTGCAGCCATACCAAGTGAGTTAATAGAAAGTGAATTATTTGGTCATGTAAAAGGCGCGTTCACATCTGCAGCAAAAGATAGAGCAGGTAAGTTTGAAGCTGCAAATGGCGGAACGATTTTTTTAGATGAAATTGGCGATATGAGTTTGTCTGCACAAGCAAAAGTGTTGCGGGCATTACAAGAAAGTAGAATACAACGCGTAGGAAGTGATAAGGATATAAAAGTTAATGTTAGAGTCGTAGCGGCAACTAACAAAAATCTTAAAAAAGAAATTGCAGATGGTAAGTTTAGGGAAGATTTGTATCATAGACTGGCCGTTATTTTAATAGAAGTACCAGCTTTAAATGATAGACGTAATGACATTCCTTTACTCATAAATTACTTTGCAGAAAAAATATCTGGAGAGCAAGGAAACGCTAAAAAAACATTTTCAGCAAAAGCCATAAAATTACTACAAAACTATGATTGGACAGGGAACATCCGTGAATTAAGAAATGTGGTAGAGCGATTAATAATATTAGGAGAAAAAGAAGTAAGTGAAAGTGATGTCAAAGCTTTCGCTTCAAAATAGTAAATAGGTAAGAAATGTGACCTTATGTAAATAAAGGTGTCTAAATAGTGAAGACTGCAATTTTTTTCGACAAAATGCAAATTTCTTAGACGAAATGTAAAATTGTTTGTATATTGCAGTCCCTTAATTAATATTTAACCCCTTTATTATGAAAAATAATAGCGTTATTCTAACCTTATTATGTTTTGCTTTTACTTATTCTCTATTTGCACAATCTCCAGGTGGTGTCGGAAAAACCGATATGTCATTATGGGTGAGAGGCGACTATGGCGTCTCTAATTCTGGGACGTTAACATGGTCAGATGATAGTGGTTTAGGTAACAATGCATTTCAACCAACTGCAGGTGCTCAGGCGGCACAAAGTAGTACAATGAATTTTAATAGCACATTTACTTTTGATGGTAATAGCGATCGTTTTGCTATTGCAAATAAAAGTTATCCTGCTAATGAATCTATCAGTCAACTCTATACGTTTGTAGTATATAAAACGGACTTTAATAATACGTCCTATTCTACCAATTGGTCTTTTTTAGATTTTGACCGTAGTGAAACCTTTAACTTTTATGTACATGGTAACGGAAGATTAGCCATGTCTTATCAATCAGGAGGTACACGAGATCTTGTGGCAAATACCACATCAAATGATAATAATGCGCATATTGGTACATTTATTTTTAATAATGCGGTTACAGATGAATCAATAATGCGTTTAGATGGAAATATTGATTATGAAGAAGATATCACATCATCTAATATCGTAACACTTTCTAATAGATTTGGTTTTATTGGTGATGGGTCCGAAGCAGGTGCAGAAAATGGTGGCGCAAATAACATATATTATGATGGAGAAATAGCTGAAATCATTTTTTATGAACAAAACGCCTTGTCTGCAGCAGATATTCAGAAAATTGAATCTTATTTAGCCGTAAAATATGGTATAACACTTAATCAAAGTTTTGGGAGTTATGTAAACGCTTCAAATGTGACGATTTGGAATAACCTAACCTATTGGAATGATATTGCCGGAATTATAAACGACAGCAGTACAGGAGCATTAAATCAAAGAGTTACACAATCTAATAGTCAAGATCAACTAACTGTAGCAACCACTAATGATTATACAACATTGAATAATGATGTGAGTAGAGCGGATTTACCTTTAGGTTCCTCATTATTATTTGGTAATAACGGAAACAATACAGGTGTTCAAGTTTTTGATGCTGGAAGTAGTGATTTAATTTTAAATAGAAAATGGTATTTCACAGAAGTCGGAGAAACAGGCTCTGTATATTTAGCAATGCCAAAAAGTGTATTTAATGGAGAATCTATTGATTTAATTGTAAGTACAGACGATACGTTTGATAATTCAGATACACGTATACCAATGAGTTCGGATGCTACGCATTTTTATACAAGCGTGAATGTTAATGATGGTGATAGAGTCTCTTTTATCATAAAAGACAATTTTGCACCAGGAGGTGTATTGGGTGCATCATTATGGTATAAAGCCAATAATGGTGTTACACTAAGTGGTGGTAATGTAGAAGCTGTTGCAGATCAAACAGGAAATGCCAACAATTTACTTCAACCAAGTGCAGCCAATCGTCCGTCTAATGCAGATTTGATGAATTTTAATCCAACCTTCACTTTTGATGGGAGTTCAGATCGATTACCAATAGAAAATAAAAATTATACAAGTGCGGATAATTTAAATCAGGTGTATGTTTGGACCGTTTATGCCACAACATTTTCTGATGCTTCACAAGCATCAAACTCCTATGATACAACCAATTGGGCTTTCCTAGACTTTGATAGGAGTGAGTGGTTTAATACGTCGGTGTCAGGTGATGGTCGTCTAGGATTTTATTATCATCCGTCTGGCTCAACTATTGTAGATAATAAGGCGCCAACCATAACTAATAATGGAATTCCGCATATTGGTGGATTTACATTTGACCTTAATGACGTTAATGAAACTACAATTCGATTAAATGGTGCTGTAGATTTAGTTGCAGATAGAACAAACCTTGCACTAAATAGTAATAATACACGATACGGATTTGTAGGTGATGGGTCAGAAGCAACAAGTTTTAATGGTACTAGCAATAATTCTTATTATTCAGGTGATATCTCTGAGGTTATATATTTTGAAAATCAAGTATTAAGTACTGCCAAAATAGAAACCATAGAATCTTATTTAGCCATAAAATATGGAATAACACTAAATCAAACGACACCAACTAATTATTATGCAAGTGATTGGGATGGAACGTCTGGGACTGTAATTTGGAATGCAGCAGACAATAGTGCTTATAACAATGATATTGCAGGAATAGGACTAGATGAGCGATCAGATTTAAATCAACGCATATCTAAATCTCAAAATACAGATGCGCTAGTCACATTTGCATTAGACAATGATTTTGTGTCTGCAAATAATGCCAGTTCTCGTACAACAGACCATGCCACTAATTTGTCATTTATGTCTTGGGGAAATAATAATGAACCTATGACATGGAGTGCAACTGGTGCTACAGACTGTTCAAATAAAAGATTAAATAGAATTTGGCGTATAGACGAAACAGGTAGTGTAGGTACTGTATATATTTCGGTGCCAGATGACAGTAGTACAGAGCCAAGCAAGCTTCCTACTGAGGATACAAGTTTGTATTTAATAACCAAACAAAGTGATTCCGATTTTACTACAGGAGCTACAATGACCGAATTAACATTAAATGGAACACGTTGGGAATTGCCTGCAGGTATAGATTTTGCCGATGGTACTTACTTTACTTTTGAAACTTTAAGAGCTACAAAAACAGCAGTAGGTTCAGACTGGTCTACAGCAGCAGATTGGTCGCCAGCGAGCGTACCAACAGCTATAGACAATGTTGTAATACCAACAGGTATAGATATGGCTATTGCAGCAAGTAGTGTTGTAGAAGCTAATCAAATTAAAGTCGAAGCAGGTGCAAGTCTTACGGTAAATACAGGAGCAGCATTAACTGCTAATTGTGATGTTGTTTTAGAATCGGTTTCTACCAGTTATTCAAGTTTAATATTAGATGGATCAATACTAGGTGCTGTTATTTATAATAGACATATCAATGCGGCTGCTACGTCTGGTAATGCAACAACATTTAATGATTTGGTAAGTGCACCATTAACAGGCGAAACGTTTGGTAATTTTAGAGCTGCTAATTCTAATATTTTATCGGGTACGATAGGTGGAAATCCTGCATTTTTATTTGGTCCTTATAATAGTACAACCAATGTTTATGTCAACTATGGTCCTGGAGATGATGCTTCAACCTTAGATGCAGGTGTTGGTTACCGTACAGGTTCTACGGATAATGGCACATATGCGTTTTCTGGCACAGTAGAAACATCTACAGTTACGGTGCCTGTGGTTACGAGTAGTAACTTAAATTGGAATTTAATAGGAAATCCTTATCCTTCCTATTTAAGTGTACAAGACTTTTTAAATGATACAAATAATCAGACCATTATGAATAATGGAACCTACTATGGTATTTATGGTTATGATGGCGCAGCGCATGATGGTTGGACGATCTATAATTTAGCAAATACTACGTCTACAACAGCTATTACACCAGGTCAAGGGTTCTTTATTGCCACAGAACCAAATGTTTCTGGAAGTATAAGATTTGAGCCAGTAATGCGAACTACAGGAAATACAGACGATTTTATTGTAGGAAGAAGTGCTTCAAGTCCATTAACGTATCTAAAGCTTAAAACGAATACGAGTGACGATTTATACAAAACGGCATTTTACTTCAATAGTAATTCTACTTTAGGTCTAGATGTAGGATATGATGCTGTAACATGGCATGAGAACATTTCTGACTTTGCTTTATATTCTAACCTTGTAGAAGGAAATGAAGGCCAACCGTATGCTATTCAATCATTACATGATTCTGATTTAAATAATGTAACGATACCACTTGGTGTGCATTCTAATGCAGGAGAATCTTTAACGTTTAGTATAGATGAATCAACATTGCCAATGCATACAGAGGTGTATTTACAAGATGCATTACTTAATACTTTTACCTTGTTGACAACGGCAGATTATACTATAACACCTGCCAATGATTTGTCTGGTACAGGACGCTTTTATTTAAATATTTCTAATACTGCTTTATCTACAAATGATTTAACAAAGGATGCATTAGAAATTTATAATGACCCAAATTCTACAGTGTTGGTTGTAAACGGCGTATTGCAGTCTAAAGCGTCAATTGCATTAATAGATATGCAAGGCAGAGTGGTAACCACACAAGATTTGTCGCTTCATGTAAATTCACAATCAGTAGCATTTAAGACCATCAGTGCTGGTGTATACATTGCTAAAATTTATGGCGATAACTATTCTAAATCTCAGAAAGTGATGTTTTACAACAAATAAAATATAATAACATAGAATAACAAAAAGGCTAACCTCGTGTTGGCCTTTTTTTGTGCAAAATAGTATTTTTAAATCCCTCATAAGGGAGTGAAATTAGTATATCAAGTAAAAACTATTAAAACTTCATTATATTTAGGTGTTGGGCTTAATTATGAAAACAAACCTTATAACATATTTCTTATTGTTAACTTTAATGGTTTTTTCTTGTAAGCCAAAACAAAACTTAACTAACAAAACTACTTTTCCGAAATTTATTGGAAATGAACTTGATTTTTTAGGCAGTTACAAAACTTCAAGTGAAATTGAAAATGAACAATCTATATTTCATTACGATAGTTTAAATTTAAAAACTGTACGGAATGAAATTAAATATGAATTTTGGATTGATGAACTATTGGTTTACTCTATAGCAACTGATTCTGGTAATCAATGTCGAATTATAGAAGTATTTAAAAAAAACTTCATTCTAATATCTTCTGGTAGTTGCGGAATAGCAACACCTGATTTTGTTGATAGAAACGATGTTAAAGTAATAGATATAAATTCTCATAAAATTTATAGTTTTTCACTTAACAACTTGCGACTTACTCGATCAATTGAAATGTCTAAACTCGGATATCCTAAGTCTAAAAAATACTTTGGAGTCTTGAATTTTGATTTGGAATCAAATAAACTCAAAATTTATAATCAGTATACAGGAGTGATGGAAATTGATTTGAATGAAAATTAATAAAACACGAAACAAAATAATTGCCGAAACTAATGGCAAAAAAAAGGAGCTAACAGCTGAGGAAATCGAATATTTGAGACACTTTGAATTAGAATTAATCAATATGAATTCGTGTTGTTGTACATCCACTGATTACTATACATTGGAATATAATGACGAAGTTCTTGAAATAAAAGATAGCGGTTGCAAATGGTATGGATATGGAAGGCTTCACAATTTATTATTTAATGAGGAAAATTAAAAACTCCTGTCAACACTGTGAAAAATTAATGGCATTTGAAGTACTTACGTGCACATATTCCGTTAGAATATTAACGGTTCGTAGAAGTTTTCAAAATGAGTTGCTCAAACAGCAATAATTATTTACAAAACCCATAGAAATTCAGTAATAAAATGGCTGTACTCAAAAATCATTATATAAATATTGCTATAATTATAGCAGGAATAATTAATGCAATTGTTGGCGGAATTTTAATAAATTCTTCAATTCAAGGACATTCCAGTTTTGGAGTAATTGCAGGAGCTTTGATTCCCCTTGCTGCCTTAGCTTTTTATGGCGATGGTTATAGGTCATATAAAAACTTAGAAGTCACAGAAACTATACTAAAAAAGATATTTAAACCGAGTATTAAAATTGGACTTATGCTATTCGTATTGATGATGCTTATGTTGGGTTGGATAAGTGCTTCTCAAAACGAGATTGCATTCGATATGGAATATTTATATTTTTTCGCAATCATTCTGGCCATTTTTTTAACACCCAATTTATTGGTGCAATTTCTATTCTATATGTTTTTAAAAAGAAAAATTAGATAATTAATTTACCTACGCCAACGGAATCCAAAACGAGCATAAATTGAAATGACGCAACTTAAATTCTGTATTGCAGATTTAATTCTCATGATAGGTAAATAAAATAATGAGAGATTTACATATTTTATTTGCTAAATTAGGTGCTGAAGTAGGTAGCAATCCCTTAAAAAAACATATAAAAGCACCAATATTAACGGCTCAAATGACAGAAGAACAAAAAAGGTTATGGCATAAAATTAAAAATTTTGAGATTGACGACATCGATGCTTCTTTTACATTTTCAGATCGATTGGCAAGAGAAAATGATTGGTCAATAGAATATGCGCTGAGAACAATATTAGAATACAAAAAATTTATTTTTCTGATTGCCGTTTCAGATTATCCGCAAACACCTTCAGACCAAATAGACCAAGTTTGGCATCTGCATTTACTTTACACAGAATCTTATTGGATTGAGCTTTGTACAAACACCATACAAAAACAAATACATCATGGACCAACAAAAGGTTCAGAAGAAAGAACGTTATTTAAAGAACAGTATGTAAAAACACTTGATTTGTATGCTTCAATATTTAACGAAAAACCTCCCAATGACATTTGGTTGGATGTCGATACTAGATTTAGCGACATTCACTTTACAAGGGTCAACAGAAAGCGAAATTGGATCATACCTAAACCTCGATTTAAAAACTAATGAAAATTTTATCTCAAATAACACCAGCTGAAACACTGCTCATTAAAGATTGTGACGACGTACAATTAAAGGAGTTAATGAAGTTTACTTTTATGGATTTACTTCTAAAAAAGGTGATTGAAATTAAAGAAATTGACAAAAAAGCACATCCAAGAGATCCTTATCTTAGAACCTATACTTATGTTGTTGCGGGCAAAAATTTCAAGGCATACACACCCAAAAACCACGAAACCATCTTTTTAAGTCCTTTTACAAAAAGTCCAGCTATTGAAATACTATTTAAGAATTTTATAAAAATGGTATGCGAGACTACCAACGGAATCTGGAGTTTTATAAAATCAACAAGAAGCAATACAGAAATCAAACCTTATTTTAAGCAATCCGTGTTGTTGAGTTTTTTTAAGTTGAACAAACGCACGCAAGACGGCAAAAAATTAGGGAGCGAAATAGCAAACTATTTAAATGAGATTGACAATCGTATAGATCATTTGCTTCATAATGATCAGCAGCAAGCATTAGAGTTGATACTTAACATAGGAGGGAATATTTTTTTATTAAAAAATTTAGATTTTCAGCTTTTAAAAACAATAGATAAAGCCTTACTAAATGAACAGAAAGTTAAACATAGTGATGCTTATGAATCTGATAGTGATTGGTGGTTTTATATAGAAATTTTTGAAGACGATTATAGCTTTGATTCTTATTTTGAAAGTATTGACGACACTTTAGACGCATTTGATTCTGAATTCGATATATCTGGTTGTTCATCTTGCGATAGTGGATGCAACAGTTGTGGAGGATGTGATTAAAAACGATGGTAATGTCATATAGCATACATAGTTATATGAACCTGTTTACAAAAAGGTCTTCAGATTTTCTATTCGGTTTTTATTTGCTAAATTAGTTGATTAAACGTGCAAAACGCAGCAGATACAAAACCGTTAAATGTAACTATGAAAAAGATTGATATAGAAGATTTCAGAATTTCGTCAAAAATAAATATAAAAGACCTCCCAACACATATTGATATAGACGCAGACAAGAAAGCGTTAAAGAAAGCCTTACGTGATGTAGGTAAAGATTTAGCAGATATACAAAACACCATGTATGCACATGGTAAGTATTCGGTATTAATGTGTATTCAAGGTATGGATACAGCAGGTAAAGACAGTTTAATACGCGAAGTTTTTAAAGAATTTAATGTAAGAGGAATTGTCGCACATAGCTTTAAAAAACCTACAGAATTAGAGTTAAAACACGATTATCTTTGGAGACATTATATAGCATTACCTGCAAGAGGTAAGTTTGGGATTTTTAATAGAACACATTACGAAAATGTTTTGGTAACTAGAGTGCATCCAGAATATTTAATGTATGAAAATATGCCAAATGTTAATAGTTTAGATGATGTAGATGCCGCATTTTGGGATAGTCGTTTTGACGAAATCAATAATTTTGAAAAGCATATCGCAGATAACGGAACTATTGTTTTTAAATTCTTTTTAAATCTTTCTAAAGACGAGCAAAAAAATAGACTACTTAGACGACTAAATAAACCAGAAAAAAATTGGAAATTCTCACCAGACGATCTCGATGAACGCAAGCTTTGGGAAGACTATCAAGACTGTTACGAGGATTTGTTAAACAGAACCTCAAAAGAACATGCACCTTGGTTTAATATACCAGCTGATGATAAGCCAACCGCAAGATATATTGTCGCTAAAATTCTATATGATACCTTAAAAGTATATACAGATATTAAAGAACCAGAATTACCAGCCAAACAAAAAGCTAATATAGATTCTTATAAGGCAGAATTAGAGCAGGAGTAAACTGCAAAAGAAAGGCTTCCTGTTGCGATGCCTTATGTTAGATACTAAATTAAACGAGTTGTTAGCGTATTGCTTACTGGAATACTACTGCAGCGTATTATCATATAATTATTGGTGATGCGCTTCTTTTCCGTATTCTTCCTTGTAGATTTTTACTAAAGCCATAAACATACTTACCAGTAAAGGTCCAAAAATTAAACCTATAAATCCAAATAGAGGAACACCAACAATAACACCAATTAGTGTGATTAATGGATGCACATTGTCTAATTTTTTTAAAACAAATAAACGGATTAAATTGTCTGTTGAGCCAACCACAACAAAACCATAAATTAAAATGCCCCAAGCCTGATAATGGTCACCATTAGATAGCGTTAATAAAAAGACTGGTAATATGCCAACTAGAGTCCCAACAAACGGAATCATAGAGCCAATAGTTACAATCACAAACCAAAATAAAGGTTCGTCAATTCCAAAAATTAAAAAACCAATTAAGGCAATAAGACCTTGAGCAATAGCGACTAAAGGAATGCCAATAGCGTTAGACTTTACCATAGTTTGTACCTCGTCACCAATTTTATTAATGTTGTCATTATCCATTGGTATATAATCGCGTAAAGATTGGCGCAATTCTTTTCTGTTGGTAAGCATAAAATAAAGCATAAAGTACATTAAGCCTATGGCAATAAATAGATTAAATGTATTGCCAACCATGCTTTGTGCGCTTTCAGACAGCCAGCTGGTAATAGCTGCTGTATCTATTTGACTGTTAATGTCAATACCAGTTTTAAATTTTATTTTACCAATTTGATCTTTAAAAGCATTAATTACCTTTTCGCTATGGTTTGCAACATCTGCTATTTTGTTGCCTAACATAATACCAAATCCACTTAGCGGAATCATAACAACAATAAAAGAAGTCAACATTAATGTTAATGCGGCTAAACTCGATTTCCATTTGTATTTGTTAACCAACATTCGCATTGGTTTTCTCAATAAAATATAAAACGTAATGGCGCCTAAAACACCACTCAAATACGGTAGCATTTCACTAAAAATCAGACTTCCTGTGAGTAAGATGAGTAGTAAAACAAAAATTTGACGGATTATTTTAGGCGCAATTTGTGGCATATATAAGATATTACTTTAATCAAAGATAATCGTAATTGATTGTAGGTTGTATCTTATATAGACAAAAAGTTAACTCAGATACTTTGGTCTATAAAGCAATTTCTATCTGATTGTGCAGTATATCTTCAAAAACCTCACGCTTTCTTATGAGCTGCGCTTTTCCTTTATAGAGTAACACTTCGGCAGGTTTGTAGCGCGAATTATAGTTGCTTGCCATTGAGAAACAATAAGCACCAGCGTTTTTAAAACATAGGATATCACCTTCATTTATTTCGGCAATACGTCTGTTATTCGCAAAAGTATCCGTTTCACAAATATAGCCTACAACAGAATAAAAGCGTTCACGTCCTTTTGGATTAGAAATATTTACAATGTCATGTTGCGAACCATAAAGCATTGGTCGTATTAAGTGATTAAACCCAGTATCTATCTGTGCAAAAACAGTAGAGGTTGTTTGTTTTACAGCATTTACATTGGCTAAAAATACACCAGCTTCACTCACTAAAAATTTTCCAGGCTCAAAAGCTAAAGTTAATTCTTTACCATATTCTTTACAGAATTCATTGAAACGCTTAGATAATTTTTCGCCTAGTTCCTCAATATTAGTTTCAATATCACCAGCTTTGTATGGCACTTTAAAGCCAGAACCAAAATCAATAAAGTCTAAATTTTTAAAATGTTTAGCGGTTTCAAATAGAATTTCACTCGCATATAAAAAGACATCAATATCTAAAATATCACTACCAGTATGCATGTGAATACCGTTAATGTTCATCTTAGTGTTTTTTATAATCCTGAGTAGTAATGGAATTTGATGTATAGAAATTCCAAATTTACTATCTATATGGCCTACAGATATATTGGTGTTTCCACCAGCCATAACATGAGGATTAATACGTATACAAACAGGTACTTTAGGATGTTTAGTGCCAAACTGCTCTAAAATAGAAAGGTTGTCAATATTAATTTGTACACCGAGTTTAGCGGCTTTTTCAATTTCATCAAGCGACACACCATTTGGTGTAAAAATGATGTTTTCTGGCTTAAAACCAGCCTTTAAACCCAATTGTACTTCTTGTATAGAAACCGTGTCTATACTAGAACCCAGTTTATTAAATAACTTTAATATGGATATATTTGAAAGTGCTTTTACAGCATAATTAAGCCTTAATTGTTTTACCTTACTAAACGCTTTTGTTAATCTTTTATACTGAAACTCAATTTTTTCGGCATCGTAAACATATACAGGACTTCCAAAATCATTGGCTATCTTTAATAAGGTCGTATTTTTCATTAGTTCTTAGTCTTAATAATTATTTTTTGAAAGGCCGAAAATAGAATGAATCATTTTAATAAACATAGAAATATAAAAAAATAGTTATTTTTACACAAAATGTTATATAATTAACAAAATGAAAACAATTGCATCTTGTGTACAAGAAATTATAGCAGCTAGTCCTTTTTTAGAAGAAGGATTATCAAGACAGATTATTAATTTTTCGGCATTGGCTAAAGATTTAAACGAGCCTATATCTAAAATGTTACGTAAGCCCGTAAAGGAAGGCGCAATAATGATGGCTCTTCGTCGGTATCAACAACCACTAAATCTTGAAAACTCTAAAAGTTTAAAAAAAGCATTCGAACAATTAGGTGATATTACAGTACGCTCTAATTTAAGTGACTTTACATTTCAGAATTCCAAAACATTAATAGACAGTCACTCTCAGATATTGGATAAGATAAGTAGTAATCATCAAATATTTTACGCCTTTACGCGTGGCATGTTTGAGAGTAACATCATCATTTCTACCTCAGAGAAGGAAAGTGTATTAAACGCCTTTAAAAATGAAACACAAATAGGCTTACAAGAAAAACTATCTGCCATAAGTATATACTTGCCAAAAGGAAATTCTAAAATAGTAGGACTGTATTATCAAATATTTAAACGTTTGGCTTGGGAAAACATCACTTTATATGAAGTAGTGTCTACAACCAATGAGTTTACCATAGTAGTAGAAGATTATTTGGTCGATAAAGCGTTCTCAGCCATAAAGCGATTGATAGATTAAAAAAGCAATTTTAAAAATTATTGACATTTGAAATAAATCAATAATAAAAACAATTGGTAGAAACTTTTAGTATGCTTATTTTTGTTCGACCAATAAATTTCTGATTAAAAATGAATTTACACGAATATCAAGGAAAAGAATTATTAAGTAGTTTTGGAGTACGAATCCAACGTGGAATTGTAGCTCATAGTGCTAAAGAAGCTGTTGATGCAGCAAAGCAATTAACAGCTGAAACCGAAACAGGTTGGCATGTTATAAAAGCGCAAGTTCATGCAGGTGGACGTGGAAAAGGTGGAGGTGTGAAATTAGCCAAAAACCTTTCAGAAGTTGAAGAAATAGCAGGACAAATCATCGGTATGGATTTGGTAACACCACAAACTTCTGCTGAAGGAAAGCGTGTGCACCAAGTTTTAGTTGCTGAGGATGTTTATTATCCTGGTGAAAGTGAGCCAGACGAGTTTTATATTTCTGTATTATTAAATCGTGCTACAGGTAAAAACATGATTGTGTATTCTACGGAAGGTGGAATGGACATTGAAACTGTTGCAGAGGAAACTCCAGATTTAATACATAATGAAGAAATTGATCCTGCGACTGGGATTTTACCTTTTCAAGCACGTCGTATCGCCTTTAATTTAGGATTATCTGGTACAGCGTTTAAAGAAATGACAAAATTTGTTACAGCTTTATATACAGCATACGACAAATCTGATGCCTCTTTATTTGAAATTAATCCTGTTTTAAAAACTAGTGATAGTAAAATAATGGCAGTTGATGCTAAAGTTACTTTAGATGCTAATGCCTTATACAGACATAAGGATTTAGCTGAAATGCGCGATTTACGTGAAGAAAACCAAATAGAAGTTGAAGCAGGTGCTTTAGGATTAAACTATGTAGACTTAGACGGAAACGTAGGTTGTATGGTAAATGGTGCTGGTTTGGCTATGGCAACAATGGATTTAATTAAGCAAGCAGGTGGAGAGCCAGCTAACTTTTTAGATGTTGGTGGTACTGCAGATGCAGCTAGAGTAGAAGCGGCTTTTAAAATTATATTGAAAGATCCTGCGGTTAAAGCAATCTTAATTAACATTTTTGGTGGTATTGTACGTTGTGATAGAGTAGCACAAGGTGTAATCGATGCTTATAAAAACATGGGTAATATTACTGTACCAATTATTGTTCGTCTACAAGGAACCAATGCAGATATTGCAAAAGAATTAATTGACAATTCTGGTTTAGATGTAATGAGTGCTACAGAATTCCAAGAAGCAGCTGATAAAGTGCAAGAAGTATTAGGTTAATTTCATTCCATAAGCGAAAAGAAATTAAAACCTTCTCATTATAAAATTAAAAAAGAGTAACATTAATTGTTACTCTTTTTTTGTTGTGATTTTTTTGGGTCTCCTTTTTTAGGCAAAGGTCCTCGTAAATGTATAATTAGTCCATTGAGGAAATTTCTGAGCACTTGGTCACCACAAGGCATAAATTTTGGGTGGTCTTCATTTCTAAACATTGCATTTAATTCACTTTTAGAAATCCTAAAATCCACCAATTCTAAAATTTTTACAATATCATCATCTCTTAATTTGTGGGCTACTCTTAGTTTCTTAAATATGTCGTTGTTTGTCATTGAAAATTTATTTTCATTCCCATGAAATTGGGAATCCGTTAATTTTTACGTTTTTAAAATTTTAAAATAGCTTTTTTTGTAACCAATCATAAGCTTTACCAAAATGCTCCACCCAAAATTTTTCATTGTGCTGACCACCTTCTATAATATGGCTTTCAATTTGATTTTCTTTTAGGCCTTTAGAGCTTAATAATTCTAGCATGTCTTCTAATTTAGGAATCATAGTTTCTCCTTCATCTGTGCCAGCTAAGAAATAAAACTTTGAAGTTTCTGGGATTTGGGCAGATTTTACCACATCAAAAATTTCTGGATTAATCCAAAAGGCAGGAGAAAATACACCAGCTTGTCCAAATATTTCAGGATATTTTAATACTGCATAAAAGGATATTAAACCACCTAAAGACGATCCAAATATTGTTGTATGAGCAGCATCGGTTTTGGTTCTATACGTAGCGTCAATATGTGGTTTTAATGTGTTTTTAATAAAAGTAAGATAAGCATCTCCTTGTCCGCCTCCATATTTATCGTGTTTATATGGTGTGAGTTCGTCTATGCGTTTTTCATTTCCATGCGCAATACCTATTATTATACTTTGATTATCGACCAAAGTATTCATATGTTCGTCTACTTTCCATTCACCTGCATAAGCGGTTTCGGCATCAAATAAATTTTGGGCATCATGCATATAAATCACAGGATACTCTTTTTCAGAATTTTTATAATTTGTTGGTAGGTATACCCAAATAGTTTTAAGTGTATCTAGTTGTGGAGTAGCAATGATAAACTTCGTAACTTCCTTAGAAGCAGTTGTTTGCGAGTGAATTTTGTTTAGCAAAAAAGCTAAAACTATTAAGTATAAGTGCTTAATTTTCATACTAAAAATACGTCGTTGATTGATAAACGTTATTATTTGCCGACTAAATACAATTAATTTTTCGACAAGATACATTTATTCGACGACAATAAAATAAACAACCTCTGTAACTTTACAGTATTAAATAATTCCCTCAAAATCATGATAAACCGTGCTGAAAAATTGAGTTTACTATCTGAGATGATTGCGTTTGCTCAAACAGATGAAAATATAAAGTCTATTGAATATAATTTTTTATTCAGTATTGCGAAACAATTAGATATTTCTAAAGAAGATTTTGAATATCTCTTTGAGCATCCCGTTACTTATGTGCATTTAAAATCGCATAGTGAACGTATTGTGCAATTTCATAGACTTGTATTGTTAATGAATTTAGACCACAAAGTGTCTCCCAAACAATTGGTGAAAATTCATAATTTTGGGTTACGAATGGGTTTAAGTCATGAATCTATCAATCGTGTATTAGATTTAATGGATAGTTTTCCTAATAAAATTGTGCCACCAGATTTTTTAATAGATATTTTTAAGGTGCAATATAACTAGAATTGTTTGTTGATTGTTGACGTAGGTTTTAACGTTATGGTTTTATTGAGGAATAACGGATACATTATATTTTAGCACAATAACGTTTCAACATATTTATGGCGCTTTTAGGCCTTTAATTTATCTAATTTACTCTGATAAGCTGTAATCTCATCTCTATAACGAGCGGCTTCTAAAAAGTCTAAGGCTTTTGCTGCTTGTTCCATTAATTTACGTTTTTCTCTTATTTTCTTTTCTAATTCGCCTTTGGTTAAATATTCACTTTCTGGCTCTGCTGCAATTTGTGCATCGAGTTCTGTTCTATACGTGCTCACTGAATTTTGCGACAAGGCACTATCTAAACTCTTATTAAGGGCTTTGGGTACAAGGTTGTGTTTAGTGTTATAGGCAATTTGTTTTTCACGTCTGTATTCAGTTTCATCAATAGTTTTTTGCATGCTCTTTGTGATCTTGTCGGCATACATAATGGCTTTTCCTTCAAGATTTCTTGCAGCTCTACCAACAGTTTGCGTTAAGGAACGCGCCGAACGAAGAAAACCTTCTTTGTCGGCATCTAAGATGGCAACTAATGATACTTCTGGTAAATCTAATCCTTCACGTAATAAATTCACACCAACCAAAACATCAAAAACACCTTTACGCAAATCTTGCATAATTTCAACACGTTCTAATGTGTCAACATCACTATGAATATATCGTGTTCTTACTGAAATTCGAGTTAAATATTTGGTTAGCTCTTCAGCCATTCTTTTGGTAAGCGTTGTGACTAAAGTACGTTGGTCTTTTTCTACTCTGGTTTGAATTTCTTCAATTAAATCATCAATTTGATTTAAACTTGGTCTAACTTCAATAATAGGATCTAATAAGCCAGTTGGTCTAATGACTTGTTCTACATATACGCCATCTGATTTTTGTAGCTCGTAATCTGCAGGTGTAGCACTCACATATATAACTTGGTTTTGAAGCGCTTCGAATTCTTCAAACTTTAAAGGTCTGTTATCCATGGCTGCAGGTAAACGAAAACCGTAGTCTACTAAATTTACTTTTCTGCTGCGGTCGCCTCCATACATGGCATGAACTTGAGATATGGTAACATGACTCTCGTCTACAACCATTAAAAAATCATCAGGAAAATAGTCTAATAAGCAGAATGGTCGTGTTCCTGGTGCTCTACCATCTAAGTATCTTGAATAGTTTTCAATTCCCGAACAATAACCAAGTTCTCGTATCATTTCTAAATCGAATTCTGTACGTTCTTTTAGTCGTTTGGCTTCGAGATGTTTTCCTATTTCTTTAAAGTAATCATGTTGTTTTACTAAATCATCTTGAATATCCTTTATGGCAGCATTTAAAACGTCTGGCGAGGTTACAAACATATTAGCAGGATAGATGTTTAAACGATCATATCGTTCAATGACATCGTTGCTTCTGGCATCAAAAGCTTCAATCTCTTCAATTTCATCACCAAAGAAATGGATTCTAAACGCATGATCTGAATAGCCAGGAAACACATCTACCGTATCACCTTTTATTCTAAAGTTACCGTTTTTAAAATCTGCTTCTGTTCTAGAATACAGACTTTGTACCAATTGATGCAATAATTTAGTACGAGAAATGACTTGATCTTTCTCTATAGAAATAACATTTTTCTGAAATTCTACAGGATTACCAATACCATATAAACATGAAACAGATGCGATTACAATAACATCACGTCTACCAGATAATAGGGAAGAAGTGGTGCTAAGTCGCATTTTTTCAATTTCCTCGTTAATTGAAAGATCTTTTTCTATATAAACACCAGAAACAGGAATGTAAGCTTCAGGTTGGTAATAATCATAATACGACACAAAATACTCTACTGCATTTTCAGGAAAGAATTGTTTGAATTCTGAATACAATTGAGCAGCCAACGTTTTGTTGTGTGCCAAAACTAAGGTTGGTCGCTGTACTTCTTCTATAACATTGGCAACGGTAAAGGTTTTACCAGAACCTGTTACGCCTAACAGTGTTTGATATTTTTCGTTAGCATCAATACCTTTTGCCAACTTTTTGATGGCTTGTGGCTGATCTCCTGTGGGTTTAAATTCTGACTCAATTTTAAATCGCATAATGCAAAGTTACGATAAAGAATTAAGCTCTTTATAGTTTTCTATTTGATACATGTTTATAGACTAATCGTTGGTTTACAAACTGCAACTTGATTTAGAAAACCGTAGAATATTATAAATTTCAGGATGGTAATATATCCTAGTTTTAATGACTAGTTATTCGTTTTTTGTTCTATGAACTCCACTGTCTCATGAGATTCAAAAAATAGTTTAAATTCTCGTTTTAGAATATTTCTCAACGATTTAACGTATTGTTTTGATAGTTCATTAGAATCTGAACGTGCAAATTTTCCACTAATAGTGATACCTTTTAGTTCAAATTTAATCTGATCCTCTATTTTTATAGGTGTTAGTAAAAGGCTAATGTATTTGTCTCCTGTCCAATCTACTTTGTGCAGAGCAGAATCTGATGTTTTATGGTTACTAGTATAAGCATTTAAGCTACTTTTTAAACTAATAGTATCTTGGTTCTTAAAGTGAATGGTACAAAATAATTGCTGGTATTTATTAGTTCTAAACTCAACTGAGGAGTTTGTGGCTGACTGAAAATTATATTTCCAAAACACAGGACCTTCATGTGGTCCTGATGATAACTTCTTTTTGGTTTTTTTAGAAGTGCTGTCTTCCGCTATTTCATAACTATCTCTTAAATCTAGTGTTTTGTTTAGATCATCTATTTTACAGAAGGCCGAATCATTTTTTAATTCCACCCTAAATTGTGTAGCGACATTACTGTTTAAAAGCGCTTTTAATTTTTCAACCTCATTTTGCTGTAGTTTTTGACTATGAGATATTTGAAACATAGATGCAGTTATAATGCACATGAATAGAAACTTGTTTTTCATGATCATGATTTTTAAATTATATCTAATTCGGTACGACTAATATCTCTACACGTCTGTTTTTACTTCTATTTTTATCCGAGTCATTTTTTAGCAATGGTTTAGATTCTCCATAACCTTTTTCTTGCCACTTAAATTCAGTACTTGGTATTAACACCCTTAGTGCTTTAGATACACTTTTGGCACGTGCAAGTGAAAGTGATTTATTGGATGCTTCGCTACCGACATCATCTGTATGACCTTCAACAATAACTTTTCCTTTTTTAAGAACAGTAATACTATTTACTAATTCTTTTAAAGCACTAATACCTTCAGCTTTTAATTCGCTTTTACCAGAATCAAATAAAACCTGACTGTCTAAGTTTAATCGCATCGCAGATCCAATTGCAGCGATAGCATCTACATCTGCTCCAGGAACACCACTTTTTTCTTTTAGATCCTTGAATCTAACATAATAAAAGAGTTCATTTGGCTTAACAAATGGTCTTATGTCAACTTCAGCAACGCCACCATCTATCTTGCCGATTTTAATCCAAGTTTTTCCATCTTTAGAGATTTCTAGTTCAGTAGGTTCTAATTGTCCAATTTCGAATAAATACAAATCAGGTCCATTGACATCTACCAAAGCGTTGTCTGTAAAACGAATTGTGAGTGTACCAGCAAGACCAAGACTATAAATGCCTGTGGCATCATCAAAAGTTTCAATAACATCTGGTTCTCCAAGTACATTTTTTACGTCTTGAGTTAGTAGTTTTGGGTGATTAACCTTTACCACTTCATCTGCAAAAGACAAAGGACCTAGAGGTAAATACACCGTTTTTTTTAGATTACCAACGTAGCTTACGCCAACATCATCGCCATAAAACAAATCAGGATTTAATTGTTTAAATTTTCGTTTGGCAGCTTGTGATTTGCGTTGAATATCTTTATGAAAAACATTAACAATTTTCTTTTTATGCGTAATAACACGTTGGTATTGAGGACTTGCCTTCAACGTTCCTGAAGCGATAGCTTTTTCTGTAGCTTCTAATTCCGCAAGAAGTTCTTTAGATTCTTTTTCGCTATGCATTTGCCCAGCCTTATCACTAAGTTTTTTTATTTTCTCTAATTCGTTTGCACTTGCTTTAACTTCATTTTTACGTTCAACATCACTCATAACATAGCCAGCTTCTGTGATGTCGAGTTGAGACATAACATTGGTGCCAGCTAAGGAATCAATCTTTTTTAATTTCGCCATTGTTGCTTCAGGACCAGATTCTGCTTGTACAATGAGAATAGCTTCTTCTAATGATAGGCCAGTTAGAGTTTGTCTTGAACTTAGTTGTTCTTTTGAAATTTTTCCTTTTAGAATTATTTTGTCATCGTTAGCCGCTTGTCGTTCTTTCATGGCTTGCTGTGCAAGAATTTTTAGACTATCAGGATTATTAATAAGTTGCTCCATTGACTCACGAGACACACCACTTTGTTCTAACATATCTAACAAGGCGTTAGTATCAAATTCTAAATCAGTATTATTGTTTGTGTCTGATCCTTCTAGTAAGCCTTTACTCATGTTTAGAAGGTTGCTGATTTCAGAATTGGTGTCTTTATTAGTGGTCTTTTTTACATCTTCCTCTTCAGTATGTGAACCTGAATTTGATTTAGATTGTGAATTAGAATCAGTAACCTTAGAAGAATTGTTTGAACTTTTACCGCAAGCATAAATGGTACTTACAATTAAAATAAGAAGGAGTAATTTTTTCATGGCTAAATTTTATTTATGGATTTTAGATGCTTTTAATGCGTTTAGGACTGCAAACATTTGAATTTCATAACTTTCTCTACTCCTAATTCTACCGTGTGCAGTTCCATAACATGCACTGATTTCTAGTAGATCTTCCTCCATTGATGCTATATATTGATCAAATTTTTTATTATATGCCTCTTTTAAATCGTCCATTGCAGGTCTCACTTTATGTAATAAGATAGGAGTCCAAGCCATTCCGCCTCCACCAGGAAGTGATGACAATGCATTCCCGTATTCAATCCAGTCATTTAAATCTGTAGCTTTCTTTAAATAATATTTTTGAAGAAAATTAAAATAAGCACGATGTGTATTGAATTTGTTCTGGCCACGTTGAATACAACTTCGACAAGCATCTAAATCTTCACAGTAAAGGATCATTTCACCTCCATCATCAAAATCATCAAAGTCATCCTCATATTCTTCATCTTGTTGAGATAGTAAATCAACTTGCTGTTGTAACTGTTGTATTTGTCTTCGTAATCTATTAAGTTCCTCATTCGTTCTATCTGTAGGCAATGTCCTTTGATCTCCTTGAGTTCTTTCACCTAGACTTTTTACTCCATAGTTTTCGTTAAATTCATCACGATCTTCCTGCATTCTTCTTCGAATTTCAGATATTTCATCTCCTGATAATTCAATTGAACCTTGATTAGGATTTAGTTCAACCGGTTGATATGTTTGACCATCGTCGTTACTGACATGTGCTGTACGATCCATAGCAGGCCTTACTCCAGGGTTGTTATAATCTACTGGGACCTGATTTTCTACATTAGTAGACTGATAATCTACAAAGACGGACTCCATATTTGATGGTGGTACATTATGAGGTATAGATCCTTGAGAAATTACTATCTGTGTAAAACCTAATGAGATTATTAAAAGCATAGTCACTTTCGAAGATTTGTTTTTCAAAATAAATATGGCAAAAAGTATTGCGATGATAGCCAGCAGACCAATGATAACGTACATTAATGTATTGTCACTATTAGAGTTGGAGTTCTTAGTAGATGCACTTTCAGTGTTGGAAGACGTAGAGCCATCTTCATTAAATAGTTGACCCATATAACCTAATTTTCGCATGTGTTGGGTGTACTCTTCTTTATCATTTGTAATACGAATTAAAGATTGGGTTGAAGGAAATTGTAGACCAACTTTTACGGTTATGAGGTATGGAATACCTGCGACTTTAGAACTGATTCCTAATCCTGCTGAACCCATGGTTCTAAAGGTTTTAGTTGCATATTTTTCGCCGTCAGTTGAAATTTTTGATTCTACTTTTTCCCAGTTTTCTTTATGAAAACTTAAATCAACATTATGATCTGGTGCTTTTGAGATAATTGAGACCATAACAGGAGCTTTAATATCTAAGTCATTAATGATGAATTTTTGTAAAGAATCTAAACTGCCTGTTGTCCACTCAATGGCTCCAGAATACATGCCATTATCTAGTTTATTTAGCTTAATCTCATGCGTAATAATCTTGCCAAATGGGTCAGTGAGTTGAGCAAAAACAATATGGCTCAATATTAGAAAGAGTAGTGTGATTAAAGTTTTCATAGTGGTATTGTTTTTTATTAATTATTTATTACCAAATACTTTATGAAGATCTGAGTATCCTACACCACTAAATTTTAATTCAGAAAAAGAAATAATAGCCATAGATTGGTCCTCTAGTTCCCCTTCTTCAAACCTAATTTTCATTTGTATGACCTCTGCAGTACCTGATGCCACTTGAGCATTAGATAAATCTAAGGTTCCTGAGATTTTACTATCAGGTAAACGTTTGCCTCCTTCATTAAGTAACTGATACATGGCGCTCATTGTGCCACCTCCTTTTTTAGACGTTTTAAGAATGGCTGTAGCTTTTTCTAATTCATAGTTATCTCCATCGTAAAAAAGTTGCACACTTTCTGAGCCTTTATTTAGCTTCTTTTTAAACGTAATAATTGCCGTTCGTTTTTTTGTTTTTGGATGCGTGTCTACAATACCAGATGCTTTGGTGTAGTGCCAGTCTTTACCATTGATTTCGCAAAGAAAAGTACCATTTGTATCTGTTTTCTTTTTAGTAGCTTTTTCAGTACTCGCTATTTCCGTCGTTTCTTTTTCTGTTATTTTTTCTGTTTCTGTTGACATTTTTTTGTCATCACTACAAGATGTTACGAGCAGGATGAAGACTATTAATAATTTGAAGGTTTTCATAGTTTTATATTTATAGTTTGTGTTAAACATAATTGACAGCTTTATTTTTTGAAGGTTGTTTTTTGTATCACTTTGTTCTTATGCATTATTTTTAATACATACGTTCCAGGTTGTAAATAATTAATATTGAGGTAGATTGTTTTAGTAGGAATCTGATCAATCTGGCCTTGTAAGGATGTACGTTTTTTTTTCATACACTACAAAGCTAGGAGGAAGGTTCTCTTTAAGATATAAGAAATGTAACAAGTACTATGACTATTGTAACATGTCAGTAATAGCCACAGTTATCAGCGTATTTATGCTATGGTAATTTGTGATTTAGTTACGCTTAGCGTATTCAGAAGGTGTACAATTATAGGTTTCTTTAAAGCATTTAGTAAAATAAGAATGGTCATTAAAACCAACAGAGTAACCGATTTGAGACATATTGATATCTGAGTTTTTTAGAAGTTGTGTCGCAAGTTTAAGGCGTTGAGAACGAATAAATTCTGAAGCCGTGAGGCCTGTTAGAGCTTTTAATTTTCGGTGTAATTGCATACGGCTCATACCAACTGCTTCTGAAAATTCTGAAACATTAAAGGAAGGTTCTACAAGGTTATCATCTATAGCAACTTGAACTTTTTTCAGAAATTTTTCGTCTAAATTAGTAAAGGCGATGTCTTTAGGAAGTAATACTAATTCTTGACTATAACGTAGTTGTAATTGGCGTCTAGATGCGATCAGTTTTTCAACCTTTAGGATTAATAATTTTTTATCAAAAGGTTTGGTAATATAGTCATCTGCACCAACGTCAACTCCAGTAAATTGACTTTCTATAGTTGCTTTTGCTGTGAGTAGTATAATTGGGATGTGTGCTGTAAGTTCATTGGTTTTAAGTTCTTTTGTAAGTTCAATACCATCTTTTTCTGGCATCATTATATCAGAAATTACTAAATCTGGTATGTGTTCTAAGGCCAATTCTACACCCAAATTTCCATTTGCTGCAGTGATCACATTGTAGTTGCTATCAAAGGTTTGTTTCAGTAAATGTCTTAAATCATCGTTATCTTCAACTATTAATAATATTGGCAATTCGCTGTCAATAATTTTGTCATTGTCTTCGGTGTTGGCATTATAATGTAATGTTACATCTTTTTTAATTTCATTATTAGGATTAACAATAAGGGCATTTTTACCAAAGTTGGTTTTGTTTAAATTAAGACGTACATCAAATGTTGTTTCTTTATTTGGTTCGCTTTTTACATCGATAGAGCCTTTATGTAATTCTACTAGTTCTTTTACTAAGGCTAATCCAATGCCTGATCCTTGATTTTGCGCATTGGTTTGGTAAAAACGTTCAAAAATATTTTCGATATCATTGGATGTTAACCCTTTTCCGGTGTTTGAAATTTTAAAAATCAACGTGTCATTATTAGTATAGGCTTTACACGTTACTGTGCCATTCTCTGGTGTGTATTTAAACGCATTTGATAATAAATTGATAGTGATTTTTTCCACAGCATCTTTATCAAACCAACCAATAGAATTTGTGGGCGTAATATCGATATTATATGAAATGTTTTTTTGCGTTGCGTAATAAGAAAAAGACGCGCTTAATGCAGAGATGAGCTGAGTGATATTGCCTTGTTGAATTTGTAATTTTAGTTGACCATCATCGATTTTAGATAAATCTAAGAGTTGGTTAACAAGTTCTAAAAGGCGTTCAGAATTTTGCTTGGCAATAGTGAATTGCGCTCTTTTTTGATGAGATATTGTTTCATCTAATAAGGTATCTTCAATCGGACTTGATATCAGTGTTAATGGTGTTCTAAATTCATGAGAAATATTAGTAAAGAAATTAGATTTTAAAGCATCTATGTCTTTTAATTTGGTGTTCGTTTTTTGTCTGTTACGATAAAGTATATAAAAAAATAGACCAGCTACAGACATAATTCCAATACCACCTAAAAGCAAGTTGCGTTGGTTGAGTTTCTGTTGTTCTACCGTTTCATTTTGGGATTTTAATAGCGTAATTTGTTGTTCTTTTTTTTCAGTTTGATATTTAGAATCTATTTCTCTTATGGATGCAATATTGTGAATGTTGTTAAGTGAATCTTTGAGTTTGTAGGTTTGTTCTAAGGTGGTATACGCTTTTGTGTAATTGCGGTCTAAAGCGTAAGCTTCAGATAGACTTTTTAATGTTTTTTGCTGCATTAAGGTATTGTCTTCATCATTATAATTTAGCAGTAGGTCATTTAAATAATAGATGGCTTTTTTGGGCTCTTTTTTGTTGATATATAATTTTCCAAGTTCAAGAATGGCTTCGGCAGATTCAAAACTGTATTTTTTATCTTTATGCATTTGAAATCCTTCCTCTAAATAACCTTCTGCTGCATCTAAATCGCCTTTTTTTATTCGTATTAAACCTAAATAAGTACTTATTTGTGCTACAGATACATCTTCCTTTATGCTTTTAAAATAAGAATAGGTTTCTTGTAATATGCTGTCTGCTAATGCGAGTTCGCCTTTACGATAGTAGGCTGCACCTAAATGAAGGTCTGTTGTTTTTAGATAGAATGACACATCTGCCGGAATTCTTTTAAATTCATTATTGGCTTTCTTAAAATAGCTTATTGAGGTATCGTAATCCTTAAGGTCGTCATATATGGTTCCTAAACTTTGATATGTAGCTGCGATGATATCAGGCCGTTGTGGTGTAGTGCTGTGTATGGAGTCTGCTTTTAAAAAATAGGAGATGGCCATATTCAAATTATTCTGTCTTCGGTATGCATTTCCTAGCGCAGTATAGGTGTCTGTTATAATGGGTAAATCGTCCATATTTATAGCAACTTCTAAGCATTTATTACAGGTATCTATGGCATTTTCTGTTTCTCCTAAAAAGTAATGTATTCTGCAAAGTCCATTTTGAGCTAGTGCAATACCTCGTAAATATTTATGTTCCTTTGCTAATTGTGTGGATAAGTTGAAATAGAATATTGCAGAATCTAATTGTTGAATTCTTCTAAAATAATGTGCTTTAAAATAAGGAGCTTCAACTAAGGCTATAACATACTTTTTTTCTATTCCAAATGCTTTTATTCTTGCGGTATAGATTAAAGAACTGTCTGGATTTGGGTTGATGTGCTTTGCATAGTGCTGTTTTAATGTTAAATATGTAATTGAATCGTTTTCTGATAACACCTTCGTATTATGTTCTGATTGTGCGAATGAAGCAAAATGTATATAGAACAAACAGAATAGAACATAATATCTCATAGTGTTGAATTAGATGGGTTGATGTAATCAATTTAAACGTCATTTTTGCCAAAAAAATCCTTGTATGTATGTTACAATATTTTTTTAGATAAATGGCGTTTTTTTATAGATTTAATTCAGCAATATTAAGAATTTCAGACACTTAAGTCTGGTTAATATGTAACAAAATATGTTACATACTTTATAAAGTTATGAGAACTACCTTATTTATTTGGGAAAAAAAGCCTTGATGTATTAAAGTTATCGTCTTAAGGCAAAATGACCTGTATATGTTGAACCATCGATGAAATTTGCAACATACCAATAATCATCACTCGGAACCAAGTTGCCATTAAATCTACCATCCCAACCATCTAAAAAAGTGAGTTGTTGTGTGATTAATTGACCGTATCTATTAAATATTTCAATTGAAGTGATATGTTGAAACTGTTGTTCTGATCCGAATACTTTCCAAACAGGATTATCTTCGTCGCCGTTTGGTGTGAAGAATTTAGGAAATCCTAAAACAGAAATGGTTTCTTCAGTAATTCCACAACCATTTTTATCCTTAACATAAATGGTATGAAAACCTGTAGAAACATTAGAGAAAGTATAATTGGCATCGTAGTAAAATCCTTCAGGATCATCTAATGCAATTTCATAATCTCCAGCTCCAGAAATAGTAATTGTAATGGTGTTGTTCGGTGCAATTCCTTCTATGTTTACATGGTCAATAAGACCTTGTTGCGATGATAAAACAGTAATGGTTCTACTCGAGGAGCAACCATTAGGATCTGTAACAATTACAGTATATACACCAGGTTCAGTGACGTCATAAAATAAGGTGTCTATATCAGTCGCAGCACCATTAAATAACCATTGGTAATAATAATTATTAGGCAAATCGTTGAGAACACCACCAAAAATGGTAAGTGGTTCTTGCTGCGCATTGCTACAGTAAAAAACCGATTCATCTGCTTGCAGTGTAGGCGTGTATAGTACATTTAAATTTGCTGTAGATATACTGTAGCACTGGCTATTACTATTGACTTTTACATAAATGGTTTGTGTATCTAATTCGCTATTGGTAAATGTTGTTGGTAGCGGATTATTTTCTAGGATAGCATCGTATTCAGATTCATAAAATGTAACAAATGCATCAGTAGGTATGTCATCTTGTATAGCGGTTGTTATCTCATTAAGATTGAAAGAAGCCATGCCATCTATAGTGTCTCCATCACATTTTTCTAAATCTGGAATAGCCATGACGTTATTAGACGTTTGTAACTCTAATTCTGCAACGGCGTAACAATTAGCATTATTGACTAACCTCGCATAAACCGTTTGAAAAGGTATGGTATTTTGAAAAGCTTCGGGATTAGAAATGGCATTTGTGTTTGATGCGGCATCAGAGGCTGACAAGAAAAAACCAGAAATAGTATTGTCTTGATTTCCATTGGTTAATTCAACAGCAGCGTCAAATAAGTTAAAAATCGTAATGCCGTCTTGGTTAAGATCACATTCTATTAAGACAGCGTCAAAACCAACAGGCAGTGGAGCATATTCTATTATAACTTCGCCATAAGATTTACAGCCATTTTCTAAGGTTACTTCGACATTGTATCTGCCAGCTTCAGTAACGGTGTATTTGCCACAATTAAGACAATTCGCTGATTGAGATTCAACCAATATATCATCTTTATACCAATCGTAACTATTTTGTCCTTCTTGTGAAGCATTTAATTCTAGCGTTTCGCCTTCACAAAGAGCAGTATTAGTTTCAATAAGTAAATTAGGGCCTAAATCTGAAGATAACTCAAAACTACTCGCTTCTAAAAATACGGCAGAATCATATCTGTAGTTGTGCTCATCTGCAATCACTAATTTTACGTGGTAGGTTTCGTTTGGGATAATATTAGCTGTAGCTGTTAAAATATCAGTTTGCCCATTAAAATTAATAGGAGCATCTGCACCATTAAAACTACCAAAATAAGTTGCGTTAGTAGGAGGGCAGTTGCCAGGAACTCCTGGTGTTACAGTTGTTACTTTTACAGGTGTATTGGTATCTGGGACTAAGGCTATATTTTCATATGGTTCCTGACTCGTTGCTGGTCGAATTAAAAAGCCAAATAAATCTGAAAACAAGCATGTGTTAGCATTATTTTCTTGGTATTCTTCTGAGGCAAAAATATAATTGAAGCTGATCTGCGTAGCAACTGAGGTAAATTCAAACTCTAGTATTGTTGCATTTAGTGTTCCTGTTTCGGCAAGTGCATTTTCTAAATCGTTATCACCAACCCAATTTGCGGCATCATCATCACTTAAACTCGTATTAGGACCAGGTACATTTTGTAGCCTGCCTGTACTTAGAACAATTCCGCTTTCAAAAGGAAAACTTGTTCCAGTAGCATCAAAATAGCCATAACTTTGATCAGCACCTCCAAAATCGCCTCCTACGATATTAGTCACTGTAACATTTTCAATACAATCACTATCTATTAAGATGTTTTCAATAAGCTCTTGTGGTGTATACGTTTGGCTATCTACAGTAATATTCTGAGCATTTGAATATACTGATATTATAATGGCAATGAAAAGGACTAATCGCTTCATATTCTAATTAAGGGAGTGCAAAGATAAGCATCTTACAACTTTTGCTCTTAAAAAAGATGTTAAACCTCCAGTGTTATCGACGTAGTGCAAAATGACCTTTTATTTCAAAGGCCTTTCCATCTTGTATGATTTATTTGATATTCCGCAGAAATTAAAGAAATAATAGTGTTGAAGAATTATTACAAAGATTGAATTTTTATAAATTTTATTATAAAATAAAACCCTCTAATTTAGAGGGTTTGAATTTTCTTAATGGTAAGACATAACACTATGTTATTATGAATTCTATATGCAAATAATTAGCGTTTTAATGTAAAATGTCCTTTGACGTCAAAAGCAATTGTACCTTGTTGTACGTGGGCTATAAACCAATAGTCACTGGTTGGCATTTTATGACCGTTATAATAACCATCCCATCCTGGAGAACTAGAGTTTAATTGTTTTATTAGTTTTCCGAAGCGATCAAAAATATCAATTGTTGTGCCTGATAGCGTTTCTATGCCTATAATATGCCATGTGTCAAAAGCACCATCGTTATTTGGTGTGAAAAATTTAGGAATATCAACTACGAGTACTTCTTTGGTTACGTTAGCACAACCATTTAAATCTATGATGGTCACAGTATGGTATCCCATGGCTACATTTTCGAAATGATTAGATTCTTGCGGTTCAAAATCATCCAATTGATAGAGGTAATCACCAATACCACTAATGGTCACTGTTATGTTATTCGGATCTGAAAAATCTACCACTTCAGTAGTTTCTATGGTTGCAGTTTCTGACTCAGATACTCCAAAATATTCGGTGTTTTCACAACCGTATTGTGTCGTTACTTTTACCCAATAACTGCCAACAGCTGTAATCTCAATTTCTGGTGTTATATCTCCAGTTGACCACAGGTATGTATCTGTTGCTATATTTGTATTAGCTGATACAATTAGAGGATCACTTTCTAAACAGATGACCTGGTCACCAATATCTAAAACCGGAAGAGGATATACAATAGTAGTAAAGCTTGTAATGTCGTAACACCCAGTATTATTGTTTTCTACACGAGCGTATATCGTTTCATTATTGTATGCTAAATAATCCAATTCTAGAACAGATGTCTTTTCACTGGCCTGTAACTCAGAATTGTGATAGGATACCGTAAATAAATTTGAGTTTTGTCCGCCAAGAATAGTCGAGGATTGTTGCGATAAATCAAATTCTAAAATACCGTCAAAATCATCATCACAAGCGGCTAAATCATTAGGTTGATTTGCGGTTGGCAATGGATTGACATTGATATTAAATTTATTATACGTAGAACAATGTGTTGTACTGTATTCGGTTCTCACATACAAAGTGTCAAAATTGGTTTGATACGTGTAATTTGTATCTAGAGCATTTGTATTTGCTATGGCATCTGCCTCATTGTCAAAATAACTAAATAGAACATTGAAGTTGGTGTCTCTAGCAACGGAATTAATATCGGTTAAATCTACAGATTGCGTTGCATTGGCACAGACATCAAAGACTTCAAAATCATTAATTATTGGTGGTTGGTTTACAATTAACTCTATAGGTGTTGTAACATAACAATTAGAGATCGTGTTTGTTACAGTCATATAAACCGTTTGAGGGTTTGATGTATTGGTGTAATTTTCAGGGTTTGCAATTTGATTTGACTGAGATTCTGAATCTTCGAAGTTTTCGTAAAATGTAAATTCAAGATCTTCTTGTCTAACATCTAAAACATTTGATTGTGCAAACGTAAGGTCAAACTGAAGTGTTCCGTCGGTATCATCATCACATTCAATTAATGGATCAGCAGGTGCTACATCTGGTGTTCTAATGACATTAATTACAAATGAAGTAATAGATTGACAGATGGTTCCATTGTCTATTTGAACATAGATTTGTTGTGGATTAACCGTATTCTCAAACTGTAATGGAATTTCATTAGTGTCATTAATAGCATCATCTTCTGAAGTAAAGAATTTTACCGTTTCTATATCTGGAATACCTGCAGAAATCTCAGTGATTTTATCAGTGAAATCAAACATGGTAGAACCATCAACAACACTATCATCACAAACAAGTAAATTAGTAGGTTCGTTATATATTGGGTTTGTACCTACTTCAATTAAAAATGAAGATGTTGTATAACAAGATGTATCGGTTAGGTTATCAATCCTAACATAGATCTCTTGAGGATTAGTGACGTTTTCGTAAATACTAGTTTTATCGATGGCATTTGTTTTATTATCTGCATCGGTTTGATTGGTATAATAACTCACATCCTTTCCGGTCTGACCACTTAAGGCTTCCTCGTCTTTATTTTGAAAAATGAACTCTCCAAAACCATCAGAATTATCTTCACAAAACGTAAGTTCATTGACATAATTACTTAAATCACCTACAAACGGTAATGTGTTCACAATAATATCTAACTCTTCAATGGCATAACAGCCTGTATTTGTATTCTCTACACGCATTAATACAATTTCTGTTTGCGCTTCGTAATTAGATAAGTTTGTTATGGCATTTTCATCTAATTGGGCATCAGATAGTGAATTATGGAAAGTTACACTACGATTTGGAGTGGCTAAAATTGAAACAGGAATGCTGTTATTTAAATTAATCGTTGAAAAACCATCTCTATCTGCATCACAAATAATAATTTGATCTGGCGTTTCGCTTTCTGGTGCTGGTAGCACTGTCACTTCAAATGAGTTAGCGTCATAACAACCTGTTTCCGAAGATGTAATTCTTGGATGTAATGTAAATGGGTTGGTTGTATTTGTATAAAAATTAGGAAGTGCGTTAGTATTGTCCTCAGCATCTTGTGCTGTAGGATAGTAAGTAACTGTAAATCCATCTTGCCCATTGGTAACTTCAGCATCTAATGTTGATAGGTCTGTAGTTGTAAAACCGTCTTGATCTTCATCACAAATGGTTGTGCTTATTATAGAATCAAAAGTTTCAATTTGGTTTAATATTAAATCGAACTCTGCAAATTCTTCACACGAACTATTTTTTAAAGTAATATATATTGTTTGAGGATTATCTTGGTTGGTATATGGAATGTCTGGATTAATTTCATTAGCATTGTTTTCTCTATCTATTTCCGTTTCAAAATACGCAATCGTTATACCTTCTATGTTATTTACAAAATTGATTGTGATATCATTGAAATGAAATTCTTCTGTACCATCATCATCAAAATCACATAGGGTAATGTCATTGATAGTAGTACCTGTAAGTAAAAGATTGGTATGTAATTCAATAGGAACAATAGATGCACAGTTTGAGTTATTACTTTCTACTCTAATATATACAACTTGCTCTTCACTTACGGTATTTGGATAGTTGGTGTCATTGGCTATAGGATTCGCTCCAGTTGTTGCGTCTTCAGCCGTTTCATGGAACGTAACCGTTACATCTGTTAAGCCTTCTAAAACTTCAGGAATGATAGATGTAAGGTCAAAATCTGCATAACCATCATGATCTGCGTCACAGGCATCAATATAATGAGGTTCCATATTTATTACAGGACTTTCTAGTACTGAAATATCTAAAGTTGTTGTACTTATACAACCAGTTTCAATATCTTGTACACTTACAAATAATTGCTCAGTAGGATTTGTATTAGTGTATGGCATTGGATAGGCATTTATTCCATTTGCGGCATCACTCGCTGTACCATGATATGTCACTACAAGACCTTCTTGAGATAAAGTTATTTCTGCATCTTTAAGTGCATTTAAATCCATTGCCGTTGTGCCATCTCCAGATTGATTATCACATATTTCTAAAGCGGTTGGGTTGGTTATTATTGGCTTTGAATTTACAACCAAATCAAAGTTAGAATAGGCTAAACAACCATTTACAGTGTCTTCAATTCTAACATAAATGGTGTGTGGATTACCTATATTTTGAATAGGAGCATTTATGGCATTTGTATTGGTTAAGGCATCAGAATCGGAATAATGATAAGATACGGCATAACTAGAATTAGGAACTGAAGCTATGACTTCTGCATCTTTTGTAGATAAATCAAAAGTTTCTACACCATCATTACTAATGTCATCACAGAGTGTAAAATCAGTTAGTGGTTCTGCGGTTTGCGCAGAATTTAATGTAATATTAACTTCATCTTCAATAATACAAGAGTTTCCGGCAAGCGGTAATGAAATCTCAACTCTATACGTACCAGATACTACAGCAGTAAGCGTTGGCTGATTTTCTGAAGGCATTTCTACATCATTTAAAAACCAAGAGTAAGTAGCGCTAGTGTTTTGAATATTACCATTTAAAAAGGCACTATTTGCACATGTTGTGAGGTCCTCTCCTAAATCTACAGAAGCATCAAAACTGTTTCCTTCTATAAATACTGCAGAATCGTAATTTTTATCTGTTTGATCTGCTATTACTAGCTTTATTTGGTATTGTACATTGGGTTGAATCGCTGCTGTTGCAGAGAGTACAGTAGTTCTACCATTATAATTGGTGTCTCCTAAGTTGTAACCTTCAAAATACTCTTCATTTGAAGCACTACAAAAACCAACAATATCATCGTGTACAGTATTTGTATTGACTGGTATTGAGGTCCCTGGAACTAATGCAATATTTGTATAAGGATCACTTGTGCCGCTTTGCCTTATTAGAAATGCAAATCCATCTGAATATTCACATGGGAAATTCCCGAAATATTCTTCAGAGGCGAGTATATAATTAAATTGAATTTGGTTGGATATGGAAATGAAATCAAACTCAATGGATGTGGCATTTACAGTTCCAGAAATACCAAGTGCTGTTTCAAGATCACTATCAGTAAGCCAAGTTTCGTCACCATCGTTAAGAATATCATTGTTTTGTCCGTTACCAGCAGAATTGGCATTACCTGTTGTTAATACAATTCCGTTTTCAAAAGGAAAATTGGAGGCACCTTTTTCAAAATAGCCGAAGCTACCTATACCAATTGATGATCCGTTTGAGGGTGAGGAAATATTAGAGACTTCTACACAACCTTGTATTAAGGTGTTTTGTATTAAGTCTTGTGGTGAAACTGAATTATCTACGGTAACTTGTTGAGCAAACGATATGCTACAAATTAAGCCCATAAATAAGCAGAGGGAGCGATTTAAATAAGTCATTTAGTTTCGGTTAAGTTTAAAAGTTTGGTGTAGAGTTGATTTGGGGTCTACTAATACACATGCTTTATGATGGCCGAAAAATAGAATTAAAAAAGATGAAATACAAAAAAATACGTTGAAATGCACTAAATGTTAACATATTTCACGTAAATCAGTCATAATTGAAAGAAAATTATTTCAAAAATTGGATTTAAAAATAAATTTGATTGCATTATTTCAAAAATATTTTGTAGGAAAATCTACCAATAAGTTGAATGTTTCAATTAAAAAATGGAGGGACTTTAAATGTCTTGAGGGAAATTGTATTTATTGAATACCGAATAAAAGTATGCTAACAAAAACGTAATTCCAAAAAAATAAGCTGAACGACTTAAAATTTTAACACTTTTAATAATTTACATAAACCCATCCCATGCTTGGCTGAAAATTTGAATCATTCAAATTTAAAATGTAATAATAGGTGCCAACAGGTACTTTATTTCCAATATTATTAAGTCCTCTGTTGATTTCGCCAAACCAAGGTTTATTGTTGTCACCTTCAAAAATTAAGTTACCATACCGATTATAAATCTGCAATTCGTGTTCGGTAAAAATATCATATAAACCTTGAATATTAAACCAATCATTATAGCTGTCATTATTTGGAGAAAATCCTTGTGGAATATAAGGTGGGCAATTTTCAACAATTAGATCAAATTGAAAAATTTCATAACACGGAGGGCTTTCTACGCGTACATAAATCGTTTCTGGCATAGAAGTGTAATATTCTGTTAACACAATGGATTGGGCGTTGTTTTCTAAGGCTTCTAGGTTGGTGAAAAAACTAATATTGTCCATAATAAGATCCATGCCTTCTAAAGCATCAAATAAATTAAATGTGGTAGTTTCAAAACCTTCGTTACAACCAATAACTCCTGGTAATAGCATTATTTCAGGAATGACAAGTAGTTCTATTTCAATAGCCATGGTATTGTTATTTTCGTTGGTCTCGGTTACAATACCACTCATAGTGCCATCATCGTCAACAACGGCTAAGACAGTAACATTGCTATCTGAATTGTCTGGTAAGGTGAGTACAATTGAATTGCTTTCGCTTGCGTTTATTTCAATATTATTCTGTGTTACGCTTTGGCCAATGAGTACGTTATTATGGTAAAATGCTATTGGTGTGTCTGCCGGTAAAATTGCTGTACTATTGGTGTTGTAAACGGTATAATATAGTTCAATTGAATTGTTACCGCAATTAACACTATAATCGTCAGTATTAATGGTGGCATCTGGTAATTGACTATTGAGGACAGTGATAATATTGTTGATCATTACAAAATCTTGTCCTGAGGTCAGTTGAATGGTTGCAGAAGTATCGCCAATATTAATATTGTTCTGAATATTATAAACATCAATATCCATATTATATAAATTTGATGCTCCTGTAAACGAGTTCGTTCCATTAAATGCGTTGTTGGCTGGGTTTAGCGGAAAGTTACTAATCACACTGCCGTTTATGGTTAGTTGTTCATTCACAGAGATACCACTATCTCCTTCCCATGCTACAAAACCAATTTTTGCATTATCATTATCTAAAACATTCAGATTATCCAAGGTTATACTTAAAAATGTGGGTACACTTTGTAATCCATCATACACATTGAGCTGATTTAACGGTAGGTCAGTGTCTTCATAAATAATAGTGATCGCCCAACCACCAAAATTTGTTCCTGTTGGACAATATGAAGGAATGACACCAGATAAATCAAAATCTGAAACGGTATAATCGCCATTTCCTTCTGATAAAATAATGGAAGTCACATCTGCATAGGCAGCAAAAAACACACGGTCTGCGTCTAAAGCATCCGCAAAAGAGCGCTCAGCATTGATTGTGATTCCATTTAATTTAATATTTAAATCTCCTAGGCCAGAGCCTGCCCAATAGAGGTATGCTGCAACTATATTTTGATTTGAATTAAGATTAAGACTAGCCGTTGAGCTCGTTAAAATGGCACAAGTTGCTTCAAGACCATTTTCTTCAGAATTTAATGTATTGCCTATTGCTGTGTAATCATATCTTCCGTTAAATTGTTGAAACAAGGAAATATCTTGAGCCACTGCTTGGGATGTAGCACAAATAAAAAGGCTAAAAACTATTAAAAGTTTTTTTGTCAAAGCTATAGGAGTCATAGTTGTAATTACATCATTAGTGTTATCGTTTTAATGAGAAATGACCTGTTAAATTTCTTCCATCTTCTAATTTTACTTTAAACCAATAATCGCTACTTGGCATTTTAGTTCCATTAAAAGTGCCATCCCAACCTGCACTTAATGGGTCTAATCTTTTTAAAAGTTTTCCGTATCTATCAAATATATAAATGTATGTGTTTGGCTGAAATTGCGATGAAATTCCACTGACTTGCCAAAAGTCATTTTCTGAATCATTATTTGGTGTAAAAAACTTAGGAAAACCAATAACAGATACGGCCTGTTCTGCGATGCCACAATTATTTTTGTCTCTTACATATACTGTATGTAGTCCAGATGGTACGTTTACAAACGTATTAGCGTCTTGGTACGGACCGTCACTATTATTAAGGGCATACTCATAATTACCACCATTACCAGTAACAGATATTGTAATGGAATTATTTTGTACAGCGTCTAAAACATCTATTTGCGTTATAGTAGCAATGGTAGAAGGTAATACCGTAATTGTTCTATCCTTATAACATCCATTAGAATTGGTAACGCGAACGGTATAATTTCCAGGTGTATTGACCTCAATGGTTGTGGTAGTCTCTCCTGTAGACCATAAATAACTGTAATTATTAGGAATGTCATTAATCACACCACCAGTTAAGGTTGTGGTGGCAGGTGCGAGGTTTTCACAGTAAATAGTGTTATCTGTGATTTCAATATTTGGTAATTCAAAAACCGAAAGTTGAATGTCACTTATGCCATAACACGCATTTGAATTTTCTACTCTGGCATATATTATTTGATCGTACGCCATAGTATTTGTATAAATGGGGTTTAACGGATTGTCTTCTATTAAAGCATCATTATAGGTTTCATAAAAAGTGATATCTAAATTTGTTGTGGTTGTATTTGCTATGATGTCATTATTAATCGTACTCAAATCAAATGTCATAAAACCATCTTCTGTACCATCTGTATCACATAGCGCTATACTTGCATTATTAGAATTTGTTGTACTCACTTCTAATGATATTTCTCCAAAATTTACACAACCTGTATTGGTGTTGGTTACTCGTGCGTATACAATTTGAGGATTAAAAAAATTATCAAACGATGTTCCGTCAATAGCGTTGTTTTGATTTTGGGCGTCAATTTGTGATAAGTAAAATTCTACCGAAGAATTTGATTCTTGATTAGTTATATCATCTATAGCTTCTGTTAAATTGAATGTTGTAAACCCTTCTGGGATGCCATCTTCATCACATTGAATGAGCGATACATTATTGGCGGTTGGTTTAGATAGTACTGTAGCTAAAAACGAAGTGAATGTTACACAACCTTGATCTAAATCTTCTATTCTTACAAATATTTCTGTAGAACCTGAAATGGTATTATTAAAATTTAACGGTAGTGGTGCCGTTTCAGATTCTGCATTGGCCTGAGTTAGGTAATAACTTATGTCGTAGTTAATGCCTGTAATTCCGTTAATAATTTCTTGGCTTTTGGTGTTGAAATTAAACGTTGATAGTCCATTTTGATCGTCTCCATCTGTATCATCGTCACAAATCTCAAAATCCGTGGGCTGATTGAAGTTGGTTAGGATAGTAACATTTAATGTAAAACGATTAATTATAAAACATCCTGTGGTTGAATTTTCTATTCTAACAAAAATTTGTTGGCTACCTGTAGTGTTTGTAAATACATCACCTAACGCACCAATGTTTATATTGGCATCACTTTCTGATAAATGGTAACTAACGAGTACGTCAGACTCACCATTGATGATGTCTTGTGAGAGTTGGCTAAAATCAATTTCTCTTATAGTATCGTTGTAAGGTGCGGCATCATCACAAATCGTAATATTTGGTAATAATAATGAATTAGAATTGGATAATAACGGATTCGTAGGGCCTTCAGGAAACGTAGCAGTTCCCGTCCAATTTATTGAAAACGGACTATTGCCAATAGGTCTATCAATTACTATAAAGTAACTTTCACCAGCAAGGACATCAATATCACTTACAAAACTGTCTCCATCTGCTCCTGGTCCTTCATTAGTCGCAGGATCAGTGTTGTTTAAACCTGTTAAGTTATTACCTTGGTTGGCAGCAGCAGGATTTGTAGTTGAGCAACGTATGGCTTGCCCAATAGCACCACAACTAACATTTGGACCAAAAATAAAGAAGTCATAATCTTCATTTATACTGTTACTTCCTGGTGTTAGCGTAAATGCCAAAGTGCCACTGGTAGCAATATTAACTTCTAACCAAAGACTGTTGTTTTCTTGTCCAGAACATGAGTTAGAATTATTTAGTTCTTGCGTTCCATTTCCGTTTACATCTAAGCTAAAGTCTGAATTGCCACAAACAGTAACCGCAAATTGACAATCATTTGGTTCTTGTGCAAAAACCGATAAATTAAAAATAAATATAAGGGTAATTGAAAGTGTATATTTAGATGTAGTTACAAATTTATTGGTCATCGTTTTAAGGTAAAATGATTTTTAAAAACACGGCCGTCTTCTAATGTAACTTTAAACCAATAATCACTTGTTGGCATTTTAAATCCATTATAATTTCCGTCCCAACCAGGACTCAATGGGTCTAGTTCTTTTAAAAGTTTTCCGTATCTATCAAATATATATATTGTTGAATTGGCTTGAAACTGTTCTGTAATGCCATAAACTTGCCAGAAATCATTTATGGAATCATTATTGGGCGTGAAAAATTTAGGAAAACCGATTACAGATACAGATTCTTCTGTGATGCCACAGTCATTTTTGTCTCTAACATATACAGTGTGGATTCCAGGAATGACGTTGAGAAATGTATTACTGTCCTGGTATGGCCCTAAAGCATCATCTAACGCATATTCATAGTTTCCAGAACCACTCACAATAACTGATATTGTATTATTTTGAGAAGCATCGGTCACGTCAATACTCGTGATAGAAGCATTAATTGACGGTAAAACAGTGATAGTTCTGTCTTTATAACAACCATTTGTATTAGAAACTCTAACCGTATAGTTGCCAGGTGCATTAATTTCAATTTCAGAGGTGTTCTCTCCTGTAGACCACGCATAGTAATAATTATTAGGCAAGTCGTCTTGCACACCACCATTTAAAAGAATAGGTTCTGGATAAGTGTTTAAGCAATATATAGTATCATCTGCTGTTTCAATATTTGGTAAACTAAAAACAGTTAACTCAACTTCACTGATACCAAAGCAGTTGTTGTTATTTTCAACACGTCCAAATATCGTTTGATTATATGCCGTTGTATTCATAAAAGAATTCCCAAGAGGATGTATTTCTAATAAGGCATTTTCATAGGTTTCATAATAAGTTAGGTTGACATCACTGGTAATTTGTGCTAAAACAGCATTGTTAGCATCTGTCAAATTAAAGGTCATAAAACCATCTTCAATTCCATCGGTATCGCAAAGTTCTAAACTTGTGTTTAGCGATGAGGTTGAACTAACCTCTAATGTAACCTCACTAAAGTTTATGCAATTAGAATTGGTATTAGACACTCTAGAATAAATGGTGTGAGGGTTGTAATAATTTTCAAAAGCATTCGCATTTATAGGATTTTCTTGGTTCTCTGCATCCATTAGAGATATATAAAACTCAACAATAGAGCCTTCGACGTTATCGGTAATGTCCGCTATATGGTTATTTAAATTAAATAATGTATAGCCTTCGGGAATACCATCTTCATCACATTGTAGAATTGTAATATTATTAGCAATAGGAACAGGATCTACACGCAAATTAAAACTTAAAGTTGTATAGCAGTTTTCATTCTGACTATTTTCTATTCTAACAAAAATTTGTTCATTAAAAGCAGTGGTGTTTGAATAATTAATCGGAAAAGCAGAAGCATTGGCATCTGCATCATCTTGTGAGGAATGAAATGTAACGCTAGTTTGGCTGACATCTTGTTCTCCAAAAATAGAAGGTATAAAGGTTTCTAGATTTACAGCACCTATACCGTCTATAGGATTATCAAGGTTATCACAAATAGCAATATTATTTAATGCAGAAAACAATGGCACATTAAAAACTTCAATAGAAAAGGAATTTATATCATAACAGTTTGGGTTTTCTGAATTTTCTACTCTTGCAAAAATTGTTTGAGGGTTTTCGATATTACTATAAGGAAAGATTATACTGTTTTCACCAGAATTGGCATCTTCCAAAGTTTCAAAATAAAGAACATTATACATCGAAGGGTCTTGGTCTAGTAATGCTTCTGAATCTTTAGATGAAAAATTAAAATTTTGAACACCATCATTAGTGAAATTATCACAGACTTCAACATCTGATAAAGCATTTGCAACCGGAATGTCAAAAACACCAACTACAGCACTGCCTTCAATGGGACATTCCCCATTATTAGGTTCTATATAAACTTCGTAATATCCAGGAGTGTCCACAAATAATTGAAACGATGTTTCTGGTAATGCCGCATTATTAAATGTCCAATAATAATCTGCGCCAGGAATATTTTGAGCTTCTAACGTATAAGAATCATTAGTGCAAAGTTTAAGTTCTGTTGTACTAATACCGTTTTGTATTATGTCTATTTCCGAATTAAAAAGTGATTGAATAAATGGTGGCAACCCTATTCTGCTTTTATTTAAATTTGTGCCATTAAAATCAATCAATATACCTTGCTCATTGTAGTTAGCAGCCGTGCCATCTGCTTCTGGATTAGCAATTACGCCTAAGTAATCTGAGATATTATCATTACCAGAATAACTCAGTTGAGCTCTGTAAATACGTCGGTCTATACCTAACTGCAAGGCTCCTGCAGTCATCTGTGATGAGGAATGAATAATTTGTATAGAATTTATGATATCTGAACTTTCTAAATCCCATTGCATAACATGGCTAGTACCTGCACCTCCAGCGCCTTCGCTAATAGTGGCATAGACTTTTCTATTTTCAGCAGAAAATTCTACACCATATGGACTGTTATTATTTTCTGGACCATAAAGTTCTATATGATTAGATATTACACCTGTTTCGTTATTAAAATCATATAAATCCACACTGCCTGCAGCATTATCACCTGGTGTTGTAGCTTTGCCAAAATTGGCTGCAATTAGTTTTGAAGCATCAGGAGATGCCTTTAAATACCCTAAAGAATTTCGTCTGTAGCCTGAAATTGGTATGTTAGGTCCAACAGTAGATATAACAGGAGTCGTATTTACACCATTAACATCAACTCTAAAGGCATAAAACTTGTCGCCAAAATGAGTAATGACCCAAAAAGAGGAGCAATCCTCTGCTCTTACCGCTGTGATTTTTTCAGAACATTTATATTGTAAATCTAACGTTGAAGAAGGGTCATAAGTTATTAAATGCATGTTTTTTTCTACAGCATCGACATCTCCTAATCCGCCGTTGAGCGTCATATCTATTAACGAATAATTAAAACCATTATTAAAACCATCATCTTCATTAGGTACGCTACCACCTTGGTCATAAATGCCTGTAAATTGATTTGGATAAGCACTTGCATTATCGTGATGTGGTTCATCTACAGTAAACAAATAATATTTTGTAGGATCTTCTGGCTTGGGTACTATTAAACCAGATGATGTACTAGATGGGTCACCTAAAAGCCCAGTACCAGCAAAATAATTTCCGTTGGACATAATTTGGTGGTTGCTATTCCAAACCGTCCTTCCGTCAGAATAGAATTGTAAATTACCATCTGCATCAGAAATGGATGTACAGCCTTCTAACGTATTTATTTGTCCTCCTGAAATCGCCGTAACCGTTCCATTTTCTGCATTAAATTGCAAGCCAGCATTTTGCCCAAAATACCAAAATGAAGCTTCATTTTGAGCAAATAAATGCACACTAGTTATTATAAGTATAAAAACTAAATAATTCTTTTTCATAAGAGCTTAACCTTGCAATTCATACTAATTTACTTTGAAATTAGTAATAGGCATACAATATAACAACTAGAACTTAAAAACCCCTAAGTTTTAACATTGAAACATCGTAATACCGCAATGATAAAGCTATTACAATTCTCTCTTTTTTAATAATCGATACGATAAAAAGACAAAAATAGCTGTCCAACCAAGAACGATTGCGATTTCATACCAATGCACAGCGTAGTCATACATCATGTCTGTTTTTTCAGGAAACTTAGTCATGGCAATACGTTGTATTGGTTGGTTAATGAGATTCCACATGGATTGTAAAGGCATAAAATTGTTAATGCCATCTGCGATAGCGTCTGATAATTTCCATTTCATTAGGCCATATATAATACTTTCCGTTATAAATAACAGAAAAAGAAAGCCTAATGCAAAAGCAGAACGTTTTACTAACATGCCTAAGAATAAACATAAGCTAAAAAAGCCTACTAATTTTACAAAATAAGCTAGTAAAAATTCAACTTCTCTAAAAACAATGGAAGCCTCTGTATAACTCGAATAATACAAGCCAATAAAATATGTTGCTAAGCCTATTAAAATGGTAGCACATAAGGAGAAAAATACAATAGTGTAGAATTTGGATAGTATAAATTCCTTTTTGCTTAAGCCATCAATTAAGTTTTGTTTTAGTGTTTTGTTGCTGTATTCATTACCTATCATACTTACCACAACAATAGCAAAGAAAAATTTAAATTGCGCCGCAAAAAATGTGGTTATATGCCATATTATTGGAAAGTTAAATATTCCAAGTTCTCCTAATTCTAACGTAAAGAAGCCAAAGAAATTAATTTTTATCGAGGATAGTATAAGCACCGTAAACGGTAAGATAAATGAAATAATAATTAAAACTTTACTAGCTCTATTAAGCCAAAGCTTCTGTAATTCGAGTTGTATAAGACGTAACATATAGTTGGATTGGTTTTTTAGTATCGCTTTTATTTTTCTCATCATTTCTTACGTCTGTGATGAGCATAAGATTTAACGATGAGGTATTAAAATGATTATGGTTTAATTTTCTTGATGGTCTGTTAATTGTAAAAACTGCTCTTCTAAACTTTCTTTTCGTTTTACAAGATGCGAGAGGAGTATGCCTTTTTCAAACATCAATTTATTAAATGCAGAGGCTGACATTGATTGGTTTAAAAACGCAGTAATTAATTCGCCTTCTTCTTTAACTTTTTCAATATTTGGGTGTGACTCTAAAATTGAAATTAATTCTTGATGTTGTTCTGTCTTTAATTCAAAAAAGCCGTGACTATTAATCATTTCGTCAACACGACCAGAATATAGTTTTTCTCCTTTTCTCAAGACCACCACATGAGAGCAAACTTTTTCGACTTCATCTAGTAAGTGCGATGCTAATAAAATAGTGGTTCCGTTTGCAGCAATGTCTTTGATGATTTGACGAATTTGATGTATGCCTTGAGGGTCTAATCCATTTGTAGGTTCATCTAATATTAATATTTCTGGATCATTCAATAGGGCAGAAGCAATAGCTAATCGTTGTTTCATACCTAAAGAATAGGTTTTAAACTTATGTGTTTTTCTGTCTAACAAACCTACAACATCTAATTTTTCGTCTATTTTATTATAGTCCACCCCTTTAATACGACACACTAATTTTAGATTTTGCTCAGCTGACATGTAAGGGTAAAAATTTGGTCGTTCAATAATTGCGCCCACACGCTTTAATGCATTGTGGGTTGTAATATTACCATCAAACCAGTGAAAATCGCCTTGGGTTTTATTTACAACATTTAAAACGATACCTAAAGTGGTAGATTTTCCACTTCCATTTGGCCCTAATATACCATATACATTACCCTTGTTTATGGTGAAGCTTAAGTTTTTTACTGCTGTTAAATAGCCAAATTTCTTTGTGAGATTATTTATAGTAAGGATTGGTTCCAAATTGATTGATTTTAAAATATCCATATGAGTTAAAACGTCTTAAAGACATACTTCAATGCCATACGAGATATTGATTGGTTATGCACATAAGACGAATGAAGCTTTTTTTTGTTACAATAATTTGAAGAAAACCCTTAAATTTAAAAAATGAATGAGGATTTAAAAATATCAAAGAAGAAGCCATCTTACCCTATATCATCAAAGTTAGATGCTTATTTAACGCATTATAGAAGAAATATTAATCTACCTATTTATTATGATGATTTGTTGCGATTTCAAGGTTCTATTGTTGTATACGATAAAAATGATGAAGATACGCTTTGGGTACGTGTTTACTATAATGATTTTGAACGTGATGAAATTGACTTAAGTCTTAAACGTGTGTATTCTAGTTTGGTGTCAGATGGTGGAGAAGGAATTTTAAAATATTTAAATGTAGATGCTATAGACTTTTGCACATTCGGAAACTCTAAGCCGTTTAGAATTAAGGTTAGAAATATATTAAATGATAACTACACTTATTTTTATGTTAAAAAAGCAGATGCTTCCCGTGTGTATGGATTAGAGTTAGAACACATGTTGTCGCCACACAACTTAAATTTTTTAGTGTGTAAGGAAACTTTGATTGAGGAGCATATTGCAGGTATTCCAGGTGATGAGTTTATAAAAAATATGCTACCTGATTGTAGTCCTTCAGAAAAATCGCAAATAGCGAAAGAGTTTGTGAAGTTTAACGAGCGTTGTATGATTAGATTATTAGGTGATATGCGTTCTTATAATTATGTCTTTGTGCCTATTCATGATTTTGATCATGTTGTTTTTAGAATTAGAGCCATTGATTTTGATCAACAATCGTATGAAGGCAATTTAAAAATTTATCGCCCGCAATTTTTTAAAGAGAATTTTAAGATGGTAGAGCTCGTGAGAGCGAAAATACAGAAAGAATCTATAGACCAATATAAAATTGAAGAACGTTCTATCGTAGCAAAACGTATGATTAGTTATAAAAACCGTTTGAGACGCTTATTAGAATGTATGGAAAATGATGAGATTTCAATACAGAAGCATATTAATATGATTAAAGAAGAAATCTTTAATTACACCCACGATGTTAATTTTAAAAAGAGCAAAAATATGGGCGAAATATTAAAGTATGCGTTAGATTTTGTAAAACGAAATTATGAAGATGTTGGTTTAAATCGGTTTTAATTCCAATTCTCATCAAAATTTAGATTGTCATAATCATCTAGGTCTAAATCATCATCAAATTCACCGTAAATATCGTCATCCGCTTCAGCTTCAAAAGTTTTTTCTGGTGCTTCGTCTGGTATTTGACCATGTACATACATTAGATTTGGGTAGTCTGTACCTTCTGCTTCTTCAACAATTTCACCTAATTCTACATAGAAGGTCCACATATTCATAAAATCATAAACATAGATCAATCGGGTAGAAGCTTCATGAACGATGTCATTAATAATGGTAGTGCCCATCATTTTTACTTCATTACCAGCTTCACTCATGTCCATCATAGCAATTTCCTCACCTTGATTCCATTGCTCATCACTTACATAAAACGACGCCATTTCCATACCATCAAACCCAAAAGACTGGGTAATGACGTTATGTAAATCTTCCATAGTATTGCTTTCACGAATTTCGATATCGCGAAACACATCCTCATCGGTGTCATTATCTAAGATAATTCTAAATCTGTAAATCATTGTTGATATATTATATTGCAAAGATAGGGTTTCCTATTTCTATATTCCAAGAACTAAATTCTAAAATCTATGGCAACTTTGTTAAAGGTTATAGGACACTTATTTTAAGAATTGTCACTATAAATGTAAGGTTATTATTTACTAAAGCGATGTAATGTAAATGTCATGGCAGATAAAAGGAAAAAGGCACCAACCTGATGTAAAACTCCCAACCAAACTGGCACTGCTAAAACTAATGTTAATACGCCTAATGCAAATTGAATACCTACTAAAATTAATAAGGCATTGATGCCTTTTTTTTGGTATGGTGTGGTTCCTATTTTATTTGCTTTGTACCAAATTGCTAAAATTAATATTGCGACAACATAAGCTATAGTTCTATGTACAAATTGCACACCACTTTTGCCTTCAATAAAGTTGAGGTATGTTGGTGTTTGTTCAATAAACACGGTTTCGTGTATCCATTTACCTTCACTCATTAATGGCCAGTGATTATGAATCCATCCTGCATCTAAACCTGCAACAAAAGCACCGTAAATAATTTGTATAATTAGTATAACTAAGCCAAGTCTAATAAAATTCCGTAATTTTTTGTCAATGATTTTTTTATATGGAAACATTAAATCTAATGCCACCCAAAACGTATAAGCGAAGGTTAAAAATGCTGTCGTTAAATGGGCTGCCAATCTATAATGACTTACATCTGGTCGGTCTACCAATCCGCTTTTTACCATATACCATCCTAAAAAACCTTGAAATCCTCCCATAATTAAAAGGAGCGTTGCTTTTTTTATAGTAGCTTTTGAAAGGCGTTTTTTAATAATAAAATACACAAAAGGTATAAAGAAAACTAAACCTATAAAACGGCCAATAACTCTATGAATCCATTCCCAAAAATAAATATCTTTAAATTCTTCGAGAGTGAAATGGCTATTGAGTTTTTGGTATTCAGGATATTGTTTATACAGTTCAAAGGCTTCGTTCCATTCTACCTCATTCATTGGAGGGATTGTCCCAGAAATTAATTTATAGTTTGAAATAGATAAACCAGAATGGGTTAATCTCGTAATACCACCTACGACAACCATAATAAAAATTAACACACAACCAGTTAATAGCCAATAAATGACGGCTTTATTTTCTTGTTTCTGTTTCATAGTTTCAAAGTTTTCACGTAGAAAAAATAGTAAACGTCTTACGGCTTACTGTTTACTGCTTTTAGTCCCAATTCTTTGCCTTTTCTCAACATTAAATTAAAAGCAGCTTCGTGGTCATTAGGAATTTCGCCTTCCAAAATGGCTTCTTTTATGGTGTCTTTTATTAGTCCTATTTCTCTAGACGGTTTAAGATTAAAGGTTTTCATAATTTCCTCACCAGTCACTGGAGGTTGAAAATTACGAACCTGATCGCGTTCTTCTACTTCAACAATTTTATCTCTAACTTTTTTAAAGTTGTTGTGATATTTTTTGAACTTTTTTGGGTTTTTAGTCGTGATATCGGCTTCGCAAAGCGTCATTAAATCTTCGACATAATCACCTGCATCAAACACTAAACGTCTAACAGCAGAGTCCGTTACATCTGAAGCAAGTACAATAGGTCTTGAGCTCATAAAAACCATTTTTTGAACGAATTTCATCTTATCGTTCAAAGGCATTTTAAGCCGTTTGAATAATTTATACACCATTTTTGAGCCAACGAATTCGTGCGCATGAAACGTCCAACCTATTTTTTTGTGGAATTTTTTAGTTGGTGCTTTTCCTATATCATGCAACAGAGCAGCCCAACGTAACCAAAGGTTATCTGTAGTTTTGGCAATGTTGTCCACCACTTCTAAGGTGTGATAAAAATTGTCTTTATGTCGTTGCCCTTCAATTTCGTCAATACCTTTTAGTGCTGTTAATTCGGGTAGAATATATTCTAAAAGTCCTGTTTTTTCAAGATGAATAAATCCAATGGAAGGTATATTACTTTCAAGAATCTTATTGAGTTCTACAACAATACGTTCTTTTGTGATAATCTTAATACGTTCTTTATTATCTGCAATGGCTTTAAGAGAAGCATCTTCAATTTTAAAATTTAATTGGGTCGCAAATCTAACGGCACGCATCATTCGCAATGGGTCATCACTATATGTAACGTTAGGATCTAATGGTGTGCGAATGATTCCTTTGTCTAAATCGTTGAGACCGTTAAAGGGATCTAGTAACTCGCCAAAGTTGTTTTCATTTAAACTGAGTGCTAAGGCATTAATAGTAAAGTCTCTTCGGTTTTGGTCGTCTGCTAAAGTGCCGTTTTCAACAATTGGGTTTCTACTGTCTTCATTATAACTCTCCTTGCGCGCACCAACAAATTCTATTTCTATATCATCGTAACGCAACATAGCTGTTCCGTACGTTTTAAAAATCTGAACTTTAGGTTGGTTAGGTAAATTTTTAGCGACTTGCTTGGCTAATTCTATACCACTGCCTACAGCAACCACATCGATATCTTTAGCGTTGCCACGTTCTAATAAATAGTCGCGTACAAAACCACCAATAACATAACAGTCTACTTGTAATTCTTCAGCAGATTGTGTGATGTATTTAAAAATATTGTGTTTTAAGGCTTGTTTGTGGATCATGTTGAAATTGAAAAACTGTCGTTTTTTTAGCGTTGCAAAGATACGACACCCTAACAATCTTTTAAAAGGAAAACGAAGCTTTTTACATAGGTCGTGTTATGTAATCGTATAATTTTATTGACTAGGAAATTTTAAGTCATTAATATCTTCATTCGCTTTTTTAAAATCGTGATGCTGTCCTATATCTATCCAATATTGAGTAATAGGAAACGTTTTAATTGTCTTACCGTAAGAAAGTAGTGTGTTTATTAAGTCTGTGGCATTAAAAAAGGTGTTTTCTGGGATATATTCTAAACACGATTTTTTAAATAAATAAATGCCTGCATTGAGGTTGTAGGTTACTTGGTGTTTAGGCTTTAAGGTTGTGATTTGTCCATTTTTTGTTTCAATGATGTCGTGAGGAAGTGCAATGACATATGGCGCTGTGGCGACTAATGCTTCTACTTTATTTGCTAAAAATTCGTCAACAAATTGCTTTAAATCTATATTGGTAAGGACATCTGCATTTAAAACTAAAATGTTGTCCGTTTTATAAGTGTCCTTTATTTTTAAAGCGCCAATTGTGCCTAATGGCTTGTCTTCAGTAATAAAATTGATTTTAATTTTATCACTTGCTTTGAGGTAGGATATAATTTGTTCACTAAAGTGATGTACAGATACATTTATTGATGGTATTCCGTAAGATTTTAAGAGATCAATGTTGTATTCAATTATGGGTTTGTTTCCGATTTTTAACAGTGGTTTTGGAATATGTTCTGTTAAAGGCATTAGTCTACTTCCTTTGCCGCCAGCCATAATTACAACATCAATCTTAGTATGCATGTATTACATTTTATGATCTAAATATTTTCCTGTTTCAAGATGGTTAAAGTTCGGTAATATATTGCGAACTATACCTTTTAAATCGTCTTTTGTCCAAGATTTTTTAGCTTTGAGTTGCGCTACTGCCTTAGAAAATTGATTAAGTTCTTCAATGCTATTTTGGTCAGCATTGTTTTTTATGATTCCTATAGAATCAAAGCGTTTGGTGTCTACACTTTCGTTTTTTGTAAAAAATTCTTCAGTTGTTTTTTCTCCAGTTGTATTAGTTTTTGAAAAAAAACATGGCCATTTTTCAGTTTCTGGAAGCGTTTTTGCTAATTCTCGGGCTTCGTTTTCATTATCACAGATATGTGGTTCATAGCCTAAAGAGCGTATATATTTAGTGGCTATGTCTACAAAGCTAATGAGGTTAAGATTTGAGTTTAATTTTGGGAAGAATATTTCATTGTTTTGCCCAAAAATGCACGACATTAGGCAAAGTTGACCTGATTCTTCTGGTGTTATAAAATAACGTTGAATGTCATTGGGAGCAACAATAGGTTGCTGTTTTTTTATGCGTTGTTCAAAACCGTGAAGTAACGAACCATCGGAAAAAGCAACGTTGGCAAAGCGTGCTGTAGAAATGTTTATGTCTGCACTATTTTGAAACAAAAATAATTCCATTATACGTTTAGATGCTCCCATCATATTAATTGGGTCTGTAGCTTTGTCTGTAGAAACACAAAAGTATTTTTTTACACCCTTCGCGATTGACTGTTGTATGGTTTTTTCGGTATTTAAAATATTGACGTCTAGCATTCGCATTAACGTAAAGGGATCTTCTTCACTTCTCACATGTTTTAATGCAGATAGATTAAGAACATAGTCGTAGTGTCCATCTGAAGCTATAAAGGCATCATAAGAAACGGAACCAATGTCTAAAGCAAATGTTTTAAAATCGCCATTAATATAACCGAGAGAACTTCTTATATCTCTTACCAATTCTACAAGATTATTTTCATTAAGATCTACAACGTGTAGTTTAAGCGGATGATGTTTAAATAGTTCTTTTGTAACAGCTTGACCTATAGTTCCTGCACCTCCAAGAATTAGAAATTTTGATGAAGAAATGATGGAGTTTAAATCATTTTTATAACCTGCTAAGTCTTGTTCAAATAATTTTGAAGGTCTTCCAATTAGGTTTAAAATATTTTGATTGATGTTACTACACATTAGGTATTATATCGTTACTCTAATTAAATGAATGTCTAAACCTCGTTATACACTTTAAGATATTGTTTAGCCGCATTGCTCCAAGAAAACTTTTTGGCTTGATTGTTTAGTTCTTTTATCTTTTGCTCTGGATGTTCTTTAAATTCAGATAGCGCTGTTTTTACAATGTTAGCCATATATTCTGGTTCATATTCATTCCAGTAATGGGCAACGGTTCCGCCTACTTCTGGAAGCGACGTTTTGTTAGAAATTATAACTGGTATGCCAAATGACATCGCCTCCACAACTGGAAGTCCAAAACCTTCAGCCAGTGACGGATGAACTAAAGCTTGAGCATTGCTGTATAAGTCTTTCTTGCTGTCTTCACTTACAATACCTTTAATAATAACGCGATGCTCTACATGATGTTTTTTGGCAAGGTCAATAATTTCTTGCTTTTTGTTTTTTGAGCATTTACCAATAAAAATAAGCTTAATTTCTGGATTTAAAAAAGAAAGCATAGGTATCAATTTATCTTGATTTTTGTAACCTCTAAATTCTCCAACTGAAAGTAAATAAGGAAAATTATACGTATTGCTTTTTATTGGCTTTTCATTTTCTAAAGGATTACCATTATAAATTACATATTCTTTGACGTGACTAGGAATCTGAAATTTTTTATGGATACTCGTCTTAGTGAATTCTGAAATATAAACTAAACTAGAGCTTTTATTTATCTTTTGTTGTAAGGCAGCATATAGCTTCTTTGTGGCTTCGTTATCTCTATCAAAAATTGAAAAAATGGCATCGTGAATGGTGTAAATAAATTTTGTTTGCTTAGCGTTTTGTGGCTCAATTTTACTTAAATGCGTTACACCATGAAATACATCATAATTACTGAGAAAATTAATTTTTTTATGAAAACTAAAATACGATTTGTACTTAATTTTTTTTCCGAATTTTTTTTTCCAATTTCTAGGTAAATAATAGAATAGGTCTAAATTGGTTTGATCTTGATTGGGTAAATGCTTAGCCAGATTAAGGCAATATTGGCCAAAGCCTTTATTGGTGTTTCTTAAATAATGAAAATCTATAATTATTTTTTTCTTCATTGGTCATTATTCAATTTTGCTACGATTTTCTCATAATATGCTAAGGTGTTATCGGTCATTTTTTCTTGGGTAAATTGAGACAGCACTTTTTGCCTAGCTTGTTTTTTTATTGGTTTAGTCTCTTCTGTGTTTTTAAAAATATTCAATATAATATTTTTAAAATCATTATTATCTTTTGCTATAAATCCATCAATGCCATGGTTTATAATTTCTTGAGCTACCGGAATATTAGACACAATTGTTACTTTTTCTAAAGCCATAGCTTCTACGATCGTAAAACCAAATGTTTCACCTTTAGATGGAACTGCAATTATAGAGGCCTCAGATAATTTTTTAGGAATTTGATCAAATGGAATATGGCTGTAATAAGTGGTTTTATTAAGGGCTTCTTTGGTAAAAACTTCAGCTTTTAAATAATCCCAATATTTTGCGCCTCTTCCTATTAAATGAAGGCTAGCATTGGGTTCTTCTTTAATAATTGCATTAAATATCTCAACCAAATCTTGTACGCCTTTTGCTTTTGATAATGTACCTATATAAAAGATAGATTTTGGGATTTCTTTAACCGAATGATCTGGAGAAAACACGTTGGTATTAATACCATTAGGAATTACAGTGTCAACATCTACATTATAGTAGCTCTTAATAAAATCTTTAGAAAAATAACTATTTGCTACGGTAAATGGTGTAGCTAGTAATGCCTTTTTTTCCATAGCAATTTTTAACGCATCGTTTTTATGTCCTAAATAGTGATGCCAAAAGCCTCGAGAGCCATGAAATCGTGTAACGAGTGGAATGCTATTGTCCCAATATGCCGTAAAACCATTAAATGTAAAGGATTGAATAATATCTATTTGGTTTTGGGTACTATAGGTTTTTAATTGTTTTGCTAAGAATTGACGCTCTTTTGCTAACCAGTAGGCTGTAATCTTGGAAAGTCCTAAACGTGCACTTAACGAACGCATTAATTCTGCCAAAGGATGCGCCTTAAAATATTGTTTAAAGAATGTGATTTTTATACCGTTATCATTAAGGCTGTAGCTTTTTTTTGAAAATCCGTAAATGTGAACTTCATGACCTTTTTTAATAAGTTCATAAGATATCGTTTTGAAAAACGTACCAACGCCTCCATTAGGTGGTAATTTTGGATGCGAATATTCATTGGTAAAAAAAAGAATTTTCATAAACGATATTAGTTAGTTAAAGCTTCATTAAGCGCTTCATAAAATTTATTAGAAATCACGTCTTTGGTAAAATTGGCTTTGAGGTGCTGATTTCCGTTTTCGACCAAAGTGTTTTGAAGTGTTTTATCGTTTAATAACAATACAACCTTATCAGCAAAATCTCTAGGATTACCTGCTTCTGCTAGTAATCCTGTATGTTGGTCAACTATAACTTCTGGAATGCCACCTGCATTTGCTGCCACAATTGGTACTTTACAAGCATAAGATTCTAATAAAACGCCTCCTGTAGGTTCGTTTTTAGAGGTAAACATAAAGAGATCAAATTCGGGTAGAATTTCTGGAATATCTCGTCTAAAACCTAGAAAGAAAATATGTTCTGATAGATTCTTTGATTTGACATAATTTTGAATCTCCTCCATTAACTTCCCTTTGCCAACCAAAATGTATTTCGCTTTTATCTTGTTTTCCTTTACTAAAATTTCAACGGTGTCAATCCAAGTATAATGGTCTTTAAAGGCTGTGAATTCCGCAATATTTCCAATAAGTTTATACGTTTTATCTATATTAAGTTCGTTGTGCAAAAAACCGTTTGAAGCTTGTTTTGGAAACTTATCAATATCAGTTACGCTGCCTATAATCTTAAATTTATTATGATCTTTTACGGCAGGTTTTAATGATTCTACAACAGCTTGAGAAACACAAAGGATGGATACTATGCCCTTATAATTGTATTTCCATTTTCTAAAAAAATTAGTGTCTACACGTTTTATTAACGTTCTACATAAAACGAGTTTAGATTTTAAGCCAAAAATAAAGGCAGAAAGCACTGCTATGGTATGCGCTTTACTGTTGTGAATTAAAACCACATCAGCATTTTTTTCTAGCACTAATTTTTTAAAGTTTTTAGCATAAGTTAAACTGTATTCCGATTTAAAATTAAACGGAATAACTTGCATGCCTTTAGCTACGGCAACCTCGTATATTTCAGATACTAAAGGACAGACAATCCATTGGTCCTCGATGTTTTTATTGTTTTCATAGGCTTCATATAGGTAGATAATTTTTTGTTCGTGTCCACGCCAAACTTTAGAAGCTGTAAATTGAATGAGTCTCATTTAAATAAAAAATCGAGTTATTTTGTATAAAATAGCAAATTACCAAAAAACAATTAAGAATGACGTATAGTTTGAGTTCAATATTTAAAAGTTGTAGTTTTGCGTAAATGCAAAATGAAAAATTATAGCATTGCCCTTATTATATTGGTGGCAAAATTTTGATGGTGTATTTGACAATGCCAATGAATAGAGTAAAGAAAATACATGATAGTTTTATTCAACATGAACCGTTCTTGGACGATATCATCACTAATTTTGATACAAAAGGTGAAGACTTTGGTAACCAAGATAGAAATGCCTTAAAACTATTTAAATTAGATGCCAAAACACTTAATGTAAAATCATTTAGAGTCCCTAATTTTATTAATCAAATTGCGTATCGATTTATCCGAAAAAGTAAAGCGGAACGGTCTTTTGTATATGCAAAGAAACTACAAGCATTATCTATAGGCACTCCACAGCCAATTGCATTCTATGAATATAAGAATTTGTTGTTGTTTAAAAAGAGTTATTATATATCAGAGCAACTAGAATGTGATCTTACATATAGAGAATTAACAACAGATTTAAATTATCCTAATCACGAGCGTATTCTAAGAGCCTTCACACGTTTCACATATCAATTACACCAAAACAATATAAATTTTTTAGATCATTCGCCTGGTAATACATTAATAAAGCAGAGTGCAAATGGTTATGATTTTTTCTTAGTTGACCTCAATCGAATGGAGTTTGTTCCTATGGATTTTGAGACTAGAATTAAAAATTTCGCAAAATTAACCATTCATAAATCAATGATTGAAATTATGAGTGATGAGTATGCAAAATGTTGTGACCAACCTTTTGAAACGGTATTTCATCTAATGTGGAAACATACAGAGGCTTTTCAAGAGAAATATAGACGAAAAAAGAGATTGAAAAAGAAACTAAAATTTTGGAAGAAACGCTAATTTCTATTTTGGTACAAAGCTCTTAACTTAGAATATTTCAAAAAGGTAATGTTTGCCGTTTGTATGCAAATAACAAAGCCGTTAAACCCATCTAAAAAGCCTAATCTTAAAACGTAAGATTTAAAAAATGCCCAAGTAGGATTAAAGATAATTTTCCATATTGGTGCTTTTTTTCCTTTATCAAAATACGCTTTTGCTGCAATAGTGGAGAAATACTCTGTTTTTTGATTAAATTCTGAATAACTCTGATAGGTTTTGTGTAAGATGTCTCCTTTTAAATGGCCTGTTTTATCTTTAGAGTTAAAAAGCTGCACATTATCATGAGGATTTATACCTTGCCATTCAGCTTTGCGTCTGTCAAAAACACGAAGTTTTTTATTGGGATACCAATCGGAGTGTTTAATCCATTGACCACAAAAGTTATTGAATCTATTAGCGTAGTAGCCATCAAATTTCCAATTTGATTTTAGTTTGGTTATTGAGTGTTGAAGGGTTTCAGACAAAGCTTCATCACCATCTAAAGACACAATGTAATTGTAACGCGCTTGTGATAATGCAAAATTCTTTTGTTCTATGTAACCTAAGAATTTTTGTTCAATAAATTTAACGTTAAAACGCTCACAAATAGCCTTAGTCTTATCCGTAGAGAATGAATCTACGACAACAATTTCGTCAACAACATTTACCAAAGACTGTAAACAGTTTTCAATATTGCGTTCTTCATTAAAGGTAATTATAACTCCAGATAGTTTTAACATCATTCTAATTTCTGAGCTGTAAAAATAGTATTTTTGCGCTATGCATTCTAATCCGCAAGCATCTGTCATAATTAGTACCTATAATCAGCCAAAATGGTTAGCGTTGGTATTGCATAGTTATAGCATTCAAACAGCATCTAATTTTGAAATTATTATTGCAGATGATGGTTCTGATGACAGCACAAAAGTTGTTGTAGATCGTTTTGTGACTGCAAGCCAATTTAATGTGATCCATGTATGGCATGAAGATCATGGTTTTCAAAAAACTAAAATTTTGAATAAAGCTATACAAGCAGCAAATTCAGAATATCTCATTTTTACGGATGGTGATTGTATTGCAAGACAAGATTTTGTAGCGACACATCTCAGTTTACGTCAAAAAAAACATGCGCTTTCAGGAGGTTATTTTAAATTAACAGAGTTTGTGTCTAATACAATTTCTAAAGCCAGCATAACTAAGCAAAATTGTTTTGATAAACAGTGGCTGTTAGAGCAAAGACAACCTAAAAGTTTTAAGTTGAATAAACTCACAAATTCGCGATACAAAGCCCTTGTATTAAATGCCATAACACCAACAAAAGCCACATTTGATGGTATGAATGTATCATGTTACAAAGCAGATATTTTAGCCGTGAATGGCTTTGACGAGCGCATGCAGTATGGTGGAGAAGATAGAGAAGTAGGTGAGCGTATGATGAATAATGGTATAAAATTTAAACAAGTACGTTATAGTTGTATTTGTGTACATTTGCATCACGATAGACCATATAAAAACGAGGAGGCTTTAGCTAAAAATGAACACATAAGGAAAGCGACTAAAAGGCTAAAATTAAAATGGTCTAATTACGGAATAAAAAAATAAAAGAATGCAACATCCTGATATTTCAATTATTATAAGTACTTATAACTCTGAAGCGTGGTTAGAAAAAGTGATGTGGAGTTATGAAGCGCAAACGTTCAAGAATTTTGAAATGGTAATTGCAGATGATGGCTCTAAGCAACCAACATTAGACTTAATAGAGAAAATGAAGTCATTGGTAAGTTATCCTATTATACACGTTTGGCATGAGGACAATGGTTTTCAGAAATCGCAAATATTAAATAAAGCAATTTTGGCATGTAATTCGGCTTATATTTTAATGAGCGATGGTGATTGTATGGCCAGAGAGGATTTTTTACAAGTACATATTAATGAACGTGAAACTGGTTATTTTCTTTCTGGAGGATATTTTATGTTGCCTATGCCTATATCAGAAGTCATTACAAAAGAAGATATTATATCTCAGCAATGTTTTCAGTTAGATTGGTTAAAGTCTAAAGGATTAAAAAGTTCTTTTAAAAATAATAAGTTAACGGCAAAAGGTTTTAAAAGTCAGCTATTAAATACCGTAACGCCTACTAATGCGAGTTGGAATGGTCATAATGCATCTGGTTGGAAATCAGATATTTTAGCCATCAATGGATTTGATGAACGTATGCAGTATGGTGGACAAGACAGAGAACTGGGAGAACGCCTATTTAACTATGGAATTAAGTCTAAACAAATACGATATAGCGCAATTTGTTTGCATTTAGATCATCCAAGAGGATATAAAACAAAGGCTTCTATAGATAAAAACCTAGCCATAAGAGCAACGACCAAAAAGGAAAACTTAAAGTGGACTGACTTTGGGATTAAGAAAGCTTAAACTAATCGTTTTAGAAATGCTTTTAAATCCGTTTCAAAATAAGAGGGTTTAAAGTCTAAATATAAAGCTGAAGTTTTTGCTTTTAATACCTTAGGATGTTCTACAGCGTCATAAATATGGGCTGCATAATCTTTTAGGTGTACAGAAACATGTTTTTTGTGGTCATCAAACATGTTCCAGGCTTCTTTTTTTATCCAAGGCGAAAACATAGTAAATGTAGGAATATAAAGAGCTTTAGCCATATTTATTGCGCCACCTTCATTTCCAATAACAGCAGTACAATGAGAAGTAATAGCTAAGAAATCTCGCAAGCTTTTCCCAAAGACATTAAAGTAAATCTGTTGTTGCGTATTTGGTTTACATAATTCTAAAATAGCTTTTGCGTCAGGTTCTTGTTTTGGAATGTAATTGAATAAAATTTGACTTTCAGGTTGTTCTAAAGCAATAGTGTCAATGACATTAGCCATGTATTTAAAAGGATACGTTTTATTGTTTCCACTGCCTAATACACCAATCATATAAATGGGCTTCTTTAAATCTATAGAATGAGATTCTAAAAACTGCTGAGCATTGTTTTTTTCGTCTTCGGTTAGATAAATTTTTGGCCTCACGACTTCTAAATCATTTATGTTTAATGGTTTTAAGAGTTGCAGTCGGTTTTCAATTGCTAAGCCTGCATTGGTATTGGCAATAGTTTTATTTTTAAAAGTGTAATTGTAAATAATAGAATTTAGACCTTTATCTAGTGATACTTTAGTTTTGGCTTTAGATAAAAAACTAATGATATTACTAGAAAGTTGTGAGTAAACATCAATCACAACGTCAAACTTTTCTTTTCGTAATTGCTTTGCGAATTTAAAAAGGAGGCTTTTACTTTTTTCGTGATCTGGAGTAAAAAAATGAAATGTATCAATAAAGGGATTGTTTTCAACAACTGGCAAGGTGTGCGAATTAATTACATAATGTAATTGAGCATTAGGATATTTGTGTTTTATGGCTTCAAATAAAATACTTGTTGCCAAAACATCGCCTATCATTTTTTGTTGAATAACTAAAATTTTCATTTTTCAAGTTAAAAAAATCCAACTGTAAATTATAATGTCACAGTCGGATTTTTTAATTATTCTTTGTTTAAAATAAAAAAATATAACGTTTACACAGCAACATCATACTCACGTAAAGCATCATTTAAAGATGTCTTTTTATTAGTGCTTTCTTTACGTTTACCTATAATTAAGGCACATGGTACTTGAAATTCTCCTGCAGCAAACTTTTTAGTGTAACTCCCAGGAATAACTACAGAACGTGCAGGTACAACACCTTTAGTTTCTACAGGTTCATCACCAGTTACATCTATAATTTTTGTACTCATAGTAAGTACCACGTTTGCACCTAAAACAGCTTCTTTTTCTACACGTACACCTTCTACAACTATACAACGTGAGCCTATAAATGCACCATCTTCTATAATAACTGGTGCAGCTTGTAATGGTTCTAAAACACCACCAATACCAACACCTCCAGAAAGGTGAACATTTTTACCAATCTGCGCACAACTACCAACAGTTGCCCAAGTATCTACCATAGTCCCTTCATCTACATAAGCACCAATGTTTACATAACTAGGCATTAATATAGTTCCGGCCGAAATATAAGCACCATGTCTGGCAACTGCATTTGGAACAACTCTAATACCACGTTCCGCAAAATTTTTCTTTAATGGAATTTTATCGTGGTATTCAAAAATACCAGCTTCTAAGGTTTCCATTTTTTGAATAGGAAAATATAGAACCACAGCTTTTTTTACCCATTCATTAACTTGCCATCCGTCAGCGACTGGTTGGGCAACACGTAACGTACCAGCATCTAAAAGGTCTATAACCTTTCTAATGGCATCTATTGTGTCTTCATTTTTTAATAATGAACGATCATTCCATGCGTTTTCTATTACAGATTGAAGTTGTGTCATTTGTCTTTTTTAATTTAATCTTGATCTCATGCAATTTTTGTTTTAAATAATTAAAACGAACTACATGCTACTTGTTTGTTGAGTTTATTGAAATTTAAGCCCAAATATAAGTCCATATATGACCATCAAAAAATATTTTAAAAAATTATTTTATATAAATGTGACTTATTTAATAACGTTGTGTCTTATAGATAGTTAAACGGACGATAATTTATTTCTAATAACTTTATCTGAGAATTTAATTAATAGCTAATTTAGAAAACCCCTTTCCCCTTATTTAAGGGGTTTTCTTTTTTAAGCCAAATATGTGACCTAAGTGAAAGTTTAGTGTCTTATATATGAATGAATGATTTTTATAGTCATGGTTTTTTAGATTGGTTATCTATAAGCGCTTCTATTTTTAGAAGCGTTTTTTTATTGTGTTTTTTTGGCTAATAATTATATTACCTTTGCCATATGGGAAGAATTTTAGCCATTGACTTTGGTACAAAGCGTACAGGATTAGCTGTTACGGATGAAATGCAAATTATTGCCTCAGGTTTAACAACAGTACTAACCAAAGATTTACTCCAATTTTTAAAGGATTATACCTCAAAAGAACGTGTAGATAAAATTGTGGTTGGTTTGCCAAAGCAAATGGACAATACAGCGTCAGAAAGTGAAGTGTATATTCAGAAATTTTTGGTACAGCTTTCTAAAGTTATTCCAGAAATTCCTGTAGCTCGTGTAGATGAACGCTTTACTTCAAAAATGGCGTTTCAAACCATGATAGATAGTGGTCTTAAAAAAAAACAAAGAAAAAATAAAGCCCTTATAGACGAGATTAGTGCAACGCTAATTTTACAGAGTTACCTGTCTAGTAATACACTTTAAGTCTTTGGGGATTAAGCGTTGATATTCTGGTTCAATAAAAGAGGAAATACGGGTTCAATAGTTATATAGAAGCCTTGTAAAACTGTAATAACTATGAATTTTATTTTCAATATTTGATAATTGCTATTTTGTTCTTGAAAATTAATACTTTTGCAAACGAAAATAAACAAATTATGATTTTACCTATCGTTGCTTATGGCGACGCTGTTTTAAAGAAAAAAGCAATTGCTATAGATAAGGATTACCCAGACTTGAGTGGCCTTATTGAAAATATGTACGAGACCATGTATGGTGCATATGGCGTTGGTTTGGCTGCACCTCAAATTGGGTTAGCCATTAGAATGTTTATGGTAGATACAAGTCCTTTTGCAGATGATGAAAGCCTGAGTAAAGAAGAGCAAGAAGCACTTAAGAATTTCAAAAAAACGTTTGTCAATGCTCAGATTTTAGAAGAAGAAGGTGAAGAATGGGCATTTAATGAAGGCTGTTTAAGTATTCCAGATGTAAGGGAAGATGTATATAGAAAGCCAAAGATAAAAATACAATATCAAGACGAAAATTTTAACACACATGTAGAAGACTATGATGGTTTAATAGCCAGAGTAATACAGCATGAGTATGATCATATCGAAGGTGTATTGTTTACAGACAAATTATCGTCATTTAAAAAGCGTTTATTAAAAGGACGCTTAACCAATATTGCAAAAGGAAAGATTAAAATTGATTACAGAATGCGTTTCCCTCTAATGAGTAAAAAACGCTAATACACTATATATGAGCTTAGACAAAATTTTATCAATTTCTGGAAAACCAGGATTGTATCAAATCGTTACACAGACCAGAACAGGTGCCGTTGTAGAATCGTTAATTGACAAAAAAAGAATTACGGTTGGTGCGCACAGTAACATTAGTATTTTAAGTGAAATAGCAATTTATACTTTAGCTGAAGAAGTACCATTAAGAGATGTACTTATTAAAGTAAAGGAAAAAGAAGGAGGACAACCAACATCTATTAGTCATAAGGATGGTAAAGATATTTTAGAAGAGTTTTTCTTTGAAGTATTACCAGATTATGATGAAGATAGAGTTTATCCTTCAGACATAAAAAAAGTGGTACAATGGTATAACTTACTTCAAAAAAACGATTTGCTAGGTTCACTTGAAGCCTCTAAGGACGCTAAAGATACGTCAGAAGAAGAATAATTATTACAGGTATATCCTGGGTTTTAAACTTAATGAAGTTTAGAAAATTTAGTCAATAAAATTAATGTCTGATAAAACAGTTCAATTAAAAGCCTTTGAGCGTTTGTTAATTATTATGGATGAATTGCGTGAGCAATGTCCATGGGATAAAAAACAAACGATGACGTCATTGCGACATTTCACTATAGAAGAAGTTTATGAGCTTGGCGATGCTATTCTCGATAACGACTTAGATGAGGTAAAGAAGGAATTGGGTGATGTTTTACTTCATATTGTGTTCTATTCTAAAATAGGGAGTGAAACCAATAACTTTGATATAGCAGATGTTTGTAATAGTATTTGCGATAAGTTAATTGATCGTCATCCGCATATTTATGGAGATGTTGTAGTAAAGGACGAAGCAGATGTTAAACGTAATTGGGAACAATTAAAACTTAAAGAAGGCAAAAACAGTGTGCTTGAGGGTGTGCCTAAAAGTTTACCTGCTGTAGTAAAAGCAAGTCGAATACAAGAGAAAGTAGCAGGTGTAGGTTTTGATTGGGAAAAGCCAGAGCAAGTTTTTGAAAAAGTAGAAGAGGAGATTGCAGAATTAAAGGCTGAAATAAAAAATGGCAATCAAGATGCTATTGAGAGCGAGTTTGGTGATGTTATGTTTTCCATGATAAATTATGCACGTTTTCTTAACGTAAATCCAGAAAATGCTTTAGAACGAACGAATAAAAAATTTATTAAACGTTTTCAGTATTTAGAACAAAAAGCTAAAGCGTTGGGTAAGTCATTAAAAGATATGACGCTTTCAGAAATGGATGTCTTTTGGGAAGAAGCTAAATCCTTATAAACCTTCGCGCTTATTTTAGCTCTAAAGCTCTTTAGAATATTAAACAAAAATAATTAGTGTATTTCAATCTTCAATATAAAATGTGTTACACTAATTTATCAAGATCACATTTTTAATAATTGAAAATAAGAAATCTTTAAATTAACTATTTAATTTTCAGAAGTTTTCAAAAAAAATCCAAATTAAAACATCTAAAAGCAACTTTTATGCGTAGATACTATATATAAAAGCAAAATGCTTTTATTTCTTAGTAGGAAATCTTAATTATTATTTTAAGCGGTTGTAATTAAGGTTAATTTAGTTTAGTTAGGGCAAAACCCATCTGTTTAGACAGATGGGTTTTGATTATTTAAGGGTTATTTTTATTTATACATGCCACGCACCTTATTTAATTTGGCTTGCCATGATTCTAATTCCTTTTTGTGATTGGCAATGTTTTTATGGACATCTTTTACCAATGGATTGTCTGCTTTTACATTAGAGAAAAATTGCAAGTTGTTTTCGAGTTGGTTAATCTCAGACCTAATTTCACTCATGCGTTTTTTAATAAAATTAAATTCATTGTCTAGCAATCTTGTGTCGTCAGGATTCGCTAAGTTTTCTAGTTTACTATCAAACTTAATCATTTCTAATTTTGCTTTGTCCATTTTTAGTTTGTCAAAAGCGTCATCTATAGCTTTGTAAAATTTACCATCGATGTAGCGTTTGTTTTGAGGAACATGACCTATGTCTTTCCATTCTGCAATTTTCGATTTTAAAATTTCTATATCAGCTTTAGGATCATCAGACAGCTCCATAGCTTTTAGATTGTCTAGTAATTTTACTTTACTATCAAAGGCATCAAATAAATGTTGATCTTCAGCTTTACGAGCTGCATGCATTCTGTCAAAATAATGGTTACATGCTGTCTTAAATTGTTTCCAGATTTTATCACTGTCGCGTCTTGGTACATGTCCAATTTTTTTCCATTCATTCTGAATCTTCTTCATTAATGGCGTTACAGTTTTAAAGTCTTCACTATCCTTATTGTCTTCTGCTATTTGAATTAAATCTTTCTTTTTCTTAAGATTTTCGTACTGATCTTTCTTTAAACCTTTGTAAAAACTATTTTTTCCTCTGTTAAACGTTCTTACGGCTTCTTTGAATTTTGCCCAAGTGGCTTCGTTTACTTTTATTGGTACTTTACCTGCTTTAAAAAACGCGTCTCTTAAAGCTTCAATTTCTTTTATTTTTTTCTGCCATGCGCTGTGAGAATCGTTTTTGTCTTCAGCAATAGCAGTGATTTGAGCAATAATTTCTTCTTTTCGCTCTAGATTTTTTTCATGGGCTTTGTCCATGTCTGCATAATAAGCTTGGCGCTTATCGTGTATGGCTTTTGTAGCATTGCTAAAACGTTCCCAAATAGCTTCTCTATGCTCTTTTCCAACAGGACCTAGTTCTTCTTTCCATAATTTATGTAAAACTTGAAGCTCTCTAAATGAACGATTGGTGTTTTCGTCTTTTGCTAGTTCTTCCGCACGTTCTATGATTTTAATTTTTTGATCATAGTTGTGCTTAAAATCCATATCTCTCAAATCATTGTTGAGATGTAAAAAATCATAAAAACGCTCTACATGATGATGATAGGTATTCCATGCATTGTTGTATTTGTCTCTAGGAATCGGGCCAGCATTACGCCATTTGTCCTGTAACTCTTTGAAGTTTTTATAGGTTGTACCCATATTTTCTTCAACACTAAGCAAACCTTTTATGTCCTCAATGATTTGTAATCTATTATTTAGGTTTTGCTTTAATGCTTGTTCACGCTCATTATAGTATGCATTGATGGACTGTTTATATTCTTTATAAAGCGAATTGAATTGTTTTTTGGTATCGTTAGAGTAGTAAAAATCCATTTCTACACCACCATCTGCAATAAATTCTTCCTTTTTTTCGTCTAATAATTCACTGTATTTGGCATTGAATTCAGATTTAATTTCATTGATGTTCTTTGAAATTGTCTGAACTTTATGATGCTTTAAAAGTCTGTTGAATTCTGCGACCAGCTCTGTCATTGACATAGCGTGGTAATCTTTTTCCTCTACCTCATGTCGTTCTGCATTGGCTTCATCTTCTGCATCTTCTGCATTAGACGCTTCAATTTCATCTACATGTTCATCACTAACCGTTGTTGTAGCGGCTACATCTTCTGTTGCTTCTGTAGTGTTATCGGTTGTTGAGTCTATATCAGATTCTGTTTCAACTGTATTAGTTGTTTCTTGTGTTGGAGTAGGTTCTGTAGATTCTACTTCTTTTTTTCCTTCTGCATCTTGCAGGTTATCATTCTCAGACATAAGTCAATTATTTTATAGGAGATAAATATACTAACAGTTGTTAGATATACAAAGGAAATGCTTCTAGAGCTTACATTTTATGACTTATATCCATGTTTTTAACACTACTTTTTGAGTGAAGTTGAACAGAATTGCGCTTTATGGATTGGTATTAGGATTTTAGATTATGCCAGATCTCCCAAGATTTTTCTGCTTGTAATCGTAACATCTCGAGACCATTTATTGTTGTTGCCCCTTTATTAAAACCGTGATTTAAAAATTTGGTTTGTTCAGGATTATAAATGAGATCATATAATATATGATGTTCGGTTAGGCCTTTATAAGGAATATTAGGGCAGTCTTCTATGTTGGGAAAAGTACCAATTGGTGTACAATTAATTATAATGGTATAGTCTGAAATGATTTTTTCTGTTAATTCTGAATATGTAAAGGTTACTCCTTTTTTATGAGATCGTGATACAAAATCGAATGTAATGTTTAACTTTTTAAGCGCAAAAGCTATGGCTTTAGAAGCGCCACCTGTACCAAGTATTAATGCTTTTTTGTGATACGATTTTAAATGTGGTTGTAATGAGTTTTTAAAACCATAATAATCTGTGTTATATCCTACAAGTTTTCCTTTTTTTGTGAATTTTATAGTATTAACAGCACCTATTTTTTCTGCTGTTTTGTTTAGCTTATCTAGTAAAGGAATGACGTCTTCTTTGTAGGGAATAGTGACATTTATGCCCTTGAGATTAGATGTGTTAGCTATAATTTCCTTGAGTTCGTCTATGGTTTGAAGGTCAAAATTCACATAGGAGTGAGGCAAATTCTCTTTTTTAAATTTTTCTGCAAAATACCCTCTAGAGAATGAATATGATATATCTCTACCTAAAAGACCAAATTTATAGTTTGTTTTTTCTTGATTTATTTCCATACCATTCTAATCCTAATACTATAAGAATACCAAAGGCAATATAAGCAATTGCGATATAAGTTTCACTATTGAGTTCTGGTAAAAAACGTTGATAATCGGTAATGATTTTTTTTCCGGCAGAATGTAAAACGTAAGTACCATCACTATTTGTTTTGTAGATTGTTGTTTTCCAAGGCCAAACCACGCCAAGCGAACCAATAATAAAGCCCATTATTGTGGCCATAGTTATAGTTTTGTAATGCTTTAATATATAATTTAATATGTGAGAAAATGTTACGAGACCTGTTATTGAGCCTAAGGTAAATAGTGTTAATACTTTAAGGAGTCTTATTCGTACCTGGTTGTGAATGAAGTCAAAATTACCACTAAAAATATCTACCATAGTATCAAAAAGGGCATTCACAGAATCTACTAATAATAGAACGTAGTTTCCTAAAATTATTAGAATAAATGATCCCGAAAATCCTGGTAAGGTCATTCCCGAAACACTAATAATGCCACAAAAGAATACAAAGAATAAATTGTCATTTTCGGTGGCTGGATCCAAGAAACTAATACTTACACCTGCAGCAGCACCAAGTATTAGTGCTAAAATAGTCGTTCTATTCCATTCTTTAAATTCTTTACTGATATAATAAATTGAACCCAGAATCATTCCGAAGAATGTACTCCAAACATACAACTCGTAATGAAGTATTAGAAAATCTAATAGTTTTGAAACACTGAAATAACTAATAATCATTCCTGAGAATAACAGGCTCAGAAATTTACCATTTACGTACTGAAAAAAACTTTTAAAACGACCATTTAATAAGAGTTTAAAGGCTGTTTTGTTAACACGTTGCAAGGTGTAAATAAACTCTTCGTAGAAACCCGCAACAAAAGCAACTACACCACCAGATACGCCAGGCACCTTATTAGCTGCTCCCATGGCCAAACCTTTAATGACCAAAAACACACGGTCTTTAAAGTTTCTGGTGCTTTGCATTAGGCCTTATTTTTTTGTTTACCTAAGGTTTCTAAGATGAGGATTGCTGCAAATCCTACAACAATAAATACAATAGCCATAACAATTTCATTGTCACCAGTGTATGAGGTTGGTAATATACTTTTGTCTAATAGTGTAACAACTTCGCCTTCAGAATTTACTCTTGTTTTTAAGACTTCTTTCCATGGCCAAATTTTATTAAGCGACCCAATCATAAAACCTGTTAAAATAGCTAAGGTTAGATTTTTTTGATGTTTAAACATCCAGTTGAGCGCTTTTGAAAACACTTTTAATCCTACTATGGCGCCAACGGCAAGCAATAAGAAATTAATAAATGCATCTTTAAATAATTCCATATCACCATTTAAAAGACCATCTCTTAAGTTGTTAATGGTATCAATGGCCGTTTGGTATGCACCAAGAATTAGCAAGATAAATGCACCTGACACGCCTGGGAGAATCATTGCTATAATTGCAATAAAACCACAAAACAGTAAGTATAAAGGGCTATCTGGCGAGGCAAATGGTTCTGCTAAGGTTATAAAGTAAGATAAAATAGAAGTTATAACAATGGCTACAATGACTTTGATGTTCCATCCTTTTATTTGCTTGGCGATATATAAAATACTGGCTAAAACTAGACCAAAAAAGAATGACCAAAGTAAAATAGGTTCATGATGTAATAACCATTTAATAAGTTTTGCTAAGGATAATATACTGATGGCAATCCCTGAAAATAAGGCTAAAAGGAAATTTCCATTAATGGCCTGCCATGCCGTTTTAAATCCCGTTTTTTTCCAAACTTTAAAAAAGCCGAGGTTGACCTTGTCGATACTCTCTAGTAATTCTTCGTAAATTCCAGATATAAAGGCAATTGTTCCACCAGAGACTCCTGGGACAACGTCTGCTGCTCCCATGGCAATACCTTTAAAAGTTATGATTAAATAATCTAAAAATCGTCTTTGCATTCTATATTTAAATAAGACTACTAAGGTATGATATTTTTTAGTCAGTAGACTTTTTAGCTTCCGAAATTATAGCTTTTATTAAAGGTTTTTCTTGAATCTGTGGAAATAATTCTGAAATGATAAAACTATAATCAACATTGATTTGTGTTGCATTTTTTAAATGAAATCGTCCTTCTTCGGTTTGGTGTACTTTAAAATAAAGTCCGGCTAAACGGAATTCAATTTCTGCATTTTCCGGATAAAATTCTGCGGCTTGCAATAGGTTAAATATGGCGCCTTGATATTCACCTAGTTCTATAAGAATATCGGTTCTATTAAGCCAAGTGTCTAATTCGTAATTTCCTAATTCTATAGTGCGTTTGTAGCCTTGTTCTGCTTCTTCAAGAAAATTTAGTCGTTTGTTTATTGTTGCAAATAGTTTCCAATACAGTACGTTGTCGCCATCAATAATAAGTGCTCTTTTTATATAGTCTAAGGCATTTTGGTAATCGAGATGTTTCATGTAATATCTCGTTATTGCTATCCATCCCTTATCTAATAATGGGTCTTCTTCTATGGCTTTTTTATAAAACTGAACGGCTAACTCATCTTGTCTTAGTTTAGAATAACAATGGCCAATGCGCAATAACGCAAAAGAAGTAGGATCATCTAAAGCCAAAGTAATTTTATAATTTTCTATGGCTTCTTCGTGCTTTTTTAGTTTTTCTAAGACTTTACCTTTTTCTATATAAGCCCCTACAAATGTATCGTCAGAGATAATTGCAAAATCAAACGCCGCATTTGCTTTCGCATAATCTTTAATTGCAAAATATTGTCTTCCTAATTGATGCCAAGCCACTTCACAATACGGATTTGTGTCTAAGAATGTATTGAGATAGTCAATGGCTTCTTCATTAAGATCTAAAAAATCATAGCAATAAATAATATTATGTAAGGCCGAATAATCTGTTGTGTCGCTTTCTAAACATTTTTTGAAAAATACGATTGCTTTCTCAAACTGATCTAAGAATAAGTATTCCATGCCAACTAAGGCATACAAATCTGCGTCGTCTTCTGGTGTACTAGACATTTCTATCGCAATAAGTAAAGTGTCTATAGCTTTTTGGTGTTCATCTTGTTTAGATAAAACATTGGCTTTTTGAATAAAGATTTCTTCATTAGTTGGTTCCAAATTATGAAGTTCATCTAGTAAATCATTGGCTTCAGAAAATTTATTTTCTATGACCATTATTTCTACTTGAAATAATCTTAAGTTAATTGACGTAGGATGTTGTTCTAAACCTAATTTAATAGCACGCTTTGAAAGTGCAATTTTACCATTCTCTAAATAATGATGAATTATATTTTCGAACTCATTGGAGTCAAAAAATAGAATATCATTTGTTTTTAGCATCGATTCAAATCGAGATAGCGGAAAATTTTTGTCGTCGCGACTGTATTGCATAGAAGGTTTAATAATTCTCTGAAATAAAATTACAGCTATCCTTTGTGCGACGTCATTTTTTAAACTAATGTTTTTAACAAAGTAGTTAACATTAAAATTATTATTTACTTAATGAATTGTAAGTAGCTGGTATTTAGTGTGTTTTGGTTTATGTGATTCGTTTATAATTTGTCTAAAATTGTAGTTATTATACGACAGCCTTCAATTATTTCTTCGTTTGAAATTGTTAAAGGTGGCGTTATTCGGATGGCTTTGGGCTCAAAAAGTAACCAAAATAGAATGAGTCCTTGCGCTTGTGCCATGAGAATAACTTGGTTGGTAAGCTCGGGATTTTCCGTTAATGCAGCTAACATTAATCCTCGTCCTCTAATTTCTTTGATGTGTTTATGTTGCAGATGTTGCCTAATTAATTGTTCTTTTTTTAAGGCTTCTGCCATTATATTTGATGTAGTAATCTCTTTTAATGTGGCTAAAGCTGCTGCTGCAATGACCGGATTTCCGCCAAATGTTGTGATGTGACCTAGTTCGGGTTGGTCACTTAAAGTGTCCATCATTTGTTTTGAAGCAGAAAAAGCGCCAATTGGCATTCCGCCTCCTAAGCCTTTTCCTGTTACAACGATATCTGGTAGAACATTATAATGGTTAAAACCAAAGACTTGACCAGTTCTTCCTATTCCTGGTTGAATTTCATCGAGTATAAAAACAGCACCTACTTTTTTACAGCGTTGCTGTACTTTTAGTAAATAATCATATTTAGGCTCAATAAAACCTGCACCACCTTGTATGGTTTCTAAAATTACAGCTGCTGTATTTTCCGTAATTTTAAGCAGGTCGATCTCTAAATTAAATTCTATATGCTTTATATCTGGAATTAATGGGTAGAACGGTTTTTTACGTTCTTCAAAATCCATTAAACTTAAAGAGCCCAATGTATTACCATGGTATGCATTTTTCGCTGCAATAATTTCGGAGCGATTGGTGTAGCGTCTTGCCAATTTTATACTGCCTTCTATGGCTTCTGTACCTGAGTTTACTAAATACGTAGATGTTATATGATCTGGTAAATGTTTTGCTAATAACTTGGTCAATTCTACAGCAGGTTGCTGTATATATTCACCATAAACCATCACATGCATGTAGTTGTCTACTTGGGCTTTTATAGCATCTACGACTTTCGGGTGAGCATGACCTAAGCTACAGGCAGAAACGCCTGCTACAAAATCGAGGTATGCTTTATTATTGGTGTCATAAATATAAGAGCCTTTGGCATATTTAATTTCCATTGCCAATGGATGTGGTGTTGTTTGGGCTTGATATTTAAAAAAGTCGTTTTTCAATTATTGACCTGCTTTAGTAGCTTCTTCGTTTAAGGCTTTTTGCTTTTTCTCGCGTTCCGTTAAAGGTGTAACCGTATTTTTTTTAGGCAAATTACGGGCAGCTTTATTTTCTTTTTTTGGTGTCGCCTTTCCGGCATCATTGATGCGTTTAGTGACTTCGTCATCAATAAATTCTTCAGGTGGTACGTAGGCATCAAGTCCTTTTATTGTTGGTAATTCTAAAGGCGGATCATCTTTAAAAAGGTCTTCTACAGAGTTTGGTCGTTCTTCGCCTCGCCAATCAAATCCTCTTAAGCGTTTTCCTGCTTTTGGAAATTCGGATTCTGGAAATAATTGAGCATCCATTTGGTTAATAAAACGTGTCTCTACAATTTCTTGATTTTCTATTTGAATATTTATGCTTCCGGATTTCGATTTGTTGATTCCGACCAATTCATTTTTGTCATTCCTTAAGTAATAAATTACTTCTGCATTTTTTATAATGTCTACATTATAGAGTTCATTGTCCTTAAACAAACCTATTAGGCGTTTTCCTTTTATTTGGTTAAAACCATCTTCACTTATAGTGTCTTTGCTTACTAAAAATGCATTTTCAAACACTTTTAATGAATCTAATTTTTCTGTAATAACATTAGAAATTAAATGTATGGTGTCTCCTGTCATTTGGTTGCCTAGATTCCATAAAACAGGTTTTCGTTTTGCTGAAAATGCATCTCCTGTGCTAAATCGGCTAAGGTTAATCATTTGAGTAAGCCCTTTTTTATGGTCTACATGAACGGAATCTGCTTTGCCAGCCATATCACTTTTATACAGCCTTACATTATAGTACGCTCTTGTTATTCGGTTGTTTTCCTTACCAGTAAGCATAAGCGTATCTGCATGCATATACACGGAATCTCTTTCTTGAATGGTAATGGCTAGAGCTCGTTTTGTTATAAAAACAGAATCTTTTTCGCGCCAAACCTCTGCATAATGCCCTTTTACTATGCTATTGTTAAGGGTGTCAGTGACGGTAATATTGTTGGTGGCTGAAGCAAAACTTTTTGTCCTATCAAAATACAAGCTATCTCCTTCAACAGTTCGATTGTCATAATCTATTTTAGCCTTTTTTTGAAAATGACCAACATTTTTATTGGTGTCATAAAAACCACGTTCACAATAAATTTTGCTTGTTTCTCCAGTTATTGTTGAAGGGCCAAAAAGGTAAGCATATCCATTTTCAGTAAAAAAATCGAGTCGTTCTGTATTTAACGTGTAATTAGGATTGACTAAAACCACATCCTGAACAAATTGATATTTACTAGCAGACATGTAATAACGCCCTATTTTACTTGTAATTGTTCCTGATGAGTCTCTAACAACGGTTCCTCCTGTATTATAATAGGCTTGCTGCTTAATTCTATCAAAATGAAGTGTATCTGTTTTAAGCGTAGATTGTGGTTCTGTGAGTACCACATTGCCTCTTGCATAAGCGCGTTGCGTTTTTCCACTATACTCCACATATTTAGCGACCATATTAATGGTGTCGCCTTGTTTCATTACAACATTGCTAAACGCTTCAAGATAATCTTGGTCTTCATAATATATGGCCTTATCACACCAAACATTTACACCTTTGTGTATAAAGTGTACTTGTTGTGATTTATCCCTTAAAAAAACTAATGCACCATCCTCAACATCTGGAGAAGTGGATGTGTTACCAGAATATTCTACAGTTATTTTTTGCTTTTCTTGCGCAAAGTTTATAAAACCAACGACTAGACAAACAAATAAGATTAGAAATTTAAAACGTTTCAAAGTCATATATTTTTACAAAATAACACTTAATAGAATTGTATTCGTATATGTTAACGTTTTTTTTAACAGAATAAAAATGTTAAATCTCTATACTGTTTTACGCACAATGGTTTGCTTTCTATCTGGACCTACAGAAACTATAGTAATAGGAATATTTAATTCTTTTTCTAAAAATTCAACGTAAGCATTTAGGTTTTCTGGTAATTGCGAAGCTTCTGTCATACCAGTTAAGTCAGCTGCCCAACCGTTTACTTCTGTGTAAATTGGCGTCACATTTTCTTCTTCAATATTATATGGCAAATGTGTGATAGTTTCGCCTTTATAATTGTATGCTGTACATACTTTTAAGGTTTTAAAGCCAGAAAGTACATCACCTTTCATCATTATTAATTGTGTAACACCATTAACTTGGCAAGCGTAGCGTAGAGCCACTAAGTCTAACCAGCCACAACGTCTAGGACGACCAGTTGTTGCTCCAAATTCATTACCAACTTTTGCCATAGTTTCGCCATCCTTGTCAAACAATTCTGTTGGAAAAGGCCCAGAACCAACACGTGTTGTATAGGCTTTAAAAATACCGAAAACTTCACCAATTTGGTTTGGCGCAACACCTAAACCAGTACATGCACCTGCAGCAGTTGTATTCGATGAGGTTACAAATGGATACGTACCAAAGTCTATGTCTAATAAAGAGCCTTGAGCACCTTCTGCTAAAATAGATTTACCAGATTGTTGTGCTTGGTGTACATATTCTTCAGAATCAATAAATTCTAAGCTTTTTAAAGTTTCAATAGCACTGAAAAAATCAGTTTCTAATTCTTTAAGATCATATTGAATATCCACGTCATAAAAAGCAATCATAGCTTCGTGCTTATCGGCTAAAGCTCTGTATTTGTCTTTCCAATCTGCTAATTCTATGTCACCAACTCTAATTCCGTTTCTACCAGTTTTGTCCATGTAAGTTGGGCCAATACCTTTCAATGTAGAACCAATTTTCGCTTTTCCTTTTGAGGCTTCACTGGCTGCATCTAACAAACGATGTGTTGGTAAGATGATATGTGCTTTTCTAGAAATACATAACGATTTTTTGTAATCTACGTTTTGTTCTTCTAGTTTATCGAGTTCTTTTTTAAAAATAACAGGATCAATAACCACTCCGTTGCCAACTAGGTTAACTTTTCCTTCATGAAAAATGCCTGAAGGGATGGTGTGTAAAACATGTTTTTTTCCGTTAAAAACTAAAGTGTGTCCTGCATTTGGGCCACCTTGAAAACGTGCAATAATATCGTATTTAGAGGTGAATACATCGACAATTTTTCCTTTGCCTTCGTCGCCCCATTGTAATCCAAGTAGTAAATCTACTGCCATTTTTAATTTGATTTGTCGTCTTTTTTACGGTTGCCGTAAAAATATAGTGAATGATTTGTTATTTGAATATCAAAAACCTCTTCTATGGTTTTTTTTATGGATTGAATACGCGGATCACAAAATTCTATAACCTCTCCTGTATCTGTTAAGATAACATGATCATGATTTTTGTCGAAATATGACTTCTCGTAGTGCGCTTGACTTTTACCAAACTGATGTTTGCGCACCAATGCACATTCTAACAATAATTCAATTGTATTATATAAAGTTGCTCTACTAACACGATAGTTTTTATTTTTCATTTTAATATAAAGAGACTCTATATCAAAGTGTTCTTCACTTTCGTATATTTCTTGAAGTATAGCGTAGCGCTCAGGTGTTTTTCTGTGACCTTTATCTCCAAGGAATTGTGTAAAAACGCGTTTTACAATTTCTTGATTACTTTCTTCTGTGGTTGTATTCATAATTAAAAGAACAAATTTAAGTAAATTTAACTTGAAACTTATTATAAAAGTAAGGATTAAAAACTAAAGAAATGAACAAGTGTTAACTTGTTGTTATTGTTTTGAAAATGAGTTTATTAAACTCTCGAAACTTTGTCTATTCCGTTTATTTTTTTTAGGTTGTCAATAAGTTTTTTTAGCATGGTTTGATTTTGGACATCAACCGTAATTTTACCGGTAAAAACGCCATCATCACTTGAAAAACTTAGGCTTTTCATGTTGACATGCATATTCTCAGAAATCAACTTTGTAATGTCATTGACTAATCCCATATCATCAATTCCTGATAATGTGAGTTGAGAGGTGTATACCTGTTGTGATGAATCTATCCATTTGGCTTGTAGTATTCTATAGGCATAATTAGATTGTAGACTTAAGGCATTTGGACAGTTTTTTTTATGAATCTTAATACCATCATTAATGGTTAAAAAACCAAATACTTTATCACCAGGTATAGGATTACAACAATTTGCTAATGTATAATTTAGTTTTTCTTCCTCTTTACCAAAAACGAGCATATCATATTTAGAAGTGATTTCTTCCTTATGAATATCTTTTGGTACTGTTGGCTTGTAAATTTTGTTTTTAATATAGCTAACAATAGCATTGCTTCTAGAGGAGGCAAATGCTTTTAACTTTGTATTATCTATTGTGCCAATACCAACTCTATAAAATAAATCTAAAGAGGTATTTAATTTAAAATGGTTGACTAATTCATTAATAGAACTCTCATTTAAAGTAATTTTAAGTTGCTTTAATTTTCGTCTTAAAATTTCTTTTCCGTCTTCTGCAATGCGTTTTGTATCTTCATTTAGGGCAGATTTAATTTTACTTCGGGCTCTAGCCGTTGTAGCATAATCTAACCAGTTAGCGTTTGGTTTAGCATTTTCTGAAGTCATTATTTCTACGCGATCACCACTTTGTAATTCATGACTTAAGGGTACTAATTTACCATTGACCTTTGCACCTCTTGTTTTCATACCAACTTCAGTATGGATGCTAAATGCAAAATCTAATGGTGTTGCGCCTTTAGGCAGTGATTTTAAATCGCCTTTTGGCGAAAACACAAAAATTTCTTTTGAATATAAATTGAGTTTAAACTGTTCTACAAAATCAACAGCGTCAGCTTCATTGTTTTCTAAAGCTTCTTGCAGACGGTTAATCCATAAGTCTAGATTATCATCCTTATCGTTGGCGTTTTTATATTTGTAATGTGCAGCATAGCCTTTTTCTGCAATTTCGTTCATACGTTCACTTCGTATTTGAACCTCAACCCATCGGCTTTTTGGTCCTACAACAGTGATGTGAAGCGCTTCATAACCTGTAGATTTTGGTGAAGAAATCCAATCTCTTAATCGTATTGGGTTAGGTGTAAAGTGATCTGTAACAATAGAGTATATTTTCCAAGCTAAGAATTTTTCATTAGCTACATCTGATTTAAATATAATTCTAATGGCAAACTTATCATAGACTTCTTCAAAGGCAACACCTTGTTTTACCATTTTTCGTCTAATACTGAAAATAGATTTAGGACGGCCTTTAATCTCGTAATGTAATCCTTCTTTGGTTAATGAGTTATCTATGACTTTAGAAAAATCTTTGATATAAGCATCCTGATCTTCTTTACTATCCTTTATTTTTTCTAAAATATCGTTATAAACTTCAGGTTCTGTATATTTTAAGCCTAAATCTTCGAGTTCTGTTTTAATATTGTAAAGCCCTATTCTATGTGCTAAAGGCGCGTAAATGTATAAGGTTTCTGATGCTATTTTAACTTGTTTGTCGGAGCGCATAGAATCCATGGTTTGCATATTATGCAAACGGTCTGCAATTTTAATAATAATGACTCTGACATCATCATTTAATGTGAGTAGCATTTTTCTGAAATTTTCAGCCTGTAAAGACACATCCATGTCTTTTTTTAAGGACGAAATTTTAGTGAGCCCATCTACAATTCTGGCAACTGTTTCTCCAAACAATTGTTCCATGTCATCTATGGTGTAATCTGGATTGTCTTCTACCACATCATGTAACAAGGCAGCAGCAATAGACGTAGCGTCTAAGCCAATTTCTTGAGCTACAATTTTTGCTACAGCAATAGGATGAAAAATATATGCTTCACCAGATTTACGACGTTGATCCTTATGCGCATCAACAGCAACCTCAAAGGCATGACGAATTAATTTCTTATCCTCATCCGTTAAAGTTTGATAGCTTACTTTTAGTAACTCTTTGTAAGCTTTGGTTATCGCTTTATTTTCTAATTCTATGGCTTCTTCAGTCATAGAACTAAAGTAGTAAAAGCTTTTTAATAGACCATTATTTTTTTGAAGGAAATTTCTAAAATTAGGGAGATTAATTGCGTTTATAGTTGTAACCTAGACTATTCCTCATTAGAAAACTGTGATTTTAGTTTGTTTTCAACACGAAAAATTAAAATGATTACTGCTAATATTAAGAAAGCAAGTCCTAGAAGCATGGCTATTTTTTCGGCAGGAAACACATAGCATCCTATACTGCTAAAAAGGAGCAGTACAACTCCAATTTTTATCATTTCTTTTGCGGAATAGATTTGAGAAAAATCCCAACGCTTTTGAGATTTCATTGAAGCCACAGTTCTGTAACCGTAAAGCGTATTGATTTTTTTTGGCGGGAATTTTAGCATAATAAATCCAATAACTAAGAAAATTAGTCCAGTTGAAAACGGAATAATAAATAAAGGATTGTCTGTAATCATATTTTAAAAGTCGTTCTAATTCATTTTGAGAATAAACCAAGATACCATATTTATATTAACTAACAAAACCCACAATTTAGTGGGTTTTGTTGCGTTTTTATGATAATAACTATTATGGATTTGTAGACCATAATGAAGCGTTGGCCATCATTGCACGTCTTGGTAATTTTAAACCAGAAACGATGAGCTCTGCAAAATCTTCGGGCTGTAAAACACTGTCTTTAGAATTTTCATTTGCAATGCCTAATCCAATGGACATATCAGATGCTATAGTACTTGGTGTTAGTGTGCAAACTCTAATATTGTTTTTTCTTACTTCTTTCATTAAGGATTGCGACATGCCAATTACAGCAAATTTAGATGCTGAATATGCAGAAACGGTTGCATTACCAGTTAAGCCTGCCGTTGATGATACGTTAATGATATCGCCTTCATTTTTATCAATTAAATGTGGTAAAACTTCTTTAGTAACATAGTACATGCCCATTACGTTAGTTTGTATAATTTGAGTCCATTGGCTGACTTCCATATCCATAAACGACCCAAAAGCGGCAATACCAGCATTATTAACTAAAATATCTACAGTACCTAAAGCGGTAATTAATGTTGAAATGTTTTTTTTAACCTCATCATAATTACTCACATCAAAGGCAGTGTAGGTTGCGTTAACACCAAGGGCTTCTAATTCTGAAACTGTAGCTTTTAAAGCGTCTTCATTTCGGCCAGTAATGGCGACATCAATACCTTCTTTAGCAAATGCAATAGCTGTTGCTTTTCCTAGACCTCTGCTTCCTCCAGTTATGATTGCTTTTCTATTTTTTAACTCTGTCATAATTGTTTTATTTCTTTTCTTCAAAGTTATTAAAATCCCGAGGTAATATATGTTATAATTATGTGAAGTTATGCCATAAGATTTTTTATGCGCGCTAAAAGCGTAGGATGCGAGTAATGCATAAAGACGTATGCTTTGTGAGGGGTTAAATTACTGAGACTATTCTTAGATAATTTTTTTAATGCGCTCATGAGAGGCTCCGCCTTGTAGGTGTTTTTTGCGTAATCATCTGCTTGGTATTCAAAAACCCGAGACATATAATTCATTATTAAACTGGTAAGTTCAGAAATAGGAGCATACAACAGGCCAAAAGCAATTAATCCCACATGAAAACTCTGTTCTTCCGCACCAATGGCATGAGATAATAATGGGTTTGAAACAAAAATAGACAGAATAAACAGCGTTAAACCTGTGAGAAGTATTGAAGAAACTAAATTAAAAATGATGTGTTTTCGTTTGTAATGTCCAACTTCGTGAGCTAATACGGCAACAATCTCTTCGTCATCTAAGTCATTGACTAAGGTATCATAAAGTGTAACGCGTTTTTCACTTCCAAAACCCGAAAAATACGCATTGGCTTTTGTGCTGCGTTTAGAACCATCTATTATGAAAATTTTTTCGAGATTAAAGCCTACAGATGCTGCATAAGCCGAAATCTTAGTGCGCAGTTCGCCGTCCTCTAAAGGTGTTTGTTTATTGAATAATGGCACAATAAGTTTGGAGTAAAACATATTCATAAACACAGTGAAAATTGTAATAATGCCCCAAGCATATAACCAAAATTGATTTTCTGTTATTTGATAAAACCACACAATTAGGGAAATAATACCACCTCCAAGAAGAACAGTCATAAGTAAGCCTTTCAGTTTATCTAAAATAAAAGTCTTTTTTGTGGTTTTATTAAATCCGAATTTTTCCTCAATAACAAAGGTTTTATAATAACCAAATGGTGTAGTGATAATGTCACTTGCAATCATAATAATTCCAAAGAATATTAATGCAATGACTATTGGATTTTCAGAAAAACGTCTGGCTAAACCATCAACATATTCAAATCCATCTAATAATAGAAAACCTAAAGTAAGTACAAAAGAAAATACAGACGCTATTAGGCTAAATTTATAATTTACGGTTTTATAGGCTTGGGATTTTTTGTATTCAGTTTCATCATAAACATCATTTAAAGCTTCTGGAATTGGGTCATTGTAATGTTTGGCATTTATGGCATCTAAAACTTTATCAATAATAAAGTTGATGACTATAATGGCTATGATGATGTAGAAAAGTGTGTTTGCAGTCATTCTGTTATTTAAAATCGCGTTGTCTTTTGGCTTCAAAAATAAGAATTCCGGCAGCAACGGAAACATTCATAGAGTCAATTACGCCTTGCATAGGTATGCTAATATTTTGGGTGGCAGCATCTCGCCATTCTTGAGTTAATCCTGTGGCTTCTGTACCAACTACGATGGCTGTTGGTAAGGTGTAATCTTGCATGTGATAAGGCTTTGACTCTTGTAAGATTGCTGAAAAAATATTGAAATTGTAGTGCTTTAAAAATTCAATGGCTTCAGAAGAGTTCGTCATTGCAATTTCCGTGGTAAACACACAACCAACACTAGAGCGAATAATATTGGGATTGTATACATCTGATTTTGGATTAGCAATAATCACGGCATCTACATTGGCCGCATCTGCAGTTCGCAATAAAGCGCCAATATTTCCTGGTTTTTCTGGAGCTTCGGCAACTAAAATTAGCGGATTTTTAGAGGTGAGTTTTAAGTCTTCAAGCGTGTGAGTTTTGCTATAAACAACTGCAATGACACCTTCAGTAGTATCTCTATGCGCTAATTTTTGAAATACGTCTTTAGAAATCTCAATAATATCTATGTCATATTGAGACATGGCTTTAGCTTCACTTTCTGAGAATAAATCAGGAAAAAATAAAAGTGTTTTTACCTTATAACCGCCTTTGATGGCTAGAGATAATTCGCGTTTGCCTTCAATTAAAAATTGTTGTGTTTTTTTTCTAGCTCTAGATTTTTCTTTTAAAAGAACGAGTTGCTTAATTAATGGGTTTTGTGCACTTGTTATAATCTTGTTCATATAAAATGTATATCGCGTTTAGAGCTCCTTTTTTATTAAAAGTTGATGCTTTTTATAGAATGGTAAAGTTAAAAATTTACTGGGTTAAATCGCATTATTTAAAGATAAGTCATAAGTCTCTAAAGGCATGAAGTTTTGCGTGCAAAATAGAATGTGTTTAAGCGAAAAATAAATATAAAATGTAAATAAAAACGGTTGAATGTGTTTTTTGGAGCAATTGTTGTGTTATAAAAAATAATAAGAACCTCTGCAGTTTTATTGAAACAATTAGGTGCCACCTTATTGGTTTAAAGATGTAGACGATAACCTTTAATTCTAATATATAAGTTTTTGAAAATGAATAAAATGATTACGAAATATTGCCTAATGCTTTTTTTAACAATGGGTTTGTTTTCCTATGGTCAAGAAATTATTTTTCAAAAAAATGAGAATCCTACAGCGCGAGACCTATTACAATTACAAAAATTAAATAGCCATGGTGATAGTCTTATTTTAGAAAGTAAGACTTTAAAGATTCATCAAATAGATATATTAAATGAAAATTATTTTGAAACCATAAAAATAGATAGTGTTAAGGCCAGAATAGGATTAAGCCATGTACCCATTGGAAATTATGTTGTGCAAGCTAAAGTGACACGACACTGGATTGTAATGTATATAGAGAAAACTAAAACTATAAGTGCAGACATCGATTTTATGGAAATTATAGCTAATGCAAAGCGGAATAAAGTAACTAAAACTGCTATTCATCTAAACGATGAGCATTTAGTGTCTAAGGAAAAAATAATAGAGAATCAAACTGAAGAAAAAACCATGTATTGGGTTGTTTATGAGAGTAATACGCATTTGTCGTCAACTAAAACGATGAGCTTAAAATATCCTGAAGAAATAGATGATTTGATTTCTAAAATAAGAATAGAAACAAAATCGAAAGTAGGCAGGCATAATAAGCTCCTTGTTTATGAAGTTTATAATACCTCAGAATTTATGAGAAGACAACTTAGAGATATTACATATTATAAAAGCACAAAATCAAAACTGTTTAACGTAGTACCTGTATATAACTCTGACAAAGAGCAACGATATCGATCTCTAGCTAATGTGTCTTATCAATAATAGAATCCTGTTTAAATCTTCATTTTTATAAATACGAGTTTTATACCAAGTTTTAGTTAAGCTATTCGGATTTTTTTGTTTTATGAGTAGTTATAGAAATTAAGCCCGTAAAATGTAATGTCATTATTTATGGCTTTAGGTGTTTTTTTGTTTAACTTGTTTTATAATTGAATCATTAACCCAACCAAATATGAAACAAAAATTACTTTTCTTTTTTCTTTGCGCATTTTCAGTAACATCAATGTTTGCTCAAGTTGCTAACCAACCTAATGATTTAGCAGTCTGTGATGACGATAATGATGGTTTTGCGTTATTTGATTTAACAATTTTAAACGCGCAGGTATTAGGTTCTCAAAGTGCAAATGACTATACGGTCACGTATCACGAAACCCAAACAGATGCAGAAAATAATGTTAATCCAGTGCCATCACCTTACGCCAATATTGTAAGTGGTTATCAAACGATATACATTAGGGTAGAAGACAACGACACTCAAAATGCAGCATTAACCACAGTTAATTTAATCGTGAACCCTGTTCCGATGCCTAATCAGCCAACAGCATTAGAGGTTTGTGATGACGATAATGACCAGATTACCGTATTTGATTTAACTATAAATGAGAATGAAATAACAGGAGGAAATACAAATATGACTTTATCGTATTATGAATCGCAAATGGATGCTGAAATGCAAATAAATCAAATCCTAATGCCAACATCCTATAGTAATATTTATAATCCTCAAACAATTTATGTACGAGTTGAAAATGTGACTTCTGGTTGTTACGCTATAACGTTATTAGATATTTTCGCAGTTCCATGTGTAGGCGATCAAAATGTTATTGTTGTTGAAAATGCGTTCACTACAGAAGAACTCGTTACCGATATTTTAGTTGATGGTGATTGTAGCCCTGTTTTTAATATCACATATTCTACAGGATCTAGTTTGGGTACCAATGAACCTAATGGAATAGGATATTTTACAAATGAAAGCGATTTGTTTCCTTTTGAAGAAGGTATTGTAATCTCTACAGGACATGCTAGTTCTGCATCTGGACCAAATGATAGTGTTGCAATTGGCGGAACAACAGGATGGCAAGGTGATGCGGATTTAGAAGCTGTAACGGGTATTAACTCGTTTAATGCCACAGTTATTGAGTTTGATTTTATACCCATCATTAATGAAATTAATTTTGAGTTCTTAATGGCTTCTGAAGAGTATGATGGCGGTGATTTTGAATGTCAGTTTTCAGATGCTTTTGCATTTTTATTAACGGATGCTAATGGTGTTACTACTAATCTTGCCGTTATTCCAGGTACAGAAATTCCAATTTCTGTAGGAACAATTCATCCAGAAAATGATACTTGTCCTGCAGAAAATGAAAATTATTTTGGAGGTTATACGCCATATGGTGATCCACCTATTGCTTTTAATGGTAGAACTGTCGTTTTTAATGCACAATCTGAAGTAAATATTGGTGAACCTTATCATATAAAATTAGTAATTGCTGATGCTGGAGATGCTGGTTACGATAGTGCTGTGTTTTTTAATGCCGCCAGTTTTGATATTGGTGAACTTTGCGACAATATCGGATTAATAAATGTAAAAGCATTTAATGATGCTAATACAAATGGATTACTCGATACAGGTGAAACAGATTTTACAAATGGCTTTTTTACCTATGAGAAAAATAATGATGGTGAAATAAATTATGTCAATACATCGATTGGTAATTTTTCTATAATCGTTACAAACGAAACAGATAGTTATGATATCTCTTTTAATGTTTATGATGAGGATTTAGGTTGTTATACTGTTAGTACGGCCACTATAAATAATCTTAGTGCTAACATAGGTGATATTACCACTGTAAACTTTCCTGTTTTAGATACACAGAGTTGTGAGGATGTTGCGGTTTATCTCGTTAATCAATCAAGTAATCCAAGACCAGGATTTGATCATTCTAATTTAATTATTTTAGAAAATTTAAGCAGTTTTCCAATCAGTGCTGGCACAATTGAGTTTACCCTAGATGATGCGTTAACTATTAACAATGTTAATCTAAATCCTAATTATTCTATGACTACAACTGATACTGGTTTTACAATTGATTTTTTGAATTTAGAGGCAGGTGCTAGCGAAATTATTGAAGTTAATTTAAATTGTCCGGCAACTATAGAATTGGGAGAATTAGTAACGAATACTATAACCTACGTAACGAGCAGTAATGATGTTTTTGATGATAATAATACATCTCAATTATCTGAAATAGTCATTGGGTCATACGATCCCAACGATAAAATGGAGTCTCATGGAAAAGATATCGTTTATGACGATTTCGTAACTTCAGATGAGTTTTTGTATTATACCATACGTTTTCAAAATGTAGGCACAGCAGAAGCCATTTTTGTTAGAATTGAAGATGTTTTGGATAGTCAATTAGATGAAAGTAGCTTCCAAATGTTGCGTTCTAGTCATGATTATCAGGTCACCAGAACTGGTAATAGTTTAGAATGGTATTTTGATGATATAAATTTACCAGCAGAGCAAGATGATGCAGAAGGAAGTAATGGTTATGTTTATTTTAAAATAAAACCAAATCCTGGATATGCCATTGGAGATATTATTGAAAACACAGCGTCTATTTATTTCGATTATAATGCACCAATTATTACCAATACCTTTCAAACTGAATTTGTTGAAACATTATCCGTAGCAGGTTTTGATTTAACAGGGTTTACTCTTCTTCCAAACCCTGCAAAAGGAGAAGTGACCATTCAAATCTCAAATTCTAATCCAGCTGATGGATTGATAAACATTTATAATATTCAAGGCAAAATGATTTTGAAAGATATCAAGATTCAAGAACAATCTTCAACTTTAGATATTTCAATTTTAGAAAGTGGATTGTATTTTGTTGAATTAACCATAGGAAACGCGAAGACTATTGAAAAACTAATGGTCACTAAATAGAGTGCTTATTGAATTTAAAAAAGCTTCAGATAATTTCGGAAGCTTTTTTTGTAATGTTAGTAAATTAATTACGTCAAACCCTTCAACTTAAAATTAAAACATGAAAAAAATAATACAATTATTTGCCATTGCAATGCTTTTTGTGGCATGTAAAAACGAAACAAAACAAGAGACAGAACAGATGACTGAATCTGTTGCAGCAGAAGAAATCACAACGAGTATTTATCCAGAATCTATCTCTAAAGTTTTTAAGGCTCACGGAACTATAGAAGCATGGAATAAAATGCAAACACTGTCTTTCTCTATTGATAAACCAACAGGAAAAGAAGTGATTACTGAAAACTTAAAAACAAGAGCAGAACAAATTGATACACCAAATTATACACAAGGATTTGATGGTACAACACTTTGGGTTAGTGAAAAAGACGGAAAAGAATATAAAGGAAAGCCAAAATTTTATAAAGGTTTAATGTTTTATTTCTATGCCATGCCTTTTGTTTTAGCTGATGATGGTATTAATTACGAAACTACAGAACCATTGGTTTTTGAAGGTAAATCGTATCCTGGAATTTTAATTTCTTACGAAGATGGTATAGGCGAATCTTCAAATGACCAATACAAGATTTTTTATGATGCTGACACGGGAAAAATGGAATGGTTAGGTTATACGGTTACTTTTGGAAAAGATGGAGGCAGTGAAGATTTTCATTTTATAAGATATAACAATTGGCAAACGGTTAATGGCTTAGTTGTACCAGCAAGTATAGATTGGTATAAATATGAAAACAACCTACCAACAGAAAAACGAAATACAGTTGCTTTTACAGATGTAGTACTTTCTGAAAAAGCGCCAGATGCAAAATTATTTATGCAACCAGAAGGTGCAAAAGTGATTGAATAAAGTGCATTAATTACAGATGAGGGTTTTCACTTCATTCTGAATGAATTAAAAAAAGCGAGCCCAATGGCTCGCTTTTTTTATTTAGGTTTCATAGCAATATCTATGGTATAGTTGCTCCATTTTAAATGTTTTGAAGCCTCAATTTTTTCAAATATAGAATCATTAGTTTCAATAAATAGAAATGCTCCTTTTTTAAAATATGCTGTGTACTCTCCATTATTATCAGTCTGCATTATAGTATCATATTTACCTGTATAACTTTGGTCTGGACTATTATTTCCATAATACCAACATTTCATCTTGAGTTTCATGTTGGCAATGGGCAGGTTTGTAATTTTATTTTTAACAGTTCCAGTGATCCTTAAAAGCTCTACATCGTTTTGACAAGAGAATAAGATTAACGTGAAGAAAATAAAAATAGTTCTACTCATTAATTATTGATTTATACAAAAACACCCCTAAAGTCCCCTCAAGGGGACAATCCATAGATTAAACTTGCTAGGACTGTCCCCTTGAGGGGACTTTAGAAGTGTAAACTATAACTATTTATCTGGCTGATTAAGTTTCTCAGAATAACGTTTCCAAAGTTTGGTTTGGTGTGTTTCTAAACTTAAGCTTCTGCCATCGATAAATGCGTGTGTTAATATATTGGTTCGCATATCTAGAGCATCGCCTTCACTTATAAAAAGAGTTGCACTTTTACCCACTTTAAGCGTGCCATACAAATCGTCAATGCCTAATATTTTAGCCGGATTTTCAGTTATTAATTGCAACGCTTGTGCTTTTGTTAAACCATGAGCAACCGTTGTACCAGCATAAAATGGAAGGTTTCTAGAATTCATACGTTCCATTTGTCCGCTAGGTTCTAAAGCCACCAAAACGCCTGCGTCAACTAAAGTTTTGGCGAGTTTAAATGGTAAATCGTAATCGTCATCTTCTAATTCTGGTCTGGTGTGTACACGTCTTAGAAAAACAGATACATTATTTTCGTTTAGGAAGCTAGTTAATTTATCGGCTTGGTAAGCACCAACAATAGTAATTTTAGAAACACCTTGTGCTTTAGCAAAATTAACAGCGTCAGTAATACCTTTTTCGTCATCTACATTAATGTATAAACGTTTTGAACCATCAAATAATCCAGACATAGCTTCGTACGGTAAATGCGATTCCTTTTTATCGCCTTTATTGTAGCTTTTAGATTCTGTAAAATAAGCTTCTAATTCAGTAACTTGTTTGTTGTAATTTTTATTAGGTTTTAAACCAGCATCTTCGCCTAACCACCAACGACCACGACTAAAACTGCTTGGCCAATTGATGTGAATACCATCATCCATTTTGATTGCTGCATCTTCCCAGTTCCAAGCATCATACTGAACGACTGATGAGGTACCAGAAATGCGTCCTCCTCTTGGTACAACTTGTCCTAGCAACACACCATTTGGTCGCATAGATTCCACAACTTTAGATTCTGTGTTGTAGGCAATAATACTTCTAATGTGCGGATTATAAGTTCCAAGTTCCGATAAATCTACAGAGGCTTTTACAGCATCTACTTCTACTAATCCTAATGTGCCATTAGCGACAATAAATCCAGGATAGACATGCTTGTCTTTTCCATCAATAATAGCCATGGCTTGTTTTGTAAGTGGTGTAGATGCTTCTGGTCCAATGGTTGTTATTTTTCCGTTACTGACTACAATTATGCTGTTTTTAATAACGGTTCCATCGCCAATATGAGCGGTTGCACCAACAATAGCAAAATCTTTGGTTTGCTTTGGTGCAGGCGTTTGCTGTGCAAAACTTAATGTAATGCACAATAAAAATAAGGCTATATGTATTTTGTTTAAAGTTTTCATATCTAATATTTTAGTGTACAGCATGGTGTTCATTATCCATGGTATCGCAATGCATTAATTTATCTTCTTTCTTCTTAACAGGTTGGGTTTTTAACCCTTTGTTTTTATCTTGAAGCATTAGATTAATCAACTCGCTTTTTTCCTTTTTAATCGCTTCGCGCATTTGCTTGTCTTTTTTAAGGTCAAAATAAGTAACACCTTCAATAATTGTCTTTTCAGCTTTGGCATATACAGATAATGGATGGTCTGTCCATAAGACTACATCAGCATCTTTTCCAACTTTTAAACTTCCCACACGATTATCTAAATGTAAAAGTTTCGCCGGATTCAAAGTCACAAATTTCCAAGCCTCTTCTTCACTAATACCACCATATTTTACTGATTTAGCAGCTTCTTGGTTGAGTCGTCTAGACATTTCAGCATCATCAGAATTTATAGCCACAGTAACACCTGCATTGTGCATAATTGCTGCATTGTACGGAATGGCATCATTTACTTCGTATTTATAAGCCCACCAATCGCTAAAAGTAGAACCACCAACACCATGGTCTTTCATTTTATCGGCTACTTTGTAACCTTCAAGAATATGCGTAAAGGTGTTAATTTTAAAGTCGAATTGTTCTGCCACCTTCATTAACATATTTATTTCACTTTGCACATAAGAATGACACGAAATAAAGCGTTCGCTATTTAAAATTTCGGCCAATGTTTCCATTTCAATATCCTTTCGGTATGGTTTGCCACTTTTCTTTAAATCATCATAAGCTTTGGCTCTAGTAAAGTAATCGATGAATACTTGCTCAACACCCATACGAGATTGTGGGAAACGCGAATTTCTTCGCATACGCGATTGTTTTACGTTTTCTCCTAAAGCGAATTTTATAAACTTTGGCGAATTATCATAGATTAAGTTTTCAGCAGATTCGCCCCATTTCAATTTTATAATAGCAGAACGTCCACCAATAGGATTTGCCGAACCATGTAAAATTTGAATCGAAGTAACACCACCTGCTAAATTTCTATAAATTTCAATGGATTCATCATCTAAAACATCTTCAATAGTTACTTCTGCAGAAGAATTCTGTCCGCCTTCATTTATAGATGACGCTGCAATATGCGAATGTTCATCTATAATTCCAGCAGTAATGTGTTTACCAGTAGCATCAATGACTTTCGCTTTTTTGCTTGAAAGATTTTTGCCAATTTTAGAAATTTTTCCATCTTTTATTAAAACGTCTGTGTTCTCTAAAACACCTTCCTTTTCATTTGTCCAAACGGTGGCGTTTTTAAATAATAAAGTTTCAGATTTAGGTTTTTCTTCAAAACCATAGGCTAAATTAGGATACGAAATAGGACTCATAAAAGGGGTTTCCTTTACAACGTCATGTCGCTTTTTTCCATCTTTTTTATCTTCCTTTTGTTTTGCTTTTATAGCATTGAAAGGCATTTCATTACCATTAGGTAGTATGGCTTTTCCGTTCAAAGAATTATGATTTGCAGCGTTAGCAACAATTCTAATAAATTCATGTTTTGTGCTGTCTGCTGTTTTAAATGTTAAGGTTGCCCAATCATTTTTATAACTCATTTTAGTCCCTAATTCCTTGTCGTCATTTTTAATTTTAGCCTTAGGTTTACTAGTACTACCAGAGATATTTAATTCGTAATCCGAACCATTAATTTTGAAAGTATAATCGCCATCAATATCTGTTTTGCTCATATCAGAAATTACATTAGCAGTACCTTGAACCCAATTTTCGTATAGTTTGGTTTTCTTTTCAAAAATATCGCCATCTGTAATTAAAAAGTTAGCGTAGCTACCGGTTTTTAAAGTCCCTAAAACATCTGATTTTCCTAATAATGAAGCTGGAACCGTCGTTAGAGCCTCTAGTGCTTTTTGCTTAGAAAGTCCCATTTCTATGGCTTTCATTAGGTTGGTTTTAAATGACTTTTTAGATTTTAAACCATGCGTTGTAAACGTGAAATTGATACCGTTTTCTGCTAATAACCTCGGATTGTGTGGTTCTTGATTCCAAGAACGCATATCGCTTAAAGACAAGGTGTTTGCTAAGAAAGGGTCTTCAACGTCATAAGCCAATTGAAAATCTAAGGGTAGAATGATGGTTGCATTTGTTGCTTTAACTTCGCTAATACGTTCGTACTCGTCGCCACCACCTAAAATGGTGTATTGTATATTGTAAGCATCGCCAACTTTATCGGCACGCAAAAGATTCATTCTGCTGCCAGCTTCAAAAATCTGCAATAAATTCTTGTTTTTATTTAAGGCTTCTAAGGATAAATCTTTAGTATCAATATGGCCTGCGGCATACCAATCGGCATCAAGATACATTTGTCTTAATAAGGCCATGCTTCCCATAATTGAAGATGGATAAGACTGATTAGATTTGGCACTTTTACTAAATGAAAAATGCTGAGACGTTCTGCTATCCATAATACGCATGGCATTATCTGCATTGTTATTTAATGCAATTAAAGCACCAGTTCCGCGCACAACACCATCAGGAAAATGCGTGTTTACGGTTCCGAAACCTAAATTTAGTAATTCTGTAGCAGACTTTTCATCGTACTTAAAAGTTGTCATGACATCTTGTTCTGGCATCACGTGGTCGTTCCAGTAAAAACCGCTTCGGCTAGGTCCATATTGAGATTCTCCTCGTTGTCTTTTTGGTTTTTCTACACCAAATGTGGTATATAAATCAATAAAAGAAGGATAAATAGTTTTACCAGAGAGGTCAATGGTTGTGGTGTTCTTCGGAATTGCAACCGATTGACCAACGCTGACCACTTTTCCATCTTTAATAAGAAGTGTGGCATTGTCTATCACTTCGGTTGGCGACACATGTATCGTTGCATTTGTAAATGCTGTGTAATTAGTGTTATTTGCTATGACACCAGAATTACTAGGAAAGTAATCTTGAGCAAATAATGAAAAACTGCACATCAGTACGAGCAGTCGTAAGTAATGTTTTAACATAAAATATATGGGTTGGTTTAATGATTTTAAAGATAGGAATTTAAGTTTGAAGATGAATTATAAAATGATTGATTTAACTTTTATTACGCACTTTATGCCATGCTGAGTGTGGTGTATGTAAAGCAATAATACTTTTTGTGTTTGAATGAGGTTTCGACTGCGCTCAACCTTACCTTTTAGAAGTGTTACAAAGTTTTGTCCTCATAATAATTAACCAAAAGGGCAACGACGTAGCTATAGCTTTTCATACCAGCAGATTGGTTGTTGGCTTTAAGGAAATTGTCAAAGGTTTTTTCAAAAATGGGCTCAATTGGGTTTTTATAAGCGTTCCAGAAGTCCTGATTTTCTTGATAATTTTTCAAGATACCTTTGTTTAAGGTTGGTAATATGGTTTCATAGCGTTCTGGTTCTCGTTTGTAAACTTCAGCTAAACAGTAACGCAAGGCAAACGTATAACCAGAATATTTAAAATAAGTGTCTTTATTATGAATGGCAGCTAAACTGCCAATAAAGTTAGCTTCATTTTCGGCGGCATAACCTAATTGATGTGCAGCCTCGTGACAGGATGTCGTTGGGAATTTATAGGTTGGAATTAAACCATTTACTTGAGCTTCATTGGTAAACGGATTGATGTAACCCGAAAATCCCATGTACGTTAACGCCAAACTGTAAATAGATTTTTTAATGCTTTTTGGATGGTATTCTAAATGCGGATATTCTTCAGATAAGGGTTGATAACCATCTTTAACCATAGCTATAACCTCTGTTTTTGAATATGGTAATTCAACTTTTATAGTGTCGTTTTTTGCAAGTTGAATTTGAAGTGAATTAGATTTTGTAATTAAGCGTTCTGTAAATGTGATGAGTTGCTCTGTGGTATATTCTGCTTCAAGATTTAAAGACTTGTACAATGGCTGTCTGTAATAATTGAAAGCCCAAAGCATATGAAATGCAAAATAGGCGAGTGATAAGGTGGCACCAATATCTAATAACCAATTTTTAGTGTCTTTTACAATACGTTTTCTACTGACAATTAGCCATCTTATTAGATAAATGCTAGCTAAAGTGTAAAATATATCGCCTATAGAAATTGGTAGCCAGCCGAAAACATAACGCGATAGTTTAGATAAAAACTGATAAATTCCATTGCTGTAAAATTGTTCTACAAATTCAGGAAAATGCTTTAATTGAGATAAAATCAGCAACTGAATTCCGAAGAAAATAACAAGGATTAGTTTTTTGTTTTTGCGCATGTTTCAAATTTAGGGAAAAGTTGGAAGCTTGGGAAGTTTGAAAGTTGCAAAGTTTCAAAGATGCAAAGTTGCGATAAGGTAAAGTAGAAAAGTTTTTGATTTATTCTTTTTCTTTAATTCTTTCTTTGATTAATAAGAAACTCAAGATTAAAATAGTACTAATACTAACGAAAAGTAATCCATATTTGAATAACCCTGTTATAAAAAATGTTCCAAACCCCTTATAACGATTATTATTTGCGTATTTAACAAGTTGCGGTATGATGTTAGAATGTTCTAGAAAGAAACAACCGACAATACATATTACGCTAATTATATAATATTTTAGAATTTTCAGGTTCCGTTTTGTCATTACTTATTTGTCCTATGCGTGTTATGTCTTAATGATATATTAGTAAAGTTAAATCATTATTGGTTATCCCAATAAAGACTGCTTCATATTTTGTAAATTTGCACAACTAAAAAATGAATTATTAACTTAAAAGATATCCACTTTTGTGGACCATACTATGAGTTCAGAAATAAGAAACTTAGAGCCCAAACAACTTTGGAATAAATTCGCAGATTTAAACGCTGTACCACGACCTTCTAAAAAAGAAGAACGTGTGATTCAGTTTATAAAAGATTTTGGAAATAATCTTGGTCTAGAAACTATTGAAGACGAAGTCGGTAATGTTATTATCCGCAAACCTGCAACGGCTGGTATGGAAGACAGAAAGCCTATTGTAATGCAAAGTCATTTAGATATGGTGCACCAAAAAAATAACGATACTGTTTTCGATTTTGATACGCAAGGAATTGAGATGTTTGTAGAAGGCGATTGGGTAAAAGCAAAAGGAACCACACTTGGTGCAGATAATGGCTTAGGTGTTGCCACTATTATGGCAATTTTAGAAAGTGATGCTATTGCGCATCCTGCATTGGAAGCATTATTTACAATTGACGAAGAAACCGGAATGACAGGTGCGCAAGGTTTAAAAGGTGGTTTGCTTAAAGGCGAGATTCTTTTAAATTTAGATACCGAAGAAGATGATGAGATTGGCGTAGGTTGCGCAGGAGGTGTAGATGTGACAGCAACAAGAGAATACAAAGAAGAAGAAACACCAGAATTTAAAATTGGTTATACGATTACTGTTAAAGGATTGCAAGGCGGACACTCAGGTATGCAAATCCATGAAGGTTTAGGAAATGCCAATAAATTAATGAACCGTCTATTATTTGATGGTTTTGAAAACTTCGGATTACGAATTTCTGAAATTGATGGTGGAAGTTTACGAAATGCTATTCCAAGAGAAAGTAATGCTATTGTTGCCATAGACGCTGTACATGAAGCTGCTTTTGAAGCTGAAATGAAAGATTTTGCTGATTTGCTTAAAGTAGAATTTAAAACCATGGAACCAGATTTAGAAATTATAGTTTCTAAAACAGAACTGCCTGAAAAAATTATGGATTTAGGTGTTCAAGAAGGTTTAACCAGAGCATTGTATGCTGCACACAATGGTGTTTACAGAATGAGTCCAGATATTGAAGGCTTAGTAGAAACTTCTAATAACATCGCCAGAGTTATTGTAAAAGATGGCGCGATTAAAATTGGTTGTTTAACGCGTAGTTCTGTAGACAGTACAAAAGACGATTTAGCAAATACCTTGCGTGCTACTTTTGAGTTAACAGGTTGCGAAGTAGAATTTTCTGGCGATTATCCTGGTTGGGCACCAAATATGGATTCTGATATTTTAAAAGTTATGGTTCCTATCTACGAGCGTTTAAACAATGGAGAAAAGCCTCATGTTGCAGCTTGTCACGCAGGACTAGAATGTGGAATTCTAGGAACTAATTACCCAAACATGGATATGATTAGCTTTGGGCCAAATATTAAAGGCGCACACTCACCTGACGAGCGTGCTCAGATTTCTTCGGCTCAGAAGTATTGGGAGTTTGTATTAGAGATTTTAAAGCATATTCCGAAAGCTTAATTTAATAATCCTGCAAGGTTTCCAAAACCTTGTCGATATTATGGTAAGGATGAAAAAACCTGACAGGTCTCAATTAACTGAAATAAAAAAGCAACTACTAAGGTTATAGTAGTTGCTTTTTTTAATTTATAATCTGAGTATAAAACTATTCTTTAATACTTGCTAATTCAATATCGAAAATTAGGTTAGCACTAGGTGGAATTACAGGAGGATTTCCTCGTTCTCCGTAACCTAAATAATAAGGTATAAATACTCTTGCTTTATCGCCAATTTTCATATTAAGCATAGCTTCTCTAAAACCAGCGATTAAACCAGCCGTTTTATTGTAAGGCATATCAAAAGAGGTGTAACGACCAGCATTGTCAGCACGCTCATCATATTTCCCATGCTTTTCAGCAACATCTTTCCAAGTTGTCCAAAATAACTCACCGTTTTCTAAGAAACCAGCACATTCAATATTTACACGATCTGTAGATTCTGGTGTAACACCATCACTTTCGTGTGTGAAAATCATGGCCATACCAGTTGGTGATTCAATTTTTCTACCTTTTAAGTTCTCGTTCTTCTTTAAGAAAGCAATTTGCGCTTGTTTTGCTAATTCTTCAGCTTGCTTTTTGTATTCTTCTCTAAGTTGAGCTTGCTTTTCTTTTATTTTAGGTAATTCTTCCGTAAAAACTTTAGGCGCATCAAATGATTTTGCCTCAGCACCTTTCCTAATAATATTTAGTTTTGTTATCACAACATCTTCAACAGGCTTATGGTTTCTAGTTCTTGGGTCAATTACTTTGACATTAGAAATAGAATCTTGTATTTCAATACCCATAACTAGTTCTCCAAATACGGCATGTTTGTTATCTAACCTTGGATCTGGTCTTTCCATTATAAAAAATTGACTTCCATTACCATTTGGTCCACCATTAGCCATAGATAAGATGCCTGGTTTATCATGTTTTAAATCTGGATGAAATTCGTCATCAAATTTATAACCAGGATCACCCATTCCAGAAGCTGTTGGGTCTCCACCTTGAATCATAAAATTATCTATTACTCTATGAAAAGTTGTACCATCATAATATGGTTTTCCTTTATACTCATCTTTTGCTAAAGGATGATTTCCTTCTGCTAGTGCAACAAAGTTGGCAACTGTAGCAGGCGTTTTTTTGTAATATAATTTGGCAACCATTGTACCTTTTGTGGTTACAAATTCTGCATAAAGTCCATCGTCTAAATTAGGATATTGTACTTGGCAAGAAATGTTTGCAAATAATAATAGTACAACAATAGCTGTAAGCGTTTTTTTAATCATTTGTTTTAATAATTGTGTTTAAAGTTACTTCGCAAATTAAAGGAATGTTTGTTCCTATTTTATGTTCGTCTCCATAATACCCAAAAGCTTTTTGGGATGGAAAAATAAATGTAGCTGATTCTGTAGGTTTAAGAAGTTTAAGGCCTTCGCGCAAACCTGTGAACAATTCTTCTTTGTCCATAACATAGGTTTTGTTTGTGTTTGCGTAGATCTCATCGCCTTCGATATTAGAAACATCGTAGGTAAAATCTATTACGTCTCCAAACTGTGGTTGTACTGTGTCATTTTCTATTTGAGTTGTGTAAGCATACCAAAACCCACTTTTAGAAGCGATATAATTTCGGTCTGGATTACTATTAATAACATCTTGTATTTGTTTGTGCTCTAACTCGTTTAGTTTTTTGTTTCGTTCTGCTGAAGCTTTTAAAAATGAACCAGATTGAACAGATTCTGGTAGTCTTGCTTCTGGAGATTTACAGCCAAAACTGACCATTGCAATGGCGAATAAAATGAGTAGGTTTTTCATATTAATTAATTTAAAGCCCATTTTGGGTTTGGGACAATTCGTTTTTATACTGCGGTAATATACTAATAAATTTGTTTATAGTACTTTCTAAGTCTGTTTCACTGCGTCCACCAGCTGCATTTGTATGACCTCCTCCATGAAAATGTGCTCTAGAAAATTCATTTACAGAAAACGTGCCTTTACTTCGTAACGATATTTTAATGATATTTTCGTTTTTGTTTTCAATAAAAATGGCAGCGAAAATGATGCCGTTTAATGATAAGCCATAGTTCACAAAACCTTCAGTATCTCCTTTTTTAAAGTTGTATTCGTCTAATTCTGCTTGTGATAACGTTGTATATGCTGTTCTTAATTCTGGTATTACTTTTAGGTTTTGCATGGCTCTTCCTAATAACTGTAAACGGCTGTAACTGTTAGAATCATAAATATTATTATGAATTTCAGAATGATTAGCGCCTTTTTCAATTAAACTTCCAATAATTTGATGCGTTTTAGTGGTTGTGGCCGGAAACCTAAAGGATCCTGTATCTGTCATTATGCCTACATAGAGACACGTTGCCATAGTTGCATCTATTTTTTGAGTATCACCAAGCATGTCAATGAAATTATACACCATTTCACAAGTTGAAGACATTAAAACATCAGAATACATATATTTTGCATAATCATCTGGTTGCTGGTGATGATCTATCATAACCTTTGTCGCTGACGCAGTTTCTAACGCAACTGCCATTTGATGACCAGCTCTATGGAATGCATTAAAATCTAAGGTAAAGATTAAGTCTGCTTTTGCAATAAGCGGCATACAAGCGTCTTGCTGAGTTTCAAATTTTAAAACCGTGTCATCACCTGGTAACCATTTTAAAAAATCAGGATAATCATTGGGAGCAATTACTGTTGCATTGTGATTGTATAATTTTAAATAATGATACAAGCCAAGTGTAGAACCCATAGCATCTCCATCTGGATTTCTATGTGGTACAATAACAATGTTCTTAGGTGAACTTAATAGTGTTTTTAATTCTGAAATCTGCGCTTTTATCATAGATGGCGAAGATACGTTTTTTTAGATTTTATAACACCGAAATTTTATATTTCAAATGATAAAATTTTATTAAAATTATGAAGTAATTCCTTGTGAATTCGATTATTATAAAGAGGCTTAATAGTGAAGCTAATTTAATAAGTGTAGGACTTGATTAATTAAAGAAATACATTACTTTTGCAGCATATTTAAAAAAAGATACATGGCAACTAACAGAACATTTACAATGTTAAAGCCTGATGCTGTTGAAAAAGGACACATTGGTGCAATATTAGAAAAAATTACGGCTTCTGGTTTTAGAATCGTAGCAATGAAATTAACACAAATGACTAAGGCTGATGCTGAAGAATTTTACGGAATTCATAGCGAACGTCCGTTTTTTGGAGAGTTAGTAGAATATATGACTCGTGGACCAATCGTAGCAGCTGTTTTAGAAAAAGACAATGCGGTTGAAGATTTTAGAACTTTAATTGGTGCTACTAATCCTGCTGATGCAGCAGAAGGTACTATACGTAACATGTTTGCAGATTCAATTAGCGAAAACGCAGTTCATGGAAGTGATAGCGATGATAATGCAGCTATTGAGAGTGCATTCCATTTTGCTGGCAGAGATATGTTTTAAGCAAAAAAACATTATATATTATTAAAGACCATCTAAACAGATGGTCTTTTTTTGTTCTTAATGTTTTCAATTTTAGTTGGGAAAAAGACATCAGGTTCGTATTATCTAAACTGTTTATACAATATTCTATTGGTACTTAATTAAGTATTGGCGATAACACGTTGGCGTATTAGTGCTATTAAAATGTATGTAAAGTCTTTGAATCATCAAGATCATCGCGATAAGATTAATACGTTTATCCCTAAATATTATAGGTTAATGAATAAAATACAATTCATCATTAATATTTTACAATTCGGTAAGTCGGGTTTTAATAATTAGCACTTCTGTGAGATATTTGTATCAAACAAAACCAATAATCATGAATAGACTCGTAAAAATAATTGTTATTACACTCATTGGAATTTTTAGTTTTCAACTTGAAGCTCAAAATAATTTTACCATAACCGTAAAGGTCAATAAGGCTCAAAACGATGATGGTAAAATGTTTATTGCGCTTTACAATTCTGCAACCGGTTTTTTAGAGACTACTTATAAAGGTGAAATAAGTGCTATACAGAATAACGCTTGTTCGGTTACATTTAAGGATATACCAGAAGGTACATATGCTGTATCCATTTTTCATGATGAAAATGATAATGGAAAAATGGATACCAATTTTTTTGGAATACCTACTGAAGATTATGGCTGTTCTAACAATGCCACAGGATTTATGGGACCTCCAAAATGGGACGATGCAAAGTTTCAACTAAGCACAGATAAAACAATACTAATATCACTATAATTAATAAAGACTAACATTATGAAAAAACGATTAACCATCTTGTTTCTTGCTTTAGTAGCAGTAACACAAGCACAAACAACCTTTGATAAAGGTATGACTAAAGCCTTTGATTTTTGGCAAAACGGAAAGACTGACGAGGCAGAAAATATGTTTGAGCGTATAGCGAAAGCTGAGCCAGATCAATGGTTGCCAAGTTATTATATAGCTCAAATTAACAGTTTAAAAAGTTGGGAAGAAAAGGATGAAACAGTTTTAAAAGCACAATTAAATAAAGCACAAGAGCATTTAGATTTGGCAACAGCAATTAGTGCGGATAATGCAGAGATATTAATTATGCAAGCACAGATTTATACCAATTGGGTGGTTTTTGATGGCATGACTTACGGTATGAAATATGGCGCGAAAATCACAGAATTATATAATAAAGCTTTAGAACTAGAACCAGAAAATCCAAGAGCAACCTTTTGTAAAGCAGACTGGAACTTAAATAGTGCTAAATACTTTGGGAAAGATACGACACCATTTTGTGAAGAGATTGAGACATCAATAAAACTTTTTGATACCTTTAAACCAAAGAGTGCGTTTTATCCTAATTGGGGAAAAGAGCGCGCAGAATATGTTGCAAAGGAATGTAAAGCATAATTAATTCTAAGATGAAAAAGTCATTAAAAAAAATCGCATTAACGTTTACTATAGGAACAGGTGTATTTGTAGTAGGACACTTATTTTCTGGAGGTTTTAACTTTAAATCCGTTAATGAGTTTTTAATTGACTTTGGGTTTTATCAGCTCTATGCCTTTGTATTAGGCTATTCTAATATGGCGTTTTTTAATTATATGGAACAACGTCACTGGAAAACAGGTGATACCATAAAACGCATTATATATGGCATAATTGGGAGTACAAATATTACAATTATTGGCATCTTTATATTGAGACTTTTCACTGCAATGGTGTTGTATGATTATGATTTTGAAACCTTTATAAACAACGAATCATGGAAAGGGTATTCCTTTGGGCTATGGATCACTCTGACAATTGTTACTATTTTTCATGTTATTTATTTTTATAACAAGTACCAAAAAAATAAAATAAAAGAGCAAAAGGTTATTGCAGGTACAGCTAGCGCAAAATTCGATGCTCTAAAAAACCAATTAGATCCACATTTTTTATTTAACAGTCTTAATGTATTAACGAGTTTAATTGAAGAAAATCCTAAAAATGCGCAAAAATTTACAACCTCATTATCTAAGGTCTATCGTTATGTTTTAGAGCAAAAAAGTAAAGAATTGGTAACTGTAGATGAGGAATTAAATTTTGCTAGAACGTACATGTCGCTTTTAAAAATGCGCTTTGAGGATAGTATTATTTTCGAAATTCCTGATAAAGCATCAAATCCAGAGAGTAAAGTAGTGCCACTATCCTTACAATTACTTTTAGAGAATGCAGTAAAGCACAATATGGTTACTTCGAATAAACCTTTGCATGTAACCATTTACGAAGATGGAAATCATTTGGTAGTGATGAATAATCTGCAACCCAAACAAATTGTAAAAAAGAGTAGTGGAGTTGGACTAGAAAATATTAAGCAACGTTACAGTTTATTATCTAAACGAAAAGTACACATCAATCAAAGAGAAAAGGACTTTGCAGTTGCAATTCCTATGCTCACAAAACAAATATCAGTTATGAGAACAACACAAAAATCACAAACGCGTCTTAATGACGATTATGTAAAAGCACGAAAACGCGTAGAAGAATTAAAAGCTTTTTATTACAGTTTAATTTCTTATGTATTTGTTATTCCGTTTTTAGTATTTATTTGGTACACCTATTCGTACTATACGATACAATGGTTTTGGTTTCCGGCATTTGGTTGGGGTTTAAGTTTGGTTTTTCAGGCATACCGCGTTTTTGTAGATGATGGCGCTTTAGGTTCTAGTTGGGAAAAACGTAAAATTGAAGAATATATGAGCAAAGAGAATCAAAAAAGCCGCTGGAATTAAAGGTGAAGATCTAATCATCTATTGTGGATTATAAAAAAGAGTAAACAAGACCATACAATGAAAACAGAAGATTTTAAATTAATGAAGGCTAAAAACAAAGTTGAAAAACTGAAGCGTTTTTACAATCATCTTATCGTATATCTCCTCATAAATACGGTTATTACGGCTGTTAAAGTCATGAACAACATGAATAATGGAGAAACTTTTAATGAGGCTTTCTTTGATTTATCAACCTTAATGACTTGGATGGTTTGGGGCATAGTCCTTGCTATTCATGCGTTTTCTGTATTTGGCCTTCCGCTTATAGTGGGTGACGATTGGGAAGAGCGCAAAATTGAAAAGTATATGAAAGACGAATTACAAAATGATTAAATACTAATACAATGGAAAAATACCATATAGAACCTTATGAAGACCGTGAAGATACTCGGGATTTTAGAAAAGAAGAAGCGTATTTAAGAGCTAAGAAAAAAGTTGATGCAATTGTTGGTTTTTATTGGCACTTAGCTGTTTACGTAGTTGTAAATGTATTCTTAATTATATTAATTGGCGTGAACTCTAGTGATGGATTTACTGGTTTTGGACCTTATGCCACAGCAGTTTTTTGGGGCATTGGTTTACTGTTTCATTTTCTTGGAGTTTTTGGTACAAATTTTTTGTTTGGAAAAAATTGGGAGCAGAGGAAAATTGAAGAGTATATGGAGAAAGAACGCAAACATTGGGAGTAGTTTAAGCCATCTAGACAGTACAGTCTGAGAAAAACTAATATGAAAAAAAACGTTCAAATTACTGAAACTATGACGTCTCAAGAAAAAGAAATTTATAGAAAGGCTAAAGAAAAAGTTAGACGTGTTAAGATTTTTTACCTTCATTTAGCACTGTATCTTGTGGTGGTCGCTCTACTTTTGTATAATTTATATATAGTTTCCGGACCTTATAAAAACAATATAATAAGTTTAAATCTAAGTGTATTAGTCGCATGGACCGTTTTCATCAGTTTACATGGTATAAACGTTTTTAAAAGAAAGCAAATTTTTAATAAAAATTGGGAAGACGAAAAAATTAAAGGATTTTTAAAAGAAGAAAAAGAAGAAGAGTCTACATTCTGGGAATAAAACAGAATAGACCAAAGCATCTTAAGTAAGTACAGAATACTATGAATATTATAATTATAGAAGACGAGAAACCTTCAGCAAGACGTTTGCAACGCATGCTCAAGGCAGTAAATTTAAATGCAAACACTATGTTGCATTCTGTAGAGGAATCTATAGAATGGTTTAAAAATAACGTTCACCCAGATTTAATTTTTTTAGACATTCAGTTGAGTGACGGTTTGTCGTTTGAGATTTTTGAAGCAGTGGAAATTAAATCGGCCGTAATTTTTACCACAGCCTATGACGAGTATGCATTACAAGCTTTTAAACTTAATAGTATCGATTATTTATTAAAACCCATAGATGAGGATGATTTAACAACAGCGGTTAATAAATACAAAGGTAGAACGCCTCAAAAACAGTCGGTTACTTTAGATTTTAATGACATTAAGAACCTACTGGTAAATCCTTTAGAACGCGAGTATAAAAAACGCTTTTCAGTAAAAGTAGGTCAGCATTTAAAGCTTATAAATATTGAAGATATAGAATGTATTTACAGTGAAAACAAAGGAACTTATGCGTTTACTAGTGAAGGACGAAATTATTTGTTAGATGCCACATTAGATCAGCTTGAAGACGAATTAGAACCAGATGTATTTTTCCGTATTAGTAGAAAATTCTATATAAATATCAATGCCATAAAAGATATTGTTAGCTATACTAATTCTAGACTAGAGATAAAGTTAAACCGCTTTAATGAGCAGCAAATTATAGTTGCTAGAGAACGTGTTAAGGATTTTAAAAATTGGTTAGAGTAAATACAGACTGTTATATGCCGTCTAATATTCCGCCAACAATATCGCCTAGTATTTCTCCAATGCCTTCTGCAGAATCTCCTATGCCGTCTAAAGTTTCAGCGCCTAAAATAGCTCCTTCAACACCAGCTTCTATAAAAATGTCTAACAAAAATAAATCTGGAAAACTTAACTCGCTATAGGTTTTAGATTTTGATTTGGCTTCTTTTTGCCATTCTGTATATTGCGCTTTATGTTCAATAACAATAGGTACGTTATTCTGTTTTGCTTGTAGCAGTTCATCATATATTTTTCTTTTTTCTATGGTAGATAATATATCAAATGCTTCAACTAAAGCTTCAAATTTTTCTGCGGCTTCAGGTGTTTTATTGTTATCAGGATGATAAATGGCAATTTCTCTTCGGAATGCTTTTTTTATGGTTTCAAGATTTGCAGTCGTCTCAATTTTTAGTAACTCATAGTGATTATTCATGGTAATCAATGTTTTGTTTAGTGTATTAGTAGGCGATACGTCTTATTTGTTACAATTTTTGTTTTATCAGATGGTGTAAATTAATATTATCCGCTAAAAAGTGTAGCTCTAGTGCTATTTTTTTTGAGGTCATATACGCACAAAGAAAGTTGAAAATTAGTTGACAACCAAAGACGTGGTTTGACCTTCATTTTGAGTTTTAGTCTTAAAACCTAATGCTGCGCATTATTATATAAAGCAATGGCTTTTAAATAATTTTGAGCGCCTTGCAGACTCATATCATGTACAAAACCATCTAATTCAGGATGATTAATCTCAATCCAACCCACAAGATCATTTACTTGATTGGCCCAAACATCCCAATTAATATTTCTGCAGTTGAGCTCTTCTATCCTTGTTATTTTCCCTGACTTAAATTGAAACTCATAATTACAAATCATGGGATTGTTCTTTAAAAATTCAAACTTTGAACAACTTATAGATACAGTAGCTATGATTGCTTTCTCAGATTTTTTTAAGGAAATTAGTTTGTAATCTGGCTTAAAAACAGAATCCCATTTAAATTGCTTATAATAATTTTCTTTTGTGAAATTAGTTATGTAGTCGCCATATACTGTGGTAAGACTGTCATCAATAACATTTTTAACTTGAAGAAAATTAGAAGATTGAAAGCCATCATAATAGTTTTCTACAAGTTGCGTGTTGGTTATTTTATTTTCAGAACATCCAATACTTATAAACACTATGAAGAGTAATACAAGTATCTTTTGTCGTTCTGCTAACTTAATCTTCATTTGATTCATCTTTATCCTCAATTCTATTTTCGTCAAAAGCAGAAGGCAACAATTTAGGGATAAACTTCACAAATAAAGGGAGCAGCAGCATGCCTCCTGGTAACATAAAAATGGCTAAACTAGGTATGGACTTAAATATGTCTAATAACTGTGTTTGAATTTTTTTCTGCTCATCATCGCTTAGGTTTCGTTGTGTCGATTGCGCTAATAGCGTCATGGCTTCTTTACTTTCAGACAATTCCTTAATTAATCGTTTACTGTTACGCGTAATGAGTTTAGATACGACTTTGCTGCTATTGTCGTAAAAACTTTGTGCTAAGTTTTTAGAACTTAAAAAGGCAACATCGTCTTTATGTTCGTCATAAAAAAGATTAATATCGTTAACCGATTGTGCTATGACGTCATTATCTAAGGTTAAGTCATTTTTTAATCGCAATAAGAATTCGCGTTCTTCGGTATCAATTATTTTATCTGACCAAGATGCCATGCACACCAAATCAATAACATATAGTTTTTCAAATGGTTCTGTAATTACAGAAATAGCATCATTATAAGATGGCAATTCTGAATTTTTATGCCTTATTGAGCCTTCAAATAACTTTATTAGATTTTCATCATACTCTGTTTTTTCGGACTTATTATCAATTACCGAGAAAACTATAGTTTCTAGAGCAGATTCTAATGAATTTACGTAAGATTTAATATTAGTTTCTACTTTAAGAAAACGTTGATATCCTAAAATATCCACAAACAAAAGAGCATTAATTAGAAAATAATTAAAACTTTTTGAAATAATATTATCATCGATATGAATACGCTTATGGATCATCTTTTCGAGCAAACTATCTGGTGTTTTATCGCCAAATAATTCTTCAAAAAATGAGCGTTTTTGTGCACTAATAGTTTTGTAATATCTAATAAGACTATTAATAAAATCTTCTTCAGGATTTACTTTGCTATAAATGAAATAGTAGGTAAGGAGTAGATTGATCTTACAACGCTCTTCTTCAGTAAAATCAAAGGGTTTAACAATATCTAGTACAACTTTAATATTGCTGCCATAAATAAATCCCGCTTGTTTTAAGCGATTGTAAAACTCATAATTATTGGTTTCAGAATACGTCGTTTTTGAAACTTGATTGAGTAGTTTTTTTATCCAGCCATTAGCTGATGGATTCATAACATTCGATTTGTACCCACAAATTTAAATTATTATGACGAAAAATGAATCATTTATTTCATTAACAACTTTTTTTAAAACCACCCTTTACATTTTTTCGTAGGTAGAACAGAGACACAATTAATTAACAAATTCTCAAAAATTATGAAAAAAACAAAATTTTTAATCGCAACAGCAATATTAGGTATTGCAACATTTGTTGCCATTGCTGCGGATCATATCGATGCTCCAGCAGTACAAGGTGGAACTAGTGACATCACGGATTTTTATGCCTTTCAAGGTGAAGACGCAGCCAACATTGCTTTTGTCGCAAATGTTCAAGGTCTATTGGGTTCTGGGAGTGACACTCAAAATGCAGCATTTGATGAAAATGTACTCATAGAATTTAATATTGATACCAATGGTGATAATGTTGAAGATTTGGTAATACAAGCAACTCCAAGAGATGGTAAAATGTATTTCTTTGGTCCTGTGACGCCTAGCCAAACAGGATTAAATAGTACAATAGCAACGACAACGCCTAATATGGCTTCTGTTGATATTACAGCTTATGGAGCCTCTGCAATTGTAGAAAATGCAAATGGTATGAAATTCTTTGCAGGCCCTAGAGATGATCCATTCTTTATGGATTTTGCGCAATACGGACAAATAATTGGTGGTAATGCTTCGAGCTTTAACAATCCTGGTACAGATACCTTTGCTGGTACAAATGTTATGTCTGTAGTTGTAGAAGTACCAAAATCTATGATTGGTAGCTCAGGAACTATTAATACTTGGGTAGAATCTAAAAGAAAATAATAACAAAACTTAAAAATATTTACAGATGAAAATTAATAATATAAAACTTTTTGCCATTGCAATTTTAGTGTCAATGACAGCTTATAATTGTAGTGATGACGATGATGTAATTGTGCCAAGTGGTCCAGATTTTAGCGGTACATATATACAAGAAGATCAAATGGGACGACCAGCAGTAAATACGGTATTTGTGTCTAGTGGCACGAAAGATGCTTTTAATACAACAGTGCCTTCAGAGCAAGGTGCAGCATTTCAATCTATGTTTCAGGCTAATTTAGAAGGATTAAGTCCTGCTTATAATGAACCAACAGATGCTAATGCATTAACCTTAACATCTGCTCAATTTACAGGTTTACTAGCAACAGATGTTCTTAATGTGTCTCTAGATGGTACCACAACATTTTATGATGGTACAAATGTCTTAACTGGCAGAGCTTTAGCTGATGATGTTATTACTGTAGAGCTACTACTGATTTTTGGTGGTGAAGATTTTTCGGAAAATCCAGGATTATCAAATGATAATGTAGATGCTAACGATAAAGCATTTTTATCATCATTTCCATACTTAGCCTCACCTTGGTAAACCATACCATTTCATATCTTGAAGCAAGGTGCAGACTTTGCTTCAAGATTATTTTTAATTAAAAACTCAAAAATTTAGAATTATGATAATCAAAAAAATCCTTCCTCTTATATTACTGTTAGCTGCATTTAGTTGTAACTCTAAGCAAGTTACTAATGCAGAAGACTATAATAAATATATGACAACTACAGTGAGCCAAGCTGATTTATTGGCATCTGCAAAATTTTGGACAGATAAATTAGAAGCGACACCAAATCAGTATCCATATTTAGTAAAACGAGCAAATGCATATACGCAGATTTTTAATGCTACTAGCGAAATAGATTATTTAATAAAAGCCGAAGAAGATTTATTGGCAGCCATTACTATTACTAATGGTAAAACGACCTCCTATCTAAAAAGTTTAGCATCTAATTACATATCGCAACATCGATTTAAAGAAGCGCTTGAAATATTGCATAAGGCTAAAGCCAATGGCGATAAAATTAATGGTACAAAAAAAATGCTCTTTGATGTGCATTTAGAGTTAGGAAATTACATCTACGCAGAAGCTTATTTAAAAGAAATAAAAAACGAAACCGATTTTGATTATTTAATTCGATTGGCAAAATGGGAAGACCATAAAGGTAATTTAGATGGTGCTATTGTAAATATGGAAAAAGCAACTAAGATTGCAGAATCGTCTAATTTAAAAGGGATGAAGCAATGGGCTTATACTAATTCTGCAGATTTTTATGGTCATGCTGGTGATATTAAAAAATCTTATCAATATTTTTTAAAGGCATTAGCGCTAGATCCCAATGATGCTTATGCTAAAAAAGGCATAGCATGGATTGTGTATTCTCATGAGCAGAATACGGAAGAAGCTTTATCTATTTTAGAACATATTTCTAGTTATAATCAGGCTCCAGATTACGAGTTATTAAAAGCAGACATAGCAGAATCTCAAAGGGATTTAACATTGCAATCTGAGGCGATAAAGCGTTATCAAAAAGCCGTAAGTAATAAACAATATGGCGCTATGTATAATGGCTATAATGTGATGCTTTATACAGACAATTTATTAGCACCAGAGTTGGCTTTAGATCTTGCAAAAACTGAAGTAGCTAATAGGCCAACACCACAATCTTATGATTTATTAGCCTGGAGTTATTTTAAAAATGGAAATGTAGAAAAAGCTACGGAAATTATTGAAACCTACGTTGATGGAAAAACCTATGAGCCAGCTGTTTTATATCATGTTGCAGCAATTTATAAGGCTTCTGGAAAAACTGAAAAAATAAAACCTTTAAAGGAAGAGTTGATTGCTAGTTTGTATGAATTAGGACCGTTAATGACTTCAAAAATTAAAAACTTATAGCTAAAATTATCTGAAAGCCTATTGCTGAAATCCGATAACGAATGCGATAAAAAAATGAGGGACATGAATTAAAAAGAAATCGGCTATTAATTTGTGGGGAAGCAAATTATATAAGTTGATTGGTTGCTAGCAAAAAAAATTAACCTCTGATTAGGGTTGGTTAAATCATGAAAAATTTCATGATGTTTTTTGAGTTTTTTTGTTAGGTAAAGCACCTGCTCGAAAGAGTGGGTGTTTTTTTATATGAATATACCTATTGAAATAAAAAAACCATCACGATAAGGTGATGGTTTATATTTTATAAATAAGGATGTTATGGTGTCGTGTCAATTACACCAAGTGTATAAAGCTGTTCCATTGTAGGAGAAGCACTTCCGCCTGTTGGCTCTAACGTTATCCCAAACGCTTGGCTTTCGTTAGCGTTAGTAATAGCGAAAATCTTATTGTCATCTGTGTTAAAATCTTCAATGGTTCCTAGACTTGTAGGTGTTAATGGGTTTAATGTAAGCGACCAAACCTGCCATACTTTTCCTTGTGGTGCATTAGGAAGTCCTTCTGCATCTAGATATATTGTGTTGTCTGCTTTATTCCAGTATACTTTTGCAAAACTTGTAGCGAAATCGCCTTGGCCACCTAATGGTACTGTAATAATATTTTTATCACGTATTACCCTTAACCAATTTTTAGTCGCAGCAAGATCTGTTTTGGCATCCTCTATTTGTGTTTCTAAATAAATTTTATCGGTTTCAGCCGTTTGTAATTGTAATTCTAATGCTGTTTTTTGGTTTAGCGTCCATAATAAGCCACCAGCCAAAATTATTGATGCCGCCCAACCTGTATAAGATATCCAATTTGGTTTCTTAGGTTTAAGATCCACAACTTTAGTATCTGTTTCATTTAATTTTCCTTTAAAAGAATCAAAGTCAATTGCATGTGGTGATACTGCAGCTGTTAGTTTCACTATAGCATTTTCAATCTCTAAAACCTCTTGTAACAACTCAGGATGCTGCTGTAAAAGACCGTAGATTTCCTGATTTTCTGCTTCAGAAAGTTGGCCAGCTACATAAAGCTCTAAAATACCTGTTTCTATGTATGCTTTTATATCCATATTACAATACCATATCTCTTAATTGTTGTATACAGTTTCGGTTTCTTGTTTTTACCGTACCTATAGGCATTTGTAATTCTTCTGAGGTTTCCTTTTGTGTAAAACCTTTAAAATATAAAAGTTCAATAACCGCTTTACACTTTTCTCCTAATTGGGTTACAAATTTTTTAATACCAATGGCATCTGTACTGTCATCTAAATTATCATGACCCGCTATGATATCTACGAAAAAATCGGCATTTAGGTTTTGTTTTGATTGCTTAAAGGCCTTGGATCGTGTCTTATCTATTGCAGCATTCCGTGCAATATTTAATATCCAAGTAAAAAACCGTCCTTTCTTTGAAGAGTAGGTGTCCGCTTTATGCCAAGCTTTTATAAATACGTCTTGCATTACTTCATCTGCAATAGCTGTATCCTTTACAATATTGTATACAACACCATGTATACTTTTATTATACATACTGTAAAGCTTTTCAAACGCCACTTGGTTTTTGTTCTGAAATTGATTTACTAATGTGTCTAAATCTGCCATAAGAAATATATTCTAGAATGTAATGCAGATAAGGGGAAGTAAATCACCGCAATTATTCTAAACTTAAGAGTTAATGAGTTATAAGATGTTAAAGGTACAAATATTTTATGTTAACGTAGTTTAATTTTCACGTAAGTATGTATTGACTTCAATCGCTACGTCTTCCCATGTTTTACTTACACCATCGGCACCTTTGTGAAGATCAAAGCATACCTTGTTTAAGGTGTTTAGAGCATCTAAAGCCTTCCAATTTTTTAAGTCCATTGTCCCTTTTAGGTTAACACGTCTTTCATCTGTGATAGTAATGTCTAATGGTAAATCTGCTGTGACGCCATTCATTAAAATTTGCGCAACCGGTTTATCCTCAGTAAAACGGATTGTTCCTTTTAGCATCTCTGTATCCATCATAGCACCAAAAAAAGATACCTTCAGTTTTTCGTCTCTAGCGTCATCTTTTGTAAATAAACTACTAATAGGAATTGAAAATTCTAAATTATTTAAGGCTTCTTGAGGTGTTGATCCTACTTTTTCTTCAAAATTTAAAGTCGCAAATTCACCAGCAACTGGTACTTTTTCGGTGGTTTTATAGGCTGTCCATTTTAAAGTTGTTGCTTCAGGCTTTACAACATACTTCACTGTGTTTTCTACAGTCTCTGGTTCTGCCTGCTTTTTGTCTTCTTTACAAGCGGTTAATACTAAAGTAAAAATGGCTAAAAATGATAAGAATTGTATGCGTTTCATATTGTGATTATTTTTTTAGTAAAGTTAAGCAGATAATTGTAATTAACCATAAAGTTACTAGGATTTCATTTTTGTTTAACATGATAAAAATCATGTTTTAAACCAATCCATCCTATTAATTTTGAATTCAAGATTTAGTGGTATGAGTCAAGTGTTAATTAATAAATATAATGTTGCAGGACCTCGATATACGAGTTATCCTACGGTTCCATATTGGGATTTAAATTCTTTTTCATTGAAACAATGGAAATTATCATTGAAGCAATCCTTTAAAGAGAGTAATGCCTCAGAAGGCATTAGCCTTTATATCCATTTACCGTTTTGCGAAAGTTTATGTACGTTTTGTGGATGTCATAAAAGAATTACCAAGCAACATAGTGTAGAATCACCTTATATAAATGCGGTATTAAAAGAATGGAATTTATACTGTAATGAATTAACTGAAAAACCTAAGATAAAAGAATTGCATCTTGGAGGTGGTACACCCACTTTCTTTTCTCCAGAGCATCTTAAGTTTTTAATTACAGAATTGCTCAGAGTGGCTGAGTTGGCAGAAGATTATGAATTTAGTTTTGAAGGTCATCCTAACAATACAACCAAAGCTCATTTGCAAACTTTATTCAATTTAGGTTTTAGACGTGTGAGTTTTGGTGTCCAAGATTATAATCTTAAAGTGCAGAAGGCTATTCATCGTATTCAACCTTTTGAAAACGTAAAAAATGTTACCGAATTAGCCCGTGAAATTGGTTATACTTCTGTGGGTCACGACATCATTTTTGGGTTACCATTTCAAACCGAATTAGACGTGATAGAAACCATAGAAAAAACGAAAAGTCTAATGCCAGACCGATTGGCTTTTTATAGTTATGCGCATGTCCCTTGGATAAAAGGTAACGGACAACGTGGTTTTGAAAATAAAGATCTACCAACAGCTGCCGAAAAACGAAAACAGTATGAGATGGGTAAACAACGTTTAGAAAACATAGGCTATAAGGAAATAGGTATGGATCATTTTGCCTTACAGCATGATGCCCTTTATAAAGCTATGAAACAAAAAAGTTTACATCGTAATTTTATGGGTTACACTGCCTCTAAAACGCAAGCAATGATTGGCTTAGGTGTGTCTTCAATTAGCGATAGTTGGTATGGGTTTTCTCAAAACGTAAAATCAATAGAAGAATATTATCACTTAGTAAATAACGATATCATACCAGTGTTTAAGGGTCATATCTTAGTTCCGGAAGACTTAATAATTAGAACACATATCCTTAACCTGATGTGTAATTTTAAAACGTCATGGCATCAAGATAAATTGATGTTTAAAGCATTGCCAGACGTCCTTGTAAAACTCAAGGAATTTGAAAACGATGAGTTAATACAATTTGAAGATTATCAAGTTACTGTTACAGAAAAAGGAAAACCCTTTATTAGAAATATTTGTATGGCGTTTGATTTGCGCCTACAGCGACAAAAACCAGAAACAGCGTTGTTTTCAATGACCATATAACTCAGAATAAATTATAGTAAATAATAACGTGTCATCAGTAAATAAAAAATAGATTATGAAAAAAATTATTATACCAGTGGATTTTTCTGAACATTCAGAATTTGCCCTAGAAGCTGCAGCTAATTTAGCTCAAAAGTTTGAATCTGAACTTATCGTATTGCATATGTTAGAACTGTCTAATGCTATTATTTCTTCGTCTAGTGATACACTAAGCCAAGAAGCCGTGTTTTATTTAAAACTTGCTGAACAAAAGTTTGATGATTTTTTAAATAAACCCTATTTAAAAGACATTAATGTTACACCTATTGTTAAACATTTTAAGGTTTGGAGCGAAGTTAATGACGTTGCAAAAGAACACAATGCAGATCTTATTGTTATGGGATCGCATGGTGTAAGTGGTATAAAAGAAGTCTTAATAGGCTCTAATACAGAAAAAGTAGTACGTCATTCAGAGATACCTGTGTTGGTGGTTAAACACAATCCTATTTTATTAGATTTTGAAAATGTTGTTTTTGCGAGTGATTTCTCAGAAGATGCTATTAAGCCGTATCAAAACGCAAGAAAAACTTTTGAAAAACTCAATGCTAAAATGCAATTAGTGTATGTTAATTCGCCAGATGGAAACTTTAGAAGCTCTTCAGAGATTGATAAGAAAATTGCTGAATTCTTAAATAAAGCAGAAGGTAATCTAGATCATATAGACTCAGTTAGGGTTGTTTCTGATTATTCCGTAGAAAAAGGAATTTTAAACTTTGCTAATGTTACAGGTGCCGATGTTATTGCCGTTGCCACACATGGTAGAAAAGGTTTAGCTCATTTCTTTGAAGGCAGTGTTTCTGAAGATATTGCCAATCACTCTACACTACCAGTGATGACCTTTAAAATATAATGCCATATCGATGTAGGTATATTAGTTAGTGTTTTATTACATCGATTTAAAAACGTCAAAATAGTTTTTTTGGCGTTTTTTATTGTATCGCTTCCCTAAATTCACGTGATTCACTGGCATTGAGATTTAAGTCGTCTTTAATTGAATTGGTGGTAGGTCTTAAGAGAATTAAATACGCTAAAAGCAGCATTGAAATAATTATATAATACTGATTAGAGGTGATTAAAAATATCGCAATTCCAAAAATAGCTGGTCCATCAATCAACGCAAATTGAATTATTTTAATGGTGTAATAGTGCGTTAATTTATCTTTTAATGTCGTTTTTGCTTTAACCCGTTTTAAATTATTTTGAAACAAAAAGTGGTTGATAATGGTTAATACTATAGCAAAAGCTGGGACTAAATAAAAGAAAATATCTTCTGTTTCTGAGAAATTGAGAACTGCCTTTTCAGTATTAAAATAAGCCATGGCACCAAATAAGATAATACCTGTGCACAATGCAAAATGTACAATGGATAAAGATCGTATTGTGCTTTTTGTCGACCTCAAATGTTTTGCCGTTGTATTCATAATATGATGATTTAATTACATTAATTACGGATTAGAGTTTTACGTTTTTTAAAACCGGTAACCTAGTCTTAAATGGATATTTGCAGCTACCTAATTAGTGTTTTTTACATAGACATTTTCCTCTTCAAATAAATGGCCATATCCAATACCTAAACCAGCTTCGTAGTTAAAATGTTGGCCTAAATTTCTTCTAATTCCCCAAGTAGGAACAATAGAAATATCACTAATAAAGTTGAGATGATTAGGTACAGATCCTATAACCATATCTATATGATAGGTTGTTTTTATAGCGATAAAATTTCCACTATTTCCGTCAGTTCTATAGGATTTAGATTCACGCTTATTTAAATTATAATACCATCTAGGTTCAATAGTCAACGCAGGAATTAAAACAAATAAAAATTCAGTATCTTCATTAAAGCTTTCACTAAAAGCACCTGCATCAAAGCCTATTTCACTTCGTAGCGCAATGGCGTTAGTAAGTTTTAATTCGTTGTGTGCCCAAACGCCTAATAAACCAGTTTGTATGCCATAAATGGATTTTTCTACACTAGTATTTTGAGCTGAAGACATTAGAAAACTTGTTGTGCAAATTAGTGCAATTATAATTTTTCTCATTAAGGATGATTAGCGTTAAAGCAACTAATATAAGAAATCATTAGAATTTAATGACACTCCATTGCACTTGAAGCCATTTCAACTATTGGAGCAGGAGAGATGTAAGGAATTCCTAAGCCTAAACCGCGAAGAATAAATAAAACACCTATGCCAATGACAAAAACAGGAATCGCTTTTTGGATGTGTTGCTTTATGGTGGAATTTAAAAATTTACCCAAGTAAATAGCTGTGGTCATTAAAGGAATAGTACCAAAGCCAAATAAAACCATATACAAACTGCCTTCTAATAAACTACCTGTAGCAACTGCGCCAAAAACAGCCATATAGACCAAACCACATGGTAAAAATCCGTTGAGAAAACCAATAGTTAAAAAAGTGTCTGCTGTTTTCTTTTTAAGGGCTTTACCTAAAGATGATTTTACCTTAGAAATGAGTTTATATAAGGGTTTAGAAAGGTTGTATTTGCTAATTGTTTTATGTGGTAAAAGCACAATAACAATCATTAAAAGCCCAATAACAATGGAGAGCTGTTGTTGCACTCCAAAAAGGTAAAAGCTTTTGCCTAAAATTCCAAAAACTAATCCGATAAGACTATAGGCTAAAAGTCGCCCAAAATGATAAATACCAATTTGACTTACTTTTTTAAATGAATTAGAACGGTCTACTGGTAGCATAAAGGCTATTGGTCCACACATGCCAACACAGTGTAAACTTCCCAATAAACCTAATATGAGTCCAGATACTAACATTTAATAATTGATGTCTTTTTTAAATAAATAAGAATTAGCATTGTATTTCCAATCTATTTTAAGGTTCCAACGACCATCTAACAAACGATTGTCAGGTATGAGCAAAGTATGGTTAGACAATGAAATTGGCGTTTCAAAATCTAATTGCTTATTAGATGGTCTATATAGGAACACTTTTCCTTTTATATCCTTATATTCTAAATTGTTTGGAAATGAAATTAAAATGCCTTCTTTTGTTTTTTTCCACGTCACATTTGTGGATAAAGTTTTAGCGTGCTGTTCTTTATTAATATCATCTTGAAATTGTAATTCTTGACCATAATAGTCTTCAACCACCAAATCATGGTCATATTTTTTATCTGTACTCATGCTAATTACAAAGTACATAATGAATGAAATAAAGCATGCAAATGCAATAACGATTGCTGTTCCCCAATTTAATTTCATAATTCTACTTCCCAATTGGGAACCTCCATTGTTTTGTTTGTTATCCTGAATTTGTTTCAGGTTTTCATTTTTTTAATCAGCTTCTTTATAAAAGCAATTGCCTCGTGTTTTAATTAAAACTTCTTGGTCCCAAAAAGGTTACTGATGTAGTTTCAATTAATTCGCCATTACTATAAAGATCAATCATAACATCATTTTTGTCTCCAGAGAGATCACTCTGCTTCAGCTCTATAAATAATGTGCCTTCTGCGATACCTTGAGCATCTACTTTAAAAGTGTCTGATGTCGAGACCACATTAATAGTTCCATCCCAACCTCGGAGTTTAAAGGCTAAATCATCTATGTTTTCTGACGTTTTATTAACCAGTTTAAACGTGTATACATTACTGATAATACCATTGTCTTTATGTTCGTAAAGTTGTCCTGGCAGACGTAAAATACGTGCTTCAACATCACTTCGTAATAAGAGCATGCCAGCCAAAATACCAACTAAAATGGTAAGTACAGCGATATAGCCCTTCATGCGAGCCGTAAGTTTAAAAGGCTCTTTTTTCTCAATTTCATCTTCGCTTGCAAATCGAATCAGCCCTTTTGGAAGATTAATGCTTTCCATAATATGGTCGCATTCATCTATACATGCGGTACAGTTAACACATTCTAATTGTGTACCGTTTCTAATGTCTATTCCTGTTGGACAAACATTTACACATTGAGAACAATCAATACAATCGCCATGTCCTAAGGCGTCTCTATCTTCGTTTTTTCTGAATTTTTTTCTGCCATTTTCGGCTTCACCACGCTTATGATCATAGGCCACAACGATAGATTTATTGTCTAATAATACACCTTGTAAACGGCCATAAGGACAAGCTATAATACAAACTTGCTCTCTAAACCAAGCGAATATAAAATAGAATACTGCCGTAAATATGAGTAAAGGAATGAGTGTGCTTGTATGTTGTAAAGGGCCTTCAGTTATATATTTTATGAGTTTATCGCCTCCAATTAAATAGGCTAAAAATACATTAGCAATGACAAATGAAATAATTAAAAAGATAAACCATTTTAAAATACGTTTTCTAATTTTTTCAGCATCCCATTGTTGTCGAGCTAAACGCATTTGCTTATTACGGTCACCATCAATCCAATATTCAATGCGTCTAAAAACCATTTCTAAAAAGATGGTTTGAGGACAAATCCATCCGCAAAAAACACGACCAAAGCCTACCGTAAATAGTGTTATAAAAATAACACCAATTAACATGGAGATTACAAAAAGATAGAAATCTTGTGGCCAAAACGGAAAACCAAAAATATTGAAACGTCGTTCTAAAATATTAAATAATAGAAACTGATTACCATTGATTTTTATAAAAGGAGCAGCTAGTAAAAAGGCTAATAAAAAATAGCTAACGAGTTTGCGCTTTTCATAAAGTGGGCCAGAGGGTTTCTTAGGGAAAACCCATTTGCGTTTCCCTTCCTCATCAATGGTACCAATTGAATCTCTAAATATTTCGTTATCTGGCGTTTCCATTTTTCTATTAAATAACTATTATTAGTTATTTGATACTTCCGTTTTAGCAGTTTCTACGTTATTTTCAATTGAATCTTCGACATTATTTTCTGAAGATTCTGAATCTGTACTTTCGGCATTGTCATCAATCCAAATTTCGCCTTCAGGAGCTTTTGGTTCTGCTGGTGTTGTACCTTGAAACTGTAAAACATAACTGGCTACTTGCGCAATCTCTAAAGGACTCAAGCCTTCTTTTTTCCAGGATATCATACCTTTACCATCTCGTCCACCTTCAGAAACAGTTTTAAAAACATTTTTAATTCCACCACCTAAAATCCAATGCTTATCGGTAAGGTTGGGACCAATACTTCCGCCACCATCTGCTTTATGACAAGCCACACAGTTAGATTCAAATAGTTTCTTACCTGCATTTAAGTCTGAGGCTTCAGTTAAAAGTTCTACCGTATTAAAATCTACTAGTCCTTTTGCGGTTTTTTTGTATTCTTCTATAGCTGCATTTGCCTCTGCGTATTCTATTTCATATTCAACAAATTGGTCATCTGCATTTAAGACATGGTAACGGACCATATAAATTACAGCGAAGACAATTGAAATATAGAAACTGTAAATCCACCAAGGTGGTAAATTGTTATCTAATTCTTTTATACCATCATAATTATGGTCTAGTATAATTTCGCCTTCTTCTTCAATTGGTTTTTGGTTTCCAAGTAATTTTAAATAAATGGCTTTTAGTTTTGTAAATTCAGGTGTTTTAGTTCGGGAAGCGACATATCTTTTTTTAGCGTCTTCATCTAAACTTTGAAAAAGAATATTATCCATAGAACTCACAATGCCTTCAATAGCAATTAATACTAATAGTACCAATATTAAGAAGAGTAGAATAACAGGCTGCTCAATAAAAGCAGGTTTGTCTCCAGAATCTACAAAGTATTCTATGAGTCCTGCTATGGCAAAAAAGATAACAGGTACTCTAATGTATGATGGGATTAAATGTCTCATATCTCAGTATGGTTTTGGTTGTCTAATGGTATGTTACTAACGGTTGTTATATAATCTTTTTTAGCTGTGATTACCCAATAGAATAACACCACAAAAAAGACGAAGAATATAAGAAGTGATATCATTGGGTATATCTCTATGCCAGTGATACTTTCCATGTGGTTTTTTACAAATTTTAACATGCTGCTTAGTTTTTAGAATTTTCTTCTATTATATCTTTTACTTTTATATCTGTGCCTAAGCGCTGTAAATAAGCGATTAAGGCAACAATCTCTCTATTTCGCATTTCTACAAAATCTGCTCCTGCGGCTGCTTTATCAGCTTCATAAGAGGCTACAAAATCTGGATTACTATATAAGTTTTTTTCAATTTGTGTGCCCTGTTCTAGCATTGCTGATTGCGCGTTTGCAATATCTTCTTCTGTATATGGTACACCTAAGGCTACCATTGTTTCCATTTTCTTTTCAGTCATGGATTTATCGAGTTTAGCACCTTCACCAACGATTAACCATTTGTAGGAAGGCATTATTGAACCTGTTGAGGTACTCTGAGGATCGTACATATGATTAAAGTGCCAGTTGTCTGAGTATTTTCCTCCAAGTCGATGCAAATCTGGTCCAGTACGCTTACTTCCCCAAAGGAATGGATGATCGTACACAAATTCTCCTGCTTTAGAGTATTCGCCATAACGTGCAACTTCTGATCTAAATGGACGTACCATCTGAGAGTGGCAACCTACACAACCTTCTCTTATATAAAGGTCTCTACCTTCTAATTCTAATGGTGTATAAGGTTTTACACTGGTTATGGTAGGTATATTAGATTTTACAACAATCGTTGGTACAATTTGTACGATACCACCAATTAAAATGGCAATGGTTGCATATATGGTTAATTGAATTGGTTTACGCTCTAACCAGGTGTGCCATCCTTCTCCAGATACGCGCTTTTTTGATACACGTTTTAATGCTGGAGCTTCTGCTAACTCATCGGTTACTTTGTGCTCAGATTTTGCAATCGTCATAATCACATTATAAACTAAAATGAGCATACCAGTAATGTATAGCGTTCCGCCAATAGCACGCATCCAATACATTGGCATAATTTCGGTTACAGTTTCTAAAAAGTTACCATAAACTAATGTGCCATCTGGATTAAATTGTTTCCACATACTTGCTTGAGCAAAACCTGCAACATACATTGGTAATGCGTATAACATAATTCCTAAAGTGCCAATCCAAAAATGAACATTAGCCAATCCTATAGAGTATAGTTTTGTTTTAAATAATTTTGGGATGAGGTAATAAATCATACCAAAGGCTAAGAAACCATTCCAAGCTAATGCACCAACGTGAACGTGTGCAATAATCCAATCCGTAAAGTGCGCAATGGCATTTACGTTTTTAAGTGATAACATCGGACCTTCAAACGTGGCCATACCGTAACCAGTAATAGCTACAACCATAAATTTTAAAACGGGATCTGTACGTACTTTATCCCAAGCTCCACGTAAGGTCAGCAATCCGTTAATCATTCCACCCCAAGAAGGCATTAATAACATTACCGAGAAGGCAACGCCTAAGTGCTGAGCCCATTCTGGTAATGCTGTGTATAATAAGTGGTGTGGTCCTGCCCAAATATAGATAAAGATCAATGACCAAAAGTGAACAATAGATAATCTATAAGAATACACAGGTCTATTAGCCGCTTTAGGAACAAAATAGTACATTAACCCTAAAAATGGTGTCGTTAAGAAAAACGCAACTGCATTATGTCCGTACCACCACTGAACCAATGCATCTTGTACACCTGCGTAAACAGAATAACTTTTCATGCCAGATAAACTTACAGGGAGTTCTAAACTATTAAAAATATGAAGTACAGCTACAGTTACAAAGGTGGCTAAGTAAAACCAAATGGCAACATATAAGTGACGTTGACGACGTTTTAAAATCGTCGCAATCATATTGATACCAAAAACAACCCAAACGACAGCGATGGCGATATCAAAAGGCCATTCTAATTCGGCATATTCTTTTGATGTTGTATAACCTAAAGGTAAAGTAATCGCGGCTCCAACAATGATAAGTTGCCATGCCCAAAAATTGATATTGCTTAAAGCATCACTAAACATTCTCGCTTTTAATAAACGTTGTAATGAATAATAAACGCCTGCAAAAATGGCATTACCAACAAAGGCAAAGATGACTGCGTTGGTGTGTAATGGTCTTAAACGCCCAAAACTTAACCATGATATTCCATCGGTCATGTTTGGGAATAAGAACATAAAAGCCAAAATAAGACCTACGAGCATACCTACAACTCCCCAAAGAATTGTTGCATAGAGGAATTTTTTAACGATTTTGTTATCGTAATAGAATTGTTGCATTTCCATATTAAAAAAATTAGTCGGTTTTTGTTTGTTTTGATGTGTTGTTGTGTTCTTTTACAAGTTCGTCTTCAAAGAGCATGCGTACAGAAGGTGTGTAGTCATCGTCATATTGACCAGATCTAACTGCCATTATAAAAATGACAAAGAAAGTGACGCCAACAATGACGCTAACAGTTAATAAAATATAAATAACACTCATACCTACTGAAGTTATGGTTCAAAATTACGTTTCAACGCGTTGGTAAAACATGACATTTATCATGTTGCATTTATTATTTTAATTTTCTACCTAAAAAATTGGTAGCAACAGTTGTAAAAACAACGATACTAATGGAGCTTAATGGCATAAGAATGGCGGCAACGACAGGTTCTAATTGTCCTGTTACTGCAAAATATAAGCCTATGACGTTATAAATAAATGACAGAACAAAGCTCCATTTAATAATTTTTATGGCCGATTTTGAAGCGGTTATGTACGCGTATAATTCCTCGAATTTGGTGGCATCTAAAATGGCATCACAAGCTGGCGAAAACACATTCACATCTTCAGAAATAGCAATGCCAACATCACTTTGGGCTAAAGCACCTGCATCATTAAGACCATCTCCTACCATTAATACTTTAGCACCTTCGGATTGATGGTATTTGATAAAATCGAGTTTATCTTCTGGTTTTTGATTAAAAATGAGTTTGGTTTTGGCTGGCAGTAATTTTTTTAAATTCTCACGTTCGCCTTCGTTATCGCCAGATAGAATGACCAAATCAAACTGTTGCTTTAGTTGATTAAATAATTTTGAAACGCCCTTTCTATAACTGTTATAAAACGTAAATTTTCCTTTATAAACGTTGTTACTACTAACATGAACTGTAGTGTTTAATAGCGCTGTATCATTAGGATTACCAACAAAGCTAGCCGAACCAATTTTCATGTTTACAGCGTTGTGTTTCGCTTCAATACCTTTGCCAATGTGTTCTTCAAAAGCATCAAGTGTTACGATATTATTTTCTTTTAAAACCTTATATAATGTTCTGCTCAATGGATGATTAGAACCTCTTAGTGAATTTTTAAGCACTACGTTTTCAGAATCAGATAACATATCGCCATCATATTCAGCTTTACTTTCTTTATTGGAGGTTATGGTTCCTGTTTTATCAAAAATTACCGTGTTAATTTGGGCAAGTTGCTCAATAACACTAGCGTTTTTTACATAAAATTTTTGTTTCCCAAAGATTCTAAGAAGGTTGCCAAACGTAAATGGTGCAGAAAGAGCAATTGCGCAAGGGCATGCTATTATTAATACTGCGGTAAAAACATTCATGGCTTTGCTGGCATCAGTGATTAGCCAAAAAATAGTGGCAATGACCGCAATACTTAATAATGTAATTGTAAAATGCCTACTAATTGTATTTGTAATAGAGGTAAAACCATCTGCTTTATTTTTATTAAAAACATCATTACTCCATAATTGTGTGAGGTAACTTTGCTCTACAGACTTTAGTGCTTCCATTTCTATTACGCCTTTGGTTTGTTTACCACCAGCAAAGAGTTTGTCACCAGACTGTTTAGAAACCGCTTGCGATTCGCCAGTCACAAAACTGTAATCTATTTTAGCATTTCCATTGATTAATATACCATCTACAGGAATTAATTCTTCATTTCTAATAAGAATTCGGTCGCCTTTTTCTATGTCGTAAACTTGAATAGAATTTTCGTTTCCGTCATTATCTATCTTAGTGATTGCAATAGGGAAGTAAGACTTATAATCGCGCTCAAATGAGAGAAACTCGTATGTTTTTTGTTGAAAGAATTTACCAACCAAAAGAAAGAAAACCAAACCTGCGAGACTATCAAAAAATCCTGAACCCAAATCGAACATGATTTCTATAGTACTTCGAATAAACAGTACGGAAACGCCTAAAGCAATCGGTACATCAATATTAAGAAGCTTTGCTCTAAGGCCTTTAAAAGCTGAAATGTAATAATCTTGAGCAGCATAAAATACTATAGGTAATGACAAGGCAAACATTAACCAACGGAATAAGGGTTTGTATTGTTCTAGCCAAAATTCATTGACTTCAAAATACTCAGGAAACGATAAGAACATAATATTTCCAAAGCCAAAAGCGGCAACACCAAGTTTGTATATTAACGTTCTGTTAATTTGCTTTTTACTAGAGTTAAAATCGTCTAAACTAATATAAGGTTCATAACCAATAGAACTCAATAATAAGACTACGGATTTTAAATTGGTCGTTTCGGAATTATATGTAACACGTACTGTCTTTTTTCCAAAATTAACTTGAGAGTCTGATATATTAGGATTGAGTTTATTTAAATTTTCAAGTATCCAAATACAAGAACTACAGTGAATATGCGGAATGTAAAGCGTAGTAATTTCTATAGAATCGCTTCTAAATTCCGTTAGTTTTTCAATAATATTGTCTTGCGTTAGAAAATCGTATTTGCCATCAATTTCTTTTGGGATGGCACCAGGCGAATTCTGTAAATCGTAATAACATGTTAAGTCGTTCGCGTTAAAAATCTCAAAAACAGTTTTACAGCCATTACAGCAGAATGATTTTTCTTGAAATGTTATAGGATGATTCCCACAGTCATCACCACAATGAAAACACGTGTTGTTTTTCATATTTATTTTTGCTCAATTATACCTGCAACAAAAGTCACAATAGAACTGATTTTAAACTATGATATTTGTCATGTTTTGACTAACTTTGAAATCAACCATTTTTATTATGAGCAAGTGCGACCAATGTATTATTAGACAGTTCAACTCTCTTAGAGCTTTAGATAAAGAAGACTTAATTCGCATTTCTGGTTGCAAAACATCACGGTTTGTTAATAAAGGCGAAGTTATCTTTAGAGAAGGAGAAAGTATTAATGGTGTTTATTGTGTTAAAGATGGTGTTTGTAAATTGTCTAAATTGAGTGCAAATGGTAAAGACCAAATTGTAAAACTTGTAGTTAAAGGAGACTTAATTGGGCAACGCTCATTAGTAACTGATGAGAAATCTAATCTTACAGCCATTGCACTAAATGATATGGAAGTGTGTTTTATACCTAAAAATGAGGTAATGAACGACCTAACAAAAAACGCTAAGTTTTCTTTAGATATGCTTCAGGATATGGCTAAAGAATTGAAATTAGCAGACAATATCATTGTAGATATGGCGCAGAACTCTGTTAAGCAGAGATTGGCCGAAGTTTTAATATATCTCGATAAAACTTTCGAAAAAGATTCTAATGGATTTTTAAAAGTGGTCCTTTCTAGAGAAGACTATGGTAACCTTGTTGGTACAGCTACAGAATCTGCAATTAGAATTCTATCTCAATTTAAGAAAAGTGGATTAATATCTACCACAGGAAAGCAAATTAAGGTTGAAGATTTAGACGGCTTAAAACGTGTAGAATAAATCTCGTTGCACGATTACGTTGTCATAAAGTATGCAGTTAACATAGCACATTGTTGTTTTATAAACGAACAATAAAAACGTTAGTATAAAGACTTTTTGACCGTTTCTAAAATTAATCTATTTTAAAATGTTTAAGTGCTTTAAAAGGATTGGCTTGTACGGTTTGCATTTTATTTTGATAGTCTTTCCAATCATTAGCAAAAAACGTATTCGTTTCCGAAAGCAATGTGTTTAAGGCATCCTTAGCTTGTTTAATTAATGTTGTTTCTGTTGCAGTTAATCCGTTTTGACTTCCATTTACATAGCCACTTGCAGTTCTTAAACGCGATAATGGTGTAACGACAGGACTTCTTGTAATGCCTTGCCTTTTATCCTCTTTTCCTAAATATTTATCTAATAAACCATTAATTGATTTAATTAAGGCCTTAGAGTTTTTAATCTCTTCTTTGTATGTGTCTTTATCTAAATTAGATAAATCTTTTTTATACGTTTCCGCAATGGTCTTACTTTCTACTAATTGTTTTACGGCATCTGCTGTGGTTTGTTGTAATTGTTCTAATTGTTTTGCAGCTGCATAGACTTCATCAATATTCTTTTGTGAAACCTCTAATCTAGGATCTGATTCTACTTTTATAGTTGTTTCAGATACTTGATCACCATAATGTAGAACGGCTCTGTAAGTACCTGGTTTTACATTTACACCAGCAGATTCTCTAGTGTTTTTTCTAATTCTTCTAGACGGTCTGTCAGCTCCAGACTCACGCATTCTCCACGTCCACCTATGAATCCCGTTGTCTTTTGGTGCTTTTGTTTTCAAAGTTCTTATTAATCGCTCGCCATCGTATATTTTTAATGTTAGAGAATCCCATTTTACTAGAGATTCTTCTTTGTCTTTATCAATATTGTTGTCATCAGAATCTTCATTTAGCCCAATTTTCTTGTCACTAATGTTTTTATCTCCTTTTTTTGCGTTCGCTTTTATGTCAGACTTGACGTCTTCTTTTTTATTAATTAAATAAGAAAACGTTGCACCACCTTTTCTATTCTCACCTTGATACATAGCATCGGCTCCAAAACGGCTTCCTGTTGGTTGTTGATACGCGGCTTGATACACTGTTGGTGGTTCAAAAAGTTTAATTGAAGCATCTATAATAGATTTGTCTTTTGCCATGTCTCTCAATGGTTTAATATCATCTAAAACCCAAGCCGCTCGTCCAAACGTACCAATCACTAAATCGTGTTCTCTTGGGTGAATAACCAAATCTTTTACAGAAGTTGTAGGAAAGCCTTCAGTCCATTTGGTCCAATGGTCTCCAGCATCTAAAGAAACATATAAACCATCATCTGTTCCTAAGAATAAAAGATTAGGTTCTACTAAGTCTTCAACAATAGCCAATGTATAACTTTGTACATCATCAACATCGACAATACGTTCCCAGGATTTACCATAGTTTTTAGTGCGGTAAGCATAAGGCGTATAGTTAAATCTTCTGTAATCATTTGCAATTAAAAGTGCTTCACCTTTGTTTTTGTTAGAGGCTTTTATTTGCGCTATCCAACTGCCTTTAGGTAAGTCTTTAATGTTTTTTGAAACTTCGGTCCAAGATTCGCCACCATTTATGGTGTAATGCACGCGTCCATCGTCAGTGCCAACCCAAAGCATATTTTTTTCTACAGGTGAAGGTTCTATAACTAAAACTGTACAGTGGTTTTCTGCACCTGTGGCATCTAAAGTGAGTCCACCACTTTCAGATTGTTTTAATTTTGAAGGATCATTGGTTGTGAGATCAGGAGAAATAACCGTCCAGGTTTCGCCTTTGTCTGTAGATTTATGAACAAACTGACTGCCAAAGTAAACAGTAGCATTATTAAAAGGGTCAATGTTAATAGCGGAATTCCAATTAAAACGTAATTTTACGTCAGGATCAGAATGTGTAGGTCTTACCATATAATTGTTTCCTGTTTGCCAGTCATATCGGCTCACATAGCCTTGTTGACTCATTGTCCAGCCGTATCGCGAATTGTCTTTATCTGGTATTACGTCAAAACCATCACCAAAACTTATTTCTTGCCAATAGCTATTTCTTATGCCTTGGGCACGCCAAACATAGGCTGGTCCTCTCCAAGATCCATTGTCTTGCATACCACCATACACGTTATATGGAAATTCATTATCGACATTGATATGATAGAATTGTGCGACAGGAAGGTTCCCAATAAATCGCCAAGTTTTACCACCATCTTTAGTGATATTCATGCCACCATCATTACCATCAATCATAAATTTTCCGTTTTCAGGATGAATCCACCAAGCATGATGATCTGGATGCACACCATTATCTACGCCATAAGCAGGCATTAATTGCTTAAAGTTTTTGCCACCATCTTCAGAAACATTAACGTATGTGAAAACTGAATACACTCTGTTTTCATTTTCAGGATCTACATAAATTTCAGAATAATAGAATGGTCTGTTTCCAATATCACTTTTATCATTTATTTTTTTCCATTTATCACCACCATCTTCACTTTTGTACAGTGCATTTTTTTTGGCTTCTACCAAAGCATAAATAACATCAGGTTTATTTGGTGCTATAGCAACACCAATTCGTCCTAAATCGCCTTTTGGGAATCCATCTTCTTCCGTGATTTTTTTCCAAGTTTTACCGCCATCATGCGTTATGTGCATTCCAGAACCTGCGCCACCCGAATTAAAAAACCAAGGTTCGCGTTTATGTTCCCAAAGCGTTGCGATTAACTTATTTGGGTTCGTAGGATCCATAATTAAGTCTGCCGCTCCTGTTTTGTTGTTCACATATAACACTTTGTTCCATGTTTCGCCACCATCAGTGGTTTTAAAGACACCACGTTCTGGATGTTCTCCCCAAGGCGAACCAATGGCTCCCACATAAACAATATCTGGGTTGGTTGGATCTACAATAATTCTATGTATATGTCTTGTTTTCTCAAGACCCATAGCCAACCATGTTTTTCCACCATCTAAAGATTTATAGATGCCATAACCACCATTTAAGGAGTTACGAGGATTGCCTTCTCCTGTTCCTACCCAAATTACACTTGGGTTAGATTGCTGAATTTCAACCGCACCAATAGAAGCTGTTACTTCTTTATCAAAAATTGGTGTCCAAGTGATACCACCAGAATTAGATTTCCATAGACCTCCAGATGCCGTACCAACATACATTATGTCTGGATTATCAGTTACAACATCAATAGCAGTAACACGTCCAGACATACCACCAGGACCAATGTTTCTTGGATGCATATTTTTTACTAAATCTATAGAAAAGTCTTGCGCGCTAATTATGGTTACACAGCAAAGTATAACAAAAGAGAATAAATGCTTCATTATTTGTGGTTGGTTGAGTAATGCTTAAAATTAAACAAAAGAATTGATAGATTTCTTAAGGAGTTGTTAAGTTCTTCTACAGACTATTTTTTAAAATGAAAAATCATTATTTTTACATAGCTATGAATGAAAAAATAAATAAAAGAGGTTTTGTATTTAAAACGTACGAAGCGCCTTATCAATCGCCTTTTGAAAAACTCTTTGAAATTTTTAAGGAGTTAATCACACATACTTCTGGTGATTTTGATGAAGCTATAGATTGGTTACGTCAATTAGATAAAGAATATAAACTTACCACACCAGAGTATACCATTGATGACTTTATAGAGGATTTAAAAAACAAAGGTTACATCCGCGAAGAAATTGATCCTAATGGAACAGGTGAAGGAGGACTTGCTATAACAGCAAAAACCGAACGTGCCATAAGACAACAAGCCTTAGATCAGATTTTTGGTAAAATAAAACGCAGTGGTTCTGGTAATCACAAAAGTAAAGGTGTTGGTCTTGGCGATGAACATACAGGTGATTTTAGAAGCTACCAGTTTGGCGATAATCTAGATAAAGTTTCTATGACGGAAAGTATTAGAAACGCTCAGATTAATAATGGTATTGGCGATTTTAGTCTAACGGAAGATGATTTGGTGGTAGAAGAAACACTTCATAAAAGCCAGATGAGTACTGTGTTAATGATTGATATTAGTCATAGTATGATTCTTTATGGTGAAGATAGAATTACACCTGCTAAGAAAGTGGCTATGGCTTTGGCTGAATTAATTACCACGCGTTACCCAAAAGACACCTTAGAGATTTTAGTCTTTGGGAATGATGCTTGGCCAATAAAAATTAAAGAGTTACCATATTTAAAGGTTGGGCCTTACCATACTAATACCGTTGCAGGTTTGCAATTAGCTATGGACATGTTGCGGAGAAAACGTAATACCAACAAGCAAATTTTTATGATAACAGATGGTAAACCGAGTTGTCTGCGTTTGCCAGACGGGCAATATTATAAAAATAGTAATGGCTTAGATCCATACATAACTAACAAATGTTATGCAATGGCGCAACAAGCGAGGCGTTTACATATTCCTATAACGACGTTTATGATTGCGCAAGATCCTTATTTAATGCAGTTTGTAAGAGAATTTACACAAGCAAATAGAGGGAAAGCATTTTACACAGGCTTAAAAGGTCTAGGTGAAATGATTTTTGAAGATTACGAGAATAACAGAAAAAAGAGGATTAAGGGGTGAAAAAAGCCCATCCTAACCTTTCCGAAGGGAAGGCATAAAGAAAAAATGGAAATTAAAGCTCAATTTCCCACGTTGAGTTTTTCTCCTTATGGGGAAATTAAAAGGGGCTAATTTATGAATATAAAAACACTAGGCGAACTAAAACAATCGGGTTATCAGTCTAAATCTATAAAAGATGAATTGAGAGATAATTTAATTGAAAATATAAAGAATAAAAAAACAACCTTTGAAGGTATACATGGTTACGAAAATACGGTGATACCAGAATTAGAACGTGCTATTTTATCGCGGCATAATATTAATCTATTAGGTTTAAGAGGGCAAGCAAAAACCCGTTTAGCACGTATGATGGTGACCTTGCTAGATGAATACATACCTGTTGTAGAAGGCTCAGAAATTAATGATGATCCTTTAGAACCAATTTCGCGCTATGCTATAGAATTTATAGCAGAAAAAGGAGATGATACACCAATTACTTGGTTGCATAGAAGTGAACGCTTTGCCGAGAAATTAGCAACACCAGATGTTACTGTTGCCGATATTATAGGTGATGTAGATCCTATAAAAGCGGCGAATTTAAAGTTGAGTTATGCAGATGATCGTGTCATTCATTACGGCATGATTCCAAGAGCTAACCGTTGCATTTTTGTAATTAACGAGTTGCCAGATTTACAGGCAAGAATCCAGGTCGCTTTATTTAATATTTTACAAGAAGGTGATATTCAGATAAGAGGATTTAAATTACGATTGCCATTAGATATGCAATTTGTATTTACAGCAAATCCTGAAGATTATACCAATAGAGGAAGTATTGTTACACCATTAAAAGATAGAATTGGGTCTCAGATTTTAACGCATTACCCAGAATCTGTGGTAGTTGCCAGAACCATCACATCTCAAGAAGCGAAGTTAGATACCAGACAATCAGAATCGGTTTACGTACCAGAATTGGCAAAAGATTTATTAGAACAGATTAGTTTTGAAGCTAGAGAAAGTGAGTACGTTGATGTAAAAAGTGGTGTAAGTGCACGTATGAGTATTACAGCTTTTGAAAATTTACTAAGTACAGCAGAACGACGTGCATTAATTTCTGGTGATGCTAAAACAGCAGTGAGACTATCTGATTTTATAGGTGTCATTCCTGCGATAACTGGAAAAGTAGAATTGGTTTACGAAGGTGAACAAGAAGGTGCAGATTTTGTGGCTAATGCATTAATGGAAGACGCTGTGAAAACCTTATTCCCTAAGTATTTTCCAAAGGTAGAAAAATTACAAAAACAAGATGAAGAAACACCTTATGATGATTTAATCTCTTGGTTTTTTAATGGTGATGGTTTTGAACTTTTAGATGATTTAGACGATGCTACTTATAAAGCTAAATTAGATGAGGTAACACCTTTAGATGCTTTAATTGCAGATTATCAGCCAGAGATTGATCCAAAAGATGTCTATTTTGAAAAAGAGTTTATACTTTGGGGTTTAACACAATTTAAAAAACTCAGCAAGTATCGATATGCTGAAGGACTTCAATTTAAAGATCCTTACGGAAGTTATATCAGTGGACTGTAGAATTTACCAATTATCACTACTTTTAATATTAGCATCGCAGAGTTTTATAATTTCTGCGATTCTTTTTTGTTGCGTCGCTTCTCTTTTAGCTTGGTTTAACCAATACAAATAACTTTTTCTGTAACTCGGTGCAAAGTTGAGGTAATTTTGATAAGCATTTGGATGCGCATCAAATGCGATTTGCAGGTTTTTAGGGATTATGCCATTTTCAACAGCGTCTAACGAAGACCAACTTCCGTTTTCTTTTGCGATTTTAATTGATTCATAGCCTGAAGGATGAATTAAATTTTCTTTTTCTAACGCTATGAGGTGTTTTTTATTCACAGCGCTCCAAACACTTTTTGGTTTTCTTGGGCAAAAATATTGACGTCGTTTACCATCGCCTAAGCTTTTTACGGTTGCATCTATCCAACCATAGCAAAGGGCAACGCGTACAGCTTCTTCCCAACGCATTGATGCCATGACGTGATTTACTTTATAGAATATGAGATAAATACCGTTTTCAGATTTGTGATTTTGGTGTAACCAATCTCGCCATTCGGTATCTGTTTTAAAATAGAGCTCCTTTATATCAGACATTATATTTTTTTAGAATTGACGTAAAAGTCGTTATCAATTTGTATATCATTTGAAGTCATTACTTTTGATTTCCACTCGGTTGTCGGAAAAATCCATTCCGACAGATGTCCTGTTTCAATTTGTATTGGCATATCAAAATTTTCTACAGTATTGGTCCAACGGAATTTTAATTTATTATTTGTAATTGAATATTCTAAAGTCGGAATTTTAATTGTTCTTAAATATTGATTGAAAAATGCTGTTAAATCTTTCTCAGTTTGTTCGCTTAAATAATTTTCAATCTGTTCTGTGGTTACGGTTTGATGATAAAATTTAGAATTCATTCCTCTTAAGATTTGGCGCCATTTGTCATCATCTTCAACTAACTGACGCAACGTATGTAGCATATTTGCGCCTTTATAGTACATGTCGCTAGAGCCTTCATTATTGACGTTATAATGGCCAATTAATGGTTTATCATTTTGAATATTTCTACGTGTACCAATTACGTATTTGGCAGAAGCTGCTTTTCCGTAATAATAGTCCAAAAATAGATTTTCTGAATAAGAGGTAAATCCTTCATGAATCCACATGTCTGCAATATCTTTATTGGTAATATTGTTGGCAAACCACTCGTGACCTGCTTCGTGAATAATAATAAAATCGAACTTAAGACCTAAGCCTGTGCCAGATAAATCACGACCCAAATAGCCTTGTTTGTATGTATTGCCATAGGTTACAGAACTTTGGTGTTCCATACCTAAATATGGAACTTCTACGAGTTTAAAACTGTCTTCATAAAAAGGATAAGGACCAAACCAGTGCTCAAACGCTTTCATCATTTTAGGCGCATCTTTAAAATGAATCTTTGCTTTTTCAAGGTTGTCTTTAAGCACGTAGTAATTCATGTCTAAATCGCCTTTTTCCCCTTGGTAAACTTCAGAAAAATTAGCGTAGTCACCAATGTTTATATTCACACCATAATTATTAATTGGGTTATTGACAAACCAATGTGAGGTTACGGTATTATTGTCGTTCTCAACCAATTTTCGTAATCGTCCATTAGAAACATTAGTTAAAGATTTTGGATTCGTAACGCTAATCAGCATACTATCCACTTCATCATACATATGGTCTTTGTTTGGCCACCATACACTAGCACCTAATCCTTGGCAAGACGTCGCTATAAAAGGATTACCATTCTTATCTTTTTTCCATGAAAATCCGCCATCCCAAGGTGCGCGTTTCGCTTCTTTTGGATGCCCTTCGTAATAGACCTCGATAGCATTTACGGTTCCTGTTTTCTGAGTTTCTAATAGTGTAATAAAATGTGCATTACCATCATGTTTTACGTCTAATACCTTTCCGTTTTGAAGTACTTTAGTAATCTTTAATGGGTTTTGTAAATCGATTTGCATCACTTGTTGCGATTGTAAAACCTTATATTGAATGGTGTTTTTTCCTGAAATAAATTTCTCTTCTGGTAGAACTTCGATATCAAGATGATAATACGTTAAATCCCACCATTCACGTTCTGGAGTTATACTTCCTCTTAAAGTATCTTGCCGTGTAAAATTAGATTTGTCACTAAGTAAACCTTGACCTTGACAGTTCGTTGCGCAGAGTAGAGTTATAAATATGTATAAAAAATTCTTCATGTTACTATCTCATAATTTTATTGGGGAAAACAACAGCGCTTTCATGTCCGTTTTCGCCTACTGCAGCAACTCCAAAGTATGAATTGTCAATGACAATTCCATTTAGGGTAAACTCTGTAATATTTTCTACATATCTGCTATGATCCCAAGTAGGTGATGTGGTATCTCGCCAATATATTTTGTATCCTTTTGCACCACTGACATTAGACCATTTTAATTTTGCTGAAGGTTCTACAATGCCACCAATAGCTACTTCTGTAGGTGCTGGTGGAGCAGATGCAAGACTAGCTAATGTTATAGCATTAACTGCCGTTAATTTTTTACAATACTCAAAATTTACATGCTCAAAAGTATCGCCATAATCAATCCCATTTTCTGTTCTTATATCTTGATGTTGTTGCGTATAGTTTTCATGAGCTTCCATAATTCTTATACCTGCAAATCCCATATCATTAAAAGGCTTGTGATGACCACCACGGCCAAAACGATCTAATCTATACACCAACATTGGGTTCATTTCTGGCATATAAGTAGTTGTCGTTTTATAGACATAGCGCGCTAATTGACGCGAAATACCATCAATTTCGCCTCCATAGTAACGACGTGTTCTATTTTGAATGGCTAATTTTTTAGGATCTGTTTCTGCAGTTGTTGTAGGTTCAGAAAAAATGCGGAATGTACGGTTGTCAATGACGCCATCTACACCAGAAATATTGCCAATCATATCATTGTTTAAAACGCCAATAATGTCCCAGTTTTGTTCTTTAGCATAGTTTGCCAAACCTTGTCCACCAAATAAGCCTTGCTCTTCACCAGAAAGTCCAACATATATAATACTATTGTCAAACTTATATTTAGACAATACGCGAGCCGCTTCTAATGCTCCAGCCATACCAGTGGCATTATCATTTGCGCCAGGTGCATCTGAGGTAAAGTCATTAGGATCTGTGACTCTTGAATCAATATCGCCACTCATTATGATATAGCGATTAGGATATTTAGTACCTTTTTGAATAGCCACAACATTAACCACGTTAACATCTTTGACGATACGTTGATTAGCACCTTTTTCTATAAAATTATTTTGAAAAAATACGTTAAGACACGTATTACAATCATTAGAAATAATATCGAATTGCGATTTTATCCATCGTCTTGCGGCTCCAATACCTCTGGTTTTTGAGACGGTATCACTAAGGGTATGTCGTGTACCAAAGTCCGATAGTTTTTTTACGTCATTACGGAGGTTTTTCTCAGAAATAGCATCGATAATATCGTAGATTTTTTGATCTGTTTGTGCGAAAGAATTTAATACTAAAGTTAGGGTAAATAGTAAAATGTATTGCTTCATATTTTAGTCATTTATAAGCTTTAAAGTTCCGAAAATATTGGCGTCAATCCAACCTTTGTTTTTGTCTGTACCTTCAACATGTAGTGAGCCAATAAAATTTTCGCGTTCTATACTATAGTCATTATCGCAGTAGGCTAATGCGAAACCAATCAATTTATTGGTGTGTAATGTAATAGGCGTGTTATCTGCGTGGTCGTTATACAAATCGTTATACAATGAGATTTTTACTTCCCATGTTGTTGTATTGTCTATAGTAACGCGTTTAGATTCTATATGAGAATTGTACAACTTTCCTGTTTTATCTGTAGACATATCCACTACATTACCATCTAAAGCAATATGGTAGGCAAAGGCATTATGATTAAATTGATGTTCGCCACCACTATTATCTTCGTCTACAAATATTTCTAAACAATCATCGTCCCACCATGCTGTTAATGGATCAACGTTATTATCAACTAACTTGTCGTCTGTAGTTTCTGCTAAAAGGTAAAGTGCATCTTCTGTCCAAGCAAGTTTATAACGACCAGAAAAATCTTCTGGTGTGTATGCATTGCCTAGCCAGGTTTGGTCTAAGGGTAACCAATTACTATTTTTCCAAATAGTTTCATTTGCGATACCATCTATTGTAGGTTTAGCGGTTGCTTTTTTTACCGTTATAAACTGATTCATAGGTTTTGTGGGTTCATTTTTCCTTTTATAGTTAAATTTTACAGTTTCAGTTTTTCCTTTGTTGTCAATATCTACGTAGACGTTCATTTCATTTTTTGATACTTTCTCAAAAACCATTCCTTCAAAAATGGCTTTGTTTTCTGTGATCTTAATCAAAGGAAAATCTACGGTTGCATCTTTAGATTCCCAACCTTTTAAATCCCATCTAAAATGCTTGAGTTGTAAAATGAGTGTGTTTTCTATTTCACGAATAACTTCAATTTCATAGAAGGAAACTTCGCCATTGTGTATCAATTTAAATGTAGCCATCATAGAACCACCAGAGGGTTCGCTCCAAATTTCTTCTGTAATACCACCAAAGGCTTCACCATGCCACGATCCAGAAATCCATGCTAGGTTTTCTAGTTTTGGTGCTAAGGTTTTTTCCTCTTGAGCTTGGCAAATTAAGGTAGATAGTAAAAATAGAATTATAATTTTTTTCATATTTAAGTTATTGTATGAATGTCACTTTAGTAATTAATCCATTCTCTACTTCGTAGATAGCGACTGCATTAAAAATTTTGCCATTGGCAGTGACTTGCTCTTCATCAATTACTTTATTGCCAATGACGATACGTTTTTTAACAAATGCTCTTAAGTCTGGTACGTTTTCAAACCATGTTTTATAACTTTTTTGCATGGCTTCTTTGCCTTCAGAGCGCAAGGTGTTTGGGTAGTTGTATAGTTTTATGTTTTCGGCATAATCTTTCATAAAACCATCAATATCTCTAGAATTATAAGCGTCTAAATTTCTTTGAACGATTTGTTCAACCTCTGAAATTTCAGCAGTGTCATCAGTAACAGTATTTTGTGCTTCTACAGCGTCACTATTTGTGTCCTCAGTTACTTCTGTAGTAAGGTTAACATCGCCTACTATTAATAAGTTTGAAGTTGAAGAATTCGCAGAAAGTCGTGTTATATTTTGAATGCCAGCTGAGGATAAATCGGCGACTGTTTTCCAGTTATTATCTTTATTTAATGTCAATTTATAAAGGATATTGTCTTTTCCGGAAAGAATTGTTTTATCATCTAACCAACAAATATCTTCAACGCCTTGCAATGTGTTTGCAACAGTTTTGATATCTCCTGTCATTGGATTTAAGGACTTAATCTGCCATTGATCGTCATTTTTCTTTGAGATGAAACTTATGAGATTAGAATTTGGGATTTTATGAATTGATCTACCCGTATTTTCGTTAACCTTTATATGCACTTTACCTTCTATATCAAAAACATAAAGATTTAGATTAGCTTCTGTAATGACTGATGCTACAATAGTTGAATCGTCATACCATGTATAGTAGGCTACAACCATATCTTGTATGAGTTCTGTAGATTGTCCGTTACTTAAACTATAAGCATATAAACGTTGTTTGCCGTCTTGATCTAAGCGTACTGCGGAAACTTCATGTTTATTTGGAATTTTTAAAGGTGTGTATTCGCTACCATCTGTATGGTTCACCCAAACCTTTGCCTGGTAACGTGTATCGTATTTAGCAATGTCAGTTTGGCCATTTCTTGTAGATGAAAAAATAATATAACGATCATCTAAAAACGAAGGTTGGTTGTCATAGCCTTCATTATTTGAAATATTTGTTGGGTTAAGCAATTCTATTTTAAAATCGTTAATTTTTAAATCGAAAAGTAATATTTCGGTGTTAGATTGTGAATACAAAATGGAAGAAAAAAAACTAAAAAAAAGAAGGTGTTTGATTTTCATGATTGTTTTTTAGAAAGAACTAAAGATAGTAAAATAAAAAAAGCCAATTCAAACAAATGAATTGGCTTACTAATTAGAATTATTTGAGTTAGTCTAATTATTGAATCATTAGAAGCAGTACTTATTTTCTGCTTTTACTTTTTCAGCTATCTCAATACGTAGATCTACAATATCTGGATAGTTTGTATATTTTGTAAAACGCTTAAGACCCATTAACATCATACGTTGTTCGTCGCCTTCAGCAAAAGAAATAATACTTTCTTTTCCTTTTTCTTCAACGATATCTACAGCGTGATATAGGTATAGTTTTGCCATAGCAATTTGAGCAGATTGCTCTTTTTCGCTAGTGCGTTTTACGTTTTTCTCTGTTCTTAAAATTGCAGATTCTGCCATATAGATTTCAATTAAGATATCTGCAGCTGCAATTAATAATTGTTGGTGCTCTTCCAATTGAGGTCCAAATTTTTGAACAGCTCCACCAGCGACCATTAAAAAGGTTTTCTTAAGTTTTGCAATCATTTGCTTTTCTTCAGAAAATAATTCGGAATAATCTGGTGTATCAAACGAAGGAATACCCATTAATTCTTCCTGTACCGCTTGTGCAGGACCTAATAAATCGACATGACCTTTCATAGCCTTTTTTACTAACATACCAACAGCTAACATTCTGTTGATTTCGTTAGTTCCTTCGTAAATACGTGCAATACGAGCATCTCTCCAAGCGGCTTCCATTGGCGTTTCTTCAGAGAATCCCATACCACCAAAAATTTGAATACCTTCATCTGCACAATTTTGTACATCTTCTGATACTGCTACTTTTAAGATTGAACATTCTATAGCGTATTCTTCTACGCCTTTAAGCTCTGCTTCCTGGTGTGTGTTACCAGCAGCTTCACGTAAAGCAATGCGGTCTTCAATATTTTTAGCAGCTCTATATGTTGCAGACTCACCAGCATAAGCACTAGCTGCCATTTCTGCTATTTTAGTTTTTATAGCACCAAAATTAGATATTGGTGTTTTAAATTGTTTACGCTCATTTGCGTACTCAACTGCTGTTGTTAAAATTCGTCTTTGCGAATCTAAACAAGCCGCAGCCAATTTGATACGACCAACATTTAGGGCGTTCATTGCAATTTTAAAGCCTTCACCACGACCAGCTAACATATTTTCGACTGGTACAACGGTATCGTTAAAAAATACTTGACGCGTAGAACTTGCTCTAATACCTAGTTTGTGCTCTTCTTCACCTAAAGTAATGCCGTTAGGATTATCGCCATCGTATTCTACAATAAATCCTGTAATGTTTTTATCATCTTCAATACGTGCAAAAACGATCATCAAACTACAGAAACCTGCGTTTGAAATCCACATTTTTTGCCCATTGATTTTATATGACTTTCCGTCTTCAGTTAATTCGGCAGTTGTTTTACCAGAATTAGCATCAGAGCCAGCTCCAGGTTCTGTTAAACAATATGCTCCAAACCATTCGCCAGAGGCCAGTTTAGGAACGTATTTTTGTTTTTGTGCTTCTGTACCATATAAGGTTATCGGCATAGTACCAATGCCTGTGTGCGCACCAAAGGCTGTACTAAAAGATCCAGTACCCGAAGAAATATAGTCGCATGTTAATACCGTAGAGACAAAGCCCATTCCCATTCCGCCATAAGCTTCGGGAACAGCAACACTTAAAAAGCCCATATCGCCAGCTTTTCGCATTACTTCTTCTGTTAAGGCGTAATCTTTAGCTTCAAATCTTGGTTTATGAGCAATAATTTCACGATCGTTGAATTCCATTACGGATTCTTTCATCATTGTTTGCTCTTCTGAAAAATCTTCAGGTGTGAATACATCTTCACAATTTGTTTCTTTTACAAGGAATTGTCCTCCACGAAGGATGTCTTTTTCTTCTGTTGCCATGTTTTTATTAGATTATTAGATACAAGAACCAAGAATCAAGACTATTTGAGTCTAGATTTGAAACTTGATATCATTTTTTGTATTTGTTTTATTTTGTCTTCTAATTCTTTAAATTTTTTTTCTGAAATGTAGTTTTCGTTAAAAGCAACATTCAGTTGTGTTTCCCATTCAAAAGCAGAACCCAAACTATGTTCTAAATAGGTTGCAAAATGTTTATTTGAGCTTTTACTTGAGCCTTCAGATATATTTGAAGGAATTGAAACAGCACATCTATTCATTTGACTCATGAGCCCATAGGTTTCAAACTTTGGAAAACTTCGAGTTATTTTATAAGATTCTGAAACCAACTCCATGCTTTCATTCCAAATTTTTAATTTCTTGAAATTATGCATAGTTTACAATCTATTTAGTCTTGATTCTAGGCTCTAAACCTCTTGTTTCTAATTTAAAAACTCAAACACGCCACAAGCCCCTTGACCGGTACCAACACACATGGTAACTGCACCATATTTTCCTTTCATGTCACGCTTACGCATTTCATAAAAAAGTTGTACAGATAGTTTGGCACCTGTACATCCTAATGGATGCCCTAATGCAATGGCTCCTCCGTTTACGTTAATGATATCTGGATTAAGGTTTAATTCTCTAATAACGGCTAATGATTGAGAAGCAAAGGCTTCATTCAACTCAATTAAGGCTAAATCGTCTTGTTTTAAACCTGCTTGTTTTAATGCTTTTGGTATGGCCTTTACGGGTCCAATTCCCATAATACGAGGCTCAACTCCTGCAGCAGCGTAGTTTACCATGCGCGCAACAGGTTCTAGATTTAATTCTTTAACCATGTCTTCACTCATTACCATAACAAAAGCGGCTCCATCACTCATTTGCGAAGAGTTTCCTGCGGTTACACTTCCACCAGCAGCAAATACTGCTCTTAGTTTAGCTAAAGCTTCTTTGTTAGTTCCTGCACGAGGACCTTCATCTTTAGTAACTGTGTAAGATTTTGTTGCTTTTTTTCCGTTGGCATCTATATATGTTTGTTCAACTTCTATTGGTACAATTTGATCTTGAAAACGATTTTCTGCCTGTGCTTTTAACGCTTTCATGTGTGAGTTGTAGGCGAACTCATCTTGATCTTCACGAGATACGTTGAATTGTTGAGCTACTGCTTCTGCGGTATTTCCCATGCCCCAATAATAATCTTCGTGACCATTTTTTACAATGGCATCGTAATTTAATTCTGGCTTAAAACCAGTCATTGGTACACTACTCATACTTTCCGCACCACCAGCGATGATGCAATCTGCCATACCTGCTTGAATTTTTGCTGTTGCCATTCCGATAGTTTCAACTCCAGAAGAGCAAAAACGGTTAACGGTAACACCAGGAACATCAATCACTTCTAATCCCATAAGTGAGATTAAACGCGCCATGTTTAATCCTTGCGAACCTTCTGGCATTGCGTTCCCAACAATAACATCGTCAATACGCTTTGGGTCTAAACCTGGCAGTTCTTTCATCATGTATTTGATGGTTTCTGCTGCCAATTCATCTGTTCTTTTAAAACGAAACACGCCTTTTGGTGCTTTACCAACTGCGGTTCTGTATGCTTTTACTATATATGCTGTTTTCATTTTTATTTCTTTAAGATTTATAGAATCAAGAGTCAAGAAACAAGATGATTATCTTGAATCTTAAGGTCTTGCTTCTTGTCTCTAATTTCTAAGAGGTTTCCCTTTGGTTAACATATGCTGAATTCTTTCTAAAGTTTTACGTTCAGTACATAAAGACAAGAATGCTTCACGTTCTAGGTCTAATAAATACTGTTCGCTTACTAAAGTTGGTTCAGATAAGTCGCCACCAGCCATTACATAACCAAGTTTATTGGCGATTTTTCTATCGTGTTCACTAATATAGTTGCTGTCTTGCATAGAATCTGTACCCACCATAAACATACTTAAAGCTTGTTTTCCAAGGACTTTAACATCGGTACGTTTTACAGGTTGTGTATAACCCATATTGGCCATAAGCATAGCATGTTGTTTGGCAACGGCAATTTGCCTGTCTTTATTTACAACAACAATATCTTTCCCTTTTTGAAGGATGCCTAAATCGTAAGCTTCGTAAGCAGATGTTGCTACTTTCGCCATTCCGATTGTTAAGAAATACTCTTGAAGCGTGTTGAGTTGTACATCTCCTTTTTTAAACGTGTCTGATGCTCTTAAAGTCATTTCTTTAGAACCTCCACCACCTGGAATAACACCAACACCAAACTCAACCAATCCGATGTAAGTTTCTGCTGCTGCAACTACTTTGTCTGCGTGCATAGATAACTCACAGCCTCCACCAAGTGCCATACCATGAGGTGCAGCAATAGTTGGAATAGACGAGTAACGCATACGCATCATGGTGTCTTGGAAATATTTTATAGCCATATTTAGCTCATCGTATTCTTGTTCTGCAGCCATCATGAAAATCATTCCAATGTTTGCACCAACAGAGAAGTTTGCAGCTTGATTACCAACTACTAATCCGGCGAAATCTTTTTCAGCTAAATCAATTGCTTTGTTCAATCCTGCAAGAACATCGCCTCCAATCGTATTCATTTTAGATTGGAATTCTACATTAAGAATACCATCGCCTAAATCTTCTACCACAACACCTGAGTTTTTAAATACTTCAGACGTTTTACGGATATTATCTAAAATTATAAAGCTGTCTTGACCAGGAATTTTTTCTTGAGTTTTCGTTGGAATGTTATAAGCATACGTTGCTCCATCTTTAATAGAGTAGAAGCTATCGCTACCAGATTGCAGCATATCTTGCACCCAATTAGCAGGTTTTAAACCTTCTGCTTGCATCATTTCGATACCTTTTTCAACGCCTATAGCATCCCAAATTTGAAAAGGACCATGTTCCCATCCAAATCCTGCTTTCATGGCATCATCGATTTTATATAAATCGTCTGTAATTTCTGGAATTCGGTTGGACACATAAGCGAATAAAGCAGAGAAACTCTTTCTGTAGAATTCGCCAGCTTTATCTTTTCCTTTTACTAATATTTTAAAACGATCTACAACCTTATCTACGGTTTTTGTTAATTCTAAGGTGGCGAATTTTGCACGTTTAGCAGCGCGATATTCTAAAGTGTTTAAGTCTAGCGATAAAATTTCTTTTTTACCATCTGCTGAAACATTCTTTTTATAAAATCCTTGACCGGTTTTGCTTCCTAACCACTTGTTTTCCATCATGGTATTGATGAAATCTGGTAATTCAAAAAGCTCTAAACGCTCGTCATTAGGACAGTTTTCTCTAATACCATTAGCAACGTGTACTAAAGTGTCTAAACCTACAACATCGACCGTACGGAAGGTTGCAGATTTAGGACGACCAATTACTGGTCCGGATAATTTATCAACTTCCTCGATGGTTAAATCTAAATCCTTAACGGTATGGAATAAGCTTTGAATACTAAATATTCCTATTCTATTACCAATAAATGCTGGTGTATCTTTAGCGACAACAGATGTTTTTCCTAAGAATTGTTCGCCATAACCATTTAAAAATTCTAGAACAGCAGGATCTGTTTTAGGTCCTGGAATAATCTCGAACAACTTTAAGTAACGTGCAGGATTAAAGAAGTGCGTTCCGCAGAAATGCTTTTGAAAATCTTCGCTACGTCCTTCACTCATAAATTTAATAGGAATACCAGAGGTGTTCGATGTAATTAACGTACCTGGTGTTCTATATTTTTCGAGTTTTTCAAAGACTTGTTGTTTAATGTCTAGTCGTTCTACAACAACCTCCATTATCCAATCGACGTCTTTTACTTTAGCAATATCATCTTCTAGATTACCGGTTGTAATTCTAGTTTTAAAAGAAGGATGATAGAGTGGTGCCGGCTTAGATTTTATTGAAGCTGTTAGGGCATCGTTAACTAATCTATTTCTAACTGCCTTATCCTCTAAAGTTAAGCCTTTAGCTTTTTCTTTATCATTAAGTTCTCTAGGTATGATGTCTAGTAATAAAACATCTACGCCAATATTGGCAAAATGGCAGGCGATACCGCTTCCCATAATTCCTGAGCCTATAATGGCTATTTTTTTAATTCTGCGTTTACTCATCTTATTTTAAAATGTGTTCTTTGTTGTTGTATATTTTTTTGTTTGAAATCATATTATTAATGACCTCAGCTACTTTGTAGAAGTTTAGAAGCTCTTCTTGGGTAACATTATTTTTAATAGCGTTGTTGAAGGTTAAAACCTTTTCTTTTGAGTATTCTCTTTTTTCTCTTCCAAATTCGGTTAAGAAAATTAAAACGCCACGACCATCTTCAGGATTGGGTTTTCTAATAATTAATCCTTTTTCTTCCATGGTTTTAAGAGTTCGAGAAAGGCTAGTAGCTTCCATGCCCATTTTTGGTCCTAATGACGTTGAAGGTGTGCCATTTTCTGGATCAATACTTAAAAGCGTAAATCCTGTTGCCATAGTGGATTCAAATTTTAGAGCTTCTTCATTGTACATTTTATTTACTGCAAGCCATGTAGTTCTAAGTACATAATCAATGGTTTTGTCCTTCATGTTTATTCTGTATTGATTTCAAATATAATAAAAATTACTATGCGTGCATAATAAATTAAAAAAATTATATATGAATATATAAAAAAAGTAGAGGAAATATTTTTAGTAATGTATTTTTTAGGCTTAAATATTACGATTGTCGCACTTTTCCGTTGACATAGCCAACAACAGCGCCTGTAACACCAACAACTAAAATGGTAGTGCCTAATCTTAAGGTTAATAATTCTGTAGTAAAGGAAGGATCCATTGCCTTAGAAATTAATCCATACGATAGCGATAAGAAAAAACCAATAAATGCACCTGCTTTTGCACCAGTTGTAATTGTTGAAATTTGCGCCCAACGATTATAAAAATAAGACAAAAAGAATCCCATTGTGAGGCAACCTAAAAACACAAAAGTTAAAGAGCTAAAATTATCTTTTGGTTGTGGAAAGTAACTTTGGAGAATTAAACCGTAACTCAACCAACTTAAAGCCCAATTAACAATGCCACCACAGCAACCAGCAAGGATAAATGTTTTGGTTTTCATATTTAAACTATATTAGTTCTGACGTTCTAATATATTAAAATAGAATTAAACCTCTAAATATCAGCGTTTAACGGCTTGTTTTTTAGGGAAACGTTAAACATTTGGTTAAGTTTGATTGCTATTAGAAATTATGCGTAAAGTTTATCGATAAATCTTATCATACAATTCTTGATAGATTTCTTTAATTATGACACGTTTCATTTTCATGGTAGGTGTAAGGTGTCCACCGTCAATAGACCAAACATCTGGTGTGAGTTCAAAACGTTTAATTTGTTCCCATTTCCCAAAATTTTTGTTGTATTTGTCGATTTCTAATTGAATGCGATTTATTACAATGTCTGACTTAGCAATTTCGGCATCCGTTTTACCAACACCATTTTGTTTATGATCAATCCAATCTCTAATGAAATCAAAATTTGGTTGAATTAAGGCAGCTGGCATTTTTTCGCCTTCACCTATGACCATTATTTGTTCAATAAACAGTGACTGTTTCATGTCATTTTCTAATAATGGCGGAATAATATATTTTCCACCAGAAGTTTTAAACATTTCTTTTTTACGTCCTGTTATTTTTACAAAGCCTTTAGCGTCAATTTCTCCTTTATCTCCAGTGTGGAAATAATCTCCAGTCATAACACTTGCCGTTTTATCGGGATCCTTGTAGTAACCTAACATTACATTAGGGCCTTTAATTAGAAGCTCGCCGTCTTCGGCAATTTTAACTTCAACATTTCTAATGGGTTTTCCAACAGTTCCGACTTTGTAGCCATTACCTTTGTACACACCAACGCCTACAACTGGCGAGGTTTCGGTTAATCCATAGCCTTCCATGACTAACATTTTTGCAGCGCCGAAAATGCGTGCTAAACGTGGTTGTAATGCAGCACTACCAGAGACCATTGTTCCTAATTCACCGCCTAAGGCTTCTCTCCATTTACTAAATATTAGTTTATTGGCAATTTTAAGTTGAAATTCGTACCAAGGACCATTTGCGCCATAAGGTTCCCATCGTTCACCTAATTGTACAGCCCAAAAGAATAGTGATTTTTTTATACCTGTTAACTCTTCTCCTTTTAGCATTATTTTATCGAATACTTTCTCAAGTAGTCGCGGAACAACACTCATTAGATTTGGTTTTATTTCTTTAGCGTTCTCTCCAATTTTATCAATGCCTTCTGCAAAATAAATTGAAGCACCAGCATGTTGATAGACATAAATTAATAAACGTTCAAAAATGTGACAGATAGGTAAAAAACTTAAAATACGATTTTCTCCCTCCACCAAAGGAACTCGTGGTGAACTATCTAGAGCATTACTGGTAATATTCCAGTGAGATAGCATTACACCTTTAGGTTTTCCGGTAGTTCCAGAAGTATATATGATAGTCGCTAAATCATTCGGTTTTACAGCATCTTTTCTTGCCTCAACTTCTGATTGATTACTCTCATCTTTTCCTAATTCAAATAATTCTGAGTAATGTTTACAGCCTTTGATATGATTAAATGAATAAACCTCCTTTAATTTTGTGTTTGCTTGTACTTTTCTAACTTTCTCTAAAACTTCGAAATCAGAAACAAAACAATAGATAGATTCACTATGATTTAAAACATATTCGTAATCTTCGGCAGATATTGTTGGGTAAATAGGAATATTTTGCGCACCTGTTTGAAGCACACCTATATCTATAATATTCCACTCTGTTCTGTTAGTTGAGGAAATAACAGCTATTTTATCGTTCTTTTGAACGCCTAATTTTAGTAGAGCTCTACTTATAGAATTCGCTTTAGAAATATATTCTGCTGTGGATGTGTGCGTCCACTTTCCATCGTATTTGGTAACAAAAGCCGATTTATTTGGTTTGTTCTCTAGCTGATAATATGGGAAATCAAAAAGTCTGGTTATCTCTGTCATATGTATACTGCAATTATAACTTTGCAAATTATGAAAATAAAAAGGATTTTCTAAATTTGGTTGTAAAATTAGGGCAACTTATTAATAAAGGTATAGTTTTTTTAGAGTATTCATAATTTATTTATTTTTTTAATTTAATTTATTTTGAAAATTATATAAAAATTTTAACTACTTTTAGATTGATTTTTTAATTGGTTGACCAATCTGGTATTCCAATTTTTTTAGTTTTAATTTTATTTTAAATCAATTATTCATAACGGTATGAAAACTTTTTACGTCTTTAAATCAAGAATGTACTTTTTAATCATCTTATTATTGATGACCTCATTGTTTACGTTGAACGCGCAAACTACGTATAATATTAGTGATCCTGAGGATTTAGAAGATCAATCTTATGTGCCAGGAGATGTAATTATCTTAGCAAATGGAATTTATGATTCTGATGAACGTATTGATTTTGTAGGCAATGGGACAGCAGCAAACCCAATTGTATTTAGAGCAGAAACACCAGGTGGTGTAAAGTTTACAGGAGGCTTACAAATGAATATTGGCGGAGATTACGTTGTTGTTGACGGTTTTCATTGGCAAGGTGGTTATGGTGCTAGTAATTTTATTCAGTTTAGAAATGGCTTCGATTATGCTAATCATAGTACAATTCAAAATTGTGCGATTGACGGATTAGAAATTCATCCTGATGATGTTGCAGATGATATAGCTGACGGTTCTATTACTAAACATCGATGGATTGTATTGTATGGTACCTATAATTCAGTTCTTAATTGTTCTTTTATGAATAAGGAGAGTGCTGGTGCATTAATTTTAGCCGAGTATGCTTATAATGCTACTCCAGATGAAGGCGTAACAAATACGCGTTGTGATATCGTTGGGCACACAATTAGTAATAATTATTTTTATAATTATGTAAAAATAGATAATACCTTAAGTAATTCTGGAGATAGTGAAACTATTCGTATTGGAACAAGTGAATACCAAAATGTAAATAGTAATGCGACAGTCAGTAATAATTATTTTGTAAAGGCAGATGGAGAGAATGAAATCATTACAAATAAGAGTAAAAATAATTCCTATATCAATAATACATTTAGACGATGTAGAGGCTCTTTAGTATTGCGTCATGGATCTAATGCCATTGTAGAAGGTAATTATTTCTTAGGAGAAAATATTGATGGCACTGGTGGAATAAGAATTACGGATAGTGAGCATTTAATAACAAATAATTACATACAAGATTGTATAACTGTTGTTAGCCAAGCCAAGTGGAACAATGGCGTTACCTTTTTAGGAGGTAGTGCTAACAACTCTGTTGCTTGTACATCTACAAGTGTGTCTAATGGGTATCAAAAATCAGAAAATATCACTGTTTCTAACAATACCATAATTAATACCAATGCCCCTTTGTTTTATAATACAGATAAAGGTTCAACAGATCCTACAGGTTCCGTGACTAATAACCTAATTTATTTTACCACAGGTAATGCAAATATAACTGATGTTATTACAGGTGATACCGCTACCTCTTATGCAGATTTGGGGACGACATTAAACTATACAGGAAACGTTTATACAGGAAGCGCTTTAGGTGAAACAAACGCTGGTTTTTCTGAAGAATCGGGAATCACAGCTACAGCCGATGGTGAGATTTTTACTTTTTCGGGAACTGGTTCTGCCGGAAAAGGTGCAGACATGGGCTCATATTTGCCTATAACTGACGATATGGTTGGTTATGGTATAGGCGCTTGTTTTTTAGATAATTTAGGTAGTAACATTATTGATGGTAATTGTAATATTGAAATACCAGAGTCACTTACCGTTGGAAGTTTAGACGTATTAGATGCTGAAGCTGGAAGTTATGATGTCTCTGTATATGCTAATGTAAGTTGGACAGCAGTTTCTAATGACTCTTGGATTTCTATTGATGTAAACGCGAGTCCTGGTGATGCTACTGTAGCTGTTACAGTAACTGAAAATACAGATGTTAACGCAAGGACTGGGTCTGTAACTTTTTCACAAGATCCAGGAGGTGATGATATAGTGCGTGTATTAAATGTTTCACAAGAAGGTGCAGATTTAACAGATTTGTATGATCTTATTAATGATGTTGCAGGAGGAGGTCCGGTTTCTATACATGCTTTCTCTAGTGATAATGCGAGTGATAGTCCACCAGAAATTGCGATAAATACATTAGATAAAGTAAATACAAGTTCATCTATTTGGGCAGCACAAGATGGGTCTGTCATTTCTGGTGATTATAAGGGAGACGGTGAATATATTATATATGATTTAGGGTCTGAGTATAACCTAGACTTAATTCAATTTAGTACAACCAATAAGTCTGATGCTTTCGGATATCAAATTTGGGTGTCTACTAATGGAACAAATGATGCTGACTTTACCAAAATTTTACCAGAGACTGAAGATTTATTATTAACCGCAACGAATACAATGGATTTTAATCAATATCAATTGTCAACACCTGCGCGTTATGTGAAGATGATTGGTTTTGGTAGGTTTAACAGTGCTGGTGATACAAGGACTAGTGCTTGGAGTACGATTGCGGAAATAGAGTTTTTTGGATCAGAAGCACTATCTATTAATGAGTCAGATTTTGATAAAAACCTTCAAGTTTATCCTATTCCTGCAGCACATACTTTAAACATCAACGTGTTAAATGATATCCAAATTGAAACTGTAAAAATAATTGGGTTAGATGGAAAGTTGATATTAAATTTAAATAGTGAATTTGATAAACCTGAATTTTCTATAGATATCTCTAAATTGTCTAAAGGTACCTATATTTTAAATTTGTCTAACGCAACAGGATTGAATTTATCTAAGTTTATCGTTAAAGATTAAATTAATTGATAATCATAAAAAAGGCTTTTACACTATGTAAAAGCCTTTTTTTTGTAAGATTTTAATTTATTTAGTTAACCAGTTTTTAGCATTAATAAATGCTTCTAGCCATGGTGACACTTCATCGTTTCTATCTTGTGGATAGTTGGCCCAGTTCCATTGAAAAATAGAACGTTCTATGTGTGGCATGGTCACCAAATGTCTGCCAGTTTTATCTGTGAGCATGGCCGTATTGTAGTCTGAACCATTAGGATTTGCAGGATATTCTGCATAACCATATTTCGCTACAATATTATAGTGATCTTCAGAATATGGTAAGCTAAATTTACCTTCGCCATGTGAAATCCAAACTCCTAATGTGCTGCCAGCTAAACTAGATAGCATAATAGAATTGTTTTCTTGAATTTTAACCGAAGTAAAACCACTTTCATGCTTATGAGAATTATTATAGGTCATTTTTCCATGATTCTCATGCTCTGGATTTACCAAATCTAATTCCATCATTAATTGGCAACCATTACAAATACCAACTGATAAAGTGTCTTCTCTTTTAAAGAATTCATTAATAACTTTATTGGCTTTCTCATTATATTTTATGGCACCAGCCCAACCTTTGGCAGAACCTAATACATCAGAATTACTAAATCCACCAACAGCGCCTAAAAATTGAATATCTTCTAATGTTTCACGTCCAGAAATTAAATCTGTCATATGCACATCTTTCACATCAAAACCAGCGAGATACATAGCATTTGCCATTTCGCGTTCAGAATTACTTCCTTTTTCTCTTAAAATTGCTGCTTTTGGCCTCGGTTTATTATCTTCTGGTTTTGTTAATTTACCAGTAAAATGTGAAGGGAATTTAAAGTCTAAAGCTTGATTTTTATAGTTGTCGAATCTATCTTTCGCTAAACCATTCGCTGTTTGTTTCTCATCAAGTAAATATGACGTCTTAAACCACATATCTCTTAATCTTGAAACCGTCATGGTAAATACTTCATTACCGTTAATAATACCTAATACATCACTTTCAGTGACTTCTCCGATGTTATGGAATTCAATATTTGCATTCGATAATACAGACTCAATAGAGTCGTCAACAGATTGAAAAACAAGTCCTGCATTTTCAGCAAATAATACTTTAAAGGAATCTTTTTCCCCAAGACTGGTTAAATCTAACTCAGCACCTAAATTATTATCAGCAAAACAAAGTTCTAATAAGGTGGTAATTAATCCACCAGAAGCCACATCGTGTCCGGCTACAATTTTTTGGTCTTTTATTAAATTTTGAATGGTGTTAAATACCGTTTTTACGTATGCAGCACTTTTAATATTAGGTGTTGTATTTCCTATCTTATTATTGATTTGTGCAAAAGAACTTCCACCTAATTCATAAGAATCTTGGGATAGATTAATATAATAGATTGATCCTTTTCCTTTTTGAAAAACAGGCTCTATAACATTAGTAATATCAATACAATTTGCAGCAGCAGAAATAATCACTGTACCAGGAGAAATAACATCACCATCAGGATATTTTTGTTTCATGGATAATGAATCTTTTCCTGTTGGCACGTTAATACCTAAGTCTATTGAAAATTCTGAAATCGCTTTTACCGCTTCATACAAACGTGCATCTTCGCCTTCGTTTTTACAAGGCCACATCCAATTGGCAGATAAAGAAATACTTTGAAGACCATCTTTTAATGGTGCCCAAATAATATTTGTTAAAGCTTCTGCAATTGAATTTCTACTTCCTGCTTCAGGATTAATTAAGCCAGAAATAGGAGAGTGCCCAATTGATGTTGCAATACCTTCTTTCCCTTTATAATCTAGTGCCATTACGCCAACATTATTTAGTGGTAATTGTAATGGTCCAACACATTGTTGTTTAGCAACTTTTCCGCCTACACAACGGTCTACTTTATTTGTTAACCAATCTTTAGAGGCTACAGCTTCAAGTTGTAATACTTGATCTAAATAATCATAGAATTTATCCGTTTTGTACGAAATACCACTGTATATTTTTTCTACAGTAACATCGGTCATTATCGTTTTTGGAGAGCTTCCAAACATGTCTTCTAAGGCTAAATCCATCGGTTTAGCTCCATTGGTTTTAGATTCAAAAGTAAATCTGTGTTTGCCTGTGACATCGCCAACATCGTATATTGGAGCGCGTTCTCTTTCTGCTATTTTGTGTAAAGTCTCTAAATGTTTATCTGCAATGACTAATCCCATTCGTTCTTGAGATTCATTGCCAATGATTTCTTTAGCAGAAAGCGTTGGGTCACCTACTGGTAATTTATCTAAATCAATGTGTCCACCTGTATCTTCCACTAATTCTGATAAACAATTTAAATGTCCACCAGCACCATGATCGTGGATAGAAACAATGAAATTTTCATCACTTTCTACCATACCACGAACGGCATTGGCTGCACGTTTTTGCATTTCAGGGTTAGAACGTTGAACAGCATTTAACTCAATACCAGACGCTAAAGCACCAGTATCTGCAGAAGACACTGCTGCGCCTCCCATACCTATTCTATAATTGTCACCACCAAGAATTACTATTTTATCACCAGCTGCTGGTACATCTTTAAGTGCTTGTTTTGCTTTTCCATACCCAATGCCTCCAGCTTGCATAATTACTTTATCGTAACCAATTTTACCGTTGGTATCGCTATGCTCAAAAGTTAATACCGAACCACAGATTAAGGGTTGACCAAATTTGTTTCCAAAATCAGAAGCTCCATTACTTGCCTTAATTAAAATATCCATTGGTGTTTGGTACAACCATTTACGTTCTGGAAATGCTTTTTCCCAAGGACGTTCATCGTTTAATCTAGAATATGAGGTCATGTAAACTGCAGTTCCTGCCAAAGGTAATGAGCCTTTTCCACCAGCTAGTCTATCTCTGATTTCTCCTCCAGAACCTGTAGCTGCGCCATTAAATGGCTCAACGGTTGTAGGGAAATTATGTGTTTCTGCTTTTAATGAAATTACAGATTCGAAATCTTTAGTGGTATAATAATCAGGAACGTCTGCACGTTTTGGAGCAAATTGCTCTACAATAGGGCCTTTTATAAAAGCAACGTTGTCTTTGTAAGCCGAAACAATATCATTAGGATTTTGTTTTGAGGTCTCTTTAATAAGCTTAAATAATGAGGTTTCTTTTTCTACGCCATCTATGATAAATGTTCCGTTGAATATTTTATGACGACAATGCTCAGAATTCACTTGAGAAAACCCAAATACTTCCGAGTCGGTAAGTGGTCTCCCAATTTTTTTGGCAACACCTTCTAAATATGCAACTTCTTCTTCGCTAAGGGATAATCCTTCTTGTGCGTTATATGCAGAAATATCTTCAATGTTTAAAATCGCTTCGGGTTGAATATTAATATCAAATATGTCTTGACCTAAACTTTGATATTTTTCAGATATCATTGGGTCGTATCCTGAAAAATCTTGCGTTACCGCTGTGAATTCTTCAATTCTAATGATATCAGAAATTCCCATATTCTGAGTAATTTCTACTGCATTTGTACTCCAAGGTGTTATCATCGCTGCTCTTGGTCCAACAAAAAAAGCATCTAGTGATGCTTGTTCTATTTTAGGTTGGTTAGCAAATAACCATGTCAATTTTGCTATGGTTGTAGTTGATAATTCTTTTGTGGCTTGAACAGCAAATACTTTACTGTTTTGGTTTCCGAAGAAATGAATCATTTAAGGTTGTTTTTAGCGTGAAAATAAAATGCAAAGTTAATTCATTTTAAGATATAATGATTACGATTGGCATTTCAAATTATGAAGTATTCAACAAGTTTTAAACAAAAAAGCAGCTCAATGAGCTGCTTTTTTTAATATTCAGTATGTTTATTGTTTTACTAGTTTTTTTGTTACTGTAGCGTCGCCTTGCGAAATTTTCACAATATAAATTCCGGTTTTTAAATGTTGTAGATTAAACGTACTTGATTTGTTGATTAATTGTGTGACGACTTGTTTTCCTAGAATATCATAGATTTCTACAGATGTGTCAATTGCAGAGTTTAAACGTACAGTTAAATTATCCTTTACTGGGTTTGGGTGTAATTGAACCGTTTCAATGCTGTTGTCATTGATACTTAAGCCTGCGTAGCAGGTATATGATAGGTCATCAAACATTACTCTATTGCTTGTGTTAGAGTTGCTATCAATGATTACAGAAACAGTGTTTTCAGTATTTATATTTGGAATAGTAGTGGTTTGCTCCGTATCGCCATAAGGTATTGTGCCAACAACGGTTCCATTAACACTAACGTTAAATGTGCCACTTCCTCCACTAAAAACACGTTGTGTTGTTACGGTCAATGAACTAATGCCTCCAGATGTGGTTGGTAATGTGATAGCTCCATTTCTTACAGTAATTGCTCTTGTGTTTAAGGTTTGGTCTGTTCTTGCATCTGATGCATTCCAAGTACCGCCTTCATCACCTGTCCAAGTGACATCGTCATATGACCCAGAAGAGGTGCCAATATTTTCAAAAGTTTCGGTTAAGCATTCAGAATTACTTGTTCCATTATTGGTTGTAGTAGCACATGATTCATTGCTAAAATCGGATGTATTATTAGCTGCATCTTTTGCTTTAACTTTAAAACAATAATTTGTATCTGCTAATAAACCAGTTACTGTTGCGCTATTAGAAACGACGTTAAAGGAAAAAATATTATCTATATAAACATCGTATGAGGTTACAGCAATATCGTCAGTAGAGGGTGTCCAGTTTAAATCAATACTGTTATCAGTAGGATTAGAAGCAACTAGATTGGTTGGGTTGGTAGGTGCTTGCGTATCTGTAACAGGATTCCAAATCATGTTCGCGTATTCTGGATGATCTACAAACGGATTAGCGTTGCCTTGGTAATTGTATGCTGCGTTATTTCTATCTATTTCTGTTTGATCTACAGGATCTACATTGTAATGCCAATCTAGTAGCATAGTTATGGCCCAATCCTCTAAAGCCTGATCTTCGGTTCCGTTAAACATGTCAAAACTGGTATAACCGTCAACACTGTTTTCGTATCGTGTTACAAAATATAGAATGGCTCTTGCAATATCACCTTTAAATGCATCAATAGGTTCAAAAACATTTCCAGAATATCCAGATACATTACTGCTGCCTCTTTTAGATCCATTTAGAGAGGTCCAGCTTACAGAGCCTACAGTACCAAATGGTAAACTGCCTCTTTGACCATTAGCATAACCATCACTAGGTACAACATGATGAATATCATTTTGCATTGGTGAAGCGCTTCCAAAGGAAGATTGCGGAATAGTATGCTCTCGATTATAACAAACTCCTTCGGCATTGTAATTGCCACATTGGTTTGAACCATGATTAAAAGTATACGGATCTGTTCCATTTGGGTTTTCTGTGTAGTACATTAATATTGTACCGTCATTTTCATATCCTGTTTCCGTTGAATTGTCTGTATGCGTAGTTACGTATCCGCTATATAATGCACCATAACCTTGATCATTATGACCATTACTAATGATGTTTTTTAATTGTGTTTTAAGTGCATAACCTGTTAATCCGTTCGCACTATCATAATAGTCTGAAGGAATTTGAGCCATTGCAATATTGGAAACTAAAAAAAGTAAAATGTAAAGGTGTTTCATTCGAAATGAGATTAATGATCAAATTTTTTATAAAAGTAGTATATAAAATTGGTGATTTCCAACTTTGAAAGTTAATACTTCTTTGGTTTAACAAAAGTAGTTTTTTATTAGTTAGTGTTAATTTAAATAGAAGGAAGATATTGTTGTTTTATAATGATCTTTTTATACATCAAAAAAGGCAGCTCAATGCTGCCTTTTTCATTCTGTATATGTTCGCGAAATTATTGTTTTACCAATTTTTTCGTTATTGTTTTGTTATGCTGTGTCATTTTTATAACATAAATCCCTGTTTTGAGATCTTGTATATTTAGTGTGCTCGTTTTACTAATAGTGTTTTGGTATACACGCTTACCAAGGATGTCATAAATCTCTATGTTAGTATCAGAATTCGATGATAATTTTATAGTAAGATTATCCTTTACTGGATTAGGGTGAATACTTATTTCTGAAGCAATATTTTCTTCAATACTTAAAGCGTTAGCCCATATAGCATCTGCATATTCAGGATGATCTACAAACGGGTTAGCATTGCCTTGATAATTATATGCTGCATTGTTTCTATCAATTTCTCTTTGGTCTACAGGGTCTATATTGTTATGCCAATCTAACAAAACTGCTAATGCCCAAGTGTGTAGCACTTGGTCTTCTGTACCATTAAACATCACAAAACTAGTATAGCTATCTACCGTATCTTCATATCGCGTAGCAAAATAGAGAATTGCTCTAGCAATATCACCTTTAAATTCGTCTATAGGTTCAAATACTTCTCCAGAATAATTGGATAAAGTACTGTTTCCTTTTTTGCAGCCACTTAAAGATGTCCAGGTTGCAGTTCCTACTGTGCCAAATGGTAAATTACCTCTTTGGCTATTTACATAACCGTCTGTTGGCACCACATGATGTATGTCATTTTTCATAGGTAATGCTGCGCTAAAAGAACCTTGAGGTACTATTGATTCTCTATTATAGCAATCGCCTTCTGCGCTAATACTACCACATTGATTAGATGATCCATGCGTGTAAGAATAAGAATCTACGCCATTAGGGTTTTCACCATAATATAATAAAATAGTACCATCATTTTCGTAGCCACTTTCGACAACATTATCTGAGTGGGTTGAAATATAGCCAGTAAAGAGGGTGTTATAGCCTTGGTCTACATGACCATTGGATAGAATATTTTTTAATTCAGTCTTTAGTGCATAGCCAGATAATCCGTTTGCACTGTCGTAATAATTAGAAGGGATTTGAGCGTTTCCAATACTTACTATGCATAAAAATGCCAAGTAGATGTGTTTCATAATCAGTAAGTTAATAGTATTTGGGGAAATATTATTTTATTTTTTCTCTAGTAGAGCCATGTAAAAACCGTCAAAACTAGACGCAAAAGATAGTATTTTTCTGTCTTTTTTCAAAATAAAATCACTGCCAGACTCTGTAGCTAAGAACTTTTCGACTTGTTCTTGGTTTTCTGATGGTAGGACAGAACACGTAGCGTAAACCATTTTTCCTCCCGATTTTACCATTTTTGAATATTGTTGTAAAACTTCAAATTGTGTGTTCTTGATGTTTTCTATAAATTCAGGTTGTAATTTCCATTTTGCATCCGGATTTCGTCTTAAAACTCCTAAGCCAGAACAGGGTGCATCAATTAATAGGCGATCTGCTTTAGCATGTAATTTTTTAATAGGTTTAGTAGAGTCAATAACTTTCATTTCTATATTATGAACGCCATTTCTACGTGCTCTTATTTTGAGTTTTTTTAATTTACTTTCGTAAATATCCATTGCAATTAATTGGCCTTTGTTTTCCATTAATGAGGCTAAATGCAAGGTTTTACCACCTGCGCCAGCACATACATCAACGACTTTCATGCCAGGTTTAACGTCTAAATAATCGGCAACTAGTTGCGATGAAGCGTCTTGTACTTCAAACCACCCATTTTTAAATGCTTCTGTTTTAAAGACATTAGCGCGTTCAACAAGTTTTAATGCATATGGATGATTAGGTAAAGTTTCTGTTTCTATGTCTTCAGAACGCAACTTAAGTTGCAAGTCTTTTTTTGTTGTTTTTAGTGTATTAACACGTAAAATTACTTCAGCTTGCTCATTTTGCATAGCGATTTCTTTTGTCCATACCGTCGCTCCAAGTTCTTTAACACCTAAGTCGTCCATCCAATCAGGAATAGATTCTCTGTATTTTCTTATTTTAGATAACTCATCAAAACGTCCTTTTATCTTTCGTGTAGGTGTATCTGTAAAGTATTTCCAGTCTGGTAATTTTATGCCTTTTAAGGTGGCCCATACGGCAAACATTCGCCAAAGATCATCTCTGTGATATGGTGCCTTTACATTTGCAATTTCTGCATAAAGTCTTTGGTATCGTACAATTGTGTATACGGTTTCTGCGACAAAGCCTCTATCTCTGCTTCCCCAACGTTTGTCTCTTTTTAATAAACTTTGAATAACCTTATCTGCGTATTCGCCTTCATTAAAAATAAGGTGTAATCCGTCTATTACGGCAAAGCATAAATTTCTATGTAATCTCATAACTAATATTTAGTTTTCAGTACACGTTTAAATCGTGTATAAAAATAACGTGCAAAGGTAAGCTAAAAGATTAAAATTGTGTGACTTTATTCAAAAGTGTTACATTTGAAACCAATGGTATAGGTTTATGTCCTAAATAAAAAGTGTTGTAACAATGATAAACACCATTTAAGTATTTGATTGAAGCAGAGTTTATACAAGAATTAAAATTAAAAAGCACAAAAGCGTATAGTAAGCTTTTAGATGACTATCAACAAAAAGTGTTTAGCACATGTATTTCTTTTGTTCCTAATAAAGAAGATGCAGAAGATATTGCTCAAGACGTTTTTGTAGAGGTTTTTAATTCTATTACTAAATTCAAAGGTGAATCAAAATTATCAACTTGGATTTACAGAATTACAACAAATAAATGCTTAGAGTTTATTAGAAAAAAGAACACCAAGAAAAGGTTTGCATTTTTACAATCTATAACAGGAAACGCAATACCTATGGATAAAACGGATTACTTTACAGAAATGAATCATCCTGGGATTTTATTAGAAAATAAAGAGTTAAATGCAACATTGTTTAAAGCAATACAAAGTCTGCCAGAACGTCAAGCCGTTGTATTTACACTTCATAAAATTGATGGAAAGAGTTATCAAGAAATTTCTGAAATCACGACGCGCAGTGTGTCTTCGGTAGAATCATTAATGTTTAGAGCCAAAAAAAATCTCCAAAAGATTTTAGAAAATTATTATAAAAATGAACTCTAACGCAAGTTTTGGTAAAATTTTACATCTAAAGCTATAAGTATGAAACAAAATGTTGACATGAATAATAAAGTTAAAAACACTATAGATTCTGCAGAATCTATACAGAAGGTTGACGTGTCTCCTTTTTTTAAAGCTAATGTAATGCATAAGATTCGTAATACATCTGAAGAAATTCAAGATGCAACGTGGTCTTGGTTTACACCAAAATTGCAGCTAGCGACGCTGGTTTGTGTTGTCGTTTTAAACATAATAGCGTTTAATAGTTTGCAAAAAAGTGATTATATTGAAAGTGTAAATAGTTTTGCAGAATCTTATGGATTATCTACAACTACAGAATCGACGATATTAAATTAATTATGAAAAAAAATACAATTCTTTACATATTATTGGTTTTTCTAATTGCGGTTAACGGATTTTTCTTATTTAATCATATTGGATATGAACCGACAAATGATCCCAAGAAATCTCAGCAGAATAAAGAATTTATTGTAGAAGAACTTGGTTTTAATGCGAGTCAGACCAAAGAATTTAAAGAAAAGAGCAAAGGCCATCATAAAACGATGATGCGATTAACTGATGATGTAAGAAAACTAAAAGACGAACTGTTTGGTACATTGTCTGATGAAACAATAAACGAAGCAACAATAGATTCCATTTCTAATTTAATATGTGAAATTGAAAAGGAAAAAGAAAAGGAGATTTTTTATCATTTTAAAATGATTAGAGATATCGCTAATGCAGAGCAGCGAGAAAAATTTAATACGATTTTGTTAGATGCATTACGACAAGGAGATAGAGGAAATAGGCCACCTCCTCAAGATGGTGCAGAAGGACATCGACCTCCACCACCAAGACATAATTAAGAATTGAAATTAAAGACCTTTAAAATGATTGAAGGTCTTTTTTTTATGTTTTATTTAACAAAGACAAACACAAGTAATTTAATTATAAATCATCTAAACTTATATAACTTAAAACTTAAAAGATGAAAAATAGCAAATTGAAGACGGTATTATTAGTATTTGGAATGGCATTGTTTATGTCAAATTATTCTTATGGTCAATCTCAAGACCGACAAGCAAGAAAAGAACCACCAACTTATGCTCAACTATTAAAAGAAATGGACGCTAATGAAGATGGTAAACTGGCAAAAGATGAATTAAAAGGCCCTTTAAAAGATGATTTTACAAAAATTGATACGGACGAAGATGGTTTTATTTCAGAAGAAGAATTTAAAAATGCACCGAAACCAGAACGTAAGAAGCGCAATAAATAGCTTAATGATAAAATGAGTTAATCCAATTTTTTTTGATTGATTGATAGATTGGATACTAAAGGCTTCGTAAGAAATTACGAAGCTTTTTTTAAAATAAAATAAAAAGGAAGCACAAGTTTAAAATGAGAAACACATCTAAAATTACATGACCTAACAGATTATGGCCATAAATAAATGATAAGAATTTTAAAATAATACGAACCTAAAAATTTATAGAGATGATAAGACTTAAAAAGATAAGAAAACCTGCTTTAGCAGCGTTATTAATAGGTGTGTCTTTATTTACTTTTAATGCATGTAGTGATGATGAAAGTGAAACTATTGTAACATACTCAGACGATGTTATTATTACTGATGGTAATATAACAAGTACTGCAGAAGGAGATACGTATAACACAGGTTACGATGAAGATGATTTAGTAGAAAATGCAACGTTTGCAAACACTGTTCAAATTGTATATTCAGATACAGATGTGACAATTACCAATCCTGTTCCTTATGATGTTGTAGTCACTCTAGATGGCGCAGATGTTACTATTAACTCAACCATTTCAGAAGTAGCATACGAAGTTTCAGGATCTACTACAGATGGTATGTTGAAAATTTACAGCGATAAAAAATTTAAACTAACGTTAAGTGATTTAAGCATCACAAATGCAGATGGTCCTGCAATTAATATTCAATCGTCAAAAACTGTTTTTGTAATTCTAGAAGGCACTAATAACTTAACTGACGCCTCAACTTACAGTAATATTCCTGATGATGAAGATGCAAAAGCCACTTTTTTTAGTGAAGGACAACTAGTGTTTAGTGGATCTGGAGCTCTTAATATAGCAGGTCTTTATAAACATGGAATTGTCAGTGATGATTATGTTAGAGTGATCAGCGGAACAATTTCTGTAACAGAAGCTGTCTCTGATGGTATACATGCCAATGATTACATAATTGTCGATGGTGGTACGCTTAACTTATCTGTAGGTAGTGATGGTTTGGATTGCGAAGAAGGTTATGTCATAATTAATGATGGCTCGTTGAATATAAATGCTATTGATGATGGAATTGCAGCTTCATATGATATAGATGAAGAAGATGAACCTGATGATTCTGTTTTGCCTAACGTTACAATAAATGGTGGCGATTTTGTTATTATTACAACTGAAGGAGAAGGAATTGAAGCCAAAGGTATTTTAACAATTAACGACGGTAATATTAATATCAGCGCTTATGACGATGGTTTAAATTCAGGTGGAAATTTATATATTAATGGAGGAAATCATTATGTGTATAGTACATTAAATGATGCTATAGATAGTAATTCAAATATTACAGTTACAGGAGGAACTACCATTGCGATAGCAATACGAACCGATGAACCAGATGGTAGTTTTGATTGTGATGACGACATTTTTAAAATCACAGGCGGAACCATTTTAGGGTTAGGCTTAAACACCTCCTTTCCTTCAGAAACTGAAAGTACACAAAACACTGTTATTTTCGATGGAATAAATGCCAATCAATTATTAAATATACAATCGGAAGATGGTACAGAAGCCTTGACGTTTGAAGTGCCTTATAGTGTAAATACTATTATATATTCTAATGGAAAATTAGAATCAGGACAAACTTATCATATTTATACAGGTGGCAGTGTAAGTAATGGAACAGCCATCAATGGATTGTACACTTCAGGTATTTATACAGGAGGTATAGCATCAAGTAATTCATTTACTATAACTAATACAGTAACACAAATAGGAGGCGAAATGGGACCAACTGGTGAGCCAGGAGAAGGTGGTCCAGGAGGTCATTAATAATATAAATAAACATATGAAAAGTAAAACATTAGCATTCACAATTTTAGCGTTATTATGCTCTGCAATAGGATTAGCACAAGGACCTCCTGGAGGAGGTCAAGGCGGTAGAGGAGGTAGACAAGGCGGACCACCAAAAGGAGAAAAACCAGAGGCTTCAGAAATTTTAAAGTTATTGGATACCAATGGCGATGATAAAATAGATAAAGAAGAAGCTTCAAAAGACGAAAGAGGAAAAATAGCAAAGGATTTTGATGTAATAGACACCAATGAAGATGGGTTTATAGATTTAGAAGAGCTTAAAGCAGAAATTGAACGTAAAGGACCGCGAAAAGTATCTGCTAAAAAACTATTAAAAGAAGTTGATCAAGATGAAGATGGTACTTTAAATGAATTAGAAGTTGCAGCGAAGGATAAACGCGATTTAATGGAGCATTTTTCAGAAATTGATAGTAATGGAGATGGCCAATTAGATTTAGAAGAATTAGAAGCGTTTTATAATGCTAAGGATGATAGTAAGAAGAAAAGAAAACGAAAGGATTAAACCATATTCAATGGTTTTTTTGTAAATTAAAAGAGAACCACAAAACAACATTCTATGAAGTATTCCATTTTTTCTAAATCCATTATTTTTTTTTCATTGATTACAGCTTTAGTGAGTTGTAAGCAAACTATTAAATCAGAGGCAGATAGCCATGAGGATTATCCAGAAGATGGACGTCCTTCTGTTACTGAATTAATAAAAGAAATGGATGCTAATACAGATCATAAACTATCAAAATCTGAAGTTCATGGGCCTTTAGCAGATGATTTTTCAAAAATTGATACCAATGATGACGGTTTTCTATCTCAAGAAGAATTAGAAAATGCACCAAAACCAGAGCGCGGTAAATCTAGAAAGGTGGACAATTCTAATAATGTTCAAACAGATTTTGAAGTCACTGTAAATGTCAATCCTTCTTTATTTATAAAAGAGCGTATGTTACAAGAAATTAAACAAGAAGAGCGAACTCTTGCAGATGGAACTGTAGCGCTTTGTTATATTATCACAACAGCATCTCAACCACATGAACATAAAATGGGACCATGGTGTCCAACACATATTAATGATAGTAAGGATAAAGGAGGAATCTGGTTTAAAGATGATAAAGTCTATGATGTAGACGGTCATTTTATAGCTAACCTAAAAGATTTTTATAGCGATGAGGAATGGGCTTTGTTTAGAGAAGACGGTTCTATAAAGGTAACAGAAACTCAAGATGAATGTGAAGCAGCAGCGAGGCCAGACGTTGATGAGAAGTACCATAATTATTGCGTACAATGTTTACCAGATTATTACAAAGAAAAAGTCTCCACTTATGTAATTCCGGTAAAACCGATGTATTTAGAAAGCCCAAATTCATTAGGAGGCAATGGTATTGGAATTGCTTTTAATGGTGTTAATTTTGATGCTGCGGCACCAACACATGCTATTCTTGCAGCACATACTTTGGCACCTTTAGATGATGCTGGTGGACATGTCAATCCTCATTCTGGATATCATTACCATGCCGTAACAGGTGCAACAAAAGAGGTGGCGCAAACCGATGAGCACGCGCCAATGCTTGGCTATGCCTTAGATGGTTTTGGCATCTACGCACATAAAGACAGTAACGGAAAAGCAATTACAGATTTGGATGATTGTAATGGTCATTATGATACTATTAGAGGATATCATTACCATGCAGGAGATGCAGGAAGCAATAAGATTTTAGGTTGCTTGCATGGTATCAGTGGATCATTAACCGTAGAGAATTAAAAAAATGAAACGTGAATAAATTTGTTTTAGAAACTGATAAATAAAAACATGAAAAATATATTTATAATGGGTGTTTTTGCTATGGGTATCTTAGTAAGTTGCAATAGCCAAAAGAAGAATGGTGATCACACACACGATGGTTCAGAACCACATTCACACGCTAGTGAAAACCTCGCTAATGTAAATGATTATTTTGGTGCCTATGAATTGGTAGATGAATCCTATGGTACCAAAACAAAAGTAACGCTTACAGCTACGGAACGCGTTATGGTAACTAATGCTTTGCCAAATCATAAAACAGGAGAATTTCCAAACCCTGGAAATCCAAATGCCATATCGGCTCAAAACAGAACGTATAATTTTCCTTTGCATCCAAAATATATAGGTAATGCAACTTGGGCAAGAGAACCTGGAGTTGCACTCAACGGTATTAAATTTGAACCTGGTACAGCTGAAGTTGTAGCATGTGAAACCGGTGAGAGTTATAGAGTTGAGGCACTTCAAGATGTGATTGATTTAGGCTTAGATTTTAATCATGCACACGTGCAACCTACAGGAGCGTATCATTATCATGGTACACCAACATCAGTAATTAATGATTTTGATACTGGAGAAGATTTAGTTCATGTTGGTTTTGCCCATGACGGTTTTCCAATGTATTACTCAAAAAGTGGTAAATATAAGCCAAGTTTTAAGGCTTTAGATGGCGACAGAGAAGGCGAAGATTGTTCTTATGAAAACCCGCACCAATCCATTGATATTTCTGTTGGAGGTCATCATGATGGTACCTATACATCAGATTTTGAATACGTTGAAGGATCTGGAGATTTAGACGAGTGTAACGGTATTACAATTGAGGGTAAGTATATGTATTTGGTTACCAATGAGTTTCCATACATTGGTAGATGCTTAATGGGAGCGGTATCTCAAAAAGAAGGTCGTGCAGCGGGAATAGGTCAAGGTAGAGGAGGTCAAGGACCAAATGGAAGACCTGGTGGAAAACGACCAAGCTTTGACGAAATTATTGAAATGATGGATGCTAATAGTGATAATAAAATTTCTAAAACGGAAGCAAAAGGACCGCTTAATGAAAACTTTGAAGATTTTGATAAAAACAAAGATGGTTTTTTGACAAAAGAAGAGTTTGAAAATGAAGGTAATAGAAAAGGAAACAGACCACCTAAAAATAATTGATAGAGCAGCGCAAGTTTTTTTTAAGGTTCACATCTAAATATAAAACATAAAAAAAATACACATGAAGAATATATTTAAATTATTGGGTTTAATGATAGTCGTCTTTTCAATTAATATGGCGTGCTCTTCAGATGACAGTACAACTTCTACAGATGATATTGATGGGTCAGATGATGAAGTGGTAACAGAATTACATGCCGCATTTGCAGAATTCAATACAGATGCTGTAACTGTAATGTTATCTGATGATGGTACAGAAATTTATATTGAAACTACAGGTTTTCCAAACCACACGTCTATATATTGGGAAACAGATCATGCGCTTTATATAGATGAACCAACAGTAACAAAAACAACTCAAGATACGTATATTGGAGGTGGAACAGGTGAAGCATCTAGTTTTACCGTCGATGCAACACCAAATCTAACAGGTTCTACGGTTGCTACGCAGTTAAATACTATAGGTATTGCAGTTAGTGGCGCAGCTATATTTAACGATCAAGAAGGTGCAGGAGATTTAGATCAGGCTGCAGGTAGCTTAGATTACAATGGCGCACATAAAGGTCCAGGTGTATATCATTACCATTTAGAGCCTAGATCAATATCTAATGATGATGATAAATTGGTAGGTATTCTTCTCGATGGTGTATTTATATACGGAAGAAGAGATTACCCTTCTAACGATTACCCTACAGATTTAGATGCGTCTGGAGGACATTTTGGACCTACACCACATAATCCAGATGGCGAATATCATTATCACATTATTAATGAAGAGTATAATGCACCATTATATGGCTATGATGAAGCTATCGTACTTTTTGCAGGACCATTTCAAGGCTACTAAATATGGGAAATCTGAGGCTTCCTTTTGTTGTGATGAGTATGTTTTTTATAATGAGTTGTACGAAAGTAAAGCCCGAAAAAACAGTAATTAACAACCTTAAAGATGACTCTTACATAGTTATAGATTCCTTAGAGGTTTTAAAAGAAGAATTAGTACTGAATGGAAATATTGGACAATGGTTTTTTAATGATAAACCATTTAATGGATATTCTTTAAAATACTATCCTAATGGCGTTTTGGAAGAAAAATGGGGTTTTTATAATGGGAAAAGGGAAGGTGTTGCAAAACGTTGGACAAAAAATGGAAAGCTTCAAGTAGAATCGTATTATAAAAATAACCGATTAAACGGTGTTTATAAAAGTTGGTGGGAGAATGATTCCATAGCGAGTTTGGCTTATTATAAAAATGGATTGTTACAAGGCGTAGAAAAAAAATGGTATGCAACAGGCCAGCTTGCAAAACTGCGTAATCTAGTAGATGGAAAAGAACAAGGTTTTCAAAAAGCTTGGTTAGACAATGGTACATTATATGTTAATTATGAAGCCAAAAATGGACGAATTTTTGGAATGAGAAGAGCAAATTCATGTGTAAGATTAGAAGATGAAGTTATTATTAGAAATAAAAAGATATAGATTTTATTTGCTTTTTTTATTGGTCACAACCATGGGTTGTAAGGAACAAGTTAAAAAAGAAGATAAGGCAGTTGAAGACACTAGCAGAGTAGATTATTTGCCATTTTATAAAGATGAATCCTTTACGCCATACTGGATAATTCCTGGTAGCGAAGAGGAACGAAATTTTCATAAAATTGCAGATTTTAAATTACTAAATCAGTTAGGAGATACAATAACACAACACACCTTTGCAAATAAGATTTATATAACCGATTTCTTTTTTACAACCTGTCCTGGGATTTGTCCTAAAATGACTGGTAATATGGCAAAATTACAAGAAGAATTTAAGCAAGATAATGATATATTATTGTTGTCCCATTCGGTTATGCCAAGTGTTGATACTGTTTCAATTTTAAAATCTTATGCCTTGCAGAATAATGTCATAGATAGTAAATGGCATTTGGCAACAGGCGATAGAAATGAAATCTATGCGCTTGGGAGAGAACAGTATTTTGTAGAAAATGATTTAGGCGAAATTAAAAGCAATGATGATTTTTTGCATACCGAGAATTTTTTGTTGATAGATAAAAATAAACATATTAGAGGTATTTATAATGGTTTAAATAGAGCATCAATAGCGCAGCTTATTATTGATGTAAAAGCCTTGAAAGAAGAAAGTTAATGTGATGGTTAACTTCATTTTGATTGATTGATAGCTAAAAAGCTTTGTGATTATTCGCAAAGCTTTTTTATTGGTTTAAATGGGAATATGTTAATCGGATTTTAAACCAAACAAAGAAAATTTAGTGTAATACATATGACCAATCCAAATAAATAATGAAACAACTATTTAAGTTAATCCTTGTTATTGTAACATCAAGTGTTATGACATGCTCAAATTCTGACGACACGTCTTGTACCACATCTATTTGGTACCAAGATTTAGATGAAGATGGATTAGGAAACCTAGATGTGACAATTGAAGCTTGTGAGCAACCAATAGGTTATGTGTCAAATCACTCAGATACAGATGATTCTGGTTGCGAATCTACTCAAGTGTTAGACAGTTCTAGAGGCGCATGTAACGAAACATTAAGTTTTGTCAGTTCTTATACTCAGACTATTTCCGGATCAAATAGAATCATTTCATCAAATAGTATCCCAGAACATATGGTTGGCCGTTTTGGAATGGGCGCAGGTTCATTGAATCCTAATGCGATTTCAGAACAAAATGAATCGTATATAATCACTCTGAATCCTGAAGTTGCGAATACATTTACAGCATTATTATCAACTACAGGAAATGGTCCAAATGTAGGACCTCAATATTCATTCGGTGTATTATTAAATGGTGTGGAATTAGATCCTGTAGCTGCTGAACCTTTTCCGCATGAAGGTGTAATGAGTGCTAATGTTAATTGGGAGTGGAATTTAGAAGCTCTCAACGTTAATTTAGGGTTAGATTGTAATAGTGCTCATGTACAACCTACAGGGAAATACCATTATCATGGTTCGCCTGTATTATTTTTAGACGCTTTAAATGTGCCAACCAATGCCATGACATTAATTGGTTATGCAGCAGATGGATTTCCTATCTACTACAAATATGCCTATTCCGATGCATCAGATTCTAACTCGTCCGTTGTTTCAATGGCTTCTAGTTATCAGTTAAAATCTGGAAATAGAGGAGGTGATGGTGTTACTGCACCATGTGGTGTTTTTGATGGTGTGTATTCTAATGATTACGAATATATTTCAGGTTTAGGAACGTTAGATGAAGCCAATGGAAGAACAGGTGTTACACCAGAATATCCAACTGGTACGTATTATTATGTGCTCACAGATGAATTTCCAAGTATTCCAAGATATTTTAGAGGGACGCCATCAAATGATTTTAAAATAGGAAATAATTAAATGAATCATTTGCGTTTCTTTTTAGTCGTTACGCTAATATTTTCAACATTTAGTTTTGCGCATGATGCCAATAAGTCTTTTTTCAAAATACAGCAAAAAGGTCAAAATGTTGAGGTACAAGCCGAATTTCCTTGGAGCATAAGGAATGCTGTTATCAAGGCGTTTCCAGATTTAGAAAACTCGAATTTACAATCTGATTTTGAAGCCGCTTTTTTTCAATACATAGACCATCATTTTCAGATAGCTCATGGTAATTCAGCTTTAAAATTAGTAGCTGTAGAAGAGGTGGCTCATTCTGGTCATTCGCATCAAAATAATTTTGTATTATTATATGAAGGTAATGCGTTCGATACGATTAAAAATACAATATTGTTCAATATTTATAAAGATCAAGAAAACTATCACGAAATCTTAATTGAACCGAATTCTATAAAATTTATAACCTCCATAGATGCCGATACGTTTAAATTACAAGACACTTCAGCAGAAAATTATAACGACTTGTTTTTAATAGGCTTGGTGTTATTAAGTGTCGTTGTTGTATTTTTAGGGATAGCGTATAAAAGAAGAAATAAGTAATGTTATGATGGTTAATAGAAATATTGTTTTCCTATTATGTATTCTGCTATTAGTGTCTTGTGGTAATGATGATAATAGCGGAACTCAAGATGATGAAGAAACTATGCAACCTTCTGTTCCTAATATTTTGCTCGTAATAGCAGATGATATGGGTTTAGATGCTACTCCAAATTATGCTATAGGTAGTCAGAAACCTAATATGCCTAACCTTCAAAATTTAATGGCTAACGGCATTACGTTTACCAATGTTTGGGCAAATCCGGTATGTAGTCCAACGAGAGCTTCAATTCTAACAGGACATTACGGAACTAATAATGGCGTGACACGTGTAGGACATCAATTGAGTAATTCGGCGCATATTTTACAAAATGATATGCCAAATTATGCAACAGCTCTAATTGGGAAATGGCATTTGTCTAATGATGTAAATCAGCCATTATCAATGGGTATTGATTATTATGCAGGTATTTTGTCTGGAGGTGTTGATGATTACGAAAGTTGGGATCTTATAGAAGAAGGTGTAACCACAACAAGTACGGAATATGTAACTACAAAACTCACAGATCTTGCTATTGATTGGGTAGAAGATCAAGATCAACCTTGGTTTTTATGGATGGCGTACAATGCACCACATACACCGTTTCATTTACCACCAACAGACTTACATAGTCAAGGCGATTTACCGACAAATCAGTCCAGTATAAATGCTAACCGATTGGTTTATTATTTAGCAGCATTAGAAGCCCTTGATACTGAAATGGGAAGATTATTACAATCTATGACTGCTGAGGAGCGCGACAATACCATCATTATTTTTATTGGAGATAACGGCTCGCCAGGACAAGTTGCACAAGCTTATGGACAAGGAAAAGCAAAAGGCTCTATGTATCAAGGAGGTGTGAATGTACCAATGGTTATTTCTGGTAAAAACGTAACACGATTAAATGCCACAGACAATAACTTAATTAGCGCAACTGATTTGTATGATACTATTGTAGAATTATCTGGAAATACAACTGTACAACATAATGATAGCGAAAGCTTTAAAGATGTGTTGTCTCATGCAACTGCGGTAAATAGAGATTATTTGTTTTCTGAAGTCAGTTATGTTGGTGGTACCGCAGACTTTGCAACAAGAAATTTAACACATAAGTACATTAGATTCGCGGATAATACAGAAGCCTTTTTCCATTTGGCAGAAGATCCATTTGAAGATTTCAATTTATTAGACCAAACCATGACGAGTGCTGAGTTGGCTATTTACAACGCATTAAAAACGGAATTAGAAAATACTATAAATTAAAAATAGGTTGTTTAAGAATTAGAAAAGCTTTGTGGTAAATATGCCGTAAAGCTTTTTTATATTTAAGGAAAATATAGCACTATGAATAAATTGTTTTTAAATCTTGTTATAGCGTTTGTAAGTATAGGAATTGGTAGTTTCTGTTTAAATATATTTAATAATAATTTTGACACCCTAAACACAAAGCGAAAAACAGTTAGTATAGAAACATTGGTTGAAGATTCTACACTAAATGTTAGAGCCATTGACCTTGTTAAAAAACCTCAAGAGTTTCTTGTGTATTTGACATCTAGAGGCGAATTTGGCGTGTTGCTTCCTAAATATTTCATTGAGCATGTAGATTCCTTAAGTGATTTACCATTTTATAATCATAAAATTAATTTGTCTAAGGATTCGTTAAAGTTAAATTTTAGAGCCATGGCCATTCGAGATGAATATGGTTATGGGATCACTATTGGCAATCCTGCTATGGTGTATAGCTTAGATGCAGATTTGGAAAAAAATAAGGTTGTTTATCAAGAAAACCATCCAAAAGTGTTCTATGATTCTATGGACTTCTGGAACGACCAAGAAGGGATTGCTATTGGAGACCCAACAGACGATTGTATGAGTGTTATTATTACTAGAGATGGCGGAAACACATGGACAAAACTATCTTGTGAGGAGTTACCAAAAGCAAAAGAAGGCGAAGCTGCATTTGCTGCTAGTGATACCAATATTGCTATTGTTGGCGACCATACTTGGGTGGCAACAGGAGGGAAGGCAAGTAGAATTATATATTCATCAGATAAAGGGAAAACATGGGAAGTTTTTGAAACACCAATTATACAAGGTAAAGAAACAACAGGTATGTATTCCGTAGATTTTTATGATGAAAAAAATGGTTTTGCAATTGGAGGTGATTATACCAAACCTAATGCCACAATAAATAATAAAATTAGAACGCATGATGGTGGAAAAACTTGGCAAGTGGTTGCTAACGGAATAGGACCTGGTTACAGAAGTTGTGTGCAATATATTCCTAATTCTAAAGGAAAAGAACTTGTTGCCATTGGTTTTAAAGGTATAGATTATAGCAGTGATGCAGGGAATTCATGGCAACATCTCAGTGACGAAGGTTTTTATACTATTCGTTTTGCAAACGATTCTGTGGCTTACGCAGCAGGAAAAGGGAGAATTAGTAAATTAACGTTTAGAGAATAAAAATAGGAAGCCTTTTGAGCTTCCTGTGATCTGGTTTATTTTTTCTTTTCCTTACTATGTCGTTTTTTGTACTCGTCAAACATTTTTTGTCTAAAAGAGCGTTCTGCCTGGTACAGTTTTATTATTTTTTTTGCTGGTAAAATTTCAAGTAATTGATTTAGTAGTTGAGATTGTAATTCTACTTTTTGTTTTTCAATTTTTTCCATTTCTAACAATAATGACTTGGCTTCACTTTCAGAAAGCTCGTCTGCTTTTTTTTCTTGGCGTCTTTTAGAAGATTGCTCTCTTAATTTAGACTTGGCATCTTCATTGGCATTATATACTGGCCAAAATTTTTGCGCTTCTGCTTCCGTGAGATCGAGTTGCTCTGTAAGGTGCGCAATTTTTAATGTTTTAAGTTTTGCTCTGTCTAAGCGTTGTGCAAATGCACTAACGGAAATAAATAGCGTTATTACTATGGTTAATAAAGTCTTATTCATTGTATTTCTATTTTCAATAATGAATTTCTATTTTTTGATACGTTCATTTAATTTAATCTAAAATAAAATCTTCTGTATCTATGTTTTCTAAATATGAGTCTAAATAATCCTCTGAAATACTAATATCAATAAAGTCAGTTTCAGAGATGTCTTCAGTTTTAAATAATGTTGCTAATTCGTCATAGCTATATTCTTCTTGGTATAGATAGTTTTCTATACTTGCAGTGTCTATGGTATTAAGGCTAAGTTCTTCCTCATTATTAAACACCAAACCAATTAATAATAATAGACTAGCAGCAATGCCTGCGACATAATAAAGGGTACGTCTAGGTTTTAATTGAATGACAGGCGTTTTTGCTTTGTCTTCAATTTTTTCTAGAATTGACGCTTCTACAGTGTCAAAGTAAGATGAAGGAACAGTGAAGCCTGGTGCTTCTATACCACTTAACGCATCACTTTTATTAATTCGACCTAAAATTTGATCGTCTATTGAATTAAAGTAATTATCAGGTGTTTTAAACCCAGATGATTTAATGTTATGTATGTGTTCTTTTTTCATTTTAAGCTGAACTTGATTCAGTACTTCTTTTTTAACTGTTTCTATATATAAGACTTCAAATTTTTAAAATGGTTTAATTTGAAGTTAAATAGGCTTCAATTTTTTTTGCTGCAATATGGTACGATGACTTTAGCGCACCTTCGCTTGTCTCTAAAATTTCAGCCATATCTTTATATTTTAAATCTTCAAAATAACGCATATTAAAAACCAACTGTTGTTTCTCTGGTAATGTCGCAATGGCTTTTTGTAATTTTAGTTGTATAGCATCACCTTCGAAATAGACGTCAGATTCTAAATTATTTATGGCTTTTGTCTGGTATTCTTCGTTCGTAATCTGTAAGCGTTTTGCGTTTTTATTAATGAGTGTTATAGATTCGTTGGTGGCAATTCTATAAATCCATGAAAACAATTGGCTATCGCCTTTAAATTTATCAATGCTGCGATAAATTTTTATAAACGTATTTTGTAGAACATCATCGGCATCATTATGGTTTTTAACAATTTTTCGGATATGCCAATATAAGCGCTCTTTATAGAGTTGTAATAATTCTCTAAAAGCGGCTTCTTTTTGAATAGGGTTTTTTAGACGCACTATAAATTCTGATTCGTCAATCAATTGATTTATTTTATGCTATTTTATGATTAGAAATAGTATTAATTAGACTTGTGAATTTACTAAAAGTTTAGGGGACTAAATATTTTAAATTTAAGTTATTTGCAAGTCGCTTATAATCAGATAGATAAAATATATTATAACGATTAAATGCAAAAATAATCGATAAAATGCATTTTTTTCTTGCTTTGTATGTTTATTTAATATATGTTTGTACCAGCTTAACCTATTAACCGTTATCAGTTCCCCAAATCTGATAACAACAGAGAAGGATGTGTTTAATTACACATCCTTTTTTCGTTTATATTTAAATATAAGTATTACTAGGTCAGTCTGTTAGTGAAGCTTGTGTATTATTCAAAGCTTTGCATTTCTACTAATTTTTTGTAGACGCCATTTTTAGAAATAAGTTCAGTATGTGTGCCTTGTTCTGCAATTTCTCCTTTTTGCATTACGACTATTTGGTCTGCATTTTGAATCGTAGAAAGACGATGCGCAATGACAATGGAGGTTCTGTTTTTCATCATATTTTCTAAAGCATCTTGTACTAATCGTTCGCTTTCTGTATCTAAAGCTGAAGTGGCTTCATCTAAAATCATAATTGGCGGATTTTTTAGTACAGCTCTTGCAATACTAAGGCGTTGTTTTTGCCCACCAGATAATTTGCCACCTGAATCGCCAATATTGGTATCAATGCCATTTGGCAAATCTTTTACAAATTCCCAAGCATTTGCTATAGTTAATGCGTCTATGATTTCTTGGTCAGTGGCATCTTCCTTACCTAATAAAAGGTTATTCTTTATGCTGTCATTAAATAGAATGGAATCTTGAGTTACTAATCCCATTAAATGGCGCAATGAGTGTTTTGTAATGTCTTTAATGTCGGTACCATCAATAGATATATGGCCTTCATTTACGTCGTAAAAACGAGTTACCAGATTGGCAATAGTACTTTTTCCGCTACCAGATTGGCCTACTAAAGCCACACTTTTGCCTTTCGGCACTTCTAATGTGAAGTTTTTAAGTACAAAATCATCTTCATACTTAAATGAGATGTTATTTAGTTTAATTTCAGAAGTGAAATCTGTTTTTACCAATGCATTTGGTTTGTCTTCAAGTATTGAAGGTGTTTCAATAATTTCTAATACACGATCTGCTGCTGCATTACCTGCTTTAACTTTATAACTGGCTTTACTAATTGCCTTAGCAGGTGTTAATATTTGGTATGCTAATGCCATATATGTTATAAACGCACCACCAGAAAGACTGTTGTCTATTAAAACCATACTGCCTCCATACCATAATAGAGCAGCTATAGTGGCTATGCCTAAAAATTCACTTGCTGGTGAAGCTAAATTTTGACGATTCATTAAGGTATTAGAGAAGTTGTAAAATCGATTTGTAGATTCTTGAAACTTATCGTTAAATCGTTTTTCTGAATTAAACCCTTTTATCACCTTAAGTCCACTTAATGTTTCTTCTAAAGTAGAAAGAAATACACCTTGTTCTGTTTGCACACGATTCGATTTTTTCTTTAAACTTTTTCCAATTCTAGAAATTATTAATCCAGCGATAGGAATAAATAGAAATACAAAAATGGTGAGTTTCATAGAGATTGTAAACATGGTTACAATGGCAAAAACTATGGTTAACGGTTCTTTTACAATCAGTTCTAATATAGCGAGCAAAGAGTTTTTAACTTCGTTGACGTCTCCAGAAATTCTAGCGATAATATCTCCTTTTTTCTTTTCAGAATAATAGGAAATCGGTAAGGTCATTACCTTATTATAAATAGAATCTCTAAGATCTTTGAGAACACCATTTCTTAAAAAAGTTATGAAAAATAAGGCTAAGTAATTAAAAATATTCTTCAGTAAAAACAGACCTATGATTAATATAATCATGTAAAGCAAGGTGCGCTGTGGCCCATCACTTGCGTTAGTTGTGGTTACAAAATAATTTAAATAATCTTCGCCATAAGATTTTAGTGCTGTAATTCCTTTATATACAGGTTTGGTGTTGAGTTGTTTAGTTTCACCAAACAATACGTTAATCATTGGCATCAATGACACCATGGCTAGCGTACTAAATAAAGCATACAGTACGTTAAAAAATATATTGAGGTAAGCATATCGTTTATAAGGAACAATAAACCTAGATAACTTTTTTATATAATCCATTCATTACAAATTCATATCCTTTAGGATAGCATCAATTCTGTTATCCAACAATTGCTCCGTTTTTTCAAAATCTGACGAATTGTCAAGATCTGTATTAACGCTGATATAGAATTTTATTTTTGGTTCAGTACCACTTGGTCGTAATGCAATTTTACTTCCGTCTTCAGTATAATAAATTAATACATTAGATTTAGGAATATCAATTGTAGTGTTTTCGTTGGTTTGAAGGTTTTTAGAAATAGATAAATCGTAGTCTTCTATTAATACCACTTTTTGGCCGTTGATCTCTTTTAATGGATTATCTCTGGCGTCAATCATCATTTGCTTAATTTCTTGAGCACCTTCAATTCCTTTTTTAGTTAATGAGATTAAACGCTCTTTAAAGAATCCATGTTCTACGTATAAATCTATTAATTCTTGGTACAATGTTTTTCCATTTGCTTTGGCCTGTGCCGCAATTTCGCATGCTAGAAGCGTTGATGTTACAGCATCTTTGTCACGTACAAAATCGCCAACCATAAATCCAAAACTTTCTTCACCACCACCAATGAAGTCCATAGTTGGAAAATCTTTAATCATTTTAGCAATCCACTTAAATCCGGTTAAGCCAATTTTACATTCTACATCATAGGCATTGGCTAACACGGTCATCATTGGTGTAGAAACAATTGTAGAACCTACAAATTGATTACCGTTGATTTTACCTGAATTTTTCCATTGTTTCAACAGAAAGTCTGTCATTAATAACATGGTTTGGTTACCGTTAAGAATAACCAATTCGTTTTCTAAATTTCGTGTTACTACACCTAAACGGTCACAATCTGGATCTGTACCAATTACAATGTCACCATCTACCTTTTGAGCCAGTTCCATTGCCATTTTTAAAGCTTCTGGTTCTTCTGGATTTGGAGAAACAACCGTTGGAAAATCGCCATTTGGTACACGTTGCTCTTCAACAATATTTACATTAGTAAACCCAGCACGTTTTAGAGTTTCTGGTATTGCGGTTATAGATGTGCCATGTAATGAGGTAAAGACGATATTTAAATTTTCTTTAGCGGCTGAAGCAGTGTCAAAACTTCCATTTTTTACTGAAGCGTCTATAAAAACATCATCTACATCTTTTCCTATATATTGAATTAAATCTGAGTTGGCTTCAAACTTAATCTCAGCATAGTCTAATTTATTAATTTCGGCAATTACACCAGCGTCTTGTGGCGGAACTAATTGCCCTCCATCTTGCCAATACACTTTATAGCCATTATATTCTGGTGGATTGTGAGATGCTGTTAATACGATGCCACAGTGACATCCTAAATGTTTTAGAGCAAAAGATAATTCTGGTGTTGCTCTAAGGTCTTCAAATAAAAATACTTTTATGCCATTGGCAGAAAACACATCTGCTACAACTTTACCAAACGTATTACTATTGTGTCTACAATCATAGGCTATAGCTACTTTTAGGTCTTCATCAGGAAATGATGTTTTTAGATAATTACTTAAACCTTGCGTGTTTTTACCTAAGGTGTATTGGTTAATTCGGTTTGTGCCTAAACCCATAATACCACGCATTCCACCAGTTCCAAATTCTAGATCTTTATAAAAACTTTCTTCTAATTCTTTGGGATTAGAAGCAATCATATCTTTAATAAGTTTTTGAGAATCTTGATCAAACGTTGGAGTCAGCCAAGCATTTACACGGTCTAAAATTTCTGGTTTAATATGTATCATGGTTGTTTAGTTTAAGATAAGTTTCATATATAGTTAAACAAAAATAAACAATTCGCAAATTGAAACCGACTAACTGACCTAAAAATCTAAGCCTTATTTTAGATTAAGGTTTTCCTTAATAAAATAGCGTTGTTGCTGACGGTTAGAGCGTAAAATAAGTTCGCCTAAAAATCCTGCAATAAATAATTGCGCACCTATAATCATTGTAGAGAGGGAAATATAGAATTGTGGACGCTCTGTAATAAGTCGACCAGTTGGGTTAAGAAATAACTTGTCTATGCCTAAATAAAAGGCAAACCCAAAGCCAATAAAAAACATGATAACGCCAAGTGCTCCAAATAAATGCATAGGCCGTTTTCCAAATCGAGATATAAACCAAATGGTAATGAGATCTAAGAACCCATTGATAAATCGATTCATGCCAAATTTGGTATGACCATATTTACGTGCTTGGTGTTTTACTACCTTTTCGCCTATGTTGACAAAGCCAGCATTTTTAGCTAAAACAGGGATGTAACGATGCATTTCGCCGTAAACATCTATATGTTTTACCACAGTATTACTGTAGGCTTTTAATCCGCAATTAAAATCATTAAGGGTAACACCAGAGGTACGTCTTGCAGCCCAATTAAATAGTTTAGATGGTAAATTTTTAGAAAAATAAGAATCAAAACGTTTCTTTTTCCAGCCAGAAACAAGTTCATATCCTTCTTCCTTTATCATTTTAAAGAGTTCTGGGATTTCTTCAGGATTATCCTGTAAATCGGCATCCATAGTAATTACGACATCGCCTTTGGCTTTTGCAAAACCAGCGTGTAAAGCTTGTGATTTTCCAAAGTTTTTTAGAAATCTAATGCCTTTTACAGCAGGATTTATATCACTAAGTTCTGTAATAATTTTCCAAGATTTATCAGTACTGCCATCATCAATAAATAAAATTTCATAAGAAAATTGATGCGATTGCATCACAGATATTATCCAGTTATGTAATTCTTTTAAAGATTCGTCTTCGTTAAGTAGTGGTATTACTACTGATATATCCATTGAGTATTGGTCTAATTACTAAAGGTCAAAAATAGAGAAAATAATTAAGGATACTAACGGTCATTTTTTAGAATTGCAGATATAATTAAAGAAACAATAAAACCAAAGAATAAACTTCCAAGCAGCATCATGGTAGCTATAAAAAACTCAGAGGTAGAAATATTGAGCATCTTAGTTGCCATTTCTAATTGCTCGCCATTCATGTTAGGGTTTTGCTGCATCATTTGGTTATAAGCTTCTTCTTTTTTTCCTAATAAAAACTCAGGCATTACGTATGCATAATGAATTGCCGCGTATATAGCAGAAATAAGTCCGCCAATTAGTGCCATAGCCATTCCTGTTTTTAAACCATCTTTAATGCTTAATACATTGGCATTTTGCTTTTTGTAAGTATTAATTCCGTAAAAAAAGATGACGATAGTCGCTATGGTACTAAGTACACTTGCAATCCAATGGCTTTCAATATTCAATACATATAAAATTACAAGACTGGCGATAGTTAAAAGCCCTAAATAGATGCCGAAATTATAAGCAATAGGTTTAATTGGTGGTTTATTTTGATCCATAATAGTGTTAATTTATTGGTTAATTAATTAGTTAGTACTCAAAGTTACATAAATGTTACATACATTTGTATAATAAAATTTAGTAAAAAAGATTGTAGGTTTGTAAAAATTACTTAAATTTGCACCTCGAAAATTGAATACAATTAAAGAATTTAGCGATGAAAGCAGGAATACATCCAGAAAATTATAGAGTAGTAGCGTTTAAAGATATGTCTAATGAAGAAGTGTTTTTAACAAAATCTACAGCAGATACAAACGAAACTATTGATGTTGATGGAACAGAATACCCATTAGTAAAATTAGAAATTTCTAGAACATCTCACCCGTTTTACACTGGTAAATCTAAGTTAGTAGATACTGCTGGTCGTATTGATAAGTTTAAAAACAAATACGCTAAGTTTAAGAAATAAACCTAGCTTACCGATAATCGAAAAAGCCTTTCTAATTAACAGAAAGGCTTTTCTGTTTTGTACATTTAAGCTACTTTTGACGTGTTAGACTACCTCATTAGTAGCACTATAAACTTAAATCTATAATTTCAATATGAACTATATTCTATTTGACGGTCCTTACAGAAATAATTTATTACCATTTACGTTTACGAGACCTGTAGCAGATATTAGAGTAGGTATTTTAACCATTCGTCAAAAATGGGAATCCTTTCTAGAATATACTACAACAACGATAACGGAAGATTATTTATCTGATAAGTTTCCTATGGTAGAGATGGAAGAAAATATTATGATTAATGCGTCTTTTCTTCCAAATCTTGAAGTTGTTGAAATTGTTAAAAATTTAAAACATAACCAAGCATTATTTAAAGATGAAGATGTTATAGCCTTCTATGCTAAAGAAGGAGAAGAGCATAAAGATTTTTCACAGTTTGAAGCGATTGAGTTACAAAGCTCAATTCTAAAAATTGAAAACACTTGGGACATATTTGCTAAAAATGGTGAAGCAATAGATGAGGATTTTAAATTAATTACCAAGGATAGAGAATCTGAACCGATACCAGATACAGTGCAAACTATAAATAGCGAGAACATTTTTATAGAAAAAGGAGCTGTTTTAAATTTTGCAACTTTAAATGCAAGTGCTGGTCCAATTTATATTGGTAGAGATTCAGAAATTATGGAAGGCGCTATGGTTAGAGGACCTTTAGCACTCTGTGATCATGCTACTTTAAAATTAGGAGCAAAAGTGTATGGTCCTACAACTGTTGGTCCACACAGTAAAGTAGGCGGTGAGGTTAGTAATTCTGTGATTTTCGGCTATTCTAATAAAGGTCATGATGGGTTTTTAGGCAACTCTGTTTTAGGTGAATGGTGTAATTTAGGTGCAGATACAAACAACAGTAATTTAAAAAACAATTATGCAGAGGTAAGACTTTGGAATTATGAAACCGAAGGTTTTGCAAAAACCGGATTACAATTTTGTGGACTAATGATGGGAGACCACAGTAAATGTGGAATTAATACCATGTTTAATACTGGTACGGTTGTTGGTGTAAGTTCTAATATCTTTGGAAGTGGTTTTCCACGTAATTTTGTTCCAAGTTTTTCTTGGGGCGGAAACAGTGGTTTTGTAACCTATAAAACCCAAAAAGTATTTGAAGTCGCTAAAGTAGTAATGTCTAGAAGATCTATTGAATTTACAGAGCAAGACAAGGCTATTTTAGAGCATGTATATGAAGAAACAAAACAATATAGAAGAGAATAATATGAAATTAAAACCCAAATTAAACCTACTTTTTTTATTTATTGTAACATTTGGTTTTGCTCAAGATGTTGAAGTTAAAAAACTTAAAATAAATAATAAACTCGATCATTTCGCAGCGAGAGTCGTAAAAGATAAAGTGTATTTTAGTTCTAATCTTACCAGAAAAAATGGACGTGTTATTTTAGATAAATTTTCTCAAACACTTTATGGTATTTATGAAGGTGTTGTAGCAGAAGATGGTGAAATAGAAGATGCACAACTTGTAAAAAGAAAAGAAGTAGGTATGCACAATATGACAGCTGCAACCTATTCTAAAGATGGAAAATACATGTATTTTACATCTAACCAAACTGAAGCTGGCGATAATAAATTACAAGGAAAAAACACTTTTAACCTCTTAATCCAACGTGCAGAGTACGAAGAGGGTAAAGGCTGGACCAATTTTACAACGCTGCCATTTTGCGATAAAAATTTCAACTATTTGCATCCTGCTTTAAGTCCTGATGGTAATACATTATATTTTGTATCTACTATAAAGGGCACAAAAGGAAAATCTGATTTATATAAAGTGTCGGTAACTGATCATGAAACGTATGGCGAAATCACTAAACTTAGTGAAGACATTAATTCATCAAGAACTGAAATTTATCCTTTTGTGAGTGCTGATAACAAACTTTATTTTTCTTCAGACAGACGAGGTGGTATTGGTGGTTTAGATATATACTGCTATGATTTAAATTCTTCAAATTTAATGAAACCTGTATTGCTTTTAGAAGAACCTATTAATAGTAAAGGTGATGATTTTTCATTCTTTCTAAACGAAGATTTATCTACAGGTTATGTGTCTTCAAGACGATTAAAAGGTGAAGGTGGAGATGATTTGTATTACTTTAAAAATTTTGAAATAGAGGATGGTAAGTAATTCGTAAATTTAATTTTTCGTTTTTTTTACGGATTTTAATTCTAATAAATTATTAGGATTTATACCTAAGCCTGTGATGTTTTTTTGAGTAAATCTCACGACTTCATCATAGAATAAAGGTACAATTGGAGCGGCTTCCATGATTAAGGAATCCATTTTGGTATATAATTGTGCTCGTGCCTCTGGCTGAGTTTCTAAGTATGAAGCTTCATACATTTTGTCAAATACTTCGTTTTTAAAATGCGTATAGTTTGGACCAAAAGGCGCAAAGTTTTTGCTATAATATAAACTCAAGTAATTTTCAGCATCAGGATAATCTGCAATCCAACTGGCTCTAAAAAAATCAACCTGTCCATTTGCTTTAGCATCTTTTAAGCTTGATGGCGGAATGACATCTACATTTACCAGTAAGCCCGTTTTTTGTAATTCGCGTTGAATAAATTCGCAAAAACTTAAATAATTACTGGTTGTTGTTAGTGTGATTTCTGGGTTTTTTATGCCTGTTTCGTTTATAAATTCTGAAACTAATTGTTTCGCTAATTCTGGTTGATAAGTGAAACCAATGGAAGGATCAAAACCAGGTAAACCTTTAGGGATAAAACCGCCATTAGCAGGTATGCCTATACCGTTTCTTAAATAAGTCATCATTTTAGTACGATCAAAACCTACATTAATTGCTTTTCTCAGTTTTAAAGCTTGAATACTTTTTACGTCTGTTTCCATATAGAAAGCCAAATATTCCGTATTGAGGTATGGACCACGTATCATTTTTACGTCCTTCGCATAGTGTGATTTTAGTTTCCCTTGAGAGGTAAGTATTTCATCTTTATATGAGCCATCTAATCCCGACACAAAATCAATATTACCTTGCGCAAATTGAAGAAATTCACTCTGTTTATCTGGTAAAAAGGTAATTGCAATGGCTTCTAAGTATGGTAGATTTTGACCTAAGGAATCGGTTTCGAAATAATGATTGTTTTTTCTAAAAACGAGTTTCAGGTTTTCTTCCCAACGCTTAAATTTAAATGGTCCTGTCCCTATTGGGTTTGATCTAAAGTCATTGCCAAAATGCGTTACAATTTCTTTAGGAACCACAGAGCAATATTTCATGGTTAATAACCCTAAAAATGCTGGAAACGGTTGTTTTAATTTCACCTGAAAAATCGAATCATTTAAGGCCGTATAAGCTTTAACCTTATTTAAAACCCAACTTCCTGGTGATGCCACATTTTTATCTTGTAATCTGCTGAAGCTGTATTCAAAATCTGATGCATTTACACGCCTAGTAGAATCACTATTAAAAAAATGATGCTTATGGAAATAGACGTCATTTCTAAGCGTAAATGTGTAGGTGGTGGCACTATCAGTAATGGTCCAGTTTTTTGCAATACAAGGTTTTACATTTAACTGATGGTCCATTTGTACTAAACCGTTAAATAACTGGTGTGTAGCCCAAATATCTGCCAAATCTTTTGAAAACGCAGGATCTAGTGACCCAATGTTTTTATGCTCGTTGTACCGAAATACAAGATGATCCTTGTTAATTTTAGTATTATTTGTACACGAACAAACCACTATAAAAAAAGGAATACATAGTATTTTAAAAAAAGATGCACTAAAAAAATGAATTGCCTGCGTCATAATCTATCCTTCAGAAAGTGCCTTCCACTTTTTTATTGAATTCGTAAAAAAGAATAAAAATAGCAAGGCGCCAAAGAAAAATACAAAACTCCAATTGACATCAAACCAATCGAATATTGTATCACATTGATAACCAGATTGGTAATAATCTTTGCGTTCTCTACAGGCATCTTCTTGATGCGTTGCTATTGTTCCTATAATTAATAATAAGTACAACGGAAAACCAATTATAGAAATGTTTACACAAATACCAACTATTATTTTGCGTATACGATCTGAATATAAGATAGGGATTGCTAAAATGATAGTGCTAAGAATTAATGAAAAATATAATAATGTGTAGCTAATTGTATCTTCTATAGACGTCAGTACATAAGATAAAACAGTGCCTAGTAAAGCAATAATTAAGGCAATAATACCAACGGTTATTACAGAAAACAGTAACGGTTTAAGACCTGTAGTTCTAAACATAAAAATAATACAAGAAAAGAAAAAGGCAAACCACATAAAGAAATGAATACTATCTGCAAATGGTGTGGATGCTTTTATGTCTTCTATATTTTCAAAGGTATTTTTTAATGCTGCGTTTTGATAGAACAAAGGGGTAACTCTTTCGCTGTAAAATTGTTCGAGCTTAGTTTGTTCATATATAAATTCTGAATTAAAATATGGGTCTTTTGGTTCTGTTCTAATAAAGTGTTTAACTTCAAAAGTATCAGGATGGTAAACTAAATCCGTCCATTTTTTTGCTGTTAAGTTGTGCGGTATTTTGTAGGTGTCAGAAATTTTTAAAAAGTCATCAATTAAAGTAGTGATTTCAGCTTTGTCATTTCGGTCTAAAAGTTCAGCGTTTTTTTTGTTTCTGTAAAAATCTCTCAATGTAAATACACGATCGTCATAAGAATTGTACTCATAATCAATATATACATTAGAATTGTATGTGTAGTCTTTAAAGTGATGGTCAATTAAAGTGTCGTTTTTGGCTATATAAAAGGTAGAAGAAGCATTGTAATAACTTGGGTTAATTGTTTTTAAATAAGGTTTAATATTCACTACTGAATCTTTAAAATATAAAACAACAGTACTGTCTAATTCCTTTGTATAAATAGGAGTAATTAATGTCGTATCTTCTATTGTATTGTAAGAATTATAAACCTGGTATTCGTCTATTGATATTTCTTTTGTACTTAAATTAAAAAATTGATACTTCTCTCCAGCGAATTCTTCAAAGGGTAAACGCTCGTCAATAAAATCAGCTGTTGTTTCGCAATACAAATCGAAAAATAGTTGAGGATAATTACGACGATTAATTGTATAATCGTTAACGTTTTCAGAAAAGAACATGGCGACATCATTGGCAATGCCAATTTCTTTAGATATCTGCGCGTCTGGATATTTAAACGCTATGTATGATTTTACTCCAAAATTATACGATAAGAAAAAGGTACTACAACTATATATGATAATTATATAGCTGATAAATTGACCATATAGTTTTAAATTAGATGTTGGGTAGAAATTTTTAAACCCATTGTTTTTAAACATATAAATGAGCCAACCTACTAGCAGCAGAATGGAAACCATGGTGGTAAAATAGACAGCTCCATTTTTAAAAAAGACGTCTTTTACATTGTGTTCATGTAGAATTTCTGGATTGGTAAGGGTCAGAAATCCAACAACAAAAAATAGTAAGTGTAGCAAAAAGGCACTTAATAGCATCCAAACTAACCGCGTATTCCAAATGGTAGGATAACGTTCTAGTAAATATTGGTTGGTTTTATGTATAAATTTTTTCATAAGTAAATTCTAGTATTTAAGAAACAAAAAAACGACGGGTTGAGGCGGTTATATTTCTAGTATAGGTAACTTCAATGTTATGCTTTCCTAAGGCTTCAAGCACAGAAGAAAAACTGGTAGTGTTATGAAAATAGGCTACGTAAATTCCGCCATTAAAGATTAATTTTTCAAGATTTAAGTCTTTAAATACATTAAGTAACGCTTGGCGTTCTGCAGTACTATCTAATTCTACAATTAATTGATTGCTTTCCGCCTTGTTTGAAGTTTTATTGTCTTTGTATTTTCCATCTTTCAGATATATTACTTTATCTGAAATCTTTTCAACTTCATATAATTGTTGAGAACTAAGAATCAATGCAATTGGGTTATTGAGAGAATTACACATAGATTTTAAATCTTCTAAAATCACTTGCTGTGCTAAAACGTCTAAATTAGCCAAAGGCTCATCTAGTAAAAGTAACTCAGGCTGTCTAAGTAAGGTTCTGGCCAATTCAAAACGCATTTTGTAGCCAGAAGATAATTCATTCCACTTTAAATGTTTATAATTCCATAACCCAAAACGAGCGATCATCATAAGCACTCTAGTTTCGTTTTCTTCTGGAGAAATACCATAGTTAGACAAAACAAATTTTAGATTGTCTTTTAAGCTACCATACCACTTTTGCGTGCGCTGCGGTATGTAGACTAAGTTAGTTCTTAGGTCGTAGTTTGAGTTGTAAGAGGTGTCAAAATTAAAATCTAAAGAACCTGTATTGTGCTTTATTTCTTTGGCTAATATGCGAAGTAAGGTTGTTTTACCATTTCCGTTTTCACCAACCAAACCATAAACTTCTCCTTTGTTGATATCTACAGAAATAGGACCTAGCTGAAATCGGTTTGTACCATAACTTTTGGTTAAAGCTTTACCAGAAACTACAGGTATATCAGTAGCGTATACTGTAATTGGGAGTTGAGATGCACGCTCTAGAATAGCTAATGATTTTTCGATAAATTCAGAGGTCTTATCAGGATTATTTTCTTTCCATTCTGTTAAATCAATAACAGCGCGATACAAGTCTAAGTCTTGGGTGTCAATAACACAATCCATTAGTTTACGATAGCCAAGATCGGTATCATTATTTTTATAAAATGAAATAACTTCGCTAATTCGATTTTTGGCTTTAGACATATACTAAGTATTTAATGATTTTAACGTTAGTGCTGTCTATTTGATTGCAAGACCACTAACATTTACGTAAATTTGCGCACTTAAATTTTTGCAATAAGTAAATATAAATTAAAAAGAGCCTGAAACAAATTTAGGACGACAAAAAATGGAATCAAAAAAAGTAGCTTTTTATACCTTAGGCTGTAAACTTAATTTTTCTGAAACTTCGACTATAGCAAGAAGTTTTTCGGATGAAGGATTTTATCGTGTAGACTTTAAGGAAAAAGCAGATATTTATGTAATTAATACCTGTTCAGTTACAGAAAATGCAGATAAGCGATTTAAATCTATTGTAAAACAGGCGCAAAAGAATAATCCAGAAGCATTTGTTGCGGCTATTGGTTGCTATGCCCAATTAAAACCAGAAGAATTGGCAGATGTCCATGGTGTAGATTTAGTTTTAGGTGCTACTGAAAAATTTAAGATTACAGATTATCTAAATGATCTAACAAAAAATGATTTTGGAGAAGTCCATTCTTGTGAAATTGAAGAGGCAGATTTTTATGTTGGGAGTTATTCTATAGGTGACAGAACAAGAGCTTTTTTAAAAGTGCAAGATGGTTGCGACTATAAATGTACCTATTGTACAATTCCCTTGGCAAGAGGCATATCGCGTAGTGATACGATGAGTAATGTTTTAAAGAATGCAAAAGAAATCTCAGAACAAGGCATTAGAGAAATTGTATTAACAGGTGTAAATATTGGCGACTACGGTAAAGGAGAGTTTGGGAATAAAAAACACGAACATACTTTTTTAGATTTAGTCACTGAACTCGATAAGGTAAAAGGCATAGAGCGGCTAAGAATATCATCTATAGAGCCCAATTTACTTAAAAATGAAACGATTGATTTAGTGTCTAAATCGAGAGCATTTGTACCACATTTTCATGTGCCATTACAAAGTGGCAGCAACGATATTTTGAAAAAGATGAAACGGCGTTACATGAAAGAATTGTACGTAGATCGCGTTGCTAAAATAAAAGAAGTTATGCCACATGCATGTATTGGTGTGGATGTTATTGTTGGTTTTCCGGGAGAAACAGATGAGCATTTTTTAGAAACCTATAACTTTTTAAGCGAGCTCGATATATCGTATCTGCATGTGTTTACTTATTCAGAACGCGATAATACTGAAGCAGCAACTATGGAAGGTGTGGTGTATAAAAATGTAAGAGCAAAACGCAGTAAAATGCTAAGAGGTTTATCTGCAAAAAAGCGTCGTGCATTCTACGAAAAACAACTAGAAACGGAACGCACGGTTTTATTTGAAGGCGAAAATAAGGAAGGTTATATCCATGGTTTTACAGAGAATTATGTTAAAGTAAAATCGCCTTGGAATCCAGAATTAGTAAATACCTTACATAAAGTTAAACTCAAAAAAATTGATGAAGATGGTTTGGTTAGGTTTGAGTTTTTATAAATCGAACTCCTCAAGTTTACTTTGATAAATAAAAAAAATCCGAAACTGTTTAGTTTCGGATTTTTTAGTTGTTATGTTTTTGAAATTATATGCGAATTCCTACTGGTAACATGCGCTTATATTTTCTATTTCGTCTTACAAATTTTGCGATTTCAGGACTGGTTGGCACTACACTAATGTTTCTTTCTTTAATGTTAGCGAATACAAGGTCTATAAAATCTAATTCAAATTCATCTGTTCTTATGGCATCAGGAATAATCATTTTTGTTAAGAAGATCTTACGTTCTTGTAATGAATATTCAATAATGGCCATGTCGTTTTCAACCTTTAATTCAAATTGACGAAGAAAATCATTGTCAATCAATTCAGCAGTTTCTGTCATAATTTCTTTAATTTAAGATTAGCGGTTGGCGTGTAGATACTATAAAATTATATAGTTTTGCTTTGCAAAGGTACAAAAAATCAACGAAAGTAATTAATTGTAGTTGTTAAAACCTTAAATTGTAAATAATTAGGACGTCCCATTTAAATTATTTTAAGACCTATGGATCCCAAAATCACACATGTATATTTAATGCCAGGCATGGCTGCAAACCCATTGATATTTGAATATATTAAATTGCCAGAGGACCAGTTTAAGATACACTGGTTAGAATGGCAAATTCCTAATAAAAGCGAGACGCTTCAGGCCTATGCACAACGCATGTGTACGTTTATAAAGCATGATAATGTTGTGTTGCTCGGTGTTTCTTTTGGTGGCATATTAGTGCAAGAAATGAGTAAGTTTATAAGCGTAAAAAAATTGTTTGTTGTGTCTAGCGTAAAATCACATTATGAACTGCCAAAACGATTAAAATTACTTAAAGTTACAAAAGCGTATAATTTTTTACCGACACAATTAGTTAGTAATATAGATTTATTAGCAAAGTATGCGTTTGGTGAAACCATTAAAAAACGTGTAGATTTATATAAGAAGTACCTTTCTGTTAATGATAAAACTTATCTCGATTGGTCAATAAAACAAGTGGTATGTTGGGATCAAGAAGAAGCGCATCCAGATGCGATATATATTCATGGAAGTAAGGATGCTGTTTTTCCGAATTCGTGTGTAGGAAATTCTATCATTATAGAAGGTGGTTCTCATATAATGATTATTAATAAGTATAAATGGTTTAACGAAAATTTACCAAAACTAATTAATCATTGAATTTGAATGTTGCTTATAGATTGATTACATTTATAAATTAGAAAAAAGAATACTTATGAAAGTCTTAAAAAATATATTAGCGTTAATAGGAGTTGTTTGTATATCTGGCTTATTTATTTTTGCAATGCAAAAATCTCCGGATGAAAAAGCACCATCAGATTACCAATTAGGTAAGGAAGATCCTATCGTTAATAATTATAACGTATATGCCTTAGAAATGCCAGAAAACTTAAACTTTGCTGGTGAACCTGTACCTGTAGAAAATCCAGATATTTATGAGCGTATGGACCGTGAATTGTTGGTGAATACCTATTGGCAGTCTAATGGACTTTTAATGTTTAAGCGTGCTCAAAAGTATTTTCCAATTATAGAGCCAATACTCGAAAAAAATGGTATTCCAGATGATTTTAAATATTTGGCAGTCATAGAAAGTGGATTAGTTCAAACCGCGAAATCGCCAGCTGGTGCAAGTGGTGTTTGGCAAATTATGAAAGCAACAGGTAGAGAAAACGGCTTAGAAGTTAATGACAACGTCGATGAGCGTTATAACATAGAAAAAGCAACAGAAGTAGCTTGTGATTATTTAAAGAAAGCTAAAGCAAATTTAGGGTCTTGGACCAAAGCAGCTGCGGCATATAATGCTGGTAATTATGGTGTTTCTAAACGCTTAAAGGCTCAAGATGTGACGAGTTACTACGATTTATTGTTAGGAGAAGAAACGGGTCGTTATGTCTTTAGAATTGTAGCATTGAAAGAAATTCTATCTCATCCTGATAAATATGGATTTAATTTTAATAAGTCGCATTTATATAAGGAAGTGCCAACCTATAAAATAGAAGTGGATACAGCAGTTACTGATTTTGCAAAATTTGCGAAACGTTTTGGTATAAATTACAAGATTTTAAAACTGCATAATCCTTGGTTAAGAGAGGCGCATTTAAATAATAAATCTCGTAAATCTTATTTAATAGAAATACCAAAAGAAGGTTATTATACCGTTCAGCCATAATTATTGGAATTTGTTAGAAACCATATCTGGCAAATACTCATTGTATTAAATTATACTATTGCGCTTTCTGCGGTAGTGACCATATTGTTAAAAAAAGTAAACCCAACCAAAGCGCTAAGCTATATTATTGGGTTACTTGCTTTCCCCTTTATTGGCTTAATTGTTTATTATCTTTTTGGACAAGAATACCGTAAAACAAAAATCTTTAATAGAAAACGTGTATTAAATCAGTCTACGATACAAAAGATTCAAAAGCAACTAGAGCTTAATACAAAACAAATTAATGCTGTAGATGATTTGTTAGATCAAAAGTCTAAACTCATCCCATTATTGTACAATAATGAAAAATCTAGACTTACCATAAATAATGATGTAAAGCTCATTAAAAATGGCGATGAAAAGTTTAGATTGCTTATTGATGATCTTAAAGCAGCCGAGCATCATATCCATCTCGAATATTTTGTAATTAAAGATGATGAAATAGGAACACAAGTACTCAATCTTTTGTGTGAAAAAGCTCAAGAAGGTCTAGAAATTAGAATTGTTATTGATGATGTTGGTAGTTCCATTTCGTCATCCATGAAACGTAAGTTAATAGCTTGCAATGTAGAGATGTTTGCTTTTATGCCTGTATTATTTACAAAATTTACGGGTCAGATGAATTATAGAGATCACAGAAAAATTATTGTAATAGATGGAAAAATAGGTTATGTTGGAGGTGTTAATATATCTGATACTTATGTAAATGCTAATAATAACAGATACTGGCGAGACACGCATATACGTGTTGTTGGCGAAGCTGTTAAACAATTACAAATCCTATTTTTTACGACTTGGGATTTTGTAAATGATAAACCTGTTGAAATCTCTAAGGCCTATTTTCCAAATCATAATTGTAAGCAAAATGTACCTATACAAATAGCAGCGAGCGGACCAGATACAGATTGGTCTAATATAATGGAGGCTATCTTTGTTGGAATTACTAATGCCGAAGATCACATTTATATTACAACGCCTTATTTTATTCCTAATAGTGAAATTGTGACAGCACTCATTGTTGCCGCCCGAAGTAATATTGCTGTTAAAGTTATTGTGCCTAAAACGTCCGATTCTTGGATAGCAGAATATGCAACAAATTCGTATTTAGAATTACTTTTAGAAGCAGGTGTAGACGTTTATCAATATACTAAAGGTTTTATACACGCTAAAACTATGGTTGTAGATGGTGTGTTTAGTACAGTGGGAACAACCAATATGGATTATAGAAGTTTTAATATTAATTTTGAAGTTAATGCTCTGATCTATGATAAAGCCATCAGTAAAGCACTGACCAATTATTTTAATATAGATCTAAAAGATTGTGAGCGGCTAGAATTAATAACCTGGCAAAGCCGCTCAAAAAAAACAAAGTTGATTGAAGCCACTGCACGTTTAATGGCACCTTTATTATAGTAGATTATAAAAAGTATATGTAAAATAAAAGGCTCAAACATTTTTTGTTTGAGCCTTTTTTATTGTAAAATGAAAAACGAAATTTATCGTCTACTTCTACGATTTTGTCTCGCAGATGTTGGTTGACCATATTGCTGTTTAGGAATTACAGCCTTTTTCATTTGTTGTTTCATCATTTTAATTTGCTCAGCAAGCATGTCTCTTTTATCTAGTTTTTCGGCTTCTGCCAATAATTTTTGAGCTTCTTGTTTTCTGCGTTTAGAAAACGCAATACCAGCTAAGTTTAATTTTGCCATAGCTAAATCATGATCCATAGATAAACCTAAATTGATTGCTTTTTTAAAATAACCTTCAGCTTCGTTCATATTGGTTTGAGAAACCATGATACCATTTAAGTAATTTAAATAGCCTTGTTGTTTTTTTACTAAAGCTGCTTCAGGATTCTTTATTTTATCTAGCCATTTTTTTGCGCCAGCAAAATCTTGCTTTCTTAATTTTAAAAAAGCGAGCAGTATCATTTCATTTTTAAAGTATAGGAAAATAAAAATGGTGGACAATAGTATATACATTATGCCATTACCAATATAACCTTCAGTAAACTGATAGATCCCAAATCCTATGATTAATGCTGCAATTACTAGTTTAATATTTTTATGAAACATGTTTATTGTTTTTTGCGGAGCGCAAAGGTAATAAAAATCTAAATAAAAAATTTTATTTTCAGACTTGCTAAAGTAAAAACTTGTTGTATATTTGCACGCAGTTTTGAGGTAGCCCTCAAATAATTAATTAGAATATTAGTTTTTAAAAATATAAGACATGCCAAAAAGAACGTTTCAACCGTCAAAAAGAAAGAGAAGAAACAAACATGGTTTCAGAGAAAGAATGGCTTCTGTTAACGGAAGAAAAGTTTTAGCACGTAGAAGAGCTAAAGGAAGAAAGAAATTGTCTGTTTCAACTGAATCAAGACATAAAAAATAATGATTAACAATTGTTAATATATAAAAGGCGTTACTTAGGTGTAACGCCTTTTTTTGTATCGTATTGTTAACTATTTTTGCACAGCTAAAAAAAAACGAAACTGTATTTACGTCACAATTAAATATAAATCCTCATGCCAAAAAATAACAACATTAAATCTATTTTACTAATTGGTTCAGGTCCTATTGTTATTGGGCAAGCCTGTGAATTTGATTATTCTGGTTCTCAAGCTTTACGTTCATTACGAGAAGATGGAATTGAAACCATTTTAATTAACTCAAATCCTGCAACAATCATGACAGATCCAACAATGGCAGATCATGTATACTTGTTGCCATTGAATACCAAATCTTTAATTCAAATATTAAAAGAGCATCCTCAAATTGATGCTGTTTTGCCAACAATGGGAGGACAAACAGCACTCAACCTTTGTATAGAAGCGGATGAAAAAGGAATATGGGAAGATTTTGGAGTAGATATTATAGGTGTAGATATTGATGCCATAAATATTACTGAAGATAGAGAACAGTTTAGAGAATTAATGCTAAAAATCGGTGTTGGTATGGCACCTCAAGCAACAGCAACCTCGTATCTTAAAGGTAAAGAGATTGCACAAGAATTTGGTTTTCCTTTAGTGATTAGAGCGTCCTATACTTTAGGAGGAGCAGGAGCTTCTTTTGTTTTTAAAGAAGAAGAATTTGATAAAAAATTAACCCATGGTTTGGAGGTGTCTCCTATACATGAGGTTATGATAGATAAAGCCTTAATCGGTTGGAAAGAATATGAATTAGAGTTACTTAGAGATAAAAACGACAACGTTGTCATTATCTGTACCATTGAAAATATGGATCCTATGGGAATTCATACAGGTGATTCTATAACACTTGCTCCAGCAATGACATTATCTGATAAGACATTTCAGAAAATGAGAGATATGGCCATACATATGATGCGTAGTATAGGTGATTTCGCTGGTGGATGTAACGTACAATTTGCAGTAAGTCCAGATGATGAAGAAGAAATTATTGCAATAGAAATTAATCCAAGAGTATCGCGTTCTTCAGCACTTGCAAGTAAGGCGACAGGTTATCCTATTGCTAAAATTGCTGCTAAATTGGCCATTGGTTATACACTAGATGAATTAGATAATCAAATTACGAAATCTACATCAGCTTTATTTGAGCCAACATTAGATTACGTTGTTGTAAAAATACCACGTTGGAATTTTGATAAATTTGAAGGATCAGACAGAACCTTAGGACTACAGATGAAAGCCGTAGGAGAGGTAATGTCTATTGGTCGTTCGTTTCAAGAAGCATTGCATAAAGCCACACAATCTTTAGAAATTAAGAGAAATGGATTAGGTGCAGACGGAAAAGGACATACAGATTACGATACTATTATAGAAAAACTAACCTATGCAAGTTGGGATAGAGTATTTGTAATTTATGATGCTATTGCTATCGGAATACCGTTGAGTCGTATTCACGAAATCACTAAAATTGATATGTGGTTTTTAAGACAATACGAAGAGTTGTTTCAACTTCAAAAAGAAATTTCAACATTTAAAATTGATACCATTGAGCGTGAATTGTTACTAGAAGCTAAGCAAAAAGGTTATGGTGATAGACAAATTGCTCATATGTTAGGATGTTTAGAAAGTCAGGTGCATAAAAAACGAATGGATTTAAATATTAACCGTGTATTTAAATTGGTAGATACGTGTGCGGCTGAATTTAAGGCGCAAACACCTTATTATTATTCAACCTTTGAAAGTGAAGTAGAAACAGCAGAAGGTGAAGTATACGTGCAAAACGAAAGTATTGTTAGTGATAAAAAGAAAATCATTGTACTTGGATCTGGACCTAATAGAATTGGGCAAGGTATTGAGTTTGATTACTGTTGTGTACATGGTGTTTTGGCAGCTGCAGAGTGTGGTTATGAAACTATTATGATTAACTGTAATCCTGAAACAGTATCAACAGATTTTGATATAGCAGACAAACTTTATTTTGAACCTGTTTTTTGGGAACACATTTATGATATCATTCAGCATGAAAAACCAGAAGGTGTCATTGTTCAGTTAGGTGGACAAACCGCTTTAAAACTTGCTGAGAAGTTAGAAAAATGGGGAGTTAAGATAATGGGAACTAGCTTTAAAGCTTTAGATTTAGCTGAAGATAGAGGTAGTTTTTCTAATATTTTAAAAGAACATAATATTCCTTACCCAGAGTTTGATGTAGCAGAATCTGCAGATGAAGCTCTTGCTATTGCTGATGTTTTAGATTTTCCAATTTTAGTAAGACCGTCTTATGTTTTGGGTGGACAAGGCATGAAAATTGTAATTAATAAGCAAGAATTAGAATCTCATGTTATTGATTTATTAAAGTCTATTCCAGGTAACAAATTATTGTTAGATCACTATTTAGATGGAGCAATTGAAGCAGAAGCAGATGCAATCTGTGATGGCGAAAATGTTTATATCATAGGTATAATGGAGCATATTGAACCTTGTGGTATTCACTCTGGTGATAGTAACGCAACATTACCTCCTTTTAACTTAGGAGAATTGGTAATGCAACAGATTAAAGACCATACAAAAACCATAGCATTAGCATTAAATACTGTAGGTTTAATTAATATTCAGTTTGCTATAAAAGATGAGGTGGTTTATATCATTGAAGCGAACCCAAGAGCATCGCGTACAGTGCCATTTATTGCGAAAGCTTACAAGGAACCTTATGTAAATTATGCAACTAAAGTTATGTTAGGTGAGAAGAAAGTAACCGATTTTGATTTTAATCCACAATTAGAAGGTTATGCTATAAAACAACCTGTGTTCTCATTCAATAAGTTTCCTAATGTAAATAAGCAATTAGGACCAGAAATGAAAAGTACTGGAGAAAGTATATTGTTTATAGATAGTCTAAAGGACGATCAGTTTTATGATCTCTATGCAAGAAGAAAAATGTATTTAAGTAAGTAATTGGCATAGTTTTCGATAAAGTACAAGTATAATTATTTAATAATTACTAACTTAGCTTTAGTAGAATTTGAGATCTTATGAAAAAAATATTACTAAGTCTTTTATTAGTTACTCTATTTAGCACCTTACATGCTAACGCTTCATTGCGTTATAATGATGCTATGAGTGCCGTAGTATCTATTGAGAATGGCATGGATAATTTTCAGGATAAGGATTTTACAATTTCGCCAAATCCAGCAAAAAATAGATTAAACATTAAGGTTTTAAAGTCAGCAGATCTGTTGACCCTTGAGGTTTTTGATGTCTTAGGAAAACGTATTTATAAAACGTCAATTTCAAAATTAGAGGCTTCAATAGACGTGTCTGCATGGAAAACAGGCGTTTATCTTGTTAAAATTTCTAACGAAAAGACGTCGCATACTAAGCGTTTTATTAAACAATAATGTAACGCTTAATAAAAAAAGATAAAAGCTGTTTCAGAAATGAGGCAGCTTTTTTTATTTAAAATCAATTTTAACTCTATGATCTTTTAGTTGTTCTAAATGATCTTCTACGTTTTTGTAAAGATCTTCTAAATCTTCACTTCGTTTAGAGTCACTTTCGCGTCTAATAATAGATTTTATAAAACGTTTAGCGGCTAATTTATTAGTAAGAATTAAACCAGGAACAGTTACAGTTTTACCATTTTCATCTACGGCAACCATAATAAAATAGGAAGAATTGCAGTGTTTTTTTTCTCCTGTTGTTATATTTTCAGATTCTACTCTAATACCCACAACCATTGAGGATTTTCCGACGTAATTCACAGAGGCTTTCATGGTAACTAACTCGCCAACTTCTATAGGATTTAAGAAATTCACTTTGTTTACTGATGCCGTAACGCAATAACTACGCGAGTGTTTTGATGCACAAGCAAAAGCGATATTGTCCATTAAACTCAAAATATAACCACCATGGATTTTACCGCCAAAATTAGCATGAGATGGTTTCATTAATTCAGATATTTGAATTCTAGAATCTTCGGTTGTTTTAAACATATGCTTGTGTATTTAGCGCAACAAGTTAGTTATTGTTGATGAATAATTATAAATATTGTTAATTTATTTAATGATTATAAATCGTCTTCAGTGGCACGTTTAATGATGTTTTCTGGAAGTGATTTTTTCGCTTTAGCACCCATTTTCTTAATCTTTTCTACTCGCGAAATAAGATTACCTTTGCCATCTACAAGTTTGTTCATCGCAGAAGAATAGTCACTTTTTGCAGCATCAATCTTTTTGCCTACACCTGTTAAATCCGTGACTAAGCCTTCAAATTTATCATATAGCGCACCTGCTTGCTTCGCAATTTCTAAAGCGTTTTGTTGTTGTTTTTCATTATTCCACATTGTATCTATAGTACGTAGCGTTGCTAAAAGCGTCGCAGGTGTTACTATTACAATGTTTTGTTCAAATGCTTTGTTGTACAGTGAATTATCTTCATTAATAGCAATGGCGAATGCTGGTTCTATAGGTATAAACATTAAAACAAAGTCTGGCGATTCAATATCATACAAGTCTTGATAATTTTTTGCAGATAATTGGTCTACATGTTTTTTAATAGAGTTAACATGCGCTTTTAAATGTAGTGCCTTTTCATCATCTTCTGCATTTACCAATCGTTCGTAATCGGTTAATGATACCTTTGAGTCGATAATCATTTTTTTAGAATCTGGTAGGTGCAATACCACATCTGGCATTACTCGCGAGCCATCTTCACGCTGAAAGTTTTGCTGTACAAAATACTCTCTATCTTTTTCTAATCCTGATTTTTCTAAAACACGTTCTAATACCAATTCGCCCCAGTTTCCTTGCGTTTTACTATCTCCTTTTAATGCTCTAGTAAGGTTTGTGGCTTCTTTTGCCATTTGTTGGTTAAGATCTTTTAAGCCAAGAAGTTGCTCTTTTAGAGCAGAGTGCATGCTTATGCTTTCCTTTTGTGTGTCTTCTACCTTTTTTTCGAAAGTTTTTATTTTTTCTTCAAGTGGGTTTAAGATGTTTTTTATGTTTTCTTTATTCTGTAATGTGAATTTTTCTGATTTTTCCTCTAAAATTTTAGAGGCCATTAATTCAAAATCCTTTCTAAGCTGAATTTGTTGTTGTTCTAATTCTGCATCACGTTTTAAGTTTTGTTCTTGTAGGTTTTCAAACTCTGTATTGCGTCGAGATAATTCTGTATTTAAAAAATCTTTTTCGCGTCTTATGGCTTCGCGCTCTGTTTCAATTTTGGTGATGGTTTCCTTTAATTCACTCAGTGATTGTGTAAAATATTGATTTTGCTTTTGGTTTTCAGACTCTGAAAACTGCTTGAATTCTTCAAATTGTTGCTGCAAATTAGCATTTCGCTCTTCTAAAGTGCTTTTGTCACTTTTACTTTTTAATTGCGAGAACTTTAAGCCTATAAAAGCGCCAATTGCTGCAGAAATAAAAATAGATATGATGAGAATTATGGTGTCGTTCATGGTGTCAATAGAAATTTAACCAAAGATAATTTTTAATGTTGAAAATAAAGTCGAAAATGAACGTGAAATTGATAGCTGTGATATTATAGCGCTATTGAAGGCTATTGGATTGAACTCAGAATTATAATCTGTTTGTAATTATATTTATTTGGAAACGATAAAACGTCCTGATGTGGCATCAAAAGAAATTAAATCTTCTGGAAAAAGAGATTCAAAAATATGGTTTGAAATTAATTGACACGGCTGGTCACAAACCACATTGTCTTGCTGCATGACAATCATTGTATCACATAACTGGATAGCCAAATCTATCTCATGAGAAGAGAATAGTATGGTTTTACCGGTTTCTTTTGTAAGCTTTTGCAGTAATTTAATTATGTAGGCTTTGTGATACATATCTAAATGCGAAGTAGGCTCATCTAAAATTATTAATGATGTATCTTGTGCTAAGGCTCTAGCGATCATAACCTTTTGTAACTGGCCATCACTAAGTTCGTAGCATTTTTTGGTTTTGTATTCTGTAATATTTACGAGTTGTAGTGCATTATTTACTATAGATAGGTCATTTTCGGTTAAATTTCCAATCCAGTTGGTGTAAGGGTGTCTGCCCAAGGATACTAGCTCAAAAACCGTAAGATTTTTTGATTGCAAGGGTTCTGTTAATACAATGCTCAATTGTTTAGCAAGATCTAAAGTAGATGTCGTTTCTAAACTGTTATTATGTATTTGAATTGTGCCAGATAGTGCTGGTTGTAAACCAATTAATGTTCTTAGTAGCGTAGATTTACCAATACCATTTGCACCAACTAAGCCTATAAGATGCCCTTGTTCTAGTTCAAAATTAATGTTTGAAGCAATAGTGGTTATACTTTTTTTAGCTGTATAACCAATAGATAGGTCTTGCGTTTTTAATACAATATTGTTTTTAGTTAGTGGCACTAATTTTTATATTACTGGTAATGTTGTTATCATGACAGAGTGTAATATAATGAATTGCCAGTACAATTTGAATGTTTGTATTCGTTAAGTCAAAATCTAAATTATTATCATTCATATAGCCAAGCATAGATAAGTGGCTAAAGTTACCAGATTTAAGGACTTTATCGTAATACTCATTTATCCTAGAGTTGTGCTTGGTGTTTTTTTCTAAAAACTGCAGGTATTTACCTTGTTCGTTTGGGACTAAATACTTGTAAGAAATACTATTACGCATGGAGTTAGAATGCGATTTGGTCTCCCAAATTTCGTCAATTGTAGATTCTGATACCGATTTAAAGAGGTTGTTTATTTTATCTAATTTTACATTAGCAAAACCGCTCGCTTCTAATTTTTGGATTTTGTTTCTAAATTCGAAATGAAAATTTTCATCCTTTAATCCCATAATATCTTTAACGAAAAAGGTGCGTATGGTTTCAAGATCTTTTAATTCTTCTTTAACGAAGGTCGTTTGTAGTTCGGTGGTTGTTTTGTAAGATTTGCATCCAATAAATAAGCTAATTGTAAATACAATAATTAAGGGTTTTACAGTGGCCATCTTACAAAAACTTAGGGGAGTTTTTGTTTTCATGTTCTACATAGTTTAAAACATTATGTTCCGCTGTTTTACAAGTAGCCAAATTACTACTGGTGCTCCAACTAATGCCGTAATAGCATTGATTGGTAAGGTATAGTCACTAGTAGGAACTTGAGCAATGCTATCACAAATTAGCATAACTATTGCACCAAATAAAAATACAGCAGGCAATAATATTTTATGATTTGAGGTTTTAAATATTTGCCGTGTTAAATGCGGAATTGCTAAGCCGATAAATGCTATAGGGCCAGCAAAAGCGGTAACAGTTCCTGCAATTAAACTTGTAGCAAATATAATGATGAATCTGCTAGATTTCAAAGATAATCCCAGGCTTTTTGCGTAATTGTCGCCTAATAGTAAGGCATTCAGGCTTTTAGCTGAGGCGATGCTGAGTGTGATGCCAATAGCATAAATTCCAAAGAAAATGAGCAATTCTTCCCAAGATAAATTGTCTAAACTGCCAAATCCCCAAAAAATATATTGCTGTAATTGTTCTGCAGAGCTAAAGTAAGAAAGTACGCTCACAACAGCAGCTGTAATACTTCCAAACATTAAACCTATAATTAATATGGCCATAGTGTCTCTTACTTTACTCGCCACAAGCATTACGGCTAATAGCACTAGAAAACTACCTAAACTGGCTGCGACCACAATACTCCATTTTGAAATTAAAAATGTAGTAAATCCTCCAAATATACCTGCTCCTAAGATAACTATGGCAACACCCAAACTTGCGCCAGAGCTTATACCTAAAACAAATGGTCCTGCCAATGGATTTCTAAATAGCGTTTGCATTAATAAACCAGAAATGCCTAAGCCAGAACCAACCATAATGGCTGTTATAGCTTTAGGAAGTCTAACTTTGGTCACAATAAGTTGATGCGTTTCGTTCTCTATAGTGCCAAAAAGACTACTAAAGACGTCTGAAAAAGACACTTGTACCGAACCTAAACAGATGTTGAGAACAAAGCATAACAACAAAATTAGTGTTAAGACAATAAACGCATATTTGTGGTTGATTTTCATGTTTATTTGGTCGTCATTGTTTTTAAGAATGGTATGACTAATTTAATTTTTCAAAAAAGGATGGCGTATACGTTGGTAATAATTCAGGGTGTATAATTTTTATAAGATCTTTTAGCACCAAATCTGGTCTTGCTGTTCCTAATTCATAATACAAAACACCACCTGTGGCACCTGTTTTATTAGAAAAGGTATAAATGTTTTTGGTTTTAAAAGCTTCAAAATTGGCATATAGTGCATTTGCGTTTTTTAGTTGTTCAAAACTACTGTAATACGATGGACTTAACCAAATATTGGCATCTTTGGCCTTTACTAATACCGACTCAAAACTTAGAGCCAAACTTCCGTTACCTGTAGTTTCTTTCCAAAGGTAGTTAGCGTTAGCATCTTTTAAAAATTGTGCTTCAGCACTAGAGCCATTGGGTAAATACCAAACCTCTTGTTCCATAGCGCCACTTAAAACGGTTGGACTATGTGTGGCTTGTTTCGCTATTTGTTTTGCTGCGAGATAGTCTTTTTCAATACTATTAAATATAGAATCGGCCTCTTTTTCTTTATTATACAATACACCAAAAAACTTAATCCATTCTGCTTTTGCTAAAGCCGAACCTTCAACCCAATCACCATTGTAAATTACAGGTGTTCCTGATTTTTTTATGACTTCGAAAGTTTTGTTAACACCATCAACACCAAAACCAATTACTACATCTGGATTTAACTCGAGTAAAACTTCTGTATTTATGCCTTCATTTTTTCCTAATTCTCTGATTTTTTTACTGTCAATCAGTGCTCTTGTTTTTTGAGATGACACATAATCTGTGCCCGGAAATCCGGTTAATGTTTTTTCAACTCCTAAAAGCTCTAAGGCAGGAATATGCGTTGTAGAGGTAACGACAGTGCTTTTAACAGGTGTGATTATGACACCATCATAGTCGTCTGAATTATAAGTAGTTTTTGAAGCCTGTGCTTTTGTTAGTAATAAATAGGTGTATTTTTTTTTAGCCTGAGGCCAAGCTTTGGTTATTTCTAAAGTTTTATAATTGGAGAATGCTGTAATACTAAAGCCTTGAGCATATTTTAATACTGTTTTTTTAGTCTCACCAAGATCTTGTAAATCTCTTTTAGATTCATTTTTACAAGCGCTAATAAGCAAAAAGAGTAATAGTATTTTTAAGTATTTCATAGGTAACATTTGTAACGTATATGTTGAAATCTTTCGTGTAATTTTGATAAAAATTCTACCATGAGAGGCGATTCAAATTTAACACTATATATCGTTGCAGGTATCATCCTAGTACATTTTTTAATCGGATTCATTTATCTCATCTACAAAATGAATCAGAAAAAGTAACAATTTTTGAGAGTTACAATGTATTAATAGACTACTTTTGCATCGAAAATTGGTTTTATTCTTAATTGAATGAATTAAAAGGGAATCTGGTGCGATACCAGAACTGTTCCCGCAACTGTAAGCTTTGTCACGTTGGTGATGCTTGTTATTACACTTCTAGTCACTGTTCTATAAAGAATGGGAAGGCAAATAACAAGACGTAAGTCAGGAGACCTGCCATTTTTTTAACAAATAGTAAAACTTTCGGGATAAAAGTGATTGCGGTATGATACGTATAGTACTCTGTTTTTTATTGCTATGTTTTTATAGCGTTGCTAAGGCACAAACGTCCACTGATTCTATTCAGCGCTTGGATGAAGTTGTGTTGAGTGACGTGAAACTGAAGCGTTATAACCAAGGTTATAAACTTACTGTCTTAAACGACTCTATTCTTAGAAAAAATGGAAACTCATTAACCGATGTTTTGCGTTTTAATTCTAATATTTATTTCAAAGAAAATGGTTATGGTATGGTGTCTTCAGCGTCTTTTAGAGGAACCAATGCGTCGCAAACTGCTGTGATTTGGAATGGCATCAACATTAATTCTCAACTTAATGGACAGGTAGATTTTAATACCATATCTGCAGCTAATTACAATGCTATAAGTATACGAAGTGGAGGCGGAAGTGTGCAATATGGCAGTGGTGCCATTGGTGGAAGTGTGCATTTATCTAATGAATTAGATTTTACAACGCATATAAATCATAGGTTGCAATTGGGTTATGGCAGTTATGACACTGAGAATGCTAGTTACAATTTATCCTTTGGTAATAGTAAATGGTCTGGAAATGTAGGTGTGTCTTACGTGCGTACCGAAAATGATTACAGAATTCTTGGTACTGATGAAAAAAATGAAAATGGTGCTTTTAATAATTTAGACCTTAATCTTAATTTAGGCTATGTTTTATCTCAAAAGGATGTTTTAAAAATATACCATCAAAATTTTAGAAGCGATAGAGCATTTTCTTCAACCTTATTAGCACCTTCTAATAGTAAGTATGAAACTGAGGATTATCGTAGCATGTTAGAATGGGCTCATGTTAGTGAAAATTTTACATCGAGTTTAAAAGCGGTTCATTTATTAGAACAATTTAAATATTTTGAAAACAAAGATTTAAATAACTACTCTATCGGTCAGGCAAAAACATGGTTGATTAAGCATAATTATATGCGTAATCTATCAAATAACATGACTTTGAGTGTTATTACAGATTACAGTTATATTACGGCTGAAGGCAATAGTTATGTAGATCCAAAACGAAATGCTTTTTCTGCCACAGCGCTATTAAATCATCAATTTTCATCAAGATTTAGATACAACCTAAATGTTAGAAAAGATGTGATTTCAGATTTTAAAAGTCCATTAGTTTTTGCAGGAGATTTAAGTTATAGAATAGCCGAACCATATACATTAAAGTTTAATGCTTCTAAAAACTTTAGAGTACCAACATTTAATGATTTGTATTGGCATCCTGGTGGAAATTTAGACCTAGAACCAGAAGAATCTTTTCAATTTGATTTAGGTCATCAACTGGAAATATTAAAGTCGTTTCAAATAAAACTCAACATGTTTTATATTGAAACTTCAGACCTTATTCAATGGCGACCAAATACTGAAACTAACTATTGGAACCCTGTAAATATTGCAAATGCTAAGCATTATGGTTTAGAAGTAGAACTTGGTTATTCAAAACAAATCAATGCACATCACGTTAATTTAGTAACAGCATATTCTTACACAGAAACGGAAGATGTAGAAAAAAATCAGCCGTTATATTATGTGCCACTTCATAAAGGCAATACAGCTGTATCATATAATTTTAAATCATTTACGGCTTATTACCAACATTTATTTACGGGAGAAGTAGATATTATTGGTGGTTCATTAGATGGTTATGATGTTGGTAATTTAGGCTGTTCTTATGTGCTGAATACGGCCGGAAAATTAAATTACATCTTAGACTTAAAAGTCAATAACATATATAACACCTATTACGAAAACGTAGCATTGCGACCAATGCCAAACAGAAATTTCAATATTAAACTAACACTTAAATTTTAAAACAAAATGATTAAAAATCAATTGACAGTACTAGTATTATCGGTAGCATTATTATTTACATCATGTAATAATGATGATGATGATTCAAATCCAGTGCCATTGGGAGACTATGAAAATGGTTTGTTAATTTCACACGAAGGTAATTTTGGGCAAGGCAATGCATCTGTATCTTTTGCGTCTTATGACTTAACCGTTGTAGAAAATAATATTTATAATGCGGTAAATTCTTCGCTTTTAGGAGATACTGCACAGAGTATAGGGTTTTATGACGATCTTGCCTATATTGTATTAAATGTGTCGAATAAAATTGAGGTTGTCGATAGATATACTTTTGTTTCAGTAGCAACCATAGATACTGGGTTAAATAATCCAAGGCATATAGCATTTGCAAACGGCAAAGGATATGTAACAAATTGGGGCGATGGTAGTGTTGCAACAGATGATTATGTTGCTGTTATTGATGTGACGACAAATACAATTAGTGCACAAACAATTGCTGTAGAAGAAGGTCCAGAAAAACTAGTTGCTAACGGAAATACAGTTTATGTAGCGCATCAAGGTGGTTACAGTCAAAACAATATTATTTCAGTAATTAATGCTGCTACAGATGTTGTGTCTACAACAGTAACTGTAGGCGATGTACCTAATTCTTTACAATTAGATACAGATGGCGATTTATGGGTTTTAGCTGGAGGAACACCATCTTGGACAGGTAGTGAAACTGGTGGAAAATTATCTAAAATAGATAGTAGTGATTATAGCGTAACCTCTATAGATTTTGCGGGAACTGAGCACCCAAGCTTTTTAGTATTTGAGACTGGTACGCTTTACTATTATTTATCTGGAAGTGTGTATAAAATGAATGAGGATGCCACAACCTTACCTTCTGCTGCTGAAATTACAGGGTTAAACTTTTATGGAATGTCTATAAATGATTCTGTATTATATGGTGTTGATGCTGTAGATTTTACCAGCAATGGAATTTTAACGGCTTATGATTTATCATCAAATACCTTAGTGAATTCTGCAACGGTGAACATTATACCAGGAGGTGTTTATTTTAATTAGAGTATAGAAATTCACATATAAAAAGAAAGCCGCATTTTATCTAAAATGCGGCTTTTCGTTTTTTTTAACTTAAATTAATCAATATACATATCTTGCTCTAGAGTAGTTTTAATGTGTTTTACGTCTATGAGTTCATTTACATTACTATTTGTGATGGAAGAACGGTCTGCGGATGTCATATGTTGAATGGCTGCAGCTAATAACGGCTCGTTAACGTCTCCAAGAATACCATAATTAGTTGGAGTTTCAGAAAGTTCTATATCAGGCGTTAAACCTGTGTTAGGCACAAGCTCATCATTTACATTTGTAGAGTTCGCAATCAAAGGTTGCATGGCATAGGTATGACCAAGATTTATACCATCTGAAGAGAATAGGCTTGGTGAGTCATAAACCGTTCTAGACGCTTGTGTTTTACCGACTGTATTTTCTCCAATAACAATAACTTCAATGTAAGGTCTAAGACTGTTAATAATCAATTCGCTCGCAGAAGCGGTTCTTCTATTAGTTGTTAAAACATAAACTTTAGTGAGGTTGAGACTATTTATTGTACCACTACCCGAAATAGAATTAGTGAATAAGTAGTCTTCATTGTTATTGCTCAAATTATCATTGTAAAATAATTTTGAATAAACGTCTCCAGTAAACTGACCTGTAACCATACTTCCTAAATAAGCCGCTGTTTGTACGGAGCCACCACCATTGTACCTTAAATCTAACACCAATTCTGTTACACCTGCTGCGCTAAATTCACCAAATACCTCGTTTAAAGCGGAATTATAATTAGTATTAAACGCGTTGTACATTAAATAGCCAATATTGGTACCGTTAACTTGAAGAACTTCTGATTTATGAATAGGGTTTTCGGTATACGTTACTAGAGATAAACTTACATTTTCATCATTTAATGTAACTGTATCATCTTCAGTATTATTAGTGCCATTGGTGTTATAATCGGCAAAACCTAAGGTGTAATCATTTGCTGATAGGAGTTCAATATAATTATTAGAGGTAAGGTTTTCGCCATTAACAGTCCTAAATATTTGACCACGTTCTAAACCTAAATCTGAAGCCATGCTATTATTCAAAACTTGCGTAATGGCGCCAAATATTTCTGAGTCGCTACCAGGTATAAAATATAAATTATATTCAATACCATTACTTAATGAAGTACCACCTATTAAATCTAATAGCTGATTGTAATCACTATAAATTCTACTAAATCGATCTATCGTATTTGGTGCGTATTTAAGAGATTCAAATAATTCTTCTGGTGTGCTATAACTATTGAGATAGTCGTTATATTCTTCATTAGTAACAAATCTATCATCAGCTAAATCTGGAATTTCTGATTTGTATAAATAGACAGCATTCATCGCTTTCCAGACAAAATCACTAATTTCTACATTAGTAGAAACTATGATGTTATCATCTAAGTCGTCATAACAAGATGTGACACTAATTGTTGTCACAAATAGGAGTATTAAAATTTTAATTTTTTTCATAATTTCTTTTTCTTAATTAAATAGCAATTCTTTACTTATATATGTAAAACTCTAAATTTACTCACAATATTATAAAAATCATAAATCTTTGTAACAAAAGATAAAGTAGTTCGTCGTAATAATGAAGGCAATTAAAATTGCAGTTCACAACCAATCAAAAAAAAGTAATGAAACAGTCAGATTTTGTAAAAATCGTGATGCCCTTTAAAGATAAAGTATTTCGTTTGGCGAAACGACTACTTGTTTCTCGTGAAGAAGCAGAAGATGCTACACAAGAAATACTGTTGAAATTATGGAAGAATAATAAAAAGATTGAAGACTATAAAAATGTAGAAGCGTTTTCAATGACCATGACAAAGAATTTTTGTTTAGATCGTTTAAAATCTAAACAAGCACAAAATTTAAAAATTGTACATAGTAATTACACAGATGGCAATGCGTGTTTACAAAAACAAGTTGAAGCGAAGGATAGTGTGGATTGGGTGTCTCGTATAATGGAAGATCTGCCAGAGCAACAAAAAATAATAGTGCAGCTGAGAGATATTGAAGAATATGATTTTGCAGAAATAGCTAAAATGCTAGATATGAATGAAACAGCAGTTAGAGTAAATTTATCTAGAGCACGAAAAACGATAAGAGAAAAATTAACTAATACGCATCAATATGGTATTAAATAATATAGAAAAATTAATAGAAAAGTATAACAATGCGGAAACTACACTTAAGGAAGAGGCGCAACTAAAAGCCTATTTTTTGAGTGATGATGTAGCGCCTCATTTAGAGCATTACAAACCAATGTTTCAGTACTTTTCTAATTCAAAAAAAGAGCAGTACACCAAAGACGTTCCATTAAAGTCTATAAAAACAAAATTGTATCAATGGATTTCTGTCGCAGCTGTGACTGTTTTAATGCTTGGCTTAATTGTGCCTAAAGTTTTAGGGCCTTCAGAGCAAGACTTAAGAGATCAAGAAATGGCATTAGCAACCTATAACCAAACAATGGAAGCTTTTAATCTTATCTCTTTAGGAATGAATAAAGGAAAAACACAATTAACCAATTTGGCTTTAGTTAGTGAAAACATCAATGAAGGTGTTGAGCAAGCTAGTAGACTAGAAGAATTTAATGTAATAACAAACAGAATTTTAAAAAACAAGTAACAATTAAAAATTAGTAATCATGAAAAAAATAATAATAATAACAGCGCTTATTTTAACACCAATATTAAGTTTTGGACAAGGCGTATTTGACAAATTTGAAGAAATAGAAGGTGTGTCTTCTTTTGTAATCAATCAGAAAATGTTTAGAATGTTAGCATCTATAGACATTGATTTAGATGATCCTGAAGATCAAGAATTTTTAGAAATGGCTAAAAAGATTACAGGTCTTAAAGTGTTTACTACAGGAGATGAAAAGGTTTCAACAGATATGAAAACTACTGTAGATAAATATTTAAAATCATCAGATCTTGAAGAGTTAATGCGTTTTAAGGATGGTGATCAAACTATAAAGTTTTACGTAAAAGAAGGTAAAGACGAAAACCATGTCAAAGAACTTTTAATGTTTATGACAGGTCTTAAGGAGCTAACAGATGGTCAAGACATAGAGATTAATGGTAAAAAGCGTGTGTTTGAAACCTTAATATTATCCTTAACAGGAGATATTGATCTAAGACAGATATCTAAAATCACTAATAAAATGGATGTTCCAGGTGGTGAGCATTTAAATAAAGCAGGTGAAAAAAAAGACTAAAGTTATGATACAATCAATCAAAAAATCAATGGTGGTGTTGCTTCTGATTACAGCTTTTACAAGCTGTAATCAAGGGTCAACATTACAAACCTACTACGTAGATAACGAAATGAAACCTGGTTTTGCTTCATTTGATGTGCCAACAAGTTTTATTAATGTTGAGAATGTGAGTATGACGGATAAACAAAAAGAGGCTTACAATTCTGTAGATAAGCTAAATGTTTTAACCTTTATGGAAGATGATACGGAATCAACAGAATACAAGGCCGAATTAGAAAAAGTAAAAACAATACTTAAAAATCCTGATTATGAAGAGCTAATCAGAGGAGGAAATGCAACGGATGGAAAGTTTGTTGTGAAGTTTTTAGGAGATGTAGATCAAATTGATGAGCTCATTGTGTTTGCTAATGCTAATAATAGAGGGTTTATCATTGCAAGAGTTTTAGGTGATGATATGAATGCCGGACAACTCATGTCTTTAACATCGGTTTTAGAAAAAGCCAATTATGATAGTACTGATCTTGTAGGATTAAAAGAATTTTTTAAATAAAAGCTAAATGAAATTTAAATAAACTGACCTTTATTTAAATGTTAATGTTAATCGTCTTGAAGTTAGTCTTCAGGACGATTTTTTTTAGTTTCATTTTTTAAGGCATAATGGACCGCAATTGCTAATAAGCCCATAACGCCAATAACCAACATAACTTTAACTATAAAAATATCGAGAACATCAAATAAACCAGATAAAAAAAAGCTTATTGTAAGTGTTGCAACAACCAACAATGCAATGCCATCTTTTGTTTTAGGTATTATTTTCAATTGCATTGGTATTAAATTCCTGTGTAATTACTAGGTGTTATCGCTTTTAATTCAGATTTAATGTCGTCTGAAACTTCCAAAGTATCAATAAAATTTGAGATTGAACTTTGCGTAATAGCTGCATTCGTTCTTGTTAAACCTTTTAAAGCTTCATAAGGATTTGGGTAGCTTTCGCGTCTTAAAATCGTTTGAATAGCTTCTGCGACCACAGCCCAATTATTTTCTAAATCTTGCGCAAATTTAGATTCGTTTAGTAATAATTTACCTAAACCTTTCATTGTAGATTTAAATCCAATTATGGTATGACCAAATGGTACACCAACATTTCTCAAGACTGTACTATCTGTTAAGTCACGTTGTAATCTAGATATTGGTAGCTTGGCAGAAAGGTGCTCAAAAATAGCATTTGCAATACCTAAGTTACCTTCGCTATTTTCAAAATCAATAGGATTTACTTTGTGTGGCATTGCAGAACTGCCTACTTCACCAGCTTTTATTTTTTGTTTAAAATAATCCATAGACACATAGGCCCATATGTCTCTATCTAAATCAATTATTATAGTATTGATACGCTTTAAAGCATCAAATAAAGCCGCTGCATGGTCGTAATGTTCTATTTGAGTTGTTGGGAAAGAATGTTGTAAACCTAATTTTTCTTGAACAAACTTGGTACCAAATGCTTTCCAGTCAATAGCAGGATAAGCCACTTTGTGTGCATTGAAATTTCCTGTTGCACCACCAAATTTTGCAGCACTTGGTACATCGTTTAATAAGTTAAACTGTTCTTTAAGTCTAACGGCAAATACACTAACTTCTTTACCTAAGCGTGTTGGCGAAGCAGGTTGTCCATGTGTTCTGGCTAACATTGGTATGGCTTCCCATTCTTTTGCTAAACCTTCTATTTTTTCTAAAAGTTCAAAATATTCTGGGACATAAACAGCGTTCATGGCATCCTTAATACTTAAAGGAATGGCTGTGTTGTTGATGTCTTGAGACGTTAATCCAAAATGAATAAACTCTTTATAAGCAGACAATTCTAAAGTATCAAACTTTTCTTTAATAAAGTATTCAACAGCCTTTACATCATGGTTGGTTACTTTTTCTATGTCTTTAATGGCAGAAGCATCATCAGCTGTAAAGTTTTTATAGATGTCTCTTAAGGCGTCAAAAAGTGTATGTTCAACGGTCTCGAGTTGTGGCAATGGTAATTCACAAAGTGCAATAAAATATTCGATTTCTACTAAAACACGATATTTAATAAGTGCTTCTTCAGAAAAATAGTCTTTTAATTTTTCTACTTTAGATCTATATCTTCCATCGATTGGAGAAATTGCATTAAGAGGTGAAAGTGCCATTTAGAGTTGTTTTTTTGAAGCATCAAATATAATAAAGTTAGTTGGAAGAATGAATAATTATTAAGCCTTTGAGTGCCTAATTATAAATGCTATAATAATGTGATTTCCCTATGTGCTTTATTCGGAATAACGCTTAATTTGTAATAGAACGATTTCATTCTTATTACCAAGTTTATGCTTCAGGTTTAAAGCGATTTACTTTTTAATTTTCTTTAAAATATGTCGAGCTCTTGCTTTAAAAGCAGCACTTTGAATATGAAAATCGCGTTCTAAAATCAGTGTTAGTTCTGGGTAGATCCAATCGTATTCTTGCCCTAATAAAAAGAGGCTAACCATACTATATGCTTTTGGAGCAACTTTTTCGTCATTAATCATCCAGTCAAAACAAGCTTCAATAATTTTTTCCTTTTGTTTTGGTGTAAGGTGTTGTTTTAATAAATGATCTGCTTTACCATAGTAAGCTTTGGTTAAATATTCACACACTTTAGATACAGGTCTTACAGCAGAATCTAAGTGAACTTTGCTCATGTTTTCAGTAAAAGTATCGAGGTGCGGAATAATGGCTTCTAACTTTTCGCCACACATAAACTCAAAAACCCAAGCGGCTCTGCACGAAATTTTATCATCTACATCAAATAGTATGTCTAATAGAGGCGCAATAAGATCTGGCTGGTCAATAACCATATTGGCATATTTTACGCGCTTATCTCGCGAGTGGTTGACATAATTTAATTCTTGGTAGAGTTCTGCTTTGGTCAAAAGAAAATGTTTATTTTAGAGCTTTAAAATTAATGAAATATGAAGATTTTCAAAAAAATAGGACTTTTACTTTTGGTGGTTTTTATTATAGCTCAGTTTTTTGGGCCAGATAAAAATGAAGGTGATTTTACAACTGTAGAGGCTTTTTATGCAGATACTAATCCGCCAGAAGATGTTAAAATGATTTTAGAAAATGCTTGTAATGATTGCCATAGCGATAGTACAAAATATCCATGGTATAGTACTATTACACCTGTTAACTATTGGTTGGCAGACCATATAGAGCATGGTACAAAACATTTAAATTTTTCTAAATGGAACGACTACGATGATAAGCGAAAAGATCATAAACTCGATGAGTTAATTGAAATGGTAGAAGACAAAGAAATGCCATTAGAGAGTTATACGTGGGCACATGGCGAAGCGAAACTATCGCAAGCACAAATTGATGCCGTTGTAGATTGGGCAAAAAATGTGCGATTAAAATATACCTTTCTAGAAGAAGCTCAATAAGGTAGCATATACTATTTATAAAGTGGAATGCTATTGTAAAAGCTACAATAGCATTCTTTTTTTGAGGTAACATGAAAAAGAAATTACTCGTTATTGGTTTTGTTTGGCCAGAACCTAAAAGTTCTGCTGCAGGCAGTAGAATGCTGCAGTTGGTACATCAATTTCAGCAAAATGGCTATACAGTGACATTTGCTTCAGCAGCAAAAACATCTCCAAATACCTTTAATTTAGAAAGTATCAATATTACAACACAGCACATTCTTTTAAATGATGCTTCTTTTGATGTGTTTGTGAAAAATCTAAATCCAAACGTGGTATTGTTTGATCGGTTTATGTCTGAAGAACAATACGGATGGCGCGTCGCAGAACAATGTCCTAATGCTTTAAGAATTTTAGATACCGAAGATTTTCATGGGTTAAGAAAGGCTAGGGAAGTGGCTTTAAAACGCAATGAAAGTGTTTCTGCTCAGCATATGCAAAACGCTATTACCAAGCGTGAAATTGCCAGTATTTACCGTTGTGATTTAAGTTTAATGATTTCTGAAGTTGAAATAGAAATCTTGACACAGCAATTTAATATTGATAAAAGCTTATTGTATTATTTGCCATTTTTATTAGAACCAATTCAACAGGAAACCATTAATCAATTACCAGCTTTTGAAGCACGACACCACTTTATTACCATTGGTAATTTTTTACATGCGCCAAATTATGATGCAGTATTGTATTTAAAACAAACCATTTGGCCATTAATAAAAAAGCAATTACCCAAAGCAGAGTTACATATTTATGGTGCCTACGAATCTCAGAAAGTAACTCAACTCAATACTAATAAGGAAGGTTTTTTAATTAAAGGATTTGCCGAAGATGTAAATGAAGTGATGAGACATGCTAAAGTTTGTTTGGCTTCCTTACGTTTTGGTGCTGGTTTAAAGGGTAAATTGGTTGATGCCATGCAAAATGGAACACCAGTTGTTATGACTTCTATTGCTGCAGAAGGAATGTTTGGAAATTCTAAACCCAATGGATTTATAGAAGATGCACCAGAAGCTTTTGCAAAACAAGCTGTTGAACTTTATAACAATGTTGAAGTATGGCAACAGAAACAACAACATGGTTTTGAAGTTTTAAACCAACGTTTTAATCGTATAGATTTTGAAGCTGATTTTGAATCTCAAGTTAATATCTTGATAGAAATCTTAACAGCGCATCGCGAACAAAACTTTATTGGTCAATTATTGATGCATCAAACCATGCAAAGTACCAAGTATATGAGTAAGTGGATAGAGGCTAAGAATAGTTGATTCTTTTGGGCTTTGGATTATCGGTTTTGTATAAGGAAAGTTACGTAGTTAAAGTAACTAAGTTAACAAATAAAAACATAATAGAAAATTCGCGAGAATATTGGTAAGCACGCTAGAACTAACAATAAAATAGATACATTGTTAGGCTTTCGTTATTAGCTTCTTCTAATTCGTTTCAAGTTTATTTAAGTGAGCTTCCCTTCCATTTTTCGTAATAATCAAAGATGTAATTTTATTCAAACTATCTCTTACAAACTCTCCTTTAAGGTAAATATCAGTCTGACCAAATATCTTATCTTTTGTTTCAAAATAGAAATAATCCATATCTTCAAGATCTCCATTCATAATGCCTTCTAGACCATTGTCTTGTATCTGAATTTTATAATTTAGGTCTGGAATTGGACCATCGTACCCTTCAAACTTTACAACCTTAAAATTACCCACGTATTCATTTAGTTGTGCTGTGGTTAGATGAACTAAATTATGTGGTATAAAATCGGGAAGCGGTTCATTACTTTCAATAAGTGCGTTAATTTGTTTGTAAGCATTTATCGCATTTTCTCTAAATATAGTAACATGGTATGCCAAGTTTGTCCAGCCAGCATTTCGGTATAGATACACATCATTTTTATAGTAAGGGTCATTTAGGAAAAAATCAATCATCTCATCTTCTAATTGAGGCTGATCTATTCTGTAATGCCAATCTTTACTTTTGGCTAACTTGTCTATCACTCTATCTGTAATCAAGTCCAATCGCTTATCGAACTTGTCTATTTCGTATTTGTTATAAATATAGATCTCGTTCAATGGCTCAATGACTGCTTTCAGATTTTTTGGAACATTATCAACATTTTCCATGAGGTTGGTATATCCATTTGCATGAATTTTCATGTGAAAGGCGTTCATAATTGTATATCTTAAAATATTATTATTTTTATAATCATCATAGGTTAGTTTATCTGTTAGTATTAGGTTGATGATTGAATCTTGTGTTTTATAATAGGCAATTAGTTCGTCCGATTTTTGAATATCCAGTCCTAAATCATGTTGTACTTCTTTTAAAATAGAAACAATCTTATTTTCGGATTTACGCTGTTCGTTTTTATTATTTATTTGAAGCGCGATAAGAATACCAATAATAACAAGCACAATTTCTCCAATTGCATAAAGTAGATATTTGCTGAATTTGTTTTCTGAGAGTAGTCGTTGTCTTATGTGTCTGAAGAACTTAATCATGTTTTAAGGTTTTAAATCTTCCGCAAGCGGCTATCTCCACCAAATGTCCACAGGGTATTCGATTTTGCCTTGCAAAATTTTGTTTCGATAATCTAAAAAACTTTATCATTTGGTTAATGGTTGGTCTTAATGAAGGCTAATGATTCAATGACATAAAAACGTTTCAATGTTTTAAATCATAAGTTGCTGAATCTAGTTCAGCACAAGTAAACGAAGTTAGGGATTTAAAATTACAAAGTCAAATACTAACTTTCTAATTATTAGCAAATTAAATGGAGTTAAATAACTTCTTGAATCTTTCTGGTAATTCACTTATCAAACAAATATTCTCATTTGTAAATGGATGAACAAATTCTAATGAATACGCATGAAGATACATGCCTTTTCCATTCAATATTAAATCTTTTATGCCATAATCTTTGTCGCCTAAAATAGGATGTCCAAGTTGTGATAAGTGAATGCGCAATTGGTGTCGTCTTCCTGTTAAGGGTTCAAGTTTTACTAAATTGAGTTGACCAAATCGCTTTGATGACACTGATTGTTCAACGCTATATTTAGATTGTGCAACTTTGTCTTCAACATTGGTAGTTATGATACCTTCTTTATTGGTCATGCTACCAATAGTGACAGCAAAATAAGTTTTATTAATGTTTTTATTTTCAAAAAGTTTATTTAAAGTTCTTATGCTCGTGCTTGTTTTGCCTGCTAATAAAATTCCTGTGGTGGCAAAATCTAAACGATGCACTGGCTGAGGTTTAGAAGCATCTGCTAGTGTGCTTGTTTTTAGGTTTTGTTGTAATGCGTTTGCAATAGTTTTAAAATGATTACCACTGACTAAAATACCTGCTGGTTTGTGTATAACGGCTAAATATTCGTCTTCAAATAAAACCTTTAAATTAAAATGTAATTTTTTATGTGCGTTTGTTGATTCTGGTGTGGATAGTGAAATGATTTCTCCACCATTAATGTAGGTTGCAGACGTTGCTATTTTTCCATTGACTGTAATGTAGTTTTTTTTTAGAGCTTTTTTTAAAGCCGATTTTGTTGGGCAAGCATCAAAAATACCAACACCATATTCTTGAAGCCGAATAGGAGTAGAGCGCAATGGAGCAGTATGAGTTGTTGTCGTTTTTATTTGGCTTCTATTTTGTTCTGAAAGTTGATGTAAGTTATAAAAACGAAGTTAGTAGAAATAATTGAGAATCATTTGATGAGGTTGTTTTGTAAGGCAATTGATTTTAAAGATGAACATTAAAAAAAGCCATTATATAAATAATGACTTTTTTAGTGAACAAAAACAAACTATTAATAAATAATTCTGTTGATACACCTTGATTCAAAAACAAGATGGTTTTGAGACCTAGTGTGCATCAGGTAAGCGTAATCTAATCTTCTTTTTCAATTATTGTTATAATGTGGTTACAAAGTAGTGTTCTTACTTAGGTGTAACAGCATTATTATTTTTTAAAATCGTCTTTGGTTAATCCTGTATTAAATTTTATGTTGGTCCAATTTACATTAATCCAAGGTTGGTCTGTAACATCGGCATTCCAATTAGATTTTTTATATTGTCGTTTAGTCGGAATTAATATATCATCAATTTCTTCATATTCTAATTGCATTAAATTTGGGATTTCCATTTTGCCAAAGTCCGCTACAGTAAATAAAAATTGGTCTACTAAGCCTGTGTTTTTATTAATATATAATTGATATATATCTGTAGGTTTATTGTTTTCTGATGTAAATGATACTTTTACAATGTCGTACTCCGTAGTATCAATGGTTTTATTGCCTAAATAGTCATAAACAACACTTGGATCTAAAAGTTTAGGCATCATAGCGAACCAATAAAAATTTGTTGGTCTATTAAAAGCAACACGTTTTAATGCAGCTTCATCTTCTATGATCTTACCATTGTGTTTAAGCCAAAATTCATTCCCATCGTAACCTTGTTCAATTAATCCTTCAAGTTTAGGTAACGTGCGTTGGTGTTGGCTGTAAGCACCATAAGATAATTCTCCGTTAAAAATATATTTTTCTGTAGAGCTATCTGTTTTGCCATCTGGCGTTGTGTACGTATAGGTATAAACTACGTCTTTCTTTTTTAGAAGCGTTTGGTAGTTTCCTGTTTTTTGGGTTAGGTTATATACTAATTCATGACCTTTGTTTTTAAAATGAATGGGTATTGCATCGACGGCTTCAGTATTAGGAGCATCTTTTGCAGGTGTGTCCGTAGTGTTTTTTTTCGTCTCATTACAAGACATTAAAATAATACAAAGAAAAAGAGTAAAAATGTTGACTTTCATGTGTTTTTTATGAGTTATTTGTTTCAATCAATATCGTTATACTAAAGCGCCATTGGCACCAATAACTTGTCCAGAAATCCATTTAGAATTATCACTGGCCAAGAAAACAGCAACATTGGCAATATCTAAGGGTTTTGCTAATCTATTAAAGGCGTTCATGCTGCTTAATTTGTCTATAAACTCTTGCGATTTGCCATTTAAAAATAATTCTGTTTCTGTAGGTCCAGGAGCTAAGGCATTTACGGAAATTCCTCTTCCTACCTCCTTAGAGAATACGCGTGTCATTTGCTCAACGGCAGCTTTAGAAGCAGAGTAAATAGCATAAGTAGGAAACATTAATTTTACGGTACTTGAAGAAATATTAATGATATTTCCGTTATCCGATAATTTATGAAATGCTTCTTGCATTGTGTTAAACACGCCTTTTACATTCACATTAAATTGCTTGGTAAAATCCGCTTCGGTGTTATCTTTTAATGTTTTAGAAATCATTATACCTGCGTTATTGATTAAAACATCAACTTTGCCAAAAGTTTCGATTGCAGTATCAAATAAACATGTAACGTCGGTTTTGTTACTCACATCTGCTTTTACGGCTATGGCTTTTCCGCCTTCATTACTTATAGTGTTCACAGTTTCCTCTGCTTCTGTAGCACTATTAGAGTGATTTACAATAACTGCGGCACCATTTTTAGCTAATTGTATAGCAATCTCACGACCAATACCTCGTGAAGCACCAGTAACAACAACGACTTTATTTTTTAATGTTTCCATGCGTTTATTTAAGAGCAATTAAACGTTTTGCGATTAAAGTTAAATTAGGTTCGGCAATTTCTGGAGTAGGTGCAAGAGGATACTGTTGTGCACCAGGTCGACTTACAAAAGCACCTCTCCAGTTTGCCCATAATGCACCAGCAATATCCCAGCCGTGTGCAGCTATTAATAAACATTCATTGGGTTGAATACCCATTTTTCTTGCAGCCCAATCATAGGCGTCTGTATGTGGTTTGTATTTTCCTATATCTTCTATGCTTAAGCGTTGGTCAAAATAATCTAATAAGCCAGCATTTTTAAATTGAGTTTCTACGCCAATATTAGAGGAGTTGGTAAACGAAACTAAGGTATAACCGGCTTTTTTTAAGTCAGCTAGAGCTTGTTTTACTTCTGGATGAGGAGGTATTGAACGCAATGGTCCTAATATAGCTGCTTTTCCTTCTTCTTCACTTAGTGTAATATTGTGGTTAGCAGCTACCATTTGTAATGCGGCTGCACCAATGACACCAAAATCATTATACTGTCTGCCAACAGTAGAAACTAAAGAGTATTGTAGCATTGTTGTAAACCATAATGGTAACAAAACACTGCGATTGCCAAGCACTTTTCCAACACTTTCTTTCATAGCAGTAAGGTCTAAAAGTGTTTCATTGACATCAAAAAATAAAACTTTTGGTCTTTTAGAAGATTTAATATCCTGTTGTTTTGTTTTGGCATCAGAAGCAAAGCTATATTGCGGTATTGTGGCACCAGCTAAGCCAAGTAATGCGGATTTTTTAATAAAATTTCTTCTGTTGTTAGTCGTCATGTTTTTCTATTTTACATACTTATTAGTATGTCTTATGTTAAACCTAGGCTGCTAATTGTTTTATATACTGAGATAGTCCTTCTATATAGTCGTCTAAAATTTGATCGTCATTATATAGTTTTCGTAGTCCTCTTACACCTTCAAACGCACTAATTAAATATACAGCAGCAGCGCTACTAGAAATGGTATGGTTAATGTCTTTGTCTTTTTTACCACGTTCTAACAAATGAATTAAAGCTGCTTTCCATTCTTCTATGATACGTTTTAATGCGAATTGATAGGCTTCTTCTTCGTCTGCAATTTCATTAATCAAATTATTCATTGGGCAGCCATGTCGCTTATCGAATACAGAAAAGGACTTTAGTCGACTAGAGAAGGTGTTTTCTAAAATTTCTAAAGCGTTTCCTTCTTCGTATAAAGGCGTTATCATGCCGTCATACACACGTTGTTGTAATTTAGAACTAATCAATTCTAAACCGAGTTCTCTTTTGCTTTTATAATGATGATAAAACGCACCTTTAGTGAGTTGAGTAGCGTTCATTATTTTATCTACACTCGTAGTTTTAAACCCGTTTTTATAGAACAATTTAAAAGACTCGTCGAGTATTAACTGTTTGGTGAGTTCAGATTTTTGTTTTTGTTCCATGGTTCAAATATAATATAAAAAATACTAGTTAGTATGTTTTTGGGATGTTAAAATATGCTTAAAAAATTTTAAAAATTGCAATATGTAAAGTATGTTTGTCATATAGGGAAATAAACTTTCCTTAATGTAAAGAAAATTTGTCAATTATGAATACCGAGAAGATAATTAACTGTGAGCGTAAGCGCTTTCAAAAATTTATTAAATTCAGGTTGCCGCATCGCTTTATGGCTGTTGGTTTAACCATTGTTGTTTTAGCAATACTAGGTATGTTGGTACACGCTTTTGCTTTGGAAGGTGACATGGATTGGTTAAAACAGTTATTAAAAAAAATACTTTTAGTCGGTATGTTAATTATGTCTTTGTCTAAGGATAAGGTAGAGGATGAGATGACCATAAGTTTAAGAGCACAATCGTATGCTATTGCTTTTGTTGTTGGTGTGGTTTATGCCTTAGTTATGCCTTATGTAGAATATGGTGTGTCTAATTTAGTGCATTCTGGAGGCGAAGCATTTAAAGATTTAGGCGATTTTCAAGTCTTATTGTTTATGCTAATGATTCAGCTTATGTTTTACCATAATTTAAAACGTTACAGATAATGGAAAACACCATCAAAGTAGAACGTGCTATTTTAAATTTAACACAAGATGAATTGGCTAAAAAAATTGGTGTGTCTCGACAAACTATAAATTCTATAGAAGCTAATCGTTATGTGCCGTCAACGGTTTTGGCATTAAAATTATCTCAACTTTTTAATAAACCAGTAAATGATTTTTTTAAATTAACTATTGATGACGCGTAACGATCATTTATAATAAGTGGCAAAGCGCTTGCATGCCTTCTGTAGCAGATTTCGCAATTACAGTTACCTTGTCACTACTGTTAATAGCAGGTTTAGGGTCGATATAAAAAATGGGTGTGTCTGGTTGTACATAGTCAATTAAACTAGCTGCTGGATATACTTGCATACTCGTTCCAATAATCACTAAAATATCTGCGGCATAGCAAATCTTAATCGCGGTTTCAATCTCTGGTACGGCCTCGCCAAACCAAACGATATGAGGACGTAATTGGTGTCCTTTTTTACACAAATCGCCTAAGTTTACATCCTCAGTCCAATCTCTAATATCGTTTTCATTTCCTGTGCTTCGTATTTTTCTTAATTCGCCATGAAGATGAATCACATCTGTACTACCAGCGCGTTCATGTAAATCATCTACATTTTGGGTTACAATGGTGACTTTGAATTTATCTTCAAGCATTGCTAAGTCCTTATGCGCTTGATTAGGTTCTACGTCTTTTAGTTGTTGTCGTCTTTCGTTATAAAATTTTAAAACAAGTTCAGGATTCTTTGCAAAACCTTCTGGAGAAGCCACTTCCATGACGTCATGTCCTTCCCAAAGACCATTGGCATCTCTAAATGTTTTTATTCCACTCTCGGCACTCATGCCAGCTCCTGTTAATACAACGATGTGTTTTTTCATAGACTAAAAATAGTTATTTTTGAAGTATGCAAGACCTAAAACTTTTAGAATATTTAGAAAGCTTTTTAACCGAAAATAGGAGAGAGCGTTTTAAAAAAGTACTGCCGCAACGTACCAAACATTTTACTGTGGCTACAGAAGATGTTTATCAATTGCACAACACTAGTGCAGTGATGCGTTCTTGTGATGTCTTTGGTATTCAAGAATTAAATATTGTAGAAGAAGTGAATTCTAAAAGCATCGATAGAGAAATTGCTATGGGAGCACAAAAATGGGTAGATCTAAATAGGTATCATTCTACTACCAACTGCCTTAAAGATTTAAAGTCGAAAGGATACCAAATTGTGGCGACTACACCGCATGTGGACGATTGTGAATTGATTGACTTTGATATCTCAAAAAAGTCGTGCTTTTTCTTTGGAAGGGAAACAGAAGGCTTGTCTCAACAAGTTATGGAAGCAGCAGATTGCTACTTGAAAATTCCGATGGTAGGCTTTACAGAGAGTTTAAACATATCAGTATCTGCTGCGATTATTCTTCAACATGTTACAGCACAACTAAGAAAATCTGAAATCAAATGGCAATTAACTGCCGAAGACATTATTGATAAACGTTTTGATTGGGTTAAAAAAACAATCAAAGATTACGATGCTATTGTTGAACGCTATCAAGAGAAAAATTAATCCTTCTTATTTTTTCTATCCTTACTGCGTTTAATGACCTTGTATTCTTCATAACACTCACTAATGGCATCTAAAATTTGTAGATCATTCGCGGTGTTTATAAAGTCTTTTGAGTAGTTACATTGGTTAACGATTTCATCTAAATCATACTTAGTAACCTGCAGTAAGACGAGTAACATCTCTCTGTCAAAGCGTTTAGCTAATTGGTTTCTTATTTCATCGTCCTCCTTCATTTTCTTAAGCTTATGCATCTCATTTGGCTTTTTACCAAACATATTGTATAAGAAATCTGCAGGATTAAAAATAGCACCTAATACCTTTGTGGCGATATTGGGCTTACCAGCTTCGTAACCTTGGCCAGGTAAACCAGAAATACGATAACGGTTGTTTGATGTTACTGGAATTTGTTCCATGTCTACCTCCAAATACCCAGTTAATTCTAGTTGTTTTACGGTTACTTCTTCTAAGGCTAAGGCGAGTTCGGTCATTTGAATTTCCGTGCCACCAAATTTTAACCAGTCGTTAGTAACACGCACTCTAATTGATTTGTACCCAATATAAGATAAATGTAAGGTGTCATTTACTTTGGCCTTTATTTCAAATTCTCCATTATCGTCAGAAGCGGTTCCTACCACCTGATTAATATTTACAATATTGGCTTCGCTCAAAGGTAATGCTGTAGATGCACTAACTAGAGTTCCTTTAACAGTTGTTGGTGTTTTTGTAGATGTACTATCTTGACTATAGCCATGGACTGTAGTTAAGCAAATAAAGAGAATAAATAAATATCGCATGTAGTTGTGTTACTCCGTAAAGGTAATAAACAAAACCGATTTAACATATTGGACCTTTATTTTTGACTAAATATTAACTTTTATTTGATGATTGGGTTACAATTTTTGGTTGTTGGACAAAAAAAATCCAAAGCCTTAAGGATATCTTATAGGCTTTGGATTTTGTATAAAGTATTCTAATACATGTTAGAATGGTGTTCTATGAACTCTACAGATCTTTAATCTCTACGTCTAGAACGTCTTGGTCTATCTGAACCTGAGTTGCTAGATTCTGGACGTCTATCGCCTCGAGAATCATTAAATTTGCGGTCTTGGCCTCGGTCACTTCTATTATCGTCGGATCGTCTACTGCTTCTTCTGTCACTTCTGTTTCCAGAACCTCCAGATGAACGTCTGTCATTAGAGCGTCTATCTCCTCTGTCATCTCTTCTGCGATTTCCACCACCAGAGCGTCTATCGTTTCCGCCACGACCACGACCTCTATCGCGTCTTCCGCCACCGCTACGACCTCTATTTTCGCTAACTTCTACGTTTACAAAACGACCTTCGTGTTTAAAATCTGTGAAGAATGCTAATACCTTTTCTTGTAATGTTTTTTCCGTATTAAAGAATGAGAAACTTTCTTTTACATCGACTTTAAAAACATCATCTCGTCCTAATTCTAATTGTTCTTTTAAGAAATCTTTCAATTTCATCCAATCAAAACCATCTTTACTTCCAACATTGATAAAATAACGAGAATCATTAGATTGCTTACCGTAATCACGTCCACCATCTTTATCGCCTCTAGATTCTACAGCGCTGATATCTTTAGATTTTTGATAATAATCAAAGAAACGATTAAATTCTACTGAGAAGAATTTTTTAATTAATTCGTCTTTATCAGTATCCGCGAATAATTCGTTAATACTGTCTAAATGTTTATCTATTTCGTGATTGGTTTCTGTAGTATGAATTTTATTGGCTAAAGACATTAATTGTACTTCAACAATATCAGTACCAGATGGCACGTCTTTTTTCTCAAACTGCTTTTTAATTATGCGTTCAATACTTTTAATTTTTCTTAATTCACTTTTAGAAACAATAACCATGGAAACTCCGGTTTTACCAGCACGTCCTGTTCTTCCTGAACGATGGGTATACGTTTCTATTTCATCTGGCAATTGGTAGTTGATAACGTGTGTAATGTCATCTACATCGATACCACGTGCAGCGACATCAGTAGCAACTAACATTTGTATTTGGTTGTTTCTAAAGGATTTCATAACCAAATCACGTTGGTTTTGACTTAAGTCACCATGTAAAGCACCTGCAGAATAGCCATCTTCAATTAAGTTTTCGGCTACCTTTTGCGTATCGCGTTTTGTTCTACAGAATATTACTGAAAATATATCTGGATTCGCGTCTGCTAATCGTTTTAAAGCTCTATAACGGTCTCTGGCATTGACTAAATAATACTCGTGTGTTACATTGCTTGTGCTTTCGTTTTTATTTCCAACCGTAATTTCTGTTGGATCGTACATAAATTTCTTAGCTATGGTAGCGACCTCTCTAGGCATCGTTGCAGAGAATAACCATGTACTTTTATCATCTGGTGTATGTGATAAAATGTCTGTGATATCTTCATAGAATCCCATGTTTAGCATTTCATCGGCTTCGTCTAAAACACTGTATTGTATTTTAGAGATGTCCACCATATTTCTACTAATCATATCTTTCATACGACCAGGTGTAGCCACAATTATTTGCGCACCACGTTTTACTTGTCTGGCTTGATCAGATATACTAGATCCACCATAAATGGCTACAACGTTTAAACCTTTACAATATTTACCGTAGTTTTTTAATTCGTTGGTAATTTGTAAACAAAGTTCTCGAGTAGGTGATAAGATTAAACCTTGAGTCGTTCTACTATCTACATCAATTTTTTGTAACATTGGAAAACCGAAAGCTGCTGTTTTACCAGTTCCTGTTTGTGCCAAAGCCACTAAATCTTTGTCTTCTTCTAATAAAATTGGAATTGCTTTTGCTTGGACTTCAGATGGTTTTTCAAAACCTAAATCCGTAATTGCGTTAAGTAGGTCTTCATTAAGACCTAATTCTTGGAATGTGCTCATTCTTGAGTTTTATGTATTCGATTATGTTCTGTTGGTGTTACAAGAGAAGCGAATCGACATACTAAACACTAAAACTTCTAGGTAACACATCCTCACTCTGAGGAATATAAAAATCCAATCTATGGATTTTTGCAAGGTGCAAAGGTAGGTTAATTTATTTAAAATACAATTTTGCGAATTTCATGTGCTTTTTTTAGCCTATTCTGCTATTAATTCTGAAAGGACTTGTTTAAATGTTTCTACAGGTTGTGCGCCTGTTATCGCGCTTTTACGGTTAAAAACAATTGTTGGTACAGAATTTACACCCATATTTTTCCATTCATTTTGAAGGCTTCGAACGTGGTAACGAGCATCCTCATCATCTAATTTTTCAAGAGCTTCTGTTGCGTTTAAGCCAACCTCTAATAGTGCTTGTTTTAAAATATGTCTATCAGAAACGTCTTTTCTTTCGCTAAAAAACGCTTTAGTTAACGTCATTTTTAATTCAGTTTGTTTGCCTTTGCTTTTAGCGTATTCTAAAAGGACATGAGCATCAAAAGTGTTCACGATTCTCATCGTATCAAAATAATCGAATTTAAAACCTAATGATTCTCCAATTTCTGCCATCTGCTGTTGTGACGCTTTTTGTTGTTCAATTGTAGCACCATATTTTTCCGCGATATGTTCAGTGACATTTTGACCATCTGCAGGCATATTAGGGTTTAATTCAAAAGGTTGCCATTCTATCTCAATTTGATCTGAAATACCTAATTCATTTATAGCTTTTTCAAGGCGTTTGTATCCAATGGTACACCAAGGACAAACGACATCAGACACTATGTCTATTTTTAATTTATCTGTCATGCTAAATTTGTGTTTTAATTAAATAAACCTCCCGAATAATCGGAAGGTTTATTGCTAACAATCAACATCGTGGTTTTAGGGTTTAGGATACCACGTTTTCTTTAGACCATGCAAATTTTTCAAAAGCACCATCAACTGGTGTATTTGCGATATGGTTTGTATAGTTACTTATCGTTTTTTGAGATAAACCTAGAATAATATCTAAAACGTGCTTTTCTTGGTAACCTGCAGCATAAAAGGCATCTAAATCGTCTTGAGTAACATGGCCACGATTTCTTACGATGCTTAATGTCATGGTACGTAACGCTTCTAGTTTAGCATCTTCTAATGGTGTTTCGTTTCTTAGTGCTTCTGTGATGGCATCGTCTACTTTCATCATTTTAGCAATACCAGTATGTGCAGGTACGCAATAATGACATTCATGTTCTACATTGATAGTTTGCCAAACGACTGTTAATTCATCGCTGTTAAATGAGGATTGTGTAAACAGCTCGTGTAAAGTTTGGTATGCCTTTAAGATTTGAGGCGAACTGGCTAATACACCATGTAAACCAGGAATCATTCCAAATGATTTTAAAGAATTTTCTAAAAATGGTTGGCTGCCTTCTGGTGCAGAATCAATGTCGTGAATTTTTAATGTAGTCATAGTAATTTTGATTTTAATATTTATATTATTTTTATTCTAAACGTTCGTTTAGTTATGGTGTAAAAAAAATGTTTACACATTTGCGAAGATCATTTCAATATAATCTTCAATTTCTTTTTTGGTGTTAACTCTAGATGCTGCTGCTAATCCGTGTTTTGCTAATAATAAATAATTAGCTTGTTTTAAGATGGTTGCATCATCTTTAGTAGGATCCATTTTTAGCTTATCTATGATAATTTGTTTTAACTGTGTCATAAACATGCTCATTTGTTCTTGTACTAATTCATCTTCTGATTCTGAAAACTCATTATAGGTATTGGTCACAAAGCATCCGTTTAAGTTGTCGTCTTTTAATTTAGAACTTACAGAATCATAGAAAAATTGTTTTATATCTGCCACACCACGTGTGCCATGTTTTAATTTTTCTAAGACGGTATTTACAATAGATTTGTATTGCTTTAAACTTTCTAAAAACAATCCATGTTTACTGCCAAAACTAGCGTATATAGAAAACTTATTAATGCCCATTTCTTTTTCAAGCATTTGCATAGAGGTTGTTTCATAGCCATTTTTCCAAAAAAGATGCATAGCTTTTTCGACAACTTCAGCTTCTATGTATTGTTTAGTTCTTGCCATTTTTTTTATCCGAAAACAAAATTTGTTCTAAATGATGATACAAAACTAAACAATCGGTTAGAAACTAAAAAATATTTAACGTTTTCTTCTGAAAATTGAACTATTGATTTAAAAAATTAACCAACTGCCTAATGGCTTTACCACGATGTCCTATTTTATTTTTTTCTTCTAATGAGATTTCTGCAAACGTTTTAGTGTAGCCTTCAGCTTTAAAAATAGGGTCGTAACCAAATCCACCTTGTCCATAGGTTTTGGTTGTGATACTACCTTTACAAATCCCTGTAAAAGTGTGAAGTTGACCATTGATGTGTAGCGCAATTACGGTTTTAAATTGAGCAGCTCTGTTGGGATTATCCTGGAGTTCGTTTAATAACTTATTGGTATTGTCTTCTGCGTTACGTTGCGGACCAGCATAACGTGCCGAATAGACACCAGGTTCACCATCTAAAGCATTAACTTCTAAACCCGTGTCATCTGCAAAACAATCATATCCATAATGGGATTGCAGATATTCTGCCTTTTGAATAGCGTTACCTTCAATAGTAGTTTGTGTTTCAGGTATATCTTCGGTACAGGCAATATCTTTTAAACTTAAAAGTTTAATGTGTGGTGGTAGTATGGCTTGTACTTCTTTTAGCTTATTTAAATTATTTGTAGCGAAAACGAGTTGCATAGTGTCTTTTTATTAATGTATTTTAGCTCTTGTAAAAATATGAATCTAATTACATTTTTTGTGTCAAATGAAATAAATTTTGAGAGGTCTTATAGCTTACGATGTATCTGGCCTTTTTTGCTTTGTTTCTGTTGTTTTTTTGTCAATGCTCAAGATATTGATGATTTAGACTCTTTACTTGTAGATAGAGATTTAGACAATTATTCATTGCGCTTGTTTACAAATTTTAAGGCGAATAAATTTAGTATACATAACGATGATTATAAGGCGAGATTTGTGCCTAATAACAGACATGGTTTGGGTATAGGTGTGGCGAACCGCAAAATTATTTTAGATGTTGCCTTCAATGTAAAAAATACAAACAAAGAAGATACAAAGAAGTTTGATTTACAAGGCACTACAATCATTAAGAATAGGCATTTTTCTAATATTTATGTGCAAACATATAAAGGGTTTACCGCTAAAAATAATTTTGATGAAGCCTTTGAGTTTAACAGTGATTTACGTTCTATAAGTTTTGGGCTTAATTATTTATATACGTTTGACGATATTGAATTTTCCTATGCCTTACTCAAAGCAGGATTAGCAGAAAAAAGAAACGAAAATATTTTTATCACAGGCGGACTAGGCCTTTTTACTGGCTTTGATTATTTTTCTTCAGATACTGGTTTATTGACAGAAGATACGAGCCCATATTTTAATGATGAAGCTAATATAAGACGTTTTCAAGGTGTTACTCTAGGTGTTTTAGCTGGTTTTATATCGTATTTTAAATTGCCGGAAAATATTACAGCTACCATTAATTTAATGCCAGGTATGGGAATGATGTATAAAAAACTTACGGTAGAAGGGAAATCCTATACACCGAGTAATGCCATGCTTTATAAGCTCGATTTTATGGTTGGCCTAGGATATAGTTTTGATAGATATTATATAAGCTTAACGTATAATAATGGTTTGTATACCACTGATTTTGATTATGATAATAAGTATCGATTAAACCTTACGAATGCTAAACTAGCTATTGGTTACAGATTTAGAAGTAGAAATCAATAGTGCTTATTTTTATTTTAGTCTAAAGGCTATTCAGTAAACTGATCATATTGCTAAATTTTAGGTATTATTTATGATATTTATCAGTCATAAGATTGTGTTTAATCTTTATCTTAGACAAAAGAATAATTAATTTAAAAAGATAGAGATTATGACTGTGAATTTTCAATACGTAAACCTAGATACAAGCGAAACACTTTCTGCATTAACCATTGAGAAATTAGAAAAATTAGCTCATAAATTTGAGTTTTTAATTTCAGCTCAAGTTTATTTTAAGCACGACGAAAAAGATAATGAAACTGGCAAAATTTGTAATATAGAGTTGAGTTTACCAGGACCTCGTATTTTCGCAACGTCAAGCAAAAAGAACTACGAAATGGCAATGACAGAAACCATTAAAGATTTAGAACGCCAACTTAAAAAGCGTAAAGAAGTTTTTAGTACACATTAATACTTTTTTTGTTTAAAAGTACAGAGGGTTTATAGTTTTTAGCGATGATGATAAGGTTCATTTCTAAGAATTGTAAACCCTCTATACAATTGTTCTATAAAGAATAGTCTTACCATTTGATGCGAAAAGGTCATTTTAGATAAACCTAATTTCCCATTCGCTCTGTTATAAACGGCGTCAGAAAATCCATAAGGACCTCCAATGACAAAAATTAAGGTTTTAATTCCAGAGTTCATGTGTTTTTGTAGATAGCTAGAAAAGGCTACAGAATCTAATTGTTTACCGTTTTCATCTAGTAAAATTAAAACATCAGAGGTTTGCGTTTTCGCTAAAATGAGTTCGCCTTCTTTGTCTTTTTGTTGTGCTTCGGATAAATTTTTAACCTTCTTTAAATCCGGAATAACGTCAAAATCAAACTTTATATAATGCCCAAGTCTTTTGGTATAATCTTCAATTAAAACTTGAAGGTTTTTATTATCCGTTTTGCCTATGGCTATGAGTTTAATGTTCATATTTCAAATTTACGATTTACAAGCTATCATTTTAATTTTTTTCTGAAATTATAATTCGTAATTCTAAAATCGGATTTCGTAAATCAATTTCCTATTTTTACATCAAATAAGTATTTAATATGATTTCACAAGCACAATTCGATAAAGAAATAGAATTAATAATCTCTAATGCCATCCGTGAAGATGTTGGTGATGGCGACCATAGTTCATTAGCATGTATACCAGCTTCAGCGCAAGGAAAAGCAAAATTATTAGTAAAAGATACTGGTGTAATTGCTGGTGTAGAATTCGCGAAGCAAGTGTTTGCGTATGTGGATGCTGATATGAAGGTGGAAACCTTAATTGAAGATGGAAGCCGCGTTAAGCATGGCGATATTGTGTTTTATGTAGAAGGCGCATCACAATCTATTTTAAAAGCAGAACGTTTAGTACTAAATGCGATGCAGCGCATGAGTGCTATTGCCACAAAGACGAGAGAATTTGTAGATATTTTAGAAGGTACAGGAACCAAAATTTTAGATACGCGTAAAACCACGCCAGGTATTAGAGCTTTAGAAAAATGGGCTGTAAAAATTGGTGGTGGTGAAAACCATAGATTTGCTTTGTATGACATGATTATGCTTAAGGATAATCACATTGATTTTGCAGGAGGCGTGTCTAAAGCCATTAACCTAACTAAGCAATATTTAAAAGATACAGATAGAGACTTGAAAATCATAGTAGAGGCTAGAAATCTTGAAGAAATTAAAGAAATTTTAGATTGTGGTGGTGTTTATAGAATTTTAATTGATAACTTTAATTATGAAGATACGCGTAAAGCTGTAAAATTAATTGGCGACCAATGTTTAACAGAATCTTCTGGTGGAATAAACGAAAACACCCTTAGAAAATATGCCGAATGTGGTGTGGATTATATTTCATCTGGTGCGTTAACGCACTCCGTTTACAACAAAGATTTAAGCTTAAAAGCGGTTTAAGAAACGTTTTGCATTTACCCTTTATGTTGACGATAAAGAAGCGCTAAAGGCTAACCGTCTATTGCTAAAAGCTAAATAATGACTAAACACATAGAAGATAAATTAGATAAGATTCCGGTTTTAAATATAGTTGTGCGTTTTTTTAAGCAGATTAGATTACCAGGATTCGAAGGTTTATCCATATATGATTTGTTAGAGCTTTACGTTATGGGCATTGTAAAAGGTGCATTAACCACAAGAGCTAGTGCTATTGCGTTCAGTTTCTTTACAGCAATATTTCCTTTTTTATTATTTGTAATTATTTTAATTCCGTATATCCCAATTGATAATTTTCAATCGGATTTTTTAGATTTTTTAAACTCCTTTTTGCCGCCACAAACTTCCGATTTTTTCTTTTCTAATATTTTTGAAAACATCAGTGGTAATGGAGGTGGTGGTTTAATATCTTCTGTTTTTCTTTTGTCTATGTTGTTAATGGCAAATGGTGTTAATGCCGTTTTTTCTGGATTTGAAAATTCGTATCATCAGCAACTTACCAGAAACGTTTTTAAGCAATATATTTTTGCTTTAGGCATTGCCTTAATCTTAGCCATATTATTACTGTTAACGGTTGCGTTTTTAGGGTATTTTCAGATTTATGTGATAGAACCTTTGTATGAAAGTATTAATAAAGAAATGGTCTCAGAAGACAATTCTGGTGTCGGTTGGGTCATCTTTGCAAAGTATATGTTTTTTGTAATAATGACTTATATTGCAACGGCTACCTTATATTATTTTGGCACTAGAGAAGGCCGGAAATCCAGATTCTTTTCAGTAGGCGCTTTACTCACAACATTGCTTATTATTTTAACGTCTTTTCTTTTCGGTATTTATATTAATAATTTCTCACAATACAATGAACTTTATGGCTCTATTGGTGGTTTATTAATTCTATTATTATACCTATGGTTAAACTCTAATATTTTGCTTTTGGGTTATGAGTTAAATGCCTCACTTCAGTTTTTAAGAAAGCATCCAAGGGTTAAAAAACCAATAAAATTTAAGGATATTATTAGTTAAAATGTTTTAGGAATTCTTCCTTGCGTCTCACTGATATTGGTACCTGAGCGTCATTAGACATTACAACATAACTCTGTTTGCCTTTAAAATATTGCTTAACGTGGTCTAGATTGATTAAATGCGATTTGTGTGTTTTAAAAAACGTCTCATCATCGAGTAATTCTTCATAAAACTTAATAGGTTTAGAGACCATTGATTTGCCCTCTTTTGTGAAAATATGCGTATAACTTGTATCAGCTTCAAGATGAACAATGTCTTCAATTTTTAAGGTTTCAAAGCCAGTTAATGACGGAATGGTAATGACCTTTTTTTGGTTAGGTTTTATGTTTTCAAATAAACTTTGCAATTGTTGCTCCATGCTTTGTTGCGAAATCGTTTCTTTTAATCGCAACACGGAAGCATTAAAATCGTCTGCATCAATAGGTTTTAATAGGTAATCAATGGCGCTAAACTTAAAGGCTTTGATAGCGTAATTGTCAAAAGCAGTGGTAAATATGACTTTAAAATTTATGATGTCCATGGCTTGAAGAAAATCAAATCCTGTTTTTTCATGAATTTTAATATCTAAAAACACTAAATCGGGTTGTAGTTGTGGTACGAGTTCTAATGCGTCATCAACCGTATCTATAACTTTTAAGACTTTAAAGGTGTTAGGATGTCGTTCTATCAAATTTAAAACACGGTCAGAGCAATGCTTTTCGTCGTCTATAATTATGGTTTTTATCATGTTAATAAGCAAGTTGCATTGGTAATGAAACGTCTATTCTGGTGCCTTCGGTTTTATCAATAATTTCAACGTTTCCGTTGGTGTTTTTTAATTTATTGATAATTTCAATTCTACTTTTGGTAATCGCCATTCCCATAGATTTATTTTCAGTAGCGGATTTGTTTTTAGCTGAGGATGTTCGGCCAATACCATTATCATCTACACTGCAAATGAGCATATCATTTTCGGCTTTAAAAGCAATGGTTAAAACTCCAGAATTTTCCTTTTGGGCTAATCCGTGAATAATGCTGTTTTCTATAAATGGTTGCAGAATCATTGGTGGAACAAGGATGTTATCTTCATCGAGTTCATCATCTACTTTAATGACGTAATTAAAAGCATTGTTAAAGCGTTTTCGCTCAATGTCCATATACGTTCTCAATAGCGAAATATCATCACTGAGTAAAATTTCCTTTTTTTCTGAGTTTTCTAAAGTAAGTCGCATTAATTTGGCAAACTTGCTTAAATAGTCACTCGCAGATTGGGTGTCGTTTTTTAGAATATAATCGCCAATGGAGTTTAAAGAATTAAATATAAAATGCGGATTCATTTGAGAGCGTAAGGCTTTTAACTCAGTATCAGAAACCTTAGCATTAAATTCGGCTTCCTTTGATTTTGAAACAGCATCTTGCTTTCTTCGGTATAAAATAAACCCGATGATTGCGGCTAATATGAGTCCTGCGCCACCAAGAATAGACGCATTTTTAATCGATTTTTGGCGTTCAATTTCAACCTGTGCGATGGCTTTATCTTTATCTGCCTTAAACTGAATTTCCTTTCTAGAAATTTCTAATTTTCTATCTGCATTAATTAAACTATCTCTTAATACAATATGTTCTTTGTAATTGGTGAGGGCATTTTTATAATCGCCTTTTTGAGCATAGACATTCGCTAAGGTTGCCAAAGCACTATTTTTAGTAGATAAGCTGTTTAAGCCTTCACTTAATTTTAGACTATTTGAGGCATAGTATTCGGCTTTTTCAATGTTGTTGTTTTGTAAGTAAACTTCGGCTGCATTAGTGTAAGCTGTAACACGTAAACCTTCTATATTGTGAGTTGCAATGAGATCTAAACTCTCTTGTGTGTTTAGCAGACCGTCTTCCAAAAAACCGGCATTGGTTTGCATTAAGCCCAAATTGGTTTTAATGTTAGCGATTAAAATAGGTTGCTTGTGTTGTTCTGCACCAATCAATGATTTTTTGTAATAATAGATTGAAGAATCTAATTGCTTTTGTTCGCCATAGACATTACCAATGTAAAATTCAGTACTGTGTTTGCTCTTGTTTTCTGGATTTTTCAATAAAGTTTTAAAACTATTTAAGGCTTTTCCATATTCTTGTTGTTCTAAATTAATAAGACCAATATTAGTAAGAACACCTATGGCATATTTTTGAAATTTGGGTTCGTTTTCAAAAACGGCATAACTCTTTTGGTAAAATTCTAAACCTTTTAAAGGGTCTGATAAAAAGTAATGTTGAATAATGCCTAAGTTATTATAAGAAATCCCTACGCCTTTTGGATACTTTAACTCTTTAGAAAGGTTTAGCGTTGTGTTATTATATGAGGTCCAAGTTGTGTCTGCTGGTGTTAAGAACATTTTTCTTGCGACGTACTTAATTCTTAGGTTCACATAATTGGTGTCTTTCTTTTTGTAATTGGTAATTACATTTTCTAACGAGTCAATCATTTTGTTTTGGGAAAAACAAAATAAAGCCGATGCAAAAAAGAGGATTGTTAGGAATCTTTTCATGTAATGGTTTAATTAATAGCTGGTTTAAAAGTAACAATTATATACAAAAGTTAATAAGAATTAGAACGTTAATATATTCAAATCCAACGATAATAGGTTGGTTATCGTTTTTCATTATAAATAGTTGGTTCTTTATGTATAATTAATCCTATATATCTTAAATATGAAACGACTATTAAACACCCTTAAAATTGTATCATTTGTTTTAATACTTGCTGGGTGTTCTAGTAGTGATGATTCAGACGCAAACGTTTATGGCACAATTGAATTATCTGGTACAGATACAGCTATTATTGGTTCGTCATTAACCGTTGGTAATATTGATGCTGATGCATTAGATACCACTGGCACCTCGAGTTCTGTAGTGCTATTAGATGAAAACACAACCTTTGAAAATGGCGAAATAGAATCTTCAGATTTTGCAAATGCCTTTGTTTTGGTTGCCGCAGAGTTTAATGCGCAAGATGAAGCTGCAGTAGAGAAATCCATTTCAATGACTATTGTTAAAAACGGTGTGCAAATGAGTTATGTATGCACTACACCTGCAACTAGTGCTGGAGGTGGAATAGATTGCGGTACAGGTTTTAGCGTAGACAAAGTAGAAAAGGAAATTGTGTTTTCTAATACAACGGTTATCAATGTAGAGAACGACAACGTCTTAACCATGAACGGTATTATTCAATATAATTAAGGTTTTAAAATCTCTCATTATGAAACATATGAAATCAGCTACCCTTTTTAACACGAGCGTTTTTATTATCGTATTACTGATTCCGTTTTTGGGTTGGTCTCAAGTAAATCGGTTAAAGCCGCCAAAGCGTAATTCTAAAATAGAAAGCGTTGATAAATTTGTGAATCATTCTTTTGAGTTATATCACAAAGTATTTGTTTACGATAGTTTATATAAAGCAGGTGTTGAAGTGCCTGCTGAAATTGAAGATGCCCTTATAGAACGTGCAGAAAGAGATGTAGACAGCCTTTGGCAAGAAGTGCCTAATATTGTAGATGATATTAGTGATGCTCCTTTTATGAAACAGGCTAAGGCAACGTTTAATCTTAACCGTTCTAAGAAGGCCTTAAAGTTTTGTATGACTGCCGTTAAGGAATACTTTGTTGGTATAAAGGAAGATGAAGATTAACTAAAGAAACATGAAAAAAATAGTCCTTTATTTTATAGTCATCATGGGATTTTTGTCTGTACATGCACAAGCGTATAAAAGTGCATTTAGGGCAGATGTGTGTAGCTGTTTAGAAGAAGAAAGTCTAAAGCGACCACTAACCGAAAATGCCTTTAAAACCTGTTTAAGAGAGACCTTACCAACGTATGCAGACCAGATTGATGCCAGTATTATAGAGGCAGATCCTCAGCAGAAGTATCTAAAAGGGCAACTGGCGAGAAAAGAATTATTACTTGCAATGCCAGCAGAATTAATATACACCTGTGATGTCTATTATAAGCACATTGATTATCAAAGGACCAGTAAAAAACTCATTGCACGAGAAAATGCCAAGGAAAGTGAATTAGAACGCTATGATCAAATGGTCGCCTTAACACCAACAGCAATGGCTTATTATATGAGAGCTCAAGTGCAATTTAAGTTGGGTAATTTAAAAGAGACCGAAGCTGATATTAAAAAAAGTTTAGAACTCAACCCAAACAAAGAGAATTTTAAATCTACAAGGCATGAGCTAAAGCTTTTAGCTTGGGTTTATGAAGAGCAAGAACGTTACACTGACGCTATTGCGCTCTATGATAAAATTTATTTTGGAGAATTAGATTTGGAAGTTTTAAAATTAAGAGCGCTTGCAGATAAAAAAAGTGGAGGAACCATTGCAAATATGCCATCTGCACAGGCGTTAGATGAATCTAATAAACAAGCACAAGCGCAAATTATAAAGGAGAGGCAAGATCGCCTAAATAAGGACGTGCTTAAAAGAACAAATACAAATGCCAGTAGAACAAGCAGTAATACGTCCGAAAAGAAGACGGATTCTGCTGCGCTTAAAAAATTGTTCAAACTATAAACGATTAAATCCATAACTCATTATGAAAAACAAGTATGTATTTACCATTATATTAAGTCTGTTTTTATTCACAGCACTGCAATCGCAAAGTATATCAGAGCAAGGAAAATTAGGTGTTGGATTGGCGTCGTCATATCCTGGTTATGGTCTTAGTGCAAAATATAATTTTACCGAAACCCATTCAGGACAAGTTATACTTGGAGGAGCTTCTTATGGCTTTGGTACGAGTTCGCTAGCCATATCTGGGAGATACCTTTATAATTTTGAAGCAGGAGGCAGTAAATTTATTTACCAACCATATGCCTATGGCCAATTAGGGTATTTTAGTGTAAAAGTAAAGTTTTTAGGTGCTTCAGAGTCTTATAATACCGTCTCTTTTGGAGTTGGTGGTGGCATAGAAGGCACTGTTCCAGAATTTGTAGAGGGTTTGGCATTTAATGTAGAGTTGGGTTATGTAGGCGGTTCTTTTGATAGAGGAATTGGGAGCTTCGCTGGTTTTGCATATGGTGTTGGTATTCACTATTATTTTGATTTGTAAATCATTAAAATTTTAACTTATGAAGAAAATATTATTTTGTTTATTCGCTCTTGTATTGGCAAGTTGTGATACTGAAGACATTATTAGTCAACTCGTTGAAGGTACTGTAAAAGCAGATATTAATGGACAAACACATACATGGAATTTTGGCGTAAATTCATTGGGTGCAGTGATTACTAGTGAAACGGCAGGTACAGAAACAATTTATGCATTAGGCGTTGCAGCGTCTACGGATGGTGTGTCTGATAATTCGGAAACCAAATCAATAGGTATAGTGGTTTTTATAGATCATCCTGATGACGTCGTGGCTGGAGCTTCATTTTCAACACCTTCAGATATTGTGTTAGGTACATATGCGTACGATAATGAAGCAGGAACGTCAAGTATTGATGCCGATCAAACCCTTTCAGCAACCTTAAACATAGCATCTGTAAATGATTCTGAAGGTACAATTTCAGGAACATTTAACTATGAAACCACTGATGAAGATACAGGGATTACTTATACCATTTCTAACGGTTCCTTTACAGATATACCTTATCATTATGATTTTTGAATTCTGAATAATTGAATTCAGAACATGTTTTAGTTGTAAAACATTTAAAATCAGAGTATTGTGCTGTTTTTAGCTAGGTTTTTTACCGTTCGTCGTTGTTTTTTGCAGTTTTTATTAAAATTCTTGTTATTTAATGCGTTGAAAATAAGCAGGTTGCAATATTTTGTTTGATAGTGTAATCTTAAATAATATGCCTAGTTTTTCAATCTATTTTGAGTACAATTTCTATGTGGAATTAAAAATTTAAAAAGTTAACCTTATTGTTTTCAATTTAAAATTTTCGGCATTTAGAAATTTGCTTGTTTCACAATTTTATTATCAATATTTAATATTCTAATCACAAACTAAGGTGTATATAGATAGGCGTTTAATTGTTCATTAATCGACATGAATTTTAACCATAAATCATTTTTTATTAGCTATTAATTAATTCTTAAAACCAAAAACAAATGAAAACAAATTTTTTACTTTTTTTTAGTGCAATTTTAGTAACAATGAGCACTCATTCACAAAACACTTGGATTGTTGATAATAATGCTGGCACCTCTGCAGATTTTACTGATATACAATCTGCAATTAATACATCAGTCGCAGGAGATACTATTTATATACAACAGTCCGAAACAAATTATGAAGATGCTACAGTGAACAAGTTAATAAACATTGTAGGTCGTTCGCATAGTGAAAATTCATACACGACTACTATGGATGTATTAACCATTGCAGAAGCAGCTTCGGGTTCATTTATTAGCGGATTATGGATAGATGATTTATATACAGAGAACGCCGCTACTATTACAAATATGAAAATTCAGAATAATTTTATAGACAATATTGATTTTTCTGGTACATCGGTAATGAACAATTCTTTTTTAACAGGAAATATTATCAATTCTGCTTCCGATATAAGGATGAGTAATTCTGTAATTTCACATAATGTATTTACTCAAGCTTCTATTGTTTTTGATTTTTATGATATCACTTTTAAAAATAACATCATTATTATAGGTACAAGCTCAAACGCAACTGGCTTAAATAATACAACTTATTCTAATACTAACCCAAATAATATTACGATAGAAAATTCTATTTTAATAAAGCCATTTGGTACAGCAGATGTTACCAATTTTAGTTCAGGTAATGATGGTTTCGTTTTTGAAAACTGTTTAAGTTATAATGCGGGTGGCGGATTCATTACATTGCCTTTTGAAGGTACAGATACGAATATGAATGATGTAGACCCTCAGTTTGTTTCAATTACAAGTACGGTTTTTAATGCTTATACAGAAGATTATCACCTACAATCAGCTTCACCAGGTCTTAACTTTGGAAATGATGGTTTAAATATTGGGATTTATAATAGTAATTATGGATTCAATAATTTTGGATTTACTAATGGCGTACCTCGTGTTACAATTACAGCAATCACTAATACAGTAGCAGAAGGTGCAGATTTAGAAGTAACTATAGAGGGGAATACAAACTAATAATGCGAATAATATGAAAAAAATATATTTTATTATTTGCACTGGGTTTTTCATAATAAATATAAATGCTCAAAGTATTACTTCCGCGGAGTATTTTATAGATCAAGATCCCGGAATAGGAATGGGTAATTCACTTAGTGTTAATGTAAATACTGGTAGTATAAATCAATCCTATACCATTTCTATGGCTGCTGAAGACGAAGGCGTACATTTAATTACATTTAGAGTAAAAGATGATCTAGGTAGATGGAGTTTAAATGATAAACAATGGGTTTATGTTTCAAAAACCAATACAGTTTCAAATTCGGTAATTCTAGCTGCTGAGTACTTCTTTGATGATGGAGATCTTGGGTTTGGAGACAACTTGCCATTAAGTATTCCGAATGAGGCAAATCCAACAGTAACTTCTACAATTTCAACAACGGGATTAGATTCTGGTATTCACATTCTCTATGTTCGCGTCAAAAATTCTGAAGATACATGGAGTTTGTATGATAGGCAATTAATTTATATTTCAGAAATTGGTAACGTTTCAAATATTGTTGCATTTCAATATTATATTGATTCAGAGGCAAATGGTGTTACAGATGTAAGTGTTAATCCGTCTGAAGCTTCCTTAAATAGGGTAATTAATTTTAATACAACTGGATTAGCGCAAGGAGATCATGTTTTTTGTGTAAGAACTAAAAATGAAAATGAAAATTGGTCACTTTATGATTGTGAAATTTTTACAATAAGTGGTCAATTAAGTGTAGGAGAAAGTTTGTATGATTCTATACATATAAATCCCAATCCATTTATAAATACAATAAATTTTGAGGCTTCAAGAGCTGTAACGTTCCAAGTTATTACAGTTTTCGATATTACAGGAAAAGAAGTTTATACATCGTCAGAAGATTTACGAAGTTTAGAATTAGGTGACTTAGAAAGTGGTATATATATATTAAGTTTATCTACGGAAAATGAAAAAGCAACTTTTAAGATTGTAAAGCAGTAGATGAATAAAAATTTAAGTAAAAAACCATCTCATTTCGAGATGGTTTTTTTATGGAAAGGCATTACTTTTGAAGTATGCTACATTTTATAGACGTCATTTTACCAATTCCGCTTCAAAAGGCATTTACGTATCATATTACAGAAGCGGAATCTAAGTTTCTTCAGCCAGGAATGCGTGTGGCTGTTCCTTTTGGAAAGCGTAAAATTTACACAGCTATAGTCTATAGTATTCATCAAAATCCACCGACAGCATATGATGCCAAAACGATTCATCAAATTATAGATGAAACGCCTGTTGTGACCTCGAACCAATTAAAACATTGGGAATGGATGGCTAAGTATTATATGTGCAGCATTGGAGAGGTTTTGAGAGCTGCAATGCCCAATGCGTACTTGTTAGAAAGTGAAACGGTAATTTCAAAAAACGAAAAACTAAACGTTAATGAATCAGAGTTAAAAGATGATGAGTTTTTAATTTATGAAGCATTACAACATCAATCCTCATTAAAAATAAATGATGTCGTTTCAATATTAGACAAAAAACGCGTTTTACCAGTAATTAATGGTTTAGTAGAAAAGGGTGTATTGAATTTGCAAGAAGAGCTCTATGAAAAATACACACCAAAATTAGTACGCTATGTAAAGTTGCATCACAATCACAAAACTCAAGACAAATTACAAGAATTGTTAGAAGAATTGAGTCGTGCTCCTAAGCAAAGAGAAGTGGTATTAACATTATTTACCATGGAAGCATCACTAAATCAACCAATAAAAGTTTCAGATTTATCAGAACGAAGTGGTGCCTCATCAAGTATTGTTAAAACGCTAATTGATAAACAGATTTTAGAAGAATATCATTTAAAAGTTAATCGTGTGCAATTTGATGGTGAAGGCGATGAAGATGCTAAACGATTAAGCGAGGCACAACAAAAAGCCTATGATGCGGTTGAAACTATATTTAAAGACAAATCTGTAGCCTTATTGCATGGTGTAACCTCTTCTGGTAAAACGGAAATATATGTTCAACTCATTCAAAAGCAATTAGACCAAGGAAAGCAAGTATTGTACTTATTGCCTGAAATTGCATTAACGACACAATTGGTTAATAGACTTCAAGATTATTTTGGGGAGAAAGTTGCCGTTTTTCATTCTAGATATTCTGGAAACGAAAGGGTAGAGGTTTGGCAAAATATGTGTTCAAAATCTGAGAAAGCCCAAGTAATTATTGGTGCACGCTCGTCCTTATTATTACCATTTGTCAATTTAGGGTTAATCATTGTAGATGAAGAGCACGAGCAATCTTACAAGCAATTTGATCCTGCACCACGATATCATGCTAGAGATGCAGCCATAGTGTTGGCCAATATTTTTGGCGCCAAAACGCTTTTAGGTTCGGCAACGCCAAGTTTAGAGAGTTATTTTAATGCTAGCCAAGGCAAATATGGTTTGGTAGAATTAAATACGCGTTACAATAATGTTCTGATGCCAGATATTGAGTTGGTAGATTTGGCAGATAAGTACAAACGAAAACGCATGAAAGGTCATTTTAGTGATCGATTAATTGAAGAGATGACAGAGACCTTAGAGGAGGGCTTTCAGATTATATTATTTCAAAATAGGAGAGGCTATTCACCAATAATAGAATGTACCACATGTGGCACGTCACCTCAATGTCCTAATTGTGATGTAAGTTTAACCTATCATCAATATAGAGATCAGTTGCGTTGTCATTATTGTGGTTATAATGCTGTGATGTTAAAAACATGTCAAGGTTGTGGAAACGCTACTTTAGATACTAAAGGTTTTGGGACAGAGCAAATAGAACAAGAAGTGAAACAGTTGTTTCCAGATAAGAAAGTGGCTCGTATGGATTTAGATACGACACGAGGTAAATATGGATTTGAAAAAATAATTAACAGTTTTGAGCAGCGCGAAGTTGATATTTTGGTCGGTACACAAATGCTGACTAAAGGTTTAGATTTTAGATACGTAAAATTGGTAGGTATAATGAATGCAGATAACTTGCTAAATTTTCCGGATTTTAGAGCGCACGAACGCAGCTATCAACTCATGGCACAAGTGTCGGGAAGGGCAGGACGTACCGATTTGCGAGGTAAGGTTTTAATTCAAACCTATAATCCGCACCATAATATTTTACAGCAAGTGTCTACCAATTCTTATAAAGAGATGTTTGCCGAGCAAATGAATGAGCGCTATAATTTTAAATATCCTCCAATTTTTAGAATCATTAAAATTACATTTAAGCATAAGGATTATAACCGCGTAAATTTAGCAGCAGATTGGTATGCGAAATCTTTAAAACAGTATTTTAAATCTAATGTTTTAGGTCCAGAATTTCCTCCAGTATCGCGTATAAGAAATTTATATCACAAAAATATTTTAATAAAAATCCCACAACAGCAATCCTTAGGCAAAACAAAAGAGGCCATTAGAAAGATTGATAACAGTTTTAATGCCGTTAAAGATTTTAGATCTGTACGTGTGGTCATTAATGTCGATAATTATTAAAACCAAAAAATCCTAAGCCATGACTTAGGATTTTTTAAAATTATAATGTAATGCTTAAATGTTAATGTAATAATTCTACATGTTATTTAAAGCATCAACTAATTGGGTCTTTTTATTTCGACTCAATGGGATTTCGTAAGCGCCAACTTCAACATTTTTACTGTTAAATCGGTCAATTTTGTCGAGATTCACAATATAAGATTTGTGAATTCTTAAAAATTTACCTTCAGGTAGTTCGCTTTCAAAAGCTTTCATTGTAGATAAAACCACGAGACTGTTTTCTTCAGTCACTACTTTTACGTAGTCACCAAGGGCTTCAATCCATTTAATGTCCTTAATATAAACTTTACGTTTTTTAAGGTTGCTTTTTACAAATATATGTTCGCCATCCGTTTCATTAAAGTCTAGTTTTAATTTGTGCTGCTCAATAGCTTTTTCTACGGCAGTATTAAAACGTTCTTTAGTAATAGGTTTTTGAAGATAATCTGTGGCATCATAATTAAATGCCTTAAAAGCATATTCGGTTTTACCAGTAACAAAAATAATTTGGGGTTTGTTGTTGAGTACATCTAGTAATTCAAAACCGTTTAATACAGGCATCTCTATATCTAAGAAGATAAGATCAACCTTATGTGTATTAAGACCGTTTTTTGTTTCTAACGCACTGCTGTACTCTGCAATAAGGTTAAGCGAAGAATGATTCTCGATTAACTTTACTATAGAGAGGCGCTGAATCGCAGAATCATCAACAACTACACAGTTTAAAGTCATAACATTATTAATTTTAGGTTAAGATATCGACAATAGTACGATAAATTCGGTTAAAAAACAAATATTACCGACAAAGCGTAATAATTAACATAAATTTTTTCTGTTTTTTTGATGTAAAATCGTTGTTGTTAAAGTAGTTGTAAAACTAGTTGTCAGTTAGATAATTAATGTGTACTTTTGCAGCCGTTTTAACAATAAACAAAATTATTTATTATGAATCATTATGAAACTGTTTTCATCTTAAATCCCGTTTTATCTGAAGATCAGATAAAGGAGACAGTAAAGAAATATGAGGATTTCCTCGTTTCTAAAGGAGCTAAGATGGTATCAAAAGAAGATTGGGGCTTAAAAAAATTAGCGTACCCAATTCAAAACAAAAAAAGTGGTTTTTACCATTTATTTGAGTACACTGTTGCTGGAGAAGTAATAGAACCTTTAGAAGTAGAGTTTAGACGTGACGAGCGTTTTATGCGTTACTTAACTGTGAAATTAGACAAGCATGCGATTTCATGGGCTGAGAGAAGAAGAGAAAAACTTAAAGTAAAAGCAAAAGCGTAATTATGTCATCAATAGAACAACAAGCAAAAGGAAAAAAAGACGGAGAAATTAGATATTTAACACCGTTAAATATTGAGACGTCTAAAACGAAAAAATATTGTCGTTTCCAAAAATCTGGAATCAAGTATGTAGATTATAAAGATGCAGATTGGTTATTAGGTTTTGTAAACGAACAAGGAAAATTATTACCAAGACGTTTAACAGGAACATCTTTAAAGTATCAAAGAAAAGTATCTGTGGCTGTAAAAAGAGCTAGACATTTAGCTTTAATGCCATACGTTGCTGATTTATTAAAATAAAATATCATAACAATGGAACTTATATTAAAACAAGACGTTGAAAATTTAGGATTTAAAGACGATATTGTATCTGTTAAGAACGGTTATGGTAGAAATTTTTTAATTCCTCAAGGACAAGCTGTAATGGCGACTTCTTCTGCTAAAAAAGTATTAGCAGAAACTTTAAAGCAAAGAGCTTATAAAGAAAAATCTATAATTGCTGAAGCAGAAAAAACTGCTGAAGGATTAAGAGGTTTAGATATTAAAATAACAGCTAAAGCTGGTACTGGTGCTACTGCTGGAGATAAATTATTTGGTTCTATAACCAATATTGATTTAGCTGCTGCACTTAAAGATGCTGGTTTCGATGTAGACAAAAAGTTTATCGCTATTACAGGTGGTAACATTAAACGTTTAGGTCAGTACGTAGCTGCAATTAGATTACACAGATCAGTAAATGTTGATTTAACTTTCGATGTTGTTGCTGATGCATAATCTTTAGTAATACAATTTTAAAAAACCGTTTAGTTTTCTAAGCGGTTTTTTTATAATTTTTTTTCAAAATTCATCGAGATGCTTAAACAGCCCTTAGGGTTGTAGCGTATTTTTTTGGTTTAAAACGGTTGTTTTTTATGAAACATTTTCTTTTCGTATTAATTATAAGTACTTTTTTTAGTTGTAAACAAAGCGAAGTCTCAAAGCAATTACCAGAAGTAAAAACGTCTCAACTCATTGCGCTTTTTAAAGCATCACAAACTAATTACCCAAATATAAGTGTGCATCGTGGTGGAAAAGGGATTTTAAAGTATCCTGAAAATTGCCTTGAAACCATTAAATATATCAGCGATAGTATTTCTGCGATATATGAAGTAGATGTGGCACAAACCAAAGATGGTCAACTCGTATTGTTACACGATAATTCTATTGACCGTACCACCAATGGCAGTGGAAAAATTGACCAATTAACGTATAATGAAATCAAAGACTTTAAATTAGTTGATGATTTCGGTAACGTAACGGCGTATAAAATCCCTTTATTTTCTGACGTCTTAAGCTGGTGTGTAAAACACAATGTGGTGTTAACCATAGATATCAAAAAAACGGTGCGCCAAGAATCGGTAATACGCGAAATAAAAAAGCAGTCTGCCGAAGACATAAGTATTATTATTACGTACACTGTAGACCAAGCGAAAACCGCATACCAATTAGCACCAGAATTGTTATTGTCAGTTTCTGCCAGAAACGATGAGGAATTTGATAGGTTGCTAAAAACTGAAATACCAACAGCTAATATGCTCGCATTTACAGGAACGCGCTTATCTGATGCTACTTTATTTAAGCGCTTACATGAAAATAATATAGTATGTATGTTAGGCACTTTAGGGAATTTAGATAAAAGCGCAGCGGCTAAAGGCGATGCTATTTATAGGGAATGGAACAAGCGAGGTGCAGATATTTTAGCAACAGACAGGCCTTTTAATGCTTTTGAAGCGCTTAATAATTAAAAAATTTAATTTGCCAATTGACGTGATGGCAATAGCAATACTATTGAAAACGTAAATAATGAAGTATTCAAGATTAACCAAAGAACAGTTTGAAGAATTACACCAAGAATTCATTAATTTTTTAGCCACACAATCTATTACAGGTGATGAGTGGGAAGATATAAAAAAGAATAAGCCAGAAACAGCAGAGCAAGAGCTCGACGTATTTAGTGATTTGGTTTGGTTAGGTGTTTTACAGAAAGTGAAGTATTTAGAACATATTTCGCCACAGCAAATTCACTTATTTCAGTGCAATGAAAAGAGCATGCGTTTAATTGCCTTAAGAATTGAAAATAAACGTGTCGATTTTACAACCAAAGAAGGGTTTAATTGGTTACGCGATAATTTATTATCGGATTCTGTGGAGTTTTTTAATGCTAAAAAAGATTATTCAGACGATAAGTATTTAGATATATTTAAAATGATTCAGTCTGGTGCAAACATTACTAAAGGCGAATTGTTTGAGTATTTTGCGAATTTGGTAAAGGGTGATTAAAAGCCGCCAGATTGCTGTTTTTGTTCGTAGTTACGTTTTTGTTTAATATCGTTTTTCTGTCTGTCTACAGAACCAAATTTCCGATGGTAAGGCAGTGGCTTATCGTAAGGTTTATCAACATCATCTAAGAGCATGTTTCTGATAAAAGTGTTCAATTTTAAAAAGAATGCTTTCATAAGCTTTAAATTTTATAGGTTACCAAAATAGCCATAATTGTAGTGTTAAATAAGATGTCTGCCTTCGCAGGAATTTTACTCATAGCGCAGACTCTCAATAGGATCGAGTTTGGCCGCTTTTGTCGCAGGATATAAACCTGAAACAATGGCTACAATAAACGCTATACTTGTTGCCCAAATCATCGCAATCCAAGGCGTAGAAAACTCCAGGTCAAAGCCATTGGCAACTGCCCAACCGATTAAAATACCTAAAATAATGCCTAAAACACCTCCAAACTGACCGATGATAATCGTTTCCATAAAAAACTGAAAGGCTATAGTTTTGCGTTTTGCACCTAGCGCTTTTCTCACTCCAATCTCGCGCGTTCGCTCGCTTACTGAGACCAACATAATGTTCATTAAGGCAATAGTAGATCCAAAAATGGTAATGATACTAATAATCCACGCGGCAATATATAAGGCAGAAATATTTTCCGCAACACGATTTAATAAGTCATCACTGCGCTCTATCCCAAAATCATTGGCTTCAATAGGATTAAGACCTCTAATATTTCTAAAGGTTAATATAGCATCATCTTGGGCAGCTTCTAACATATCGGTTTTGTCCACTTTTACACTTAAATTGTAATTAATATTGGCGTTAGTGAACATAGAACGCGCTTTTTGTAAAGGCATAAAAACCCTTAAATCTTGATTATTTCCAAATGTAGAGCCCTTTTCTTTAAGCACGCCAATAACCTTAAATTTAGACCCTCTAATACTTATGGTTTTATCAATAGGGTTTTCATCAGGAAATAAGGCTTTTTGTAAATCACTTCCAATGACACAAACGGCATTACTATTCTCTACATCAAAAACATTTAATGACCGACCAAAATCTAATTCTAAACCTGAATTTTCGATATAAAATTCATTGGCACCTAAAACCGCTACTTCAGGATCTGTTTTTTTATTCTCGTATTTAACTTCAGCGGCAAATGTGCCCATAAAAGAAATGGCAACTTTAGTGAACGGAAAATTGTAATTATCGGCAAAAGCCTTTACGTTTCTGTAATCAATTACCGGATTTATTTTTTGACGTTCTCTGCTACTTTGACGTTGATTTGTAAACTCATAGCGTTGCAAATTAAATGTATTTGCGCCCATTGAAGAAAAATTACTAGTTATGGTATTTTCTAGTGCAGATACACCACTAAGAATTCCAACTAAAGCCATAATACCAATTGCTATAATTAAAACCGTTAAAATGGTACGTAATAATTGCCCTTTTATAGAGTCAAAAGCAATTCTAATATTCTCTCTAGCTAATGAAAACATGATTTTTAATCGTGTTGGTTGAGTTGTTTAAAAGTATAAGACGACGTAAACTGTATAAAGTTACTATAAAATGAAGATATCTTTATAAGACCTCTGAAAAATATAATATTTTTGTGTTGAATTTTAAGTTCAAAATTAAGTTTCACTAAAAGAGATTCCTGCTTTCGCAGGACGTTAACATGGCACAAAAACCAAGCATCCCAAAAGGGACAAGAGATTTTAATGCAGCAGAAGTTGCAAAGCGTTCTTATATAATGGAAACCATAAAAGAACAGTTTCAAATTTTTGGATTTCAACCTATCGAAACTCCAAGTTTTGAAAACTCCGAAACTTTAATGGGAAAATATGGCGAAGAAGGGGATCGCTTGATTTTTAAAATTTTGAATAGTGGTGCGTATTTGAAAAAAATATCAGATGAAGACTATAGTGCTAAATCTGAAACTAAAATAACGCCAAAAATCTCAGAAAAAGCCCTTCGATACGATCTTACTGTGCCTTTTGCACGTTACGTAGTACAGCACCAAAACGATATAGAATTTCCTTTTAAAAGATATCAAATTCAACCGGTTTGGCGCGCAGACCGTCCGCAAAAAGGACGATTTAGAGAATTTTTTCAGTGCGATGCAGATGTTGTTGGTTCAAAATCGTCGTTTCAAGAAGTAGAGTTTGTGCAGTTATATGATGCGGTTTTTTCAGCTTTAAAATTAGAAGGTGTTACCATAAAAATCAATAACCGAAAAATCTTATCTGGTATAGCAGAAGTGATTGGTGCACAAGATAAACTCATCGATTTTACAGTCGCTTTAGACAAGTTAGACAAAATAGGCGAGGAGAAAGTAAAAGAAGAAATGCGAAGTAAAGGGATTTCGGAAGATGGTATTACTAAGCTTCAGCCTTTATTTACATTAAAAGGCGATTTTGGAAACCAAATAGAAAGTTTAAAATCTATTTTAAGTGCTTCAGAAATTGGACTCAAAGGTATTGAAGAATTAGAATTTATAAACACAGCCATTTCAAGCTTAAAACTAAAAACCGCCATCTTACAATTAGACGTTACCTTAGCTCGAGGTCTTAATTATTATACAGGTGCTATTTTTGAAGTCGCAGCACCAGAAGGTGTAAAAATGGGATCCATTGGTGGAGGCGGTCGTTACGATGATCTTACCGGAATTTTTGGTCTTAAAGATATGAGTGGTGTTGGTATTAGCTTTGGTTTAGACCGAATTTATTTGGTTTTAGAAGAATTGAATTTATTTCCAGATACCATAACTGAGTCTACAAAGGTATTGTTTATCAATTTTGGCGATGAGGAAGCGATGTATAGTTTAGGTGCTGTTACCAAGTTAAGAGCAGAAGGTATAAAAGCCGAGTTGTTTCCTGATGCTGCAATATCTGGTAAACAGAAAAAGAAACAAATGAATTATGCTAATCGTCGCAATATTCCTTTTGTCGTATTGGTAGGTGAAAGCGAATTATCTTTAGAAATTTTCACTTTAAAAAATATGGTTACTGGTGAACAAAAGGAAGTTACCTTAGACGCATTAATCTTATTAATTAAATAAAGAACGCCTCAACCTTCTTAGGGCTGAGACGTTCTTATCACTAACTAAAAACAATCAACTATTCTTTTATAATTTTTTTGGTTACTATGGCACCTGATGTTGTTTGTAGCTTAACGATGTAAGTTCCGCTACTTAATTTTTTTATTTCATATTCATCATGGGCTATACTTTGTAAACTGTAAACAGATTGGCCTAACATATTATATACTGCCAATGACTTAAGAGGAATACGGTTAGGGTTTACAATTACGATGTGGTTGGTACTATTTGAGTACACTATATCCATAGTATTTGCGCTATTGTCTTCAATGCCTAATGCTTCAGATGTTGTGTTAAAGGCAATTTCAAAACGTTGTAAATGTTCGCCAGCATTTAAAAAGATATCGTATGGACTTTCTCTTAAATCGTGATAAAGATCGAGTTCTAAATCATGTAAATAGATGTTTAGAGCCTCTGGTACGTTTTCTAAGGCATCGATATTTATTGTATTTATACCATCTGTGTTTGTTTTAATTCCAAGTGGATATGTCGTGGTATTGTCTGCCGCATTACTACCTTGAATAATAAAAGCCTCTTCATTAATGGTCCAGAACATATCATCGATTTGATTTTCATTTAGCAAACCATCATAAGCCCAATCCACATCAGGTGTAGCATTGTCGTCAATAGTTAATAAGAGTTGTCGTCTTATGGTGTTTACAGAATTAAAACCGATTCTAAATTTCATACGCTCATCGATTTCTTGAGAAGCCTCTTCGTTAGCATCGCTGGTGTTGGCTGATACAGAAAACGCACTTCGCATAAAAACGGATAGATCGTCACTTTCTTTTTTAAATAACCGTTGTCCATTATTAAATGTTATCGTCCCTGTATGTGCTCCAATAACAAAGAAGCCTTGTCCAACTGGTATATAGCGACCTGGTTTTTTAGTAGGCGAGTTGCCGTCTGTTAAATCTGGGTGATTACTACCTTTGTATGCCGCTTTTACAGCACCAGAATAGTTGTATGTGGCATAACCACCTTGGTAATCTTGAAAACTATGAGACCCTCCACCCCAATGTTCCCAGAAGTATAAAGTGCCACTAATTATAGGTGTCGCATTTGGAACAGGTGTGTTGTCATCTTGTAATTCTGGTCCATTATCTTTTATAAATTGATTAGCATCGATAGCAGAAGGGTACGGGTTACCTACTAAGAAATCATTATCTTGAGTAATAGGTAATTGGATTTCGCCATTATTTGGTTGACCAGAAAAAACATAATTTTGAGGTGTGGAAATGCTTCCAGTGCCTGGACCTTTCATTGTGTAGCCCTCACCAGGAAAAATTTGTCCTGTGCGTCTAATATGTTGCCATGAAGAATAATTATTGGTGTTCTGATTGGTGTATTTCCATATCCAATAATCGGCTATTTTTATAGGGCTTGTGGCTGCGCCATTATAGCCAGATGATGAAAAATTTATTGCCGTTGGGTGTTCACTCTGACTGCCATCCATCATAACATCTGTGACTCTAAAGCTCGGTACGTTAGAATTTTGTTTAGATACTGGCGAAGACCAATAGTTATACGTGTAGGTATCTGCAGTGCCTTGCTGATCGCGTTCAATTTTTCCTATGCTAGTGGCATCAAGGATACTATCTTCGCCTTGAATTAATTGAGATTCACCTTCAAGATCTATACTACCATCTAGTTTTAAATACCAAGATACATTAAGTTCTGAGTCATCGGTAATTTTAAATTCAATAGGCTCATTGTTAGCATCTTTTTCGTTGACAATTAATGCCAAATGCTGCTGTCTATTATTGAAATTTATCTGAGCATGACGGATTTTTACAATAGACCAATCATAGGTAATGGCATCGTATCCATTTATACCTTGAGCACTATTTGTAACCGCTGTAGCTAAATTTCCGTTGTCTTGAGTGATAAACGGTAATGGTGCATTCTGAGGTGCAATCTGTTTAAAATTGAATAGTTCAGCGCCAGGATTAGAAGCACCTTGTGTGGTTGCTAAATTCTCTGTGTATTTTCCATTAAAATGATCTAAACGGTAATAGGTAAGCAGATCAGACCAAGCTAAACTGGTAATTTCTCTTGGGACTTCTTTGCCTATAACATTGCCATTATTTTCAATCTCTTGGTAAACAATTTTCTGAATTTCATCAGCAGATAGCGCTTTTTTAAACACTCTTAATTCATCCATATGGCCTTTGTAAAACCACGGGTCTGTAGCGTTATGACGTCGACCATAATAAAAAGGGGTCTCATCTGTTGGTAATATACTATTGATAGTGGTGCTACCATTTTCTTGTCCATTGATGAATAGTTTTAGACTTTGTTCTGCGTTACTGTATGTTGTAGTAATGTGAATCCATCTATCGCTAAGTAACGGTTGTGCTGAGGTTAAACTTTGGTTTCCAGCTTGGACGAATAACGTATTATTAGATAACACTTTTAAGTAAAAGTGCTCTTGTCCAAATACAAAACGCTGGCCTGTACCTGTAGGATCTAATTTTATCCAACCCATTAATGTGACTTCAGGCTGCTCACTTAATATGGTCATGTCTTTGATGTAGTCATTTCTACCATCAAAATACAGCTGAAGTTTATCATTAAGCACTCTTGGTGATCCAAATGAATTATGGTCAGTATCAAAACTATCGAGTAAACCATCGTGGTCGGTGTCTATAGAGCCATCAATAATACCATCAGAATTTGCATCTAAATGCGAGTACCTTGTGGTTGCAATATCAAAGGTGTTTGTGTCATTGTTGTAGGCGTCCATATAGTCTGGCAAACCATCATGGTCACTGTCTACAACAAAAGCGGTATGATTTAGACCTTGATTTTGGTTACCATAACCAGAATTTAAATCACTGCCGTTGTAGTAATCAAAGACATCTAAAATGCCATCAGTAAAGTATTCTAAAACACCATCAGTATTGGTGTCTTTTGCTCTTATTTTGTCAGAGTCTGTTCCATCGCCTACGCCATCACCATCCTGGTCACCATCACCATTTTGAAAATTGATGTTACCAGAATTTCCTGCACCAGATTCATCAATGTCAAAGCGTCCGTCATTATCACTATCCAAATCTAAATAGTTAGGGACACCATCATTATCGGAGTCTAAGGGTAATGTGGTTTCACAAGTGTCTTGTAGTCCATTGACATTCGAATCGACTATAGCTGTGATAACAGCAGTACCATTGGTTAATGTGCCATATCCAGCTTCAACCGCATCAGGTATACCATCATTGTCGCTGTCTAAATCAAAAATATTGGCAACACCATCGTGATCTGTATCGCATAATATTTGCTTGATTTCTATATCATCTAATGCAAAATCATTACCGTTGTTACCAGTTTCGGTCGTATAAAAAAAGACATTAAACTCGCTGACTTCTAGTGTGAAATTTGCGGAATAATTGTGCCAACTGGCCTCTGGATTTCCATTAATAGATGGTGGAATATCACCTGTGTTAATTGCGGCCAAAAGATTATGGTCTACATCTCTAAACTCTACTTTAATTTGCGGACGTGTGCGCTGATCTATATCAGGAGTTGTTGAGCTGTCTAAATTTAAGGCCCAAAAACTATAGGATATCGGAATGTTAGGTAAGGCACCTTTGATGTTAGCCGTATAGAAAACTCCAGGTTGTGAAGCTGCATTAAAGATGGCCATGCGACCTTGTAAATTTCTATTGGTATGATCTTCGCCAGTATACCAATACATGTTTTCCGAGGTTGTGTCTTCGGCATTCGTTGCGAAAGGAGCTACGGTGTATTTGCCATTATGTTGCGCTGCGCTGTTATCGCAACTTCCGTTACCATTGTCATAACAATACGATGAATAGGAATGGTATAACGTTTGAATTGGTGCTCGACTGCCACTACCAAAAGTTTCATATACGTATTTATAGACTGTAGATCCAGCACTGTTCGAGCTTTGGCAAGCGAGTTCTTCAAGGGCATCTTCTATGCCATCATTATCATCATCTTTATCGATATGGTCATCAATGCCATCGCCATCACTATCAAAGAGATATTTAGGTGGGGACTGCGTTAATAACGTTGGGTTGGTTTGGCTAGGTATAGCCATATCTAAGGTTTGCGCATAGCTCATTATGCCAAAACATAAGGAAAGCATGCCAAACGCGATACGTTGTAATAATTTGATCGTATAGATCATGTTAGGTTAAATTTAGTTTGGGACTAATTCTTCGACAAACCTACAAATAAAATCCATGAAATGCAAATAAATCCGTTTAAATGTAAAATTATTGCAATTGATAGACTTGTGTATATAGGATTTCGACTTCGTAAAATTTCTAGTTTAGAAAGGTGTAATCTTATAATTAATTGTACACTTTAGGTCTTAAGTTGTATTTGGTAGACTAAAATTTAATCTTGTCGAATATTGTAAACTTTTACGAACAACATAATTAGATTTTATTACATTGAAATCGTTTTAAATAATTAGCTATCATATATTTATGGGGAAAATAAAATATAGCCTATTATTAGTCATTAGTCTTTTTTTTGGGTTAATTAGTGCTTTTAATATTATAGATATTGCCAATAAGCGGCAAGCCAGTTCATCAACTACCAATTTTTTACCAGATGCCACAATAAGTGGAGGCGGAATTACCGTCTGCCAAAATGAAGCACCAGCGCCACAAATTACATTTACAGGGTCTAATGGGACCTTGCCTTATGTTTTTAGTTACCGCATCAATGCAGGAGCTATTCAAACGGTGTCTACCACAGGATCGAATACCTCTGTTACAATAAATGCAGATATCAGTAATGTTGGTACAGTAACCTACACTCTAGTTAGTGTTGAAGATGATGTACCTGAGGTTTCTACCATAAATGAAAGTATTCAGTTTACTGTTATTCAATCTCCAGATGGCACTTTAGGTGGTACAGGATCTGGAACAACCTTCAATGGCTTACCTGTATTTAGACAATGTATTAATTCGGGTTCAGAATTTACCTTTACAAATCAGTCATCTACACAGGGATTAAATACGAGTTACACTATAAATTGGGGCGATGGATCGCCAGATTTTAGTGCCACGACATGGTCGTCTACCACTCACAATTACAACGTTGGAATTTATGATTTAACCTATACCATAACCGGAAGTAATGGTTGTGATACGGTAACAGCTTATACGGTTTTCGTTGGGTCTAATCCTGCGGTTTCTTTAGGGAATCCAGGAAATACAGATATTTGTAATATTAATCCTTTAACCTTTCCCATCACAGGGACAGAAAATAATCCTCCAGGTACAACCTATACTGTGACATTTAATGATGGTTCGCCACCAGAAGTATTTAGTCATCCGCCTCCAGCGAGTGTCACGCATACGTTTGATATGTCTTCATGTAATACGACAAGTTCTGATGGTACCAATACCTATGAGAATTCTTTTTCGGCTATTATTGTAGCTTCAAACCCTTGTAGTACGTCTTCCGTTGGTGTGGTGCCTATTTATGTTTCCATAGCGCCAGAAGCAAGTTTTACAGGTGACGATGTGGTATGTACTAATCAACCGGCTTGTTTTCAAAATACATCAATTGGTGACGAGAATAATGGTCTTGGTAATTCTTGCGACACGAGTCCTAATATAATTTGGGAAGTCACACCCAATACGGGTTTTACAGTGTCTAGTGGTTCCATGGGCGACGATTTTGGGAGTTCTGATCCGGGTCTTTGGCTAGCCGGTTCGGATGCTATTTGTTTTAATTTTACTCAAATTGGAACCTATGAAGTAAAACTAAGAACGGGTAACCGTTGTGGTATGGATGAGGTCATAAGAACGGTATGTGTGGAAGATGATTTGGTGCCAGTATTTACCACAAATGTGAATGAAGGTTGTACGGCATTGCAAGTCAATACAATGAATACAACAGATGAAACGAATAGCTGTATTACACCTACCTATTTGTGGGCGGTTAATTATACGGCAGAATTTTGTGGAACGACAGCCACTTGGGCATTTATTAATGGTACCGACGAGACATCAGCAAGTCCTTCGTTTCAATTTGATACAGCTGGTACTTACGAACTGGTCATAACAGCGACCAATTCTTGTGGTGATTTTTCAACCTCTCAGTTTATTGAGGTTCGCCAACCACCAACGGCCGTAATTAATACGGTTGATGACGTTTGTGGTTTGACGAGTATACAGCCAACAGCAACGGTAGAGTCTTGTGCAGGTCCATCAGATACCATAACATATAGCTGGTCGTTTCCTGGCGGATCACCAGCCACTTCAAATCTTTTAGATCCTGGCGCTATTGCGTATAATTCTGTAGGGACGTATACCATCACATTTAGTATGACCAATGCCTGTGGTACAACCACGGTCACTGAAGACTTTTCTGTAAATGATTCACCTGTAATTTCAAATACAGATGTGACACAATCTCTGTGTTCTGGAGCATCCACATCAGAAATTAATTTAACGTCTAACAATGCTTCCACTACCTATAGTTGGGTTGCTAATGTACCTGCTGGTTTAACAGGTTATATACCAAGTGGTACATCGAGTACGATTCCTTCGCAAACTATTGTGAATACGACAACAGGCACGCTTTCATTAATTTATACAGTAACACCAGAAATTAATGGATGTGTTGGTGATGCTGTTGATTTTGAAATCAGTGTTATTCCCGCACCACTCATAACCACGCAGCCAAATGCTGATTCGGTATGTCAAAATGGTATCGCTAATGATTTGATGGTGGCGTTTGATGGTTCTGGTACACCAAACTATCAATGGTATGAGAATACACTAGATAATACCACCTCTGGTACGCCAATAGCAGGTGCTACTTCAGATACATATACACCACCAACCACAACAGTGGGTACTACGTATTATTATGTTGTGATATCATTTTCAACAGGAGGATGTTCTGAAATTAGTTCAGATACGGCAGCCATTGAAGTCACAGCGCTAACACAAATAGATGCGCAGCCGCAAAGTACGCAATCCTTATGTGTTGGCGGTGTGTCGGAAGCACTTGAAATTATGGTTTCAGGTGGTTCGGAGACGCCTACGTTTCAATGGTACTCAAATACCACAAATAGCAATTCCGGAGGAACTTTAATTTCGGGAGCAACTAATGCCTCTTATACACCTCCTGCATTTAATGCCATAGGTACTTATTATTTTTATGTTGAAGCCAATTATAATGCTAACGGTTGTGCGGCCTTAACAAGTGCAGTGGCAGAGATTGTTGTCGTTGAGGATCCTCAAGTGACGTCACAGCCTATGGCTTCACAAAGTCTTTGTGAGAACTCTACTGCACAAAATTTAGAAGTTACCGTTGCAGGTGGCCTTGGTACAATGTCTTACCAATGGTATGCGAGTGCTGTAGATGATACGACGTCTGGTTCGGCTATTTCAGGCGCAACAGCAAACACCTTTTTACCACCTACAGATATTGTAGGGACAGTATACTATTACTGCGTAATTACACAAGATGTTTCAGGATGTGAGGTTACAAGTGATACTTCTGAAATCATTATTAGTGCAGGTGCTCAATTTAGTTCACAGCCTATTTTAGATGAATTGTGTTTGGGAGAATCTACTCCAGATTTGTCCGTGTCTTATACCAATGGAGCAGGCACAGCGTCTTATCAATGGTATCAAACAGCAACGGATGATCCAACGTCTGGGACGGCTATAGCTGGTGCTACGTCAGCAACCTACAGTCCTGATGTTAGTGTTGTAGGTTCTATGTATTATTATGTTGTCATTAATTTTAATTCTGGAGGTTGTTCGGAAATTGTGTCTCAAACGGCCGAAATCATTGTCAATGAGACACCCATAATAGATGATGCAACCGCATTAATTTGTAGTGGTAATTCATTTGAGTTTATGCCAGATACAACGAATACAGGCGATATTGTGCCCTTAAATACATTGTATACTTGGCCAACACCAACGGTAAGTCCTGCAGGTAGTATTGTTGGTGCAACAGAACAGTTAACTGCGGTGGCAACACTGTCGCAAACTTTAGAGAATACCACAACCAATCCGGCTACGGTGACCTATGTGGTAACACCTGTTTCTGGAAATTGTGCAGGCGAAACTTTTGAAATGGTCGTGACTGTAAATCCTTCTATAACCGTAACATCAACACTAACACATAATTTATGCTATCAAGCGAATACGGCGTCTATAGCTATTGATATTGTTGGTGGTATTCCTTTTACTAGTGGTCAGCCCTATACTGTTTCATGGTCAGGACCTAATGGTTTTTCAAGTACAGATGAAGATATTTCGAATCTAGAAATCGGAATATACACTTTAACGATTGAAGATGATGGTGGTTGTCCGTTTTCGACCACTTTCGAAATAACAGAACCCGAAGAATTGGTATTTAGTGCGGTTAGTTTTGATCCAGAAACCATTTCTTGTTTTAATGCTAATGATGGGGAAATCGCTATTGACGTTTCAGGAGGTGTGATGCCTTATATATACGAATGGACCTTAAATGGTACACCTTATGCTACGGATGAAGATTTAACAGATCTCGGACCAGGATTGTATGCCATTGCTGTAACCGACCAAAATAATTGTGGACCAATTACGCTCGATTTTGAGATCATTGAACCAGCTGAATTGACGGCTGTATTAGATACTAAAACGGATGTGTTATGTTTTGGTGAGGCTACAGGTGCTATTTTGGTAGATGTCGGTGGCGGACGAACGGACTATACTTATGCTTGGACAGGTCCAAATGGATTTTCAAGTACGGATGAAGATATTGATACATTGTATGCAGGCGTTTATAATCTTACGGTAACAGATAATTCAGGATGTACAGATGATTTGGAGGTGGAAATTATACAGAACACACAAATTGAGGTGGACCTTACAGTCACACAAATGCAATGTTATGGTGATAATGATGCCTCTATCGTTATTAATTCCATTTCTGGAGGAGTGTCGCCATATGAGGTGGCCTGGAGTAATTTTGGATTAGGGATGAGTCAGATTAATCTATCTGGAGGCACGTATACTATTACCATTACGGATGCGGAACTTTGTGAACGTGAATTTCCTGTAATCATTGAGCAGCCACCAGAATTTTCAATAAGTCCTGTAGTGACGCAAATGACTTGTGCAGGCGAAAATGATGCAAGTATTACCCTTAATTTTGTTGGAGGTATTGATCCTGTATCCTTGGTTTGGGATGATGATCCTGTGGCTGGTACAGAACGAAATAATTTAGGACCTGGTACATATACAGTAACCATTATTGATGGAACACCTTGCGAAATTCAAGACAGTTTTACCATTTTTGATGTTGCGCCATTAAGTTTGTCAGCCAACATTACACATGCTTTAGATTGTGATGATACTAACAGTGGCAGTGTTAATTTATTAATTGAAGGAGGAACACCACCCTTTAATGTGTTGTGGAGTAATGGTGCCATCACAGAAGATTTAAGTGCTGTACCTCCAAATACTTATACTGTTACGGTTACGGATACCAATGGTTGTGAGATTGAAGCGAGTTATGAGGTGACACGATTTGAACCCTTACAGGTTGAGGTCATTGATCAGGTAGATGTAGATTGTGAAACAGCAAGTATAGATCAAACCTTTTTAGCAATGGCGAGTGGAGGCGTGCCACCATTTCAGTTTAGTTGGTCAGATGGTACGGTAAGCGGTCTCAACAACGAATTTATGTCTACAGACACCAATGGATTGGTAGTTTTAGAAGTGACAGATAATTTAGGCTGTACGGCTAACTATACCTTTAATGTAGACATTGCTGCCTTTGGTGATCCTGGGTTTACAACGTCATCATTCGGATTCTTAAATTATGGATTGTATGCTATACAAGATCCTATTGAATTTACAACCACAGCCACCGGAAATTACGACAGTATCTTATGGGATTTTGGGGATGGTAGTTTTTCTTCAGAAGTACATCCTATACATACCTATTTTACACCAGGAAGTTATGTGGTAACGCAAACGGTTACGTATCCATACGGCTGCGTGTATGAGCAAGTGATTACCTTAGTGATCGAAGAAGGGTATAAGTTGGTTGTGCCAGATGCGTTTACACCAAATGATGATGGCATTAATGATTTCTTTGCTCCGGTTTTTATTGGCTTAAGCAGTTTAGAGCTTAGTATTTACGATACTTGGGGAAGTTTAATTTATAACGAAAAAGGTGATGCTTTACGAGGATGGGATGGTATGGTAAAAGAAGAAGAAGCCGAAAACGGCAATTATTACTACACCTTTTCTGCAAAGACATTTTATGGCAACCAAGTGAAACAACAAGGCGCCTTTATCTATATTAAATAAAACCGAATGACCATTAAAGCAAGATTTACCATTTTATTAGCGGTTTTATTTGGATGCGTAGTGCATGCCCAAGACCCTATATTTACGCAATCGAATTATATTCAAGAAACTTTAAATCCTGGGTTTACTGGGTTTGAAGATAATGATAGAGTCAGTGCTGGTGTATTGAGTAGAACCCAATGGCCCAATTTAGATTTAAAAGTAAGTACACAATATTTTTTCATTAATAAATCTTACGAAAACAGAAACAGTTCTGGTAGTGGTATAGGGTTTAATGCCATGTGGCAAAATGAATCCTTTAGCAATTACAATTTTTACCAAGTGAATGCCAACTATATGCATCGTGTTAATCTCAATGGTGGATGGTTTTTTAGACCAGCCTTAGAAGTTGGTTTTGGACTAAAAGATGTAGGTTTTAACAGTTTAACATTGGCCGATCAAATAAATATTAATACAGGTGTGATTCATCCCAATTCTGTAGATCCCTTTGGTGCAAATACAGAAAATATTGTGTTTTTTGATGTCTCTGCAGGTGTGGTCTTTGAGAAAAAAGCAAGGAATGACAATACCTATTGGTTTGGTTTTTCGGCAAAACACCTTAATCGACCAAATATCTCATTCATAAGAGATCAGAATGTACCATTAGATATTTTTTATTCCGTACATGGTAATTATCGTTTTCCATTTTTGCAAGATTACAGAATAATGATGACCGCTAATTATATGCAACAAGGCGAATACAATCGCCTAGATATAGGTTCATTATTTCATGTTAATCAGTTTTTAGTTGGACTCACTGCAGCGACAAATCCGGCTAGGAATGATAATAATAGTCATCTTCTCACGTCCATAAATAGTTTTATAGGCTTAGAATATACTAGTTTTAGATTCGGGCTGTCTTACGATGCTAATATTTCAAAAATTGGTAGAACGAATGGTGTCTACGAGTTTTCTGTTACTTACATGTCGCGCTGTCGCAATTGCCCAACAGATCGTAGTCGTAAGCGCTAATGGATGAAGGCGCAAATCGGTTCAATACAACTTTAATGCTTTGTCTATATTTTAAACCATGCCAGACTTCAAAAAAGAATTTTATTATAGACGCGCTGACGATTCAGATTTTGAACAGCTTAAAGCATTAGGAAAGGCATCATATGCTGAATTTAGTACGGTGTTAACCAAAGCAAATTGGGATAAAATGAACGCTTTTCTCAATAGTGATACAGGTTTAAAACAACGCATTGCGCAAAGTACGGTTTTTGTTTGTGAGCTGGATTCAGTAATTATAGGAATGATTTATTTAGTAGCTGGTGGTCATCCTACAACATTGTTTAAAGCCGATTGGAGTTATATAAGATTTCTGGGTGTGCATCCCAAACAAAGAGGTAAAGGTATAGGCAAAACGTTAACGGAACTGTGTATTGCTCATGCCAAAGATACCCAAGAAACACATGTTGCTTTGCATACTTCCGAATTTATGGATGCGGCTAGAAATATCTATGAAACACGAGGCTTTAAGAAAGACAAAACCATTCAATATTTAGGCAAAACGTATTGGGTTTACCTGCTAGAATTAGACTAAAGGTAGCTGCTGCAGTACCAAAACACTGTTGTAAGGTGCGTTAAATGACTTAAATCTATTTTTGATTCATGCACATGTAAGACCTGCCTGTCAATGAGCGACTAGCAGCGCAACGCATTCTGAGTGCAGTTAGACTAAAAGTGCTTTCACTTTTGACTTTAGGATTTCGGTTTTGTGTAGCGTATGTTAAATCATTGTTAAGTTGTTCATTTTAAGGTGTTTTTGAGGATTTTGCGACATCCAAATTTCGATTTTCAACGTATCTTTAGTAACAGTAAATGCTATTAACGATGAATCCATTACACATTTTAAAAAACAGACTTCAAAAATTAAGCTTTGGTACAACACAAAAAACTGAAAAGGGACAGAGTTCAACACCAAAACAAGTGATTACTAAAGCGTTTTCAAAAGACGAAGATACCTTTATGTTTATCTAAACTAAGGACGATCAACCGCTACTAAAAATCAAGTCGGTTGACTTTGGCTGCTATGGCCTATTTAAAAATGTCGATTTTACTGTAATTTAACGGCATTCTATAGGTATGCTATGGCTTTTTTTAATTCATAAACGGTTTCATGCTATAACTGTAATTGGTTTTTCAAAATAAAATATAGCTTTGTGCTTCGCAAAACTTGTAGCATGCACATAAAAGACCTAGTAGGCATATATACCATAGAAGGCAGCAACCAAAATGAAGCTGGCATTTCCTATCGAGGCACACTAACCTTAAGTTTAGACCATAATAACCGAATAATTGCCCAATGGCTTATTAATAAGCAACAAACACAATTTGGTACTGGCTTTTTTAAAGATAATATTTTAGTCATCAACTTTCACTACAAAGGAGACGAGGGTCATATCTATAAAGGTGTTGTTGTCTATAAATGCCTTACAAAAGATGTTTTAGATGGCTTTTGGTCAGAGGAACATGGCAATCCCTTGTATCTTGGTAGCGAACGTTGCTTTAGAGTATTATCCTCTAGTAACATGGCTATACATTAAAACGTTGGTTGTACGCTTTTTATTATTGGAAAAAGCACGTGTTGTTTGATAAAAACTGTGTTGTTCAGTGAAAACAATTTAAGTTATTAGTGTATAGATTACAATTAGTCCCAAGGAAAGGCCATAAAAGTGCGCCAAACGGGATGAATGTTATTTAAATTTCGATGGTCGTGAAAATCAGTCAACTTTAAAATCTGGTGCTTCATGATCAGGTTCTAATTACATATATATTTGTCAATCATGTATTGCGTTATAGGCTTGAGTGATTTTCCAGTTTCAGGATGCAACCCTAAACTGGTAAAGTATTCTAATTTTTTTTGCGCGTTTTTACCATACCAAATCTTTACACTTCCATCTCTATTGAAGAGGGTGTCTTCGCATTTAGGCTTTATTTTTTTAAAATTGATGATACGTTCTTCTTTGTAGAATTTAAGCTGATTCAAACTGTACTTGTTGGCATCTAAATTAACTTCGATATAATGATCTTCATTCCATATCATAAAGCGTTGTCTGTTCACGTAATTATAAATTAATACACCAATAACTATGGTTAAGATGATTAGAGCTGTAATTACGGATTTCTTTCGGTCTAAAATATAGGTCGTTGAATCTCCTTGCGTATTAATTTCATTATTTTGGTCTAAGTTGTGTTTTACAAAATCTGAATAATCACTATATCCCAAATATCGACTCAGTGAAATTGTTGCATGATTTTTAATCGTTATAGGAATGCTTGGTGTACTGATGGCAGACTTATACTTAATACTTAAAATTTTAGCACCATAAGGCTCTTTACTATCTTCTAAAATATAGTCTGATAGTACCTGTGCTCTCGGATATACATTTACAGAGTTCACTTCTTCTTTTGCTTTTTCAAAAGCTTTTATAAGTAATGTATTGTGCATTTAGTTGGTTTTTAAGCGTTTAAACTTAGTAAAATTTGTATAGAAATCATTTGGAAATTCTTTTCCAATTCGTTTCCTGTTTTTTTCCATTAGTTCCAAAGTAAACTTCATTCATTTGGCATAGAATTGATAACGGTCACCTACGCAAAGGGCCTTGCGAATTTCAATTCCATACTGAAGTTAGAATGTAAAATGCTGCATTATTTGGGAAGGTAGAGCAGGTTTTACTTCACGACTTCACACTTCCCAAAATGGAGGTTTTTACCTCAAAAATAGTTGGTGTTGCTAAGCAACTATGCCTCTGAGAATTTCTCGGACAGCAACACTATTGTCTAATTTTAAATCCATACAAAATGAAAAAAATATATGTTATAATGTTTACGGTTTTCCTCAATTCAGTTTTTTTATCATGTAATCCTGAGAGTATAGCAGATGAAAATGTACCACAAGCCTGTTGTGGAGAAAACGGAGAAATTCCACCACCACCTCCAGAAGAAATTAGTGGTTAATTAATATTTAGTTCTTATTTTAGAGGAATGAAATCAATCAATACTTCATTCCTCTTTTTTTGTTTTATCTACAGCATATTATTTTTTCTAAGTATGCAATTTGTTAATGGGCAAGTAAAAAATGATAGTTTAAAGTATTATTCTCAATTAGCTTTAAAACCACAGCGTCCAGATGACTTAGATAAAGCCTTTAATTATTTTCAAAATCATTATGAAAATGCAGCTCAAAACAATAAATTATCCTTTGTTCTCAATGACCTCTACTATATTTCGAGTATCCATTACAAAAAAGGAGCTTATGAAGCTAGTGAAGATAAGGCTCTAGAAGCGATAAAAATTTTAGATGCCAATCTAGATTACGAAAAAAACACACAACTTAGAAAAAGCTTTTATACGCTTTTAGGTCTATTATATTACGAACAACGAAATCAAGCCAAGTGCTTAGAACTCTATGATAGAGTTTTAGAAATTACAGATAACGCAAGAGATAGTGCTATTGTTTACAATAATATTTCAAATATATATAGAAGGGATAAAAATTTAATTCAGGCTAAAGCACACTTACTCAAAGCTTACAAGGTATTGCCTAGGTTAACAGATACACTTGCTATTGCTCGTATTTTAGATAATTTGGGGTTTGTTTATTCACTTTTAAACGAAAGTTCTAAAGATTTACCGTTAATGCAATCCGCTTTAGAACTTAGAGAAGCAAAAAAAGACACCACATCACTGTATACAAGCTATTCGCATTTAGCGGAATATTATTATAAGGTAGACAGTTTAGACAAGTCCTTAAAAAATGCTTTAAAAGCTCAGGAATTCGCCAATCATATTAATTCGCCTATTTATAGGCATGATGCTTTAGGTATGTTAACTAAATTAAGTAAAGATAGCCATGCAAAAGCCTATAAAATACTTAATGATAGTATAACTAATGCAGATAAAGAGCGTGCAAGTAAAGATGCTTTCTTAAAATATGATAATTCAGAATTTAAAAGAAAAGCTTTAGAAAGTCAGTTAAAAGAGGAGCAACAGAAAACGAGAACTATCATTGCCGTTATTGCAGGTGCTTTTATTACGTTAGTATCAATCTTTATTTATTTCTTATTGAAATCTAAGCATAGAAAGGAAAAAATACAACAAGTGTATGACACTGAATCAAGAATTTCTAAGCAAATACACGATGAGGTTGCCAACGATGTCTTTCAGTTTATGACAAAACTAGAAAGTGAATCACTAAGTAATAGTCATCTCATAGATGATTTACAAGATATATACAGTAAAACAAGAGACATTTCAAAAGAACATGGTTCTACAGAAGGCGATGATCTATTTGAAGACGTTATTAAAGATTTAGTTTTAAGTTTTAGTAATGCTTCTACAAGTGTATTAGCCAAAGGTAATGCTGATATTGATTGGGAATCATTTTCTAAAATGAAAAGAACTACCATCTATAAAGTGTTGCAAGAACTATTAATAAATATGAAAAAGCATAGCCACGCTTCGATAGCCGTTTTAGCATTTAAAAATGAAGGAAAGAAAATCGTTTTAAATTATTCAGATAATGGTGTTGGTTGTAACTTAAATAAAAGTACAGGATTGCAAAATGTGGAAAACCGTATTGAATCTCTAAACGGAACAATTACTTTTGAAACAGAACCTCATAAAGGATTTAAAACCCAAATTATTATTTAGTCATGTTTAAGAAAGTTTTAATTGTAGATGATCATGATGCTATTACTAAAAGCGTTCAGCAAGTACTAGCACACTGTAAGGTTAAAACTGTAGACGTAGTGCAGTACTGTGATGATGCCTTTTTAAAAGTGAAACGTGCAGCACTAGACCAACAAGACTATGATTTAGTGATTACAGATTTATCCTTTAAAAAAGACCATCGTAATGCTAATTTTGAATCTGGAGAAGCCTTAATTGCTGCGTTACGCAAAGATTTTACTGAATTGCCAATAATCGTTTATTCAATGAAAGATCAATTACAAAAAGTAAGATCTTTAGTCCATCAATTTGGTGTTAATGCCTACGTGTGTAAGGATAGGAAGGGGTCAATTCAATTGGAAGAAGCTATAAAAACAGTGGCACAACAGCATCGTTATTTATCGCCTCAAGTAGCACAAGCAGTTAGTCCAAAAAGTCATTTAGAAATTTATGATTACGATATTCAATTGCTAAAATTACTATCTAATGGTCTATCACAAGAAGAGATTAGCCACCAGTTTAAATCTAAGGATATTAGTCCAAATAGTTTAAGTACTATAGAGAAACGATTAAATAAACTTCGTATTCAATTCAAGGCTAATAATGCCATACACTTAGTGGCAACGGTAAAAGATTTAGGTTTAATTTAAAAAAGATAGTCTTTTACGGATTGCCGTAAAAAATATTATTGCGTTGTTTTTAAGTTTGAAAGATTTCTGCTTTTAGGGGATGTAAGGGAAATTGTTCTATCGTAGAAATTAAAATAATTGAAGAGGTATTCTTAATTGAATACCTCTTTTTTTGTGCATTAAGGTTTTCCGTAAGGAAGTCTTTTATTTTGGTTTTAAGTTCGCGATGGAAAGTCGGAATAAGCCGAAAACAGAATTAAAGCAGAAGTAGGTAAACAATAAATGTATTATTAAATGAAAAGATTATCTATGTTATTAATTGTGGTATCAATGTGCTTTACAAGTTGTGCTGCTCACTATGGATTACCTCAAAATTACAACCAGAATACGACAGAAGTGGTGTTGACAGAAAATAACTTTAAGGTTGTAAATATAGCTAAAGGAGAAGCCTCAGCGACCTATATTTTTGGTATCGGTGGATTAGCTAAAAACGGCTTAGTTGCAGAAGCAAAAGCTAAAATGCTAAAATCAGCTGGTATGGAAGGTGCATCAAGAACTGTGATTAATGAATTGGTAGAAGTAAAGACTAGCGGGTTTTTATTTTTCTTTAATAAATATAAAGTAATTGTCTCAGGTCAAATAATTGAGTTTCTATAATTTTTGCTATTAATTAGATGCTTTGCAGAGCCTTACGGAAATCCGTAAGGTTTTGTTTTTTAATGGTTTTATGTTTGAGGATAACTTTAACTATAACATAATAGATAATATGATATCAACCGAATTAAAAAGTCATTTTTTAAGACTTTATCAGATGGCCTTCTCAGATGACAATTTTGATGTGCTAGAATTAAAAATGTTATATCGTTTTGCTGAAGAAAGAGGAGTGTCAGAAGTGCAGTTGCAACAAGTTCTTTTAAACCCTTTAACTGACGACGCAAAAATTCCTGAAACTTTAAATTTAAAAATAGAATACCTCAATGATTTAGCTAAAATGATATGGGCTGATGGAGTTGTAACGGAAGATGAAAGAAACACTCTATTAAAATATTGTAAAAGATTTGGTTTTTTAGATGAAAACCTACAACAATTAGTGGACTTTTTACTAGAGTGCGCTAAACAAAAATTGTCAGTTGAGGAAATAATTACAAAAATTAACGAATAAATATGGAGAAGTTAAGAAATTTATTTGCTGTTAAGAAAAATCAACCAGAGGAAGAAGAATTAGACAATAATATAACTAATCAAGATAATATTAGGATAACTTATTACCAAAGTGGTTTTGCTGCGGCTCAAAAGGCAACTGGCAAACCGATTGTTTTAAAAGCTTGTCTTCAAAATGTATATAATAGTTTTGAAGATCAATGCAGAAATCAAAAGATTGAACAAGAAAAACTTAAAAAGCCGTACCATGAAGAAATTGAAAGACAAAAATCTGAGATAAAAAAGTTAGAAACAGCAAAGGAAATTAATGACGAAAAACAAGTAGAATATAATGATAAAGTATCGCAGATAAAGGATGACATTATTGATGTCAGAGTTAATCCTAATAATCACGGATTAATAGTAGAAAGAAATCCGAAGATTAAGTTTTACATTGGTCTTGCGCTCTTATTGCCAATTACACTTTATTTATTAGTATTTTATATTTCAGCATCATATTCAGTGTTTTTTAAAGAGTTTAACGATGATAGTTTGTCTTCTGCAATATTTGATGCACAAGCATTTTCAAAAGCTCTTCAAGATGGTGCATTAGAGGCCATACTTATAGTTACTATTCCTTTTGTATTCATGGGCTTGGGTTATATTATTCATATGATGCAAAAAGTACCAGGAGTAGCGAGTAAAATTAAGTTGTTAGGTCTATTTATTATAACATTTTTGTTTGATGGACTGCTTGCATACGTTATTGAAAAAAAGATTTACGAATTTAATAGAACACCTTCATCTCCAGATTTTGATTTAACTATAGCTATTAAAGAATCTGAATTTTGGGTTATAATTTTTGCGGGTTTTATTGTTTATATTATTTGGGGATTAGTTTTTGATTTTATAATGAAAGAGCACGAAAGTTTAGATAAAATTAATGTGTTTATAAGAGCAAAACAAAAAGAGTTAGCCAAAATAAATTTAGAATTAAAAGAAAACGGAATAATAAGTGATTCAATAAAATCTAAAATTACTGAAGCGAAAGGGAAAATTTCAGAAGCTCAAAATAAAATTGATGGTTTTATTTTTCCTGTTAAGAAATACCTTCATTACCATCATCAATATGTAGAAGGTTGGTTTCAGGCAATTGGAACAGAGATTGCATTGCCAGCAAGACAAAAAGATGAGTTATTAGAGAATTGCCAAACCATCTGCAATAATCATCTCATTGCATTAAACCTTAATGAAGACTCTACACAGCATACAATATATACCCAAAATTAGATTATGAATAGATTATTAATAATTACCGCTTTTTCGTTAACACTCCTTGGTTGTGCTTCAGATTCTAATAAGCAGGCGGAGAAGGAAATTAAAACGAATTCAACCACAAAAAAAAATAAGCAGATTTCTAATCTAAACATTAGTATTCTGCTTGATTTGTCCGATAGAATTGATACCACAAAATACAATAATCCCAGTATGCAATTTTATAGAAGAGACGTTGGTTATTTAAACTCGGTTGCTGAGGCGTTTGAAGATGAGATAAAACATAAAAAATCGAGACATTTAGACGATAAGATTCAGTTGTATTTTGATCCAGAACCTTTAAATCCTAAGATTAATGATTTGTCTAATCAGTTAAAATTCCATGTAACTAGAGATAATGGCACATTAGACTACATAAATGCAATAAGTTCTACTTATGCTTATTTTGGGTTAGAAATATATAAACAAGCTTTAAAAGATGCTAATCACGATAATGGTTCAGATACTTGGGGCTTTTTTAAAAATAAAGTAAAAGATTATTGCATTGATAAAGACTACAGAAATATTTTAGTAATATTAACTGATGGCTATATTTTCTATGAGGATAGTAATTTAAATGAAGATAATTTATCATCGTACATTACTCCAAAAAAAATAAGACATAAAAAATTGAATTCATCTAACTGGAAAGAGATAATAGAATCTAATAACCATGGATTTATTCCTGTAAATCAAGATTTGTCTAATCTAGAGATATTAGTTTTAGGTATAAATCCGTCAACATCAAATAATAATGATTACGACTATGATGTGCTTAAAAAATATTGGTCAGATTGGTTGTATGGAATGGGCTTAAAGGAAGGTAATTTTGAATTTAAAATGGCCGAACTACCCGCAAATATGGATATAATAATTAAAAATTTTATAAAAAATAAATAGGAAATTCATTAATGAAAAAAATACTTTTTATAGGCTTAGTTATTACGTTTCTTAGTTTTTCTAATAACTCAAATGAATTAGATTTTAATAGCGTTGAAAGTATAAAATTAATTACTTGGAACATCCAAGACTTAGGCCAATCAAAAAACAATGAAGAAATAGCGTTCATCGCAAAGACATTAAATGATTTTGATGTCGTTGCTATCCAAGAAGTTGTGGCTAAGCATCCAGGAGGCGCACAAAAAATTGCTCAAATTGCAGATGAGCTTAATAGAAAAGGAAGCAAGTGGGATTATAGAATTAGTAACCCTACCAAAAGCCCTTCTGCTTATATGAGTGAACGTTATGCTTTTTTATGGAAAACAAGTAAAGTGAGTTTAAAAGGAAGAGCATTCTTGGATAGTGAATTAGAATCTCAAATAATTAGAGAGCCTTTTATCGCAGAATTTAAAGCTAAACATAAGGATTCAACTTTTTTTGTTGTTAACTTTCATTCTAGAAAACATAACGATTTACCAGAATTAGAAATTGTACTATTTAAAGAATATCAAAAGCGACTAAATTCTGATAAAATTATTATATCAGGTGATTTTAACTTAAATGAAGAACACAGTGTTTGGAATGATTTTTATGATCAAGGTTATAGTTCAGCAGTTAAGAACTCAAAAACGACTTTAAAGCGAAAATGTAAAAGTGGAGATTATTTAAGTCATGCTATAGATAATATATACTATTCCAAACAAATAAGTTTTATTAATTCTAGAGTTGTTGATTACATCAAAACTTGTGAAAATTTAGCAACAGCAAGATTAATATCAGATCACTTACCTGTTGCTTTAGAATTTTCACTTTGAAGTAATATTTCTAATAATTGCGGAATCCCATAATATTAAGTGGATAGACCTTTTTAATTTACATCTCAGTATTAATTAAAATAGTAAATAATGACGGATAAAATTAAGTTAACACCAAAGCGCATTACGTTTATAAAAACTTATAATGATTTTAATAACGAAGAAATACTCAGAGAGTTATTATTTGCGCAACAATTACAAATTGATAAATTAGAAAAAATTCGCAGTAATACCTCAAAATTAGTATGGTGGTTAATTGCTCTGCCAATAATTTTTGGGTTTTTTACAATGTTACTTGGGTTAGGTCGTCTCTAAGTTTAAAATATTAAAAAATATTATGTGATTTGTTTGTTTTTTCTACCTTTAAAATCCCTTAATTTTTAATAGTCTTTTCCCCTTTGTGAAATGTTTTTACAAAACGAATAAACTAGTATGTGCTCATAACTAAGCATCAATTAAAAACCTACTGAATGGCAGAATGTATTACATGTGGAGGCTACACCAAATTTAATGGTGGTCTCTGTTATAAATGTTACAAAAAAGAGAATAACAGCGAAGACGTTGCTGTTGCAGAAAAACCAAAAGCTAAACCCAAAACTAAAACGAGTACAACGAAGGTTGATAATACCAAAGATAGTGCAGCCGAAAAAACTATAGATGTTGCGACAAATAATTTTAATTATAATCTAACAAAAGGTAGAATTGCAGAGACTTTAATAGAACGTTTATTTGTAGATTTAGGCTTTCAGGTGTTTCAATATGGAATGGAAAATACTATTCCTGGTATTAAAGATTTACTAAGAGGTGTTAAAGATGATGTGGCAATGAATATAAGGAGAATGCCAGATTTGGTTGTTTTTAAAGACAATCAAGCACATTTTATTGAAGTTAAATTTAGAGCAAACGGTTGTTTTAAGTTAAGCGATATTGATAAAAATGGCGATTATCCATACCAAAATGCTTTAATTGTTTTAATGTCTAAAAAACATATAAAATGTATATCTTTCGAAGAGCTACAGGAAGGTAAAGAAATAACAGAAACGAGCCGAAACTATTTAGGTAATAGAAAAGAATTTGATACCGATAAAGATAAAATTATAGAATACTGTAATTACGCTGTAAAATTCTTTCAACACGTATAAAACAACAAATGTCAGAAGACCAAAAACAAGCATTACTAAAACAAACCCTCTGGAATATTGCCAACGACCTTCGTGGTAATATGGATGCAGACGATTTTAGAGATTATATATTAGGCTTTATTTTTTACAAATATTTAAGTCGAAAAATGAAACTCTACGCCAACGAAATTCTAGAACCAGATGGTTTAAGTTACGATACCGTAGAAAGCCACGAGCAAGCCGAAGACTTATTGGAAGCCATTCGTTACGAAGCATTAGACAAACTTGGTTATTTTCTTAAACCAAGCGAACTCTTTAGTGAGTTAGCAAAACGTGGTAATTCTGGCGGCAAAAACAACTTTATACTTGGCGATTTAGCCAACGTGCTCACTAGCATAGAGCAAAGTACCATGGGAAGCGAAAGCGAAGACGATTTTGGTAACCTGTTTGAAGACCTCGATTTAACCAGTAGCAAACTAGGGAAGACCGAAGACGCTAAAAACGAACTCATAGTAAAAGTACTTACCCATTTAGAAGGTATCGATTTTGACCTAGAAAACTCAGATAGCGACATCCTTGGTGATGCCTACGAGTATTTAATTGGGCAATTTGCCTCTGGAGCAGGAAAAAAAGCAGGCGAATTTTACACACCACAACAAGTCTCTAAAATATTGGCGCAATTAGTAACCACAAATAAAACCAAACTAAAAAGCGTGTACGATCCCACTTGTGGTTCTGGCTCGTTGTTATTACGTGTGGCTAAAGAAGTAGGCGACGTAGGCGAATTTTTTGGGCAAGAAAGTAACCCAACAACCTATAACTTGTGCAGAATGAACATGATTATGCACGACGTACACTACAAACGTTTCGATATTTATAACGAAGACACCTTAGTAAACCCAAGCCCAAACCATATAGACAAACGTTTTGAGGCCATAGTTGCCAATCCACCATTTTCGGCAAACTGGAGCGCAAGCCCATTATTTATGAGCGATGATAGGTTTTCGGCATACGGTAAACTAGCACCAAAATCTAAAGCAGATTTTGCATTTGTGCAACACATGGTACACCAACTAGACAATAATGGTACAATGGCTTGTGTACTACCACATGGTGTATTGTTCCGTGGTTCAGCCGAAGGACATATTAGAAAGTTTTTAATAGAAGACAAAAACTACCTAGATGCCGTTATAGGTTTGCCAGCAAACATATTTTATGGTACAAGCATACCAACCTGTATTTTAGTGCTAAAAAAGAAGCGAGAGCAACCAGAAAGCATTTTATTTATAGATGCCAGCCAACATTACGAGAAAGTAAAAACTCAAAACGTTTTACAAGACCAGCATATTGATAAAATAGTAGAAACTTACAGAGCGTATTGTCATTCAGAGCGCGGCGAAGAATCTCAAGCTACTATTGATAAGTATTCATACGTAGCCATTTTAGACGAGGTTAAAGAAAACGATTACAACCTAAACATACCACGTTATGTAGATACCTTTGAAGAAGAAGAACCCATAGATTTAACCACAGTAGCCAAAGACCTAAAAGCCTTGGAGGCAGACATAGCAAAAACAGATGCTACCATTGCAGACTTTTGCAAACAGTTAAACATAGAAACTCCTTTCTAATGGCAAACGAAAACAAAACGTCATCGAAACCGTCATTGCGAGAGCCTGTTGCGAGGAACGAAGCAAACTCGACGAAGCAATCTCATAAAGCGAACGGAAACAACAAACAGATTACTTCGGCTAAAAAGCCTCGCAATGACGTACCCAAACTACGCTTTAAAGAGTTTGAAGGGGAATGGGAAAAGAAAAAATTAGTTTCAAAAATTGATTTTATTGCTGGTTATGCTTTTAAAAGTTTTGAGATGAAAAGTGTTGATAGTAAATATCAATTACTTAAAATGTCAAATATTTATAAGAGTGAATTACAATTAGATAGAAATCCATCTTATTGGGAAGAAATTGATTCCAAACTTGAAAAATATTTACTTAAGAAAAAGGATATTCTTTTAACATTAACAGGGACAGTTGGAAAACGAGATTATGGTTATTCAATTGTTATTCCTGAAAATAATAGATTCTTACTAAATCAAAGACTTGTTTGTTTAAGAGCAAAACCAAATGAAAGTGATGCTGATTTTGTAAATAATCTTATAAAAACATCAAGATTTTATTATTTCTTTTTTAATGAATCAAAAGGAGGAACAGGAAATCAAACTAATGTTGGAATTGACGACTTGAGAAATATCAAATTATTATTCCCCAACCTCCCAGAACAACAAAAAATAGCCAATTTTTTAACAGCAGTAGACACCAAACTACAGCAACTAACCACCAAAAAAGAAACCCTAGAGCAGTACAAAAAAGGCGTAATGCAACAACTGTTTAGCCAACAATTGCGCTTTAAACCAGACGTCATTGCGAACGCAGTGAAGCAATCTCATGAAGCAAACTCAAAACAATCTGTCACTAATGAATACCAAACACAATTCCCAGATTGGGAAGAGAAGCGGTTGGGAGAAATTGCAACTAAAAAATCATCAAACATTGCAGCTAATACTATTGAAGAAAATATAGGTGATTATAAATTATATGGAGCATCAGGTTATTTAAAAAGCATTGACTTCTATAGAGAAGAGGAAGCTTTTGTTTCAATAGTAAAAGATGGAGCTGGAGTAGGAAGAACTTTATTATGTGAACCTAAATCTTCAGTTCTAGGAACATTGGATATTATTTCACCCAAAATAAAAGTGAATTTGTATTTCCTTTATTCGGTTTTAAACAATATTCGGTTTAATAAATATATAATTGGAAGCACTATTCCTCATATATATTTTAAGGATTATTCAAAAGAGAAAATTGAAATTCCTTGTTTCGAAGAACAACAAAAAATAGCCAATTATTTAAGTGCTATAGATAAAAAAATAGAAGCCGTACAAACGCAAATAAGCAACACGCAAGCGTTTAAAAAAGGGCTGTTGCAGCAGATGTTTGTGTAAAACGTACTGTCATTGCGAACGGAGTGAAGCAAACTCATGAAAGTAAACGTAAACAATAAACAGATTGCTTCACTGCGTTCGCAATGACGTAAACGAGACGCAATGACATATGAAACCAGGATACGTATACATACTAACCAATAAAAACAACACCACACTTTATGTTGGTGTAACCGCTTATTTAAAACGGCGCATCACTCAGCATAAAGAAAAACAAGATAAAAAATCGTTTACAGCAAGATATAATTTAACTAAATTAGTGTATTACGAAGCACACCAAAGCATTGGAGATGCTATTGGCAGAGAAAAACAATTAAAAGCAGGAAGCAGAGCAAAAAAAATAGCATTAATAGAACGTATAAATCCAGAGTGGGCAGACCTCTTTAATGAATTATGACAAAACAATCCGAAGCACAACTAGAAAATAACCTAATTAAACAATTAGTAGGTTTAGGCTACCAAAACGTAACCATACAAGATGGCGATGCTTTAGTATCTAATTTAAAAGCCCAATTAGAAGCGTTTAATAAAACGGTGTTTTCTACTAAAGAGTTTGATACTATTTTAAACCATTTAGCAAAAGGCAACGTGTTTGAAAAAGCAAAAACCTTACGCGATCGTTTCAACATTACCAGAGACAATGGCGATAGTTTTTATGTGCGCTTTTTTAATAGTGAAGATTGGACGAAAAACTTGTTTCAAGTCACTAATCAAATCACTCAAGAAGGGACTTACAAAAACCGTTACGATGTAACGTTGTTAGTAAACGGTTTACCTTTAGTGCAAATAGAGTTAAAGCGTCGTGGTTTAGAAATAAAGGAGGCTTTTAACCAGATTAATCGTTATCAAAGGCATTCGTTTTGGTCTAATCATGGTTTGTTTCAGTATGTGCAATTGTTTGTTATTAGTAATGGCGTAAATACAAAGTATCTAGCCAATAATAAATTGCAATCTGTTAAGCAAACCTTCTTTTGGGCAGATGTAAATAATAAAAACATAACAGATGTAACAGCGTTTGCTAGTTCATTTTTAAACCCAAACCATTTGGGTAAAATGATTGCAAAATATGTGGTACATAACGAAACGCATAAAATATTAATGGTCTTACGTCCTTATCAGTTTTATGCCACAGAAAAGCTGGTGAATCAAGTCGCTACAAGTAACAACAACGGTTACATTTGGCACACCACAGGTTCTGGTAAAACCTTAACGTCTTTTAAAGCAAGCCAAATTATTATGGACTTGCCAAACGTACACAAAGTCGTATTTGTAGTAGACCGTAAAGATTTAGATTACCAAACCATGTTAGAGTTTAATAGCTTTAAAAAAGATAGTGTAGATGTTACAGACAATACGCAATCTTTGGTTAAGCAATTGACTGACGATTCTAAATTGGTATTAACTACAATTCAAAAACTAAATAATGCTATTTCTAAAGCCAATTACGAGAAAAGCTTAACGCATTTACAAGATAAAAAAGTGGTCTTTATTTTTGACGAGTGTCATCGCAGTCAGTTTGGAGATACACACAAAAAAATTACCGAATATTTTAAAAGCAGCCAACTCTTTGGCTTTACAGGCACACCAATTTTTAAAGACAATGCCTCAAAAAACGATTTAGGAAAACGAACCACCAAAGATTTATTTGGAGTTTGCTTGCACAAATACGTGATTACAGATGCAATAAAAGACCAAAATGTATTGCGCTTTGGTATTGAGTATGTTGGTAAATACAAGCAAAAAGGGAATACACTTATAGATATTGAAGTTGAAGCTATTGATACGGCTGAGGTGTTTGCAGATGAAAAGCGACTAGAAAAAATTGCAGATTATATGATTGCATATCACAATCAGAAAACGTTTAATAAAGACTATTCGGCATTATTTGCAGTAAGTAATATAGAAACGCTGATTAAGTATTACGACATCTTTAAACGAAAAAAAGAAGAAGGCGAGCATAATTTACGGATTGCTACTATTTTTAGTTATGGTACTAATGAAGATGATGAAGATGCACAAGATTATATTCCAGGAGACCAATTACCACAAGCAGCAGAATCGCAACCGCAATACAAAACTAGCCATACAAGAGAAAAGTTAGACGAATATATTTCGGATTACAACCAAATGTATAATACCAGTTTTTCTACTAAAGACAGTCAACAGTTCGAAAACTACTTTAAAGACATCAGTAAGCGTTTAAAAGAACGCGAAAAAACAACATTTCAAGACAAAGACCGATTAGACATTGTTATTGTAGTAAATATGATGTTAACAGGTTTTGATGCTAAAAAGGTAAATACATTGTACGTTGATAAAAACCTAAAGTACCATGGTTTAATACAAGCGTATTCTAGAACCAACAGAATTTTAGGAGAGCAGAAGTCGCAAGGAAATATTTTGTGCTTTAGAAACCTTAAAAAGGTAACAGATGAAGCGATTACTTTGTTTTCAAACAAGGATGCAATTGAAGATATAATTCTTCCTCCTTACGAGACTATTGCAGAAAAGTTTGATGACGCTTTAAAAAATCTACTTGAAATTGTACCAACCTTTCAAGAGGTTGATAATTTACCAACTGAAACCGAAGAGTTAGCATTTATACAAGCGTTTAGACGTTTGTTACGTGCTAAAAATGTATTAGAGTCGTACACCGATTTTGATTGGGAAGATTTAGGAATTAACGAGCAAACGTTTGAAGATTACAAAAGCAAGTATTTAGATTTATACGATAAGGTTAAGAATGATAGCCAAAAGCATAAGACATCAATTCTAGACGACATCGACTTTGAGTTAGAACTCATTCATCGCGATCAAATAAATGTAGCATACATTTTACAGCTTCTAGCAAAGCTTAAACATGCAAAAACAGAAGATGCTAAAGCACAGAAAAAGGCAATTATCGATATGCTTTCTGGTGATGTTCAATTACGAAGTAAACGCGAGTTAATAGAGAAGTTTATTGAAGAAAATTTACCACATATTAGTGATGTAGATGCTATTCAAGACGAATTTGAACGCTTTTGGCACGAAGAAAAGATACTAGCTTTAGCTAAAATTTGTGAAGAAGAACACTTAGACCAAAAACAGTTTAAAAGCTTAATAGAAAGTTATACGGATTATGGAAGAGAACCATTGCGTGACGATATTTTTAAGTGTCTAGACAACAGACCAAGTATTTTAAAGGCACGTGAAATTGGAGAACGTATTTTAGATAAAATGAAGGAGTTTGTACAGGTGTTTGTTGATGGAATGACAGGATAATTGCATTATTTAGAACTTTTTTTATGTTTATGCACTTTGAAGCAAGCTTCAGTACAACACATAAAAAAAGTCCAGTACTGTTGTACTAGACTTTTTCTGATGTAGCGAGAACGAGATTTGAACTCGTGACCTCTGGGTTATGAATCCAACGCTCTAACCAACTGAGCTACCTCGCCATTTTCAATTACGTTGTATAGACTTGTTAATTTTCAAGATTGAATATACGTAATTGCGGCTGCAAATATAAAAACAAATTCTACGACAGCAAACAATAAAAACTAAAAAAAATAATTTTAATTTAAAGCTTAAGAATCCATCATAAATTGTATATATTGAGCACATAATATAACTATCTATGGACGATAAAGAAAAATTTGAAATGGAGTTTGTGATTCAGGCATCACCAGCTTTACTATATACCTACATATCAACACCTTCTGGCTTATCAGAATGGTTTGCAGATAACGTTAATTCTCGTGGTGAATTGTTTACTTTTATTTGGGATGGTTCCGAGGAGCAAGCTAAATTATTAAGTAAAAAAAGTGGCGAACGCGTAAAGTTTCGTTGGCTAGAAGATGACGAGGATGGCTTATCTAATTATTTTGAAATGCGTATTCAGGTCGATGAAATTACAAAAGATGTCTCTTTAATGATTACAGATTTTGCTGAAGATGATGAAATTGAAGAAGGAAAAATGCTTTGGACCAACCAAATAGGAAGTCTTAAACAAGTTTTAGGCTCTAGATAGCTAGGAAATAACTTATCTCATTTATATTTGTCTCGATTTAATTTAAACCTAAATCGAGATTTTTTTTGGACATTATTATACTTGCATTTTCAAAGTATAGTCCGTTTTTAATTATTAATGTCTTTTTTTAAGATGGTTCCTTGAGGGGACTTTAGGGGTGTTTTTTATGGTAAATTTTAACGGTGCATTGCTGTCACAAGCAGATTCTAAACTAACAGTACATAATAGAGGTTATAAATATGGCGATGCCCTTTTTGAAACCTTAAAAGTGGTTAATGGTAAAATATTCTTTTGGGAAGATCATTATTTTAGATTAATGGCCTCAATGCGTATTTTAAGAATGGAGATTCCTATGAATTTCACTATGGAATTTTTAGAGGTCGAAATCTTAACAACGTTAGAAGCCAACGACTTATTACGAGCATCGGCACGTGTAAGACTAAATGTAGATAGAGGTGAAGGCGGTAAATACGCACCAACTGCAGACGCAACAGTAGGTTACCATATTAGTGTAGAACCGCATGACAATCCTTTTTATACGATTGATACGCAAGCGGCTTATAGAGTTGATTTATATAAAGATTATTTTGTAGCGCCAGGCTTATTATCGGGTTTAAAGTCTAATAATAAAGCCATTCAGGTCATTGGAAGTATTTATGCCAAAGAAAACGACTTTGATAATTGCTTAGTGCTTAATACCAACAAAAGCGTTATTGAAGCCTTAAACGGCAATTTATTTTTAGTAAAAGGCGCGCATATAAAAACACCTCCATTAGAAGATGGATGTCTTAAAGGGGTTATGCGAAAGCAAATTTTAGAATTGGTATCTAAAGATGTTAATCTCACGGTAGAAGAAGCATCTATAAGTCCGTTTGAACTTCAAAAAGCCGATGAGTTGTTTGTAACCAACGTAATAAAAGGTATTGTGCCCATTACTAAATATCGTAAGAAAGTATTTAAAAAGGAGTTTGCTCAGGGTTTAATCACGAAGCTAAATGCAAAACTAAGGTTGGTGTAACCTATTAATTATAGCTTGGATTTTCTGGCGCATTAGACCAAATGCTATAATCGCCACCGAGTTCTAACATTTTATCGCGCCAAAACGAATTACAAGATTTTGAAATGATCTCATTGTTATAGACATTCTCAGAGACTAACCATGCATTAGATTTGAGCTCATTGTCTAGTTGTTTTTCATCCCAACCAGAATAGCCTAAAAAGAATCGAATATCAGTAGCCGTGATTTTACCGTTATTGATTAGCTCAATCACTACAGCAAAATCGCCACCCCAAAAAATGCCATTAGAAATTTCTACACTGTCGGGAATAAGGTCTGGAGATTTATGTATAAAATAAAGATTGTCTTGCTCTACAGGACCGCCATTATAAACAGGGAATTCCGAGTCTGTACCATCAATAAGATCTTTAAGGTTGTACTCTAAAGGTTTGTTTAATATAAAGCCCACAGAACCCAACGCGTTATGGTCTGCTAGGAGTATAACAGCGCGATTAAATGAAATATCTCCGATGATGGAAGGTTCAGCAATCAGTAGATTACCTTTTTCGGGTTTGTTCATTTTAGGCTTTTAATTAGAGTAATAATCTATTATGAATTACTAAATCTAGTTTTTTTTTGTTAGATAAACAACTTAAATGCCTTAAAATTAGGACAAAAAAAAACCTGCTCATGGAGCAGGCTTTATATTTTAAACTAAATATGTCTTAGTTTACTGCGCTACTTAAGTCAGAACCTGCCTTAAATTTCACAACATTTTTAGCTTTGATTTTGATAGTTTTACCAGTTTGTGGGTTTCTTCCATCTCTTGCCGCTCTTTTAGAAACTGACCAAGAACCAAATCCTACTAAAGATACTCTGTTACCTTTTTGTAAAGATCCTTCAATATCAACTAATAAAGAGTCTAATGCTTTTTTTGCTGCTGCTTTAGTGATTCCAGCATTCTCTGCCATTCCGTTGATTAAATCTGTTTTGTTCATAAAATTATAATTTAAATTTGTTAAATAATTCGATTTTAAATAAGTGTTGTTAAAATCCGTAGACAAAATTATTAGTAATATTCAGCTACACAAGTAATAGCAAGGGAAAAACGGATTTTTGTTGATAACTTGAGGCATTTGTTAATAACCAAGATGCATTTTAACGGATTTTTCACAAATCCAATGTTTACAAGGGTTTACAGCATTTTTGCGGAGGAAGAAAATCGAAAGCCGTTCAGAAGTGATTTTACTGGCATTTTTCGCTTGCCTGGCAATTGAATTTCTAAAATATTTATGTAACCGCCTTGGCATGATACTTTTAGCGCATCTTTGGATGCAATCACGGTGCCGAGCTCTAATTGATGTGTAGCTTCAATTTTTTCTACAGCATAAATTTTAACGGATAAGGGCTGGTCTTCATCATTATCGAGATAACACCAAGCCGTTGGAAACGGATTTAATCCTCTTATCTTATTATATATAGTGTCTAAGGTTTGGGACCAATCTATTTTGCAATTGTCACGGTTAAGCTTATAGGCTGTTTTTAAATCTTTAGACTGCGGTTGTATCGTTGTGGTCACGGCATCTGCTTTGATTTGCGCCACGGTTTCTATGACCAAAGCGCTACCAATACGCATTAAATCGTCGTGTAATTCACCCACGGTAGTCGTCTTGCCAATGGAAGTTTCTTCACTTTTAATTATGGCACCTGTATCTATTTTTTCGTCAATAAAAAATGTAGTCACACCTGTTTTGGTTTCTCCATTAATAATAGCCCAATGGATGGGTGCTGCACCTCTATACTGTGGTAATAGTGATGCATGAAGGTTAAACGTACCATATTCTGGCATTTGCCAAACCACTTTTGGCAACATTCTAAAGGCTACAATAATTTGTAAATTGGCGTCTAAAGCCTTTAACGTTTCAATAAAAGAGGTGGCTTTTAAATTTGTTGGTTGTAGAATGTTTAAATCATGTGCTAACGCAAATTCCTTTACAGCCGAAGCTCTTAGTTTTTGACCACGACCAGCAGGTCGGTCTGGAGCTGTAATAACGCCAACAACCTTATAATTGTGGTCTATTAGTGCTTTTAAACTGGCAACGGCAAAGTCTGGAGTGCCCATAAAAACGATGCGTAAGTCACGTTGTGTTGTCATATAAGAGTATAGGTGTTTGTTGGTGTTAATGTTATGGTTTTTGTTTCTATTAATTCTGAAATGCTCCGAAACAATGCTTCTTCAGAACAGTTTAACTGTTGCATTAATTGTCGCGAAGATAAGGCTTCAGTCTGTAATAGTTTTAAAATTTGAAAGGATATAGCATCACTAGAAGCGTCTGTAGCTTTTGTAGATGGCGCTGTACAAACTGAGCAAATACCACAATTGGTTTTAGAAGTTTCTCCAAAATACTGAAGCAATTGTCTATTTCTACAACGCGTATCATTTTTGATGTAGTGCAATACGGCCTCTATTTGCTGATGCTTTAAACGGTGTTGTTGTTCAATAGTTTTGGCAATAGGGTTTATGGTAATCGCATCTTCTCTGGGTTTAATAAATGTAATTTCAGAATCTGTATTGGCTATTTGTAAACTAATAACGTCATCGCTCTCTAAGCGTTGCAATTGTGCAATAACTTGTTTTTCAGATAACTTGGCTTTTTTTGTGATTAAACTCAAATCCACTTTGGTGTCATAGTCAAATATGCCACCATAGGTTCTTAATATAACTTTTACCAGTAGGTTGAGATCTTTATGTGTTTCTAAATATTGAAACAAAACCGTATTTGTGGTGATAAACTGAATTTTGGTTCTGTAATTAAAATGTTGCGTTAAGGTAATGACAGCATTTCTATCGAGTAAAATAAGAGCGTTGTAAGTAATCGAGGCACTTAGTTTGTACTGTTGGCAAAAGGACTTAAAATCAAATTGATGTAAGGTGTTTTCGCCTTCGCCATAGGATATTTGAAAGTAATTACACAACTTATTATAAACCGTTTTTACAAAAGTAACGGATGGTAACGCGCTTAAAAACTGATTGCGTAAATGATCTTCATCAATGTGCTGTTTTAAGATAATAGCATGGGCTTTTTCTCCATTTCTTCCGGCGCGTCCTGCTTCTTGGTAATAACTTTCTAAACTTTCGGGTAAATTAAAGTGAATCACGGTTTTAACGTTGGCCTTGTCAATACCCATCCCAAATGCTGTCGTTGCCACCATAATAGGTGTTTGCTCATGCGTCCATTGGTATAAGCGTTCTTGCTTTTCCTTATGGGTAATACCACCATGATAAAAGGTAGACGAAAAGCCTTTTGCCTTTAAATACTGATGTATATCAGTGGTGGCACGTCTGTTTCTAACATAGATAATGGAGGATTCAGGAGCGTTGGTTAAAATCTGTTCTAATTGAAAGAGTTTATCATCCGTATGTACAACGCTGTAGGCAATATTAGGTCGTGTAAACGAAGCTTTAAAAACGCTAGGATTTATAAAATCGAGATTTTTAATAATATCTTCTACCACATTATGTTTTGCCGTTGCAGTTAGTGCGATGCAATTAACATGAGGATGTAACTCCCGTAAGACCGAAATGTTTTTATAAGCAGGTCTAAAATCATTGCCCCATTGGCTAATACAATGCGCTTCATCTACAGCAATTAGGTTCACTTTCATGCGCTGAATGCGTTCCTTTACCAAGGTCTGTTGCAGGCGTTCTGGAGACAGGTAAAGAAATTTGTAATTCCCATATATGCAATTGTCTAATTGTGTGTCTAAATCCTTATAAGACATGCCAGAAGTTAAAGCGATGGCTTTAATACCTTTTTCTTTTAAGGTATTTACCTGATCTTTCATTAAGGCAATTAAAGGCGAGACCACAATGCAAATACCCTCTTGAATCAGAGCAGGAATCTGAAAACAAACGGATTTTCCACCACCTGTTGGTAGTAATGCAAAGGTGTCTTCATGGTTTAAAACAGAAGAGATAATGTCTTCTTGATAAGGTCTAAAAGACGTGTGTTGCCAATATCGTTCTAATACTTCTATAGGATGCATTACTGCAAAGTTAAGGACTCTAAAATAAAATCGGTTCGTGTGGCAACACTGCCAAAGGGTACATCAATTAACTGGTAACCAAATCGTGTATACGTCGCAATAAGGTGCTGGTGAATTTTAGTAGCTTCTTCAAAGTTTTCATAGCGTTCATTGTCGCTAGTAAAAATGGCTTTCCAAGGTGCTAAAATAAAAATGTAATCATAGGTGTACTGTGCACAAGCCTCTACAAAATGTTGCGGATAGCTGTCGCCAATAAAATCCATATAGGCGATGACATCAGGTAGGCCTCTGTCTAAAAAAACAAATGCTTCTGTTGCCTCAGCAGCATCTTTAAATTGTTGGATTCTACCTTCTAAAAGTTTTTCACTAAAAAGTAAAGGTTCTGTAAGGAATAATTGCTCTATACCATCTTGCCTGGCTTGTAAGGTAATCTGCCTTGAGACTTCATCAAAGCACTTAAAATTACGTTTTTTTAAGGCATTAATCAGTGTTGTTTTTCCTGTTCCAGGACCTCCAGCAATTACAATTTTTTTTGGGTTCAATGTCATTATTATGTAAACATTTAATAAGCGTTAAAAATAAGGGATTAATAGTAGAAAATTAAAATCCTGTTAGATTTTTGAATTTAAAAGTAAAATAGAAGTAAGTATGCCATCATCTATTGTGGTTGTTTTAGGCTAGAAAAACGCTTGAAAATAGATTTGTGCTTTTGCTTTTAAGTTTTAAACGTATCTTTACAGCCATAAAAAATGACTATGGAGAATTCTAAAAAGACGGACGAATTTTACGAAAAATTAAAATCGCAATTGTACGATACAGCCCTTTGGCCTACCACCTATTTATATAAGTTTATTGTACTTACAGATGGTTTGGGAATTAAGCAAATTGAAGCCCTTTTCGATAATTTAGGCGCCGTTATCACCACAACCGCATCAAAAAACGGAAAATACACCAGTGTGTCTATTAATGTAAGAATGAAAAACCCAGAAGCTGTAGTGGATAAATACAAAGAAGTGGCGGAAAAGGTAGACGATGTAATTTCTCTATAAAATACCTTTTAAGCTTCGTATTTTTTTGTACTTTGCAACAAAACCTAGAGACTTCAGGTTAAAACATATTTACTACACACATTTTACAATTTTGATTGACGATTTAGAATACAACACAGAGCGCGAGCATTTAATAATTCCGGAATACGGACGTCATCTCCAAAAGATGATTAATCACGCAAAATCTCGCGAAACCAAAGAAGAGCGCAATAAGTTAGCCAATGCCATTATATCTGTAATGGGTAATTTACAACCGCATTTAAGAGATGTTCCAGATTTTAAGCATAAGCTTTGGGATCAGCTATTTATTATGGCAGATTTTGATATTGATGTTGACGCACCTTATGGAGAGCCTTCAAAGGAAGAAATTCAAGCCAGACCAGAACCTCTTAAATATCCGCAAAACCATCCTAAGTATCGATTTTATGGAAATAACATAAAAACAATGATTGATGTCGCTGTGAGTTGGGAAGATAGTGAGTTAAAGGAAGCTTTAACCTATACGATTGCGAATCATATGAAAAAGTGTTTCCTTAATTGGAATAAGGATACGGTTGAAGATGATGTAATCTACAACCATTTGTATGAACTTTCTGGTGGAAAATTAAACCTTAAAGATAGTGATGAAGACCTTACGGATTCTACGAGTTTAATGCGTACAAAATCGAAGTATGGTGGTAAAAACAATTCAAACAAAAAGAATAACAATTCCAACAAGAAAAAATATTCTAATAACAGAAAACGTTACTAATACGAATGGGTACATTTAAAATTGAAGGTGGTCACAAGTTAAAAGGAAAAATTCAACCACAAGGCGCAAAAAACGAAGCATTACAAATTTTATGTGCAGTGCTTTTAACTGCTGAAGAAATTAAGATCGATAATATTCCAGATATTATTGATGTCAATAAACTCATTGCCCTTTTAAAAAAATTAGGTGTAAAAATTAATAAATTAGGAAAAGGCTCTTATACCTTTAAAGCTGATGACGTTAATTTAAAATATTTAGAATCTGCAGAATTTAAAGAAGACGGAAAAGGGTTAAGAGGATCCATTATGATTGTTGGGCCATTATTGGCACGATTTGGTAAGGGTTATATTCCTAAACCAGGTGGTGATAAAATAGGGCGTCGAAGATTAGATACACACTTTGAAGGTTTTATTAACCTTGGTGCAGAATTCCGTTATAACAAAGAAGATTTATTTTATGGTGTTGAAGCTAAAAAGCTAAAAGGCACATATATGCTTTTAGATGAAGCCTCAGTAACCGGAACCGCAAATATTGTTATGGCTGCTGTTTTAGCAGAAGGCATCACAACCATTTACAATGCTGCTTGTGAACCGTATTTACAACAGTTGTGTAAAATGCTTAACCGCATGGGCGCTAAAATTTCTGGTGTTGGTTCTAACATGTTAATTATTGAAGGGGTTGATACTTTAGGAGGAACAGATCATAGAATGTTGCCAGACATGATTGAAATTGGAAGTTGGATAGGTTTAGCAGCTATGACTAAAAGTGAATTGACCATTACTAATGTGAGTTGGGATGATTTAGGACAAATTCCTAATGTTTTTAGAAAAATAGGAATAACTGTAGAACGCCAAGGCGATGATATCCATATTCCAGCACATACTAATGGTTATGAAGTGCAAAACTTTATTGATGGATCTATTTTAACTATAGCAGATGCACCTTGGCCAGGATTTACACCAGATTTATTAAGTATAATCTTAACGGTTTTAACACAAGCGAGAGGGAGTGCAGTTGTACACCAAAAAATGTTTGAAAGCCGTTTGTTCTTTGTAGATAAATTGATAGATATGGGCGCAAAAATTATTCTTTGTGATCCGCATAGAGCGACCGTAATTGGTCATGATTTCAAATCGACTTTAAAAGCGACAACCATGACATCGCCAGATATAAGAGCAGGTGTGTCTTTATTAATTGCAGCATTATCGGCGAAAGGAACCTCTATGATTCATAATATAGAACAGATAGATCGTGGATATGAAAACATTGATGAACGTCTTAGAGCTATTGGTGCTAAGATTGAACGCTTAGAAGGCAATTAAGCCGCACAGCATTAAATCAAATAAAATTAAAGAAAGACTACAGACCATTGTAGTCTTTTTCTTTTCTAATCGTTTCAATTTTAATGGGCAGATGGAAACACAGCCAAATTACGTTAAAATTGAATCCATTATTAATAGGTTGTCTATCGGTAAATAAAGTTATTTCATCGAGGTATTAGATCATAGGCTATCAATAATTTGTATCTTACGATTTAAAATAATTTTGAAATTATAATCAAATGAAACCATTTTTCCCTCTAAAATGTTGCATTTTGTTTTGTCTATTTTTGACGAGTCAGTTGGTTTGTGCACAACTGAATGATTTTAATTTTTCAGTATCTACAAGTGCGGCTTCATGTGCAAGCAATGGTTCTATTGCTATGACGGTTTCTGGGATAACCACAGGTGCAGAAGTGACGTATATCTTGTATTTGTCTCCCGATCTTGATACGCCAATTGCACAAACTTCAGAATCAACATTTAGTAATCTAGCAAGTGGTCAGTATGTCGTAGAGGCACGCCAAACGTTGAATGCAGATGAAAACACACAAAGTGCTGATGCACATATTGAAGATGTTTTTTCGGTTTTAGATTTTGAAATCAGCCAAGGTTTCACAGGCTCTTGCAATAACACCACTGTAATGGTCACGACGTTATCTGGTAGTGCGGAACTTTTTGAAGTGATTTCTGGCCCTGTGACTGTGCCGCCACAACTAGATAATACGTTTAATAATCTTCCCGAAGGCACATACATTATTCGTGTTTTTGATACCTGTGGAAATGCTATTACTAAGACCTATACTTTAATTTTAAGTGATTTTTCCTATTCCATTTCTACAGCAGCACAACCGAATATTTTAAATAATTGTGATGAAACTACAATTATCCAGGTCATTACAGCAAGCAATGGTTCTCAGCTTTTTTATCCCATTACTGTAGATTATTCGATTAGTTATTCAGATGGAAATGAAACCACCAATTTTAGTCAAACCCATGAGGATGGTCCTGAAACGGAACTCGAAATTTCTGTGACAGTAACGGATTATGACGATCAATCCTTTACGGTAGAAACCGAAGTACAAGATAGCTGTGGTGATAGCGTTTCACATACGGAAAACATTGATCCAACACCAGAGGTCAACATGTCTGCTGTGACCAATGTATGTGGAAATGATTTAATTATAGATGTGAGTAATATCGTACTGCCATATACACTAGAATTTATAGAAGCGCCAGCAGCATTTAATTTTTCAGATTATTATGATAATGGAGGCGTTTTTACGGAAACCGTAGTTTCTTTTGAAGATGAGGACTTAGGGGTTCCTTATGGCTATTATGAAGTGAATATTGTAGATGCCTGCGAAAGAACTGGGACGGCAGCTCTAGCATTAATAGAAGAGCCAATTTTGCCTAATATTTCGGCAACAAATGGAGGATGTGATCCTCTTACAGGTGCTTTGTCTATTAACATTCCTAATAGAGAAATCGTTTCGGCAGTGTTTACCGAGGCACCTGATGCCTATGAAAATGGCTTGCCAGATGACATGTCTAATTTTATTACAGATAATGGGTATTTGGTAGTGGATGTATTGCCTAAAGGAACTTATGTTGTAGAGCTGGTAGATAGTTGCGGCGATGCCTATGTTGAAGTTGTTGAGATACCCGAACTAGAAGAAATTAATCTTAATGTATCCACTTTCGTGGGCTGTAGTTCTGATGTTGGGAGTTTGCGAATCAATGGGGCTTATGGTGCTGTAGCTTCTGTGCTATTCATTGAAGCACCTTCTGCATTTTCTCAGACTTTACCTTTTGATTATAGTGCTGCCATTTTACCAGAAGGATTTTTCTATGTCGATGATTTGCCAGTAGGAGATTATACCATTGAATTTACAGACAGTTGTGGCAATGAATTTATGTTTAATCAAGTTATAGAATCGTATAATTATAGTAATAATGAGGCTATTTTTAATTTGCAAAAAAATTGTGGTTCTTTTGACTTAAGTATCATGGATACTGATGTGTCAGTTGAAAATCAATCGTATTGGTTTCAGAAGTATTATCCTGAGAATGAGGGTTGGGGACATCCTTCTACAGGTGTCTTGTATGATGAAGACCAGTTGCCAAATACGACTAATGCGATCTCATTGCAAAATGGCGAAAGTCTTCTAAATAATTTTGTGGTTGGTTCATTTAGATTGATAAAAGTTTTTCAATCTGCGATTAATCCAGATTCTGATGCCTTTTGTTTTGACGTTTTTGGAACGTTTGAGATCACCTCTGATTTAGTAATAAATGATGTGTTTAATCTTAATTGTGAAGGTGGTTCTGGGCCATCTGATATCATAGTGGATGTAGCAGGTGTGCCACCATATAATTTTTCTATAGTTTCTCCTATATTTATAGATAATGGCGAAAATAATGTTTTTAGTGGTTTAAGCGCTGGGATTTATGACATTAGAGTAGAGGATGTGTGTGGGCAGATTGAAGCTATTACTGTAAATACAAATAATTTAGTGCCTGTTGTAAACCTTAATGAGGCTTCAGATTTAGTGAGTTGTCAACCGAGTTCCACTAACCAAGTGCAGTTTGATTTATCACAACAGAATGCGCAATTATTAGGGAATCAAAATCCTGATGATTTCACCATAACGTACCATGTGTCACAAAATGATGCGGATAATGGTGTGCATGCCATTTCTGAAAATTATGAGAATATAAGTAATCCGCAAACCATTTATGTACGAATGGTACACAATACCTTAGACATTTGTTATGAAACCGGAACATTTCAACTTATAGTAGGCTCTATTCCGCAGTTAGAACCAGATGAATTTATTACCCTTTGTGAAGGTAACACAGTACTATTATCTGCCGCATCAGGATATACGAGTTATTTATGGTCTACTGGTGAAACCACACGAAGTATTGTTGCCGATACGGTTGGTGATTATACGGTAACTGTTTCCAATGATTATAGCGATTTTTCTTGTGATGCTACTAAAACCTATACGATTACAGTTTCTAGTATGGCGAGTATTGAGGCCATAATAACTGAGGACTTTACTTCACATAGTAATTTTATTGATATAGAAGTGTCAGGTCTTGGTAATTATGAATATTCATTGGATGGCATAAACTATCAGTTAGATAGTTATTTTGATTATTTAGATTCTGGGATTTATACAGTATATGTAAAAGACAGTAATGGCTGTGGTATCACTACCGAAGATATTTCATTAATAAATTATAAAAAATTCTTTACGCCTAATGGCGATGGTGAAAATGAATATTGGCATATTACAGGTGCGCAATTAGAACCAGATTTGCAAGTATATATCTACGATAGATATGGAAAGTTACTCGTTAGTTTTTCTGGAAATGATAGTGGTTGGGATGGACGCTATAATGGTAATCTTATGCCAACGAGTGATTATTGGTTTGTTGTAAAGCGCTCTAATGGTTTAACCCATAGAGGTCACTTTACGCTTAAACGTTAATTTTAATTGAAACGCAACTTATTCTAAGGCATACAGAAATTGTTCTGAAGTAATTTTTCCATCTTTGACTTCAAAAACGGCTAGCTCTTCCATTTGTTGTCTTCCTCTGTCTTTAAAGGTGAGATCAAATTTCATTTTTGTAGTAAAATGATTGCCTGCAACTATAGGCGCACTAATAGAGCTTGCATGAATTTCTTCTACGTTATCTAACCATTCTTTATTTTTATTCCAGACATTTTGTTTTCCGGTAATACTTTCACGAGGCATTCCAGGCATTTCTTTACTTACAACATCTTCTGAATAAAGCTCATTAATGCATTCTAAGTTTTTACCTTTTTCACACATTTCTTTCCATTTTTTTGCTACACCCCAAGTATTCATAATTGTTTCAGTTTTAATTAATGCACTAAAGTTAACTAAAGTTTTGTCACTTTACTTAAATAATTTTTATGTTTTTAACATTTAATTTGAAAACACTATAAATAGATTGGCTTTTAATTGCAGTTGTTAATAGAAGCGAAAAGACTATGTTAAAGCCGATTTATAGGTCATAAGACAGCGTTCTCTCGCTTTTTTATGATCTACAATAGGTTGAGGATACGTTAATTCTTGGTAATCGGGAACCCATTGCTGTATATATTGATGCGCTTTGTCAAATTTTTGAATTTGTGTGGTGGGATTAAAAATTCTAAAATATGGTGCGGCGTCAACACCACAACCGGCAACCCATTGCCAATTTCCAACATTACTCGCCATATCATAATCATGTAGTTTTTCTGCAAAGTAGGCTTCACCTAATCGCCAATCCATCAATAGATGTTTGCACAGAAAACTGCCAACCAACATTCTTACTCTGTTGTGCATAAAACCTGTGGCATTTAGTTGTCGCATACCTGCATCTACTAATGGATAACCGGTTTTACCTTCGCACCACGCTTTAAATTCAGTTGCATTATAACGCCATTCAATACGGTCGTATTTAGGTTTAAAAGCTTCGTTTTTTGTATGTGGAAAATGCCATAGAATTTGCATAAAAAATTCGCGCCAAATTAGTTCTTGCCAAAATATTTCATTGTCTTCAGCAATGGCTTTCTTTATCATTTTACGAATACTAACCGTTCCGAATCTTAAATGTGGTCCTAAACGTGATGTGGCATCTTGCGCAGGATAATTTCTAGTGGCTTCGTAATTTTGAATCAAAGTGGGTGTGACATCATAAGGTGTAATGTCTTGGTTCGATTTTTTAAATCCAATATCCGCTAAGGATAAATTCGGTAATCTGCTATGCTCAAGAAGGTTATCTAAATAGGAATTGGTGTAGAAAATTTCTAAATCTAAGGCTCTAAACTTTTCTTTCCATTTGCGCATATAAGGTGTATACACTAAATAAGGTTTTCCATCATTTTTTACAACCTCACTTTTTTCAAAAATAACCTGGTCTTTATAGGTTTTAAATTCAATATTATGCTTTTCTAAAAGGGTTTTAATCGACGTATCACGTGTTGTAGCATAAGGCTCGTAATCATGATTTGTAAACACAGTTTCAATATCGTATTCTGAAATTAATAGCCTGTAGATGTCTTCAGGCTTTCCTTTATACATGGCAATGCTACTACTATGTTCATCTTGTATGGTTAGACTTAAATTTTGAAGTGTTTCAAATATGAAAGTAACACGCGCATCATCTTCCGGAAGGTGTTCTAATATTTCCGTATCAAAAATAAAAATTGGCAACACAGGATAGTCGCCTTTTAGCGCTTCATAGAATCCGCGATTATCGTCTAATCTTAAATCGCGTCGAAACCAGAAAATGTTTACTTTTTTACTCATGTGTTGTTGTTTGTGGTTGGTGGTTGGTGGTGGTCAGTAATTAGTGCATCGTGTAAAGTAAAAGGTTTGGTTTATTATATTCAGCCTTTGAATCTCTGAATCTTTGCGACTTTGCGCCTTAGCGAGAATGTTCATTACAACTTGTATTTTCCAAACAATTCTTCCAGCTTAGTAGTTCTGTAATTAAAAATTTCTTCTAATTTGGGTTTTACTAAAATGGGATGTGCTAATTGCCCAAGAATTCCCATTGGTACTTTATAATCTATAATATCTTCCATTTCTACACCACCTTCAATTTCTTTTATAAAATGCTTATGATGCCAAAGGGCATAGGGTCCAAAACGCTGTTCGTCTACAAAATATTCATTAGCTTTTACATGTGTAATTTCGGTAACCCATTTCGTTTTTATGCCCAAAACGGGTGTCACGATATATTGAATAATTTGTCCTGGAAACATAGGCCTGTCTGCTCCAGAGAGAATATCAAAACTCATATAATCTGGTGTGATGGTTTTTAAATTCGCAGGACTCGATAAAAATGCCCAAGCTTGTTCAACTGATATTGGTAAATTTTGCGTTTTATGTAACCTGTATATTTTCATCTGTTGGATTTTGGAATATGTTATGATTAATTATTAAACACTATATAACCATTGAGCGATGTCGCAATACAAAGCCAAATAATGTAAGGTAGTAAGAGATATTTAATGTGGCTTAGTTTATCGTCTCCAAACGTTATAAAGAAGTAGGTAATGAGTAACGTGAGCAAAATGATATTAATAAATCCTAAGGTTATGAATTGCTGGTTAAAAAACATATAATTCCAACTAACATTTAAAATAAAAGCAATAACAAAAAGTGTTTTAACAAAACTAGAATTACGAACCGAAAATAAATAACTAAGATATACCGAAAAGCAAATCATAATCAGTGTCCAAGCTGCTCCAAAAACCCAACCAGGTGGTGTCCAAGGTGCTTTATTTAAATTAGAATACCATGTGCCAGTTACAGCGTCTCCCATAAAATAGCGACCTAAGGCGAGACCACCGAAATTAATGACGAGAAATAGAATAATAAGATAAATCCTGTTCAATTTACGCTTGTTTTAATTGTTCAATTTTGTCCATAACTGCTTGTGCTTCGGCATATTTTTTATCACTTTCGCCTCTGTTTGTAGCTGAGAGTTTATGCCAATCTGCCATTAGCTTTTTGTATTGCTTTTGAAGCTTTTCTAATTCTGAAGTTTTTTTAAAGCGTCCAAACATAGTGTTCTATTTTAAGTGTTTTGTGATTCTTTTACTCAAAGGTTTTGTGATGGAATAATAATAGTCTAGAAACCCACCATGCTCATCCACTAAGTATTTTTGAAAATTCCATTTGACATTTGAGTTTTGCTTTCCATTTAAAGATTTATCGGTAAGCCAAGCGTATAATGGATGTTGAGCGCTGCCTTTAACATCAACTTTTTCGGTTATTATAAAAGAAACACCATAATTAGTTTCGCAAAACTCTTGAATGGTATTTGCATTACCAGGTTCTTGATTTCCAAATTGATTACAAGGCACACCAATAACCACTAAATTATCGTTGTACGTATCTTGAAGCTCTTGTAACGCGCTGTATTGAGGTGTAAAACCACATTTTGAAGCCACATTAACAAATAGTATCTTTTTACCTATAAATTGTTGAAAATCTATAGGTTGACCTTGAAGGCTGTTTATCATTATATCGTACACTGAATGCCTAGCCGTTGCTATCATGATGTTTTAGTATTAAGTAATTAAATGGTATTTATAATTTGAAACTGACGATACCACAGTCCATTTCAAATATTTGTCCTGACATAGAAGCCGCTTTTTCTGATAATAAAAAGCCTGCCATATCTGCAACTTCTTTAGATTGAAGATATTTTTTTAAGGGATGACGCTCGTTCATATTGTCAATCATCCGTTCATTACGCAATAATTTTGAAGCCAACGCTGTATCTGTAACCGTTGGTGCAATAGCATTGATGCGTATGTTTGGTGCTAATTCTGCTCCTAAAGATTTTGTTAAGCCTTCAATGGCTGATTTTGAAGCTGCTACACTAGCATGAAACGGCATGCCTAGCTTTGCAGCAACAGTACTAAACAGTATAATTGCTGGTTTGTTCCCTTGTTTTAAAGCTGGTAAATAGGTTTGAATAGCCTTTACAGCACCAATAACATTAATGTCAAAATCATTTTTAAAATCATCGATACTAAGTCTGTTTATGGGTTTAAGATTAATACTTCCAGGACAGTACACTAAACCGTCGGCTTTATCTATGGCTGGTAATTCATCCGTTAGAATATCACAATGGTAATGTGTTAGATTAGAATGTGACTCCTCTGGCGATGTACGACTGATATTTACAATCTCATCATAAGAAGAAAGCAAAGCTGAGATAATTGCCTTACCAATACCTTTGCTTCCTCCAATAATGATTAATCTTTTCATTGCTTTACTTAAGAGGTTGCTGTTAATGGTCTACCTTTTAAGCGTTTTTCAATCTTTTGCTTAATTACGGTAAGACGCTTCATTAAGTCCATTAACTTGCTGTCTTTCTCTTTCTTATATAATTCGTTGACTTCTAATATTAAATCTTTAGCTTCTCTTGCTGCTAAAATTCTGTCACTTGTTGTTTTAAATGAAAACTTTCTGTTTTCAAATTCTAAAGCTTTTTCTACTGTACTCATAGCTTATTAGTTGTTTAAATAATTTTGTAATTCTAAAATTTTTGAAGCGTTATTAAATTCGCCTCCATAATATGTTGTTACTGTTGTAGAGGTATCATCTTGTATTCCTCTAGAAGACACACATAAATGCTTAGCATCTATAATAACGGCAACGTCTTCAGTTTCTAATACTGTTTTTAATTCGTTAGCAATTTGGTTTGTTAATCGCTCTTGAACTTGAGGACGTTTGGCATAGTATTGAACAATTCTGTTTAATTTAGAAAGTCCAATCACTTTTCCAGATGATTTGTAGGCAATATGTGCTTTTCCTATAATTGGTACGAAATGATGTTCACAATTAGAGTAAAAGGTAATATTTTTTTCTACCAACATCTGATTATACTGATACTTATTTTCAAAAAGGGCCATTTTAGGCTTGTTTTTTGGGTCTAAACCAGAAAATATTTCTTCAACATACATTTTGGCCACACGGTCTGGTGTGCCTTGCAATGAATCGTCGGTTAAATCTAAACCCATTACGTCCATTATTTCTGAAAATAAAATAGAGATGCGTTTTTTCTTTTCGTCGTTAGACATATCAAAAGCATTGGCTTTCATTGGTGTGTCTAAACTTGTAAATAAATGGTCGTCGCCAATAGCTTCGTTTGTAAAACCATTAAGCTGTCCATTGTCTTTGGAAGTCGTTTCTGTATGCATTGAATCTTTTTAATGTGCTGTCTTTAAGTACTACAAACTTAAATCAAAGCACGTGTTAACGTTTTGATATAGAGTTATTTGATATTGTCTTTTGTCTTGAGCATTTAAATCTGCCTTCGTCAAACGTTCTTTTTTTACTGTGTTTAGTAGCTCGTCCTTGTACGCGTGCTCTCCATAATCTGAAGCTACTAGGTTTTAATTCGCGTCGCATTAAATTAATAATGGCTTGTTCTTTTAAATGAAATTGAAACGTAATGGCTTCAAACGGTGTTCTGTCTTCCCATGCCATTTCAATAATTCTATCAATGTCTTTTAGTTCTAAATTCATAGAGCGTAAGGTATTGCATGTTGTACATTGTACTTTACTTTGGCATCCATTACCTTTTCAAAAAACGTCTTAATTTCTTTAAAAGTTTTGTTGGCTCTAAAGTGCAAAAATTTTCGTTGCGTATGTATGCTAAATCCATTGATTTTATATATAACGAGATGGTAATAAGGAATGATCCAAGCAAAATATTGTAATCCTGAATTCATCATGGAATGCATATTTGGACTCACATTGTCAAATTTCTTATGTTTAGAACCTACACTATACAGTTTCAATTTCTGTACCAAACTATAAGGACTGTCAATATTGTCAGTCGTAATTTGTTTGTGTTCCTTATTGTAATGTATAGTTTCTAATCTCATTTCTTTATCAAATATAAGAAATGTTTAATAAAATATAAAATAAGTTAAACAAAATTAACAGATAATTAGGGAAAAAACAGGCAATAATTAGAATTCAAGATGTCATTGGTAGCGATACGTTCTACGTATAGCGTTGATCTTTTGGCTTTATTGTAAAAATTAAGTTTTTTTAACTAAAGCGTTAATCATGCCATTAAAAACAAAAGCATGAAACGGTAAAACGGCATACCAATACAAACGTCCCCAAATCCCTTTAGGTCTAAAGACAGCACGTTGGTGTAATTGGTTGTCTACAATTTTAAACTCTAACCAAGCCTCGCCAGGCAATCGCATTTCTGCAAACAATAAAAGTCGTTTTTCTTCTTTGTTGGCATATAAAACGCGCCAAAAATCTAGTGCATCGCCAGCTTCTAAATAGGTATCGCTCGTTCGGCCGCGTCTTAAACCAACACCACCAAAAAGCTTGTCCATATATCCTCTAATTTTCCACAAACCATTAAAGCTGTACCAACCATTTCGGCCACCAATAGCCCAAATTTTGTTCAGTGTAAATGCTTCGTCTATCACTTTACGTTGCTTCACATCTCTAAAACAACCAAATTTAGGCAACTCAATATGCTTAGATAATTGGTCTTTAAATCGACCGCTACTCACAGCATCTTTCCAACTGGATATTACAGCATTTTGTTCAATTTTTTGAAAAGCTAAATCCACAGCAGTTTTATAATCCATGGGTTCAATACCAATGATGCTGTTGATGTTGCTTGGTTTTCCAATGACTTCAACTTTCATACTATCTACCAATGCTGCTGCTAATTTAAACGAGGTAGAGGTTACAAAATATAACCAATACGATGATAGTTTTGGTGTTAGTACGGGAAGTGTAACGATGTAGCGTTTTAAACCTCTTACTTCTGCAAATTGAAGTAACATTTCTTTGTACGTAAGGACTTCTGGTCCATAAATGTCATATGCATTATTATAGAGTTCGGTTTTACCTAATCCGCCTGCTAAAAAGTTAAGCACATCACGAATGGCTAAGGGTTGCGTTTTGGTATTTAGCCAACGTGGTGTAATCATAAAGGGTAATTTTTCTACGATATCTCTTATGATTTCAAAAGAAGCGCTTCCGCTACCAACGATGATGCCTGCTCTAAATGTGGTTAGTGCATAGGCTTCAGACTTTAAAGTGTTTTCTACCTGTAATCTCGATTTTAAATGTTTAGATAATGATGCATCGTTAACAATTCCGCTTAAAAAAAGCACTTGCTTACAGTCGGTTGGTTCTACAAGGTCTTTAAAATTCTGTGCACATTGTTGTTCTAAATCTTCAAAATCATTAGAGCTTGTAGACATGGAATGAATCAGATAATACGCAGCGTCTATGTCTTTAGGTATCTCAGCATCTTCGGGTTTTAAGAAATCTACTTTTATAAAAGAACATAAAGGATGGTCTTCAATTTCATCTGGAATTCGGTTTAAATCACGTACACAGCAAACCAACTCATGCTCATCTTCAAGCAATTGAAGGGCGAGTCTTTTGGCAATATAGCCTGTTGTGCCTGTGATTAGTATGCGCATTATTGATTGATTTTTGTGAGTAAGCGCATTTATAGCGTTTTAAAATTATTGATTTTAACGTTTTTAGATTTTAAATCGAACATTAAATTATATAGTCCAAAGAAGGTTCTGTTGATGTAAATAAAGTGTTTAGAACCTCTATTGCCATTCATGTTTCTAAGTTCTGTACTTTTTGAATAGCGTTGTCCCATTTCTGAAATTTGATTGAAAAAATCAGGATTTGAAAAATCGAATTCTTCAACATGAAAAGGTTTTGTAAACAAGCTTAACAACTCATGAAACATAGCGCTAAAGAATTTTATCTCTTCATCCGAATCATCTGGTCTTAAAATTTCTAACTCGTACAGTTTTTCGGTAAATAACTTCGGATTGTCTATGCATTCTTTTTCTGCTAACTCGAAATACGGCATATAAAAATCTTCTGGGATGGTTTTCATACAGCCAAAATCGAGCGCAATTAAATCGCCAGATGCCGATATTAAGAAATTGCCAGGATGTGGGTCTGCATGGACTTTTCTGAGATTATGAATTTGAAACATGTAGAAATCCCAAAGGGCTTGGCCTAACTGATTTGCTAAATCTTCGTCTGTGTTGTGTGTTACAAATTCCGAAAGGTGTTCGCCTTTCATGTAATCCATAGTAATAATACGTTCAGACGATAAATCTGAATAATACTTAGGAAATTTTAAATTAGGAATATGTTTACAAGCCTCTACAACGGCCTTACTTTGTTCAACTTCTAAAATGTAGTTGGTTTCTTCTGTGAGTTTATTTTCAACCTCTTTAAAATATTTATCAGAATCTTTGCCTTTAATATTAAACATCTTAATAGCAATAGGTTTAACCAAAGCTAAGTCTGATGCAATACTTTCCGCAACTCCAGGATATTGGATTTTCACAGCAAATTTTTTCCCATTCTTCTCTGCAATATGGACTTGACCTATACTAGCAGCATTAACTGAAGTTGCGTTGAAAGTATCAAATAAATCTTCGGGATGTTTCCCAAAATATTTTTTAAATGTTTTTATAACTAAGGGTGGTGATAATGGTGGCACTGAAAATTGAGACAACGAAAATTTCTCCACATAAGCCTGTGGCAATATGCTCTTTTCCATACTCAACATTTGCGCCACTTTTAAAGCACTTCCTTTTAGTGTTTTTAAGCTATCGTAAATATCTTCTGCGTTATTCTGGTTAAGACGTTCTTTAGCTTCTGCTTCAGAATTAACCATTTTATCCCCATAATATTTTAAGTAATTAACACCAACTTTTGCACCAGTAGACACTAATCTACTAGCTCTAGATATTTTTGAAATCGGTATGCTGTCTATAGTTTTCATAAGCGCTATTTGGATTGCATTTTTTCTTTGCATAAAAATTTACCAAAGTCAATAATGCTTTTTAATGGTGTTGTATCTATTAAATCGAAACTTGTTTTTAACGATTTTTCTATAAAAATATCGGTCTTTTCAAATGAAGACGATACGTCGTCCATCCAAAACCTTAGTGTGACTAATAATTGAATCCAAGCCGATTCTTTCAAGGCTTTTGTCTGAATTTTTTCTAATTGTTCTTGTTTTAAATCAATAGTCTTAATATCTAAGTGTGCTACGTAATTAGTAAAACTATCTTTTAAATGTTTTAGCACTTTTAAAGTTTCAAGTTTGTTATTATTAGATTTTAAGGCATGAATCACATAACTTCTATTCGCTGTTAAAATCTCAAAGAAGGTGTAATAGAAACTGAGCATTTTGTTTCTGGCATCAAACGCATGATAATCTTCACTTTTCTCTAGATTAGCAATAGTATGCTCGAAAAATATTTGAAATATAGATTGCTCTAAGGCTTCAAAAGACCCAAAGCATTCATAGAATTTCTGTTCTTCAAAATTATGGTCTTTTGCAAAAGCATAGACCGATTTTGGCTTTTGGTTATGCGTTAACACATAATCCATATAATAATCGATAAGGTCCGATTGTTTGATTGCTTTCTTCTGAGCCATAATAAATGTGATTAAATATAGTGTAAAGATAAATAATGTTTAACAATATTGCTAAAAAGTTAAACAAAATTTAATAAGAATTTATTTTGTTGCCATGTTTACCATAGAACTTGTTGACTTTGAAGTCAATGATTTGAAGGAGCTATTAGGTCTTACAAACAGTGTGTTAAAGAAAACTAATTGGTATTTTAGGTTTTTATTAACAAATACAAAATAGCTTTAGGCGTAATTTTATACCCATTATAAACACACTTAACACTATAATTTATGAAGAAGTTAGTACTATTTACATTTGCGTTAACATTATTGTTTTCTGTAAATGCACAAATTAAAACACCACAAGCGAGTCCTGCTGCTAAGCTTGAGCAAGTTGTTGGTTTAACAGATGTAGCCATTGAATACTCAAGACCAGCAATGAATGGCAGAACAATTTTTGGAGATCTTGTTCCTTATGGAAAATTATGGAGAACTGGAGCAAACAAAAATACAATGGTAACTTTTAGTGATGCTGTTGAAATAGGAGGTAATGAATTAAAAGCTGGTGCTTATGCCATTTTTGTTACACCTTCTGCAAAATCTTGGGAAGTCATTTTTTATACAGATACGAATAATTGGGGAACACCAAAGGAAATTGATGAATCTAAGGTTGCGGCAAGAGTTACTGCTAAAGTATATCCTATAGAAATGGATATTCAATCGTTTACGATTTCTGTAGATGACATTACGAGTAGTTCTGCGGTTCTTGGAATGATGTGGGAGAAAACTTATGTTGGTGTAGAATTCAAAGTACCAACAGATAAAACGGTTAGTGCTGCCATAGAAAAAGTAATGGCTGGTCCTTCTGCAAATGATTATTATGCTGCTGCAGTTTATAATTTAACTGAAGGAAAAGACATTAAGCAAGCGAAAGAATGGATTGATAAAGCGATGTCAATGATAAAGGAACCTCGTTTTTACCAATTGCGTAAGCAATCTTTAATTTATGCTGCTGCTGGTGATAAGAAAGGTGCGATTGAAATTGCTAAAAAATCTTTAGAAGGTTCTAAAGCCGCTGGAAATGCAGACTATATTAAAATGAATGAAGACTCTCTTAAAGAATGGGGCGCAAAATAATATAACGTTTTAGAGCACTTTGCTCAGCAATACTATTGAAAAACGCAACGCATTTGAGTTGCGTTTTTTTTTGTTTTAATATTCCAATCCAATTCGCATTCTCACCTGGTCTAAGGTGTTAATTAACTGCTGACTTTTTTTAAACGTCATTAACTGGCTTTCTTTTTTATCACTTCTTATCAGTTGGTTAAAATGTTCAATTTCGAAACTATACCCAATGGTTTTATAATTGAAGTCTATATCTTCAGAATGCCCTTTATTGTCAATTAATGTAACCGAAGAAGGTTCGTGAAAACGACTATTTATTTTAATAATACCCGCTTCATAATAGAATGTAGCTTCGGTGTTTGTTTTCTCTAAAAAAGTACTTTTTAAATAGGCTGTAGCCGCATTGTAGTGAAAGATGATATCGCATTTAGAATCCGGACCAGAATCATAAAATTCTGCATTGGCCTCAATAGAATTTGGTTGACCTAAAGCAGAAAGTGCTGCAAAAATTGGGTAGATGCCAATGTCTAATAAGCTTCCACCTCCTACAGATTTATCAAATACTCTAGAGGTTTCATCATAGGTTGGGTGAAATCCGAAATCAGCTTCAAATTTTAAGATTTGTCCAAAATGTTTGCGTTGAAGTAGCTCTAACACATAATTAAAATGTGGAAGAAAATTGGTCTACATCGCTTCCATTAATAAAGTATTTGTTTCTTTAGAAAGTTGAATCATAGCTTCAACTTCTTGCAAATTCATAGCGAATGGCTTTTCGCATAGCACAGGTTTATTATGCTTTAAACATAATGTAGAATGGGCTTTATGAAAACTATGCGGTGTGGCAATATAAATAGCGTCTATAGTGTTATCCTTAACAAGCTCTTCGTAACTACCATAAGCAACATTTGCATTGTATTGGTTTTTAAAGGTTTCTGCTTTTTCAATGTGTCTTGAAGCAATAGCGTAAAAGTTGCAATTAGGAACCGCGTTTAAATCTGTAGCAAATTTTGTCGCAATTTTTCCAGCTCCAATAATTCCCCAATTTATAATTTTTGAGGTCATTACGCCACTTTTTTAGGCATTACGGCTTGTAGTATGTTCGCTATACAGATGACTACAATACAGCCAAATAAATTTAACCATAAATAAGGCATCCAATCTAACCACCAACCAATAACAACAATGGCTTGAGTAATTAGTGCGCCAATAAAAACGGCATTTCCTTTTATATATTTAAAGAAAAAAGCGAGTAAAAAGATACCTAACACATTACCGTAGAATATGGAGCCAATGATGTTAACTAACTGTATAAGATTTTCGGCAAGATCCGCAAAGCAAGCAATTATAATGGCCACGATTCCCCATCCAAATGTAAACCACTTGGTTACTTTAACCATATGAGCATCATCCTTTTCTTCTTTTAAATTTCTACCGTATAAATCTATTGAAGTAATGGTAGCTAAAGCGTTTATTTCTGAAGCTGTAGAGGACATTGCAGCTGAAAGTATGACCGCCAACAATAAACCTATTAAGCCTTTAGGGAGATTATTGAGGATAAATGTAATAAACATATAATCTCTGTCATTAGTCTGCGTATCCTTTGCAGCATCACGATATAATGCCATTAGGGCTGCGTTTTTTTCAATGTATTCTGAGCTTTCTGTGTCTTGTTCTAAGGCTTTAACCTCACCTTGAAGCTGATGATAGGCTTTCTCATAGTCTGGGTCAACAGCTTTTTTTATTAAAAACTTGGACTCCGAACGGTATGATTTCTCTAAAAGGTTGAGTTCGGCGAGTTGTTTTTTTGCCGCTTCGTCTTTGCCTTCTGATGATGCCAATTGCAATGACGTTTTTTGTTTTAAATCAAAAAGTTGAGCTTGCTGATCTTGTAAGGCTCTGTAGTCATTACCATATTCTGAAGCTAAAACGATCTGCGTGGATTTATCTATAAAATTAAGCGGTGAAGGGTTAAATTGATAAAACACAAATACCATTACACCAACTAATAAAATAAAGAATTGCATAGGTACTTTGAGCATACCATTAAATAGTAAGCCCATTTGCATTTCCTTTATCGATTTACCAGAAAGGTAGCGTTGCACTTGACTTTGGTCAGTGCCAAAATAAGACAACATTAAAAAAGTACCACCAATAAGCCCTGTCCAGACGGTATATCTGTTTTCTAAATCAAAAGAGAAGTCTAAAACTTTCATTTTTCCTGTTGCGCCTGCAATGTCTATGGCATCTAAAAAAGAAACGTCTTCAGGAATTAAATTAATGATGATAAATAATGCGGCTAACATGCCCGCAAAAATGACAAACATTTGTTGTTTTTGGGTAACTGTAACAGCTTTAGTACCGCCAGAAACAGTATAAATGATAACTAAAACACCAATGATAATGTTTAAGGTCACTATATTCCAACCTAACACAACAGATAAGATTATGGCAGGCGCAAATATGGTAATTCCTGCAGCTAAGCCACGCTGAATTAAGAAAAGAATAGCAGTTAAACTTCTGGTTTTTAGATCGAATCTGTTTTCTAAAAACTCATAGGCTGTATAGACTTTAAGTCTATGGTATAGAGGAATAAATACCAAGCAAATAATGACCATGGCAATTGGGAGTCCAAAATAAAATTGAACAAATCCCATGCCATCAGAAAAGGCTTGGCCAGTAGTAGAAAGAAAAGTAATTGCACTAGCCTGTGTTGCCATTACGGATAGACCAATAGTCCACCATTTTGAGGTGTTACCACCTTTTATGTAATCTTGTGCATTTTTTTGCCCTTTTGTTTTCCAAGTCCCATAACCAACGATAATGGCTAAGGTAATGATTAAAACAGCCCAGTCTTTCCAGTCTAAAATTTGAGGCATTTTTTATGCGAATGAAGCTGTAATAAAGTAAAATAATACGATATAAACCGCATTAGCGATTAATACTGCTGTATACATTTTGCTCCATCTTTGGTTTTGTTTTGGTTGGTTTTGATTTGTCATGTTTTTGGTTTTAAGTTAGTTATAAGAGGGTGTTGTAATACGTTGATGGTTTCAAAAAAGACCGTTAATCGGTTTTTTCTGCGGATAACAAGTTAGCAAAAATTCTGAAAGCACCTGAGACTCCGGCCGGAAATTCTCGAAAAAAGCTTAATCCTGTATATATATAGTTGCCTTTTCCATACTTTGCAACAAGTAATGCGCCTTGTTTTGAAGCTTCACCTTTATCGTTAGAAGCCAGTAATGGCGTAAATTCTTCTGACCATTCATTTGGGAAATATAAACCTCTTTCTTGTACCCAACCTTCAAAATCTTTGCTAGTAATTTTATTTGGAAAATTTAAAATGGGATGGTTGGGTTCTAAAATTTGGATATCTGCATTTTCATCTGTGACACGATCTCTAGATAATTTTAAATGAAATGGTGCTAATTGCTCTACTTTAAGTCGTCTGTTGGTATTATATTGAACGACTAAATTCCCTCCGTTTTTTACGTAATCGAGTAAGTGTTTTTGTTTAAACTGAAGGTCGTCTACAATATTATAGGCTCTAATGCCCAAAACAATAGCGTCAAAAGTCCTTAATTTATCTGGAGAAATCTCCTCGGGTTTTATGATAGATACGTTATAGCCAATTTGTCTAAGGCTTTCAGGGACAACATCACCAGCGCCTTCGATATAACCAATGTTATTTCCAGTTTTTTTAATGTCTAATCTTACTATTTTACTTTCACTTGGAATTAAAACTGTTTGAAAAGGAATATGAGAATAATCAATTTCAATGAGTTCATCAGTAAAAAAGTTGCCATTAACATTAACCATTGGTGTAATTAATCCTTCGCTTTGCTGTTTTGGCGGCACAATAGTAAATACAACCTTTTGAATGTCATTTTTATTGGTTATGGCTATTTTCTGTTTTTCTGGAAACACCTGCCAATCCTTAGGATACGCCATTTGTACATAACCTTCAATATGGTCTTTACCTGCTTTTACCGTAACGGTTATTTCTTTTTGAGCATGACTATCAAAAATATAGACTTCATTATCTAGACTTGCAGATACTATAGGAACAATCTCGAATGGTCTGTATAGTTCTCCTTTATCCGGTTGCGAGTATCTGTAAACGACAGGTTTTTTAATTTGTATTGGTGTGCCTTCGATAAGTAAATTAAAGTCAACAAATACGGCACGTGGTGTTTCTGGTAGACCTATTAAATTTTGGTCCTTTACATCGTACATGCCTAATGTACTTTGGTTGTTAAGCCAATATGGTGTGGTGTAGTTGATGTCTTCTGGGATGACAATACTTTCTTCAAAAGTTAGTTTTTGGTTGGCAGCTAAGGTCATGTTTTTAGAAATACCACGTTTAAGGGTAGACATGTGATAAGACATTAAGTCAATTTTAGCATGGCTCCTGTTTAAAACTTCCATATTTAAGACCACCTCAGAATTAGGTGTTGCTGTAGGGCTATGAGCTGAAGCTTCAAGATATAAACCAGTACAAGCTTCAATTATAGTCTTTATGTCTTTAGTTTTTATAGTTCTCCAGTGCTCATCTTTTAAGTTTTGAATCAATTTGTATGCTTCTAACAGTTGCGATAAGTGTTCACTAGGATTTTTAAAATTAAAATGATCTTCAATAGGTTTTAAAATGTTTTCTATGGCTTTACCACCTTCAATTCGTGTCCATGAGGTATCCAAACCTTCAAAAACACTTTCCTTTTTTGTTAAGGGTTTACCTTTTAAAAATTCAATATATTCTTGTTGAGTACCACGTTGTGAAAGTCTTCCAAATCCTTGACATAAATGTTGGCTACTCGCTAATGCGGCCACTTCATTGTTAGACAGGCCTTTGCTAGGATAATAAACACCAATATCAAAGTTTAACATGTTGCTTTTATCAATCTTATTAAACTCTTCTTGGCTACCATAGCGCCACCAAGATGTATTATAGAATAATCGTTTGGGTTGCCATGTTTGGGTGTACTTTAATTGCGAAGCGTATTGAGAGGCATCGTTTGCTAAATCAAAAGCTTCTAAACTCAACATAGCAGACGTGGTATGATGTCCATGTGTAAGACCTGCTCTTCTATGATCAAAACGATTGATTATAACATCGGGCTTAAATTCTCTTATAGCCCAAACCACATCAGCTAGAACTTCGTCTTTATTCCATATTTCTAAAGTTTCGTCAGGATGTTTGGAATACCCAAAATCATTAGCTCTAGAAAAGCGTTGTTCACCACCATCTACACGTCTAGCAGCCAATAATTCTTGTGTTCGTATGACTCCTAATAGCTCTCTAATTTCTGGTCCAATAAGATTTTGTCCGCCATCACCACGTGTTAACGACAGATACGCTGTACGCGCTTTTACTTCATTAGACATATACGAGATTAGCCTTGTATTTTCGTCATCAGGATGTGCCGCAATGTACAGTACCGATCCTAGAACATTGAGTTTTTGGATCGCCTCGTAAATTTCTGAAGAATTATATGCTTTTGGTTGCTGTCCTTGTAATGAAATAATGCCGCCTATAAAAAATAATAGACAGAGTCTAAGTTGGTACATGTGGTCATAAAGTTAGTTGCGCGTCAAATATAGAAAAGAATAAAAATTCTAAACATTCATTTAGATTTATTTAACGATTCGATAGAGCCATACACGTGCATTCTGTTTTTTTAAGAAGGTACGGTTGACATATAATAATAAATATTGAACTGTTTTATTTATAGCACAAATCCTTTTGTTGAAGTATCTCTATGGAATTTATATGGGCAAAGCTTTATTGTTTTTTTCTTAAAGGAAACCTTTCAATACTAAAAGAAATACAAAGTATCAAAAATGCAATTGATATTTAGAGGTGTGCGCTTGGGAAGAACGCCTTTTAGTATGCTTTTGTAAATAAAAAATGATGTATACCTCAATAATACAGGCTTTTATGAATGTTTTGTAGAATATATTAACAAACGATAAACAAATGGGGTTTAACTCATTTAATTTTGTAATTTTGCCTACGTTTAACAACGTACCATGACCACAAACCCTAAATATATTTTTGTAACAGGAGGCGTGTCTTCTTCTCTTGGAAAAGGCATTATAGCAGCATCTCTAGCAAAACTTTTGCAATCACAAGGTTACAGAATTACCATTCAAAAATTAGATCCATATATAAATATAGATCCTGGAACATTAAACCCTTACGAGCATGGCGAATGTTATGTTACGGAAGATGGAGCAGAAACCGACTTAGACTTAGGACACTATGAGCGTTTCTTAAATGTTCCTACTTCTCAAGCCAATAATGTTACAACAGGTAGAATATACCAAAGTGTCATTGATAAAGAGCGAAGAGGTGAGTTTTTAGGAAAAACAGTTCAAGTTATTCCGCATATCACTGATGAGATTAAAAGACGAATTCAAATTTTAGGCAACTCAGGTGATTATGATATCGTAATTACAGAAATTGGAGGTACCGTTGGAGATATTGAATCTTTACCATATATAGAAGCAGTTAGACAATTAGAATGGGATCTAGGCGAACATAACACTTGTGTAATTCATTTAACTTTAGTCCCTTATTTATCTGCTGCAGGCGAATTAAAAACAAAGCCTACACAACACAGTGTAAAAACTTTGATGGAAAGTGGAGTGCAAGCTGATATTCTGGTTTGTAGAACAGAACACCCTTTAAGTGAAGGTTTAAAAACGAAACTTGCTCGTTTTTGTAATGTAAAAAAAGAAGCAGTTATAGAATCCATAGATGCCTCTACGATATATGATGTACCTAATTTAATGCTACACGAAGGCTTAGATAAAGTGGTCTTAAATCAATTACAATTAGAAAGTAGTGAACCAGATTTAACACGTTGGAATGCGTTTGTAAAACGTCATAAAAACCCTAAAAGTGAAATTACAATTGGTTTAATTGGTAAGTATGTAGAATTACAAGATTCTTATAAATCTATCTTAGAAGCCTTTATACATGCTGGTGCTAAAAAAGAAGTTAAAGTTGTAGTAGAGCCTATTCATTCAGAATATTTATCAGAAAGTAATATTGCATTTAAATTAGGTCACTTAGATGGTGTTTTAGTAGCACCAGGTTTTGGAGAACGTGGCATTGAAGGGAAAATTGATGCTGTTAAGTATGTACGAGAAAATAATATTCCGTTTTTAGGTATTTGTTTAGGTATGCAAATGGCAGTTATAGAATATGCCAGAAATGTCTTAAATCTTAAAGCGGCTAATTCAGTAGAAATGGATGAACATACGCCAGATCCAGTAATTAACTTAATGGAATCGCAGAAAAATGTCATTAATAAAGGCGGCACTATGCGTTTAGGATCTTGGGACTGTACACTACAATCCGATAGCATTGCACAACAGGTTTACCAAACAGAGCAAATAAAGGAAAGACACAGACACCGTTTTGAGTATAATAATGATTATAAGACGCGATTTGAAAATTCTGGTTTAAAATCTACAGGTGTTAATCCTGAAACTGGTTTAGTTGAGATCATTGAAATCCCTGAAAATGATTGGTTTGTTGGTGTGCAATACCATCCAGAATATAAAAGTACAGTAAGCAATCCACATCCATTATTTGTGGCATTTGTTTCAGCATCTTTAAAATACAAGAAGAAAAAATAATATTAAAACGTGCCACTTTGGCGCAATATTAACTTTGGACAGTTTTTTGGGTTGTCCATAGAGTTACCTTATAAGACCTGTTAGACTTTAAAACCTGACAGGTCTAAAATTGAAAACTAAACATGGAAGAAAAGAAATTCGACGCTAAATCAATCATTGGTTTTATCCTAATATTCGGAATTTTGGTATTTATGATGTATCAAAATCAGCCAACTCCAGAAGAGCTAGAAGCACAGAAAAAGGCAGAGCAAGAGCAAGTTGAAGCAGCTAATTCTAGCAAACAAGACGACCCTCTAGTCACTACAGCTAATGATTATGCCAATACGCAAACGTTAGATTCTACACAGTTAGCAGCTGCTCAAGGAAAATTAGGACGTTTTGGGTATGCAGCCACTTTGCCAGGCGATGATGTTACCACAGTAGAAACAGATGTTTTTGAATTAAAATTTAATAGAATTGGTGGTCATTTAGCACAGGTTAAATTGAAAAAGTTTGTGGATTATGATTCAGTACCTATTTATTTGGTAAAGGATAATAATAGTGCCTTTAATTTAACGTTTGGTACTTCAGACAATCGCACCTTTAATACCCAAGAGTTACCATTTCAGCCTAAGGTAACTAAAAGTGGCGCAAATACCATTATTTCTATGCGATTTAAGGCTTCAGAAACGGCATTTTTAGAATACCGTTATGAGTTGAAGCCAGATGATTATATGATTGATTTCTCAATTAAATCTCAAGGTTTAAGTGGTGTTTTTAATACGTCGCAACCAATTACTTTAGATTGGAAACAAAAAGGTATTCGTCATGCCAAAAGTATAAGCTACGAAAATCGCTATACAAGACTAACTTATATGTATGATGATGGTAAGGTAGATAAATTATCTCAAATGGGAGATGATGATGAAACTGAAACAGAAGTAGAGTGGTTATCATATAGACAATTCTTTTTTAGTTCTATTTTAGTATCCAATGATAGTCCGTTTAAGTCTGTGGCTATGAGTTCAAAGAATTTGGTTGACGATGAGGAAATAGATACATTGTTTACTAAGATGTATACCTCAAAGTTACCATTAGCCTATAGTGGTGGAGAAATAAACAAGAGTTTAGGTTTATATTATGGACCAACTGAGGCGGCAACGTTAAAGTCTTATGATAAAGGATTAGATCAAAGTATTCCATTTGGTTGGGGCATTTTTGGTTGGATCAATAAAATAATTTTTATTCCATTATTTGGGTTTTTAATTCAATATTTACCACATGGAATTGCTATTGTAGTAATGACTATCTTAGTAAAAATAATGTTGTCTTTTGTACAGTATAAGCAGTTTTTGTCTCAGGCTAAGATGAAAATTTTAAAGCCAGAATTAGATGCAGTAAGAGAAAAGTATAAAGACAATAAATTAAAAGCACAACAAGAGACTATGGCCATACAAAGTAGAGCTGGCGCAAGTCCGTTGAGTGGTTGTTTACCTGGTTTAATGCAGATACCTGTATTCTATGCCTTGTTTCAATTTTTTCCAACAGCATTCGATTTAAGACAAAAAAGTTTCCTTTGGGCAGATGATTTAAGTTCTTATGATTCTATCTTAGAATTACCATTCAGTATTCCTTTTTATGGTAGTCATGTTAGTTTATTTCCAATATTAGCGGCTGTCGCTATATTCTTTTATATGAAAATGACCACAGGACAGCAAGTGGCATCGCAGCCAACACAAGAAGGGATGCCAGATATGGGGAAAATGATGAAGTATATGATTTACTTCTCTCCATTACTTATGTTGGTATTCTTTAATAATTATGCGTCTGGTTTAAGTTTGTACTATTTCATATCAAACTTAATTAGTATTGGTATTATGTTAGTAATTAAAAACTACATTATTGATGAAGACAAGGTATTGGCAAAAATTGAAGTGAACAAAACCAAGCCTAAAAAGCAAAACAAGTTTCAGAAAAAAATGGCTGAAATGATGGAGCAGGCTGAAGCTCAAAAACAAGCGCAACAAAAGAATAAAAAGAAGTAATTCTTTAGTCTTATAAAGGAAGCCTTAACCTAAGCGTTAAGGCTTTTTTATTGAAGTATCTTTTTGGACGTTTTGGGCGTATGTACGTGGCTTCCATGATTGTCACATAATTTTAGAATAATCTACAAGACCAAAACCATTTAAATTACAAAAGCCCAAACTTTACGTTTGAGCTTCTGCACCTAACTATTTATTAATCAAAACATATTAATAAATTTCCTTATTTATTTTATTGTGGTGTTAAAACAACTTTGTCTATCACATGAACAACACCGTTGATTGCTTGAATATCTACTAGAGAAACGATAATATTAATTACTCTGCCGTTAGCATCCGTTAAACTAAAAGACGTATTGTCTGCAGTAATTTCTCCACCAAGCGTTGTTACTGTTCCGTTTGGTAATTGTGATGACTGTACATTAGCGTTAACGATGTGATATAACAATACGGCATCAACAGTGTCAGTGCCTAAATCTGATAATGCAGACACATTTAATTCTGCTAATAAATCTGAAAAAGCATCGTTGGTAGGAGCGAACACTGTAAATGGTCCAGCTGTAGCATCAGAAACAGTTGTTATGTATGGAACAGTTGGTGTTCCTGAGTCAGCATAAGCCAATGCAGCAACTAAAGTATCTAAAGCAGGATTTGTTGTTGCAAAAGTCGCTATTGTTGGTAACCCTATAACTTCATCTACAATATGTACTATACCATTTGAAGCTATATTATCTGCATTTGTTACTGTAGAAGATCCATTAATCATTACGCCACTAGTCGTTTTAAAATATAGACTCAAATTTGCACCATTAGGTCCAGTTGCACCAGTGTTTACATAACCAGATCCAGCATTAGCCAAAGTCGTTGAGTTAATCGTCTCTCCAATTATAACATGATTCAATAAAATATTTCTTACTAAATCTTCTTCTGCAGTAGATAAATTGTCTAAGTCTAAACCAGTTGCTGTTAAAAGATCAGCAAAAGCCTCATTGGATGGAGCAAAAACTGTAAATGGTCCAGAACCTTGTAATGTCGTTACTAAATCAGTGGCTGTGAGGGCTGCAGCTAAAGATGTTAAATTGTTTTCTAAAGCAATATCAACAACAGTTGTTGGAGCTGTTGTGCCATTGTCATCATCGTCGCTACATGAAGTAAAACTTATAACCATTAGAAATACTGCAAGTAATTTGTAGTTTTTTAAAATAATTTTCATTGTTTTGAGTTTTTAAAGTGTTCATCATTCAAACCGCGCTGGTTTGTTTAACAAATATAGAAAATGGTTAAACAAAAAATTTATTCTCTTTTTATTTTAACAGTTTTTTTAACAACTAGTTATGCTCAAAAATCTGTAAATCAATTTGATAAAGACGGTAAACGTCATGGGAAATGGACAAAGAACTACCATAAAACAGATCAAAAACGATATGAAGGCACGTTTGTTCATGGTAAAGAAGTAGATTCCTTTAAATTTTACACTTTATCTTCTGGTAAAAGTGTATTAAGTGCAGTAAAAGTGTTTAATGAGCACGATAGTATTGCAGATGTTACCTTTTTTGCTTCAACTAAAAAAGTGATTAGCAAGGGTAAAATGAACGGAAAACGATTTACAGGCGATTGGGTTTTTTACCATAAAAATTCTTCAGATATAATGATTAAAGAACATTATAATGACGCCGGATTATTAGAGGGTGAACGTATTGTTTATTTTAAAACAGGAAAAGTTGCAGAACGTGCTAACTATAAAAATGGCGAATTGCATGGCGAATCAAAATGGTATTCGGAGCAAAATGTACTACTAAGGCATGCTAATTATATAGAAGGTCAGTTAGAAGGAAAAACCATACATTATAATTCAGAAGGACAAGTTGTCTCTGAAGGCGATTATAAGGACAATAAAAAGGATGGGATTTGGAAGTATTACAAGGCAGGACAGCTTAATAAAAAAATTGACCATACCACAGAAGAAATTATATATAAAAAAGAATAGTTTAAAGCTATACTATCAATAGAATTTGAAAATGGCAATCTTAACAAGATTGCCTTTTTTTATTTGTAATTTTGCCGCAGTTTTTTAGACTAAGATGTTTTAACTAAATATGAGATTCCTGTTTTACAGGTATTGTTTATGAAAAGAGTTATTGTAGGACTTTCAGGAGGAGTAGATTCTAGCGTTGCAGCTTATCTTTTAAAAGCGCAAGGCTATGAGGTGATTGGACTTTTTATGAAAAATTGGCACGATGATTCCGTGACCATTTCAGATGAATGTCCTTGGCTAGAAGATAGTAACGATGCCATGTTGGTAGCCGATAAATTAGGTATACCTTTTCAAACTGTAGATTTAAGTGTGCAGTACAAAGAGCGTATTGTAGATTATATGTTTAATGAATACGAAAAAGGACGTACGCCAAATCCTGATGTACTTTGCAATAGGGAAATAAAATTCGATGTCTTTATGGATATTGCTCTAGAACTAGGTGCAGATTTTGTTGCAACAGGTCATTATTGTAGAAAAGCAACGATTGAAAAAGATGGGAAACAAATACATCAACTCTTGGCAGGTGCAGACACTAATAAAGATCAATCCTATTTTCTTTGTCAATTATCACAACAACAATTAGCGAAAGCTTTGTTTCCTATTGGCGAATTACAAAAACCAGAAGTAAGAGAGATTGCTAAGGCTCAAGACTTAATTACAGCAGAAAAGAAAGATTCTCAAGGACTTTGTTTTATTGGTAAGGTAAGATTACCAGAGTTTTTACAACAACAATTAAAGCCAAAAGAAGGTGATATTGTTGAGGTAAATTCAGATTTAGAAATTTATAATCAAGCCATACCAAATTTCGATTCAAAAGAAGCAGAGTTAAAATACCGATCTAAAAAACCAGTATATAATATGTCTGATGGTAAAGTAGTTGGTAAACATCAAGGTGCGCACTATTTTACAAAAGGACAACGAAAAGGCTTAGGTGTTGGCGGTACCGTAGAACCTTTATTTGTAATAGATACAGATGTTAATGAGAATGTAATTTATACAGGTCAAGGCAAACAACATCCTGGCTTGTACAGAAATGTATTGTTTGTTACCAATGAAGAATTGCATTGGGTACGAGAAGATATGGCGATTGCTGAAGGGGAAACTTTATCTGTTATGGCTAGAATTCGTTACCGACAAGATTTAGAAAAAGCCACTTTACATAAAGTAGCCTCAGGCCTTTACGTAGCGTTTGAAAATAAACAATCAGCCATTACCGAAGGCCAATTTGTAGCGTGGTATATAGACGATGAATTATTAGGTTCAGGAGTAATTTCCTAACTTGCAGTAGGTATTTGTCTTTATTTAATGGCTTTTTCTAAGATTATAAAACCTAGAAACTGTAAACGTCGTAAATAAGTTAAAGTATAAAATTTATCAGTCCATGAAAATTAGTCTCTCTTTAGTTTTTTTGTTTTTAGTCAATGCTTTCGCCATAGCACAAGAAGATGCGTGGATTTACCTCACAGACAAACCAAATGTTGCCGCATCTATAGCCAACCCAATAAGTATTCTTACTCAGAAAGCTATTGATAGAAAGCAAAATCACAATGTGGTGATAGACGATCGTGATGTGCCAGTAAATGAAACCTATATTTCCGATTTAAAAAATCAAACAGGTATAACTGTTATGGCAAAATCTAAATGGTTTAATGCTGTCCATGTTAGAGGGACTGAAGCAGATATTAATGCATTAAGTAATTTAAATTATGTAGAGAGTATAGATTTTGCGAATAATAGTTTGGATGCCGCGTCTAGAAATGCATCGCCTTTAGATAAAAACGAAGTCGAAAATGAATCCATAGCTTTTACATATGGCAATGCGCAAAATCAAGTTGAAATGATTAATGTAAATAACTTGCATTTAGCAGATTTCACAGGAGATGGTATCACAATAGCGGTCATGGATGCAGGTTTTCCTAATGTTAATACTATGGCTGCTTTTCAGCGATTGAGAGATAATAATGATTTACTTCATGGCTATGATTTTGTAGACAGAAATGCTGATGTATATGCTTTTACAGGTAATAATCATGGTACAAAAGTATTGAGTACGATGGCAGCATTTGTACAAGGTCAATATGTTGGCACTGCGCCAGATGCAGCCTACTATTTATTTAGAACCGAAGATTCAGGGAGTGAAAATCCGGTTGAAGAAAGTTATTGGGTAGAAGCGGCAGAACGTGCTGATAGTTTGGGTGTTGATATGATAAACACCTCTTTAGGGTATCAAACGTATAATAATTCGAGTTATGATTATTCGCCTTCAGATATGAACGGACAAGTTACATATATAACAAAAGGTGCATCCATAGCTGCAGAAAAAGGAATATTGGTTGTTGTAAGTGCAGGTAACTCAGGAGCTACAAGCTGGCAAACTGTTGGTGCACCAGCAGATTCGCCAAACGTTTTGAGTATAGGAGCCGTGAATGCAGATGGCAATTATGTGTCATTTAGTTCACAAGGTAGTGCGGCTCAGGTTGGTTATCAAAAACCAGATGTTGTTGCACAAGGCGGATTGGCTTATGTTATTGATGAGTACGATGCTATTGTGCAAAATAACGGAACTTCATTTAGTGGTCCTATAATGTGTGGTGGTATCGCTTCGCTTTGGCAAGCCATACCAGAGAAATTACCTTCTGAAGTCATGAGCTTGGTAAGAGAATCGGCTTCTCAATATACAAATCCTGATGATTTTTTAGGCTATGGGATTCCAGATTTAGATTTGGCAAGAACAACGGTATTATCTATAGATGCTGTGTTATTGGAAGGTATTAATATTTATCCTAATCCAGTAACCGCTTATTTAAATATTAACAGTACAACTGATTTACTTAATGTTGAAGCTTCGATTTGCAATCAATTAGGTCAAAAGATTTTAAGTCAAAATATGACGAATAACAACTCTAAGCTAGATGTTTCAGAGTTAGAAAAAGGAATTTATTTTGTTCGTCTTAATAATGAAAAATATTCAAAAACCTTCAAGTTTATAAAAGCGTAACGTTTAATTATGGCGAATAGAATTACAACATTGTTTGGTATTAAACACCCAATAATCCAAGCAGGAATGATTTGGAATAGCGGTTGGAAACTAGCCTCAGCGGCTAGTAATTCTGGTATTTTAGGTTTGTTAGGTGCAGGCTCTATGTATCCAGAAGTATTGCGAACGCATATTCAGAAATGTAAAGCGGCAACCGATAAACCTTTTGGTGTAAATGTGCCTATGTTATATCCAAATATTCAAGAAATAATGGATATCATTGTAGAAGAAGGTGTTAAAATAGTATTTACTTCGGCAGGAAACCCAAAGACTTGGACCCAATGGCTACAAAATAAAGGGATTATAGTTGTCCATGTGGTGAGTAGTGTGAAATTTGCATTAAAAGCACAAGCAGCAGGTGTAGATGCCATTGTAGCAGAAGGTTTTGAAGCAGGAGGACACAACGGAAGAGATGAAACGACAACCTTAACCTTAATACCTATGGTAAAAGAACAACTACAGATACCATTAATTGCGGCAGGTGGTATTGCAACAGGTAAAGCCATGTTGGCATGTATGGTTTTAGGTGCAGATGGTGTACAGGTTGGGAGTCGATTTGTAGCTAGTGAAGAATCGTCTGCTCATCAAGTCTTTAAACAAGTGGTAGTAGATGCCAAAGAAGGTGATACACAACTCACTTTAAAAGAATTAGCACCTGTAAGATTAATAAAGAATAAGTTTTATAACGAACTACAGGACCTTTATAAAACGAGTCCAACACCAGAGCAACTCAAAGAATTGTTAGGAAGGGCCAGAGCCAAAAGAGGTATGTTTGAAGGTGATTTAGAAGATGGTGAATTAGAAATAGGGCAAATAGCTGGTTTAATACACAATGTAAAACCAGTAGCGCAAATTGTTGCGGATATGGTTACCGAGTTTGAAGCAGCTAAAAAAGTAGTACCAACGCTGTAGGCTTATTCGTCGCAGTGAATAGCCTTCATATTAGGAATAGGAGTAGAGGAAAAACGGTTGGAATTTAAAAAATAATTAGGGATAATTAATGCTTTTAAAACCATTGGATTATCTTTATAATTCATTTTAACCAATACATTGCATCATGAAACAACTAAGCGCACTATTCGTAATTCTTTTTGGTTTTTATGCTTGTGAAAACAAGATCAATTTTGATAGTGAAGAGGATCCTATTAAAGTAAACTGGCACGATCGTGAAGTGACAATTGCTAAGTCAGATTCGCTATTTACGTCAGGACATTCTTATTTGTCTGTTTATTCACAAATTTATAGTTATTCGCAGCATAAAACCTATAACTTAACGGCTATGGTTAGTTTAAGAAATGTGAGTATGAAAGACACTGTATATTTAACGCACGCAGATTATTACGATACTCATGGTACACTGTTAAAGAGCTATATTAAAAACACCGTATATTTGGCACCTTTAGAAACTGTAGAAATAGTTATTGATGAAGCCGATATTTCGGGTGGTACAGGTTCTAACTTTTTATTTGATTGGAAAGTGCTAAAAGACACTCCAGAACCACTTTTTGAAGGCGTTATGACTTCTACAGCAGGTCAGCAAGGCTTATCATTTATTACACAAGCAAAAAGGATTTATTAAATGGCAGAAATTTTAACGAGTATATTTTTTTTATTTGCGGTTATTGATCCCATTGGTACAGTGCCTGTGTTTTTAGAAGCAACCAAAGAGTTTGATGCAAAATATAAGAAGAAAATAGCTCTTAGAGCTTCAGGTGTTGCGTTTCTAATTTTACTCTTTTTTATTGTCATTGGGCAACTCATTCTTGAAGGCATGGAAGTTTCCTTAGATGCGTTTCAAATTTCAGGAGGTGTCATCTTATTTCTGTTTGCCCTTACAATGATCTTTGGAGATGGTAAACCAGAAAAGGAGAAAAGTCAAATTTCAGATTATAAACATGTGACTATTTTTCCTGTTGCCATTCCGTCGATAGCTTCACCTGGCGCTATAATGGCTGTAGTGTTATTGACTGATAATCATACATATACTATTAACGAGCAAATAATGACCACGCTTTTAGTATTGCTAGTAATAGGCGCTACAAGTTTAATATTGTTGGCTGCAACAAAAGTTCAGGATAGAATAGGGAGTTATGGCATTACGGTCATCAGTAAAATAATGGGCTTAATTTTAGCAGCGTATGCGGTTCAAAATATTTTATCAGGAATTTCAGATTATTTTACGAAATAATTAGCTTCAAAAAGGCCATTGAAGTATTACTTTTGCGCCATGATTTTAAGCAATTATACAAAGGAGTTTAAATATAATTTAAAGCTCGCTTCTCCTGTTATATTGGGAATGCTCGGACACACGTTTGTGAGTTTCATAGATAACGTAATGGTTGGGCAATTGGGAGCGGCAGAATTGGCTGCTGTTTCATTAGGAAATAGCTTTATTTTTATAGCAATGTCTTTAGGTATTGGGTTTTCAACGGCAATTACTCCACTTGTAGCTGAGGCCGATTCTGAAAATAATTTTACTAAAGGGAAATCCGTTTTTAAACACGGATTGTTTTTATGTACTGTTTTAGGCTTGCTATTATTTGTAATGCTATTATTTGCTAAACCTTTAATGCATGTTATGGACCAGCCTGAAGAGGTTGTAGCATTGGCTTTACCGTATCTCGATTTGGTTGCTTTTTCTTTAGTACCATTAATTATATTTCAGGCATTTAAGCAGTTTAGTGATGGTCTGTCATTGACTAAATATCCTATGTATGCTACTATAGTGGCTAATTTATTGAATGTCGCCATTAACTATGTTTTAATTTTTGGAAAATTTGGTTTTCCAGAAATGGGAATTGTAGGTGCGGCTGTTGGGACTTTAGTTTCACGTTTTGTCATGGTCGCTTATTTGTGGTGGTTATTGGCTAAACGCGAAAAATCCAAACCGTTTGTAACACAAATTAAATTCTTTGAGCTAAAAAAATACCCTTTAAAAAAGCTTACCAATTTAGGCTTACCTAGTGCCATGCAGATGTTTTTTGAGGTTGCTATTTTTACAGCTGCGATATGGTTGAGCGGAACACTAGGTGCAAATGCGCAAGCGGCAAATCAAATAGCACTAAATTTGTCATCTATGACCTTTATGGTCGCTATGGGATTGAGTGTTGCTGCAATGATACGCGTTGGTAATCAAAAAGGATTAAAAGATTTTAAAGCCTTAAGACGAATTGCAGAATCTATATTTTTAATTGGGTTTTGTTTCGCGATACTGTTTGCGTTATTATTTGTGATATTTCATACAATGTTGCCTAATTTATATGTGGATTTAGATGATCCTGTAAATGCGATAGATACGGCTCAGGTTGTAGATATTGCTGCTACATTATTGTTGGCATCTGCAGTGTTTCAAATTAGTGATAGTCTACAAGTCATTATACTTGGCGCATTGAGAGGCTTGCAAGATGTAAAGATACCAACGATATTAACCTTTGTGTCTTATTGGGTTATTGGTTTTCCCATTAGTTATTTTCTTGGAAAAGAAGATGCTTATGGAAGCATTGGTATTTGGATTGGACTGTTAGCAGGTTTAACAGCAGCTGCAATTTTATTATATTTTAGGTTTAATTATCTCACAAAGCGTTTAATTTTGCAACAAGATAAAAATTAGTACATGGAACTACCAAAATTTATATTAGGAGACAATACAGATTTTCCTAATGCCATTTATATTATACATACAGAATTTCCGAGATTTATAATTAATCTAGAAAATGATGAGGTAGAATGGTTTGAAGAATTCGATCAGCACGATGAAAAAGAGCTCGAAACCGAAACGGAAAACTATATTAAACAAGCTACTGATTTTTACGATAGGGAAGTGGCTAGATATGATGATTAATGCTAGAACAACTGTTACAATACGATAAAGAGTTATTTCTATATCTCAACAATTTAGGAACAGCATCTTGGGATGGCTTATGGTTAGTGATAACCAATAAATTCTCATCGATTCCTTTATATCTCGTATTGTTGTTTTTAATTTATAAGAAATTTGGTTGGAAAGCTTTACTCTTAATGGTTTTGGTAATTGCTGGTATGATTGCATTTACAGATCAAATAACCAATGTTTTTAAAGATACATTTATGCGTCCAAGACCTTGTAGAGCAGAAGGTGTTATGGATTTTACGCGCTTTATTGCACCTCGTTGTGGTAAGTATGGTTTTTTCTCAGGTCATTCTTCTAACTCTATGTCTACAGCACTATTCGCGGGTTTATTGTTAAGACCGTATTTTAAAAATCTTATTTATATTTTAATTGTTTGGAGTTTAGTCGTGGCCTACAGTCGTATCTATGTTGGTGTTCATTATCCATTAGATATTGCATGCGGATTACTCTTTGGAGCCATTTCGGGTTTTGGATTTTATAAGCTGAACAAATATTTAATGAAACGTTTTATTTCAAAGTAAGCTTATATAATTGATTAACCAGTCTTGATTTATGATCTCTAGCAGAAAAATTTAAATCATAAGTAGCTATAAATTCAATAGTATATAATTTAGAAAGTTCTGATATATCTTCTGGTTTTGACGTTGAGGTTAACAGTCTAAATTGTTTTTCAGCAGGAATTAAAATGCCGTCTTTCGTTTTTAAACTGAGAATTTTACGCCCATAATTATATAACACTTCTGGAGAAACACCATCTAAGGTGTAGAGTTTTAAGTGGTCAGCATTTAATTCTGAAACGGCTTTATAATGCGCTTGCGCTTGGCCTTTTGCTAATGGTAATACCAAGACTCCTATACTCATCATAAACGCTACAACAAGATAGAATACGTTTTTTATGTCTTTTGTTCTTAAGTTTTTAAAAATGAAAAAACCAATAATGGCTAAGACTGCACTGGCCATAAAAAATCTAATTTTAGTAGAGCCCTCTGTATCAGATAATAAAAAGAAACCAGATGCCCAAAATAAGATGCCAATAGTGCCAATTAAGCCAAATTGAAAATATACAGGAATCGTTTCTTTTTTTGAAGTTATAGTTTTGAATTCTCTAATTAAATACTCAATGTAGAAGCCAATATTTATGGCCAAAGGAATTAAAACAGGCATTAAATAACGCGATTTTTTTTCAGGAATTACAGACAATAGAATCACTGCAAAAATGGTCCAAAAGAAGCTAAAACGATATGCTTTTATATTTGAAACTCGTGTTTTTAAATAAGGATAAAGTAAACTAATAAAAGCTGGGATTGTCCACAATCCGCTTTGTACAAAGAAGCTCCAGTAATAATAAAACGGTCTTACATTATAGCTACTCCAATTTGATGTTTCACGTTCTGCAATAGCGGTAAATGTTTTAGGATCGGCAATTCGGACATGAAAGTACCACCATCCACCTAAAACAATACCAAAGATTAATAGACTAAGAAGTTTTAAAAAATGAATCGGTTGGCCTTTAAACTTAAACACAATGCCATAGGCTATTACAAATGGTAAGAATAACACATATAATGAAACAGGGCCTTTAGATAATACGGAACCTGCTAAAAACAACACAAAAAGTAAGCTTCTTAAAATAGAAGTTTCTTTTGTTCTAAACATTAGAAATAATTGATGTAATGCCATCAGCATAAAGCCATGGGTGTAAATATCCCAAGGCGCTTCAATGGTAATTCCAATAATATAAAATGAGGTTATAGCTATAAAACCATTGATAAGACTATGTGCTTTAGATAACTCTAATTTTTTTGACAGCAAATAAATTGAAACACCAATACTCGCCACAAAAAGTAAGGTAGGCCAGCGTAATGCTAAAACAGAGGTTATACCAAATATATAGCCAAAAATGGCTGTAATCCATGTTGGTAATGGTGGTTTTTGGTAACGTGCTTGGCCATTAAGAGTGGTTAAAATCCAGTTATCATCTGTGAGCATTTCTCTAGCCGAAATAAAATTACGAGCTTCCATAATGGTTACAGGTATGGCATCTATCGTAAAGCCTAGCATAACAACTACACAACATAATAGACTAAGGATGGGCTGTTTTTCTATTAACTTTATCATTATTAATCTTTGGTTTGTCTAATGAGATATGCATTTCGAGCATAAATTATAAGGCCGAATAAATGACCAACAAATAAAACTGGGTCTTTTCTAATGATGGCGTAGGTTAATATTAAACCAGCACCAATTAAACTCAAGACCCAAAATCCCATTGGTAAGGTTGATGCTTTGTTGCGTTCAGAATGTATCCATTGATAAACAAATCGCAATGTGAAAATGACTTGAGCAACAACACCTAAGGTTAATAACCAAGTAGGAATGTCTGCATTTTTAAAAAGTAAGTCGACATCTATTTGATTGTTGTTAAAGTAAAATATTACAATGAAAATAGGTGCAAAAAATAACAAATATTGAATGACTTTTGGAAACTTCTGCCACTGACCTTGCAATTGTAAATTTCTAATATAAATGAAATAGGTTAAACTCTGACCAAGCATAATGGCGAAGTCTAAACGTAAATAACCATAGATAAATAAGAGAAAAGAAGCGATTAAACTCAGTGTCCAAAACGTTTTTGGTGTTATGACCTTACGTTGCTTTTCTGAGGCTATCCATTGTATAATTAGCCGAGAAGAAAATAAAATCTGAGCTAAAAATCCGATGCTGTAAATAATCCAGTCTTTCAATATTAAAGATGTTGTTTTAAATTCAATTTAGTCCAAACATTTGTACCATTAGCAATGGTTACCTAGGTCACTGTAATAATAGACGTCCTAATTATTTACTAGATTTTGATACCTCGTAATTAATGTATTTTTTTTTCATCCATAGATAAGCAAAACAATCCATTAAAGGGCCAAGTAATCTGTTCCACAATCCGAATTTAGCAGTGCCAGCCATTCTTGGAAAATGCTGCACTGTCACTTGTGTAACACGACCGTTTTGCAACATAATCATTGCAGGTAAAAAACGATGTAATCCTCTAAACATTGGGATGCGCTTCGCATAATCTGTTCGTATAACTTTTAGTGGGCAGCCAGTATCATCCATTCCATCTTTTGTAAATGCACGTCTTATGCCGTTTGCTATTTTAGACGACATGTTTTTTACAAAGGAATCTTTACGGTTAGAGCGCACACCAGTGACTAATTCATGCGTATCTATATGTTCTAATAAAATATTAAAATCTTCGGGTGCCGTTTGCAAGTCAGAATCTATATAACCTACAAGTTCAGAATCTACATGGTCAAAACCAGCTTTTATCGCAGCACTCAAGCCTCTATTTTCTTTAAATAGAATATATTCAAAAGCTTCATGACGTTCGCAAATACCTTCAATTAACGCTTGGCTATTATCGCTAGAACCATCATTTACAAATAAAATGGATGTAGAAACAGTCGCTATGTCTAAATAATTAGAAAGCTCTTTTTCTACACGGTCTAAATTGTCCTCTTCGTTATAAACAGGAACTATGATAGTAAACTTATACGTCATGTGCTTATGTGCTTAGTCTATACAAAAGTATTGTTTTTTATATTAGCGATAAAGCCTATTTAATTAAAGCTGCTGTTTTAAATAAACAATCGCCAAATACTAAATATTGAAAATAGAATCGCCATAAATGAAATCAATGCAGCTAATAAGGCAACTTGTTTTAATTCTGCTTTAAAGGCTAAATATAAACTCACTATGCAACCTATTAAAGGCATTATACCGTAATAATATCTATAACCGTAGATTAACCATTCTGATAGACCAAATAAAGCACGCGTTTTAGCAGTAGATCTCATATAATGTTGGTAGATAGTTAGATGAATATGTGCCAAAATTATTAAGCTAATGGTACTTAATATGAGTATGGCATATATTATTTTTTTATTCACAGGTTTAATATATACTCAGCAGCAGCAAAAGGTGTTGTTTTTCCGGCTTTAACTAATTTAATTTGAGATTCTAATTCTTCTTTTATGTTAGAAGTATTATAAAAATTAGATTTTAAACGGTCTTCTATGGTTTGGAGTAACCAAAACTTATTCTGTTGTGTCCTGTTGTTTTCAAAATAGTTACTCGTTGTCATGGTTTTAACGTATTCTTCAATAAGATTCCAAACGTCATTAATGCCTTCACGTTTTAAAGCACTACATAAAGTAACTTTTGGTGACCATTTAGAGTCTTTAGAAGGGTATAAATGTAACGCTCTATTAAATTCTACTTTAGCTGTTTTCGCAGCTTTAATATTGTCCCCATCAGCTTTGTTAATAACGATGGCATCTGCCATCTCAATGATGCCACGTTTTATACCTTGTAATTCATCACCAGCACCAGCGAGTTTTAGTAATAAAAAGAAATCTACCATACTGTGCACAGCCGTTTCGCTTTGACCAACACCTACGGTTTCAATAATAATAACATCATAACCAGCAGCTTCACATAAAATAATGGTTTCTCTGGTTTTTCTGGCAACACCTCCTAAAGAATTTCCTGAGGGCGAAGGTCTAATAAATGCATTTTCATGCTTCACTAAATCTTCCATTCGGGTTTTATCACCTAAAATACTGCCCTTGCTTAGACTGCTACTTGGGTCTACGGCAAGGACTGCTACTTTTTTACCAATAGCGGTGAGATGCAATCCAAAAGCTTCAATAAAGGTGCTTTTTCCAACACCAGGCACACCTGTGATACCAATTCTTACCGAATTATTAGCATAAGGCAAACATTGAGTAATGATGTCGTTCGCTTTTTTAGTGTGTAAGGGATTTGTGCTTTCTACTAAGGTAATAGCTCTACTTAATGCTGTAATGTTTTTTGAAGTAATACCAGAAACCAATTCATGGACAGAAGGCTGTTTTTGTCGGTTTTCTTTTATGGTTTTTGCAGCGTTAGAACTAAGGCTTTTAGGCGAATTGACACCTTTTTGCTCATGCAAAGCAGACTTAAATAGCTTATCTTTTTTGTCGCTTTGCATCACATATTAAGGTTTTGAAGGCGTATGCGATCTTAATGGCAGTTCAATAATAGTATTGTCCCAAGCCATCGTTAATTTAAGATTCCCAGTTTTATGATCAAAAGCAATTGTAAATTGTTCTACAGTTTCATCAATTTGTTCTGAAGGCACAACAACTTCTAAGGCGTCATAATTTGGATCCCACATTGGTTCCATTTTTTCATTAACACCCCAATCATACTGCTTAGAATTAAACATTATTTTCCATTGTGCTTGCATAGGCACAGTCCAAATGGTGTATTTTCCTTTTTTTAAAACCATTCCATCTATTAAGAGATCTTTATTAGTCTCAAAGGTTGTGGCTTCGTTTGCACCTGTTCGCCATACTTGATTAAATGGAACAAGAGCGCCAAAAACAATACGTTCTCTTTTAGAAGGTCTGTTGTATTCTACTTTTAATTTTAAATCATTAAGCGCGATTTCTGCTGTGTCTTTAGGACTCAATCGTGGCGAGAAAATATTTTCTACAAATACAGAATATAATAGTAAACCTAAGGCTAATATACTGAGAATAATAAGGAGGCGTTTTAGCATAGTTGTTATTCTAAAAAATTAAGAAAGTTAAATGAAATGCAAACTTATGCATTCTATGTCTAAAGATAATTCAAATCCTTAAATTTATAAGTTACTAACGCTGAATTTTAAGCATTTCTTATAAAAAAATGATCTTTTAAGATAAATTTTTGCAACACTTTATTTTTTGTGTCGTCTTTAGTGTATAATCAATCAAAAAAACCAAAACCAAAATTAGTACGTTTCAAATTCATATTGTTGAACTGTGTAAACAGAACAATAGGCAAGCCCAATTACAACTGTACAATCAGTATTGTAATGGAATGTTAGTTGTAGCCAGAAGGTATGTACATAATACTATGGAAGCAGAGGATGTTGTACAAGAATCTTTTATAAGTGCTTTTGCTAGATTAGATCAATTTAAAGCTCAAGTTAGTTTTGGCGCTTGGTTAAAAAGAATTGTCATTAATAGATGTATTGATACGTTAAAGTCTAAGCATCAACGGTTGGTAGCGTTAGAAGATTTTCATATAAGCCATGTTACCAATGACAATGATACTGATTGGCAAGTAGCTCCAGAAATTACAGTTGAAGACATTAATGCTGAAATTGAAAAGCTACCCGAAAAATACAAATACGTGGTGTTGTTATATTTAATAGAAGGTTATGATCATAAAGAGATTTCTGAAATACTAAACATCACTGAAGTCGCCTCAAGAACGCAGTTGTCTCGTGGCAAACAAAAGTTACAAAACGCATTAAAAGTAAAACAAAATGAAGCAAGATATTAGAGATTTATATAAGAATAATACTCAAAATAAAGACTTGAAAATGTCTGAAGGTCATGAGCTTCGCTTTCTTCAGAAATTAGATAAAGCCTTTCCTGTTGAAGAAAAATCATCACATAAATTTCCGTTTTTTAAAGTCGCTGCCAGTATCATACTGTTATTAGGGTTAAGCATTGGAGGATTAAAAATGTTTAATCATTCTGTTGAAGATAAAGACCCAATTCAGGTGGTTGATACGGAAATAAAAACGTTGGGTGATGTTTCACCAGATTTTAAAAAAGTAGAAGATTATTACTTGGCGAGTATAAATTTAGAGTTGTCTAAAGTGCAATTAACACCAGAAAATAAAGAATTGTTTGATGGTTATATAGCGCGCTTAAAAGAGTTAAATGACGAGTATAAAAGATTAACGATAGAGCTAAATAAAAACGGACCTAATGAAGCCACCTTAGATGCATTGATACAAAATTTAAAGTTTCGTTTAAAGCTTGTTATGCGTTTGAAGGATAAGCTTAAAGACTTTAGTGATGTACCAATTGAGCAAATAACTTCTTAAATCAATCAATCAAATTCAATTAAAAAACGAACAGTTAAATCAAAAAATCATGAACAAAATCAAAATTTTAATCCTCTGCCTTTTTACCACTTTAGGTTATGCACAGAAAACATTGAACAAAACATCGCAAACCATTAAGGTAAATAAGGATGTCGTTGTAGACTTAAACACCAGTAATGTAGAAATTCAATTAGAAACTTGGAATAAAAACACTGTAGAAATTGAAGCTTATATTGAAAGCGAAATATTATCTACGGAGCAATTAAAAGACGCTTTGGAGCATTGGAGTCTTAAGGTAGAAGGGTCTAATTCTAAAGTGTCCATTTCATCTCTTGGAGGTAGACATGTTGGTTTGTTAGATTCCGATGATTATTCGGTTTTATTAAATGATTTAGAATATCAGCTTATAGAGTTGCCAGAAATGCCTGAGATGCCAGAGATGCCAGAGCTTCCAGAAATGATACAAATGCCAAAGATGCCAGAATTGCCAGAAATGCCTGTGATGCCAGAATTACCCGAATTACCAAAAGGCGTAACGACTATAGTGTTTGATTATGAGAGATACCAAGAGGAAGGTGAGGCGTATTTAGCAGAATGGAGCAAAAAATACGAAAAGAAAGGTGGAAAAGAATTTCAGAAACAAATGGAAGATTGGGCTAGAAAGTTTGGTGAAGCTGGTTACCAAGAAAAAATGGAAAAATGGGGAAAAGAATATGCGCAACGTTTTGATGGCAAATGGACAGAGGATATGGAAGCATGGGGCAAAAAATTTGGAGAAAAATATGGAAAGGAAATGGAAAAATGGGGCGAAGCGTTTAGTAAGAAATTCGGTAAAGAATGGGAAGAAAAGATAAAAGTTTGGGGCGAGCGTTTTAGTCATGAGATGGATGAACGTTCTGAGATCATGGAGGAAAGACGAGAAGCGCATCAAAAAAGGGAAGAAGCTTTGCATAGGCAAAGAGATGCACGTAAAGCTGCTTTAGAAGCAAGACGTGATGCGTTGCAAAATAGACGAAATGCTCAGGTTATTCATCGTTTAGAAACAGGTAGCACTAGTAAAGTGAAAAAGGTAATTAAAATTAAAATTCCTAAAAAAGCTAAATTAAAAACAGATATAAGACATGGCGAATTAAAACTGAGCTCTGTGATTTATAACATGAGAGGCGATATTTCGCATTCATTCTTGGCAGCAGAACACATTGATGGAAGTGATACTTCCATCAATGTATCGTATTCACCAGTTGTGGTAGATACATGGAACGTAGGAACCTTAAACCTCAACTTTGTAGATAAAGCACAGATTAAAAATGCTAAAAGTTTAGTTCTCAACGCTAAATCATCTAATATTAATATTCAAAATCTTACCGAAACTGGTATTATTGATGGTAGTTTTGGAGACCTTACTATTTCTAATATTTCAGATGTTTTTAAGAATCTAAATTTAGTTTTAGAACATAGTGATGCGTTAATAAATTTGCCTAAAGATGTTGATTATATTCTCTATTTTAAGGGGAACAGATCTAAGTATAACAATAAATCTAAAACACAAAAGACCATAAGAAATTTACCAAATAGTGAAGATTCAAACAGAAATGTTGTTGTTAATGCTAAATTTAGTAATGTCATTGTAAATTAAAAAAAAATATTGGTTAGGCATTGGTTGCCTTTCAATTTTAATCAAGAGTGTCATGTAAATTTTGTTTTTCAGATTAACATTAGAATCTGGTACTCCTTTCCGCTTTCCATTAAATAGTTTTCTATTTTTATGGAAATTTTTATTTTATGCCTTTTTCAAGTTTTGAAATTTTTTTAAAGTCTCTCAATGCGCATGCCGTCATCCAAACATTAAGGGATAGTCAAGATTGTGTGTCTCTAGATTTATCTATTGATAACCCTAAATTAAAACAGGTTAATTTGGCTAGCGCTACAGATTTGGAGGCCTATATAACAGCACATATTAAAGTTCATAAAGCTCAGTTAGCTTATGGTGGTTATTTAGAGAAGCGTGGCATTTATAAACGAAGCCGCTATTTTAACGCACAAGATACTAACGAAGATCGCGATATTCACTTAGGTGTGGATATGTGGATAAAGGCAAATACACCAATTTTTGCACCTCTAAATGGTTGTATTCATAGTTTTAAAAACAACACCAACCATGGTGATTACGGACCAACACTAATTCTAAAACATAACATTAGTAATTTCGAGTTTTATACCTTGTATGGGCATTTAAGCTTAGATTCCATAACAAACATTAGTATGGGTGACAACGTCTTGGCCGGAACTCAAATCGGAACCTTGGGAACAGCAGAAGTAAATGGTGATTATCCGCCGCATTTACATTTTCAGATAATAAAAGATATTATGAATTACTCAGGTGATTATCCTGGTGTCACCAGTGAAAATGAGCTCTTGTTTTATAAAAGAAATTGTCCTGATCCTAGTTGGTTATTAGGAATAGATAAATCGTCTAAAAATCTGTGATTTGTTTTTGAGCTAAAACTTTTCCTATTAAAAAACCTAAAATCGCAAAAACACCATCAGAAATTGAAAACCAAAGTTCTTTTGGCTGCATCACTATGGTTACAAAAGTTGCTAAGACCATTAAACCACCTGTAATGTGAGAAGGAATAACACTTTGTTTAGAAATTTTAGCAGCCACAAACATACCCGTAATTATACCTGCAAAGTGCGCAAATACGACACAAATTTTAGAACCCATAGGAATTTTGTCCATATTGTTTTTTATCCATTCCGTATTTGAGAGCTCTGCACCTTCAGGAAAAGTAAATAGATTATGACCAATTACGGCTTCAAAGATATGTACGGTGATACTTGCAACAATCAATCCTATAATAGTAGCTAATACATTTTTCATTTTAAAATCTAATTAGATGTTAAGGTAACGAATTATTTTGTACAAATTAAATGAGCTTGGCTTTTTACGTTGTTCTAAGTCTTATTTTTTTAATGATTTTTAGAGAATAATTGACCTTCAATATACTCATGAAAGTATATCATTAAACCGATTAATATGTGATAAGCGATTAAACCTTTGGCTATTAATTCTGAAGCTGTATTTGAATTTAAAATAATAAAACCAGTAACGAGGTGGTAAGCCATTAAAACAAAAAGCGCTGTGTTAGATTTTGAAGTCAATGCCCAAACCATAAAAATTAGCTGAAAGACCAAGCGTCCTATTTGCGCAGGTAGTCTTTCGCTGCCTACATTACTATATACAGAAACTATTAGAAGAATTTCTATAGCAAGAGAAATAACAATGGCTATGATTAGGATTGGTCTTTGCTTTGTAATCATGTTAAAAATTTACTGGGAATATTAGAAGTGATTTTTAATTTTTTTCCAACCCATTGTTATAATGCTAGGTTCATAAATTAATAGTTTATTACTTATTAAAATGATTAGAGTCGTTTCAAGAGTAGAGATAATAGCCAATTTTAGAGCAAATGATGCTAAGCCATGAGTAGAATTTAAAATTAGTTCTATCAAATATAGTGACAGACTTATTAGCCATAAATTTCCTAAAATAGTTTTAGTTATGTATAGTTTTTTAAACTTTAATATATTGAAGATTAGGGCTAAAGGTTTTATGAATAAAATCAATACTAATGGCGACCAAAAATGTAACCCAACTCTCCTAACATAGATGACACAAGACATTATGAAAATCCAAGACAAATAGTGTATCAATACTGATGTAAAATTATTGATTCTGTTATATTTAACTATATCGAATACCAATATAGTAAGCAACAAACATGTTACGATAGTTTCCGATATCATTGAGTACCGGAAAACTAGCAGAATTATCGAAATAGAAATACTTAATCCTAATTTAACCCAATCATATATCGTTAATGTATTCAAGTTATTTAAGATGTTTTAATTACAACCATTTCTTACGTTTGAAATAATACAACAATCCAATAAACATAATGAACATAACACCTAATAACACAAAGTAGCCATAACGGTATTTTAATTCTGGGATGTATTCAAAATTCATTCCATAGATACCAGCAAGAAATGTTAACGGAATAAATATTGATGAAATAATAGTGAGCACTTTCATCACTTCATTCATCTTGTTGCTTATGCTAGTCATATACATATCCATTAAACTCCATATCATTTCGCGGTAAATATCTATATTTTTTGAAACCTGAATTAAATGGTCGTAAATATCTCTAAAATAAGTGATTGTTTTCTTGTAAATTAATGGGTGTTCACCTTTTTCTACGCGGTTAATGATTTCGCGAAGAGGAAAAATAGCACGCCTTACTTTTAAGATTTCTCGTTTTAACTGTTGTACGTCTACGCTTATATTTTCTCTAGTGTTGCCAGCAAATAAATCGGTTTCTAAATCTTCAATTTTATTGCCTAAAGTTTCAATAATACTAAAGTAATTGTCAACAACGGCATCGATTAATGCATATAATAGGTAGTCCGATTTTAGAGTTCTAATTCGTCCATTGCCTAATCTAAGGCGTTCTCTAATGGTATCAAAAACATCGCCTTCAGACTCTTGAAAAGACAACACGTAATTTTTACCTAATACAAAACTGACTTGCTCTATAACAATGTTTTCATCCTTATCATAGTATAGCATTTTTAACACTATAAACACATAATCGTCGTATTCATCTATTTTTGGTCGTTGCGTAGTGTTTACAATATCTTCTAAAACGAGAGGATGTAAATTATACTGTTTGCCAATGTTTTCAATCTGTTCGGTGTGTTTTAAGCCGTCTACATTAATCCAAGAAACAGAATCGGTGTCTTTAAAAGAATAAGTATCTTCAATAGTTGTTAATACACGTTCTAAAAACGTGTCTTTGGTATAATCGAAGGCTTCAATATAAAATTCCTTGTCCGATTTTTCTCCAGTATAGATTAATGTGCCTGGCACTTGGCCAACATGTTTTTTGTAATGTTCCGTTCTTTTTTTGACCTTACGTTTTAAAACCATGTTTTAAGATTTTTAGAATAAACACGATACTATATTACAAAATACTTGTATCGTCTAATGCATCCTTTTGTAGTAAAGTTACTGCTTTTTGAAGAATAAGATTGTTAGGATAGGTCACTAAATCGCCATTATCATCTCTGAGATGAATTTGAAACGCTCCAATGTCTTCAATTATCGCTTCAATGGGGGAAATCTTTATCTTGTATTCTAATTTTGTCTCCTACTTTATAAGGAAAAGAAAAGAACATTATTACACCAGAAGTGATGTTACTTAAGATAGACCAAATTGCAAATAAGCCTACGCCAATAACGGCAAATACTGATGAGAATACTAATGAAACTTGCTCAGGTTCTGCTCCAAGAATAAAGGCTTCTATTAATATGGCAATGAGCACCAAGAGGACTGTAGCATAGCGTCCTATTAAGCCAGCTCTGGCTTCCGTTGTTCCACTTTTTTTACCTATATTTTTTACTGTAATTACAATTATGGATCGAATGACTATAATAACAACTAATAAAATTAGTGTTCTAATAATTTCAAACTGATAATGAGATAAAAAGCCTGTCATTTAAAAATAATTATTGATATCTAAATTTAAACTAATATTTGTTTATTGCAATTTTAAATCGGTCCTTAGACTTAAATCGGCATTACTTTTTTTGTTCCAATAATCCGTTTTTAGAGATTCTAATTTTGTTGCTTTTGTAGTCAGCGTTTTTTCTGAAGGTCCTTTACCTGTTGTGGTTGTTTCTGTCCAGCCTAAAATCTCATATGGGAATTTTGAATTAAATTCTATTTGTAAAGTACGTCTTAATTCATGGTAATTAATAGTATAACTATCTTCTTTAAGAATGGCAGTCGCCTTGTAAGCTTTAAGCTCATCGTGATTTAGCCTTGCGCTTTCAATAGACGGGATAATAGTTATGTCGCCAACAGGTAGACTTTTAGGGTCGATTCTTAATTTTACCCAAAGTTCATTTTCGGTCCAATTTTTTTCGAGAGAAAATGTGTTATCCGCTTCACCTTCAAAGTAAGAATGAGACATTATTTCAAAGGATTCTCGATTGTTTAATTGGGTATACACTTGGCCACACCATTCTTGTATAGAAGCCGAAATTTTTATGGCATGTTGGTTATTAGAAACAGGAAAAAAAGTGCTTTGCATTATAGAATAAGGGTAAATACCAGTATTAAAATTCTTGGTCATATTTAATTTTAAAACTGGAATATTACTCGCGTTATAATGGTTTGCTTTAACCTGCTCTTTAGGTAAAAAGTCTTCAGTAACAAAGATGAGCACAGAAGTTCCGTCCTTAATTTCGCCATAGCGCGCTTGCTCTAATTTGTACGATGTAATCTCGGCTTCGCCATTATACCAATAGTCTTTAAAGTCTTCTGATAGTATTTTTTTTGGTGGCTTTGGCTCTGCTATTACTTCAGAACGCATAGCAGTTTCAGGTTTTTCTTTTGTGCTTTCGTCTTTACAAGCCGTAAAGCTTAAAAGGCTAACTGCAACTACAACTAGAATAGGTTTTATATACTTTATCATAACATCTTATTTTTTATAATAAAGATACGTTTCTAGCTACCGACCGCAATACTATTTAACGTTTTGTAAAGTAAATGTGTTGGTAAGCCAACGACGTTATTGTAAGCCCCTTCAATACTGGTAATACCAATTGCACCAATCCATTCTTGTATCCCATAAGCACCTGCTTTATCTAATGGTTTAAAATGCTTGATGTAATACCAGATTTCTTCATCAGTGAGCGGCTTAAAAGTCACTTTGGTGACTGTGTTTTCTAGTAGTTGCTGTCCATTAAAAGAAATGCAAATAGACGTAACAACCTCATGAGTTTTGTGGCTTAAGGATTTTATCATCTTAAAGGCATGCGCTTCATCCTTAGGTTTCCCTAAGGCTTTGTCTTCTAGCCAAACGATGGTGTCACTTGTAATGAGAATATCATTGTCATTAAGGTCTTTAGCAAAAGGCTCGGCTTTAAGTTTGGCTAAAAAATCGGTTATTTCTTCTCGTTTTAAATGCTTCGGAAAGATCTCGTCTACGGGTTTTAACCTTATTTCAAAATCAAGATGCATATCTTTTAAAAATGCATGACGACGCGGTGAAGCAGAGGCCAAAATGATATTGTAGTCTTTAAGCTTGTTGTTTAACATATTAATTTAAGATATAATAATAAAGTACTAAAGACAACATGCCAGAGAGCATCACTAATTTATAGATGAAACTAATGTGTTTGTAATCTGCTTTAGTTTCAGCAGAAAATAATTTAATACTGGCATAAATTAAAGGCGCTATAACCAAAATTAAAAAGTAACCTACAACGGGTAATTGCTTAAATAAATAAGTAATAACGTAATATACAATGGATAGAATAGGAAGTAAAGAGATAAAGAAAACGATTTTGTTAGCTTTAGCTTTGCCTAAAAGAACTGGCAACGTTTGTATTTCTGTTTTTTTGTCTCCTTCAATATCTTCAATATCTTTAACCATTTCCCTTACAAGATTAATTAAAAAGGCAAAAATGGCGTAGTCTTTTATTATATTAATAAACGTTGTTTGTACGGCTTCATTAGATGCATTCATTGGTGGGATTAATTCAAAAATACCGACCAACAAAATACTAAGAGCAACCACTATAGAAACCACTACATTGCCTACTACGGCAATTTGTTTGAGTGATGTGGAATAAATATAGAGTAGTGCAGAAGCCACAAAAAAGATGGCAAAAAAGCCAGTTTTGCCAATGCCATAAGTTAAATAAAACCCTAATCCTACACCTAAGATATTGAGTGCCATAAAAAGGGAATACGCATCTTTTTCACTAATGTTTTTTGTAACAAGGAGTTGATTAGGTTTATTGATTTTATCGGTTTCTATATCATTAATATCATTGATAACATAACCACCTGCTGCGATAAGCAGTGTGGCTAAAACAAGCAAGAAAAAATTAAAATGCGATAAAGATATGGCCACATTATGACTGTCTTGAAATGGTATCAGTAAAGCATATTTTATTAAGTACTGCATAAATGCAATCATTACTAAGTTTTTCCAGCGGATTAAATTGAGAATGTGAATCATTTGAGGGAGTTGTACTATAAATATTTAATTTTCTTACTTCTTACTTCTTACTTCTTACTTCTTACTTCTTACTTCTTACTTCTTACTTCATACTTCTTACTTCATACTTCGTACTAGTCATACTTAGCATTAAAATTCCCATTCCATTTGCCTTGTACTTTTAAGACTTGCTCTATAACATCTCTCACGGCACCTTTACCACCATTTTTATGAGAAATATATTTAGAAATCCCTTTAATTTCTGGCACAGCATCTTGCGGACAACATGGTAAACCAACCAATTTCATCACAGGATAATCTGGTATATCGTCGCCCATATACAAGACTTCAGATTTAGAAACCTTGTGCTGATCTAAATATTCATTGAGTTGTTCAATTTTATTATGTGCGCCTAAAAAAATGTCTTTTATGCCTAAACCAGCCAAGCGTTTACGAACCCCTTCATTAGATCCACCAGAAATAATACATAAGTTAAAGCCAGCATCAATAGCTGTTTTTAGCGCAAACCCGTCTTTAATGTTCATGGTTCTGAGCATTTCGCCATCAGTGGTTACTGTAATCGTTCCATCGGTTAAAACACCATCTACATCAAAAATGAAAGTGGTTATATCTACTAAATATTCTTTGTAACTTTTTTCGTCGCTCATTGGTGGTGCTAATTTTAATTGGTTTTTACTGTTCTAGTTTTATAACTCGAAACATTATGCGTCTTCTTAATAGATGAGGTCAGCAGTTTATAAATAATTTCGTGCTCTTCTTTTTCTATTAATTTTAACTGTCTTTTAATTGTTTTTTTATCATTGCGTTTTGCAGGACCAGTTTGTGCCATAAAAGGCGACATTTGCTGTACTTTTTTAGCAGTTTCTTCAATTAATGGATGCAGAATTTCAAATTCTATGTTCTTTGTTTCGCAAATTTCATGGCCTATTCTATAGAGTTGATTTGTAAAATTATTTACAAAAACAGCAGCTAAATGAAGTGTTTGGCGTTGTTCAGTAGTAATTTTATGAGGTCTGCAGCCCACAGCTCTTGCTAAGGTTCTTAACAATTCTAAGTTTTCCTTCTCATACACTTCTACACAGATTGGGACTTCAGAAAAATCAATGTCTGCACCTTTAGAAAATGTTTGTAAGGGATAAAAAACGCCAATTTGGTTTTTCTTATCAATATCGTGCATGGCAACACTTCCGGAAGTATGTACAACGAAACGGTTTGTAAATGGTAATGCCGAAGAAAATTCAGCAATACTATCATCACTTACCGCAATAATGTAAATATCTGCTTCCTTTAAATCCTCTAACGAATCTGTGATATCTACGTCATTGGCATACGAAGAAATTGACGAACGCGTTCTATTGTACCACTGTTTTACCGAAACGTTTTCGGCAGTAGAAAAGGCTTTGTATAAATGTGTGGCGACATTACCAGCACCAAGTAATATTACTGAAATCATGCGGTAAAAATACTAAGATTTCTTATCTTAGAATAACAACAAAGCGATTAAAAGAATAACTTTGAAACAATGAGCAAAAAAGACATTAAAACTAGAGAAGACGTTTTTTTATTGGTTTCTGAATTTTATGAAAAAGTTAGAAAAGATGAAACGCTAGGACCATTTTTTAATAAAACCATTAAGGATTGGCCAGCACATTTAGACCATTTAACTACATTTTGGGAATCGAGCTTATTTTTAAAATCAAAATTTAATGGCAATCCCTTAGAAGCACATACCAAAGTGGACAAAGTTTTTAATCATAGTATTACAGAATTGCATTTTGGCATTTGGCTGAATTTATGGTTTCAAACTATAAACGAATTATTTGAAGGTGATTATGCTGAAAACGCTAAACGAAGAGCACGTAAAATGGGCACTTTTATGTACATGAATATTTTTACGTCTAGAAATACTTAAGCTTTTATGTGCATCTTCTTAAATTTGTGTTTTAAAAATCAAATAACTAAAACACAAAATATAATATGAAGCTCATCAAAGAATTTAAAGAATTTGCAGTAAAAGGAAACATGATGGATATGGCTGTTGGTATCATCATTGGTGCAGCTTTTAATAAAGTCATCGATGTATTAGCAAAGCAGGTTCTGTTACCACCATTGTCACTGCTAACAGATGGTGTAAATTTTAGTGATAAAAAATTAGTGTTGCGAGATGCTGTATTAAATTCTGCGGGTGAAACCATAACGGCTGAGGTAGCTGTTGCTTATGGTAAATTGTCTGAAGTGTTTTTAGATTTTATAATTATCGGTTTTACAGTATTTGTAATTGTAAAGTTTATGAACAGACTTATAAACCAAGCTCAAGATACTACAGACGAAACTGTGGTAACTCCTAAGGATATTCAGTTGTTATCTGATTTAAAGGATTTAATGGAAGAGCAAAACAAAATGTTGAAGGCAAATTCTAATTCTTAAACCTTTAGAATTAATAGAATTTTAACATCTATTGAGACTTTTAAAGGAATGCCTAAATCGTTTAAAAACCGTATCTTTGCGCGAGCTTAAAAAAGCCTTACGTTATGCAAAAGAAAATCGCTAATTTCCTATTTTCAACAAAACTTACCGCGTTTTTATTTATAGCCTTTGCCGTTGCCATGGCAACAGGGACACTTTTAGATAGAAATATGGATACGTCGCCAACACCTTACACGAGAACTTTGATATATGGCGCTTGGTGGTTTGAAGCCATAATGGTCTTTTTCGTAATTAATTTTGCTGGAAATATTTTTAGATTTCGTTTGTATAAAAAAGAGAAGTGGGCCACTTTTATATTACACATATCCTTTTTATTTATACTAATTGGTGCATTTATTACACGTTATGTAGGATATGAAGGCATTATGCCAATTAGAGAAGGCGAAACACAAAACGAATTTTACTCTCAAAAAACATACATAAGCGGTCGTATTATTGGCGATTATAAAATAAATGGTCAGTTACAGCAACGTAGAGTAGAAGAGGAGGTAGACTTTTCTCATCGCTTAGATAATTCATTTAATAAAACATTAGATTATGGAGATACTGATGTTACAATTAAACTCAAGGAATTAATAAAAGGAGCAGAAAAGGATATCATTCCAAATGAAACAGGTAAGCGTTATTTAAAAATTGTAGAAGCAGGAGCAGGTGCACCACACAATCATTACTTAGAAGATGGCACAATATCTAGCCTTCATAATGTTTTAGTGTCTTTAAATAAATTCGAAAAAGATGCTATAAATATTACTGAAACGGAAGAGGGTTTATATATTCAATCGCCATACGAAGGCGAATATATGACCATGGCAACACGTGCAACAGGTAAATTATACAAAGATAGTTTACAACCTTTAATTTTAAGATCGCGTTATATCATAGGAAACATGCAAATTGTTATGCCAAAGCCTATAGTGAAAGGCGATTTTGGAGTGGTTAAAAAATCTCAATTGTTAAAGAATGATACGGATGGACTTATTTTAGAAGTGTCTGCAAATGGAGAAACCAAAGAAGTAGGTTTGTTAGGAGGACCAGGTATCCCAAGTGAATATGAAGAATTTGAAGTAGGAGGACTAGAGCTCGCATTAAAATATGGGCCAAAAGTTTTAAAATTACCTTTTGATGTTAAGCTTAATGATTTTATAGCCAAAAAGTATCCTGGAACAGAAAAAGCCTATTCATCTTATGAAAGTAAAGTGACTGTTTTAGATAAAGAAGAAGGCGATTTTGACTATCATATTTTTATGAACCATGTGTTAGATCACAGAGGTTATCGATTCTTTCAAGCCAATTTTGATCCAGATGAAAAAGGCACCTATCTTTCAGTAAACCATGATTTTTGGGGAACTTATATAACATATGCAGGTTATATGCTATTATATTTTGGTTTATTAGCTATTCTCTTTGCAAAAAACACACGTTTCGATGATATCAGAAACCGATTGAAAAAGATAAAAACTCAGAAAGCAAAAATGATGACTATGATTTTGCTTCTGTTTGGTTTTACCGGATTTGCGCAAGAACATTCAGAAAATGATGGCCATAATCACCAAGAAAGACCAGTAAAAGAACAAATTGATTCTATATTAAGAGTCCATATTACACCAAAGGAACACGCGTCTGAGTTTTCTAAAATGGTAATTCAGGATTACAGTGGGCGTATGATGCCAATTCATACCTATGCGTCAGAAATGTTAAGAGGAATAAGTCATAGAGATACTTATGAAGAGTTTAATGCCGATCAAGTATTTTTATCAATTCAAGAGAGTCCTATGCTATGGTATAATGTGCCAGTCATTTATTTAACGCCACGAAAGGCAGATTCTATTAGAACTATTATTGGTGTTGACAAATCTGTAAAACATGCAAGTTTGCTCGACTTTTTTACAGAACGAGGTGTAAATAAACTAGATCCGTATTTAGAAGATGCTTTTAATGCCAAAATTCCGACGGGTTATCAAAGTCAAATTAAAGAAGTCTATGGTCGATTAAGTCTGTTATCAGATGCTATTGAAGGCAGAAACATTAAGATTTTTCCGCTACCTGATGACGAAAATAACCGTTGGATATCGTCTAAGGATTTTAGAGATGAAGGGCTTAGAGAAAAAATAAAAGATACATTATACGGCAACTTTATAAACAATGGGTTTGTTGCATATTTAGTAACCTTAAATAATGCAAAACAAACTGGTGATTATTCTAAAGCCGAAGAATTGCTAAATGGTATTAAGAAAACACAGCAAAAATATGGTAGCGAGGTTATGCTATCTGATGAGAAAATTAATGCAGAAATATTATATAACGATTTTGATATTTTTAAGCGTCTATATTATTTATACATGCTGGCAGGCGCATTATTATTTATATTAATTATTGCTCAGATTTTTAAGTATAAAAGCAAAGCTTTAAAAATAGCGGTAAAACTGTTTATGATTATTATTGCGCTATTTTTTATATCGCATACTGCTGGTTTAATTTGGAGATGGTACCTGTCTGGACATGCACCATGGAGTGATACATACGAGTCTATGATTTATGTCGCTTGGTCTACCATGTTATTTGGATTTATTGTAGGTATCACTAAGAGCAAGAAAAGTGATTCTTCAGAGAAAAAAGAATCGTTTTTAGGTAAATTTAGTGCTTCAAGTTTAACGGTTGCAGCAGGTGCTTTTGTAACATCAATGATTCTTATGATTGCGCATTGGAGTTGGCTAGATCCTGCGATAGGGAATCTACAGCCAGTATTGCAAGGGTATTGGTTAATGATTCACGTTTCGGTTATTGTTGCAAGTTATGGCCCTTTTACATTAGGAATGATATTAGGTGTCGTGGCTCTGTTATTAATGATTTTTACAACGAAGAATAATAAGGAGCGTATGCTTATTAATATTAAAGAGCTTACCATAATTAATGAAATGGCATTGACTGTAGGATTAGTAATGCTAACGATAGGTAACTTTTTAGGAGGCATGTGGGCTAATGAAAGTTGGGGAAGATATTGGGGTTGGGATCCTAAAGAAACTTGGGCTTTAATTAGTATTATGATCTATGCGTTTGTAATTCACATGAGATTAGTGCCTGGTTTAAGAGGTCGATGGATATATAGCTTAATGTCTATACTGGCATACGGCAGTATCTTAATGACCTATTTTGGAGTTAATTTCTATTTAGCAGGCTTGCACTCTTATGCAAGTGGTGATCAAATTTTAAGTGGTAAAGTCATTGCAATTTCTCTTGGAATTATTGCTGTACTTGGGTTTTTATCCTATAGAAAGTATGTTGTTTTTTATAAAAAATAAATAAGTATTACATGATTTATGTTTAAACCATTCTTTATGGATGGTATGCTAGAGTCATGTTATTTTATAGTATATTTTGTAGGAAAATAAACTTCTTTGTTAATTAAAAATGTATTTTATCGTTAAAATATGTTTTTAATAGGTGTTTTTTTGATTTGTGTCTATTTTTAGATCCTAATAGAATCATCATTAAAACCCCAAATCTAATGAGAACGATACTAAGCTTTATTCTTTTAATGTGCATAGGTATTTCTACAGCACAAAATGACATACAACGTGTTAGAGTTAATTTTGAAAACCCTGAAGGTCAATCAAGACAATTATTACTAGGATTTGTGCCAGATAATTCTGCTACTGATGGATTAGACTATGGATATGATGCCTTAAATGTAGATAGTTTATCTGATGATTTAAATTGGATCATAGAAAATGGACGTTACGTTATACAAGGCGTAGGTGCTTTTAGCGACGATAAATATTATCCTCTAGGAATGTTTTTATCAAATTCGGGAGATGTAAAAATATCCTTAGATGAATTAGAAAATTTTGAAGAGACCATTGATGTGTATCTCTATGATTTAGAATTAGATGAATTTACATTATTAAATGATGTCGATTATCTTAATAATCTTTCTGCTGAGACCTATTTAGATCGGTTTTTTATTACATTTTCTAATTTGGTAGGAGCTACTATAAATGAAGAAGTACTATCTGTATCTCAAACAGATTCTCAAGACTTTAAATTATGGTATTCGCCTGGTCAAGATGAAATACATATTAACGGAATTGCTCAAACAAACAATGCCATTAACCTCAATGTATATAGTGTTGATGGTAAGCGTATTTTAAATGAAACGATTCAAAATACTACATCGAATTCAATACAATTAGCAGCATCAAATATATCTTCTGGGATTTATATTCTTACTTTAGAATCAGACATCTATGCTTATACAACCAAAATTTGCATTGAGAAATAAAAAGTACCCATCTATTTTTATTAATTTTAATGCATTAATAATTATAAGATGTCTAAGAGTAAAAAGCTAGGTTTAAATACTATTTGCACACATGTTGGCGAGGTAAAAGATGAACAATTTAAAGGTGCAGTATCGCCTATATATTTAAGCTCATCATATGAGTATTTAGATGTGGAAATTAAGCGCTATCCACGCTATTTTAATACACCAAATCAAGAATTTTTAGCTAAGAAAATAGCAACTTTAGAGCATACAGAAGCCGCAATGATTTTTGGTTCTGGCATGGCAGCGATAAGCACTATGTTTTTGGCCTTTTTAAAGCAAGGCGACCATTTAGTGGTGCAAAATACCTTGTATGGTGGTACGGTAAATTTTATAAAGGAAGAATTTCCTAAATATGGCATTGAGTACACGTTTACCAATGGCTATACCGTAGAAGATTTTGAGGCTGTAACGCAGCGCAATACAAAATTAATTCATATAGAAACGCCTTCTAACCCGTTATTGACCATTACGGATATTGCTGCCATTGCAAAATTTGGAAAATCTAAAGGTATTTTAACGTCTATGGATAATACATTTGCTTCACCAATTAATCAAACACCTATGGATTTAGGGATTGATATGGTTATGCATTCAGCGACAAAATATTTTGGCGGACATAGTGATATTTGTGCAGGTGCTGTTGCGAGTACTACAGAACACGTAGAACGCATTTGGAATGTTGGAAAAAACCTAGGTGGTAGTCTAAGTGATATGACGGTTTGGATGTTAGAACGAAGTATGAAAACCCTCGGTTTACGCGTAAAAGCTCAGACCAAAAACGCTTTGAAATTAGCAAAATGGCTACATAAACACCCAAAGGTTTCTAAGGTTTATTATCCTGGATTAAAATCGCATCCAGAATATGCATTGGCGAAATCGCAGATGCGTGGTTTTGGTGCCATGTTGTCTTTTGAATTGGTGGCAGATTTAGATGCGCAACAGTTTCAAAAATCTTTACAATTAATTAAATCTTCAATGAGTTTGGCAGGTGTTGAAAGTACTGTGGTATCACCACATTTAACCTCACATGCCTTATTGACTCAAAAAGAACGTGATGCGGTTGGGATATCAGATCAGTTAGTGCGTTTTTCTGTTGGTATAGAAGATGTAAAGGATCTAAAAAGAGATATTAATCAAGCTATTAAAAATTCAAAATAACGTTGGACTTTGTTTTATTCGCGATCACAAGGGTCGTCTTTTAGGTTTTTAACTTGGTGGAATCTAATTTTAAGTTAAGCTGAATAGATAATCTATTAAAGCTTTTGGTACTAAAAGAATGTCTTGCATAGCCCAATTCTGCCTTAATGTTTTTATGCAAACGCATACCAATTCCAGAAAATACTCTGTTTTGTTGAAATTCAAATGGATTTAGATTAAAATGAATTTCATCGTAAATTGAAATAAAAAAAGTAGTGTTAATAGGGATTGTGGATTTAAAGCGATAACGCCATCTGTGTTTAAGAATAGATTCTGTTTGGTAGTCTAAAAAACGATGTTCTAGTCTAAATCTTTGCGATAGACTGATATTATGCCACTTATGTTTTATGCCAAATTGTTCTAATATGCGATGTTCTTTAGTATGCGGTACATCATTAATTTCAAAAGAGGAATCGATGTCGCCAAAAGCGTAGCCAATACCTATCGATGTTTTAGAGTTAAAATGATATTGAGCACCAACAATGGCTGATAATAAATGGGATCTTTTTAGAGGTAATTCGTAACTCCAACTCGTTAAAGCGCCAAAGAAACTATACTTTTCACTAAGTTTATTAGATATTGTTATTTCCTGCCATGAACCTAATTCTTGCGCTCCAGTAGGTTGTGCTACTAAAAAAAGACTATTAAAGACCAATGAAAATAAAATATAATAAGATGTTTTCATAACAATATAAGTAATTAAAAAAAGAGCCCAGTAAAGGGCTCTTTTCAATCATGGAATTATATGTGATCATGTAAATGATGGTGTTCGTCAATTAATGGACCACCTTCAATAATTTGTTCAGACGCTTCACTAGCAAATTTTTCAAAATTTAAATGGAATGAATGTGCTAATTGAATTGATTTACTGATGTATTGACTCTTGTTTTCCCAAGTACGCATTGGATCTAATAAATCATTTGGAACATTAGGACAAGTTTTAGGCATAAATAATCCAAAAATTGGGTGTTGCTCAAAGTCCACTTGGTCTAGCGCTCCATTTAATATAGCAGTAATCATAGCACGAGTATATTTTAACTTTATACGAGAGCCAATACCGTAAGGACCAGCACTCCAACCTGTATTAATGAGCCAGACGTTAACACCAGCATCTTGCATTTTTTTGCTTAACATCTCTGCATAAACGGTTGGGTGCAAAGGCATAAATGGCTCGCCAAAACAAGCTGAAAATGAAGGGACAGGTTCAGTGATTCCTGCTTCGGTACCAGCAACTTTAGCCGTATAACCTGAAATAAAATGATATGCTGCTTGACCAGGTGTTAATTTTGAAACAGGAGGTAATACACCAAAAGCATCAGCAGTTAGGAAGAAAATATGTTTGGGATGTTCTGCATACGATGGTTTTTGGATATTATCGATATGATAAATAGGGTAGCTAACACGTGTATTTTGCGTAATACTACTATCCATATAGTCAACTTCTCCATTGTCTTTAAAAATGACATTTTCTAGTATAGCACCTGGTTTTATAGCTCTAAATATTTCTGGTTCCTTTTCTTCAGAAAGATCAATCACTTTTGCATAGCAGCCACCTTCAAAATTAAATATGGTGTTCTTTGCGGTCCAACCATGCTCATCATCGCCAATGAGTTTTCGTGAAGGGTCTGCAGATAATGTAGTTTTACCTGTGCCAGATAACCCAAAGAAAATTGCCGTGTCACCAGCTTCACCAACATTAGCAGAACAATGCATAGGTAATACGTTTTTTTCTATAGGAAGAATAAAATTTAAAGAAGAAAAAATACCTTTTTTAATTTCTCCTGTATAGCCAGAACCTCCAACTAGTGCTATTTTTTTTGTAAAATTTAGGATAGAAAAATTGCCTTGTCTTAGACCATATGCCTTTGGGTTTTGTGCGACATAACCAGGTGCGCATAATACCAACCAATCTTCTTGAAAGTCGGCTAATTCAGACGGGTCTAATCTTAAAAACATATTGTAGGTAAACATGTTAGACCAAGGATATTCGGTCACTGTTCTTACATTAGTTTTGTATTCTGGATCTGCACAAACGTAGGCATCTCTGACGTAGATTTCTTTTTCACTTAAATAATTAACAATTTCAGATTGTAGATGATCAAAGTTTTCTGGCGTAATAGCTTTATTTGTTTTTCCCCACCATACTTTATCACTTGTATAATTATCTTTTACAATAAATCTATCTTGAGGAGAACGACCAGTGAATTTACCTGTATTAATGGCTAATGTGCCATTGTTAGTTTCTTTTCCCATGCCTTTTTCAACAGTAATGGCTTGTAGCTCTTCTGGGCTTAAGTTCCATTTTGCAATGGCGTTTTTTATGCCATACTTCGTTAAGTCTCTTGTTTTCATAATTGCTTTGTTTAATAAGGTTTCCATGATTTAATGTTTTTAGAATTACTATTAAAATGGCCAAATTAATGGCACTAAGATTAGTGATGTTATTAAGAACAGTAGGAGTAGTGGCGCACCGACTTTTAAATAGTCCATAAACTTGTAGGCTCCAGCAGTCATTACCATAGCATTTGTGGTTGTGCCTACAGGTGTTAAAAATGCAGTAGATGCACTTATGGCAACTACAATCATAAATGGCGCTGCAGAGATATGAAGCGTGTTCGCTGCAATAATTACAATGGGAGCCATGAGAACTGCTGTCGCAGAATTGTTAATGACTTGACTAAAAGCGGCTGTTAAAAGAAATACGCCAGCAAGTAAAACAACAGGGTTTAGATTACCGAGTGTTTGCACTAAACCATTGGCAATAAGTGCTGCAGTACCCGTTTTTTGTAGTGCAATACCCATTGGTATCATTGCTGCTATCATAATAACACTGATCCAACTAATGCCTTTATATGCCTTTGAAATAGGTACACATCCTGTAATTAAAATTATACCTGCAGCAATGAGTGCAGCAATCGCACCAGGCACAATTTTAAAAACTAACAATACAATCATTAGAACTAAGGATAGTAAAGCGATATAAGATTTAGTTGTAAGATTGGTCACTGTTTTTGCCATACCTTCAGGACTACCACATATGACTAAATGTTCATAATGTTTTTTTAGATCATCGATTGCGCTCCATTCGCCTCGTATTAAAAACGCATCGCCTGCTTTAACCGTTATTTCAGGTCCTATTAAAGGCTTAGAGTTTCTAGACGCTGCCATTAATTGTACATTATAGCGTTCAAACAAATGACTAGATTTAATTTTTTTGCCAACCCAAGCAGATTGAGGTGTAACGAGTACTTCCGTCATTCCAACTTCTTGATTTATAAGATTCTCTTTTAATTCATCTTCTATTGGATCTAATGGTAAAAGACCTAATCTAAAAGTGATCATTAGGGCGTTTATGGCTTCAGTGTAGCCCTTAACGGTAATAATATCGTGATAGAGGAATTCTGTATCCTTTGTAGGTAGTTCTATGTAAGGCGAATTTCCTTTTAATCGACTAGGATGTCTACGTTTTATGCGTAAAATGGAAATGGCATGTTTATTTTCAAAATCCCAATCGCCTAGTTTGGTATTTAAAAAAGGCGATACAGAGCGTACTCTTAATCTATAATATTCGCCATCTACTTTGTAGGCTTCTATCCATTGGTGTAAGGTAGTACTAATGTTTATTGGCTTATTGTTGGTTTTGTTACTTGGTAATAGTCTATAACCTATAAATCTAAAGTAGAGTAGTGCTAATATGAGTAATGGTAAACCTATAAGTCCAAATTCAAAAAAAGAAAACCCTTCTAAACCACTTTCTATCATTGTATTGTTTACAATAATGTTAGGAGGTGTACCAGTTAATGTTAATAAACCACCTGTATTAGACCCAAATGCAACAGGCATTAATAATTTTGAAGGTAAAGTTCCTATACTCCAAGCTGAAGCAATAGTAACAGGCATTAGTGTTGCTACAGTACCAGTATTGCTAACAACACCAGATAATAATCCAGACCCTAAGGTTGTAATCATTAAGAGTTTAATTTTGCTTTTTCCGGCGAGTTTTATAAATTTTTCTCCGGCTAATGCTGTCCAACCCGTTTGAGATAATCCTTCGCCAATGATAAACAATGCAGCAATCATTATCACAGTTGGGTTACTAAAACCACTTAATGTTTCTGTTAAATCTAAAATGCCAAAAATGAATAAACTTAGCATTGAAATTAGTGCGATAATATCTGGTGTGAATTTTCCCCAAACAAAAAGAGAAATTGTGATAATTAAAATGGCTATCATTAAGCTCATAAGGACTTTGACTTTTTAGTTATAGTGTAAAGGTAGAATCATTAATAGCCAATTTTTATGACTAAAGTCATACTTTGTGGGTATGGCATATTTTTCAACTTTATTTAATTTTTGGTTAAAAAAATGAGATTAATTATAAACGAAACCGATTACGAATTGAAAAGAAAGGAGAAATCTATTTTCTTTTTGATATTTTTGAATTACAGATAAAGCTAAAAAAGAATGAAATTAGACATATTAGCCATAGGAGCACATCCTGATGATGTAGAATTAGGCTGCGGAGCAACATTGGCAAAAGAAGTCGCTAATGGCAAAAAAGTTGGAATTATAGACTTAACAAGAGGTGAATTAGGTACAAGAGGTACAGCAGAAACACGTGATGAAGAAGCTGCCAATGCCGCTGAAATATTGGGTGTACATACTAGAGAAAATATGTGTTTTGCGGACGGATTTTTTGTTAATGATAAAGACCATCAAATAGAACTTATAAAAATGATTCGTCATTATCGACCTGAGATTATTATTTGTAATGCCGTAGATGATAGACATATTGATCATCCTAAGGGAAGTCAGTTGGTAAGTGATGCTTGTTTTCTAAGTGGATTAAAAAAAATTGAGACCGTATATAAGGCAGAAGGTCAAAAACAAGAACCTTGGCGACCAAAAACTATTTACCATTATATTCAGTGGAAAGATTTAGAACCAGATGTAGTTGTTGATGTTACAGGTTATATGGATGCTAAAGAAGCTGCTGTTTTAGCGTATAAGACCCAATTCTTTGATCCGCAAAGTAAGGAGCCAGAAACTCCTATTTCAAGTAAAAACTTTACAGATAGTATAAATTATAGAGCAAGGAATTTAGGTCGATTAATCGGTGTGGAACATGCTGAAGGCTATACAGTTGAGCGTTATGTTGCCGTAGAATCGTTATTTGATTTAAAATAATATAAAAAAGAATTTGCAAGAGATAACAATTAATTTATCTTTGCAATCCAATTTAAAATGGTGGTTGTAGCTCAGCTGGTTAGAGCGTCGGTTTGTGGTACCGAAAGTCGCCGGTTCGAACCCGGTCTTCCACCCAAAAGACAAAGCTTCTCTGAAAAGAGAAGCTTTTTTTGTGGAAATTATTTTGTTATAAAAAAAGCCTTTCGTTCATTCGAAAGGCTTTTTTATACTATTTTATTTTCAATATTATTTTTTGGCTTTATCAACGATGATTCTATCTGCTCTATTGGCAATCTCCCAAGCTGTATGAAAAATTAATCGTGTTCTCGTTTCTAATAAATCATATTCTATTTTATCTGGTGTATCGGAAGGCTGATGATAATCATCATGTGTACCATTAAAATAAAAAATGACAGGAATATTGTGCTTTGCAAAATTGTAATGGTCAGATCTGTAGTAAAAACGATTTGGATCATTATCATCATTAAATTTATAATCTAATTCTAAATTTATGTATTTGGAATTAACATCTTCAGATATTGTATGTAAATCTGTACTTAACTTATCGCTACCAATTAAATAAATATAATTTCTAGTCCCAATTGTACGTTTAGGATCCGTTCTGCCAATCATGTCAATATTTAGATCTGCAACCGTATTTTCTAGAGGGAATATAGGGTCGTTATCGGCATAATATTTTGAGCCCAATAGGCCTTTTTCTTCTCCTGTGACATGTAAAAATAATATAGATCTCTTAGGACCGTGACCATTTTGTTGTGCTGTTTTAAATGCTTCAGCGATTTCTAACATCGCTACAGTGCCAGAGCCGTCATCGTCTGCACCATTGTACACTTTTCCGTTTTTGATGCCTTCATGATCTAAATGTGCAGAAATCACAAGAATTTCATCTGGTTTCTCAGAACCTTTAATGAACGCGACTACATTTTCGGATATAATTGATTCTGAGGTATTATTAACTTCAATAGTAATGTTTGTGTTAAGTTGTTGTGGTGTAGATGATTCTGCAATTGAAGCTAATAAAACCTTACCTAAATTGTCATTAATCATTAACATTACCATATTGTCAGCTTCACTTTTTAAAGACAAACGACCTGTTGTGCCAGATTCTGCTTGCCTTTGAAGATATGGTGCGTATCTTGAGAAAGCATCACTATCTATATAAAGAAGCGCTCTTGCACCATTTTTTTTAGCAGCGTCTCTTTTACTAGATATTGATTGTCGACCATTGGTCCATTTTGTTTTTTCGGTTTTACCTGATGTTATAAAATTACCTATGCTATCTTTTGGTTCACCAGCTTTAGCTACAACTATTTTGTCTGTTACATTTATATTGTTGTAATCGGAGTAGTTGTCATCATCAATGCCATAACCTACATAAACAATTTCATTTGCGTTTATAGTAGCGCTTTGAGATGCTGCTAATACAATATGATCTGCAAAATTGTGATACAGTTTTCCGTTCACAGACAACTTGGCCTCAGCGGTCTTTTGTTTTTCTAAAGCTACTTCCTGAAAATAATCATCACCACCTAAAGGAGTTGGTATAGACATTGCTTTGTACTGTTCCTTTAAATATTCAACTGCCATTTTCTGACCTTTTTCACCCGTATCTCTACCTTCAAACTCATCAGAAGCATAGATGTAAAGCATTGTTTTTAATTCTTCTGAAGTAATGCTTGAAGCATAAGTTGTAGGATCAACAATAGGTTCATTTTCACTTGGGTTGGTCGATTTGTTTTTTGAGGAGCTGCCACATGCTAATAATAACAATGTGCTGCAACTTAGTAGGAGTATCTTTTTCATATAGTGAATTTGTTTATTTAAGCATTATAAAAAAATGCCTACGTTTCATTTAAATAATCTCAACAGATAATCGGGTGGGTGAATTGGCGAGATACCAGGCTGTAGCAAAAATCAATTTGGCACGTTTTTCTAAAAGTGGATAATTAATTTTATCCTCAGTATCTGTTGGCTTGGTATAATCTTCGTGCTCACCGTTAAAAAAGAAAATCACAGGTATGCCTTTTAGAGCAAAATTGTAATGGTCTGATCTATAATAGTACTGATTTGGGTCATTATCTGAATTGTACTTATAGTCTAAATTAAGCTGTGTAAAATCAGAATTGGCCTTTTGAGCAATAAAGTCTAATTCGGTACTCATTTTGTTAGAACCGATGAGGTAAACGTAGTTTTCATCATTTAAATGCCTATCGTCTACACGGCCAATCATATCAATATTTAATGTGGCAACGGTATTTTCTAATGGGAAAATAGGGTGTTCTGTGTAATATCTAGAACCATGCAAGCCCACTTCTTCTGCAGTGACATGTAAAAATACTATGCTGCGTTTAGGTCTGTAACCGTCTTTTGCTGCCATACTAAATGCTTCCGCCATTTCCAGGACAGCAGCCGTACCAGAACCGTTATCATCTGCGCCATTATATATGTCGCCATTTTTTACACCTTCATGATCAGAATGTGCTGCAATAAACACATATTCGTCTGGAAATTCTGAACCTTCTATGTAAGCAATAATGTTTTGCGAATCTTTAAGGTCATTAGGTAGTGCCGTCTTAGGGACTATTTGGTAATAATTAGGGTGCGTTTCTGGAGGTAACACGTTTAGTGTTTTATACTGACGTCTTATGTAGTCGCAAACTTGATTATGACCTTCTTCCCCTGTCATTCTACCTTGATATTTATCGGAAGATATTTCTACTAGGTGCTTTTTTAAATCCGTTTGTTTTATGGTGCTTAAATAAGTATTTACCGTTGTATTGTCCTTAAAAGAAATGCTCTTTTTTAGATTGTCTATCTTTTCGCTATGTCTTATTGTTGCGCAAGAACCAACAAGAATAAGTGCAGAGGCCACAAGTACTTTCATGTTTCCTTAGAGTTTATTAAAAGATTGTGCTGCTAAAAAATATGTAATTCCCCTCGAATTTAACTGTTAAAACAGCAAGTTTTATACATTAAAATAGTTGTAGTAAAAGTAATATAATTTGGTTGAAATACGTATCTCAAAAAAATCAAAATTTTATTTTTTTTGATATGATGTTTTCAATTAATAGCTTCCTTAGTGTTTTCGCCTATTGTTGCTTTACTATTGGTGTCCTCTACGTTGTTTCCATCTGTTTGATTTGTGTCTTCGCTCTGTATTGGATGGGTTACCCCTTTATAAATCGTGAGGGAAAGTGAAATAATGGCTAAAAGAAATATATATTGAATCGATTTGGTCTTTGTTTTATCTTTTTTCGATAAAAATAAAATTGAAATACCACATAAAAAAGCGATGATGGTAGGTGCCACAGATAAATTGTAAAATTTTGAAGCTGCTAAAATAGTGGCTATGATGGCAGTGATTATTCCGATGGCGATGATTACTTTTTTCATATTTATCTTATTTATAGCGATCTATATTTTTTAATACCTTCTCATATTTAGATTGGTAAATTTAAGAATTTAGTCAACATTTATTATGCCGAACGCATAAACGATGTGCAAAAGATTACAATTTTATTCTATTCGAAATAATAATTCCATTTTTTTTAAAAAAACTAGTAAAAAATATTTGTCTAGAACAAAAAGCCTATTATATTTGCAGCCGCTAAAGGAGAGTTGGCAGAGTGGTCGAATGCGGCAGTCTTGAAAACTGTTGAGGGTCACACCTCCAGGGGTTCGAATCCCTTACTCTCCGCAGAGATTTGTTGAAAATCAAGGAAAGTCCTATAAACATTATGTTTATGGGACTTTTTATTTGGCTCAAAACTTCAAAATAAAGAATGACAAAACTGTTCAGTTTTCGCACTAATGTTTTCAGATGAGATCAGTGCTATTTTTTTAGTAGTCTGGTCCTTTCCTTGTAGTCTTTTCTTCTATTGGTGCGACATAGACTAGTGATCTGATCTTACCATATATATTAAATTAATCCAGAAATAGCAGCTATAAATCCTACGATAAAGAGTATTGCGATTAAAATGAAGCCTAAAACGTATAGTTTAACTAAAGTCTTTTGCTCTGTTTTAATAGGGCTGAAATGATTCTGAAAAACAGGAATACTTATTGGTAAAAAGATTAAAAGTAAAGTATATGGTAAAGCATTAATCCATGTGGTTTTACGAGCGTGTTTTTTGGCATAGATTGCTCTTGCAGAATAATGACAGATAGTAGGATAAAGTATTAAGAGACCAATACTGTTTATTATTTCTATTGAAGCATATAATAGCCAAGTATAATCCGCATTATAAGAATTGATAAAATTGATAAGGAAGTTGTAGCACAAATTATAAACTAAGTAAAATACAAAAAGACCAAAAGCAATTTTAAACCATTTTAATCGTAATCCTAATAGAGGTGTATCTACAGATTGTGTTGTTGCTCGTAGCCATAATAACCAAATTGTCGCAATGATAACATAGAGTCCTGTAAAGATGTAGGTTGATAACAATAGGGTTCCATTTAAGTGTTCAGATTGAATAGCATTTGATTGTAATACTAGTATTAAAACAATATGTATTAACGCAATAATTAAAGGGTAAATTATGAGGTATGTTGCTAACTTTTTTGAGGTTAGATTTAGTATGGTTTTGGAGATATTCTGCATTTTTTAGAGATTAATAACTGAAATACATCTAAGATGTAATTGGCTTAGTGTATTTAATAACGCGTTACTTCAATGTTATTTGCTTTGGCATAAGGTAATGCAACATCCGTTAATTTCTTGTGTAATTCCCAAAATTTTTCAGCATGGCTATGTTCTAAATTAAAGATTGCTGCAGTTATAACCTTGCTATTTGTTTGGTTATCTATAAGCTGTGCAATATGTAGATAGTCAAGTTGATATTTTTCTAAAGTGAATTCATGAAGTAGAAGAGAGGCGTTAATCATGGCTTCTGTGCTGGCTGTAGGTCTTAAGTCTTTTATTTCTTTAATCTTTTTTTCCAAAGAAGGAATCACATAAGTCTGTAAATGAGGCACCAATTTATTTTGAGCTACCCATTCGCCTTCTTCATTTTCAGTGTATAGTCCATTTTGAAGTTTTAAATTGTTGAAATGTTCAAAATCTTTAGAGCCAAAATTGGTTAATAAATTGGTGTTTAACGTTGTAGTATCAAAATAGTCTTCTGGAGAAGTATTAAAGCCACAAGATTGAATGATAATAAATATAATAAGACAGTTGATAAGTTTTGTTTTCATAAATTAAATATGATGCATTAATCTTGGTACAAACTTATGGCAATCTTAAATGGTAAAACTCCCTGAAAACCGTTATTTTTTTTAGATTTTAAAACGTAATTTGGATTTGTTTCGAAATATATTTTAAAATTTTTAGATTAATTTTTAAGGAATCTTACAATTTTCTAAATTTTAGAGAACATATTGTAGTTTGTGTTATGAATTGTTTTAATTGGTTGATTTACAGGGTTTTTGGCCTGTTTTTTCACTTTCAAATTTCCGTAAATACCAAACATAAGTCCTTTTATTAAAGTATTACTTATTATATATTAGGTGTTTAAAGTTTATTTCTAATTAATTAATCCATACCCTATGAAAAAAATTACATTTTATTGTATGATGCTGTTTAGCATTGTATCATTTGCTCAAATTGAAGTCAATGAGGATTTCGATGACTTGGCAAATAATGCTGTTCCTACTGGTTGGACAGAAACTAATTTTGGAGCGTCTTCGAATTTTCCATGTGATGGTTCTACTAAATCTATAGGAACTGGTTTTACGAGTGCAGGTCAAGAAACTCTGACTACTGAAAATTATACTGCAATTTCTAACGGAACAGATCTTTCGGTTAGTTTTTCATTAAATGTATTAGAACAAGTGAGTCAATTTCCTCCAGCTAGTTTTGTTGCTCCAGCAACAGATTGGGGTTCAGTTGTTTTAGAATATACAACAGATGGCACAAATTGGAATAATATTATCACTATAGATGATTCTAATTTTACGTACACGAGCACATCAGATTGTTCTATGGCAAGTGTTAATATTGGCCCTATAGCTAATGGTAGTGATTTTCAAGCTCGTTTTGTGGTAACAGCAGTTAATATTTCAAACTTTGCTTTATGGGTAAGTATTGATAATGTTTCTTTAAATCAGGTTGCTTCTACAGTACCAAACTGTGATGTAGCTTTAACAACACCAGTAGCTGGTGCAACTGATGCAGACGTTGATATGACTATGGCTTGGGAAGCAGCGACAGGTTTACCAACAGGATATACAGTGTCTGTAGGTACAACATCTGGAGGTACTGATGTAGTCAATGCAGCAACAACAACAGAAGCAAGTTATGTTTTAGCTGGTTTAGCTTATGAAACACAATATTTTGTAAACATAGTGCCATTTAATGGGATAGGAAGTGCAACAGGTTGTGTAGAAGAAACGTTTACAACACGTTCTGCGCCACTTCCAGGAGCAACATGTAGTAGCCCAATTGTAGTCACTTCATTTCCGTATTTAGAGTCAGGTGGTGATACCGATAATTATGAAGATAACATCGATGCAAGTCCATGTAGTAATTCATACATGAACGGAAAGGATGTATTTTATGAAATTACACCAGCTACTGATATGTCTATTAATATTGATGTATCTAATATATCTAATAATGGTGCAAGTATTCATGTAGTCAATGGTTGTCCTGATGTCGCTACTGAATGTATTGCTTATGTAGGTACATTTTCTGGAGATACTAGAAGTTTAACAGAAATAGTGTTACTTGCTGGAAACACCTATTTTGTGGTATTGAGTAACTCAGGAAGCACAAGAACGTATACATACGATTTAATAATAACAGAGAACAGTTGTATTAATCCTACAATTGGAAGTTTAACACCTGTTGCAGATTGCGCTAATGGACAGTTTACTGTAGATGTTGATATTTCTTATTTAGGAAGCGCTACGTCTTTAGTTTTAACTGATGATGATGCAACAAGTGCTGATATTTCAGGAATTTCTTCAACTGGTGTGGTAACAGCTGGTCCTTACGCAAGTGGAACTACAGTAAACTTTACCTTAACTAATGAGCAAGACGGTACTTGTTTTTATTAGACGCTTCATACTTTTATTGTCCTCCAACTAACGATGAGTGTAGTGCTCCTATTAGTTTATCGGTTAACACAGACGATTCTTGTACGTTAGTAACAAGTGCAAGTAATGCAGGTGCAACAGAATCTACAGGAGATCCTAATACTTGTGGTGCGTCATCTAATAATACTAATGATGTTTGGTTTGATTTTGTGGCAACAAGCGATGTTATTATTTTAGAATATTTAAATGTAACAGACGCAATACAAAGTGGTGGTTCTATTCAAGCTACAGAGTTATTAGAATCCATCTGAGGTTTCATTGACTTACCATGTGAGTGCGGCCGATGCAGAAACGGGAGACGATCCAATAATCAATGTTGGAAATTATACCAACACAGCCAACCCACAGATAATCTATGTGCGTTT
>NZ_JABRWP010000004.1 GCF_013249045.1 Winogradskyella eckloniae
TGAAGACGAAGATGGTATTCAAGATCCAGGAGAAGAAGGTGTTGCAGGTGTTACAGTAAACTTATTAGATTGTAACAACAACCAATTAGCAACAACAACTACAGATGCTAACGGTAACTATTCATTTGCAGATTTAGATCCAAATGAAGATTACAAAGTAGAGTTCGAAGTACCAACAGGATACGAATTATCGCCAGCTAACCATGGAGGTAATGATAGTAACGATTCAGATGCTGGATCAAACGGCAGAACATCTTGTATCGATTTAGAGCCAGGAGAGAATGACCCAACAATAGATGCAGGTATTTATTTACCATGCTCAATAGATCCAAGTATTTCATTGTCTACTCCAGATAATACAATTTGTTATGGTACAAGTGTGGTATTAACAGCAATAGGTGGTGATCAATTTGTTTGGAAGGCAAATGATATTGTTTTAACAAATGAAACGTCATCGACTTTAACTGTAAGTCCAAATCAAACAACAGTATACAGTGTGGTTGTTACAGATAGTTCTCAATATAATTGTTCTGCAGAAGTTATGGCTACAATTGTAGTGAATCCTGCTACAGATGATATTAATGAAGAAGTAACAATTTGTGAGGGATCAGATTATACATGGTCGCAAAACGGTCAAACATATACAGCGGCAGATAGTCCAGTAGTATTAGAATTAACTGATTCTAATGGATGTTCTTATTCTGCAACTTTAGTAATTAATGAATATGACGCTACTGAAGATGTGGTAACAGAAGTTACAGTATGTGAAGGATCAGACTATACGTGGTCTCAAAATGGTGAAACATATACAGCAGCTGATAGTCCTGTGGTGTTGACTATTGACGGTGCTAATGGGTGTTCTTATACTGCAACATTAATAATTAATGAATACGAGGAAACAGAAGATATTGTTCATGCTATTACGGTATGTGAAGGGGAATCTAGAGTTTGGTCATTTAATGGTGTTGCGTACACTGCGGCAGATAGTCCAGTGGTATTAGAATTGACAGATGATAACGGCTGTCCTTATACGGCAACATTAAATATCTATGAATATGAAGCTCCAGAAAACACTCTAACAGAAGTTACAGTATGTGAAGGGTCAGACTATACATGGTCAGAAAATGGTGTGACGTATACGGCAGCAGATAGTCCAGTCGTATTAGATTTATCAGATAATAATGGGTGTTCTTATACAGCAACCTTAGTGATCAATGAGTATGATGCTCCAGAAGATGTCGTAACAGAGGTTACAGTATGTGAAGGATCAGATTACACGTGGTCAGAAAATGGACAGACATATACAGCGGCAGATAGTCCAGTAGTGTTAACTATTGACGGTTCTAATGGGTGTTCTTATACAGCAACATTAATAATTAATGAATACGAGGAAACAGAAGATATTGTTCATGCTATTACGGTATGTGAAGGAGAATCTAGAGTTTGGTCATTTAATGGTGTTGCGTATACTGCGGCAGATAGTCCAGTGGTATTAGAATTGACAGATGATAACGGTTGTCCTTATACGGCAACATTAAATATCTATGAATATGAAGCTCCAGAAAACACTCTAACAGAAGTTACAGTATGTGAAGGGGTAGATTACACGTGGTCAGAAAATGGTGTGACATATACAACAGCAGATAGTCCAGTGGTATTAGATTTATCAGATAACAATGGATGTGCTTACACAGCAACCTTAGTGATAAATGAATATGATGCTCCAGAAGATGTGGTAACGGAAGTTACAGTGTGTGAAGGATCAGATTACACGTGGTCATTTAATGGTGTGACATATACAGCAGCAGATAGTCCAGTGGTATTAGATTTATCAGATGCTAATGGATGTGCTTACACAGCAATGTTAGTGATAAATGAAAGTAATACTACTGAAGATGTGGTAACGGAAGTTACAGTATGTGAAGGATCAGACTATACATGGTCACAAAATGGACAGACATATACAGCGGCAGATAGTCCTGTAGTATTAACTATTGATGATGCAAGTGGATGTTCTTATACAGCAACCTTAGTGATCAACGAGTATGATGCTCCGGAAGATGTGGTAACAGAAGTTACAGTATGTGAAGGATCAGATTACACTTGGTTAGAAAATGGTGTGACGTATACAGCAGCAGATAGTCCAGTGGTATTAGATTTATCAGATGCTAATGGATGTGCTTACACAGCAACGTTAGTGATAAATGAAAGCAATGCTACTGAAGATGTGGTAACGGAAGTTACAGTATGTGAGGGATCAGACTATACATGGTCACAAAATGGACAGACATATACAGCGGTAGATAGTCCTGTAGTGTTAACTATTGATGATGCAAGTGGATGTTCTTATACAGCAACCTTAGTAATCAACGAGTATGATGCTCCAGAAGATGTCGTAACAGAGGTTACAGTATGTGAAGGATCAGACTATACGTGGTCTCAAAATGGTGAAACATATACAGCAGCTGATAGTCCTGTGATGTTAACTATTGACGGTTCTAATGGGTGTTCTTATACAGCAACATTAATAATTAATGAATACGAGGAAACAGAAGATATTGTTCATGCTATTACGGTATGTGAAGGAGAATCTAGAGTTTGGTCATTTAATGGTGTTGCGTATACTGCGGCAGATAGTCCAGTGGTATTAGAATTGACAGATGATAACGGTTGTCCTTATACGGCAACATTAAATATCTATGAATATGAAGCTCCAGAAAACACTCTAACAGAAGTTACAGTATGTGAAGGGTCAGACTATACATGGTCAGAAAATGGTGTGACATATACAGCAGCAGATAGTCCAGTGGTATTAGATTTATCAGATGCTAATGGATGTGCTTACACAGCAACGTTAGTGATAAATGAAAGTAATGCTACTGAAGATGTGGTAACGGAAGTTACAGTATGTGAAGGATCAGACTATACATGGTCACAAAATGGACAGACATATACAGCGGCAGATAGTCCTGTAGTGTTAACTATTGATGATGCAAGTGGATGTTCTTATACAGCAACCTTAGTGATCAACGAGTATGATGCTCCAGAAGATGTGGTAACAGAAGTTACAGTATGTGAAGGGTTAGATTACACTTGGTCAGAAAATGGTGTGACGTATACAGCAGCAGATAGTCCAGTAGTACTAGATTTATCAGATGCTAATGGATGTGCTTACACGGCAACATTAGTGATTAATGAGAATGACGCAATTGAGGATGTGGTTACAGAAGTGTCTGTGTGTGAAGGATCAGACTATACATGGTCACAAGATGGTCAAACATATACGGCTTCAGATAGTCCTGTGGTATTAGAATTAACACATACAAATGGATGTCATTATACAGCTATTTTAGTGATTAATGAATACGACGCTCCAGAAGATGTAGTAACAGAGGTTACTATTTGTGAAGGATCAGATTATACATGGTCAGAGACTGGTGTGACATATACTGCGGCAGATAGTCCAGTGGTGTTAGAATTGAATAATGCCAATGGTTGTGCTTACACTTCAACATTAATTATTAATGAAAGTGGGAATACGGCTTCAAATGTATATGAGCAAGTAACGGTTTGTTATGGTGGTGATTATACTTGGGCGTTAAGCGGAGAGACGTATACGGTAGCTAATAGTCCTGTTGTACTAGAGTTAACTACAGATAATGGTTGTCCGTATACTGCAACTTTAGTAATTGTTGAAAACCAACCTGTATGTGATAGTGTAACGGAGGTTTCAATTTGTGAAGATGCGACTTATACGTGGGCTCAAAATGGAGAAACGTATACAGTAGCAGATAGTCCTGTGGTGTTGCATTTAACAGATCTTAATGGTTATAATTATACAGCTGTACTTATTATTTATGGTAATGGCAGTGCTGAAGATGTGGTTGATGAAGTTACAATTTGTGAAGGATCAGACTATACTTGGGATCAAAATGGTGTAACGTATACTGCTGCAGATAGCCCAGTTGTTTTAACTATGGATAACGGTAATGGATGTTCTTATACAGCTACCTTAGTGATCAATGAGTATGACGCTCCAGAAGATGTGGTAACAGAAGTTACAGTATGTGAAGGTTCAGATTACACATGGTCAGAGACTGGTGTAGTATACACAGCTGCAGATAGTCCAGTGGTGGTAGAATTGACTAATACAAATGGGTGTGTATACACAACAACGTTAGTTATAAATGAAAGTAATGCTTCTGAAGATATATTTGAAACCGTAACTATATGTGAAGGTGAAGACTATACATGGTCGCAAAACGGACAAACATATACAGTAGCGGATAGTCCAGTGGTATTAACTATTGATGATAATAGTGGATGCTCTTATACAGCAACGTTAACAATCAATGAATATGATGCTGCAGAAAATGTTGTTACCGAAGTGTTAGTTTGTGAAGGAACTGAATATGTATGGTCTCAAAACGGACAAACGTATACAGCAGCGGATAGTCCTGTGGTATTAAGTTTATCAAATGCCAATGGATGTGCATATACGTCAACATTGATAATTAATGAGCATGTGCCAGTGAATACTATTGTTACTGAGGTAACGGTTTGTAGCGGTGAAGCTTATACGTGGTCACAAAATGATGAGACGTATACAGCAGCAGATAGTCCAGTTGTGTTAAATTTAACGAATGTCAATGGATGTGCTTATACTGCAACATTAACAATTAATGAGTTTGCGCCAACAGAAGATATTGTTACTGAAGTAACAGTTTGTGAAGGTGAAGACTATACATGGTCGCAAAACGGTGAAACTTATACGGCAGCGGATAGTCCAGTAGTGCTTGATTTAATGGATAACAACGGTTGTGGGTATACGACCACTTTAATCATCAATGAAGAAAATAAAGTTAAGATTGGTAACTATGTATGGTTAGATGTTAACGAAAATGGAATTCAAGATGAAGGTGTTGCGTCTGGTATTAATGGTGTGACGGTTAGGTTATTTCACTGTAATGATGATACTATGATAGATTCTGATGTTACAATGAATAACTCTATTAATGGTGAGCCTGGTTATTATGAATTTGAAGTTTGTGCTAACAGTGGAGATTATTATATTAAATTTAATAATGCACCAGAAGGATATGAGTTTACATCAAGTAATGTTGGCGATGACACTTTAGATTCAGATGTTAATAATGAAGGTGTAACAGCGTGTTTTACGGTTGAGGATTCAAATGTAATAACGATAGATGCAGGTCTGTTTAATGTTTGTAGCTTAAATGTTGATGCTGGAACTGATATGGAGATTTGTCCAAACGAAACTGTAACACTTTCTGCAAGTTTTGATGATGTAGAAGGGTTATGTGAAGGTGGATGTGTGTATCCAGTTTTAGATCAGGAAAGATGTGATGGACCAGCTGGTACATTTGAAGTGTGGGTGGTGTCTTCACCATCAACAGGTTCTTATAAGTTTAACGCGTCACAACAAAGTTTTGAAACGTTTGATAATGGAACTGCTAAGTATGTAGCAACTGTGTCTAACGGAATTGATGTATTGCAAGTAGATTTTACTTATAGTGGATACACAACAGTGACACCTATGGGAAGTCCTAAGTTAAATGACTGTCAGACCTATGATACTTCGGGATATGAATATTATACAGAATTAACAGGTACAATAACATCGCAAAATCATGGTGTATTCACTGTGGCACCAATGGGTGAATCATTTCAAATAGGAATGGGTGCAGATGTGAAAAGACTAGGTTTTGGAGCTTCTGGTTGGTATACATTGTCAGGTGGTGATGGTACATATACTACTGGTGATGTTAATTTAGCACTTGGTGCTTGTCAGCCTAAAGCTGTTGATTACCAATGGACAACTGCAGATGGTCATATTGTTGGCAACGCTAATCAAGAGACAATTACAGTGGATCAAGCAGGAACTTACACAGTTCAGGCAGTGAATTGTATAGATTGTGTTGCAACCGATACAGTTGTGGTAACATCTACAAGTATTTGTAATGGTACTGATAACGATAGTCACTCTTTAAGAGTATATCCTGTGCCAGCATCTAGTGATTCTAGTGTTACTATAGATTTAGATATTGTTAGGTCTAATAGTTTTCTAGGAGACGATAGAACACCTATAGATATTGAAGTTAGTGTTTATGATGCTAGAGGAAGACTAGTGCATAGTCCAAGAACATACCAAGTCATTGCAGGTAAAAACTTGTTGAATTATGAGTTAGGAACAATAGACTTAGGGACGTACGTCATGCAAATTACAGCAGATGGTTGGTCAGCGACAAGCCGACTGATTGTGGAGTAATCAAATAACATTGTTTAAATAAAAAAAGAATCGTAATTAATTTTACGGTTCTTTTTTTTTGTTTGATAGAGAAAGATATTTCGTGTAATAATGGAATTTAATCTATAATCTAAGTGGATTAAGGCTAGGGATTTTTAATAATATCACTTGTAATGGAAGCTAATTTATAATTTCAATTTTTTTATCAACGATTTATCTCTATTTTTAAGCAAATAACATTTCATGCTTAAAAAAGTTTTCGCAAGTGCCGTTTTTGGTGTAGAGGCTTCTACGATTACTGTTGAAGTTAATATTGATAAAGGTGTTGGTTATCATTTAGTTGGTCTGCCAGATAATGCCATTAAAGAAAGTAATTATCGGATAGCAGCAGCGCTACAGAATAATGGTTATCGTATTCCAGGAAAAAAAATCACAATAAATATGGCGCCTGCCGATTTACGCAAAGAAGGTTCGGCCTATGATTTAACATTAGCCATTGGTATTCTCGCGGCATCAAATCAAATAAAAGCAGAAAATCTAGAAGAATATCTTATAATGGGAGAATTGTCACTCGATGGCAGTTTACAGCCGTTTAAGGGAGCGTTACCTATAGCGGTTAAAGCCCGGGAAGAAGGGTTTAAGGGGATCATATTGCCTATTCAAAATGCTAAAGAAGCCGCGATTGTAGATGATCTTAGGGTGTTTGGGGTTGAAAATATTATGCAAGTCATTAATCATTTTGATAAGGGCGAAACTTTAGAGCAAACGATAATTAATACAAGGGAGGAGTTTTATAAAAATCTTGAATTTCCTGAATTTGATTTCGCAGATGTTAAAGGGCAAGAATCAATAAAGCGTTGTTTGGAAATTGCAGCAGCAGGAGGTCATAATATTATCCTTATTGGTCCGCCAGGTTCTGGAAAGACAATGTTGGCAAAACGATTGCCTAGTATTTTACCACCAATGACATTACATGAAGCTTTAGAGACGACTAAAATTCATTCGGTTGTCGGTCGTGTTAAAGCGCATACAGGATTAATGGCGCAGCGTCCATTTAGAAGTCCACATCATACCATTTCTAATGTAGCGTTAGTAGGAGGAGGGAGTTATCCACAGCCAGGAGAAATTTCATTATCTCATAACGGTGTGTTGTTTTTGGATGAATTACCAGAATTTAAGCGTGAAGTTTTGGAAGTTATGAGGCAGCCTTTGGAAGATAGAGAAGTAACGATTTCTCGTGCGAAATTTACAGTGACTTACCCTTCATCTTTCATGTTGGTGGCTAGTATGAATCCAAGTCCTAGTGGTTATTTTAACGATCCAGATGCGCCAATTACGTCATCACCAGCGGAAATGCAACGCTATATGGGGAAAATTTCAGGACCATTATTAGATCGTATTGACATTCATATTGAAGTGACTCCTGTGCCATTTGAAAAATTATCAGATGAAAGAATTGGAGAATCCTCAGTGGATATAAGAAAACGAGTAACTAAAGCTAGAGAAAAGCAAACAATACGATTTAATGAGCTAGAAAACATTCATTATAACGCACAGATGACCACAAAGCAAATTAGGAAATATTGTACTTTAGATGATGCCTCAATGCAATTGTTAAAATCTGCAATGGAGCGATTAAACTTATCGGCTAGAGCTTACGATCGTATTCTTAAAGTATCGCGAACAATTGCTGACTTAGAAGGTTCTAAGGAGGTGTTGGGTGCTCATATTAGTGAGGCGATACAATACCGTAGTTTAGATCGTGATGGTTGGTTAGGGTAGTTTCATTGCGTAATATAAATTTGAATTCCTTTAATAAATATCATGAAAAAAATAGTCTTAGGTTTAACATTTTTAGTTGTTGGTTGCCAAAGTAAAACCAAAAATACTACAGTAGATTTAGCTCCTGTTACAAAAATAGAAATTGTAGAAACGCCAAGTTTAAGTCTAGAGCAAGCTAATAGATTAGCAGAATTGCCTTTGCATTGCATGAATACGGAATATCCTAATAAATTAAATCAAATTATAGGTGGTTCGGAAGGTCTAAAAGCACCTAAAGAATTGCATCCAGCATTTTATGGTTGTTTCGATTGGCATTCTGCTGTACATGGGCATTGGAGTTTGGTGAACTTATTAAAGCAGTTTCCGGAATTGGATAATCGTGAAATTATTGAGCAAAAATTACTTCTAAATATTACAAAAGAAAACATAGAGCGAGAAATTGAATATTTTGAAAGTACGTTTGGTGGTTCTTTTGAGCGGACTTATGGTTGGGCTTGGTTGTTGAAACTGGCTGAGGAAATTCACACTTGGGATAGTGCTGTTGCTCGAGAATTAGAAGTTAATCTTCAGCCGTTAACGGATTTGATAGTTAAAAGGTATTTAGAGTTTCTTCCGAAGTTGAATTACCCTGTTCGCGTGGGTGAGCATCCTAATACAGCTTTTGGGATGAGTTTTGCTTATGATTTTGCGGCTACCGTTGATAATGAAGTGTTGGCTGAGTTGATAGAAGAGCGAGCTATGGATTTTTATAAAGATGACCAAGATGGTCCAATAGAATGGGAGCCAAATGGTTTTGATTTTTTATCACCTTGTTTAGAAGAGGCTGCTCTTATGAAACGTGTTTTAGAGGTTGATGAATTTAAAATATGGATTAATGATTTTTTACCTAGTTTAAGTGCTGTTGATTTTGATTGGGCTGTTGGTAAGGTGTCGGATAGAACTGATGGGAAGCTAGTGCATCTCGATGGTGTTAATTTCTCTAGAGCTTGGAGTTTAAATTATATAGCAAAAGATTTACCTGAATTTTCTCATTTAAAGAATATAGCAAATAAGCATATCATTCATTCATTGCCAAGCATAGTTGGTGATAGTTATGAAGGTGGTCATTGGTTGGGGACTTTTGCTATTTATGCTTTAAATTCTACAGAGAAATGATATTGAAATTTTTAAAAAATATTGGTCCAGGACCCTTAATTGCTGCTGCGTTTATAGGTCCTGGAACAGTTACGGTATGTACATTAGCTGGTGTAAATTTTGGGTTTGGGCTGTTGTGGGCTATGGTTTTGTCAATTTTTGCAACTGTTGTTTTGCAAGAAATGGCAGCGCGATTAGGTATAGTTGCTCAAAAAGGGTTGTCAGAGATTATTAGAGAAGAAATTAAGCATTCTGCTATAAAGTTTTTAGCATTAATCTTAATTTTAAGTGCTATTGTCATTGGAAACGCGGCCTATGAAGCTGGGAATATCTCAGGTGGGGCACTCGGTGTAGAGACGGTTATTGGTGGCATTTTTATGGAAATTGGTAGTTTAAAACTCAATGTTGTTAGTGTTTTAATTGGTGTAATTGCTTTTGTATTACTGTATTTGGGTAGCTATAAAGTTTTGGAAAAAGTATTTGTGTTTTTGGTAATTCTTATGAGTTTGGCTTTTATAACTACAGCAATATTAACAAAGCCTAATTTAATTAGTATTTTTAATAGTATTTTAATTCCTAAAGCACCATCTGGTAGTATTTTAACAATAGTGGCGTTAATAGGTACAACTGTTGTGCCTTATAATATTTTTTTACATGCGTCATTAGCTAAAACAAAATGGAAGTCAAAAAGTGATATAAAAACAGCTAAAAAAGACACTTTGATTGCTGTGATTTTAGGCGGATTAGTGTCTATGTGTATAGTTATTTCTGCTTCTGCAATTAATGTAGAGTCAATTACTAATGCGTCAGATTTGGCCTTAGGTTTAGAACCGTTATTTGGAAGCTATGCGAAGTATTTTTTGGCGGTAGGCTTATTTGCTGCAGGAGTTACAAGTTCAATTACCGCACCTTTGGCTGCAGCTTATGTGGCTAGTGGGTGTTTAGGTTGGTCTTCAGATTTAAAATCTTATAAATTTAAGATGGTGTGGATGATTATTTTGGTTTTGGGTGTTGTATTTTCTTCAGTGGGATTTAAATCTATTGAGATTATAAAGTTTGCTCAGGTTGCAAATGGTGTGTTATTACCTGTAATAGCAGGTTTTTTGTTATGGGTTATGAATAAGGCTAGTGTTTTAGGAGTTTATAAAAACTCTAAGACTCAAAATTTTATTGGATTGATTATTCTCGTAGTGACAATATTTTTAGGTTTAAAAGGTGTTTTAAGTGTCTTTGAATTGATTTAAAATGAAACAACTAGAAATTGATATAAATGCAGATGTTGGAGAAGGAGTTGGTAATGAGGCTTCACTTATGCCTTTATTGTCATCTTGTAATGTGGCTTGTGGAGGGCATGCTGGTGATTTACGGACTATGAATACCGTTTTAGATTTAGCTATTTTAAACGATGTAAAAGTAGGTGCGCATCCTTCATTTCCTGATAAAATAAACTTTGGTAGGTTGGAGATGGTGATGACAGAGGCGCAATTGTATGAGACATTAAGGGTTCAGGTAGAGTGTTTAGAATCCGTGATTTCTACGAAAGGGATTGTGCTCAATCATATAAAACCGCATGGTGCTTTATATAATTTGGCGGCAAAAGATTTGGAAACAGCAAAGGTGGTAGTAAGACTAATTCATGATTTGGGAAGTTCATTAAAATTATATGCACCATATAATTCTGTGCTCGCTAATTTGGCAATTAAAGAACATATTTCTGTTGAATTTGAAGCTTTTGCTGACCGCAATTATAACGAGGATTTGTCATTGGTTTCACGTCAGAAAAACAATGCAATTTTACATTCTAAAGAGGCTGTTTTAAGACATGTTTTGAGCATGGTAAAGCAACAAAAAATAGTTGCGATAAATGGTGTGGAAGTGTCGCTAAAAGCTTCTACAATTTGTGTGCATGGTGATACTAAAAATGCGCTTGAAATTTTGGAGTATTTACATCTAGGGTTTATGGAAAATAACATTAAAATAGTGTAGTGTAAAATGGGGTATAAACTACGTTTTTCTCAATACAATGCAAGTTCTGTTTTGGTGGAATGGCCACCGTTAATAGATGAAAATATTCTTAATGATGTCTTGTCTTTTAAAAATAAGATTGAAAAAATAAATATTAAATGTTTAGTTGAGGTGGTAACTGCATATAATTCATTATTAATTATTTATAATTTCACTATAGATGATATCAATAATGTTTTTAAAGACCTAAAAGCTCTATATTTAGAAAAATCTATAGGTTTATCTAAAGGATCAAAAGTAATTAAAATACCTGTTTGCTATGATGCTGATTTTGGAGAAGATTTAATGCATTTTTCTAAAGTTAAAAAGATATCAAAATCAGAATTAATTGAGTTGCATACCGCACCGCTTTATACTGTTTTTTTTCTTGGTTTTTTACCTGGGTTTTTATACTTAGGTGGTTTAAATAGAGCGTTACATTTAAACCGAAAAACCACGCCTAACTTAAATATAAAAAAAGGGTCAGTTGCCATTGGTGGAAAACAGACCGGAATCTATCCTCAAGACAGTCCTGGAGGTTGGCATATTATAGGCAATTCTCCTATAGAATTATTTAATCCAAATGACAATCCACCAAGTTTTATTAACGCAGGTGATCAGGTAAAATTTTATGCAATTTCTAAACCTGAATATGTAGAGATTCAAGCTGAAATCCAAAATTCAAAATTCAATATAGAAACGCTTTTTGTGAATGATTAAAGTTTTAAAATCAGGTTTTTTTACGACGATCCAAGATCAAGGAAGATTTGGTTACGGTAGTTTTGGAGTTCCTGTTTCTGGCGCTATGGATACGTGTGCTAGTACATTTGCGAATCATATTTTGGGTAATTCTATGGATGCTGCTGTTATTGAGATGACTATGATTGGTGCTCAGTTTCAGTTTTTATCTGCTACACTTATCGCGATTACAGGAGGTCATATGAATCCAAAAATAAATAATAAAACGGTACCAATGAATGAAGTTATATTGGTCAATAAAAATGATGTCCTTAGTCTTGGTAATAGTGTTGAAGGCTTTAGAACGTATGTTGCCGTAAAAGGAGGTATTATAACAAAAATGGTTTTAGGTAGTAGAAGTATGTTAAAAGAAGTTACACCTTCGCATCGTATTAATAAAAGTGACCATTTACCTATTTTGGAACAAGAAGGAATAAAAAGGATTAAAAACGCCAAGGTTAAGTTCAATAGTTCTTATTTAAATACTAATAATATTGAGGTGGCAAAAGGGCCTGAGTTTGATAGGTTAAGTGAAAAACAGAAAACACTATTATTAAATGAAAGTTTTAAAGTTTCAAAATATAATAATAGAATGGCTTATCAATTATTGCCTGTGGTTACTAATACTTTAGATGCTATATTAACAGCACCTGTACTTCCAGGAACGGTACAGTTAACACCATCCGGACAGTTAATTGTATTAATGAGAGATTGCCAGACAACGGGAGGTTATCCGCGCGTTTTACAGCTAACTGAAAAGGCGATTAATATATTGAGTCAAAAATCTACAGGAAACAACATTAACTTTACTTTAGTCGATTACTAAGTTAAGAATAGGTAAGAATTTATTTTTATAAGTTAAATAAAATATATAGCTTACAACAGCTATTAACTAAACTAAGATAAATATGAAAAATTTCGGACTATTCCTTTTAGGAATCATTATTGGTGTGTTAGCAATGTACTTTTATTGTCAAAGCAGCGAAACACCTGCAGCAGTAGAACTTCAAGCTATAGCGCCTAATGGCATTATATCATCAAAACAAGCTTCAGCCTTAGATGCAGGTTATAATGTTAAGCATAAAATAATTAATGATTCGCTGTTTAAGAATTCTAAAAATGGTGGAGATAATAGATCGTCTTGGTGGTCTGTAGAAGAAATTCAAAACTATATTAATCATGCAGAACAACAAACAGGAGAAATGGGTTATACTATGGATGGTTTAAGAGTATATTTAGGGTCTTATCCAGATGCTAATGGTAAAACAGGTTTAACAACAATGTTTATTGTTCCTACAGGAATTAAAAATGTGTCTACAGGTAGTATTATCTCTTTTCAAGGTGGCAGTCATGATATTTCGGGTGCTGATGGTTTAAATGTTTCGCAGCATGGTAAGCCGCCAGGAGCGAACTATCCTCAATAGTGTATAAATGGATATTAATGCGTTAATTACACATTTAATAGAGTTAATTGCGGCATTGTCTGGCTCTTATTATTGGTATCATACAAGAGATTATAAAGTACGACCTTTTGTGTGGTATTTATGGGTAACTGTGTTTGTTGAAACTTTAGGTATGTACACGTATTTTAGACCTTATTTTGAAAATACCTATTGGGCTTGGATAAATAATTCTGTTTTTGCAACAAATACATGGTTATATAACACTTATGAAATTATAGGTTTTATTTTGGTTGGTATGTTTATTTTAAGAAATACCAATAAACCATTCTCTCATAAAGCTTTAAAATTTATTACTATTTTTTATGTTACATTAACCGTTTCTTACTATCTAAGTATAGGAGATTTTTTTACAATGTCATTTACGTATGATTTAATATTATCAACATTTGCTTTATTCTTAATGTTTTTATTGTACTTGCGAGAACTTATACAAAGTGATAAAATTTTAGACTTTTATAAATCTCATGTTTTTTATATCTGTTTGGGAATAACATTATGGCATATTTGTTTAACACCATTATTTATTTTTGATTCTTATTATAGAGCTGCTAATGATAATTTTATAACTTTTAGGGGTATCTTTTTAGATACTGCTAATTTATTGCTGTATTCATGTTACACATTTGCATTTATTTATTCACTTTGGCACAAGAGACAATCAGCTCTGAAGTCATTGCATTAATATCCTATGCGATATTTTTTACATTAGCACTGTTTACTGTGTTTATTATATTCTTTGCTACTTTTCAAAAACGTAAAAGCCAGTTGCTGCGTGAAAAAATTGAGCAGCAAAGGGCGTTTGATGCTGAACTTTTAGCAACACAACAAGAGATTCAAGAAGAAACTTTAAAATATGTTGGTCGTGAATTACATGACAATATTGGACAATTGTTAGTACTTTCTAGTATGCAACTGAAAGTCGCGAGCAGTGCAGTTACAGATGAAGCCAAATCCAAAGTTGGTTACGCAACTGATGCTTTAAAAAACGCTTTAGAAGAAGTGAGAGCATTATCAAAATCACTCAATAGCGATGTTATAAACAATTTAGGTTTTGAGGCTACTGTTAGAAATGAAGTTGAGCGTTTAAATAAATCTGGACTAATTCTATCGCAATTAGATATAACAGGAACGAAAGTACATTTTGAAAACAAAAAAGATGAAATCATCTTGTTTAGAATTTTGCAAGAGTTTATTTCAAATACATTAAAATATGCTGAAGCAGAACAAATTTCAGTTCAATTAGATTATCAAGAAAAAATGTTAATCATAAATCTAGAAGATGATGGCGAAGGTTTTGATCTTGAATTGGCAAAGAAAAGTTCTGGTTTAATTAATATGGAAAAACGTGCGGAACTATTAAATGCGGAATTCATTTTAGAGACTTCAAAAGGGAAAGGAACACAGCTTAGGCTAAAATATCCTTATAAAATAAATTAAGTCTCGCAAGCATTCCATAGTGCATCATTAGGAACAGGTGCTGTAATTTCAATCGGTTCTTTTTTCACAGGATGAATAAAACTCAATGTCCTAGCATGTAAACTAATACTTGCGTCTTTATTGCTTCTGTCAAAGCCATATTTTAAATCCCCTTTAATTGGGCATCCTATGGAAGCTAATTGTGTTCTGATTTGATGATGTCTGCCAGTTTCTAAGTCTATATTTAATAGGAAGAAATGGTCTAATGTCTTAATGACGTTATAATGAAGAATGGCCTTTTTACTACCTTCAACTTCTTTAATATAAGCCGTTGATTTATTGTTTTTTGGATTCTTTTTTAACCAATGAACTAAGGTGTCATTAGATTTTGGTGGTTGATTTTTAACTAAAGCCCAATACGTTTTTTTAGCTTTTTTTTCTGCAAATAATTTATTAAGTCGAGGTAAAGCTTTGCTGGTTTTTGAGAATAAAACTAGTCCTGTCGTTGGTCTGTCTAAGCGATGAACCACACCTAAATAAACATTACCTTCTTTTTGGTATTTATCCTTTAAATAAGATTTAACAATATCACTCAAAGGTTGGTCTCCCGTTTTATCACCTTGTACAATATCACCAGCCCGTTTGTTAACTACGATGATGTGGTTGTCTTCGTATAAAACTTGAAGGTTGTTTTTGTTAGATATGATTTTTTCCGAACGACGCGTCACTAATCCCTAAATATTTTTTTTTGCTTACCGCTTACTAGTACTGTTCTTTCTCATTAGGAAAATCACTAGATTTAACATCATCAGCATACTGAGATATCGCCTTTGTCATATCTTCATAGAGATTCATATATCGACGTAAAAATCTCGGATTGAACTCGTGTGTCATGCCTAACATATCGTGTAACACTAGCACTTGTCCATCAACACCATTTCCAGCACCAATACCTATTACAGGAATTGAAACACTTTCAGCAACTTCTTGTGCTAATTTTGCAGGAATTTTTTCTAATACAATACCAAAACAGCCTGCTTTTTCAAGCATTAGCGCATCTTCTTTTAATTGTTGCGCTTCTTGTTCTTCTTTGGCTCTAACTGTATAGGTGCCAAATTTATAAATAGATTGTGGTGTTAATCCAAGGTGTCCCATTACAGGAATACCAGCATTAAGAATTCGCTTTATAGATTCTTTGACTTCTTTTCCTCCTTCCATTTTTACAGCATGTCCTCCCGATTCTTTCATAATTCTAATTGCGGAACGTAAAGCTTCTTTTGGGTCACTTTGGTAGCTTCCAAAAGGCAAATCGACTACAACTAAACTTCTGTCTATAGCTCGTATCACTGAAGACGCATGATAAATCATTTGGTCTAACGTAATTGGTAACGTGGTTTCATGACCAGCCATAACGTTACTTGCCGAATCACCAACTAAAATCACATCAATACCTGCGCCATCTACAATTTTAGCCATGGTATAATCGTAAGCCGTGAGCATAGATATTTTTTCGCCTCTAGATTTCATATCTACAAGACTTTTTACCGTAATTCTTTTATATTCTTTTTTTGCTACTGACATGTTGTTTTTATTAGTTGAATGTAAAAGTAGTGAGATTTTTATATTTTATTTTATTCTCAATACTATTTATTAAATAGAGCGTAGGTTGATTTTAAGATTTTAATAATTGTTTAAATGGACTAACAATCTGTTAAATGCACACCTACAGCTAAGCCGCCTTCCGACGTTTCTTTATACTTTGTATTCATATCTTTAGCTGTTTCCCACATGGTGTTAACGACTTTGTCTAAAGGTACTTTTACATTTTTAGGATCTGTGTCTAAGGCTAATTCTGCAGCATTGATAGCTTTTATGGCTCCCATAGAGTTGCGTTCTATACACGGAATCTGTACTAAACCTCCAATAGGATCGCAGGTTAAGCCTAAGTGATGTTCCATAGCAATTTCGGCTGCAACTAAAACTTGTTCTGGAGTTCCGCCTAATAATTCAGTTAACGCGCCTGCAGCCATGGCAGAAGACACGCCAATTTCCGCTTGGCAACCTCCCATTGCTGCACTAATGGTAGCACCTTTTTTAAAGATACTGCCAATTTCGCCAGCCACTAAAAGGAATTTTTTGACATGCTCAAAATCGGCATCATGGTTTTCAATTACCATATAATACATTAATACTGCTGGTATTACACCAGCACTGCCATTAGTAGGAGCTGTAACTACACGTCCTAAAGATGCATTAACTTCATTTACAGCCAATGCAAAACAGCTTACCCATTTTAGGATTTGTCTAAACTTTACTTCAGTTGTTCTAATGGTTTTTAGCCATTCTTCTGGATTTTTATATTTATTTTCTCCTATAAGATTTTTGTGCATATCAAAAGCACGTCGTCTTACATTTAGTCCACCAGGTAAATTCCCTTCGGTGTGGCAACCAGTATACATACATTCTAGCATCGTATTCCAAATGCGTTTTAACTCAAAATCTATTGATGATTCTTCTCTAATAGACTTTTCGTTTTCTAATACCACACCAGAAATAGGTAGTTGTAATTGTTCGCAGAATTTTAATAGCTCATCACCATAAGAAATAGGATAAGGAAATGTGCAATAGAATATTATTTTATTGGCTTTAGAAACTTTTCTTTCTTCTTGTACCACAAAACCGCCACCAATAGAGTAGTAGGTAGATTTATAATTTCTACCATTAATGGTTGCAGTAAATATTAATCCGTTAGAATGAAATGGTAAAAATTTTCTATTGAAATTTATATTCGCTTTAAAATTAAAAGGAATCTCTCTTTCATTATTAAAATGTAGAATGTTTTGTGTCTTTACATCTTCAATAATAGTAGTGATATTTTCAACAGGAATGCGTTCTGGGTCAGCTCCAGTTAATCCTAAAATAACGGCGAAGTCTGTGGCATGTCCTTTTCCTGTTAAGGATAAAGAACCGTAGAGGTCCACTGCGATTTTTTCAACTTTATCAAAACGCTTTTTGTCTTTTAATTCTTTTATCCAACGTTCTGCAGCACGCCAAGGTCCTAAGGTGTGTGAACTCGAAGGGCCAATACCAATTTTTAGCATGTCGAAAATAGAAATACATTCCATTCTTTAAATTGTTTTTTACAGTAATCAAATATAGAGGTTGTTGACGTAAAGATTATTTTTTTTTGTAAAAAAAAAAGCCTGAAATTCATTCAGGCTTTTTAAAGTGTATCATGTACAATGTTTTATTGAACGTAATCCATAACAGCTTCAAAATCATTAATATCTAAATTAGAACTGTTTACCAAATCTACAGGTAAAACCACAATTCTAAATGTTTGGTTTATTCTTTCTTCATCTAAGAGTAAATTAAAATCAAAAGTAGGATGAGATTCAATAAAAATGGTTACAAAATCAAAGTTATGTTCAAAGTTATATTGAAACTCTTCGCCAGCATTAATATAGACGGTTTCAGGAAGTGCTTTCCAAACATCAAACCCATCAACTTGACCTCTTAAATGATAAACTAACACCATATCAGATTCATATAATTCAATGTCTAGAGGAATTTCTAAAGTTTCTTGATATCCATTGTTAGATGTAAAGTCTATAGTTCTTTCAAAGGATTGTCCTGTGATATTAACACCATCATAGCCATCAAAGCCTGGAGGGCCTTGCTCGCCTGTACAAGAAGTTAGTAATAATGCAAATACTGTAATAATAGATAATATATGTCTCATAATGTTTAGGTTTTTCAATTAAGTATCAATATTAATACCAAAGTTGAGTTTAATTCAGAAAAATGATTTAATTCTTTTCTGACATCATGTCATATTTTTTGTCATGGCATAATCATTGACTAATACTAACCGAGTTTAAAATTAATAACACGATACTTTTCGCGAAAGCGGAAAACAAATAACAAATATAATTATGAGTAAGATTATTGGAATTGATTTAGGTACAACCAACTCTTGTGTTTCTGTAATGGAAGGTAATGAGCCAGTTGTAATCCCAAACGCTGAAGGTAAGAGAACAACACCTTCAGTTATCGCTTTCGTAGAAGGTGGTGAAATTAAAGTAGGAGATCCTGCAAAAAGACAAGCGGTTACTAACCCAACAAAAACAGTTTATTCTATTAAACGTTTTATGGGTAACAAGTATTCTGAGTCTAAGAAGGAAGCAGAACGTGTACCATATACAGTAGTAAAAGGTGACAACGATACACCAAGAGTAGATATTGATGGTCGTTTATATACTCCTCAAGAATTATCAGCTATGATTCTTCAAAAAATGAAGAAAACGGCTGAAGATTATTTGGGTCAAGATGTGTCTGAAGCTGTAATTACAGTACCAGCATATTTTAACGATGCACAAAGACAAGCAACAAAAGAAGCTGGTGAGATTGCAGGTTTAAAAGTTCGTAGAATTATTAACGAACCAACAGCTGCAGCATTAGCTTACGGAATGGATAAAAAAGGGACTGACCAAAAAATCGTCGTTTTCGATTTTGGTGGAGGTACGCATGATGTTTCTATCCTTGAGTTAGGTGATGGTGTCTTTGAAGTATTGTCTACAGATGGTGATACGCATTTAGGTGGTGATGATGTTGACCAGCGTATTATCGATTGGTTAGCTGAAGAGTTTAAAGCGGATGAGAACATGGATTTACGCGAAGATCCAATGGCATTACAGCGTTTAAAAGAAGCTGCAGAAAAGGCTAAAATTGAATTATCGTCATCTGCACAAACAGAAATAAACTTACCATATGTAACGGCTACAGCTAGTGGACCAAAGCACTTGGTACGTACATTATCTCGTTCTAAGTTTGAACAGTTAATAGATGATTTAATTAAACGTACAATAGAGCCATGTCAAACCGCTTTAAAAGCTGCAGGTTTATCTAAAAATGACATTGACGAAGTCATTTTAGTAGGTGGATCTACAAGAATACCAGCAGTACAAGATGCTGTAGAAAAATTCTTTGGAAAAGCACCAAGTAAAGGAGTAAATCCTGATGAGGTTGTTTCTTTAGGAGCAGGTATACAAGGTGGTGTATTAACAGGTGATGTAAAAGACGTTCTTTTATTAGACGTTACGCCATTATCTCTTGGTATTGAAACGATGGGTAACGTTAAGACTAACTTAATTGAAGCCAATACTACGATTCCTACAAAGAAATCGCAAGTATTCTCAACAGCAGCAGATAATCAGCCATCAGTAGAGATTCATGTTTTACAAGGTGAGCGTCCTATGGCAGCAGATAACAAAACAATTGGTCGTTTCCACTTAGATGGTATTCCACCAGCAAGACGAGGAACACCTCAGATTGAAGTAACGTTTGATATTGATGCTAATGGTATCATTAAAGTATCTGCAGAAGATAAAGCTACTGGTAAAAAACAAGATATTAGAATTGAAGCATCTTCAGGATTAACAGAAGATGAAATCCAGAAAATGAAGCAAGAAGCAGAAGCAAATGCAGAAGCAGATGCTAAAGCGGCTGAAAGTGCTAAAAAATTAAATGAAGCGGATTCTATGATTTTTCAAACAGAAAGTCAGCTGAAAGAATTTGGTGATAAATTATCTGATGATAAAAAACAACCAATTGAAGCTGCGCTTGAAGAATTGAAAAAAGCATATGAAACAAAAGATATCGCAGTTATTGAGCCAGCTTTAGAGAAAATCAATGAAGCATGGAAAGTAGCAAGTGAAGAAATGTACAAAGCACAAGCAGAAGCTCAAGGTGGAGCTGCAGGTCCTGAAGCAGGAGCAGAGCAGCCTAATGACGCGTCTAGCGATGTAGAAGACGTAGATTTCGAGGAAGTAAAATAAGACAAACCTAATTTGTTATTCTGAACTTCTTGGTTCAGATCAAAATAAAAGAACGCAACCATTCATTTGGTTGCGTTTTTTGTTGTGCTTATTATAAGTTTTAATTTGATAGCTGCTATTTATCGAGAACTTAAATCACTTCTTCTAATACCTTTAACATATTTGTTTCATTTAAAAATGGTAAACTACATTTACAGTAAATCCCTCATCAAATGAATCTCTATTCATCGCTTAAGCGCGTATTGATTAAACATGTTTTAAGCTTTAGAAAACGCTTCTGGGAATTCAATTTAAAAATGAATGCCAGAAAATATGTTAAGGAAGTTCTACGTCAAAATAAAGCACCTAAATTAAGCTCTAGCGAAATAGCAAAAGTAAAAGCCTACTATAAATCTAAAGGTTATAAATTAGAAAACACTTATTGGCATCAGTATTATAAAGGCTTAACCAATGAGTTTCACGTAAATTATATACCTGAAGATATGTTTAATGCACTCATTGCGCCAAGATTCAATCAAATGCGTCAATGGCCAGCATTATTAGACAAAAATTTATCGTATATACTCTTCAAGGGATTTCCTCAGCCAAAAGCAATTGTACAAAATATTAACGGTTTTTATTTTGTGGATGGTAAAATCGTGGATCAGTCTGTAGCTATAGACACGTGTAATTCTATAAACACAGCATTGATTATAAAACCAACCATTGATTCTGGAGATGGTATTATGGTCAACAAATTTACGGTTGAAAATGATAAAACGACTTTCGAAAATTTAACGGTTTCAGAATTATTTAAAAAATATAAAAAGGATTTTATTGTTCAAGAAACTGTAGCGCAAAGTGCTGTATTAAAGAGTTTAAATCCTACGTCATTAAATACCATTAGAGTAATGACCTATTTAAAAGACGATAACGTATATGTTTTATCTTCTGTACTTAGAATTGGACAACCTCATAGTGCTACTGATAATTTTAGTGGTGGTGGTATTATTTGTGGCATAAAATCAAATGGAAATTTAAAAAGCAGAGCCTATACAAGAGCAGGAGCAATCTTAAATAAGTCACATACCAAAGTTGTTTTTGAAGGTATTGCTATACCTAATTATGAGTCCGTTTTAAACATGGTTAAACGTATGCATCCTATTATCCCTTATTTTAAAATTGTGTCTTGGGATATTGGTATAGATAGTAATAACGAACCAGTTTTTATAGAATACAACACGTATTATCAAGATGTAGATTTACATCAAATAGCTAATGGTCCATTGTTTGGGGAATTTACTGATGATATTTTAGACTTAAGTTTAAGGTCTACTGATTCTGCTTATAACGATTTATAACTTTACGCCGTTTACCAGATGCTAATGCTGGTATTTCATCAACGAAAGTTATAGTGATTTTAGCGTCTGGTCCAAAATCAGACTTTATATCTGCAATGAGTTCCGTTTCAAATGGAAACGTATTTGGTTCTTGAAGATTCAATTTTACCTCATAATCTTTTTCATCTAACTGAATAAACTGATACTGTTTCAACAGGTGATAATACTTGTAAAATTTGGTATAAACGACAAAAGAAGAGAGTAGATTTCCCATGGTATCGTAAATTACATCCATTTGTCTGCCTTCTATTTGTTTAAAAACAAGATTATGGTTTTTATCGTGTCCAAATTTTGCAATATCACCTGTGTCATATCTAATAATTGGCATAGCGTAATTGAATAAATCGGTAACCACAATACGTCCAAATGAATTTGGTTTGGCTGGCAAATCATTATCTAAGTTTAATAATTCTATATGATAACTGGCAGCGTTTATAACAAAATCATTAGGACTATTTAACGTTTGTTGTGCTATAATCCCAATTTCTTCGCTAGAATATCTCGAGAGAATTTGGGTATTAAGGTGTTTGCCTAATGTTGTTTTAGTATAAGGATTTAAGTATTCGGAATTTGCAATTGCTGAGGTTAAACCTAATGTATTTAAAAATATATTGTTCTTTTCAAGATATTGGGCAATCATTTCGTAAGCAGAGGCAAAGCCCAACATCGTTTTTTTAACTTGCCGATCTGATTTTAATAAATTTAAAAAGGATTCAATTCTTTCATCAGTAAGTCTAGAAATATCAAACTGCACAATGTTTTGTAACCAAGATTTTAATGTCCCTTTTTTATTATGTTGTCTCCAAACTTCGAGTTCATACAAACGATTTCCAACGCTAAAATTAGATTGATCATAAAAGTAAATAGCATCTGCGTGATTTCTGTTTCGTTTGCTTTGATTCTGAAACAAAAAAAAGGGGACTCCAGTTGAGCCACTCGTAGACACTTTAAAGTTTTTTTGATCCTTAAACTTTTCAGATTGAAAGCGTTCAAAATTATCTTGAATTATTGTCTTTCTAATCACAGGAAAATTAGAGAGTTCATTTTCACTACGATAAGCTTTGTAAAACGGAGTTGATTGCTTGGCGTGATTTAGTAAGTTCTTTAAATGTGCTTCCTTGGTTTGCTTAGATTTTTCAGAATGCGGTTGTTCTATTCCACGTTTAATCTCTTCGAGTTGACTTTTAATAGTTTTACCTTTTAGGTAGTCTATGAGCCAAAAGAAATGATGTCTTATAAAATTTAAATTCATACCTAATGCTGTTAACCTAAATATGGAGAATCTTCGTTTCTATTTTTTACGGTGTGAATAGGGTTACCAAAAGCGGTTTTGAGATGACCAATGGATTTTAAAACTAACGATCCTGCTCCAATTACCGTATTATTTCCTATTGTGAGACTTTGTATAACTATGGCACGTAATCCTATTGCAGAACATTTACCAATGGATACGTTTCCTGCTATTGTAACTCCAGATGCTAAGCTAGAGAAATCGTCTAAAATAGAGTCGTGACCTAAGGTAGAAGCCGTGTTAATTATGCATTGTTTACCCACTTTTGCACCTGCATTAATGACAGTATTTGCCATAATAACAGTACCAACATCTATACTTATATCTTGAGCTAATGTAGCTGTTGGGTGTATTACGGTAAAAAACTGAAGATTGGGAGTTGCTTTTTCAATAGCTTTGACAATGTTTTTTCGTTTAAAATTATCGCCAATTGCAACGACAATACCATCTATTTTATGTTCTTGAGAAACCTTTTGTAAATCTTCTAAATGTCCTAAAATAGTATATCCATTGAGTTCTAAACCAATTGGTTTATAAGAATCTATAAAGCCTTTTATAGCGTGGCTTTTATTCTTTTCAATAATATCAATAATCATTTTAGCATGGCCAGATGCGCCGTAAATAAGTATGTTTTTCATTAATACTAGAATAGGTTGTTATAGCAATTGCTATAGCATAGATTTGGTTTTATAATACAAAAATACACAATCATTAATTAATACTAAGAAATAAGTCTGATGTGTGAAGTTTTTCTATTATTCTAACGAAACATTGATTTATTTAAGGTTATTTTGTAAACGAAAATAGTTTTAGGTAATGTATGTCGTTTAATAAATCATTTCTTTCTGTCCCTGTAAAAAATTTGGCTGTAAAACTCAACGCTAAAGGTGAGCAATTTGTAGTTAAAGGGCATCCTTGGGTGTTTTCTAATAGTATTGTTAAGATTAATGACGATGCCAAAACAGGTGATTTAGCAATAATTTTTAGCAAGAATAAAAACAAAGTTATTGGTTTAGGTCTATACGATGGAAATTCTCCAATTCGTATAAAAATGATTCATAATGCAGAAACTAAAGTAATTATTGATGCCAAATTTTTTCATGACAAGATTACATTAGCGTTTCAAAAAAGAGCAGAACTTCTTAGCACTAACACCAATAGTTATCGCTTAATATTTGGAGAAAATGATGGATTTCCAGGATTAATTGCAGATGTGTATGCTTCTGTTTTAGTGGTAAAATTGTATTCAGAAATTTGGTTACCGTATTTAGAGTCAATTCTAAACAGTCTAAAACAAGTATCTCATGCAGAATCCATTGTGATGCGTTTAAGTAGAGGATTGCAAAACAGCACCAACCATAATTTAATCGACGGTGAAGTTATTTATGGTACGCTCCATTCTCCTGTTGTGGAGTTTGTAGAGCACAGTGTAAAATTCTCTGCAAATGTTATAAAGGGTCATAAAACAGGTTATTTTTTAGATCACAGAGCAAATAGAAAACGCGTAGGTGAGTTAAGCACTGGTAAATCTGTATTAGATGTATTTTCTTATGCTGGAGGATTTTCTGTACATGCTTTAGCCAATCAAGCCACTGATGTTACTAGTTTAGATATTAGTAAACAAGCTTTAGATATGGCACGACAAAACGGAAAATTAAATGATTATTCTGGCGTACATAAAACCATTTCTGGTGATGCGTTTGAGGTCATGGAATCTTTAATTCGTAAAGGAATAACCTACGAGGTTGTTGTTATAGATCCTCCTAGTTTTGCCAAACAACAATCTGAGGTAGAATTAGCTAAGAAGAAATACGCGCAATTAGCAGCGTTAGGAGAGAAGCTCACGGCAAAAAAAGGAATATTAGTTTTGGCATCTTGTTCATCTAGAGTTTTAGCACAATCATTTTTTGATTTAAATGCAAGAGTACTAAATATGCAATCTAGGCTATTTGAAATTGAATTAAAGACCACACATGATATAGATCATCCTATAGCGTTTCAAGAAGGTGCGTACTTAAAATGTGGCTATTATAGGTTCTTAGAATAATTTATTATGTAAATTTATGAAGTCTTAATAGAAATATCTACTTAAAAAATAGTACCATGATAAAGCTAAACTATTTCTATTTATTTTGTTGCGTCATTTGTTTAATGGCATGCGCTTCAGATGATGATAACTCTAATGATGAATTGAGTACTTCTGATTTATTAGGGACTTGGGTAGGTGTAGACTTAGATTATTCTGGCAACACAACATTTGAGTATTTAGGGATACCTGTAGTGTCTCAGTTTACAGGCGAAGCCTATGATATAGACTATACAATTACCTTTACAGATAACCCAAATCAATTCTATACCAATGGTACTTATAGTATGGAACTTACTACAACATTTTTAGGGGAAACAGAGGTTAGTTCCGTTGAAAATTTAGAATTTTTAGGAGATGGAACTTGGTCACTTTCTGGTAGTGAATTAACTATTGAACGAGATGGGTTCTCTTCGGTTGCAACGGTAACCTTAGTCTCTAATGATGTAATAGAGGTCGATCTTATGGAAGAACAATCTACCACATTAGAAGGTGTAGATTACATTGTTAATGTGCATAGCATTTCTACTTTTGAAAGACAATAGCACATTTCCACCATTTTAGAGCTTTAGTATATTAACTAAAACTACTATGCGTGCATAGTAAATTTAACTATATTTGCACTGGTTCATTTTTAGAAGAACTTTTAATTTTAAAACATTTAAATCAAAACAAAACGTCATGAAACATTTTATTGCATTACTTTCATTAACAATGTTGACCTTTTTAACAAGCTGTAACACAACTACTGAAAAAAAATCAATTGTCGAAACTAAAGACGAAACCCATAAAACATTAGCGTTTAGTAATGACCAATTTTATGACTCAGATGGTGTTTTTTTAGAAGAAAAAGCGAAAGATGCTTTAATGGAAATGTTGGTTTATCATGACTATCCTGTTTTTGATGGTTTACGTGAAAAAATATGGTTAACCGATTATAATAAAGGTGATTATGCTAATTTAGGTTTGGCTTCAGTGATGTTTGTAAACAATGAAAAGGACCAATATATGCTAATGGATATTTTTCTTTTACCTGGTCAAATGTTGGGCGAGCATAAGCATTTTGCTGCTGAAAATAATCCTGCTAAAATGGAAGGTTGGCTAATAAGACATGGAAAGAGTTATATAGCTGGTGTAGGCGAAGATAATTTGTCTCAATTTCCACAGGTTGTAGTTCCAAAAACACATTGGGATGGTAAAGTCACTGCTAAACATATTGTTGAAGCCAATGAAGGCGAATTTGATTCTTTAGCCATTGTAGAATCTGCACATTGGCAAATGGCAGGTCCAGAAGGTGCTATTATAACGGAAGTGGGTAATGTACATACTAATTCTGGCGTATTAAGATCAGATCCAGAGATGAATTAATGAAAAGTAAGATTGCCATATCTCGCAGCATTTAATAATTGCGCTTAACACAGATAATCAATTAAAATTGAATAAAAGACTTATAATTAGATTGTTCTTTAAAATAATGCATCGTTAGTGAACAATTACATTTAAATAAATAAGATTATGCAAAGTAAACTTTCAGAATTGCTAAATATAAAATATCCTATTATACAAGCTCCTATGTTTTTGGTATCGAATGTTGCTATGGTTACCGAAGCAATGAAAGCAGGTATTGCAGGATGTATACCTGCATTAAATTATAGAACCATAGATGAATTAAGAAGTGCGATTAAGGCTTTAAAAGCTAATAAAATAGAAGGTGGTTCGTTTGGTTTTAATCTTATTGTAAATAAATCTAACGTAAAATATAAAAGTCAGTTAGAAGCTATTTGCGAAGAAGGTTGTGATTTTATTATTACTTCATTAGGAAGTCCTGAAGAAACCATAATTCAAGCACATGCGGTAGGCATCAAAGTTTTTTGTGATGTAACGGATTTAAGATTTGCAAAAAAGGTTGAGCAGTTAGGTGCAGATGCGGCTATTGCTGTGAATAATGAAGCTGGTGGTCATAGAGGGAATATGTCTCCAAAGGAATTAACCAATTTATTAAGTAAAGAATTATCTATACCAGTCATTTCTGCAGGAGGTGTAGGTTGTAAAGCAGATATTGATAAAATGATAAGTTATGGCGCTTCTGGTGTGTCTGTTGGTAGTCCGTTTATTGCCTCTCATGAAGCCAATGTTACCGATGAATATAAACAAGCTTGTGTAGATTATGGTAAAGAAGATATTATAATGACCGAGCGTATTTCAGGTACACCTTGTACGGTAATTAACACGCCATACGTTCAAAAAATTGGAACAAAAGCAACATGGCTAGAAAACCTTTTAAATAAAAATAAAAGTCTAAAAAAATGGGTGAAAATGGTGCGTTTTTCAATTGGTATGAAAGCTACCGAAAACGCAGCCAAAAAAGCCACATATAAAACGGTTTGGGTTGCTGGTCCTAGTATAGAACACACGCACGCCATACAGCCTGTTAAGGGAATTGTAGACAAATTAATAAAGTAGAGTTGAGAACTATTATTCCTATATTAATTTGTTTAATAAGTTTGTCTTGTAGTAAGACTACAGATCAAATTCAAACAGGAGATATCATTTTTAGAGGTAAACTGAATAGTCAGTTATCTGCAGCCATTAACGATGTCACGCAAACTAACAAATCTACAAATTATACGCATATGGGAATTTGTGAAGTACACAAAGACAGTGTCATTGTGTATCATTCAGATTTAGGAAAGGGTGTGGTTGCTGAAACTCTAGAAACGTTTTTGACGTCTTCAGATACAAGTAATTATTCAGCAGACGTCTATAGAATTAAAAATAGAGAAGCAAAACGGATAGAAAATGCTATCGTAAAGGCAAAATCTCTAATAGGTAACACATATAACACCTCATATATTTTAGAAGATGAAGGTTATTATTGTTCGGAATATATCTATGAATTATTTAAATCAGATTCAATATTTGATTTGGAGCCTATGACGTTTAAAGATTCAAAAACAAACGAATTTCATAACGGTTGGATTGAGCATTACAAAACCTTAGGTATCGAAATACCAGAAGGTCAATTAGGTTGCAACCCAAATGGTATGGCCAATAGCAATGCCATAGTGTTTGTAAAAAAAATACAGTAATAATTAATTTAGAACCAGGTCTTCTAAATGATCTTCTTTTTCTGGTGTCTCAATTTTGGTCTTCTTTTTCCTTGTAAATAAATTAAAGGTATAACTGGCCACAAATCCACCAGCTGATGTAGAAATAGCTTCTCCTGTATCAAACTTTCCACTGATAATATAACCATCATATATTTCTTTAGATAAGCCAGCCAACGTTGAAAGGCCTAGACTATACCAAAATGCTTTTTTAGAATTTTTGGTTTTAGAATAAATAACGGCATAAGAGGATGCAGCAATACCTGCACCTATGGCAAAATGCAACTGATCATCTTCAGAAATAAGTTGCGCATGACTAGTATTAAAACTAAATACGATAAAAAAGGTTAAAAGTAGTTTCATGATTTGGGTTTTGAGAAGCGAAAAGTATTATTTAAAGGAAGAAGTAAAAACTTTATCCGTTTGAATAGTACTTTTTACGATAAACAACCCATTATTTAAAAAGCAATGACTTAAAACTTGTGTTTTCAATAGAATTAAACCAGACTTCGTATGTATTTATTTGGCTAAATCATAAGAATGAATTAATTTTTCAAATAATTGTCCCCTTTCTTAGACCAAGAAACGTTTAAAGGATATAAACAAATAAATAGTATAATTATGAAAGATTTTATGATGATTTTCGTTGGTAAAGAGTATGTGGATTTAGGTTTATCTCCAGATGAATTACAAGGACGTATGGAAAAATGGTTTGCTTGGGGAGCAAAAATGGAAAAAGCCGGAATTTTAAAAGGTGGAGAAGCATTAACTCCACAAATTAGACGTATTACAGGTAAAAACAGAACGGTTACCGATTTAACATCTACGGAAGTTAAGGAAATTGTAGGTGGTTTTTATTTAATTAAAGCAAAGGATTTTGATGCAGTACAAGAAATAGCACAGGATTTTCCAGATTATGATTTAGGAAACACCGTAGAAATACGTGAAATAATGGTATTTGATCAATAATGGACAAAGATATAGACCATCTATTTCGCCATCACAGTGGAAAGATGGTCTCTGTATTAACTCGGATTTTTGGACTTCAACATCTCGATATTATTGAAGATGCAGTACAAGATACGTTTATAAAAGCCAGTCTAACATGGAGAAAACAACTGCCAGAGTATCCTGAAGCTTGGTTAACTAAAGCGGCTAAAAATAGAGTGATAGATATTTTTAGAACTTTAAAATCTCATAAAAAACAACTCCCAAAAATTACAAGAGGTACAGATACTATCGCTATAAATGAGTTGTTTTTAGATACCGAAATAGAAGATGCACAACTCCGTATGATATTTACGGCTTGTCATCCCAAATTAGAACCACACGATAGAATTTCATTTGCCTTAAAAACAGTATCTGGCTTTAGCACTAAAGAAATAGCTTCGGCATTATTAACGAAAGAAGCAACCATAAAAAAGCGTTTAATGCGTGCGCGTAAAGCCATAAAAAATGCAAATATAAAATTCAATATACCTCAAGGAACGGAATTGCCAAATCGTTTAGATAGTGTATTAGAAGTTTTATATCTGATCTTTAATGAAGGGTTTCATTCTAATAGTAAAACACAGCTCATTCGCGAAGACTTATGTGCAGAAGCCATGCGTTTATGTCAATTAGTGTTAACATGTAAGCAAACTCAACGACCAGAATCTTATGCACTTTTTGCATTGATGTGTTTTCATTCGGCAAGGTTAGAAGCTAAAATGTCTGTGAATAATGAAGTCATAGATTTAAAACAACAAGATCGAAGTTTATGGCATTTTCCATTTATAGAGCTTGGAAATTCTATGATGTATAAGGCTGTTGAGACTGAGCATTTTTCATGTTATCATTACGAAGCCGCAATTGCAGCAGAACATTTAAAAGCCAAAACATTTGAAGCTACAGAATGGGAGAAAATTTTAAAATGGTATCGTGCATTATATCATTTGCAACCCATGCCAACACACATTTTAACTATGGCTGTTATCTGTATGCAATTAAAAGATTATAAAACAGCTCGTACCTATTTTAATCAAATAGAGGCTAAGGATTTTGAACAACGTGCCTATTTGTATTATGCAGCAAAGGCAGATTATTATGCCGAGACCAATGCTATAAATAAAGCTTTGATTCAAATTGATTTAGCAATAAACACGGTAAATAATGCCTTAGAAAAAGCCTATTTAATTAAAAAGAAAGCTGCGTTATTATAATTGTATACTCATAATTCATAACTTTAATGCATTCATTTTATGCTATTATAATCACAGAAAGACGAATAAGATGTCAATGAATCATGCACATTTTTTAACCCGAATATTTAAACCAGAAAATTTCAATCCAGAAGAATTAGAACTCATTCTGATGCAGTTTGAAGCCATTACGTTTAAAAAAAATGATTGCCTTATAGAAAAAGGAAAAGTTGCTCATTATTATTACTTCTTAGAAACTGGTTTTGTGCGTTCATTTACCATGGATACAGAAGGAAATGATATAACAACCAAATTCTTTACGGAAGAGGATATTGTTATAGATTGGAATTCATATTTTCTTAAAAAACCTTGTAAAGAGTCCTTTCAGGCTTTAACAGCAGGTAAATGTTGGAAAATTACGTTTAGTAACTTTATGAAATTATTTAAAATTGAAGCGTTTAGAGAAGTAGGTAGAACCAGACTTGTAAATAACTATTTTGAATTAAAGAATCATTCCATATCAGTGATTGCAGACCAAGCTAAAGACCGATATTTAAGCTTATTAAGCGAAAAACCTTCTATAATTCAAAATGTTCCTTTAAAACACATTGCCACATATTTAGGCATTACAGATACGTCCTTGAGTAGAATTAGAAAAGAAATTACCTTATAATATGATGATGTTCTCAGATCAAGTTCCTCTTGTTTTTTCTATCGTTTTTTTATTGGCTTTTTCAATACCTGTTGTCCTTGTAGCACAACTAGCCAAAAAAGGAAAAATTAATAACGGATTTTGGTTGGTTCTACTTTTCTATTTGTTTTATTTACTCATAGTGGCTATGGCAAGTCTCAATGGTTTTTTTGATACGGTTATGTTACCTCCAAAAATAGTGGTTACAACAACATTGCCTTTAGCCATTTTTGTAACTGTAATTTATAATACAAAAATCTGTAAAAAGGCCAATGCAATTATAGCATTAGAGGATTTAGTGAAAATTCATCTTTTCCGACTGATAGGCAGTACATTTATTATATTATACCTGTACGATTTATTGCCGCAAGGCTTTGCACTTTTTGCAGGAGTTGGAGACGTTTTTATTGCCATAACAAGTGTTTTTGTGATAAAGGCAATTCGAGCTCGTAAACAGTTTGCATTTCAACTTACCTATTTATGGAATACTCTAGGTCTATTGGATATATTAATTACATCTGCTATGGCTATTATTTTTACTAAAATAAGTATAGATAAAGGGATACAAGGTGTAGAGTTTTTAGCAGAATTTCCTTTTTGTTTTATACCAGCATTTGCACCTCCAACAATTATATTTCTTCATTTATTGGTGTATCGTAAGTTATCTTCAGTAAAAAAGGCATAGTTTTCATTTCTTGTCATAAGCAAAGATTTTAGTGTTTTCTCTCGTTTACTTTTGGTGTATTGTTTAACACTAAAAATTATTAAAGATGAAAACAGAACAAAAATTTATGATGCTATTTAGGTATAGCCCTCAACCAGAACACCAACCATCAGCGGAAGAAATAGCACAAATGAAAGAAGAATGGGGTCGATTTATAGGACACATTGCGATTTCGGAAAAATTAGAAAGTACACATCAATTAGGTTTTAGCGGAAAACAGATTACTGCCAATCTAAGCATCTCAGATGGTATTTTAATATCAGAAAACCAAACCATAAGTGGCAACATGATAGTGAAGGCCAATTCTTTAGATGAAGCCGTTACCATGGCAAAGGCGAGCCCTATTTTAAAAATGGGAGGTGTTGTTGAAGTACGGAATATTATCCCAATGGAGCATTAATATAAACTTTAAAAAATGAAAAAAATGATACTAATAATAATCACAGTCGCATTAGTCCTTTTTCTAGGAATAGGATTCTATAATGCAAATAAATTACAACACATTAATATTCAAAAAACGGTAGAAGTCAATTCAGATATTCATACAACCTTTAATAATGTATTATACCTCAAGAATTTTACAAAATGGTCACCGTTTTACGAAGCAGATCCAGCACAAAAAACAGAAGTAAAAGGAATGGATGGCGCTGTAGGTGCACAATTTCATTGGGAAGGAAATAACGGAAAGGACCTAGGCTATCAAGAAATTACCGTTATAAAACCATTAACGTACATAAAAATGGAATGCGATATACAGAAACCGTTTAAAGCAAATCCAACTTTTGAATATTCGTTTTCAAACACCAAAAATATCACAAAAGTTACACAAAATTTTAATCTCAAATCGGGTTTGGTAGACGCTTTCTTTATGTGGCTGTTTGGTGCTAAAAAAGATATGGAGAAAATGAATGCGAGAGGCATGGCATTATTAAAAAAAACATGCGAGAATTAGCTTAGCCTAGCATTTGAAAAATTAAAAGCGAATTGGGTACTTTTTCAATGTCGCTTTTTTTATATTTAAAGGATAAAACACATTATAATTAAGGGAAAACCGTATATAATATGACGTGCAAAGAGATTATAGAATGTTTATACGACTTAGAAGATAAAGAGAAGGTCCTTTTTAGACAAAAGAAATTTGGTATAGTTTCTAATAATGCACTCGGTATTTATCATAAAGATTTAAATGTTATTGCTAAAGCGATTGGAAAAAACAACCATTTAGCAATTGAACTTTTTGATAGTGGTATCTACGAAGCTCGTTTGTTATGTAGTAAAATATATAAACCTAAAGATGTTACAGAAGACCTCATGGAATATTGGGTTAAGACATTTGAGAATTGGGAAATTTGCGATAGCTTTTGTATGGGATTATTTTCAAAAAGCGACTTTGCACTGACAAAGATTTTTGAATGGAGTAAAAGAGAACCAGAATTTGAGAAACGTGCCGCTTTCGCAACTTTAGCATCGTATTGTATGGCAGATAAAACATCAGAAAATGACGTTTTTGAGTCGTTTTTTGTGCTACTAAAAGAACAAGCTAATGACGATAGACTCTATGTAAAAAAAGCCGTGAATTGGGCATTAAGAAGTCTAGGGAAACGAAATTCAGATCTAAATAATAAAGCTATAGCCATTGCAAAAGTTATTTTAGATTATGATAGCAAATCTGCCAAATGGATTGCTCAGAATGCCTTGAATGAATTACAAAAAGAAAGCCTTAGATTATCTGATTATCCACGTGCTATTTATAGAAAATCGATTGTTAAATTAGATCGTAAAAATTATTTAAAATGAAATTTTATCCAAAATCCTTACGACCATTTATTGGTGCAAAAAATTATTCAATTTCACGCCAATTCTATAATGATTTAGGATTTACAGAGTTTGTTATTGCTCATAATATGTCCGTTTTTAAACTGGGCAATTTTGCCTTTTATTTACAAGATTATTATGCTAAAGATTGGGTAGATAATACTATGCTTTTTCTTGAGGTAGATAATACTGAAAAGCACTTAGACCAATTAAAGGCATCTAGCATATTAGAAAAATATAATAGTGTAAAATGTTCAGAGATTGTTTACAATGATTGGGGCAAGGAATTTTTTCTTCATGATCCTTCGGGAATTCTTTGGCATATCGGAGAATTCAATAAATAGATTGTTTTTTAGACTTAAATCCTTGGCATTAAATTTGTTTGTAACAATTCAGTAAGTTCTGCGACGTATAAAGTAGAACACAAGTTTAATTAAAAAGAAAAAAAAGTTATGGTAAATAAAGGCGTAGTCGTTTTGGGCGTATTGTTAGGAGCTGCAGCAGGTGTATTGTTAGCACCAGAAAAAGGAAGTGTAACTAGAAATAAGCTTAAAAAAGAAGGTAAGGATATAAAAGATCAATTATCAAGTGATCTAAAAGAAGTAAAAGAAGATTTATCAGAAGCAGTAGCTTCAGGAAAAGAAAAGTTTAAACAAGATATGGAAGAATTTGCTTCTAAATCGAGTTACAAAACCGAGCAAGCCATTACATTTATTGAAAAGCAATTGGCTATTCTAAAGGAAAAGAATAAAACCTTACAAAAGACGAGTTAATTTTAATAAAAATAAATCTAAAAGTTGGTTACAATACTATTTTATTCTAGGATGCTAAGAATTCGATAGTACTGTAACTGACTTTTTTTTTAGCCTATATTTTACATATTAGCTGACTAGTTTTTCTATAAAATCTACATGTACTGCATGTTTGCCTTCAAATGGTAAAATTGTAAGTCGCTGTTTAAAAAGTAATTTTGCCTTTTCAGTTTCAAGCTTTATTCTAGAGGCATCTAAGTACTCATCTTCAGTGCCATAAATTAATTTTACTTTGGTATTTTTAGATAAAAATTTAAAATCATTAGTAGTTAATTCTATTGGGATTCCGCCAGAATGTAATACCAACTGATGGCATTGTAATTGTCGTTGTACTACATATCGCGTAGCTACACTAACACCTTGAGAATAGCCCAAGACGATGAGATTAGTGTGTTCTGGGATTTTTTCAGCTTCAAAAATGGTGTCAAAATAATTCAGAATATTTTGCATTCCAGTTTGTGTTTCATCCTTAGTAAGCCAATTAGCACCAACGTGCATTTTAGGTTGAATGTAAAACTTGCTAGGCGCTTGTGGAGCAATGATATAATTTTCTTGTGCATTTAATCCCTTAAAATAACGCAAAAAATAGCGACTTAAATAGCCCATGCCATGACAAACAAACCAAACGTTTTTTGTAGCATTTGTGAGTGTATTTAAAGTGGAATAGGAGTTGGTAGATGTATATGTAATTTCTTTCTCTTGCGAATTCATTATTGTTGGTGGTTTCTTTATCTTTGAACTATAAAATTACTCTTTTTCTATGCAATTATCTAAACAAGACGTTTTAGCAAAAGCCAATGCAGTAAGTAAAAACACGCTAATGGAGACCTTAGGTATTGAGATCGTGGATTTTGGCGATGATTTCTTAGTTGCCAGAATGCCTGTGACCTCTAAGGTGCATCAACCGGATGGTGTTTTACATGGTGGTGCAACAGCTGCACTGGCAGAAAGTGTTGGGAGTTTTGCTTCACATATTTTTATAGATACAGAAACGTTTTTTATTCGTGGATTAGAAATAACAGCTAATCATTTAAAGAGTGTAAGTTCTGGATTTGTATATGCAAGAGCCACGTTTTTGCATAAAGGTAGAACCACGCAATTATTAGATATTAAAGTGACGGATGAAGCAGAACAATTAATTTCGGTTTGTCGTTTATCAACCATATCACTTCCTAAAAAAAAGTAGTCAATGACTGAAGATTCTTTTTTTGAAGCTTTACAACATCATTACCATAAACAATTACCTTTTGTGGTTTATAGTAGACCTATAACGCATAAGATTAAATGTTGGTTACAAAATGATGCAACTTTACACAAAACAGATACGTTTACAGAAAGCGGCTTTGTTTTTGCGCCTTTCAATTTAGAAGACCAAACGATTCTATTTCCAAAAGATGCTTGTCAGTTTTCAGAAATTGATGTAGACGCGTTTGATGTTTCTGTTTCTGCGGTTTCTGAGGTTCATGAGAATACTGAAAGACAAGAAGCGCATACAAGGTTAGTGTCTAATGGCATACAGTATATACAAGAAGGTCGTTTGCGAAAGGTCGTTTTATCGCGATACGAAACCAAAAAACTTCAAAATAAAAATCCATTCGCTATTTTTAAAAGGCTTATTAGTACTTATAAAAATGCGATGGTCTATTGTTGGTATCATCCTAAAGTAGGTTTGTGGATTGGTGCAACACCAGAGTTGTTGTTAAAATTAGAAGCGAATAGATTAACGACAATATCGTTAGCAGGTACACAGCCATATAGACGGATTTCTAAACCCATTTGGACAAACAAAGAATACGAAGAACAGGAAATCGTTACCGACTATATCGTAGAGCAAATTGAGCCGTTTACAAAACAAGTTAGTGTGTCTCCTGTAGATACTATTAGAGCAGGTAACTTAATACATCTAAAAACTAAAATTTCTAGTATCGTTAAAGATTCTTTACCATTAAAAGAAATTGTAGAAGCTTTGCATCCTACACCTGCTGTTTGTGGTTTTCCTAAAGCAGATGCTAAAGCATTTATCCTTCAAAATGAAAATTATAAACGAAATTTTTATACTGGTTTTTTAGGTGAATTAAATTTAAAACAAACCAAAACTAGAAATTATAACCGACGAAATGTAGAAAATAATGCCTATGGTGTGGTTAAAAATAGTTCAACCTTTTATGTGAATTTAAGATGTATGCAATTAGTAGATGATGAAGCGTATATCTATGTAGGTGGCGGAATTACAAAGGATTCTGACCCTTATAAAGAATGGGAAGAAACCGTAAATAAAGCTAAAACTATAGAAGCTGTTTTAGACTAAAAAATAACTAAATTTATAAACACGTAGTTCTAGAGTACTTTAATTCTGAACTTAATTTTTATGATATATTCAAAAATTCCACTTGCACAAACTGTGACAACGCTATGTAAAACGCATAATGTAAAGCACATCGTTATTTCTCCAGGAAGTAGAAACGCACCTTTAAATATTGGTTTTACGCACGATGATTTTTTTAAGTGTTACAGTATAGTAGATGAGCGTTGTGCCGCTTTTTTTGCATTAGGTATTGCGCAACAAATAAAAGCACCAGTAGCTATAGTTTGTACTTCTGGTAGTGCATTACTCAATTATTATCCTGCCATTGCAGAAGCCTTTTACAGTAATATTCCGTTAGTCGTTTTATCTGCAGACCGACCAAAACATTTAATAGATATTGGCGATGGACAAACCATTAAACAGAAAAATGTTTTTGGAGAACATGTGTTATATAATGCCAATTTAAAACTAGATTTAAAACACTCAGAACAGGGAACAACAGAAAGTGAATTGCCAATTTTTAAAAGTCTTGAAAATAAACTAGAACGATTTTTAGGACTTCAAAAAGATATTCAAACCTATAATGAATCAGAAATACACGATGCATTAACGATTTCAAAATTAAGTTTAGGTCCTGTGCATATTAATGTTCCTTTTGATGAGCCTTTATACGAAACAACAGATGCATTAAGTATTAATCCTAAACCTTTTAAAATTCAGAATAGAGTCGATAAGGTAGATGCTTTAGAAATAAAAAGTCTAATAGACGTTTGGCATAGTGCTAAACGAAAAATGATTTTGGTTGGTGTTATGGAACCTCATGCTATAGAAGCACAATGGATTCAAGAAATAGCCGATGATGATAGTATTGTTGTGTTTACAGAAACAACGTCTAATTTAAATCATAAAGACTTTTTTCCTGGTATAGATAAAATGATTGCGCCTTTAGAAGAGGATGGATTTAAAGCTCTTCAACCCGAAGTATTATTGACCTTTGGAGGTTTAATTGTTTCCAAAAAAATCAAAGCATTTTTAAGAACTTATAAGCCAGAACATCATTGGCATGTAGGTTTGTCTAAAGCTAACGATACCTTCTTTTGTTTAGATAAACATATTAAATTACGACCCAACACGTTCTTAGAATCTTTTTTACCACTTGTAACACATCATACAAAAAGTACATATAAAACCACATGGTTAGCCACGAGGCAGAAAAGAAGACAACTGCATGATGTTTATTTACAAACCTTACCGTTTTCAGATTTTACAGTTTTTAATACAGTCATAAAAAGTATTCCTAAACAAAGTGTACTTCAGGTAGGAAATAGCTCTGCAATAAGATATACACAATTATTTAAAGTGCCAAAAAGCATTGAAGTCTTTTGTAATAGAGGAACAAGTGGAATAGACGGAAGTACGAGTACAGCAATTGGTGCCGCAATAGTTAATGAAAAACAAACGACCTGCATTACAGGAGATTTAAGTTTCTTTTACGATAGTAATGCCCTTTGGAATAATTATATACCGAATCATTTTAGAATTATAGTCATTAATAATGAAGGTGGCGGAATCTTTAGAATTTTACCTGGAAATAAAAACACAGAAAATTTTGATACTTATTTTGAAACGAAACATCATTTAACCGCAAAACAGTTGTGTGAGATGTATGGTTTTGAATATCATTCTGCAAAAAACCAAGAGGAATTAGATACACAATTACTCGGGTTTTTTGAAGGAACAACTCAGCCAAAATTATTAGAGATATTTACACCATCACGCACTAATGATGATGTGTTGTTGAGTTATTTTAAAGCAATTAGCTAATTTTTTTTAAAAAATGGATTAAAAAAAGTGACTTTTTAAATTTTGACGTTTCTAAAAAATAACTACCTTTAGGAAAACTAATTTAATTAACTTAAAACACATAATAAAATGAGTAAAAGAGATGACTTAATTGTAAAGTATGCAGCAGATTTAAAAGATAAATGTGGTGTGACTGCAGACATGGATTTGTTAACAAAAGTAACTATTGGCTTAGGTCCTTCAATTTACAATGCAGATTCTTCTACTGTATCTGGTTCTGATGAGAAAGAATTAGCAACAGTAAAAAACAATTATTTAATTAAAAAATTAGGATTAAGTGATGGTGATGCTTTAGATAAAGCTATTGATTCTGTAATTGAAACATACGGAAGATCTAATAGAACTAAGTACAGAGCCGTTGTTTATTATTTATTATGTAAACATTTTGGTAAAGAGTCAATCTATTCATAAATAGATTTAGTACATAAATAAACAAGCGTTATAATTAAGATTATAACGCTTTTTTTGTGTCAAATAATTTTTAGTGATCTCACTAAAACTTATTCATTATTCATTTAAAATATCAATACCTTTGTAGCATGATAAAATTAGGCGAATACAATACATTAGAAATTTTAAGAGATACAGAACCTGGATTGTTTTTAGGTGATGATCAAGAGGGTGAAGTGTTATTACCTAACAGGTATGTGCCAAAGGTTTTTGAAATTGGTGATAAAATTGACGTATTTGTTTATTTAGATAATGAAGAAAGACCGGTCGCTACAACAGATAAGCCATATATTAAAAAAGGAGACTTTGCATTGTTGCGTTGCAACCAAGTGACAGATTATGGTGCGTTTTTAGATTGGGGTTTAGTAAAGGAATTGTTTTGCCCTTTTAGAGAGCAAGCTTTTAAAATGAAAGCAGGTGGTTGGTATTTGGTTTATTGCTATGAAGATGAAGAATCTGAACGTTTAGTAGCATCGAGTAAAACAAATAGTTTTTTAAGTAATAAAGAATTAACGGTTAGTCAATTTGATGAAGTTGATTTAATAGTATCGCATCCGTCAGACTTAGGTATGAATGTCATTGTAAATAAAACACACCTTGGTTTAGTGTTTAAAGACGATATTTATAAAGATTTAAGTGTAGGTGATCGTCTTAAAGGCATTATTAAAAAAGTAAGACCAGATAATAAATTAGATATTTCATTAAATCAAATAGGATATAGAAATATTGAACCAAACGCAGAACATATTTTAAATGAACTGCACGATAATGGCGGGTTTTTGCCACTTCATGATAAGTCTGATCCAGAAGATATTAAACGTATACTTCAAATGAGCAAAAAGAGTTTTAAAAAGGCAATAGGTACGTTATATAAAGAACGTCAAATTACTATTGAAGCAAATAAAGGTATTAGCTTAGTTTAGTGCTATCTTATTTTTGTTTTTTATAGTTTGGTAAACACTATTAATGCCTTCGTATAGATTGTCAAAACAAATATTTTTCCATTTACAGTATTGACTTTCAATAATAGCGTTCATTTTTCCTGCATTATTATGAGTTACAATGCCATAAGCAGACAAATTAGGTAAAAGGGAAGGTGCTTTTTTTATATCTAGAATTTCTACTGAGTACGAATTTACTTTATTTGTAATAAGACCAAAGGGTTTTGTAGTTCCAAAAAAGGTCGTGATTTCTGAGGCTGTACTTTTAAAAGTACTTAAATCTACGTGTACACCGTTATGAAATTCTAAAACGGCTAAGTGATTTAAAAAATAAACAATGCCATCTTTTAATTTTACATTAAAAATAATATGATCTGCAATGTTAGATTCTGAAATGGACATAATTACTGATTGTTTAATATATAGCTAATATTGAAGCACTGTTAAATGAGTCTACTCATAAGACACAATATTTTTTAATTTGTCACATTAATCTGATAATTAAGTCTTTGTAGTTTGCTTGAGTGCTGTGAATACGATTTTAATTAAAATCTTGTATAAAAATATAGTATTATTGTAGGTAAATTTAATAAGTATGAGTGAACCAAAATGGATAACAGCAAAAACCTATGAAGACATCACCTATAAGAAGTCAAACGGTGTTGCAAGAATTGCATTTAACAGACCAGATATAAGAAATGCCTTTAGGCCAAAAACAACTTCAGAATTATATGATGCGTTTTACGACGCAAATGAAGATGTTAATATCGGAGTCGTGTTGTTGAGTGCAGAAGGGCCTTCCTCTAAAGATGGTATATGGAGCTTTTGTTCTGGAGGTGATCAAAAGGCGAGAGGTCATCAAGGTTATGTTGGTGAAGATGGATATCATCGCTTAAATATATTAGAAGTACAAAGATTAATAAGATTTATGCCCAAAGCAGTAATTGCCGTTGTACCAGGTTGGGCTGTTGGTGGAGGACATAGTTTACACGTGGTTTGTGATTTAACTTTAGCAAGTGAAGAACATGCTATATTTAAACAAACAGATGCGGACGTCACTAGTTTTGATGGTGGTTATGGTTCTGCTTATTTAGCCAAAATGGTTGGTCAGAAAAAAGCAAGAGAAATATTTTTTCTAGGTAGAAATTATTCTGCAAAAGAAGCTTTTGATATGGGAATGGTTAATGCCGTGATTCCGCATGCAGAATTAGAAGCCACAGCCTATGAATGGGCTCAAGAAATATTAGCCAAATCGCCTACATCTATAAAAATGTTGAAATTTGCAATGAATCTTACAGATGATGGCATGGTTGGGCAGCAAGTATTTGCTGGTGAAGCAACACGATTGGCATATATGACGGAAGAAGCTAAAGAAGGACGTGACGCATTTTTAGAAAAAAGAAAACCAAATTTCCCTAAAAAATGGATCCCATAATCTAAACTTTTTTTAATGAACAGAATTAAACCCTGGCTTTCTGCCATGCGCTTAAGAACCTTACCACTTTCAGTTTCTGGAATTATTTTAGGAACCTGTTTTGCATATTACAATGGTGGTTTTGATGTTTTTATTTTTGTTTTAGCACTGCTTACAACAATAAGTTTACAAGTCCTTTCAAACTTTGCAAATGACTATGGTGATGGCGTAAAAGGTACCGATAATGAAGATAGAGTTGGTCCGGAACGCGCTATTCAAAGTGGTGCAATTACGCCATTAGAGATGTTTGAAGCTATTAAGGTTAATATATTAATTGTAATCATTTTAACCTTGAGTTTGCTGTGGTTAGCTTTTGGCTTATCACATTTTTTATACATGCTGCTATTTTTTATTTTGGCAGGCTTATGTGTCTATGCTGCCATTAATTATACTATGGGAGATTCACCGTATGGCTATCGTTCATTAGGTGATGTTTTTGTATTTGTGTTTTTCGGAATTATAAGTACAGTAGGAAGCTATATATTATATATGAAAGTCGTAGACCATGTTGTTATTCTTCCGGCTGTAGCTTTAGGATTATTAAGTGTTGGTGTGCTTAATTTAAATAATATGCGCGATATAGAATCAGATAAAAAAGCAAATAAAATAACCTTAGCCGTTAAATTAGGTTTGCCAAACGCCAAAAAGTATCATCTGGCTCTAATTTTAGGAGCTATGATTATCACGGTTATATTTTCTGTTTTATATTATGTTGAGCCATATAATTTCTTGTATATCTTAGCTTTTGTTCCGCTATTAATTCACATTAAAAAAATTAAGGTAGCGCAATTGCCAAACGATTATGATAGTCAATTAAAAGTGTTAGCCTTGTCTACATTTCTTTATGCCATATTATTAGGTGTTGGGTATATATTATTTTAGAAATTTTAATTTTAGAAACTTTATTTATATGAAAAAAATAGTCTTTTGTGTATTCTTATTTACAGTAACCATTGGTTTTTCGCAACAAACAACTTTAAACGTTACGGAAAGTGAAGAGTTTAAGGACAAGGTTAAAGCCGTAAACGTTTTGGCTATTCATACCAACAATGCACTAACTGGAGTTATTAGAGAAAGTAAAAATGATTATTTATATGATGTTTTTGATAAGGACCTAAATAAATTACACAGTGCAATCATAGAAAGTGATAGAAAGGAGGTTTACGTAGGTGAAGTAGTTTTTGGTAATGAAATTAAGGTTTTTACTGTGTATTCACCAAAAGCAAAAGAGCGCATTGTGTATTGTCATATATTTAATATAGAATCTGGTTCTCATACTAAGAAACAGTTATTTGATGTCACAGTAGCTAAGAAACGTAGTTTGTTTTTTAATAGAAATGATAGGCAAACGAGCTTTGCACTTTCGCCTAATGGAAACTATTTGGCAATAGCAACAGATAATATCTATAAAGATGTAAATGACTATGCAATCCGTGTATTTGATGCAAATTCCTTAGAGCTTTTATATACTAAAAGCTACCAAAAACACAAAGAAAAACACTTTAAGCATAATGATATTTCGGTTTCAGATAATGCAGATATATTTATACTAGGAAAGCTATATAAGGAAGGAAAAAGAGAGAAGAAAAAAGGCGAAGCTAATTATGATTTTATTTTAAATAAAGTAAACGAGAATAGTAATGAAGAGTTGATGATTTCTCTTGTCGATCAGCATATAAATAGCTTAAATATTTCTACTATAAAGGATCAATTACACTTAATTGGGTTTTATTCAGAACAACGAGCAGGTAGAATTAAAGGTGGATGTAATTTTATTATTGATTCAGAAAAATTTGCCGTTTCAAGCAAAAAAAATTATGAATTGCCTATAGATGTTTATGAGGATTTGTATGGCGATAAACGAGGCACTAAAAAAGAAGGTAAGGAGTTAGGTAGTTTTTACATAGATTATATACTTGAAGATTCTTCAGGGAACACCTATTTATTGGCAGAAGAGTTTTATATCACTCAAACCTATGTGAGTAATGGTATGAATGGAGGCTATTGGCAAACCACATATCATTACGATGATATTCTTATCTTAAAGTTTGGAGCATCAGGACAATTAGATTGGGGAAGAAGTATCTTTAAACGTGCTACAGCACCTTCATATAATGTGTTTTTAAAAAATGACCAATTACACGTCTTATTAAATTCAGGTAAAAACTTATCTGAGAAAAAAGATGGTAGAACTAAAGTTTCTCAAGGTTGGTTTGAATCTACATCTTTATATGATATTACATATAACGCAGAAGGTGAAGTTATTTATAGCAAAATTCAAGATAATAAAGGAAAAACGTTTTATTTACCTTTCTACGGAACGTTTAATGATGATGTATTTATTATGATGAGTGATGGACGAAAGAAAAGACAGTTTATGGTTTTAGAATAAGGTGCCTATAAAACAACAACATATTTTCTTATCTTTTAACTAAAAATAAATCTATTTAAACATGAAAATTACATTCTACGGTCATGCTTCATTAGGCATTCAAATTAAAGACACGTTTATACTGGTAGATCCATTTATTTCGGCAAATGAAAAGGCTTCAGACATAGATATTAATACGTTAAAAGCTGATTATATTTTAGTAACACACGCACATCAAGATCATACATTAGATGTTGAAGCCATTGCAAAACGCACAGGTGCCATAATTGTATCTAATTTTGAAATTATAGAACATTATCAAAAATTGGGATTAGAAGGTCATCCTATGAATCACGGTGGATCTTGGGATTTCGAATTCGGGAATCTTAAATATGTTAATGCCATACATACATCGTCATTTCCCGATGGTAGTTATGGTGGTCAGCCAGGTGGATTTATAATTGAAGGAGAACACAAAACGATTTACATTGCAGGTGATACCGCCTTAACAATGGATATGAAGCTCATACCAATGCAAACCACACTAGATTTAGCCGTTTTACCTATTGGAAATAATTTTACAATGGGAATTGAAGATGCCATTTTAGCAAGTGATTTTGTAGCTTGTGATAAAGTCTTGGGTTATCATTTTGATACCTTTGGTTATATTGAAATTGATCATGAAGAGGCGAAACGTAAATTCTTTGATAAGGATAAAGATTTAATGTTGCTAAACATAGGTGAGAGCGTAGAGCTTTAATAAGAGAAATAGTGAATAGTTAAACTATTAGTTTTAATACAAAACGATTTTAACTGTATCTTTGCAGCACTATGAAAACGAATCAACTTACAGATTGGCTACCAACAACTAACAAAGAAGTAAAACTTAGAGGTTGGGAAGCATTAGATGTTATCTTATTTAGTGGAGACGCTTATGTAGATCATCCTTCTTTTGGTCCTGCTGTAATTGGTCGTATTTTAGAGAGTTACGGTCTTAGAGTTGCTATTGTTCCACAACCTAGCGTACATGATAATTTACAAGATTTTACAAAACTAGGAACACCAAGGTTATTTTTTGGTGTAACAGGTGGTTGTATGGATCCTATGGTAAGTAATTATACGGCAACAAAAAAGCGAAGAGACAAAGATGCGTATACACCCAATGGCGACAAAGGATTTAGACCAGATTATGCAACGTCAGTGTACTCTAAAATATTAAAAGAAAAGTTTCCAGATGTACCTGTATTAATTGGAGGAATTGAAGCTTCGTTGCGTAGAGTAACACATTATGACTATTGGAGCGACAAACTATTGCCAACAATTTTAGAAACCTCTAAAGCAGATATGCTAGTATATGGCATGGGTGAGCAACCTTTGCGAGAAATTGTTGAGTTATTGCAAAAAGGTGTACCGTTTTCGAGTTTAAAAACCATAAAGCAAACAGCTGTTTTACTAGATAAAGATGAAGCTGTACCTAAGAATAAAAATTGGGACGATGTAGAAATAGAATCCCATGAAGTATGTTTAAAGGATAAGAAAAAGTTTGCCTCAAATTTTAAGGTAATAGAGCAAGAATCTAATAAACTTAGAGCAAATAGAATCTTTCAACGCGTACATAATAAAATGTTGGTGATTAATCCGCCATTTCCTACAATGCTAGAAGAGGAGATTGATGCGTCTTTTGATTTACCTTATACGCGTTTACCACATCCTAAATATAATAAGCGTGGGCCAATACCTGCGTTTGAAATGATTAAGTTTTCTATAAACATTCATCGTGGTTGTTTTGGAGGTTGTAGTTTCTGTACCATTTCTGCGCATCAAGGAAAATTTATTGCGAGTCGAAGTCAAGAATCGGTTTTAAAAGAAGTCGATAAAGTCGCAAATATGCCAGATTTCAAAGGCTATTTATCAGATATTGGTGGACCATCTGCTAATATGTATAAGATGAAAGGAAAAGTGCAATCTATTTGCGATAAATGTGTGGCACCTTCTTGTATTTCGCCAGTAATTTGTAGTAATTTAGATACATCTCATAAGCCATTAACAGAATTATATCAGGCTGTAGATAAGCATCCTAAAATTAAAAAATCATTTATTGGTAGCGGAATTAGGCATGATATGTTGGTGCCAGAATTCAATAAAAATGCAGATGCTAAAGAATTAGACGATTACACAGAAGAGGTGATGACAAAGCATATTTCGGGTCGTTTAAAAGTAGCACCAGAACATACATCTGATCCTGTCTTAAAATTGATGCGAAAACCTTCATTTACGTATTTTCATAAGTTTAAGGAGCGTTTTGATAAAATCAACATAAAGAAAGGTTTAAAGTTGCAGTTGATTCCTTACTTTATATCCAATCATCCGGCTTGCGAAGTAGAAGATATGGCCAACTTAGCAGCGGAAACTAAAGATATGGGTTTTCAGTTAGAGCAGGTGCAAGGCTTTACACCAACACCAATGACGGTTGCTACGGTAATTTATTATAGTGGTTATCATCCCTATACTTTAAAACCAACCAAAACCCCAAAAACAAAAAAAGAAAAAGATGAGCAACATCGTTTTTTCTTTTGGTATAAAAAAGAAAATAGAGACTGGATAAAAAAGACCTTGAATAAAGTAGGTCGAAAAGATTTAGTAGAAGCTTTAGTGCCAGAGCAAGAAAGTAAAGGGTGGAAAAGTGTAAATCTTAAAGCGGTTAAAAATACGTTTGATGATGCTGTACCTGCAACAAAATCTAGTTCTTCTGGTGGTTCTCGTAGAAAACGTAAACATAAGTCTAGGAAGAAACGTCGATAGATTAAAATATCTATTTCTAAGTCCTCAATTATTTCCTTTTTTTGGTTGTTTTAATAATAGCAATCTATCGTAAAAATAATATAGATTTTATACGTTCAAGGAGAGCAATACCAAAGAAAATTGTCTACTAAAGAAACTTTGTTTATACTGTCGCACCCCAAAGTCTTATTATTTTATGAAAATTATAGTAATTTTTATTTTCGTTATCCTATCAACGCCAATTATTGCACAAGGCACAAGTGAACAATTAATTTATAATAGCCAAGCAAAGGCAATTCTGAAGCAACGATTTGAAAACGGTTATATAGCCGGAACTGGTTTTTCAGATGACATTTCTAAAACTATAAATGATGCAATTGATTTTAGTCAAAATCCGGGAGAGTTTAGACCTATTCTAGGAGAAGCATCTTATGTTCCATCAGGAGGACAAACACTTCACACATCTGCTTTGTATGCTTATGCAATCGATGATATTAGTTTAGCAAATATTGTAATTAATGAAATTTTAGCCATTGTTAATGCAAATGATCTTTATACCACATTTTGGAATGAATCTAACACACTAAGATGGGATACAGATAATGCGCTTTGGATACAAACGGCTAAAGTAAAAAAGTTAAAGGATTCTTATTATTTTATTAAAGATTTACAAACGGCTTTAGATGAAAACGATAAAACAATTATTGAAAACTGGTTTTCGAGATATAAGGAATTAGCAGAAGATCCTGTAAGAACAAGACTTGCTAATTTAATGGGTAGCACATGGGAAACCACAGGCCCAACGACTATAAATAACGCATTGTATCCTACATTTAATGGTGCTTCTACACCAACTCCTGTTTATGATGAATTTGGAAATGTTATTGAAGATTATACCATTGTTATTGGTCAGGATACGTTTAATAATAGGCAATGGGATGCTATAGGTTATATTCACTCGTGGGCAATTTATAATGATGATATAGATTCAGAAACATGGACACGGGAATTTTTTAAGAATGCTATAAAATATGGCTTATTTCCTGATGGTTCTTGGTGCGAACTTTTTAGAAATCGAGATTCGGATCCTACCTTAGGTGTGTTTTATGGATATATAGCACTTGGTGGTATGGTCGCTATGGCGCATTTAGATGCAATAGCAAATAATTTTCCTTCAGATAGATTGTATGACTATGAGACAACCGAAGGATTAGAACATGGTTCAACAACATTAACAACTACAGGTTATTTAGGCGGAAGCACTACGGACGGTGTAACAAATAAAAGTTTGTTTACTTTTTTGAAGGGACAAAGTAACTATTTAAGAAGCTCTAGTGATGGAGGATGGAATGATATTCGGTTTTTTAAATCCACAGATGATATAATTACGCCTTTATCTACGGTTGGTTTAAGACAACCATCTGTAATTCCAGCCATGGCAAATATTTACTACAACAATCAAGAATTACTTGATTGGTACAACTATGAAACTACAGTAGGATATCCATCTAAAGTATCTATTAGTGAAGGCTATTTAGCAGGTGGTATTGGTAATGAAGATATGGGACCTTGGGGAAACATGATATTAGGTGCGGCTTGGTATGATCAAGAAGATAGTTTTAATGCTTCAACATTATCTATACCAACTAATAATGCCTCGTCATCTCTAAAGATTTATCCTAATCCTGCTCAACAAGAACTCAATATATCTCACCATAATTTCATTATGGATCAAAATTCAAAACTTACCATTTATGATATGAGTTTAAGAGCGGTTTTAACACAAAATGGTGCTGTGAGTAGAATAGATATTTCTCATTTACCATCTGGTTTTTATCAAATAAGTGTGAATAATGGATTAGAAATAAAAAATGGAAGATTTATTAAAAATTAATAAATTGTGTAAAGCGGTAATACAATTCTCATAGTAAATACAACACTACCAGGCTTACTAATAATTATTGTGACTTCTAAAAATGTATGTAAAAAATACGCTAATTAGAATTTATATATTTACGTTTTTCTATTCTAAATTTATATTAATTTCATAACTCAAATCTCAATTATTACCTATTTTTGGTTGTACATATGAAAGCAACCTACCACCAATATAATTTAGAGTTTAAACGACCAAGCGGAACATCGCGAGGTGTAATGACTACCAAAGAAACATGGTTTATAGTTTTAGAACAAAACGGCAAAACAGGTGTAGGCGAGTGTGGTATTTTAAGAGGTTTATCTATTGATGATAGGCCAGATTATGAAACTACTTTAAAATGGACATGCACTAACATTGCTTTAGGTTTAGACACACTTTTAAAGAAACTTATCGAATTCCCAAGTATTCAATTTGGACTAGAAACTGCTTTTAAATCTTTAGAACATGATGATCAGTTTAATTTATTTCCTTCAGATTTTACAAAAGGAAAAGACGCAATTCCTATAAACGGATTAGTTTGGATGGGAAATGAAGATTTTATGCGATCTCAGGTCAAAGAAAAAATTGAAGCTGGTTTTGGTTGTATTAAATTAAAAATTGGAGCCATAGATTTTCAAACAGAATTAGATATTTTAAAATCGATTCGAAAAGAGTTTTCTGTTAAAGACATAGAATTGCGCGTAGATGCCAATGGTGCATTTTCAGCCAATGATGCTTTAGAGAAACTAAAACAACTTTCAGAATACAAATTACATTCCATAGAACAACCTATAAAACCTAGGCAATATGAGGCCATGGCAAAACTTTGTGAAGATACACCTTTGCCAATTGCCTTAGATGAAGAATTAATAGGTGTTTTTAAAAAAGAAGAGAAGCAAAACGTTTTGCAGACCATTAAGCCACAGTACATTATTCTTAAACCGAGTTTAGTTGGTGGATTTTCTGGTAGTAAAGCGTGGATAGATTTAGTTGAAAATTTAAACATAGATTGGTGGATTACAAGTGCCTTAGAAAGTAATGTAGGTTTAAATGCTATTTCGCAATGGACATATATACTACAAAATAAAAGGCCACAAGGCTTAGGAACAGGAAGTTTATTTACTAATAATTTTTCTTCGCCATTAATGGTAAAAAATGGTAATTTGCACTATGATATTAATCAACATTGGAAATTTAAATTATAAATATGAATTATATACAACAAGCCTATAAAGGTCATCGTGATCTTTGGATGTTTTTACTCACCACTTTTTTAGTTGCCGGAATTTTTATCGCTAATTTTATCTATTATTTAATAGCAGATCCTAAAGATTTAGAAGCTGCAATGGATGCGATGAAAAATTGGGGATTACCTGCAAATGTAACCTTGGCTATTAATTTAATTCCGTTTGCCTTTTTATTATTGCTATTGTTTGTTTTTGTAAAATTTGTTCACCAAAGGAGCATACTGTCTTTAACTACAACGCGTCTTAAGGTAGATTTTAAACGCATCTTATTTTCGTTTTTGTTAATTACAATGTATACAGTAATTTCTTTTTTTATAATGTATGCAATAGATTCTTCTAACGTTGTATTTCAGTTTAATCCAGTAAAATTTGCAATATTATTTATAATCAGTATCATATTATTTCCATTTCAAATTGGCTTAGAAGAATATTTATTTAGAGGTTATTTAATGCAACACTTAGGTGTGCTCGTTAAAAATAAATGGTTTCCTCTGCTTTTTACATCAGTTTTATTTGGCTTAGCGCATAGTGCTAATCCAGAAGTTGGTGCTATAGGCTTTTGGCAAATGATGATTTTTTATGTTGGTACAGGACTATTACTTGGCATAATGACACTAATGGATGAAGGCTTAGAATTAGCTTTAGGGTTTCATTTAGGTAATAATTTAATTGCATCTTTATTGGTCACAGCAGATTGGACCGCATTACAAACCGATGCTCTTTTTAAAGATACGTCAGAACCAGAATTAGGATCAGTTGCAGAAATTATTTTACCTGTTTTAATTGTCTATCCAATTATACTTCTTATTTTATCAAAAAAATATGGATGGACCAACTGGAAAGATAAATTATTCGGAAACGTAACAAAGCCACCAAAAGAAGATTATAAAATTATTGAGTAAACCTAAATAAAGAACGTTAACCTAAAACTAATTAAAGATGACACCAACTTACGATAAAGTACATAATCGTTTTAAATTTAATGGACTTCATTTTAGTCATGAAGATTTAAAAGAAGTAGCGTATAGCCTTATAAAAGAAGGTAAGGCGTATGAAAAAGTAACTGGCGATTTTTTAATAGACTGGCTTAATAATAAGGATTTTTTAATTGTTACAACATCTGGATCCACAGGATATCCAAAGCAAATAAAATTAAAAAAACAGGCAATGGTAAATTCTGCCATCGCTACTGGAAATTTCTTTGGTTTAGAACCAGGTGATAAAGCCTTACATTGTTTACCAAGTCATTTTATTGCAGGTAAAATGATGTTTGTACGTGCCTTAGTGCTAGGTTTAGAAATAGATTTTGTAGAACCTGCTGCTCAGCCCATTTTTGATTACGATAAAACGTATGACTTTTGTGCAATGATTCCGTTGCAATTAAAACATACAATTAAGTATATTGATAATATAAAAAATATAATAGTAGGTGGTTCTAAGGTTACAAAACCTTTAATTGAAAAAATTAAAGGATGTTCGTCTAAGTTTTACGAAACTTACGGAATGACAGAAACCGTAACGCACGTTGCTGTGCGATCTTTAGAGTCTAAATCAGGAAAAAAAGAACCTTACTTTTCGGCGTTACAAAATATTAATTTTGAACAAGATGATAGAAACTGCTTAGTGATTCATGCACCAAAATTGGTAAAAGAATCCTTAGTGACCAATGATTTGGTTGAGTTAATTTCTGAAACAAGTTTTAAACTGCTTGGTAGATTTGATAATGTGGTAAATTCTGGTGGTGTAAAATTGTTCCCAGAACAGATAGAAGATAAAATACAGCCTATTATTAAACAACGATTTATTTTGGTAGGCGTGGAGGATGCTACATTAGGCGAACAATTAGTTCTAATTGTAGAACAACCTAAAGAAACCGCAGAAGAAATACTTAGTGCTATTAAAACGCTTAAGACATTAGATAAGTTTGAAGTCCCTAAAAAGGTGTACACCATAGAAAGTTTCCCTGAAACAAATAACAAAAAAATACAACGAAAAAAGGCGTTAAAACTAGTATTAAAAGCCTAATTAATTCCTCTTTGTAATCTCATAATAATAAAAGACGATAAATTTAAAAATAGGTCTAAAACATAAGAAAGCCCAATGCATTTGCATTGGGCTTTCTTGTTATTTGCATGTTTTGAAGGTTATTTTCCTTCAGACAAGTTTTTCATTTCCGTTTCAACCATTTCATAGAATTGGTCTATTTTAGGCAATACAACAATACGTGTACGTCTGTTTTTTGCTCTATTCTCAGCAGTATCATTTTCTACTAATGGTACATAAGAGCTACGACCAGAAGCAATTAATTGTTGAGAGTTAACGCCTAAGCTTTCTAAAACTCTTACAATAGATGTAGCACGTTTAACACTTAAATCCCAGTTATCAATTAATGGAGGTTTGTTATAAGGTACGTTATCTGTATGAGACTCAACCATAGCTTCAAAATCTGGCTTGCTATTAATCACTTTGGCAACTTTAGCTAAGATTTCATTGGCCTTAGCAGTTACGTTATAGCTTCCACTTTGAAATAATAATTTATCTGCAATAGAAATAAATACAACACCTTTTTCTACGTTGATCTCAATATCAGGATCACTAATCCCAACGGCTTTTTTTAGACTCGTTACCACAGCAAGTGTTACACTATCCTTTTTAGTTAACGCATCTTGTAATCTCGTAATTTTTAAATCACGCTCTTTTAAGCTTTCTAACGATTTTTCCAGGTTTTCAGCACCTTTTTGAGTCAAAGTGGTTAAATTTCCTTTAGTATCAATTAAATCTTGGTTTGCCTTTCTTAAATCTGCCAATTGATCTTTCATTGTCTCTACTCTTGCATTTGCAGCAGCAACATCAGACAAACAGCTATTTAATTTTACAGTAGCTGTATTTAATAAATCTTGGGTTTCTTGATATTTTTCTTGTAATGCTAAATGCTCTTTTTTAGTCACACAAGACGCTAAAAATAACAGAGAACATGCACTTAACAACATTAGTTTTTTCATAATTTGTTTATAGTTTAAATTTTAGTTTTAACATAACAAAATTATGCAAAAGAATAGTCCGCTAAACATGGATTAACAAAAACTTTAACAGTTTTATAAACAATTAAAATACGGTTCTCTTTTTTACAAAATACAACCAAACGATTGACTTACATTGATAATATTTAGCACGTTGTGTACCTTGTTTACGTTGTTTTAATAATTGCGGTAAATTATAATAAAAAGAAAAATGAGCTTTTAAAATGGCAAATAGAAATGCCGGTTTTAGTTGAAGTAAAAATCTTAAAGCGGCAACACCATCTAGTAACATCCTGGTTACGATTCTAAAAAATACTTGAGAATCTGTATTTTTAAATAATGTAAAAAGGCTATTTCTAAAATTTAGATATGTTTTTTGCGGATTGGTATTGCTTAATGTTGCACCACCAACATGATATACCACAGAAGTACCTATATATTTGGTAATGTAGTTACTATTAAAGGCACGCCAACACAAATCTATTTCTTCCATGTGCGCAAAATAGGTTTCATCAAACCCTTCTAATGCTTTAAAAACAGAGTTTCTAATAAAAAAGCAGGCACCAGATGCCCAAAAAATATCCACGTTATCATTATACTGACCAGTATCCTCTTCTATAGAATCAAAGATTCGTCCGCGACAAAAAGGATAACCAAATTTATCTATAAAACCACCAGCAGCACCAGCATATTCAAAATGCGACTTGGCTTTATAATCTAAAATTTTAGGTTGTACAATGGCTGTGTCTTTATGTGTATTAAATTCTAAAACAATAGGTCGAAGCCAATTTTCTGTAACTTCAATATCACTGTTTAGCAAGCAAAGTAGAGGTTCGTTAACCTCTTGCAAAGCGGTATTATAGCCTTTTGCGTAACCACCATTATCTGCGTTTTTAATGATTTTAACCATAGGAAACGCTTCAGAGACATAAGCTATAGAATTATCAGTAGAGGCATTATCAGCAACATAAATCACAGCATCGTTAGAGTGTTTTAAAACAGAAGGTAAAAATTGCTCAAGCAATGCTTTTCCATTCCAGTTTAAAATAACAACAGCTAAGTCTTTTGTTTGAAGCATTTATAGAGATTTATAATCTGGAATTTCCTTTAAAAACGAATAGCGTTCTTGTTCCATATCCATTTCACAATAATAATGATTTAAACCGTTAGTTACCATTAAATACATAGCATTTAAAACAAGGTTATAACGTGCAATCTGGTCAAAAGTAGTTTGGTCAATTTTTATACTGTGCGATTTACATTCTACAATTAAAAAAATACTGCCATCAGGATTAAAAATAACGATATCATAGCGTTTTTTTAAACCATTAATAGTGAGTTCTTTCTCAACATTAATTAACGATTTTGGATAATTTTTGTCATTTATTAAAAAATGAATACAATGTTGCCTTACCCATTCTTCGGGTTGGAGAACAATGAATTTTTTCCGAATGACATCGAAAATAGAAACTTTATTTTCTGTACTTTTGAAACGGTATTCAAACTTTGGAAAGTTGAGTTCTTGAAACACTTCTTTTGTTGATTTTGTTCAAATTTAAGGACATAGTATCAATATCCAAAGTACAATTATTAAACTTGGAATTTTTAATCTTTTGGAGGACGTTAAACAGATAGTATCCGCAATAAATAAAGGCGACATTAAACCTATTTATTTTTTAATGGGTGAAGAGGCTTATTATATTGATAAGATTTCTGATTTTATTGAAAATAATGTGTTAGATGAATCTGAAAAAGGATTTAATCAAATGGTACTTTACGGTCGCGATGTTACCATTGATGAAATTGAGAGCAATGCTAAGCGTTATCCAATGATGGCTGAGCGTCAAGTAGTGATTGTAAAAGAAGCTCAAGATTTGAGCAGAACTATTGAGAAATTAGCACAGTATGCTGCAAATCCGCAACCTTCAACTGTTTTAGTGCTTAATTATAAGTATAAAAAGTTAGATAAACGTAAAGCGTTGTATAAAGCCATAAAAAAGGTTGGTGGTGTTGTTTTTGAAAGTAAAACGATGTACGAAAACCAAGTTGCGGATTGGATTAGACGTGTCCTTGCTGGTCAGAATTATAATATTTCTCCTAAAGCATCGCAAATGCTTGTTGAATTTCTAGGAACGGATTTAGGTAAAATTGATAATGAACTCAGTAAACTTAAAATTGTTTTACCAGAAGGTACTCAAATTACGCCAGATCACATTGAAGAAAATATAGGTATTAGTAAAGATTATAACAATTTTGAATTGCGTAAGGCCATTGGTGAACGTAATGTAGTAAAAGCTCACAGAATAGCTAAGTATTTTGGAGAGAACCCTAAGGATAATCCTTTTGTGTTTACAGTGTATTCGTTGTTTTCGTTTTTTTCGCAATTATTACAACTTCATGGCATGACGGATAGAAACCCAAGGAGTATTGCATCTGCAATAAAAGTGCATCCTTATTTTGTAACTGAGTACTTAGATGCTGCTAAAAATTTCCCTATGAAAAAGGTGAGTTATATCATTGGTGTGCTACGAGAATATGACGTAAAAGGTAAAGGTGTTGGTGCTAATGCTACACCTGAAGGTGACTTGCTTAAGGAATTGTTAGTGAAGATTTTAGGGTAAAATAAAAACGTCTTTTTATAAATTACTACAGTAGGTAACTATATAGGTTATTTAGCATCTCGTAATGCGTCAGCATAACTACTGCTAAAGGCACTATTTTCTAACGCTTTCGCTGCTTTTTCTATATCATAATCCGCTCTTTTAAAGGTAACTTTTATAGCGTTAGGATTAGAAGGTATTGTGTTTTGCTTCAATTCTACAATGGCATAACAAAGTCTGGAATCGCCATCTTTTGGTTTACCAACCGAACCAATATTTACAACATGCTTATAACCATTTTCATTTTTAATAACACGATGAAAGGGTTTGTGTGTATGGCCACATAAAAGTACATCTGCTTTTTGTGATTGCATCATGTCTAAAACCTCTTTTTCAGGATAATCAATAACCATATAATCGTTAATCGCTTTAACGCTACCATGAACCATTAATAGATTAAATGGTTCATGATTCGTTATAAAATTGAGTGCTAAATGTCTTGGTAAATTAATGAGGTAATCTCTATTATCATCTGTAACTATTGCACGTATTAAGCCTTTGTTTGAAGGTTTTGATTCTTGAGCAATAGGTAATAATAACGCTTCATCATGGTTGCCCATAATTGTAGGTATGTTTCGCTCTCTGATGGCATTAACGACTTCATTTGGCCAAACATTATAGCCAACCAAATCACCTAAACAATAAATGGCATCTATATTTTCCGCATCAACATCTTTAAAAAAGGCTTCTAAAGCTGGTAAATTGGCATGTATATCTGAAAAAAAAGCTATTCTCATTTACTTACAATTTTTGGTGTGTCAAAATACTTCTTTTTCAACCAAAAGGACACACGAACCAGTAAAATTAAAGCTGGTACTTCTACTAATGGTCCAATGACACCAGCAAATGCTTGTCCGGAATTTAAACCAAAAACAGCAATTGCAACGGCTATGGCTAATTCAAAATTATTTCCTGTTACAGTAAAGGCAACAGCTGTTGTTTTGTCGTATTCTGCACCTGTGGCTTTTGTGAAAAAGAAACCAATGATAAACATTAAGGTAAAATAGACTAACAAAGGAACCGCAATGATTAGAACATCCATTGGGATTTCAACAATAAGTTCGCCTTTTAAAGAAAACATGATGATAATTGTAAATAATAAGGCGATTAAAGTTAATGGCGAAACCGCTGGAATAAATTTAGTAGTGTACCATTCTTCGCCTTTTAATTTGACTAAAATAACACGACTTAAAATGCCTAAAGCAAACGGAATACCTAAATATATAGCAACACTTTCTGCAATAGTAGCAACAGAAATATCTACAATAGCACCTTCAAACCCAAAATAGGGTGGAAGTACTGTAATAAAAATCCAAGCATAAAAACTATAAGCAAAAACTTGGAATATACTGTTTAAGGCTACTAAACCTGCGCCATATTCGCTACTGCCTTCGGCCAAATCATTCCAAACTAAAACCATAGCGATACAACGTGCTAGTCCGATTAATATTAACCCAACCATATATTCTGGATAATCGCGCAAGAATATAATGGCTAGAAAGAACATTAAAACAGGACCAATAATCCAGTTGAGAATTAATGAAATTGATAAGATTTTTGTATTTCGAAAAACCTTTGGTAGCAACGCAAAATTTACTTTCGCCAGAGGTGGATACATCATAACAATTAGCCCAATGGCAATAGGAATATTGGTGCTTCCACTACTAAAAGAATTTACAATTTCTGGAAATGAAGGGAAAAAATAACCAATTCCGACACCAATAGCCATTGCAGCGAATATCCAAACCGTTAAATAACTATCTAAAAAACTTAATTTCTTTTTCATTACTTATGCGTTGATTTGTGAAAAAATATAAAATAATTCAGAGGCAATTTGAAGACTTCTTTCCTGGTACTTTTCCGCTTGCTGTGGTGTATTATCAAAGGCTTTTGGGTCTTCAAACGTAATAGGAATACGCTTTTCGGCACCAGATACAAAAGGGCAGGTTTCGTTTGCAGAATCACAGGTCATGATCGCTGCGAATTCTGATTTTGGATTAAAGTCATCATTTAATTTCTTAGAAAAACCAATAATAGGATGCTCATTTTGATCATATTTTATACTGTAAACTGGGTTTTTACCTTTAGAAAGCGTCTTGATTTCAAAACCAGAGTTTTCTAATGTTTGCGCAACCATGGGAAAAAGCGCAGTAGCTTCAGTTCCGCCGGAATAGCAAAATACATTTTGTATGCTGAAGTAATGTGCCAAGGTTTGTGCCCAAACTTGCGATAAATGACTTCTACGTGAATTGTGCGTACAAATAAAATTGATACGTACGTCTTTTTTGTTAGTAACCTTATATTGAATAAATGCTACTAAGGGTTGTAATATTAATTTTCTTTCTTCAGAAATGGTGTCTGTGTTTAAGCTTAGTATCGCAATTTCTATTTCAGAAAACAGGTTGGATTTTGTGGTTATCATTTTAAATTATTTAAAGGTTAACAACAGTTGCCATCTGGTGTACAACAAGGTTCTTCGGTTAGATCTCTAAATTGTAATTTTGGTTTCTCTTCAGGAATTCCGCATTTATCTTTGGCTAAACAATCTGTTTGTTTGTTGGTTAGTAAGAAGTTTTTACCATCAAAATCTAACCCAAATTTACCAATAGTATCGCCTTGGTATTCTACTTCGATTTCTAAATCTTCGATGCCTAATACGTTTTCAGAAAGTTCAATGATTGATAATAATTTTTCAGGATGCAATCTGTGGTCGTAGTCATTGGCATTCCATAATTGAAAGTTAACCACCTCTTCGTTTCTAACGGTTCCTCCACAATCGATAAAGTTTTTTGTGATTTTTCCAACTTCAGTAACATGAAAGTGATTAGGAACTAATTCGCCATTTGGTAATTGAAACGCTATGGTTTCTAATGCTTTTAGCTTGTTTTTAATTTCTGATAGTTTCATAATATATTGTATTTGTTTATTGCAATAATGCGATTAATGAATGTAAATTTTTTTAACAGCAATTTTTATTTGAAAGGTCTTGGTCTAGAAACTGCGATATAATTGCTTTCATTTTAGTCCAATTTTCTGAGTCTATACAATAGCAAACGCTTGTACCTTCTACATTTCCTTTAATTAATCCTAAGAGTTTGAGCTCTTTTAAATGCTGTGAAATGGTGGGTTGTGCTAATCCGATTTCGCTAACCAAATCGCCACATACACAGGTATCCATTTTAAATAAATGTTGCAAAATTGCCACACGAGCAGGATGACCAAAGGCTTTGGCGATTACAGCGATTTCGTTTTGTAAATCTGTAAATATTTCCGTTTTTGCTAAACCCATAAGATTGTTTTATTTGTTCATTGCAATATTACGATGAATAAATTTTATAACAAAATATATTTATGTTTTTTGGGATAAAATTATGACAATAGGCGAGTTTACCCTTAATCTATGGTATTTATATTGATGTTTCTAAAGTGTACTTTTCCTGTGGCTTTAGCTTGTAGACCTATATAGCCTTCCGTTAGCGTATGGTCAATAGCATCAATAACTAGTATGTTATTTATCCATATTTGAATATGCTCATCTCTTGCTGTTATTCTGTAGGTGTTCCATTTATTTATCGTTTCTACCTTTGCTAAAGTTTCTGTTCTTCCTACTATAGCACCAGTTCTATTGGATTGATCTGGATGTAAGTCCCAAATGTTTATTTCATAACAATTCTTAGGATTCATATCCTCATTGTGGCATCGTATAAAAATGCCAGAGTTTATAGTGCTATCTGGTTTAAATTCTAACGTTAAATCAAAATTTTTAAACTTTTCTTTTGTGATAACGTAACCTTCGGCATCAATTATTTTACCAATGAGTTCGTTGTTAGAAAAATGCCAACAGTCATTACCATAAGCTTTCCAATCGGTTCCATTTTCTTGAAACAGTTTGTGGTCCGTTGGTCGACAAGAAGCTACAAAGAATAAAATTAGTGCTGCTATTAGTAGATATTTTTCCTTGTTTTTTATTATGTTCATAAGTTTCATTTAAGCTTCTTTCCAAAGTTTTTGAATTATTTTTAAATCTGATTTCATGGCATCGAAAACCACTTTTTTATCCACTTTAATTTCGCTACGTCCTTTTTCTGCGCCTCCTAAAGGGTATTCGAGATGTAAGGATGTTGGTGGATTTAATCCATAAGATTTTAATAGTTTAAAATAGGTTTTAAAGTCTACCATACCTTCTCCAATGGGTACATTTATTACTTTGTATTTTCCATCAACTTTTGCCCATTTATAATCTTTTAAAACAATGGTTTGTATCTTATCATTAAGAAGTTTTAATCCGTTCTCCCAAGATAATCCACCATCTACCATAGCATGACGAATATCGTATTGAACACCAAAATAGTTTAAGTCTACGCTATTTAATAGTTGATTTATTTCCCAATACGATGCGCCAACTTTAGTGCCTGCATGGTTTTGATAACAACCTATTATATTGTGTTGTTTGTTAATGTCTCCTAGATGTTTTATCTGTTCTTGGTAGATTTCTATGGATTCTTCCATGGTTAATTCTTCGTGGTATTTATACCAATTCATTCTGTAGAATTGCACATCTTGTTCGGCAGCTGTTTTTATAATATCCAAGTCGTAAACATTATTAATATCTGTAATTGCTGTGGTCATCATTTTACAAGAAGAACCTACAGATTTAATGTCTTTAATGGCTTTTGGTAAGTCAGTAAGTGCATTTTCTGGTAAAACATGCCCTTTGGGTCTCACAGTTAAGTCTAGTCCATTAAAGCCTATATCTGCAGCAACTTCGGCTGCTTCTTTGATATCTAAAAACTGCAAATGTTTTGAGAATAGATGAATATCTAATGGCTTAACATCTGTAATTCCGTTAGACATATCCATTAACAATGGAGCAAAAGGCATTGCAGCGACTGTAATTCCGGTTTTTTTAATAAATTGTCTTCGAGATAAATTCATGTATTAAAATATTAGTATCCAACCATAATAAATGGCAAGAAGAGACAGAAATAAAATGCCGATATAAGTTAACCATTGTAAGCCTCTTTTTGGTTTATGTTCTATAGGTACTTCATTACTCATTACGTTTTTTAAATTCATATAACCAACAATAGGTGCAAGAACAAAGGATGTTGCAGTGGCTACGGCTAAGATTAATCCCATATTGGCACCAAGAGCATAGAGCACAATAATGCTCATCACAGCTATAATGATGATACCAGATGCATAGTATTTTCGGCCTTTAAATTTTTCGTGTTCGCCAACTAACAAACCAATAATATCTACACTGACTCTTGCAATAGCATCATGTTGCGTTAAACAGGTGCTATACATGGTCGCAAAGGCTGAAATAGCGATAAAGACATATGCCCAATTGCCAATATGGCTAGAAAATAGGTTAATTACTTGGTCTGCAAAGATGGTTGCGTTTCCGCTTAATTCTGTGCCAGATCCAAATAGTGTCATACAACCTATAATTAAAAAGAAAATAGCTAAAACTGCTGTTAAAATATAACCTAAATTAAATTCTTGCAACGCTTCTTTTAAAGGCGGTTTTTTGTGGTCTACTTTATATTTTTCAGCACTCCAAAGACTCAGCCAGCTACTGCCTTCAACCGCTGTTGGCATCCAGCCAATTAATACAATTAAAAATAAAATACCTGTTTCGTTAAAGATTTCTGGAGCATTAAAATTAGCAATAGGAGAGATTTGTCCTTTGTTTATTACAAGTACAGTGGTTACTAATAAAGCACCAAATAAAATCGGTATTAAGAACTTCAGTGTGGTTTCTAGTAACTTATATTTTCCAATGATTAAAATGATACTATTAAAAACAAACAAACCTAAAGCTACTGTGGTTATGGCAACATCATGAATGCCTAAAATATTAATAAGTAGACCTGCAGCAATAGAACATAATGCAGCAGGACTAGCAATACTTGTCGCTAACGTAATAAAGGCATATAACCATAAATAGCCTTTTCCTCGATTACTGTAACCTTCAATTATACTTTTACCAGTAACGTTGGTATATCGAATACCAAATTCAAAAAATGGATATTTTAATAGGTTCGCCAAAATAATTGGAATAACCATGATCCAACCATATTGAGCGCCTGCTTTTGTAGAAAGTACCAAATGCGATGTTCCGATTGCCATACTAGCAAACAAAAGACCAGGACCAAGATTTTTGAGTAGTGTTTTAAATTTTTGCATGATGTCTATGATTTTTAATACAAAATTTCTAGTTTTTGTTGGTCTTCAACTTTAATTGCTCCCGAATTAATAAGCGTGTTATTTTTATGATGGTTATTCTTTTCGCCCCAAAGTAAGGCCACAAGTTTTACCTGATTATCCTTAAATGTATTATCAGAAATATGGACATTAATGATGCCAGGTGTTTTTATCAATAGACCAGATTTTTCTGTTTTACCACAATTTGTAAATAGATTATTTGAAAGCGTTAAGACACCACCAATAGTAGATTCATCATAACCACCTCTGTAAAAATGAATAAGATTTTGGTTGATAGTATTGAATTCACAATTATTGAAAGTAACCATTTCTGCATTGTAATCGCCTTTTTCATCAGCTGCCAAAACAAAGCCATTTTCACTATTTTTAATAATGGTTTTGTTGAAGTTGATGCTATCCGCAAAAGACCCTTTTGAAGCTTTTAAAATGTAGTTGAAATTGTCAATAATACAATCGTCGATAAATAGATTATATGCTGAAGCCATATTTTCAGCAAGAGGCGCAAATGCGAGTTGATTACCTTGTCCTGTTATACTAATATTTTGAAGTTTAAGATATCCTTTTGGATGCATTTCAAACAATGGAGTGTGCTCTTTTCCTGTATAGATAATTTCAACATTGTTTTCTTTGTTAGCGCGAAGGGTTATGTCTTTGTCAATTTTAAGAGATGTGCTTACTGAATATTCAGTGTCAATGAGCTCAATAATATCGCCTGATTGAGCTTGAAGCATTAATTTTGAAAGCTCGCCAGATTTCGATGATGCCTTAAGAATATTAGGTTCAGTAGTTTCTTTTTCAGTTGAAAACCAATCTGGTCCATATTGACTTTTATCAATTTTAAAGTTTTCAGCGGCAGCTAATTGATTAATTGCACCAACTTTATTGTTGTCATTTCGAGATGCACCAAATAAGTCATTTTTAATTCTTACAAAATCATAACCATTAAATACGCTGTCTAAAGCTTCGTTATTAGAAGTTTCAGGTGCATATAACCACTCATTGATTTTCTTCATTTTTATCATTTCATTTTGAAATACATTAAATTCTGAAAAAACACTTTCATTATTGTCTAAAATGTTATTCTTAAACAGGATTCCACTTATATCATCATGATTAACCAAAGGTGTTTTGTCGGATTTTGTATTGTAAATAAGGTTATTGGCAATAGTTGTTCTGATAGGAGGCGCAGAACGAATCTCATTTTTAGGCAAAACATCTGCACTCGCTATGTTTTGACCAACTCCAATTTGAAATGGCGATTTACAATCTACCCAAGTATTATAGGCTACCACCACATCTACCACTTGTTTATAGCGATTTAAAGGCGTCATAGGAATACCATTCATTATCGCAAGTGGACTTCTAAATTGTTCGCCTCGTATTTTGTAGAAATAATTATTGGTAATCCAATGACCAGTATTTACAGCTCTTATGCCTCCATAAAAATCAGAATCGTCGCCACCAATAAAAATGTTAGCATCTACAGTAGCATAATTGCTGTGTCTTAACACTAATGAACCTTCGCATTTATAGAAGATATTGTTGGTAAATGCATTGTAATTTGTTTTATCTGATATGATTTCAACTTCGCCATTACAAGCGTCAAAATAATTATGAGATACGTTAACGTAACCTGGTGTAAATCTTGTTTTACTGTCGCCAACCCTTATAGTTTCTGCTCTTGGACCACCTTTTCTTGGTCGTGGACCAAAATAATTATTCACAATTTGATGATGATTATTAATATGTTCATTGCCTGTAAAAAAGACTCTAACCGTTTCGCCATCATTAGACTTCCCAGAAATATAACAGTGGTCTAATTGATTGTGCTTGCCATAAAACTCTACCCAACGGTCGTTTGTGGAACGGTTTGGTTTTGTAAAACCATCAATCACTGTATTTGTAATTCTGCTGTGGTTGGCAATGCTATCCTTATTTATCATGTATTTTATGATAGAACTTTTTGGAGAATAGCCATTTCTAAAATATAAACCTTCCACATTAAGATGCGTGCCACCTAAATGCAAAAATGATTGCCCTTCAATAAATACTTCGCCTGGTGTTTCAGCCTTTAGCGTAATAGGAGCGTCTTCAGTGCCTAAGCCATAGAATTTTATTTGAGCATTTTGCCAAATGCCATTAGCTAAAATAATATTAGATCCAGGTTGTGCTTGTTTTATAGCATTTTGAAGCTCTATTGTGTTTTTAACTAAAACATCATCATGGACTTGCAGTTTTTCATTACACGAAAAAAATATAAGTGTTGTTAGGGTAATTATTATTTTATAGCTCATTTTAGGTGTTGTTAGATAAGGTATGTAGAGATTTACCTGTGTTTTTTATATTGTCATCGTCCCATCCAGCCACCATCTACAGTGAGGATACTGCCATTCATATAATTTGATGCTTCTGAGCATAAAAAGACTATTGGTCCTGCGAAATCTTCAGGTCTTCCCCAACGTGCAGCAGGAATTCTAGAGAGAATAGACTCTGAACGTTCCTGGTTTTTTCGTAATGCTTCTGTGTTGTCAGTACTTATATATCCTGGCGCAATGGCATTAACATTAATGCCTTTTGATGCCCATTCGTTAGAGAAAGCCATGGTCATTTGGCCAATAGCGCCTTTGCTGGCTGCATATCCTGGCACTGTAATTCCGCCTTGAAATGTTAATAATGAGGCCGTGAAAACAATTTTACCGGCTTGTCTTTTAATCATGTCTTTGCCTATTTCTCTTGTGAGAATAAATTGGGCTGTTTGGTTAACTTCAACAACATGGTCCCAAAGTTCGTCGCTATGCTCAGCTGCAGGCGCACGTTTTATAGTACCTGCATTGTTGACCAATATATCTATAACAGGAAAATCGTCTTTTACCGTTGTTATAAACGTATAAAGTGCTTTTCGGTCGCTAAAATCACAGGTGTACGCTTTAAATGTTCTACCGCGTTTTGTGATTTCTTTTTCTACATCACTTCCCGATTCTTCTAAAGAGGCGCTAACGCCTATGATATCGGCTCCTGCATCTGCTAATGCAATTGCCATAGCTTTTCCGATACCGCGTTTACATCCTGTCACTAATGCGATTTTGCCGTTTAGTTGAAACTTATTGAGTATACTCATATAACTATTGTTGTTTTTGTAATGGAATTGTTAAGTTATTGTTGATATTGAGTTTTTTATTCATAAAAACCATTCAGTTTTTAAAAATACGAGGTAAATTATAATAATAGTCTAAGAATTTCTAATTTTTAAATGTATGGCATAAAAAAAGAGGGCATTTGCCCTCTTTTTTTTTTAGTGTTAGAATACTATTCTTATTCAGCACTTTCTTCCATAGTGTGATATACGTTTTGTACATCATCATCTTCTTCAAGCTTTTCTAATAGTTTTTCTACGTCTTCAGCTTGTTCTGGTGTGATTTTCTTTGTAACCTGTGGGATACGGTCAAAACCAGAAGAAATTATTTCAATATTATTAGCTTCTAAATACGATTGAATGTCTCCAAAGCTTTCAAAAGGTGCATAAATCATGACGCATTTTTGCTCTTCACCATTTTCATCTTCATCAGTATCTGCAAAAATTTCGTCAACACCAAAGTCAATTAATTCCAATTCTAATTCTTCTAAATCAAAATCTTTGTCTTCAATTTTAAAATTACAAGTATGGTCAAACATAAATACAACCGAACCAGAAGTGCCTAAACTGCCGTCTGTTTTATTAAAATAAGATCTTACATTGGCTACTGTACGTGTATTATTATCGGTTGCAGTTTCTACTAAAACAGCAATACCATGTTGTGCATAACCTTCAAAAAGAACAATTTTATAATCGCCTTGTCCTTTTTCACTTGCCTTTTTAATGGCGCGTTCTACATTGGCTTTCGGCATATTTACCGACTTTGCATTTTGCATAACAGCTCTTAAACGTGCGTTACTACCAGGATCAGGACCGCCTTCTTTTACAGCCATTACAATGTCTTTACCTATACGCGTAAAGGCTTTGCTCATGGCAGACCAACGTTTCATTTTTCTTGCTTTTCTAAATTCAAAAGCTCTTCCCATAGTAAAAAAGTTATAAATTGTTATGTAAATAAAGTGCCCATTTTAAGGCGAAAACAAATTTAAGAAAATATTGAAAATCTTAAAGTATGATTATTGGTAAATGTGAATTTTATTTGGTTGCTGGTTGCTGGTTGCTGGTTGATGGTTGATGGTTGAAAAAAGAGAGTAGAGAAGAAAGAGAATAGAAAAAAGAAGAATTAATTGAAAAAAGAAAAGAGAATAGTTGGCTAATTGAAACTAATTGAAAAAAAGAAAATCAGAAATTCAATAACTTTAAAACATTACAACCTTAAAAACTTTCAACTAAAAATACTTATTCCTCTTCCTCAACAATCGCTTCTATGGCTTCAGCAAGTTTAAAATCTTTTATGGTTACACCATCTTCATCGTGTGTGGATAGTGAGATTTTCAAAACATTATAGGTGTTGCTCCAATTAGGATGATGATTTAAAGCTTCGCACTCAAACGCAATACGACTCATAGCACTAAAACAATCTTTAAAATTATCGAATTCATATTCTGTGTGAATGGCATTGTCGTAATAATCCCATTCAGGAAGGTGTAATAATTTCTTTTCAATTGTTTCGTCGTCTAATTTCATACGTTTGTTTTTATTAAAGTTACTATAATTTTTATTATCGAAATAGGAAAAACTGCCGTTTTGACTAAAAATTATTTTATTAATTCTTCAATAACAGCATCACTTGTAATTTGAAGATGTTTTGGTAACAAGTTAAATTTGGGTAAAACCGCTAAATAACGGTCTTCATTTGTTGTAAAGACCTGCTTAGTTAGTACTTTTTTATCTGTAATAAGTGTTAGAATTTCCTTTATAAAATCATCATGATGCACTAAATCTGTACTGCCAAGATGAAAAACACCATGTTTATTTCTGTTGATGATATAATGAATTTGTTGGGTCATTTTTTTGTCTAACGTCACATTCATTATTAAGTTAGGAAACACCTCTACAGCTTCCTTTTCTTTTATAGCTTGTTTTAGTTCATCTAATCGTGGTGAAGCAGGACCAAATACCATTGGAAGTCTAATTATCGCGACTTGCTTTTTGGGCATTCTTAATAATAAATTTTCAATCTTTATTTTAAAATGTCCGTAAACACTATGGCTTAAAGTTTTGTCTAATTCGTAGCTAGGATACTGACTGTAAGCGTCAAAAACATTAGCTGAGGATAAAAATATGAGTTTACACTTATTGTTTAAAACATATTCTGCAATATGTTGATGCGCAATCACTTGTGCGTTAAAATTTCCACGAAGCGCAGAAATGATTATAGAAGGTTTTGTGGCTTCAAGAATTTCGTAAACATCATCTTCTTCAACATTATATTGAAAGAATTGTTTGTTCTTTTCAAACTCTTTTTTAGGGATTCTGTACGTGCCAAAGGTTCTAAAATAAGGTCCTAATTCTTTGTAAATGGCATTGCCAATATAGCCACTGGCTCCAAGTATTAGAATGCGATGTTTTTGCGCTGCTTCCTTCTTCATTAATCACACAACAATCTAACAGGTTAACCTTTAAAAAACGGCAATTTTACAACCGTTGCAGGTATGGCTTTTTTACGTACTTGGATATGTATTTTGCTGTCTACTTTTGAGAATACTTTGGGTACATAACCTAAACCAATACCAATACCTAAACTCGGACTCATGGTACCAGAAGTTACATTTCCAATAGTTTTTCCGCTACTATCTACAATATCATAACCTTGGCGAGGAATGCCACGTTCGTCTAATTTAAAAGCAACTAATTTACGTTCTGGTGTACGTTCTTTTTCTGCTTGTAAAGCGTCGCTATTTGTAAAGTCTTTATTGAATTTGCAAACCCAACCTAAACCAGCTTCAATTGGCGACGTTGTATCATCAATATCATTACCATATAAGCAATAACCCATTTCTAAACGCAAGGTGTCTCTAGCAGCTAAACCAATAGGCTTAATTCCGAAATCTGCACCAGCTTCAAGGACTTTATCCCAAATTTGTTTTACTTCAGAATTTTTGCAATAAATTTCAAATCCGCCACTTCCTGTATAACCAGTAGCCGAAATAATTACATGCTCAATACCTGCAAAATCGCCAACAATAAAGTTGTAGAATTTAATCTCTGATAAATCATGGCTAGATAAAGATTGCATGGCTTCAATAGCTTTTGGTCCTTGGATGGCTAATAAGGAATAATCTTCACTTAAGTCGCGCATCGTAGCGCCAACATCGTTTTTAGACGAAATCCAGTTCCAATCTTTTTCAATATTACTAGCGTTTACTACTAATAAATAGGTTTCGTCTTTAATTTTATAAATAATTAAATCGTCTACAATGCCGCCATCATCATTCGGTAAACAGCTATACTGTGCTTTTCCGATGTCTAATTTAGAAGCGTCGTTACTAGATACTTTCTGTATTAAGGCTAAAGCATTAGGGCCTTCAATTAAAAATTCGCCCATATGAGAGACATCAAAAACACCAACAGCTTTTCTAACCGTTTCGTGTTCAGCGTTTACACCTTCATATTGAACTGGCATATTATAACCAGCAAAAGGAACCATTTTTGCACCAAGTGCTTGGTGTGTAGAAGATAATGCAGTGTCTTTCATTTGTGTTGAATTTTCTTTTAATAAGGCACAAAATTAAGCAAATTTTATGGCTTATAATTCTTAATCTATATCAAAATAAATAAATTAAAAAACCACCCAGAAGAGCTGGTTTTATTTATATTTTATGGGTTTAGTATTAAAATTGATACCTTAGACTTAAAGCAACATCGAATCCTAAATTGTCATTTAAAGCATCTCCGAAATTAATTTCTGGTCTAAAATCTAAAGAAATTAAAAGTGGAACATCAAAGTTGTATTCAATACCAACATCTCCTGCAGCAAACAAAAAGGTGCTTCCTGCTGAGCCTAATCCACCACCAGCACCAGCATACCAGTTAATTCTATCTTCTATAGGCCAAAGCCATTGGTAAATTCCGGCAAGTTTAAAACCGTCTTCATTGCTGTAGTTTCGCCAACCTAAATCAACTTCTAATCTATTGTTACTGCCAAGTGCATGTTGGTAACTGATTTCAGTACCAAATCCATCACTGTCTCCAATTCTAAGTCCTATGGCATTGTCTGCAATGTCTTGTGCGCTCACTAAAGTTGTAAATGCTATAAATATTGTGCTTAATAAAAATAATTTCTTCATATATAATTTTACTTTTAAATTGTTAGTTTTAGCAATTGTAAAATCGCTTTTCTTCATAACGCCAAAATTATGCCAAAATTGAATGATTAGCCTTTTTTTTAGGACAATTTTATAACTTAAATGCATCCATTGTTAACGCATATGCTAAATAAAAACCATAAGATACTACAAGCCTTAAAATCACAGTTGGATGGTGAGTTGTATGTTGATGATTTATCACGAAAACTATATGCAACAGATGCTTCTGTTTACAGAAAATTGCCGCTTGCGGTTGCCTTGCCAAAAACTAAAAAGGACATAACATTACTAATTAATTTTGCTAAGCAAAATAACACATCATTAATTCCTAGAACAGCAGGTACTTCTTTGGCAGGTCAGTGTGTTGGTGAAGGTATTGTGGTTGATGTGTCTAAATATTTTACACGAATTTTAGATGTTAATGAAGCCAATAAAACCGTTACAGTACAACCAGGTGTTGTAAGAGATGAGTTGAATAATTATCTTAAACCTTTCGGCTTATTTTTTGGGCCGAATACGTCTACCTCTAATCGTTGTATGATTGGCGGAATGGTTGGAAATAATTCGTCTGGAACCACATCCATTCAGTATGGTGTAACTAGAGATAAAGTGATTCGCCTTAAAACCATTTTGAGCGATGGAAGTGAAGTGGAGTTTTCAGATTTGACACCTGAAGAATTTCATCAAAAAACCAAATTAAACACGCTTGAAGGTCATATTTATAAAACCATATTTGAAACGTTAGAACCTGAAGCTATTCAGAATCAAATAAAAGATAATTTCCCTAAACCAACCATACATAGAAGAAATACAGGTTATGCTATAGATGAATTAATTAAGTCTGATGTTTTTTCAACGTCAACTTCAATTTCAGGTTCAACTTCAACTTCAAATTCAAGTTCAAGTTTTAACATGTGTAAATTATTAGCTGGAAGTGAAGGCACATTGGCGTTTACAACAGAAATTACATTACAGTTAGACGATTTGCCACCAAGTAAAAATGCGATGGTTGCGCTTCATTTTGATAGTATTGAACGCTGTATGAAGTCTGTTTCTCATGTGATGAATCACAATTTACATGCATGTGAGATGATGGATGATTCTATTTTGAATCTAACAAAGCACAATAAAACGCAACAACAAAACAGAACGTTTATAGAAGGAAATCCTGTTGCAATTTTAATGTGTGAGTTAAGTGCGCATTCGTCTAAGTTACTTGAACTTGAAATAGATGCATTTTTGCAAACCGTTTCGCATTTAAATCTGAGTTACGCGCAACCTGTTTTAAGAGGAGCAGATATCAATAAGGCTTTTGAATTACGGAAAGCAGGTTTAGGTTTACTAGGTAACATTATTGGCGATAAAAAGGCTGTGGCTTGTATTGAAGATACAGCTGTAGCGCTTGAAGATTTGGAAGATTATATTTCAGAATTTACAGCGTTAATGACAACGTTTAACCAAAACGCTGTTTATTATGCACATGCTGGTGCAGGTGAGTTGCATTTAAGACCCATTTTAGATTTAAAACAGAAGGAAGACGTTCAGCTATTTAGAGAAATTACAACTGCTGTAGCTCAACTTGTCAAGAAATACAATGGTTCTATGTCTGGCGAACATGGCGACGGCATTGTGAGAGCAGAATTTATTCCAATGATGATTGGTGCTTCCAATTATGAAATATTAAAGCAAATAAAATTCGCCTTTGATGCAAATAACATTTTTAATCCTCATAAAATAGTAGATGCTTATCCAATGGATGAGAATTTGCGTTATGAGCCTAATAGGGAAGAGCCTCAAATAGAAACCTTATTAGATTTCTCAAGTTCTGAAGGTATTTTGCGTGAAGCAGAAAAATGTAATGGCTCTGGCGATTGTAGAAAATTACCAGAATTTGGTGGCACGATGTGTCCGAGTTATAGAGCTACAAAAGATGAAAAAGATACCACACGTGCACGCGCAAATGCATTACGTGAATTTTTAACGAATTCAGAGAAACCGAACAAGTTTAATCATGACGCATTAAAGGATGTTTTCGATTTGTGTTTGAGTTGTAAAGCGTGTTCAAGCGAATGTCCAAGTAGTGTTAATGTCGCTGCTTTAAAAGCCGAATTTCAATACCAATATCAGCGCGCTAATGGTGTGCCTTTTAGAACAAAATTGTTTGCTTATAACAACAAAATTAATGCGTTTGCGAGTAGAATTCCGAAGCTAACAAATTTTATGTTTTCTAACGGATTTACAAGTTCAATTATAAAGTCGGTTGGAGGTATTGCCAAAGAACGCAGTTTGCCTTTGATTTCTAATAAAAGTTTAGGTGAAGAGTTTCAATTAGTTAAAAATAAAATAGTTAAAGAAAATTATGTTAAAGAGGTGTTTCTTTTTAATGATGAATTTACGAATCATTTAGATACAGAAATTGGTGTAGATGCCATTGCGCTTTTAAATCGTTTAAATTATAAAGTTTCTATCATTTCTCATGCTGAATCTGGTAGAGCAATGCTCTCAAAAGGTTTGGTTGCTGAAGCTAAAAAAATGGCGAATGAAAACATCTTAAAATTCAAAGATTTAATAACGGAAAACACACCTTTAATTGGTGTTGAGCCTTCAGCGATTTTATCCTTTAAAGATGAATATTTAAAACTAGCAGATGATAAAGATTCGGCAAAATCAATAGCAAAAAATACGTTTTTGATTGAAGAGTTTATTCAGCAAGAAATTGAATTAGGAAACATAAAACCAGAACAATTTACAAAAGAATCAAAGACCATTAAATTTCACGGTCATTGTCATCAAAAGGCTTTGGCAAATCAAAAATCTAGTTTTGATGTATTGAATTTACCTGAAAACTATAAAGTAACAATTATACCAAGTGGTTGTTGTGGAATGGCAGGAAGTTTTGGATACGAGAAAGAACATTACGAAGTAAGTATGCAAATAGGAGAACAAACCTTATTTCCGGCTGTGCGAAAAGCTTCAGAAGATATTGTGATTTCAGCGAATGGAACAAGTTGTAGACATCAAATAAAGGATGGCACAGGACGTTTAGCAATACATCCTATTTCTATACTTAAGGAAGCATTGCTTTAATTAATCTTTATTTTTTTTCTTATTTTTTTCCTTGTTTTTCTTAGACTTAGATTTAGGCTGTTCAACAATAGTAATTGCAGCAATTAGCTCTTTAAAATCCATATCTTTAATGTCTTCATCTGTGTAGAAAGCAGCTAATTTATCTTGGTTGTAATTATAGATTTTCCAGCGTTTAAATTGGTATTCTAATGCTGTGAAATTTTCAACCCAATCTCCCGAATTTAAGTAAGTCGTTTTGCCTTTTTTGTTTTTGGTTTCAATCATTTTGGGTTGGTGAATATGGCCACAAACCACATAATCATAACCATTTTCTATGGCTAAATCTGTGGCTACCTTCTCAAAATCATTAATATATTTTACAGCGCCTTTTACGCTATTTTTTATTTTTTTAGAAAGTGAATAACGCTCTTTTCCAAGTTTATCTAACCACCAATTAACAAATCTATTTAGTAATATTAGTAAATCATAACCATAACCGCCTAATTTAGCGAGCCATTTAGCATTTTGAATTGAGATATCAAAAACGTCGCCATGAAAAAACCAAGCTCTTTTATCATCTAGATCAAGAACCAATTTATTTACAATAGAAATATTGCCAATTTGAGTATCGGTTAACTTTCTTAAAAATTCATCATGATTACCAGTGATATAGATAACTTCTGTGCCATTTGAGGCAAAATCCATAATTTTTTTTATTACCGATAAATGTGATTTAGGAAAGTATCGTTTTTTAAACTGCCAGATATCAACAATATCGCCATTAAGAATTAACGTTTTTGGATTAATGCTGTTTAAATATGTAAGTAACTGCTTGGCGTGACATCCATATGTGCCAAGGTGTACATCTGAAATAACAGCAATTTCTACTTGTCTTTTAATTTTCACACTACTAAATCTTTGTGTCACAAAGGACATCAATATTTATTATTTTAGTGTTATGCCATAATTATTTAACTATGAGTAAATTGTTATTTAAAAATGAACACAATGTTAAGTCAATTGTATAATATTTTAGGCAATTGACAACGGAAAAATAGATTGCTATTTTTGTTTTAATAATATAACAATTACATTAGCGTAAAATAAATAGTAATGGCAGGAAATACATTCGGAAAATTATTTAAACTTACAACATTTGGAGAATCACATGGAAAGGCAATTGGAGGCATAATAGATGGTTGTCCTGCTGGAATAACTCTAGATTTGGAAGCCATTCAAAATGAATTAGATAGAAGGAAACCTGGCCAATCAAAAATTGTAACACAACGTAAAGAACCAGATACTGTAGACTATTATTCTGGCATTTTTGAAGGTGTAACCACAGGAACACCAATCGGATTTGTAATTCATAACACCAATCAAAAATCTAAAGATTACGGTCATATTAAAGACGTTTATCGTCCTAGCCATGCAGATTATACTTATGATAAAAAGTATGGCATACGCGATTACAGAGGAGGAGGACGAAGTTCTGCGAGAGAAACCGCTTCTCGTGTGGTGGCAGGAGCTATAGCAAAACAATTTTTATCAAGTATAGAAATTAATGCATTTACATCGTCTGTTGGCGATATTTTTATAGATAAACCTTATCAAGATTTAGATTTTAGTAAAATAGAATCTAATATTATTCGCTGTCCTGATGAAGCGACAGCAAAGAAAATGATTACTAAAGTAGAAGAAATTAAAAAACAAGGTGATACTATTGGTGGTACAATAACATGTGTTATTAAAAATGTACCTGTTGGTTTAGGAGAGCCTGTGTTTGATAAATTACATGCAGAACTTGGTAAAGCGATGTTATCCATAAATGCTGTCAAAGGCTTTGAATATGGAAGTGGTTTTTGTGGCGCCAAAATGAAAGGAAGCGAGCATAATGATTTATTTAATGCAGATGGAACGACTAAAACCAATTTGTCTGGAGGCATCCAAGGTGGTATTTCTAACGGCATGGATATTTATTTTAGAGTGGCCTTTAAACCTGTTGCAACGGTAATACAAAAACAAGATGCCTTAAATAGTGCAGGTGAAATTGTAGAAATGCAAGGTAAAGGCAGACACGATCCTTGTGTTGTGCCGAGAGCTGTACCTATTGTAGAAGCCATGGCAGCTTTAGTTTTAGCAGATTATTTATTGCTAGATAGAGTAACACGACTGTAATTTCTAATTATTTGAGTTTAGAAGAGGAAAATAAAAAGAAGCGTAAAGAAATTCCATTAACTACGGAAGAATGGCTAACTTTTTTCTTTTTTCCATTTCAAAGTAAGGGTGGTTTTATGAATCCCCATGACTTTAATAAAATGGAAAATGAAAGATTTGAAAAATATGGTTTTGATAAAAAAATTGAACAAGCTACTCAGGTAAGAATATTGGGTATATTTTTCTATGTTGTAACTATCTTATTCATTATATCTATTATAAATGGATAAAATGTTTTAGTACTGAATCAAATAATATCACACCTATTTTTAGATAAGAATTAAATTAAAAGCATGAAAAAACTAGCATTACACTGGAAGATAATAATAGGAATGGTACTCGGTATAATTTGGGCTTTATTGTCGAGTTCAATGGGTTGGAGTAAATTTACCATTGATTGGATTGATCCTTTCGGAACCATATTTATTAATCTGCTAAAATTAATTGCAGTTCCTTTAGTCTTATTTTCTATTATAGGTGGTGTGGCAAATATTGGAGATCCTAAAAGTTTGGGTAGAATGGGAGGAAAAACCCTTGGTATTTACTTAATCACTACAATTTTGGCGATTTCCTTAGGTTTAGTTTTGGTGAATTTGGTTAAACCAGGTGAGTTAATTAATGAGGATAGCAGAATTGATAATAGAATTAGTTACGAAATTTGGGCCAATTCTGAAGGCCATGAGATAAAAGATGGTATTAATTATCTTGAGGATCCTGCGTTTTTTAATCGTGCTCAAGAAATTACAGAATTAACAAAAAAAGAGCTTCAAAATGCTTCTGTAAAAGAGAAGGTAGACGCTGTAAAAAACAAAAAAGAGGTATCGCCTTTAAAACCTTTAGTAGATATTATACCAAGTAATTTTTTCGATGCCCTTACAGACAATGGTTCTATGCTTAAAATTATATTCTTTGCAGTATTTTTTGGTGTTTGCTTATTGTTTATTCCTGCGGAAAAATCCATGCCAGTTTTAAAATTAGTCGATGGGATTAATGAAGTGTTTTTAAAAATGGTAGATATTGTAATGCAAGCAGCTCCATTCTTTGTTTTTGCTTTATTAGCAGGTGTGGTTAGTAAAATGGCAGGTAATGATATTGGTAAAGTGGTCGAAATTTTTAAAGGATTAAGTTGGTATTCTTTAACGGTTCTTGTCGGTTTAATTACGATGATTGTAGCTGTATATCCTGCAGTATTAAAATTGTTTGTTAAAAAAATACCTTATAAAGGATTCTTTAAAGGAATGGGACCAGCACAAACCTTAGCGTTTTCTACCTCTAGTAGTGCGGCAACATTACCAGTAACGATGGAATGTGTAGAACAAAATCTAGGCGTAAATAAAAAGGTAAGTAGTTTTGTTTTACCAATTGGTGCAACGGTTAATATGGATGGTACGAGTATGTACCAAGCTATAGCAGTTGTGTTTTTGGCACAAATGCATATGATAGATTTAACCATAGGACAGCAAGTTACAGTTGTTTTAACGGCAACTTTAGCGTCTATTGGCTCAGCAGCAGTACCAAGTGCAGGTTTAGTAATGCTAATAATTGTATTGAGTTCTGTAGGATTGAATCCGGCTTGGATTGCTATTATCTTTCCAGTAGATAGAATCTTAGATATGTTTAGAACTGTAGTCAATGTTACAGGAGATGCTACGGTTTGTTCTATAATTGCAGATGGCGAAAATATGTTAGATTATGTAGAACACGACAACCCTTCAGAAACCTTTGATTTAGATTCTTAATATAATGCCATTGTGTTTTTAATTTCTAGAGCAACAAAATTATAGTCATATGAAAACGGTACAGATGAATTGCCCAATAGTTTCAGTAGATTGGCTGTTTGAAAATAAGGATGCTTCAAATTTAATAGTGTTAGATGCAACCATTAATAAGGTAATAGGTAGTGATTCTATACGATTATTAAATGCGCGTTTTTTCGATATTAAGAAGAAATTCAGTGATGTTTCTGCACCTTTTCCTAGCACATTACCTTCTATAGAACAATTTCAAGATGAAGCTCAAAATCTAGGTATCAACAAGGAATCTTGTATTGTAGTCTACGATGATAAAGGTATTTACTCAAGTGCAAGAGTTTGGTGGTTGTTTAAAGTATTTGGGTTTTATAATGTGGCTGTATTAGATGGAGGTTTGCCAGAGTGGACATTAAAAGGATATTCTGTGAACGCTTATAAAGAAGAAACTTATCAAAAAGGTAACATTTCCGTTAACTTTAATTCCCAATTAATGACCAATTTTGAGGGTTTAAATCAATTTATTAAAGACGAAAATGTTTTAATTGTGGATGCGAGGTCAGAAGCACGATTTAAATGTTTGGTAGATGAGCCAAGGGCAGGATTGCGACGCGGGACAATTCCAAATTCTAAAAATTTACCGTTTACAGATTTGTTAAATGGAAATACTTTGAAGCCAATTAAGGAATTATCAGAAATCTTTAGTAATTTAGGGATAGAAAACAGAACAATGCTCTTTAGCTGTGGTTCTGGTATTACGGCTTGTGTGGTGGCTTTGGCTGCTACGCTTTGTAACTATAAAAATTTAATTGTCTATGATGGATCGTGGACAGAATATGGAAGCTTAACTGAATAAAAAACCACTTTTGTGGAGCGTAAACATGAAAACAATAGATTGGACTAAAGATGAACTTGTAGCCTACGTTTTATTATTTGCTGCAAATGCTGATTTTAAAGAATCTGAAAAAGAACGTGAATTTATTATCTCTAAGGTAGATAAAGAGACCTTCAAAGAAATTCACGAAGAGTTTGATAGAGATAACGACTATCAAGGTCTTAAAAAAATTACCACAAGCTTAGAGCAACATCTTTACGATAAAGACGATGTAGATTTATTGCTAGAAGATATTAAAGTGTTGTTTTTTGCAGACGACGATTTTGACATTACAGAGCAAAATATGTTTAAAGCTTTAGAACGTTTGTTTAAAGCTATTTAAAAAAAAGCCTCAAAACTAAACATAGTCATTCTATCGTTTTAAAGACACTTATAAGAAGCTAGACTATTTTTTCTTATAAGAATTAGATTCATTCCTAACTAACGGAAGCTAGGCTCTAATTGAAACTATATTGTTTTGAGACTTGCATTTTATTATAAATTTACACGTTTTCCTTTTGGGAATTTAACGGAATATGCATGTTGTAAGGTTTCTGTTTCGCCTGGTTTTATGCTTAATTTCCATTTTAAAATTCCTTTGTCATCATCATAGGTAGACGTCCCTGTTTCTATATCATCAATCTTAATAGATTTATTCTGACTTTTAGGTATTCTGTCTAGAAGAGTTAACTCCACTTGAGATGTTTTATTGTTTCTAATTTCAATTTCATAAGCTTTTTGTACCACCTTATTATTACCAATAAAAGTGCTTTTTTTATAATCATTTAGTTGTGTGCGTTTTACAACAATATTTGGGTCTACACCAAGTGAAATTGTTAAACTATCTGTAGTTGCAGCAGGATTAATATTTGTTTTTCCAGAATAACTGCCTTCAAAATAGACATTGGCTTCTGCAGGTAATAGATTGTATTGTTCCCAATTACCAATCTTAGCGGTTAAGAACACATTTTCATTTAGAACTGGTGCCGCAAAATAAGTATAGTTGGCAGGCACACTAAATTTATCTATTTCAATGACAACAACATCGCCATCTGAAGGTATATTGTGCTTTTTGTCAATTTTAAAGTTGGTGTTCGTTATGCCTTCTTCTGTAATTACGCCAAATTCGTTTTTATTAGTTTTTGTAGAAATTAATATCACACCATTAGAGCCTCGACTTCCGTAAATAGCTGTTGAAGCAGCATCTTTTAAAATGTCCATTGAAGCTATGTTATCAGGATTTAGACGGCTCACATCATTAGCACTAACCGGAACACCATCAACAACGTATAAGGCCTTTTTGTTTGTTATCATTGAAGAATTTCCTCTAATTTTAACACCAGCTACAGCACCTGATAATGCTTCATTTGTTGTCGTACCGTAACCAATTACTACAACTTCATCTAATGAATTTCTGTCTTCAGTTAATGTGACATTCATAATACTAGAATGAATTGGTAACTCTTCAGAACTCATTCCAACATAGGAATATACAATTGTATTTCCGCTAGTAGTATTTAGAGTGTATTTACCGTCAAAATCGGTTTGTACACCATTAGATGTGCCTTTTTCAATTACTGATACGCCTGGCACAGGTAATCCATCTGAGGCTGTAGTTACAACACCAGAAACGGTTTTTACTAACGGATTGTATTTATAATTGTAACTTTTGGTCGCGCGACTCGTGTTATATTGACTGTAAGGGCTAATGAAATTTAAATATTTAGGGTTAACCGTTGGTTTTTCGTTATTGGTATTTGGATCGCTTGTGGAGAGCACAAGATTAACGTCTGCCCAATCACATCCTGAGTTTTGGTAAACATGCGCCTTATACTCTAAATTAATAGGACTGTTAATTTTTTCTGCCTTTAGGTCGTAGATAGGAAACCAACCTGCATTTTTTATATTGTACTTTATTTTTAAGTTTAAGGTTGTGGCTATTTCACTGTTTAGTTTTAATTTTATTTCGCCTGTTTGTGTCTTTTCTTCAACATTAAATTCGGCTAACTGTTGTTGAATTTTAATTTGTGTATGTTTAAAATCATCAATTTTAGAATGCGACGTATTTATATCTGTTTTTAATGCTGTAATACGAGTTCTATAATAGGTGGCAAAAGTTTTTAGCTTTTCTAAACTTACCACTTCATTAGCATTGCCTAGTTTTTTATTATTCTGAATTAAACTTAATTCTTCGTTATAACCAGAAATGAGATTGTTTTGATATTGAATGTTTTTTTCTATTGTTTTAAGTTCGTTTTGTAATGCAACAATAGAATCGTTTTGTTTATTCTTTGTTAAATAATTTATGCCATAATTTATGGATAGGATAGAAGCCTTATCTAATCCTGAAATTTGAATACTACTTTCCTCTATATAAGGTGATAAATTTTGAAGCGTGATTTCAGATTTACCAGCTTTCAGTTTTACAGCAGCTTCTCGGTTTATTTCTGCACCATCTAAATAGACAGTAACGGTTTTAATTTCTGAATTTTGCACTTGCGAAAAGCACATTTTTGTACTGATACTAAGTAATAAGAATAGTAAGCCACATTTTAAGGAGTTTAGTTGGTGGTTCATAATGTTGAGTATTTAGTTATATTCAAAATTAGGAGCCAAATGCTTTGCTTAAAAGTAAGAATGAGTGAAGCCAGTAAAATAGAAAGTGAATTAGTGCTTTTACCTAGTAAGGTAAATACTACTTTAAGGTCATTGATAGAGATATTTTACATTTTTCACGTAATAATCAATTATTATATTGCCTTTAACGAGTTTTTTTCAATGTTTTTAGTTTCAGATTTACCTTTACGATATCAAAATTTGTGCGATGAAGCAATTCAATATTTTCCCTCATAATATTCTGAATTGAAATAACATTTTTTGTAAAAATTAATTTAGTTTTAAGTAAGTTGTTAATTTAAAAAAGCCCTTCATTTGGTTGTGAAGGGCTTTTTATTGGTCGTTGTTTAGTCTATAAACTTAGACTTTAATTCTGGTGTAGGTATCATACAAGAATCCTTTTTTCCATACCATTTGTAACGGTTTTTAGCTATATAATTATAAACCCAATTTCTTATAAAAGCAGGTATAATTAAGAAAATTGATAACATATTAACAGGAAAACCTAAACGACTAGCTATTAGAATTGCAGCTGTAGATTTATAAGATAATGTATCTTTCTTAGGATTGTAAAGTAATATTGAATCTGTTTTCTCTGTATCGATATTAAACTTCGTAATAATTTCAGTTCCAATTTTACTCTCTAAAGGCGCAAATAAGAAATTGTTTTTAGAATCTCGCTTAATAACATACAAAACGCTACTGTTGCAAAGGTTGCAAACACCATCGAATAGTATAAGTTGTTTGTTTTTTGGAATCTGAGCTATCACAGAGCAAAGATAAAGCTTATACCTATAATGTATTTAAAAATTCAGTTAAATCCACGTCTTTATTTAAGGCTAACTTCTTCTTTAATCGGTATTTTGATTTTAGCACACTATCTGGTAAAACATTGAGCATTGAAGCAATTTCTTTGGTTGTTAAATTCATACGTAGAAAAGATGCTAAACGAATTTCTTTTTCAGAGATGTCCTCTGCAATAGTTTTTATTTTATTGTCGAAGTCATTATGTACTTCAGAAAAATAACTTTTAAATACTTCCCAATCTTTATCTTCAGCACTCTCTTTTTTGAGAAGCATTACAAGTCTCCGGAATTCCACTTTAAACAATTCTGGGGATTTTTTTATTTTTTCTAAATTCTCTTTTAGCTCTTGAATGAATGCACTTTTTTGAACTAGGTGAAGAGTTTGAGACGCTAATTCTTTCTTTTTAAAGGCGATTTCTTGTTTGTATATTTCTTCTTGTTTTTCGCGTTCTATTCTGTTTTTCTTCATACGTTGCTTAAAACCGAAGTAGAGTAGGCCTGCAATAGCAAGTAATGAGAACATGCCAATTCCATATAGTGTTTTAATTAATTGGTCATTTTTAGCTTTTATGTTTAAGTTTTTTATTTCTTCTTGTTGTAAGGCTATTTCTGCTTCCTTTTTTTCGGTTTCGTGTATGGTTTGCAATTCAGAAAAACGATTATTTATTTCAGTATTGGAAATGTTATCTTCCAAATTTTTATAAATTTTGTAATATTTCAAACTACTTTCAAATTCTTCAGTTGCTTGGTACGCTTGTGATAATAGTTTGTGAATCTTTGGTTTAAGTGCGTCAAGGTTATTTTTATCGGCTTCTGTTTTAGATATGTTTAGATACTTTATGGCATTACTATGCTTGTTAAGCAATATTAGACATTCACCTAGATGCATGTTTAAATATGCTAGAGCGTAACTATCATTTAAAATAGATTGGTTACTAAGCATTGATTGGTATATTGTTTTTGCTTCATCAATTTTACCACTTGCAATTAGAAATTGTGCTTTTCTTTCTAAAGCATCATCAATAAGGCTTTGGTCTTTAAGAGAATTACTAATCTCTGATAACTCATTTATATACCTGTTGTTTTCTTTATTTTTTTCTTTGTTTGGGATTTGTAGACTTAGTATTAAATTTAGTGTACTAGCGTATTGTCTTTTTTGGTTCTCTTTTTTAAAGTATTTCAATATTTTTTTATGATAGTCAATTGCATTTATTGTATCCTTCATTTCGCCATATACACTCGCAATAACCAATCGATTTTGGTTTAAGTCCATTGGCAATTTTTTAGTGGTGTATATACTTTCAGCCTTTAAAGCTTTTTCTAATGCCAAATTGTAGTAGCCTTTCATTAAGAAAACAATAGACTTTGAATTGTATATATCTGCAATGCCAACCATGTTATTAGCTTTAGAGTAATTTTTTTCTGCTTTATCATAATAATGGTATGCGCTATCTAATTTTCCAATCATGTTATAATCCTGTCCAATATTGCGTTCAATTCCTGCTATTTTGTTGAAGTCATTAAGTCGTGTATACATCTTCAATGCTTTGTTGAAATATACTTTAGAGCTATCAAACTTATTCATATAAGAATAGGTTACAGCTTTTCGTTCAATACCAAATCCAATAATAGTATCAATTTTAAGTGCTTTACCTAGGCTTATCATATCCTTAGAGAATATTAAGGATTTTTCAATATTGTTATTAATATTTTCACTCCATAGATGATTAAGGATGTGAAACCTATCTATATCCATTTTTGATGCTGACAACGCCTTCTCTAAGCTGTCAATTTTTGTTTGTCGTTGAGCAAATATTGATGAAGAAAAACAAACTAAGAAAAGAATAATAATCCGAAAAAACATATCACAAATATTTAATAATTAGCTGTAACGAAGTTAGTTAAAATTAAAGTGGCTTGGACAACCTTAATATCTACACACTGATTTTAATTAATACTTTGTCTATGCATTGTCTATATGAATAGATATCAATATACTTGTTAAGATACTGATAATCAATTATTTGAAATTAGTTAGAATTTTTTGGTTTCATGGTAGATATATAAAATTTCGATTCCGCTGTCCATACTTTGTCCATGCTAAAAATTAGATTTTAGTGGATTTGACTTCTAGTTTTGACTCAGAAACAATTCGCAAAATTATGTATTATGAAAACAGCTATTAAAAATTTAAAATGTATTATGATGTGTACTTTACTACTCTTTGTATTTGGGTGTAGTAAAGAGGATGATGGATCTGGTCCTGGTGATGGTGAGATTGAAGAGGTTAACGGTATTGATGCAGACGACTTAGAAAATTATGGAGGAGATTTAGGTTTATTAATAAACACAAGAGACTTGGTTAAAAAAGGTTATAATCCAGTAAAAGTTAATATCACAACTACAGCAGCACAAGGTAATTATGACCAAGAGTTGGTTGTTGACCCATTTACAAACATAGCACAGCTAAAACTCTCAATTGATAATTTAACAGAAATTGCAGTTGATGAACTGAGAAATGGTGTGGGTCTTGAGGTTGAAGTTTTAAATCCATCAGATAACGTTATTTTATCTGAAACTTATAGTGTAGTTTCATTTGAAGAAAATGGAAACCAATTTGATATTGATGCTTCTAACTTAGAAGCAGTTTCTAACAACTTACATTTTAATGGTGATATGCGCTATTACTTACAGTTAGTTGATGCTGGTGGTAACTTTGAAAATACTATTGTATGGAAACCTGGAAGTAGTGATGATGGCAGTCTTAGGCTTGAAGAACGAACATCTTCTTTTAATCGAGGTGTAACAAGTGAGCAATTTTATATATATCAATATCAAAACGAGGATAATACAGTTGCTGTTTATTCTGCTATAACCAATCGTTATTTAAGAATTGGGGAATCAACAAGAACATTTAGACAATCTGGTGCTTATTCCTTTCCATCTACGAATCCTAGTTCTTTAGACGCAGATTTAAAATTTAAAGTTAAGAAAGAATCTAATGGTTTATATACTATCAGAGGTGCTTCAGATAATAAACCATTGAGAAGAATCGCAAATGGTTCTGATATTAATTGGCACACTAACGATAATGGTACCATTCAGTATTTTAGAATAATTAGTTTAGATATTGATTGGCAAGTCACTCAATTAGATACCGAATATTTACAACCAATTTTGCCTGCGGTTGTAACCTCTTTTGGTTTTAACAGTACCTTAAAAAATTGCGGATCAGGAAACCTAGAGCAACAAGTAGGAATAGAAAAAGACGTTACGACTACATACACAAATGCATTTTCTGAAACTATTGGTTTAAGTTCTAGAGTTACTACAAATGTAGATGTTACTGTAAGTGCAACTGCAGAAACCAGTTTTTTTGGAAATGGTGGTTCTGTAACTGCTGAAGCATCGGCAGGCTTGGAAGTTTCAACAGAAGCCAGTTCATCATCTACAGTCTCAGCTGAAGAATCGGTTTCAGAAACAAACACCTTCTTTTCAAATAGAATAGTGACAGTACCAGCAGGTAGCGCTTCATTGGTTTATGATGCTTACCAAACATATTCTAACGTTAAAGTGCCTTATGTAAAACGCTTAAGATTAACAGGTAATCATACCGAAGGCCCAGAGTCTATGTCTGGATTTGAAATTGCTACACAGCTCGAAATTTCAAATTTTTTAGGTGTAATTACTAATATAGGTTCAGATTTTGTAGAAGTTACTATAAAAGGTAACATGTATTTAAATAATATTGTTGATTCAGTAACCGAGGTAAGAGATGTTGCAGCGAATTGTAACTAATATTGCTAGCAATTCTTGAAAAGCGATGGCGTTATTGCCATCGTTTTTTTTATTTTTTAGCCTCAACCAATTCCAATTGGTCTAAGCTTACGTTAGTGGTAAACATGCCATAATTAACATTGGCTTTTCCTTTTTCTATAGAATCTATGCTACCAATGGCTCTTCCATCATGCATGCGTACACGATCACCAATTTTTAAAATTGGTTTTGGTTTTTCTACTTTTACTTCTTTCTTTTTAGCCGCTTTTTTCTTTTTTCGTATAACTTCAACTTTCTTTTCGGCTTCAGCTTTTACTTGACGTTCTTTATGTTTCTCAGCTCGTTTTTGTTTTGCTGAAAGCTTTTTTCGTTTTGAATTTTCTATTTGTACCAAACGGAATAATTCCGCCATTAATTCGCGTTTCTTTTTGTCTTCAAAATACTTTTCAGAGATGTCGTTGACTTTCTGACCTAAGTAAATTAGGCGTTGATTAGAATCGTATAACTCTTGAAAGTTCTCTAATTTCTTTTGAACCTTAGCGTTAATTTCTTCAAGCTTATCAGCTTCAGAAATTTTCTTTTTTTCGTTTTCTTTTAGTGAGCGTTCTGTACGTTCTAATTTGCTTCGTTCTTTCTGTAGCTTGGCAATAGTAGCATCAAATCGCACTTTACCGCGTTCAATCTTCTTTTTAGATTTATTGATTAAGCTGTACGGAATGCCATTTTTTTGTGCGACTTCAAAGGTAAAAGAGCTTCCGGCTTGGCCAACCACCAATTTGTACATGGGTTCTAATGTACGCTCATTAAAAAGCATATTGGCATTTTCCATGTATGGCAACTCGTTTGCTAATAATTTTAAGTTAGAGTAGTGGGTTGTTATAATACCGAAGGCTTCACGCTCGTAAAAGACTTCTAAGAAGGTTTCGGCTAAAGCACCTCCTAATTCCGGATCACTTCCTGTGCCAAACTCATCGATTAAAAACAAGGTTTTATTATTACACTTTTTCAAGAAATAATTCATCTGTTTTAAGCGATAACTATACGTACTCAAGTGGTTTTCTATAGATTGATTGTCGCCTATATCACTTAAAATTCTATCGAACAAACAGACATAACTACGCTCATGAACCGGAATTAACATGCCACTTTGTAACATGGTTTGTAATAAACCTACGGTTTTTAGTGTTATACTTTTTCCACCAGCATTTGGGCCAGAAATAACAATAATTCTACTGTCTTTTTTTAAGCCAATCGTTTGCGGAAATGTTTTTTCGCCTTGTTCTTTATTATTTAAATACAATAGTGGATGGTAAGCGTCTCGCAAATACATACTGCGTTCCTTTGAAAATTCTGGCAATATGGCATCCATGCTGTGCGCATATTTGGCTTTTGCAGAAATGAGATCTATTTGCGTTAAAAAGGTTTGATACTCATTAAGAAGCGGTAAAAATTGTCTAATGTAATTGGTAAGCGCCTTTAGTATTTTAATAACTTCTTCTTTTTCCTCGTATTCGAGATTATTGAGTTCTCTGGTATGTTGTAAGGTGGTTTCTGGCTCAATGTAAACGATGCTTCCGGTTTTACTTCCACCCATTATAGCACCACGCACTTTTCTACGATACATGGCTTTTACAGCTAGTACGCGTTTGTTTTCTACCACAGATTCTCTAATATCGTCTAAATAATCTAAGTTGTGATAGGTGTTTAATGCCGAAGAAAAACTACTATTAATTTTGCCTTTTAATAGGTTAATAGATTTACGTAAGCTCGATAAAAGGGGAGAAGCGTTATCTTTTATATCTCCAAATCGGTCAACAACAGCATCAATTTGCTCTATAATTGTGGTATTGATTTCTATCGGTTGACTGTAAGCGTATAATTTAGGATAGTACTCTTCAAACTTCTTTAAAAATTTTAAAATAGTATTTACCGTTAGTGACATGCTTACTATTTTCTGTAAACTTGAAACTTCGAGATAAGTATTTTCTATTTTAAGTAATTTTAATTCTTTGGCAATGGTTTCAAAGCCATGATTAGGAATTCTATTTTCATTCTCAAAGGATGATAAATATTCATTAACATAAGCCAATTCTAACTTCAATACCTCTTCTTCTTTAAACGGGAGAATAGCAAGGACAGCTTCTTTTCCTAAAGCTGTAAGTGTATGTGCGCTAATTTGGTCTAAAACAGTAAAGAACTCGAGGTCTTTTAATGTTTTGTCATGAATGTTTATCATGTAATTTTGTTTCTTTTTTAAAGCAATACAAATTTAGGGTAAAAGTGGCTATATGCCTAATGCCAAAAAGTGCTTTTAATTAAGGTTTAATAATAATGTAGGTTTCTTTATTTTTGAACTTAATTGACAACAGTAATATGCATTTAAAGATAGACACGAGCTGGAATAATTATCTTAAAGCTGAATTTGAGAAACCATATTTTAAAGATTTAATGGCTTTCGTTGCTTCTGAATATGAAAATCATCGCTGTTTTCCGCCGAAGTCAGAAATATTTAATGCTTTTAATCATTGTGCTTTTGACGCTGTTAAAGTGGTTATCATTGGTCAAGATCCATATCATGATGTTGGCCAAGCTAATGGTTTGTGTTTTTCGGTAAATGATGGCGTAAAGCATCCACCTTCTTTGGTTAATATTTTTAAAGAGCTTGAAACGGATTTGGGAATTCCGTATCCTAAAAGTGGAAACTTAATGCCTTGGGCTAAACAAGGTGTATTATTGTTAAATGCCACACTTACCGTTAGAGCTCATAAAGCAGGAAGTCACCAAAAACAAGGTTGGGAAACATTTACTGATGCTGTAATTAAAACAATTAGTGAAGAGAAAAGCAATATTGTGTTTTTACTTTGGGGCGGATTTGCTAAGAAAAAAACTAAACTTATTGATACCAAAAAGCATATTGTTTTGCAAAGTGGACATCCTTCGCCTTTAAGTGCAAATAGAGGGTGTTGGTTTGGTAATACGTGTTTTAGTGAAACTAACTCCCAGTTGCTGCGAGTTGACCAGCATCCAATTGCTTGGTCTTTACCTTAGCGGTATTTACTTTAATAGAGGTGTTTTTCTTAACCTTTAAATATGGTGGAATTCTATTGTCAGACTTTTTAGATGTTTTATTACAACTAAATATTAATAACAAAAAATTCAACGCAACCAAAGAGGCTAGAATTATTGCTATTGTTAATATCATATTAGGTTAATTATTGATTGATTGTAAGCATACGCTTACTTCAAATATAATTAAATTTTTGAGATATAAAAAGATTTGACTCTAAACTATTGAAGCTTAAATGGTATACTGACCAACTTTTATTTATTAAATGCTATACGCGTTAGACTACAAACCAAATACTAGATAGTCTTATAATTTATGCACTAATTCTAAATAGTCTACTTTCTTTGGGATTATGTTTAAATCAAATAGTTGATTTTGTACATTGGTAATTGTTTCTTCTTGTATAAGGGTTTGTGACCATTCGGTTAAAGACAACCATTCTTGTACATCTATTAATTCTTGTCCATATCTATTAGCAATAGTTTTATCAATACTTGGTATTAATTTAAAGTCTATTGTTGTGTTATTTATAATGTTTAATATTGACTTTAGTGCTGCTTCGTCGTTTTTAATAAATTCTTCTCTTACGGCTATGACAAAACAAGGCCAAGGCGTAGGAAAGTTTGCGATACGTCTAAAGATACCATCATCTACAATCGGTTTTGTAGTAAATTTTTCCCACATAAAATAGTCGGCTTTGCCTTCAGTAAGACCTTCAATGGCACCATCTAAGTTTTTTATAACTTCAAAATTTAAATCTTTTTGTAGATCCCAATTGTTGTTTTTTGCATTGATATATGCCATGAGATGAGATCCAGATCCAAATCGGCTGATTGCGGCTCTTTTACCTTTAATATCATCCATAGTTTTAAAACTAGAGTCTGCCGCAACATGAATTCCCCAATTTAAAGGCGATTCTACAAAAGTCTGCACAATTTTTGATGGATTACCATCTATAATATCTTTAACAACACCTTCTGTAAGGATAACAGCCATATCTATTTCTCCAGATCGTAAGGCTTTGCACATAGCTCCTGTACCACCATGATAATTGTGCCATCGTAAATTGATGTCTTGTTCTTTATATTCGCCATTTTTTAAAGTTAAGTACCAGGCTAAATTAAAATGTTCAGGTACGCCTCCAATATTTACTTTCTTCATTTTTATTGTTTCGAAAAAGGGGATGTCATCATTAAAACGATCACTAAATTGTACGTTGATGCTGTAATCGCATTATTATTAAATATTTACAATACGCTCTAAGGCGTAAGTAATAAGTTTTTCTACAGTTTTTTTAGGGTCTTTACTAAAATTCCCAGTAGCTCTATTTGCAATAATAGCGTTTAGAGATAAGGCTTCATGACCTAATAATTTTGAAAGGCCATAAATTACTGAGGTTTCCATTTCAAAATTTGTAATTCTAAAATCTTTGTAACTAAAATTGTCTAATTTAGAATTGAGATCAGCATCTTGGAGTGGTAAACGTAAAACTCTGCCTTGTGGACCATAAAATCCTCCTGCAGTTCCTGTCATTCCTTTAAAGATTTTTTGACCTTCAAAATACTTTTCTAAATATTTACTATTATTAATTATAATAGGTCTGGCTTTGTTTTTGTCCCAATTGGTATGTTTAATAAATTCATCTTCAATTTCAGGATTACTTATGCCATCAATTTGATAGAAATGTAACATGCCGTTAATGTCTAATGCATGTGTGCTTATTAAAAATGCATCTACAGGAATGTCTTTTTGCAAGGAACCAGAAGTCCCAATTCTAATGATATTTAAACTCGATAATTCTGTTTTTGGTTTTCTGGTCTTTAAATCAATGTTAACCAGTGCATCTAATTCATTTAATACAATGTCTATATTGTCTGGACCAATTCCTGTAGAAATAACGGATATGCGCTTGTCTTTATAATAACCTGTTTGGGTTTTAAATTCGCGTTTTTGTGTGCTAAATTCAATACTATCAAAATGCTTGGTAATTTTTTCTACACGGTCTTGATCACCTACAAAAATTATGGTGTCTGATATGTCTTCTGGTTTTAGGTTAAGATGGTAAACACTACCATCAGGATTTAAAATCAGTTCAGAATCTTTAATCGACATTCTTAATTGTTTTAATTAGTTTATTTTCTTCGATACTAAATTGGTATGCCAGTCGGTTAACACCACCATAATGGATGTCGTTATTAACTTCTGAAGCAAAGTTATTTTGTTTTAAAAGCGCTTCATGTCCTTTTCTAGTTAGCTTTATGCCATCGTTTTCTACAGCATAGAATATGGCTAATTTATCTATTTTTCGTTCTAGTTGAAGGTCGCCATAACCATAATAGCCTTGATAGTTTAAGCAATAAACTAATAAATGATTTAATGACTTTATATCATTTTCGTGAATAATTTTTAAAATATTTGCTTCTATAGTACCTAAACCACTTTTTTGATCAGGGAAACGTTTTAAGTGCGCTTTTAAACAATTACTCATATATTTAAAGTTAGACTTTGTAACAATATATGGTTTTAAAATATTATGATCTTTTCCGCAGTATGTGCGCCATAAAGCTATTGCAAAATCTATATCGTCTGGCGTTAATTTTACTTTACTGGCATAATGAGATTTAAGCTGACCAGCACTTAATTCTGCTAATCCTTTTAAGCTTTTTTCTCCTTTTATTCTTCCACTACAAATGAGATATAGTGGTTTTTTTATTTCTTTTTGATGTAATAAATTAATCACACCCAATAGGTTGATATGACAGAATAAATCATACTCAAACCATAAGTTAATTTCATCATATTTATCAGCATCATCTAATTTAGATAATTCTGCTTGTAATTCTTTTTCATTAACCTCTATGTCATAATAAGTTTTTAAAAACGAACGTCTAAGATCAAAGAATTCTTTAGAATCTATTTTTGGAATGGTTGGTCCTTCGCATAAGATTTCTTGCCATGTAAGTATATCTTCAGTAAAATCTAGTTCTTTTAAATAGTCGGTAAGCGCGTTACCGTTAGTAATATGCAGAGCATTTTTTATCATAAATTTTAACCTCCTACGCGTTTTACATTAAATCCTTTGTCCTTTAACATAGACATAATTTTGTCTCTATAGTCGCCTTGAATTATGATTTTATCGTCTTTAAAGCTGCCACCAACACTGAGTTTGGTTTTTAATTCTTTTGCCAACTTTTTAAAATCTTCAGTAGCGCCTGTATACCCTTCAAGGATAGTAATAGGTTTGCCTTTTCGTTTTTCGTATTTACAAAGTATAGGATCCTCTTGTAACCAAAGGTTGTCCTTGGAAGCTTCAGAAGTATCTGTAGGTTCTGGTGTATAATCTGGAAACAGATTTTTTAATTGGTCTTGTAAATCCATTTTATTTGTCTTCAGTGCTTGGTAATCGGCTTCTGTAGTTTAGCAACATTTTTAATTTGAAGCTACCAGAAACGGCAAACGGTCTGTTATTTTTTAATAAGTCCTAGTTCTATTAAACGTTCGTTTAAGAATTCACCTGCCGTAATGTCTTCAAACTGTTTTGGGTTATCTTCATCAATACAACTTTCTAATACATCTAATTTCATTTCGCTTATTGGATGCATAAAAAATGGCATAGAGTAGCGCGACGTTCCCCATAATTCTCTAGGCGGATTTATTACACGGTGAATGGTTGATTTTAATTTGTTATTAGAATGTCTAGACAACATATCGCCAACATTAATCATAAGCTCATCTGGTTCTGCTATAGCATCTATCCATTCACCATCATGTCGTTGTACTTGTAGTCCACGACCTTGAGCACCCATTAATAATGTAATTAAATTAATGTCACCATGTGCTGCGGCTCTTACAGCATTTTTAGGCTCTTGAGTTATTGGTGGATAGTGTATAGGTCTTAGAATAGAATTACCATTATGAATATATTTGTCAAAATAAGTTTCTTCTAAATTTAAATAAAGTGCTAAAGCTCTTAAAACATACTTAGCTGTTTTTTCTAGCATTTGGTAGGTTTGTTTACCAACTTTATTAAACTCTGCTAATTCATTTACAGTAACATTTTCAGGATATTCTTTTCGTCTTTCTTCATCATCTTCAACATACTGCCCAAAATGCCAAAACTCTTTTAAGTCACCTTCTTTTTTACCTTTTGCACTTTCTTTTCCAAAGGAGACATAACCACGTTGGCCACCAATACCAGGAATTTCATAACTTTCCTTGACTTCAATTGGTAGGTTAAAGAATTTTTTTACCTCACCATATAAATTATCAACTAAAGTATCATCTAAAAAATGTCCTTTTAGGGCAACGAAACCTATATCTTCATATGCTTTTCCTATTTCATCTATAAATTTTTGCTTGCGTTTAGGATCTTCAGATATGAAATCCTTTAAATCTACACTAGGTATTCTATCCATTGGATTATTATTTATAATTTTTGTCAATATACAAAGTTAACAATAATAGTGTGAAATTTTAGGTCGATTTTATTGACAATTTAAAGTGTATTGTGGTTTATTGATACTATTTTAATTACATTTGATTCAATACCGAAATTACGTTTTATGCCAACAATCACAAAAAGTAACATAACCTACGATAAAAGAAATCTTAATAATGAGGCGCTATTAGAGCTTTATTATAATATGCTTAAACCGCGTCTCATTGAAGAGAAAATGCTTATTCTATTGCGTCAAGGGAAAGTGTCTAAATGGTTTTCGGGTATAGGACAAGAAGCAATTTCTGTAGGTGTTACTATGGCTTTAGAGCAAGATGAATATATTTTGCCAATGCATAGAAACTTAGGTGTTTTTACAACAAGGAAAATTCCGTTACACCGTTTGTTTTGCCAATGGCAAGGAAAAGCTAGCGGTTTTACTAAAGGTAGAGATCGCTCATTTCATTTTGGTACACAAGACTATAATATTGTTGGTATGATTTCGCATTTGGGACCACAAATGGGTGTTGCAGATGGTATTGCTTTAGCCAATTTGTTAAAGAAAAACGGAAAAGTTACTGCGGTATTTACTGGAGAAGGAGGGACAAGCGAAGGTGATTTCCATGAAGCTTTAAACGTGGCTTCAGTTTGGCAGCTTCCTGTAATATTTTGTATTGAAAATAATGGTTACGGTCTATCTACACCAACCAATGAGCAATACCATTGTAAAAACTTAGCAGATAGAGGTAAAGGATATGGTATTGAAGCTTTTATTTTAGATGGCAACAATATCATTGAAACGTATACGAAAGTAAAAAAACTAGCAGAAAGTATAAGAAAACGCCCAAGACCTATTTTAATAGAATTTAAAACTTTTAGAAGGCGAGGTCATGAAGAGGCTAGTGGAACTAAATATGTACCCAAAGATTTAATGCAAGATTGGGAAGCAAAGGATCCGATAGATAACTTTAGAAGTTATTTATATAGTAAAAAGATTTTAAGTCCGTCTATAGATAATGATTACACGTCTGAAATTAAAAAAGAAATTGACGAAGCCTTAGACTCTGCCACTGCAGAACCATTGATTGTTCCCGATGAAATTACCGAGTTAAATGATGTCTACAAGCCTTTTGATTACAAGGAAGTTGTACCGAATACAAACGTGGCAGATATACGTTTTGTTGATGCAATAGCAGAAGGGTTACAACAGTCAATGCAAAAGCATGATGATCTCGTTATTATGGGTCAAGATATTGCGGCTTATGGAGGTGTATTTAAAATTACAGAAGGTTTACTAGAAACATTTGGAAAAGAACGTGTAAGAAATACGCCAATTTGTGAATCAGCAATTGTAGAAACTGCAATGGGTTTATCTATTTCTGGAATAAAATCTGTTGTTGAAATGCAATTTGCAGATTTTGTGAGTTCAGGGTTTAATCCTGTAGTTAACTACTTGGCAAAATCACATTATCGCTGGCAACAAGAAGCGGATGTTGTATTAAGAATGCCATGTGGAGGAGGTGTTGCAGCAGGTCCTTTTCATTCACAAACAAATGAAGCTTGGTTTACAAAAACACCAGGATTAAAAGTAGTGTATCCTGCATTTCCTTATGATGCAAAAGGATTACTTGCAACATCAATTAATGATCCCAATCCGGTAATGTTTTTTGAGCATAAAGCCCTATATAGAAGTGTTAGACAAGATGTGCCTACAGCGTACTATACCATTCCTTTTGGTAAGGCAGCGCTTCTTAACGAAGGTCACAACGTAACGATTATTACCTATGGTGCAGGTGTCCATTGGGCCATAGAAACTTTAGAAAAAAATAATGATATTTCTGCAGATTTAATTGATTTAAGAACATTACAACCTCTAGATAAAGAATCAATTATTAATTCAGTTAAAAAAACAGGAAGAGCCATCATTCTTCAAGAAGACTCATTATTTGGTGGTATAGCAAGTGATATATCAGCATTGCTAATGGAAGACTGTTTTGAATTCTTAGATGCACCAGTAAAACGCGTGGCTAGTCTAGAAACGCCTATTCCGTTTATAGGACAATTGGAAGAGCAATATATGGCTAAGGGAAGGTTTGAGAATGCATTACGACAATTATTGGCTTATTAACTAAAAAGCTATTAGTAGATTAAATATCTATTTTTGTAGATTGATAGTTGTGATACGTATAAAATAATTTCTTTACTCTTATGTTTTTTGTTCCTTTGATAACTAACATCTGCTACATTTAAGTTAATTTATTTTAACCTAAAAAAAATAGGTAAATAAATCTTTAACGATACTATTTATATTAAAAATAAATTAAATGCTTAAATTTAGCAACTAATTAATTTTTCCCTTATGAAGTTTAAATTACTATTTTCTTTTTTGTTTATGTCTATCTTTTCGTTTGCGCAGCAAATCCCAGAAGATATTAAACCGCCGAGTTGGCATTATAAAAATTTAACGACGCTAAAACCGTATAAGTTACCATCCTTTGATTTGCAAAAATTAATAGATGAAGATCTCGTTAATGACACCAATAAGTCTATACCTTGGCGATTTGGTCATCAGTTATATGTTGGCCATAATTTTAATAGTGTAGGCGAATGGACAACTCTTGAAAATGGTGATCGTATTTGGAGAATGGCGTACACGTCGAAAGATGCTTTAACGTTAAATTTTATGTTTGATGTATTTCATATTCCTGAAGGTGCAAAATTATATGTATACAATAGTGAAAAAACGGATGTATTAAGACCTTTTTCACATTTTAATAATAATGAAGAAAATGTTTTAGGAACTTGGATGGTAGAAGGTGATCAAGCTATTGTTGAATATTACCAACCAGCACATGTTACTGGCACAGCGTCTATAGTCGTTGGATCTGTGGTGCATGGATATCGTACAGCAAAATCTTATCAAAAAGCCTTAGGAGATTCTGGTAATTGTAATCAGGATGTCGATTGTGATATTGCACCAGCAAGTGATCCATATAGCTTAAATACAGTAAAAGAAAATGTAAAAAAGGCTGCAGGTATGCTTGTTACAGGTGGCTCAGGATTCTGTTCTGGGACATTAGTCAATAATACAAATAATGATGGAACGCCTTATTTTATTACAGCAAATCATTGTGGAGGAGGCGAAGGAAGTTGGGCATTTAGATTTAATTGGAGAAGTCCTACACCTTCATGTAGTACAACGGCGAGTAGTCCTAATGGTAGCTATAATCAAACTGTTAGTGGATCTATATTAAGAGCAAATAGCTCTCAATCTGATATGGAATTAGTAGAAATTACAGATACAAGTTTCTTTAATAATAATCCTGATGTGGTTTGGTCTGGTTGGAATAATTCTACGACACAAACGCCTAATGTAAATTTTGGAATACACCATCCAAGTGGAGATATTCAAAAAACGTGTAGAGATGATGATGGTGCTGTAAGAAATGTGGTGAATTTTAATGGCAATGCCAATACCCAAATGTGGTATATCACGGAGTGGGAGTTAGGTGTTACAGAGCAAGGGTCTTCAGGATCTGGTTTGTTTAACGAAAATGGTGAATTAATAGGTATGTTATCAGGAGGCGCTGCCGCTTGTAACAATACCTCAAACAATGGTCAATATGATTTCTATGGTAGGTTTGGAGTTGCATGGGATTATGGAACATCCTCATCAACGAGATTAAAGGATTGGTTAGATCCTTCTAACTCTGGTGTAACTTCAATAGGGCAATTCCCAGCGTTACAAACTTATGATAATGATGTTGCTGTAAACACAGGGTCTAATAATGATGTTTTATGTGGAGAAGATTTTACACCTCAACTTACCTTAACGAATCCAGGTAATTTCGCATTAACTTCTGCTACTATTGAATATTATATAGATAATGAAGCAAGTACAACTATAAGTTGGACAGGAAATATACCAAGTGGATCGAGTTTGGTTGTGGCAAATCCTTTATATACTAATTTAGCTACTGGAAGCCATTCTTTTGTGGTTAATGTAACCAATCCTAATGGTGTTTCGGATGAAAACTCAACGAATAACTCATTTGTATTTAATTTTGATGTTCCGCCAGCATACGCGACTGCTACTGTTACATTTGATATTACAACAGATAATTATGGTGATGAAACCACATGGAGTATTGAAAATAGTTCTGGAACAATAATTGATAATGGTCCTCTTTTTAGTTACTCTAATAATACGACTTACCAAGAAATAATTACTTTACCAGCAACGAATGAGTGTTATACATTTACAATTTTTGATGCCTATGATGATGGAATTTGTTGTTCCTTTGGTTCTGGTTCGTATTCGCTAACTGATGAAAATGGGATTGTTATTGTTTCTGGTGGTGATTTTACAACCGAAGAGTCCATTACTTTTTATGCAACGGATGCATTAAGTATAACTGATGTAGATTTTAGTAATGCGATAAAGGTATATCCTAATCCAATTAAAGATATAATAAATATAGATGTAACTAATTTAAACGCAAAGGTTGATTATTCCATTATTAATACGTTAGGGCAAGAGCTTGTTAAAGGCAAATTAAATTCTAGCTTATTGAATCAAATCGATATGTCTCAATATCAAAGTGGTGTCTATTTTGTGAAAATATCAACGAATTCTAACGCTATAATTAAAAAACTTATAAAAAGTTAAACGTAGATCGTAAAAGAAAAAAAGTCAGTTGTATACATAGTAACTGACTTTTTTATTTCTTATATTTAGCCTAATGAGCTATTTGAGATGAACTATTTTAAATCAATATCACTTTTAGTGACACTTTTATTTTTTAGCTGCAGTTCCAAAGGTGAGGACCATTGTATTAATAAAACAATGATTGTTACCGCTACAGCCTATAATTCATTAGCCTACCAAACAAATTCTAACCCTTCTATTACGGCTTTTGGTGATAGCTTAAAACCTGGTTTAAGATATATTGCAGTGTCTCGAGATTTATTAGACTCAGGATTGGTACATAATACAAAAGTGAAAATTAAGGGGTTTGATAGTTTATATACCGTTAAAGACAAAATGCATCGTCGTTGGCGAAACCGAATAGATATTTACATGGGTAACGATATTGAAAAAGCAAAGAAATGGGGCAAGAAAAAAGTAGAAATTCAATATTGTATACCTCAAAAGGATACGCTTACTAATTAGATGGTTTTACCATAATTTCTGAGACTATAAATGGAAAAGCACTTTGAACGTCCTTTAGCTCTGTTTTAGTTAGCGCTTCAGGAGCTTTGTTATACTTATGTTTGGCATATCTAACTCGGAGATTGTAATAAGCTTTAGTAATTTCGTCTTGTACAGCAATAAAATATTCATAGGTAGTTTGTGGAGAATGACTTAAAGAGATGACAGCCTTTTTAGGATGATCTGCAGAGGTCGCAACCTTAAGACCTTCACAATAATCACAGGTGCCTAAACAGTTATTATCTAAAAATGCTTCAACAGTTGTTTGTATTTCACTCAGCTTAACTACAGCATCATCTATGAGGATCTGTTGATTGTCATTAACCGAAATACGTAAAAGATTGCGTTCTGCAATATCGGCTACACAATTTGCTGTTTCACAAATTTTGGGCAATTGTCTTAAAATACCTTTGTCGGCAGAAATTGTAGTGGTAACTAAAAAGAAAATTAGCAATAAAAAGGCAATGTCTGCCATAGAACCTGCATTGACCGATGCAGAGTGTCTTCTAAATGATTTCATAATATAATTATTTAAATGTTAATTCTTTAACATTCACAAGAACAGTACCAATCTTGTTAAATCTTGTTAACAATTCACATTAAAAACCCTTTCAATGTCCTATTTTTGCAAAATTAACCTCGTGCTAAAATTTAAATATGTCGTCAGATACCACAATCATTCAAAAAAATGCAAATGAGAAAAGTCTTTATGATTATCAGATAAAAGACCTTAATCGCATATTTGATGTTATGCAAAATGAGTCAGACGATTTTAATCTATTATATCAGTTGCCTACAGGAGGCGGAAAGACGGTAATTTTTTCTGAAATCGTAAGACGCTATGTAGAACAACACCAGAAAAAAGTAGTGATCTTAACGCATAGAATTGAGCTTTGTAAACAAACTTCAAATGTATTATCTGGGTTTAATGTAGAGAACAAAGTTATAAATAGTAAAGTTAAAACCCTACCAGATCAAGATGAGTATCAGTGTTTTGTAGCAATGGTTGAAACCTTAAACAATCGTTTGTCTGATAATGATTTTGAGCTTAAAAACATTGGGTTAGTTATTATTGATGAAGCACACTATAATTCGTTTAGAAAATTATTTAAGTTTTTTGAGAATTGCTTTATTTTAGGTGTAACGGCAACACCTCTAAGTAGTAATATAAAGCTACCTATGAAGGATAATTATAATAAGCTTATTGTAGGTGATGATATTTCAACATTGATAAAAAATGGATTTTTGGCCAATGCAGAAGTCTTTAATTATGATGTAGGCTTAACCTCATTAAAAATAGGAATTAATGGTGATTATACTGTAAAATCTTCAGAAGCATTATACACAAATAGTTTAATGCAAACAAAACTGTTGTCGGCTTATGAGGAATTGGCAAAAGGTAAAAAAACGTTAATTTTTAATAATGGAATTTACACGTCAAAAGAAGTATATTATACATTTAAAAAAGCAGGTTATAACGTTAGACATCTTGATAATACAGCCAGTAAACAAGAACGAAAAGAGATATTGAAATGGTTTAAACACACACCAGACGCTGTGTTGTCTTCTGTGAGTATTTTAACGACAGGATTTGATGAGCCAACAGTAGAAACCATTGTATTAAATAGAGCGACGAGATCTTTAACCTTATATTTTCAAATGATTGGTCGAGGCAGCAGAATCTATAAAGATCGAAATATATTTCAGGTTATTGATTTAGGTAATAACGAAGCTCGTTTTGGACCTTGGAATCAACCTGTTGATTGGCAACATATTTTTAAAAATCCAGATTTATATTTAGAAAATATAATTGATGATGAATTATTAGAACGTGATTTTGTATACACCATGCCAGAATCCTTAAAGGTTAAGTTTAAAAAATCATATACCTTAAATTTTGATGTAAAAGCAGAATACAAAGAGGTTATTAATTCAGGTAAAAAATCATTTACAGTTATAGAACGTTCCATTGCGCAACATTCTAAAATTTGCATTGAAAACAGTGAGGATGTTTATGATGCAAGAGATTTAATAAAAGAGCTTCAAGATGAAATTGCGTTTAGAGTAAAACAATATTGTTATTGCATTATGAATAGTACTCAAAATTATAAGGATTGGCTATTCGAAGAATATAATAGACGTTTAAGAATTAGTTTTAACGGAAAGTTTTAACTTTTTTTTGTAAAAATTTCTAATATTATAGATTTAATTTGAATATATTACTATTTGGGAATGATTTTTGAATCATCACTTATAAATGAAAACAAACAAAATATAATATAGTGAAAGCCAATAAATTCATATTAGTTGTGTTTAGTCTACTTTGTAGTACTATGGTTTTTGCCCAAATAAAAGATAAAAAGACAAAGAGTATTCATATACCAGCTGTAGAATCTAAAAAAGATAAAGATTCGTCTTTAGTTAAGGTAAAAGTTGCACCTAAGCTTAAAAAAGAAGAAGAGGACAAAAAGAACGAGAGTAAGTCTAAAGTCGGGGAAGAAAAATTCATTATTAGAGAGCGTGAAAAACCTTTTTCAATGATTGAAGATGATGGTTTAAAAAGTCCAAGTGAGATTTACGAAAAAAGATGGAATAAAGACGCTGTAAAAGGAGGTATCATTAGAGAAATGTCTGATCAGTTTTTGGGAGAACATAATGTAGATACTAAGTTTGTAAATATAGTTTGTAGAGATCATCAATATCCTGATGGTGACCGTGTTCAGATTTTAATAAATGGCGCAGTTATTAAAAACAATTTATTGTTAACAAGTAGTTATAGACGTGTAGAAGTAAATTTATTGGATGGTAAGAATACAGTAGATATTGTTGCGTTAAATCAAGGAGATTCTGGTCCTAATACTGCCGAATTTGTGGTGTATGACGATAAAGGCAATGTGATTTCTTCAAAAGAGTGGAATCTTTTAACAGGTGTTAAAGCAACAATTGTTTTCAATAATGAGAAAATGATTATTACTAAAAAAGAAGCTGAAGATAAAGAAGAACAAGAAACAGCTTCTAATAATTAGTATTTATTGTTTCTATATCAGAAGGTTGCATGTGATCTAAATGAATATGCCCAATTCTTACTCTAATTAATCTTAATGTTGGAAATCCTACTTTTGCCGTCATTTTTCTTACTTGCCTAAATTTTCCTTCAGTTAAAGTTATGGACAGCCAAGATGTTGGTCCATGGCGTTCCTCTCTAACAAAACGCTCAATGATATGATGAGTGTCCTTTAATATTTTTGCCTTACAAGGTTTTGTTTTATAAGGTTTTCCATTAACAGAAATTTCAACACCATTAGATAAAGACCTAATTACGTCGGTAGTGATTATTCCATCTACCATAACATGGTATTCTTTTTCTATTTTGCTACTTGTAATGTAATGACTAAACTTTCCATCTGATGTTAATAGCAATAACCCTTCTGATTTTTCGTCTAATCGACCAACAGCCATTATATTCATGGGTAAGTTAAATAAATCACCCAGGAGTTTTTTCGATTTTCGTTTATTTTGATGGTTTACAAATTGACTTAAATACCCGTAAGGTTTATAAATTTTATAATACACTTCGTTTTTCATAGATTACCAATAGGTTATAAAGCATTTTTCTATTTTCGTATTACTATATTTTAACCAGACCATAGGCGATTTGTTTTGATTAGTAAATTCTTCAATGAAATGTTTTGCTTCAGAATATGTTAACCAATCTACGGCAATGTGAGGGACGATAAGCCAATCTAACTTATTAGGAATATAAAATTCTAATGAGTTAAAAATGTTAATGTTTTTTATAGAGCAAAATATTCCTGAAATACACTTGTTATTTAAAGGATAAGCGTTTATTTCACTATCATAATAGGGTACAAACAGTTGTGCTTTAAAACATAATTGTTGTTCTATTGTATCGCTATTTAGGTTAAGCTTTTTGAGTTCTTTTTCAGTTTCATTTTTATATAATAATGGAAATTGTTTTGTTTTTAGTTTTTCTAATTTATAAACTAAAGTATCATTTCTGTTGGGACCAATCCAATAAGAGAGTGGATTACAATAGGTTTTTAGTGTGTCGTATAAATAGAATTTATAAACAATTTCTAAATGAATAGGTGTTTTATTTTTAATAAACAAAGCATCAATTTCCCCAATGGTTTGTTTTCCATTTTGAATTTGAAGATTTTCAGTTAACCAATTAATATCAGGTAATTGCTTGAGTTGATAAAACACAAATTCTTCAACCAGTTTACCTAAGCGTTGATTTGTGAAATCTATATTAGGAGGTAGTTTGTCTTTGTTAGTTGGTAGATCTATAGATTTAAATTCATCAAAACCGTTCTCAAAAAAAAGTGAAGGAGTGTTATTATAACCTATAAATTGAAGAATAGTACTTTTATCCATGACACAATAAAAGTATATATTTAATTAAAAGAAAAACGCAAAATCTAAATTGATTTTGCGTTTTTTATTTATTATCTAATTACAAGTTTCTGTATTCGTTTCTGGTTATTTGCAGAATTTAATTCAATTATGTAAATACCAGTTGTTAATTGGCTAACATCAATAGTTTGATTTGATATTCTATCGTCAAGACTATTTTTTAATACAGCTCTACCGTGAAGATCGTATAAAGCATACGAGGTGTCTGTATCTAATTGTCCATTTATCTCTATTGATTTTGTTTTTGGATTTGCAATAATTTGCACTGAATTTAATAGCGTTTCATTGATATTTAGCGCATTGGATTCAAATCTTAAATAAAAACGTCCTGGTCCGGAAATGTTAGAATTTGCCGTAAATACGTAATCTTCAGAAGTTAGTAAGGTATACGTATTATTTAAAGTATCTTCTAAATACACATTAATTGCATCTGGTAAATCAGTTTCAAGAATACTAATGGTCACTTCTTGACCTTGTGTTGCATTAACGCCTAACGATATAGTGACATCATTCATGGCTAATTCACTTAATGCTTGTATGCCAAATGGTGTACCGTTATTATTTTCTACTAAATACGAATAAATAGAAAAATCAGGAGGTGTTGAGCTGTATAAGGCAGCATCATAACCAGGATCTAAACTAGACGTTGCGTTACTGTTAAAATAGAAATCTGTATTAAAACTAGAATCCGCTGAGCTAGAATTCAGTTTAATAAAACCGAAGTGTGCATTAATACCTCTACCAGCAATAAAATCGTCAGTAGTTCCGGTTGTTCGCATGTCAGGAGTAAAGGTAATAGTACCTCCACCAGACTTACTTTTTACAAAGAACCCTTGTCCAGGCGCAATTAATTGTCCTGTTGTAAGATTGTTTAATACCGTCCAACCATTATGAGCACTACCATCATAACCGTAAATGGCTTGGTAAGACCCTGTGTCTAATTGGGTTTTAATGAGATTAAAAAAGGTATCAAAGTCTATATAAGAAGGGTATGGGTTCCCTATTAGGTTCCAGTCACTGGCACCACCAGCATTAATAGGAATATTAACATTTGTTGTTTGTACAGTTCCGTCAAAAGTATATGTTCCGCCATCTGTAGAACCAGTTCTATACCCTTTACCTGGATCTAATGTACTACTATCATCAGATGGTGAATAGTTAATGTATGCATCTGAAGATGTACTAAAAGGTCCGAATAAAAAGGCTAAATTTCCTCCAATATTTCCTGACAGTATATTTGAATTAGCCGCTCTAAAATCTCCAAAATTTTGCCCAGTAACTGGTGCACTAATCAAGTCGTTAGCATTAGTACTAGAACCAGCACCTGCTGCAAAGTTAATATGTCGTTTGTATTGAATATCACCTGTAGAAGTACCTTCAACAATTAAACTAGAATATTTAGTTGAAATTGATTCTAAGATTAAGGTTCCATTGTTAATTAAATCACCTTTAACGGTTAAACTTGCGCCTTCTTCTACAGTGACTGTTGCTCCGCTTAATATTTCTAAATCGTTAATGACGACTTCTTCATCAGCAGCTATAGCATATGTACCGTCGGCAATAATTGTATTAGTTGTATCTGAGTTATGATCTGGTCCATCGGTATTAATCCAAGCACTATTACAATATAAGATAGAATTCGCAGGCACATTGATGCCACAACTATTACCTGGCGATAAATATTGAATCAAAGTTGCCTTCGGTGTTGTAGTGCTATCATTATTAGAATTCGCGGTTCCTCCTCTTGCTCTTAAATGTATACTTACTAAACTGTTTGAACCATCGCTGTACACTTGAACTCGCAATGCGTCTGCTTCAATAGGATCAAAGTTAGGTCCTCCCCATTCATATATACCATCATCAATCCAACCGCCTTGGCCTTGATCTAAGATCGTCCAAACACCATCTTTTCTATGACTAATGATCCACATTGAATCAGATTGATCTTGATTTGCGTAAGACCCTCCAATTGTGATGTAATTCATATACTTTACGTTTGGCCAATTTACTTGCCATTTAAAACCATCGTCAACACTAGGTAAACCTAGATTTTCATTGAAAGCTACTCCATATTCATTATATGATGTTACCGTTCTATAATCATCAATTAGCGGGTCATATAATATATCAGTTGGGATTCCTCTACCATTACTTGCAGACCCGTAGACTGTTGCTTCTGTTAATAATGCTAAATTGGTATTATCATCAGGTATATTATCTGGAATTCCTCCTAAACTACATTTACTTGGAGCTTCAAAGCCTCTTTCTTTTAGATAGTGACATGTGCCTTCAGTAAAATAAGCGTCGATATCAACATCGATACCATCTGCAGTTAAACCTGTTAGTGTAACAGTTTGCGGGCTTGTGCCAATTGCGAATGATTGCCCATTTACAACCAAAGAACCAGAACTTGGTGCTACAGTATATTCTACTACTAAATCTTGCGAATATATATCAGTATTACTATCACAGCTTGGTAGACCAGAAGATGAAACATTGATAATTGGACAATTACTATTATAATATACTATTAATTTAGGATGGTCGTTTACATCGCCATTTCTCGATTCTGCGACACGCTTTCCAGTTCCCGAGACAATAAATGTAACAGCGTTACCTACTTGCCATCCTGGTTGTGAAATTATTTCGGTTACTATAGATTGAAGATAAGGAGAACGTTGTTTGTAAGCTTTTTCACCTGTATTTTCCCAAGCAGCAACATTATTCCAAGTTTCAGAATTTGATGTTAATGGTCGTGATGATATATCATTGGTAGAGGTTGTAAATCCATTACTATCATCTGACAATTCACCATGAAAAGTTAAATTAGTAACTTCTGAATTTTGTTCATCAGCCTCAAATTGTATATAGGCTCTATGAATTGTAGCTCCTTTAGGAATATTGATATTATTAAATCTTAAACCAACAATTTGGTCTGATCCTCCATCGTCCACAAATTCTAGATCTGTACTTGTAATATTTACAGCACCTGTAGAAATAAATTCTTCTGCATCATCACCAGAGGCTACAATTGGATACGTTTCGTTAGTGGTTGTAAGTTGATCGACTCCAATACAATTACAATTCCCATCTTCTTCATCATAAATGGTAGTTGGGTCATTATCATCACAAACAACACCTCGTGGTGGACAACTAATATCTGGAGAATTAGATATTGTAACAACATCGCCAGTTGGAGGGTTAAATACAGTTAAATTAGCCGGAAGGGTAAAGGGGTCAGTATTAGAAACAGAGCCAACTGATCCGGGATTATCCACTTGGATTGTTCTTAATTCAATTTTGAATTCATCAACGAAAATGAGCTTAAATTGATTAAATTTCCCAGAGTTTCTAGTCCAAGTCTTATCATCGTCTGCATCACGTAATGGTGCTCCCCAACAACCTTCTCCTGTGTAGACTGTACCACTTGTTTGTTCTACGACAAAACCTTCATCATTTCCTATGTCTGCTGATGGTTTAACAGGCCATGTCGTTTTAGATAAATGAGAATCACAATCTACAACCAAACGGACACCTTCATCGTAAAATAATTGAGCCCATGCATCATATAAATAATTGTTTTCAGCTTTGTTATCTGTATGTGGCCTCATTGGTTTGTGATACTGGGCCATTTTCCATTTTAAATTAGTAGAGGCTGTATTTAAATCGTTCTCTAACCATGTTTTTTGATTTCCTAAAACAGATATTTCTGAATTTAAGGTGTAAGCCTTTATAAGGTCGTTTCCAAAGGTAATTGAATAATAAGAATCCGCATTTGGTGTATCAAATAACTTGTATATGGTCTCTGAGTCAGACTCATGGTTTCCTCTAGCCGGAATAATTGGAAACATACGTCCGTCACTAGCAATGGTAAGTTGCCAATCATCAAACCAATCTTGCCATTGTCCTGAGCTGTTAGAATCTGTCATGTCACCTCCAAAGAATACAGCATGAGGTTTCAATTTGCTCACAAGTGTATTGGCATCTTGTCTTGGAGTTCTATTGTTTCTTGAATCTCCACCTGCTATAAATGATAGTCTACTTAAATCGTTTGGCGCAGTTCTAAACCAAAATCGTTGACTTGTACTATCACTATCATTTATAACAAAATAATAATTAGTGTTTGGGGTTAACCCAGTTAAGCGCACAAATCGATTGTCCATTCCTTTAAAAGACACAGTTCTATCTACTGTTTTAGAACTTGAATATAGTGTGTGATCTGTGCCATGGTCTACAGTATCATAATATACTATTGGTGAAGTACCTGAAGTTTGATTCCAACCGATTGTAATAGTCGTAGAAGGATCATCCATGATCATAATTCTATACTTGTCGTTGTTCGCAAAACTTAAAGAAATACTAAACAAAACTGTAAAGCAGATTAAAAATAATTTATGTTTCATGCTATGCGTATTTTAGGGGTTGCGGCTTTTCTATTTTCAAATAAAAGAACCAAAAGGGGTAATAAGCCATGGGCTAGTCTATATACTGTTAAGTAGCTAGAGCCATGTATTGTTTGTGAAATAAAATTAAAATTGATGCCAGAAACTATTCTTGCAAAAGCTGTAGCAAATCCCCAAATTATCATGTACCAAAGGGCGTACTTTGAAAAATTAGGAACAAATGCTAGTAATGCACATATAACATCCAAAAAGCCAACTACAAATAAAAATTGTGTGGCTTGTGTTTCATTACTACCAAGAATGGAAATTGTCATATCTACAAAGTGACCAGGTCTATATGGAAATCCCATGGCTAACATCCCATGAGGTATAAAGGTTAAGGCTATGGCTATCTTAAGTCCCGTGATTAATTTTGTGTTGTCTACGTTCAATTCTATATTTTTCCATAACAAAAATGGAGCGGTCAATTGAATACTCATTTCAAATAATTGAAGAATATCGTAATTTCTATCTTTCACCATACAGATACCTAAAATAAATAATAGAATTAACCCTAGACCTATTACGAAACGTTTAAGTTTTATAAATTTTATCTGACTCCAAAATAGACTAAACAATGCAGCTAAAACAAAAACAAAACTATTGAGCTTTGTAAATCCTTCAATCCAAGTGTTTACAGTTGAGCTGGTTGCATAATCAAACCATTCATAGTTAAAAACACCTTCAACAATTGGTGTTAATAAACTTTCATCCCATAAAAAAGCTCTATATGGTCCGCCAAAAAAATACAACTGATAAGCTCTCCCTAAAAAAACGGTAAAAGCACAAATCTTAACGAGCGATATTAATTTTATTTTATTCATTTAAAGTGCCTAAAATTAACCATTAAAACAGTAAAAGAATTTATTATTCGATTAATAGACTAAATATCCTATAAACTGAACGAATATCAATGATTTAAGCATTTTTTTATGTTGAAAATTCATATGTTTTACGAATCATTCTTCACTACATTTGAGGCGTAAATATGTGATACGTCACAATTATTTATTCATCTCATTAATATTTTTGATGAAATACAAATAAATACGATAAAAGTGGATTGAAATATGCCTAAATAGGTCAAAATAATCTGAACATAATAGGTGTTCTTTGAGTGGCACTTTACTCTTAGATTTTTTCTGAAAATCTTGTATTTAATTCTTTGAATTACTGTTAGTTAAACATCTTTATGTTATGTTTTAATTCTAGTATGTTTTGAGTTAAAAGCAATTCGTTATAACTTCTATAAATGGTGAAAAAAGTGTAAAATATGTTGAAAACATATTTTATTGTCTTAGAATTGTTAGTTCTTTACACTTATTATGAGTTTAAAAAAAGGTAGGTCGTTCCATATAATTTGTATTGTGCTAATTTGTATGAATACAGTAGCATGTACATTAAATCCTAGTGATGATTTACAAGCATTAACTAAAATTGCAATCCGTGATTTTGGACATCGTTTACTGTTGATAAATAAAGATAGTAGCGCATTGGTTTTACCTATAAGATTTGAAAATCCTAATAAATATTTGTTAAACTTTAATACGACATTGGCGATTGAACCAGGTCAATTAATCATTGCAGTTGAAGAAAGTTTTGAAAAAGCGAAACTATCAGACCAATATAGAATAGAAGTAAAGACATGTGATACTCAAAATGTTGTTTATAGTTTTCAAAGAAATGCTCTTGAAAATAGTACACTTATACCGTGTATAGGTAGAGGTTTGCCTAAATCTTGTTATATAATTGAAGTAGTGTTTATCACTAATGCTAATCATTTTGTGGAAAACAAAAATAGTATCATTTTTGTTTTTGTATTATTAGTTGTGTCGATAAGCGTTTTCTATATAAAACTAAAACGATCTTCAACTAACTCTAAAAGCCCTTCTGAAATAGGTGAAAAATTAGGTAATTTTTATTTTTATCCCGAACAGAATAAATTGGTTATTAAATCTGAAGAAATTGCATTATCAAAAAAAGAATGTGAATTGCTTTCACTTTTTGTGTCTAAGCCAAATCAAATACTAAAAAGAGATGAACTCACAAAGCGCGTTTGGGAAGACAAAGGTGTATTTGTTGGTAGAAGCTTAGATACATATATTTCTAAACTGCGTAAAAAATTAAAATCGGATAGTTCTATTAAACTTACTAATGTACATGGCGTTGGGTATAAATTAGAGATAAATGAATAGTTATCTATAATAACTTTTACTTGTTCCTTTAGTACATGCACAGTTGCTAATACCTTGAAATAAATCTAGACCTATAGTAATCATATGTGTACCTGTATTATAACCTGATAAGTCATTAAACGTAAATTGATACGCATAACCAAAATAAAACTTATTAAATGTTATTCCGGCCATAGGGCCTAAGTTTAAGGGTTCAAAAAATTGATCATTAAGAAAACGATAAGAAGCACCTAGCCAATAATAATCACCTTTTCTGTTAAATTTTCTGTATTTAAAATTAACATCAGTACTAGAACGTTTGTCACTATCAAAAAGTTGAAAAAACACAGAAGGTTCATATTCTACATCTTTATTATCCTTAGATTTAAGTACAAGACCTGAGTATATTTGATAATTTAATAAGCGACTAGGTTCTAGTCCAATATAAGGATCAGTGTCTTTTTTTAAAAAATTATTAGCATTAAAACTTAAATAGAATGCTTTCCAACGGTATAAAATACCAGCATCAAAATTATTATTAGAAACAGAGCGGTCGTCTGTAATACTAGGATCTAAAATAGGGATATCATAAGTGGTGTTAAAGTTTTCTATATCTATTCTGAAACTATTAATATTATAAGAAAGCCCAAAGGATAGGTATTGTTTTGATTTGTAATCTAATATTAAATGATGTGCAAAAGAAAATTTAACACCTTTTTGTCTTGTGTTTCCATTTTTATCGTTGTACGCAGATATACCTAATCCTGTGCTATTGGCAATTCTAAAATCTGCGTATACAGATTGGTTATCTGGTGCATTTTTAATTCCAACCCATTGTGTTAACCCATTGGCTCTAATTTTTAAGTTATCACCAATTCCAGCATAGGTTGGAGAGATTACAAAATTATTTTCAGATAAATACTGTGTAAATACTGGTAAGTTTAATTCTTGACCAAAGCTATGAGCAGTGACCAAAACGAGAAAATATAGTGCGATTTTTTTCATAATGTTAACTTTTTGTCTGCTTTGCTGTTATCTGTAAAGTGTAAAATGTCCTACAAACTCTTTATCGTGTGAAGTGTCATTTGTTTTAACCACAAACCAGTAATCACCTGTTGGTAGTTCAGTACCGTTATATCTTCCATCCCATACTTCTCCAACACGATATTCAGCAATTTTACGACCATAGCGATCAAAAATATCGAAGGTGAGGTTAGGGTAGTTTTCTGTACAACCTGGTGCCCATGTATCAAATTCTCCGTCGCCATCTGGTGTAAACCAATTAGGTATACAGATGTCTTCAAATTCTAATTCTATCTGTGCTTTAGCAAAACAACCAGTGCTATCAGTAACAATAACTTCATAGATACCAGATTCCGTGATTATGAATGAATTTTCAGATCCAAAATCTTCATCATTCATTGTAAATTGATAATCGCCTTCACCACCAGATGCATTGGCAATAAATTCATTAAGTTCGCCTTCAACTAACGTTAATGTAATTGGCGTACTAGCTTCTATATCAAAAAATTCTGTAGTTTGTATACAACCATTAGAATGCCTAACATCAATGTAGTGGTTTGTACCTACAGGTACATTTATAAATTTCTCACTTTCTTGATAAGGTCCACCATCTAATGAATAATCTAATTGTGTTAAATCTGTAATGGATTCATCTACAGTGACAGTTACAATATTTCCTTGGATGTTATTCTCACAAATATTTTCAATGATAACCTCAGGTAGTATGGTTACAGATTCAGGGAATGTAATATTCCATTCAGATTCACAACCTTCAGCATCACGTACAAAAACGACATGATCTCCACCTTCAAGGTTTGTAAAATCGAATTCATTTTGTGTTGCATTTCCAACGGTATATGGTCCATCGTAATCATCTAAACTTACGCTATAAGGCAATGTTCCTCCAGATATTGCAATACTGAACTCACCATCTTCATTACCTGAACAAATTTCTGGAAAGAAGGAATCTGCCACAATATTCAATATCACAGGATTAGGTTCTGAAATAGAAAAGCTGAAATTTAGATAACATCCTAATTCATCTTGTACAATTAAATCATAATCTCCTGGTGACAAATTTTCTATTGTGTTCGTTTCAAAAAATTGATTTAATTGAGGCGAAATAGCATATTTTATAACACCTGTTCCTCCTGTAGCGATTATTTCTACAGCACCATTATTGTTCCCTGCACATGTTACATTATTTACATCAATAGTAGCTTCTAATGGCGCATCTGGTTCAGTAATACTAATTTGGGCAGATGTTGTAGTACAATCTCCACTTTCTACAAATACCGTATAATTGCCAGCGTAGAGTTCTGTGAAATAACCAGGACTATTTTGTGTTGCGGTAATTGGATTTCCAGATGCATCTTGTAGAGTGTATATGTAATTACCTAATCCTCCTAAAGCAGTAGCTGATATAGATCCGTTATTATCACCAGCACAATTAATAGTTGGGTTGGTAGATGCTAATGTCACTGTTAATGGAGGTAGAGGATCTATAGTTATTTCGTTAGATACTGTGGTAACACATCCATTTGTGTCTCTTACATAGTAAGCGTATGTGCCATCTGAAACCGAAAATGTAGTAGATGATGTAAAACTGCCTAAAATTGGGTTAAAAGATGCGTTTTCGCTGTAAGTATATGTTCCTGTACCTCCAGTAGCACTTAGTGTTAATGTTGATTCTGTTAAACAGGTTTGAGTTGTAGTTCTAACTAAGGTTGATGCTACAGGAGATGGTTCGGTGATGATTATATCTATCGAAGTTAATTCACAATCATATCCATCCGTTACTCTAACAAAATAGGTGCCAGGACCTAAATTTTCAAATACGTTAGACGTTTGTGGACCCGACGAACTAGCGGTAGGAGAAACGGTATTAAGCGTATAAGAATAGTTTGTACCTTGACCACCCGAAACGTTTGTGATTGTGATACTTGCATCTTGATCTCCAAAACACGCTAATTCAGTCGTGCTTGGTGTAAATGTTGCCGTTATTGGTGTTGGTGTTTCTAATGTTATTGTTTCCGAAACTATACATCCTTTAGCGTCTCTTACATTAACGGTATAAGTACCAGCAGATAAGTTTGAAAAGGTAGCATTTGAAGCATAAGCAACAGTTGCATCACCAGTGAGTTCATATTCCAAGTCTCCCCAACCACCAGTTGCTGTTGCGGTTATTGTCCCTTGGTTATTGTTACAAGTAACATCCGATGTCTCTGTAATATTTAGACTTAATGGAGCTGTAGGCGAAGATATAATTACAAGTTTTTCTGCCGAACAGAATGGAAATTCTGTTTCTGTAATCACAACGGAGTAAGAACCAGATTCCATAGCAGATACTGTAAATGGATTTGTTGTTGTATTTGCATTTACAATTCCGGTTACGGAAGTGTTTGAATCATCAATTACGTCATAAGTATATGTACCTGAATAATTTTGAATATTAATTTCAAAAGATCCAGAATTGTCTCCAAAACAGATTACTGATGTTGGCTCTAATGTAAATATAGGTTCTATAGCTTCAGCTACTGTAATTGAAACGTCATCAGAACAACCTGTTACTGTATCAGTTATTGTAACAGTATAAGTTCCTGAAGGGACACCAGAAAAGACATTGTCAGTTAAGCTAATAGATGTAGAATTTGGTGTAATAGAATAGGTGTAGAATCCAGATCCTCCTTTTCCAGTAATCGTAATTTCTCCATCATTGTCAGCACAAGTTGGGAAAGCTGTTACTTCTGGTGTTAGTGTAATTGGTGGCGCTATTTCTAAACTAACAGTGTTTCCACAACCATTCATATCCTTAACAGAAATGGAATGAGAGCCAGAATAAAGATTAGAAAGTGTAAACGGAAAAGTTTGTGTTTGAAAAGCACCTCCATTTATGCTCACTGTATATGGTGGTATACCTGCAGTATCAAGGGTAACTTCTATTTCATATTCACCTTCAGCTACCGTACATTGATTTGTATTAATAGCAGAAATAATTGGTGTTTCATCCATTTCCAAAATTTGAACAGGACTAGTTACAATACAATTATATGCGTCTATAACATGCACATAGTAGCTTCCGGCATCCTCGTTAAAAGTGCTAGTTGAACTCCATTGAGCATCCGTTGGACTTGGCGTTGTAGATGTATTGGTTATTTGATACCTATATGGTGATGTTCCATGAGACGCAATTGCACTAATAACACCAGAGTTTGGGTTACAATTGGCATTATTGTCTATAGAAACAGCTAATTCTAGTGCTATAGCAGATTCTGTAATATTAAAAGGAATGGTGACTATGCCACAACCTGAGTTGGGACCAGAAGTTTCACTTATTGAAACAAAATAGTTTCCAAATGGTAATGGGCCTAAATTAGAGACATCTAATGAACCATTCATTGGTACAGTGCCAGAACCAATAATACCAGTAGATTGTAACGATAAGGAATCAAATATTTCAAAGTTGACATTCACATCAGTTGTGTATGTACTATTAACTGTAAAAGAAACGTTACCATCAGCACTACCAGTACATGTTATATTGTTAGAGCTAAACGCAGATGTTGTTAACGATGAATTTGTTGGTATCGCTACTGTTGAAGGTTCATAATAACTACAATTAGTAGATTGATCAAAAACAATAAATGTATAAAGTACACCTGGAATTAAACCAGTAAATGTGGCTGATTGACTTCCTGGTGTGTCTTCGGCAAGCCAAGTCCCTGTAGGATAAACCGTTGAAGGACCTTCATAAATACTAAAGAAAAATGGACCAGAGCTACTTAAGGACGAACCAACACTAACTTCTGCTTCACCACCTGTAGCACAATCTATCGTAGATGTGATATTAATATCGAGATCAGTAGGAGGTGATGCTACAAGGACATCTTGGGCTAACATAGAACATCCATTTGCATCGACAACGTTAATTTGATATAAACCAAAATCAACAACATCAAAATTTACAGACGTAGATCCAGTATTGTTTAATTCAGAATTAGAGTATCCATTGGTTCCTGTAACAAAATAATTATATGGTGCTGTACCACCAACAACGGAGTTTACAATTACAGATCCTTGAGAAACACCACCTGAAGTACACGTAATGTCTATGGCATCGTAATCTAAAACAATGGCATCTGGCTGATGGATCGTTATAGTTTCTGTCGCAGTACAAGATTTAGAATCGGTAACGGTAATGGTATATGTTCCAGCAGGTAAACTCGTAGTTTGAGTGCCATAGTTGGTTCCAGTAGTGTCATTATTAACATCGATAACGTATGGAGGCGTACCTACCGTTGTATCAATGGTAATATCTATAGCTCCATTGGTGTCACCATGACATAAGATTGGTTGGGTTTGAGCGACTAAGCTTAACGCTGGTAAAGAAATTGGATGAATGTTAATTTCTCCAGATTCTGCTATACAGTTATTGGCATCAGTGATTTGAAATTGATAGGTGCCTTCGTTTGCCGTTGCATATGAAAAAGTTGTTCCAGTTGCTCCTAAATCGGTATAGGCACTTCCATTGAAAGAAACCGCATAGGTATATGGTGCAGGACCAGTTATGGTTCCTGAAATTATGGCGTCACTAGACGTGGTACAATCTAAGTCTTTAGTAAGTACTGCTGATACTGTAGGCACTGGAATAGGATCAATCGTATACGATTCAGCGTAAATACAATCGTTTTCGTCTTTTACCTGAAAAGTGTAAGTACCAGGTTCTAAGTCAGCGAAATTTGTCGATGTTTGATATGGTGTTGCACTGGCTGTAGGTGCTATGATTTGATATTCTAAAGTTCCTATACCACCTATGGTTTCAATGATTGAAACTGTAGCTGTATTTGTTGGACATGTTACGGCTGAATGATCAAATGTTAAATTTGTTGGTGGATTTAATGGCGCAATCTCTATGTCGTTTGCTGCCGCAGAACATCCACTACTATCTTTTATTATTATGGTATAAGTACCATCTGATAAATTATTAAAAACTGGACTCGTTTGAAAATTCACGCCATCAAGACTATATGTATATGGTGCTGTTCCTCCTGTTTCGTTTGTCACTGTTATGGTTCCGTTTTCTAGACACGTAAATGGCGACGAGAGTTCTGCTGTTCCTGTAATTGTAGAACCTGAGTTAATTGTTATGGATTGAGAATCCGTTGTACATTCTGCAGAACCTGAGGTATATTGTAATACAATATCATAAGAACCAGCAATTAAACCTGTAAATGAATTTGAACTTACAAAATTAGTTCCGTCATCAATACTGTACAAAATACTGCTTCCATTAGCATTTGTGACTGCTATTGTAATCGCTCCAGAGTTGGCGTCATCCGCACATGTAATATCTGTTTTATTGATGTTAAATTCTGGTGGGTCAATAGCGTTTACATTAATAGAAACCTCTGTTTCACAGTTATTAGCATCAACAACAGTAATGGTGTATGTACCAGCTGTAGAAACCGTGATTTCTGATGTAGATTGAAAATCTGTACTTCCGTTAACAAAATAATAATAAGGAGAAGTACCACCAGTTGGGTAAACCGTAATTACACCGTCATCACAAGATAGAGGCGTGGTTAATGCGACCGTTGCCGATAGTATTTCTGGTTCTGTTATGGTTATGTCTTCTGAAGCTGTACAGCCATTTTCAGAAGTAATTGTAGCTGTATATACGCCTGCGTTAAGATTTTCAAACGTGTAATTATTGTCTACTATTGGACCAACACTATTCACTAAGGTCGCACCTTGGTGCAGTGTAAAGGAATATTGTGGGTCAGCTTCATTTGCAGCGAGTTGAATACTACCTTTATCACCATGACATAATGGTTGTACGACAGTCGTCGTCGCTGAAAATTCGCGATCTCTAATTAATACATCTGGTACTTCAAAAACACATGGATTTGTTGCGACACCAATTTGTCTAACATACACTGAATAAGTGTCTGCCGTATTTATTGAAAATACGTTGCTAGATTGGTAGGTTACGTCGTCTAAACTGTATTCATAACCAGAAGGCACATTATTTACAGTGATACTTCCGTTAGTAGTACAAATTATGTCGGTAGCGTTAACCGTTGGATTCAATACATTTTCATATACATTAAAATAAAACTGTACAAAACATCCACCAGGATAATTAATCGTAATTCTATATTGACCAGAAGTATCTGCCATAAAATCAGAACCATTACCTACGTTATTCCATGTACAAGCTGTATCTTCATTTGCACAGTCGCTATTAGAAACGGCAGCACAACTTGTTTCATCTAATTTTTCCCATATAATGGATGTAGAACTCGATATATTCGTTTGAATATGTCTAGAATCATTTGCACCACATAAAAATATATTTGGTAATTCTTTTCCATTATTAGGACAGGTTACAATTTCATCTGCATATGGTAATACAGGATTTGTAATGTCATTTCCAAATAATTCAACATTAAAACGCTGCACAATTGATTGACATGGAGCAACAGCAGTATTATAAGAATAATATGAACCCGATTCTGTAACTGTGATGGATTGGCTTGTATCTATGACAGGTGTACCAGTAGGACTCGTAGACCATGCATAAGAATCATATCCATTAGCAGCTGTTAATTCTACGCTTTCTCCACACAATATGACGCTTTCTTGAAAGCCACAATCGAGATCAGCTAAAAAATTTGTAGCCTGTGGTGTGATTAAACATCCAGTATTAGAACTTAAACTAGGATCATCTGTAATTGTAAAATCTGGATTTATTGTGCCTTGATAAGAAACAAAAGCTTGGTTTTGAATAATATTAGAACATGCTTCTAATAGTTCTGAACATGAATCAACAACTTGCGCTTCAATTCTAATTTCTAAAACAGGATCGTTTTCTTCTACAATGGAATCATCGACATCAAATATTAATTCTCTTGTTGTAGGGTTATAACTAGACACGGTAACGCCAGGAGGCAATACTAAATCCGTTGGATGATTATATACAATGTTAACTGGTAAAATATCTCTGATTTGCAAATTTGTGGCATCATCATTTCCTGTGTTTTGGAATCCTATGACATAATTAACAGGTGAGCCAAGACCTACAAGTTGGTCACCAATGTTATTTCCTAAATTATCTTCAACAATTTTAGTGAGTACAATATTTGGAGCAATAATTTCAATAGCAAAAGCACTGAAATAATAATAATAGATATCTAAATTACTACCTAGACTGATGTCTGCTGAGGTTGCATTATTGGCAATTAATGAATTGCCTGGATTAGGGATATTAATAATTCCGGCATCAAATCCTAAAGTGTTGGAACTATTAGGAACTCTATTTGTAAATAATTCGGAGGTGTTAGTGATAGGGTCAATGTCAGACACACTACTATTAAAGAAATTGTTGGCTGGTCTGATGACGTTACCTGCGTTATTTGTAACACTAATGGTAGTGCCATTTAACTGTAAATAATCTCCTGTCCATCCTTTATCACCTTCAATTGTTGCAAAAGCAAATTTAGCACGAACTGGTCCTGTTGGAATTGTATTAAAACCACTTACAGGAAAAGTTTCATTGATGGTACTAGTAATTTTGGTAAAGCCGTCAAATGAGGTTATGTATTTACTTGGTAATAATGGGTCTTCATAGATAACAAATAAAGACCATCCTGCGGATAGTCCTTCTGAATTTGGTCTTGGACCAACTAAAGTAGATATGTTTGCTACGGCATAGGTTCCTTCTGGATTTGGCAAAGCCGTTAGCATAGAAGTAACATCATGATAATAGGCATAGGTATTAGAATGATTATTATTAGATGCATTTTGATAATATATTTCTGTTCCTGTTATATCTACATAGGATCCTCCAGGTACTTTAAATTTTATATCAGATATTGGTTCATCGCCATCAACTACAGCACTCCAATATAAGCCAGCATAGACAATTTTGTAACAACTTTCGTCACTAGGGATGTCTAGATCTGCGCTACTCGAATTGAATGTGTTTGCATCTCCATCGATGTCTACATAAACAGCAGCATTTAAATTGTCGTTGGTGTTATTTCCGTTGTAAGGATTGGAAGCATGTAATCCCACATTACTGTTTCCAATCAAAAGCATGTCTCCTTTAATTGCTTGATCGTACCTTGGAGAGAAGGGTACTAGGTTTTGTGAATACGATTGCTGTCCCAAAATCAGCAATAACACAATTAGGGCAATTCTAGAAAAAGTAGGTTTTTTCATAGTATTTTATTTTTCGTTCACATCTTTTTCCTCAGGGCAGAGAAAAAGATGTGAACAGCTTAACATTATTTAATTTTCAATTTTCACTATAGACATTTTTCCGTTATACGGTCTGTTTCCTTTTGTTTTTAATGCGTTATTGGCGTCTTTTATATTATCGAATTTTTCATAGAAAATGTAATACTTACTTGTACTTACATCATGGAAAAAGTCAATATCAGTTCTTCCAGCAGACACTACTTTAGTTACAAAATCATTTCTTCGTTTTATATCACTATGAACAGCAATAATTAGATAATAGCCACTTTCTACATTATCTATATTTTTTAGTATAATGATATTGCTTCCAAGGTCTTCACCATAATCAAAATCTTCTGGTGTATAGGCCGTTTCATTTAAAGATGTTGTGGTCTTAATGTTTTGTAATAAAGATCTATCTTGATTATATCTATCTTCTTCGTTACTGTAAGCCGCACGTTTTATACGTCTACGTTTTTCAACTTCAGTAGCAATTTTTATAGATTCAAGTTTAGTATCTAATGCTAACTTGGTTTTATTGGCTTCTAGTTGCTCTGTCTTTAATTTGTCGATTTCAGCTTTGTAAAATAAATTAACCTCATCTAATGCAAATTCTTCAATTTCTGCACGTTCATTGTATAATTGTGTTAACTCTTCAATCTTATCATTTCTAGTTAAAATGACTTTTTCTAAATCCGTTTTAATGGCATTTAATTTATTGTTTTCTGCCGTTACGCTTTTAAACGGTTTAGGTTCTACAGTAATACCTTGGTCTCCTAAATCATTTTCTTCCTTTAAATCTTTTAGGTCATTATTTTTTATAGTAACGATTTCATCGAATTGCTTAAGTAGATCATTTTGAGTTTCTTTTGAATCTTCTGTAGACTTCGCAATTTTTTTCATGGTTTGCGCTAACTCATCTTTAGGATTCTCAATTATATCTTCTTCATTAGTTTTTTGTTCCTCAGCATCTAATATAGCTTGTGCTTCTTCTTTTGCCTTCTGTTCAGCGTCAAGTTTAGCTTGTGCTAATGCTTCTTCTTTTGCTTTCTGTTCAGCGTCAAGTTTAGCTTGTGCTAGCGCTTCTTCTTTTGCTTTGTGTTCAGCAGCTAGTTTAGCTTGTGCTAATGCTTCTTCTTTTGCTTTTTGTTCAGCAGCTAGTTTAGCTTGTGCTAATGCTTCTTCTTTTGCTTTCTGTTCAGCAGCAAGTTTAGCTTGTGCTAGCGCTTCTTCTTTTGCTTTTTGTTCGGCAGCAAGTTTAGCTTGTGCTAGCGCTTCTTCTTTTGCTTTTTGTTCAGCAGCAAGTTTGGCTTGTGCTAGAGCTTCTTCTTTTGCTTTTTGTTCGGCAGCAAGTTTAGCTTGTGCTAGAGCTTCTTCTTTTGCTTTTTGTTCAGCGTCAAGTTTGGCTTGTGCTAAAGCTTCATCTTTTGCTTTTTGTTCAGCGTCAAGTTTAGCTTGTGCTAGAGCTTCATCTTTTGCTTTTTGTTCAGCATCAAGTTTGGCTTGTACTTGTGCTTCTTCTTTCGCTTTTTGTTCAGCTTCTTTTTTAGCTTTGTCCTCTTTTGTTTTAGATTTTGGAACGACACGTCTTCTATTGTCCTTTGATAGAATGCTTGTCATTTCATCTTGAGGACTATAATCGTAATATCTTTGTTTTTCAAATCGATAGGCGATAGTAAAATCATGAGAGTTTCCGAATGTACCAAGTTTACCAATAGCATTTTCATAATTATATTCTAATGCTATATTTTTTGTAACACTAATACCAGCACCAACAGTTGCTCCATAAAGTGAGTTATAACCACCTTGAACCCAAAATCCTTTTGGTATAGTAACCATTGCTAATGCAGAAATAATGGTTTTGTTTTCATAGATATCTGCTTTTAATAAACCCGAAAATTTACTTTCGTCAAAAAAGCCTTTACTATCCATATATCCTGTATACATAATATGTGCTTCAATACTTTGTTCAGGATTAACTTCTACTAGGGAAGAGGTGCTAAAATTGTATAAAGCTAGGTTGTTTATAGATAATCCAAAATCGAGATACTCAGTACCAAGATTTATTCCAGGATTAATAGTAAGTAAAGTGTGTTCAGGTACATTTTGTAACGAAGGATCATCAAAATTAGTGACAATATTTGCGGTATTAATTCCACTTTTATAGGCACCAACGTTTAAACCAAATGTAAGGTTGTTAACGCTTCCAATTCTTGCGTTGTAAGCAAAGTTTAAGAGACCACCAAAGGTCGTTAATATGCCATAGTTTTGTTGAAAAACTCCAATACCTGCTCCTATGTTTTCAGCAAATCTTCCGGAGTAACTTCCAAAATAGGTTACTGGTGCATTTTCAAACTGTACCCATTCTCTTTTATTATTAAAACTAATCGTTGTTGTTTGTTCTCTAACAAAACTAAAAGTAGGGTTAATATTAAATCTATTAAAAGTTAATGAGTTTCTTGCAGGTATATCAAGTGAAACCACGCCATCATCATCTTCTTGCGAATAAAACGTCTGTGCTGAACAGATACAAAATATTAAAAGTATAATTCTTTTCATTTTATTTTACTACGGTTATTGATCCTTTTTTCGTTTTCTTGTCTTCAGTTGTAATGACATAATAAAAGACTTGATTAACACTTGTAAGGTTTAAGTCTGTTTCTGGCCAATTGTTTTGATAAGAATTGGTTTTTAACACCACCTTACCACGATTATCCATAATTAATACTTCAGTATTCGTATTGTCTGTGTGGTATATTTGAGGAATGATCCAAGTATCATTTATACCATCACCATTTGGACTAATAACATTAGGTATTTTTGCTACATCAGGAAAGAAATCTTGTGCTTCTACAACACTGAAATAGTATTCTACAGTAGCTTCACAACCCATTGTTTGTGATATTACAGCAGTATAATCACCAAATTCATAAGCTTCAAAAAAGGACTCTGTTGCGCCTACAATTAAATCACCATCTAGATACCATGAATATTCAGGGTTACTTGCATTGGTAGTTAAATTGACTTCAATAGGGTAACCTTCAAGCGTTTCGTTAATTTCTGGTACGTCAATACTGCTATCAAATAATTCGCTAACCAAATCAATAGATCCAGACGCAGAGCAGTCACCTAAATCTACCTGAACTGAAAATGTTCCGGATTCATTAGTTTCATACATTTGAGACGTAGCGTCTGCAATTATTTCTCCGTCCTTATACCACTGGTATGAGATTCCGTTAATGGTATTTAATGTTGTAGTGCCTTGACCTGGACAATATGGGTTTCCTAAACTCGATACAATAGTCGCATTGGCTTCACCAGAAACGACTTCTGTAATGGTAACACGATTAGAAAAGGAGTCTGATGTACAACTACCATAATTGGTTCTCACAAAGTAAGTGCCATCTGAGGTTACTTCTAGCGTTGGCCCTTCAGCAACAAATACAAACGTTGTAGGACTTGTTTCTCTATACCATTTAAAGGTAAGGTTAGGGTATAATAAAGGCGAATCGTTATTGCCTGTACCAGGATTATCAATGCTTAATAAATAGCTTCCACCAGCACAAAACGCTCCAGTTGAAACTAAATTATTAATAGTAAACGGTGAATCTTGAGGCTTAAAGTAAGCTGCAAAAGATACAGAACCAGCACTCGTTGCTAGAGGAGCGCTACTTGTAATTCTAATTTTATAATTTTCACCAGCAGTTGTTTCTGGAAATGAAAAATCTAAAGTTGCAGGCGATGTTGTAATAGATCCAGGAGACGATGAATAAATGACTTCAGGATTTGAAAAATCGCCTTCAGAATCTGATAATTCAATAGAGAATTGGTTTGTTGGATACAAACCTGCTTCAGGTGAAAAAATAAATGTTGTACTATAAGTATTAAAATCATCATTAGCACAAGCTTGACTAAAACCAAGACTTGGCGTGCCGATAACTACTTGTGCCTTAAGTTCGTTTTGCATGCATAATGCAAAGAAACATAGGCCAAATAATATACTTTTAATGTATGTAAGTTTAAGCATTTCTTAAGGTTGAAAATATTTAATGTAATTAAGACTTTTTTAATGTTGGTCTTAGTCTTGTTCAATATCGTTTGCCGCGATAATTTTATTTATTCTTAATCTAAAATCAGGATATTTTTTATTTGAAGAATCGATAAAAGTTTCAGAATCTGGTCCTTTAGAATACACGTTGTTAAACGCTCTACTTCCGTACCAGCTTTCTAAATCGTCATTGTTTACGTAGCTTTTTCTAAATATGTTACCCTCACAATTATTAAAATACGTTCTTGTGAATTTTATTTTTTCTAAATTATCGCCATTAATAGCCATTTCAGGATCTAAGTAAACAGCTGGCATAAAACCAGAAATAACACTTTTATTTATTTGGAATGACACATCTGTTCCTAAAAAAATGGCTTCTTGAACTAAACCAACTTTAAAATCATAGGCCAAATCATTACTAATATTTACTAAGGTTAAATTTTCTGCAATAACATTGGTTTCTTTTTTATTTGTATCAGCGTTTTCTTTAATATCGTAAGATTTTACATTTAAACATCTAGAACCATCTGCGCTTGATATATAAGGTGATCTAATCGCTAAAGAATTGCTAATAGTACTTTGTGTACCATAATTAAAGTCGAAATCATTTTTACTAGATCTGTAAGAAACAGCTTGTGATAAGGTTACGTTTCCGCCTAAAATATTAAAAGAATCCCCTTGGCAATAACTTACCATAATATTATTGATAGATGTCTTTAAACCAACACCTGCTAAAGTAATACCACTATAGTTACCAAATTCTTTTGTTATTTTACCAGCGTATTCTATTCTAAGATATTTTAAGATTCCAGAATCGCTATTGATATCTTCACCACCATAACTAATAGCTTCAGTAGAAGATGGGTTTAAGCCATAATTCAATGACATAACTTTTCCAAAAGTATTTAATGGCGCATTTCCAAGTATAAAAATTCCGCCCCAATCACCAGCATTTTTATCGATTCTACTCGATGTAAAAACAATAGGATCTGTTGCAGTACCTACGGCTTGTATTTTAGACCCTTTACTAATGGTTAAAGATCCATTAGTCTCATAGTCACCTAAAATAACAGTACCTGGTTCTATAGTTAATGTAGCGCAATTGGTTACATATACTTCACCTAATAATAAATAGGTGTTTCTTTTGGTTAATGTTGTGTTTTCAAAAATGTCTCCTGAGAGGATCTGTGTAGGCTCGTCGTAGCTTGCTTTGTTAGGTTTAAAGTCAGTCCAAGTATCTAGCCAATTATTATATCCAGTAATTCCTTTTTCTTGTTGTGCAAATACATTACAAAACACAAAAATTAATAGAATTGTTGTAAGTGTAATTTTTTTCATAATGGGTTAATTCTTTAAATAGATTAATGGGGATTTAACTATTAGGCTCAAACATAATATTTTATTCCATGAAACACAAATAATATCGACGAAATGTAAAAATTAATATCATTTGTACATTATTTCTGACAAAAAATAGATAATAATCGAATTAATTGTGCTTTTTGAGGATTTTGATGTTTTGGTCAATTTTATCCTAAAAAAAAGCCTTGACTAGAAGTTAGTCAAGGCTTTAAACACAATAATAAATAAAACTAACTAATCTTTTTTGAAATCCTCATACGTGTGTAATGCCTTTAATGTTGATTCGTAAAATAAAATTGCGGCAATTAAATCTGACGTATCAGAATAGGGTAATATTGATTTTTGAAATTCTATGGTACTTTCAAAATATGTATCAGAGGCTTCAATGTTTTCTTCTAAAGCCTTTTTGTTATCTTTTGTTTCAGGAATACCTAATGATTCCATTGTTACGCCTGGTTTTGTTGCAAAAGCAATATTTGGTAGGATATTTACAATAACTTCAATGCGTTCTATATATAAAACTAATAGTTCGCCTTTATCCATATTTTTTAAGTCTTCACGACTATGGTATTTATTGATATTTACTTTGCCGCTAATGATGCTTTGAGACTCTTTATTTTTTTGAGCAAAACCCATGGTAATCATAAATAAAAATAGGGCGCTAAATAAAGTAAATTTTAATTTCATAATTATGCTTTTATATAATTCTTTATGAAGCAAATCTATACATTTATTTAAAAAATCCTACTATAATTGTGATTTTTTTTAAATATTTTACCGATTAAATGTTTAAAAACATGGGTAAACTACCTAAAAACTTGACAAAATGCAATTTATACCGACGAAATACTTTTAGGTGTGAATCTCAAAAATTGACTACATTTTTAGTGATTTTATTGAATAATTATGCGAAATATTGAACTGAATTAAACGCTTGTTACCTTAAAAAAATCAAAATTCATTACCAAAAACGTCTTTTATTGAGGCGTGAAAATGACCTGCTGTAACTCACGGATTTTAGCTGTAAAAATGTATCTATTTTAAACCTTCAGATTATTTGCTAGACTTGCGTTGGTTAATTTGTTATAGGTGTTGAAATATTATAGTAATTCATCGGAAAATTAAGTTTACAGTTTCTGTTTGTCGTATAAATATAGCATTGATAAGATTTTTATGGGTTTGCTGAGAAAAAGTTAGAATTTAGATCTAATCTTAATGTATATTCTCATGAAAAATCGTATTTATTTAATTTGTCTCAGTCTTGTTTTAGGAAGTTTTAGTGTGATCTCTGCGCAAGAATCTTCTAAGGATTTGCCTATTTATGATCAGACAGATCTTCATTTAAAAAATGTAGATACCATTCCAGGTTATGCTTCAAAAACGAATAAATTGAAAGTATCTGGTACTATATATATGAGTGATGGTGTTACTCCTGCTAAAGATGTTATACTTTACATTCAGCAGCCAGATGAAAATGGCGATTTTGAATTGATTGAAGACAATGATAATCGCTATGTGAATCATAGAGGATGGATTAAAACAAATGCAGATGGCCAATATACATTTTATACTTTTGTGCCTGGAGGCGATAGAAGATACAATCAATTACAACAATTATATCCTATAGTAAAAGAGCCTTCTAAAGAAGCTTATGAGGTAGAAACGTTCCTTTTTGATGAAGATCCTTTATTAACAAAAACCTGTAGAAAGCGCATGGAGAAAAAAGGTGACCCAACAAGAATCTTGAAACTAGATTTACAAGAAGGTGTTTATATCGCTAAGCGTGATATCGTTTTAAAGTCTGATGTTTAATTGACATAAAAATTAATAATTATAAAGAAAAGTCCTAATGCATGATTAGGGCTTTTTTTTGTGTCCATAAATACTACGAATTAGCTTATTTTAAATAATTGAATCTTATTTTAGTGAAAAATAAAGAATTGATTAACTTTAAATAAACGATTAAATTTTTATATAAATGGGCAATGAGAACGATTTAGACCAGCGGTTTGAACCCTTTAGTAAAATAGGACTGTGTTTTAGTGGAGGCGGTTATAGAGCGACCTTCTTTACTTTAGGAATTTTGTCGTATTTAGAAGCTATAACGTACCAAAATAAGCCATTGTTAGAATCTGTAAAAGCAATGAGTACCGTGAGTGGTGGTACACTGACAGGTGTTGCTTATGCAAAAGCGGTACAAGATTCAGAATTTAATTTTAAAGCGTTCTTTAAATCATTTTATAACACATTTTCGCCACTCAATGATATTTTATTAGTTTCTGCGATACAAAAATTTAATAATGAAAAGGTTTGGAAAACTAATGCTCATAAAAATAGATCATTAATTAATGCATTTGCCTTAACGTATTCCGAAATGCCATTGTTTAGTGGCACCTTTAAAAGTTTTAATCCAGATACTTTAAAAGGCTTAGACAACGTATGCTTTAATGCTACTGATTTTTCATTCGGATTAACATATCGATTTCAAAACAAAGGCTATTTTGGAAATAATCCATTATACAAATACAATCAAAAAGAAATAAATTCTTTAAAAGATCAAATAGAGTTGGGTGATGTTATAGCTTCTTCATCTTGCTTTCCTATTGGGTTTGAGCCTTTAGTTTTTCCTGATGATTATATTAAAGAACAAGATAATGAAGCCTATGTTACATTAAAAAAAACAGAGCTGTTTAAAAACGGTGTAGGCATTATGGATGGTGGTATTACAGACAATCAAGGTATTGGAAGTATGGTGTTAATCAACGATAGAATGAAACATACCGACCATGGTGGATTAGATTTAATAATCATAAATGATGTTGGTAGTTATATTATGAAGCCTTGGCAACCTGATAACCCAAAGCCTGCATCAGACAGTACTTTACAACACTATATAAAAAAGCGTTTATGGTATTTTAATTTTAAACCCGCCTTTATAATTGTAGTTTTAGTAGGCTTGCTATTACTTATTTTAAACAATTGTCTCGTTTTTAGTGATAAAGCCTCTATAATATTATCAATTATTGGTGGTTTTGTAGCTGGTGTTGGTATGGTATTAACGACGTTGAGTTATCTGGTTTCAAAATACAAAACGTCTTTAATTGCTAAACTTAAAGTGCTTTTTAACAAAACAGTCCCAGAACCGTTAGTGGATAAAGTAGTGTCTTTTAAAGAACTAGATGTTAATTTGGTAAAATCGATGATTATCAACCGATTAACGTCATCCGCAACTATGATTAGCGATGTGTTTTTAAAGCAAATAAGACGCATTAATTATGATTTTTTCTATTCTAAAAATGACTATAAAAACAAACGGATTACGGCTACAATATATAAGCTAAATGGTGTGGATACACCTTATAATAAAAATACAACGTATCATAAAGACATATATCCAAAACCGAGTACTGTTCTTAAAAGTGTGTGTTTATCTGCCTCTGAAACACCTACAACATTATGGTGGGACCAAAAAGATAGAGATGAAAACAGAATGGATAAATTAATTGCTTGTGGACAATTTACGATGTGCTACGAACTGTTAGAATATATTATTGAACTCAAAAAAGATTTAGATAATGCTCCCTATGATTTTAAGGATTTAAATCAACTAGAATCTGCATTACAAATACATTGGAAAGCGTTTAACGACAATCCGTTGTGGTTGGTTAATACTTTAAAATAAAATCAATAGAGCATATGATTAGGTTAATATTGCTGTTTTAAAATTATAATAACGTTTATATCTTGTAATGCGTTATTAAATGAAACATAAAGTAATTGATTTTAAAAAATCGCTAAAAAGAAACATTTAATGATCTGCCTGACATTATAAAAGCTCCAGAGTGATTCTGGAGCTTTTATTAAGTAAACCATTATTTTATTGATTTAATTAAGAATAGCGTAGGCTTGCTTAGCAATCTCTAGCTCTTCATTTGTAGGAATCACTAATATTTTGGTTTTTGAATAATCTGATTGAATTTCTCGTAGTTGAGAAGATCTTATGTTATTTTTATCCGTATCTAATTCAATTCCTAAAAAGTTCATCTCTTTACATACCATTTCGCGAATTAGGTTAGAATTTTCGCCTATACCAGCAGTAAAAACGATTGCATCTACACCATTCATCGCAGCAGCATATGCACCAATATATTTTTTAATTCTATACGCGTTCATTTCTAAAGCCAATTGGCAATCTACATTGCCTTTTTCGGCTTGCTCTTGTATGTCTCTAAGGTCACTATAACCTGTTAATCCATACATACCACTTTCTTTATTTAGTAAGGTGTTAACTTTATCGAGACTATAGCCCAAACTATTAACTAAATAAAATACTATGGCATGATCTATATCACCACTTCGTGTGCCCATGATTAATCCATTTGATGGTGTGAACCCTAAATTGTGATCAATGCTTTTGCCATCTACAACTGCCGTCATACTACAACCATTGCCTAAATGAATGGTAATCATTTTTGAAGACTCTAACCTTAAATATTCTAGCGCTTTTTCACTCACATATTTATGACTCGTGCCGTGAAATCCATAGACTTGAATTTTGTGCGTTTTATATAATTCATTAGGAATAGCGTATTTTTTAGCCTTTTCTGGTAAGGTTTGAAAAAAAGCAGTATCAAAAATAGCGGCTTGTTTTGCATTAGGAAATAGTGCTTCTGCAACTTCAATACCTATGAGATTATTCGGATTATGTAGTGGAGCAAGTTGTGCATAATCTTTAATTTTTTGTTTTACAACGTCTGTAATCAAAGTGGTTTTAGAAAATGAATTTCCGCCATGAACTACGCGATGTCCAACAATTTCAATTTCGTTAGTGTTTTTAATAACACCTTTTTCATCATCCAATAAAATGTCTACTACACGTTTTAAACCATCCTTATGGTCTTTAATAGCGTGCGTTTCTTTAAGATCTACTACATTCGTTTTGTAATTAAGAATGGCATCTTGTGCTCCAATACGCTCTACTAAGCCACTACAAACTAAGGTTTCAGAAGGCATTTGAATTAATTGAAACTTTATTGATGAGCTTCCTGCGTTAATTACTAGTATGTTCATATTTTTTATTTTAAAAATCTTGTGCTTGTATAACGGTTACAATAACTGTATTAAAAATGTCATCTGTAGTACAACCTCTACTTAAATCATTTACAGGTTTATTAAGTCCTTGAATAATAGGACCTATGGCCAATGCTTTAGTTTCCCTTTGTACTGCTTTATAGGTGTTGTTTCCTGTATTTAAATCTGGAAAAATAAACACATTTGCTTGGCCAGCGACTTCAGAGTTTGGTAATTTAGTTTTACCAACACGCATATCTACGGCCGCATCATATTGAATTGGTCCTTCAACTTTTAGTTCAGGGCTTTTAGATTTAATTAATTCCGTAGCCATTCTAACTTTTTCTACGTCCTCGCCAACTCCAGAAGTTCCAGAAGAGTAGGAGAGCATAGCTATTTTAGGATCAATGCCAAAGGCCATACTCGTTTTGGCTGAAGAAATAGCTATTTCAGAAAGTTGTTCTGCAGTTGGGTTTGGGTTAATTGCACAGTCACCATAGACTGAAACTCTATCTTCTAAGCACATAAAAAACACTGAAGACACTATTGAGGTTTCAGGCTTTGTTTTAATAAATTGAAGTGCTGGTCTTATAGTGTGTTGTGTGGTATGTACTGCACCAGAAACCATACCATCGGCATCACCTTTATGCACCATCATTGTGCCATAATAAGAAACATCTTCCATTAAATCTTGTGCCATCGCTAGATTGACGTTTTTATGTTTACGTAGCTCATATAAAGTTTCTGCATAAGCGTTAAACTTGTCTGATTCAATTGGATTAATAATGGTTACAAGGTTTAAGTTTAGATCTAAGTCTAGGTTAATTAATTTTTCTTCAATTAATTTTTTATCACCTAATAATGTAATGTCAACGGCGTCTAAATCCACAAGCTGTTTAGTCGCTCTTAATACACGTTCATCTAAACCTTCAGGTAAAACAATATGCTTTTTATTTGATTTTGCTTCTTTCAATAAGTTATACTGAAACATTCTTGGTGTAACACCCTTGGTTTTAAACGTTATTAATCGCTCTACGAGTTCTTCTACTTTTACGTACTTTTCAAATTCTTGAATAGAGGTTAATATTTTCTCAGTATTCTCAGCATAAATTTGTGATTTTATTTCGCCGATTTGGTTTGTTACAGAATATGTGCCTCTAGGCGCAGAAATTATAGGTACAATATCTGAAAGCCCTTCGATGAGTTTAATAATAGAGTCTTCTGGCGTTAAACCACCTGTAAGGACAATACCAGAAATAGCAGGATAATTCTCAGATAAATTAGCTTGTAGAGCACCTAATATAATATCGGCTCTATCTCCTGGTGTTATCACTAAAGCATTCTCTTTTAAATGCGTTAAGTAATTGCGTAACTGCATGGCTCCAACGCTGAAATTTCCGGCTTGGTTGTTTATATAGGCATTTCCAAACAGTACTCTAGCATCTAACGCATCTACAATTTCTTTAATAGAAGGATTTGATAATTTTGGGTTTAACGGAATGGCATTGGCTATAACAGAAGATGGTAAGTCTTTTTCTAATTGGTCTACAATTAACTTAATATTTTTAGCATTGACTTTATTGGCTATTACAGATAAAACTTCAACCCCTTTATCTTTGAAAGAATCGTAGGCCATATGTAAATTACCTACCAATTCATCTAAGGTTTTGCCAATACCACTTGCTAAAATAATAGCAGGAACTCCTAGGTTTTTGGCAATTAATACATTGATATCAAATTCTATAATAGAACCTTCGCCAACAAAGCTACTGCCTTCTACTAATACAAAATCAAAACGGTCTTCAACCGCTTTAAATTTATCAATAATAGTACCTATGATTTCATCGTCTTTGTTTTCGTTTTTCTTTTTAATGACCTCACTGCGTTTAAATGCATAAGCATCTTCAAATTTTAAATCGAGATTAAAATAAGAAATAACGGTGTTGATATGATTGTCTATTTCGCCTGCCTCAATATCATCGATGATTGGCCTGAAGTAACCTACTTTGGCAACTTTCCCTAAAAGAATCTGCATTAAACCTAGTGATATAATAGATTTACCACTATTTGGTTCGGTTGTAGAAATATAAACGGCTTTGTTGGTTAATTTTTTGTTCATTTTTTATAATAAAACTATGGTTTTAATAAGATAACTTGTATTAGTCTGCAAAATTAACGATTTAACCCCTTTATTTAGTGACTTTTGTCATGATATTATAAAAAAGCATGTTGTATTAGTGATACTTAGTCGATACGTTTGGTAGGATAAAAACAATATGTAAATTTGTAGTACCAAATGAATTACAAATTAATGGCGGTTTAAAATGATATTACAATTTTTGAAAAATTTATTTAAAGGGAAAACTTCTAGCGAAGTAAAGCACGGAACAGTAAAGTTTTTTAATTACACTAAAGGTTTTGGCTTTATTAGTATTACGGACACTGATGACGAAATTTTTGTACATACCACAAATTGTGTAGATAAGATAAAACAAAATAATAAAGTGACGTTTCAGGTAGAGCAAGGAAAAAAAGGCCCAACTGCTGTTAATGTAAAATTAGCTTAGCTCACTTTATTTTAAACGAGTTAGAATTGCTTGCCAGGTTGATTTCGCTAAACGTTTAGTAAAAGTGGCCTAATGATCTTTTGAATATCTATGTTATTCTTTTGTGGTATTAAAAAGGTATTTAAATCATCTATATGATTTATTTGTTCTGCTTTGTCAATAAATCCATAGCCTAAATATTCACCATCTTTTATCATTACAAAAGCCTCTTCGTTATTATGTCTGCCTTTTTCTTTGAAGATATGATTGATTTTTTTGTGTGATATATGATGTATGGCTTCTAAAACTCTGTTGTTGTAGGCTTCTACCGTTTCTTCATTTTTGCATATACCGTTGCAGTTGGTAATTTTATAATGTGAACATGCTGCAACAGCTTCTTGTAAATGACAATATTTAGGGCATAAATTAAATTTCTCACAAATATGCTCCGTATATGCTCTGATCTCTCGGACATTAAATAATGTAAGTATTGGGTTTGGCACTAAGCGTGCTTTATTACTTGCTAAATGAAGAATGCCTTTTCGATCCTCATAAGAGAATAGCGCATAGGTTTGTACATTACGTTTAGCAACTTTATTATAGATCGGAAAATGATGTTTTATGGCTGCATCTTCCATTAACAAAGCAATGAGTTCACTGCCTGAAATTTCAAAATCAATATCTCTGGTTTCTCGCACCATTTCTAAGGATTTTTTTGTTTTGCTATAAAAGTGGCTCAAAACGCGTTTTTTTATGTTCAATGCTTTACCAACATATATAATTTTTCCTTTTTTATCTTTAAAATAATATATGCCAGTTTGGCTAGGTAAAGCTTCAAATGTTGCTTTGGGCAAGTTAGGAGGTAAGGTGGCTTCTCTTGAATTTTTGTTTAAAAATGTTTTAAATACTTCATTGGCATTAGGTTGTTGCAATAATAATTCAAATAATATCACAGTAGCTTCTGCATCGCCTCTTGCTCTGTGTCTGTCTACTAAATTTATATCTAAGGCTTTACATATTTTACCTAGACTGTACGATTTATGACCAGGAATTAAGCGACGTGATAAGCGTACTGTACATAATTTTTTTCTTGTAAATTCTATACCTATACGTTTAAATTCCCCTTGAATGACATTATAATCAAAGTTAACATTGTGAGCTACAAAGATGGCTCCTTCAGTGATATCTAAAATAGGTTGTGCAATTTCTTCAAAAGAAGGCGAATTTGCGACCATAGCATTATCAATGCCAGTTAGAGCCGTAATATGGGCAGGAATAAAACTATTAGGATTAACTAAAGATGTAAACTCATCAATTACGGTTTCTCCATTATATTTAAACACCGAAATTTCGGTCATTCGATTGGATTTACCTGTGGTTTCTACATCAATAATTGTATAAATCATGTTCTAAACTACGCTAATTTGTGGGTGTTATATTTTGACCCTTTAAAGATACTGCGTTTAATTGGTATTCGAAATTTTGCTTTTACGGATTAAACGAATTGCAACTCGTAGCTGACAAATAAGGGCATTTATGAATATAAAATTAAACCAACTCCAAGTATAATACCTGCTAATGGCACTAATTTTTTACGTTTATTTTGTTCTTTAAATACCAAGCCTCCAATTACAACTGCAATTAATATTTGGCTTCGTTTTATGGCAGATAATAACATAATTAAGGCATCGGGATCTTGTAACGCCTTAAAATAGAAGTAATCTGCGGCTACTAATAATACACCAACAGCAATAATGGTCCAACGAAATTTAAAGGATTCTCGCTTTTCTTTGTATGGAAACCACGTAATGGCCAATATCATCAACAGGATTAAGACCGTATAGAAACAAAACCAAAACTGCAATGTTTGTGGGTTTAGCTCTAAATTTTGAATTAAAAATTTATCATACAATCCACTAGAAGCACCTAGAAAGGTGGCAGCAATGATTGCAAAAATCCATTTGTTGCGTTTAAAATTAATGCCTTCCTTTTTTCCAATTCTAGAATACAATAGCACTGAGAAAATGATTAGAAAAAAACCAATCCATTGTAAACCATTTGGTTGCTCTTTATAAATTACTATAGCGCCAATAAAGGTGAAAAACGGACCTGCAGAACGAATAGGTGTTACTATAGTTATTGGTAAATGCTTCAATGCCTGATACGCTAAGACCCAAGAACTTGCCATGATAGCAGACTTTATAGCAATAAATCCATGCGTTTTCCAGTCTATATTAGAAATGAAAAGTCCCATATCTACGAGCTTTTCTTCGTAAAATATAGAACCAAAATAAAGTGGTAATAAGACTAATAAACCAGAGGAAATAGTACCAAAAAGTACAGGAAACACTTCATTGCCTTGTACAGCATGTTTTTTGCATAAATTGTGTAATCCTAAAAATAAAGCCGCTAAAAGTCCAAGATACATCCACATAATGCGCGCGAAGATATTGGTTTAGGTGAATTAATTAAAACATTCCATCGTATCTATTCGAATTTTATTGAGCGTATCCCAAATTGGTGTATCAAAATGCTTTGGAGATAATTTAAATAATATCATAGATGTATTTGTAGTTTTACATAAGATTTGATTGCCTAATATGTTTACAGTTATAACTTTACCAGTATGAAAACCATCAAAGAAAGTCATTTGTCCTATAAATTGAACACTATTATTTGAATGCTCTATGTCTTCTAAAATAAGTTTTGGATCAGGAAATTCTTGAGCCCAATGATTAGGATGCATCAATGCTGTGAAATAGTGGTTTAAATTAAAGTGTATTTCTTTTAAGGACAATTCTTCGGTAGTTTCTACTTGCCACGCCATAGCTAACGTCCAGAATTCTTGATGCTCAGGGTTTTTCCAGTTAGGAGCAAAGCGTAATTCCTCAAACCCTTTAATGGTAAGCTTGGGTAGCCAGTCAACAGGAAATGGAATTATCTCAGTACGCCAAGTACTATCTGCTTTTACAATAGATTTTTGAATACTGTCTTGGGAATTTGCCACCAATGAGAAACTTAATGCTAAGGTGATAAGGAGATATGTTATACATAGTTTAGACATATACTATTATTTAATTTTATATAAAACTAAGGATGCTTTAGCTTATAAATGTCAAAAAAGTGTAAAATGAATATAAAATTAGGTCTTTTGGCTTTAGAATTTGTGTGTACTGTATTTTGTTTTCTTACCACTTGTTTTAGTCTTAGCATACCGATGGATAATAAATTTTAATAGATTTCTTAATCAAAGTTTCACATTAGTCATTTTTTATTATATTTTTAGAATCCTAACAATCAGTATATTATGAGGTCTTTTGTTTTGTTTTTTTGCATTCTACTTTTAGGTTTAAATACTAATGCTCAAAGTCAGCAAGAACTGTTAGAGCTTGCTAAAACAGGAGATGAAACGTCCTTTTTTAAAATTTACGAAACCTATGAACTTGAGGCTTTTCAAAATATAGAAGATCGTGTGTTTTTAGCAAATATGCGTATGCTTAAAATAAGATCTTATGAGATTTTGCGATCACAATATTTTCAACTTTTAAATGGACTTTGGGGCGGACAAAAAGAAGGGTTAACAGACACTAAAAATGAAGTTCCTATTTGTAATAAAAAGTTTGCTGTCATAGCAAATATTCCTTATGTGCATTCTAAATATGTATCGCAACCCATTTTAGATATGTTAATGAAGGAGCGTGCTTTAGCAGAACAGATGACGACACTGCGACAAGAATTAATAGGTACTTCTGTAGATTTAGTTTCTAATAAAATAACAGCTCCAACGTGGACGCCAATACTTTATAATAGTACAAAAGAGGAGGCTAAAACCATTGTAGAAAATAATATTAAAGCGCAAGAAAAAGCAATGGAGCGTATAGGGAACTGGACAGAACTCATTGCAGGAGTATATGTTGCCAAAGGTTTAGACCAGGAATATCAAACAATACAATCTGAATTTTTAAGAGATTTACCAGAAAAATTTGGATTAGAAATGGCTGCCTTATATGATGATGAATACAACAAGCATTGTAATAAAGAATACACAAACAAACTCTATGATGATTGGTTTACAAAGGAATATATAGAGGTAAGCGATAAACGATTTAGTCAATATAAATATGATGGCTATTTTGATAATGGTCAGTATATAGATGGCTATCGCGTTTGGATAGATGGCTTTTACAGACCAGAAGATTATGGTAATTTACTATCTCAAACCATTTACTCTGGTCGTTATTATGGATTAAAGTTGGCTTTAAAAAGAGGGCTTTCTCCAGACACAAAAAATGCTGACGGATTAACAGCAAAGCAAGTACTCGCAAAACAAGGACATGGTTTCATTCAAAATAAGATGCGAGCTCTTATAGATGAATATGAACGCGATCCGAAGGCATTTCGGGTAACGCAACAGGAGTATGATATTTCAGATTATTATGTAGAAAATGAGACATTACCAAATTTTGATTCGCCACATAGCCAAGTTGATAATTATAAGGTGTTATATATGTTAGATGGTCCTCGAGTAAATCGTGGGCGCACTATTCATATTCGTGCAAATGGTTCGGTGTTTTTAGGAGGTATGGCAGGAAATTCTGGCGTAGAAGGTATTGATGGTTTTGTGGGTTATAGTGCTGTTAAAGACATAAAGCATGGCGCTTTAATGTATAGAATTGGTAAAAGTGATCCATGGAAAGCCCTTCAAAGAGGAGGTTCTATAGAAATAAGTAAAACAGGTTTAATGCAATTTGCAGTGAATGATACGGATTACAAAAATAATTCTGGTGGTTATAATATTCAGATTTTAACTAATTACAATTCAGCTTCAAATTCTACTCGAAGGAAAACAAAGCCCAAAACGGCAACTCAAACTGAAACCGAAAAAAGTAAAAGTACTAAGGCAGCAAAATTACCAAGTGATTTAAAGGCTATAGAATTACAACCTTTAAAAAAAGATGATGCTATAGCTTTGGCAAAATCACATAGTTATAATTATAATGGGTTTTCGGTGATCTATTATTCTAATCGGATTAATAAAGCAGAAATTAAAAAGACAATGGAAGATTTAGAATCGTTTTTAAAACAACGAAATATCAATAATCCCAAAGTTATTTATTCTAATGTTATTTCAGATAATCTAGATACTTTTTCAGTTTATGTCAATACAACAAGTGTAATGCTAGATGCCTCTTATGATCGTTTTTTAAGAGAAATAGAACAAGTAATGACTTACCAATTAAACGCTCAGTTTCAAAAATCTAAACGAAAGCATTGAAACCCTTTTTTTATAGCCTTTGATTTGAATAAGTTTTATTAAAATCGTGCCATAGAAATTGTCCTTTAATATAGATTTCGTAATAAATAGATTACAAAATTCTCAAAAATATATTTAACAACCCATTAATTGTTGTAATCGTAAAGTCGGTGTAGGCATTAGTATTTACTCATTATTTTTTTGTACTTTGTTAAGGTACAATCGCTAGTAAATTACTATCATTTTCTTTTAATTCAATTCTGTTTTTAGTAGGAGTTAATCTGTTTTTTTGATTAATAACTATAGGACGTTTTTGAAAACTAACACAGACGCTAAACGCTTATGGCAAAACTCAACTTATCCACTTATGACACTAAAGGTTTTTACGACGAGATGTTTGATGAAAACAATATGGTTAGACCTAATTACAAACTGTTTTTAGATCGCTTACAAAAAATGAGTGTGAGTAAGTTAAATGCCCTTCAGCATTCTACGGATCGCGCACAACTCTCTTTAGGAATGACATTTAATGTTTATAATGACAATCAAGGCGTAGAACGCATACTACACCTTGATATTATACCTAGGATTATTCAGAATAAAGAATGGCAGTATTTAGAAAAAGGCTTACAACAACGCATTAAGGCGCTTAATTTGTTTATTCAAGATATATATAATGACCAAAAGGTATTGAAAGATAAAATAATTCCGAAAGAGATGATTTTCTCGAGTGTGTCTTATTTAAAGGAATTAGAAGGTTTTAAACCTCCAAAAGACGTTTGGTGTCATATTACAGGTTCAGATTTAATAAAAGGAGGTGATGGTCAATATTATGTTTTAGAGGATAATTTAAGATGTCCTTCTGGCGTGTCTTACATGTTAGAGAATAGAGAAATTTTAAAGCGTACGTTTCCGGAGTTGTTTGAAAAGTTAGATGTAAAACCAGTTTATAATTATACACATATTTTAAGAGATACTTTAGAGTCGCTAACAGATGTAGAGCAACCAACGGTTGTTGTTCTAACACCAGGTACCTATAATTCTGCATACTTTGAGCATTCGTATTTAGCGCAACAAATGGGAGCAGAATTGGTAGAAGGTCGAGATTTAATTGTAAAAGACGATTTTGTTTACATGATTACTACAAATGGCTTACAGCGTGTTGATGTTATTTATAGACGTGTCGATGATGATTTTATTGATCCAGAAGTTTTTAATAAGCATTCGCTTTTAGGGACACCAGGATTATTTAGAGCTTACCTTAAAGGCAATGTTGTATTGGTCAATGCGCCAGGTACAGGCGTTGTAGATGATAAAGCTGTCTATGCTTATATTCCTAGAATTATTAAATACTATTTAGGTGAAGACATGATTTTACCAAACGTAAAAACGTACATCTGTGATGAAGCGCCAGATCGTAAATATGTAATTGAAAACATTCATAATTTAGTGGTAAAGCAAACGGATGCTTCAGGAGGTTATGGTATGCTAATTGGTCCGAAATCGACTAAAAAAGAGCAAGAGGAATTTATTGCTAAGATTAAGAAAAACCCTAGAAATTATATTGCCCAACCAATGATTAATTTATCTAGAGTACCTACAATTACAGATGAAACTATTGAAGGTAGACATGTAGATTTAAGACCATATGCATTGTTTGGAGACGATATAAAAATTATTCCAGGTGCGTTAACACGTGTTGCATTAGAGAAAGGATCTATTGTCGTTAATTCTTCTCAAGGAGGTGGAAGTAAAGATACTTGGGTATTAAACAGTTAAAATAAAATTATGTTAGGTAGAGTTGCAAACACCATTTATTGGATGAATAGATATTTAGAACGTGCAGAGAATTATGCACGTTTTATGGACGTAAATTTTAATTTATCATTAGAATTGCCATCAAACAAGGAACAGCAATGGAAGCCTTTGGTTGCTATAACAGGTGATTGGCCCTTGTATGAACAGCTTCATAATGAAGTAGAAAAGCAGAAAGTGATTTACTTTATGGCTTTTGAAGAGCAAAATCCGAATTCAATTTACAATTGTATCATCAATGCTAGAGAAAATGCACGTGCTATTAGACCAGAAATTACTAAAGAAGTTTGGGAACAAATTAATGCACTTTACTATTTGGTAAAAGCAGATTCTGTAAAAAAAGGACATGACGATAAAGATTTACGCCAATTCTTTAACGCCATAAAAAATGGTTGTCAACTATTGTACGGCATGTACGATGCTACGATGTCTAGAAATGACGGTTGGAATTTTGGAAAACTTGGTCAACTCATTGAGCGTGCCGATAAAACATCGCGTGTATTAGATGTAAAATATCATTTACTTTTAGGATCAGTAAAACTAGTAGGTTCTTCTTTAGATTTAATTCAATGGGCTGCGTTATTAAAATCCGTGAGTGCATATGATATGTATAGAAAAAAATATGGGAAATTAAAGTCGTCGAGTATAGCAGAATTTTTAATTCTAGATACTGAATTTCCAAGGTCTATTTTAACATGTTTAATGCGCTCAGAGCAATGTATTGCACGATTATCTGGAAACTCCTTTGGTTATAGAAATACAGCACAAAAACGATTAGGAGCATTAAGATCTCAATTAGAGTATACAGATATTGACAATATTATTGAGACTGGAATGCATGAGTATCTAGACGATATTCAATTAAAATTAAACGACATTTCTACAGCCATTTACGAAGCTTTTTTCTCTATAGAACCTCATGTAAAATAGGTAATGATTTATGAGATACAGATGTTTGGATTTGTTATAATTCTATGTATTTCTAGAGAAAAGAAATAATTAATTCGAGTACATTTGCCGCGTTAGAATATATCTTTTTATTATATGAAAATATTTCAATGTGGAAATTGTAAATATTCCGTTTTTTTTGAAAATTATACCTGCGATAATTGTGGGCATTTAACAGGTTATAGAGCAGAAGATCGCATGATGCTTTCTTTTGAACCTAATATAAAAGCGCTTATATCGGATCGAGAACATCTTGAATATAAATATTGTAAAAACAAAGTGTACGATGCTTGTAATTGGATAATAGCCAAGGATAGTCCTGAAGATTATTGTAGCGCATGCCAGCTCAACAGAACCATACCAAATCTATCTGATCCAGAATCCGATAATCTTGAATATTGGAGAAATCTTGAAGTTGCAAAGCATCGTTTAATATATCAACTTCAAAAGTTTAATTTACGAATACCTAGTAAATTAAAGCACGAGGATGGTTTGTGTTTTGATTTTGTCGCCAAACAAGACAATGAAAAAATAATGACAGGTCATGCTAATGGTGTTGTTACAATTTTAATTAAAGAAGCGAATTCAGTACTTAGAGAACAAGCCAGAATAGATTTAAGAGAGTCCTACAGAACATTAGTAGGACATTTAAGGCATGAGGTTGGTCATTATTACTGGAACAGATTAGTAAAAAATGATGCCAAAGTATTAGCTCAATTTAGGTCCATTTTTGGTAATGAATCTCAAGATTATTCTGAAGCACTCCAAACCTATTATAAAACAGGAACACCAAAGGATTGGCAAAAATCATACATTAGCAAATATGCCACGTCACATCCTTGGGAAGATTGGGCAGAAACTTGGGCGCACTATCTGCACATTATGGATATGGTAGAAACAGCCTATTTCTTTAAGCTTAATGTGAAACCAAATTTTAAAACTAAGGATTTAAAAACAAAAGTATCCTTTGATCCTTATACCAAAGTAAATTTTGACGTCATTGTGCGTAAATGTGTTCCTTTATCCTTAGCGGTAAATAGTATAAACAGAGCGATGGGAATTCCAGATGTTTATCCGTTTGTTATCTCAACTGCTATAATAGAAAAGCTAAAGTTTGTTCATCATCTTTTATTACCTAAGCGTAGATAATTTTAAATTTTGTTATTGTTGCGATTGTGATTGCATTTGGGCTAAGTAATCTTTAGAAGGTCTTAAGTCTACAGAAACTTCCATAGTATTTTTTCCCATACTATAAATTACACCTTTTAATGGAGGTACATCATAATAATCTCTACCATGTGCTACAACAATGTGTTGGTTTTTTGGGATTTGATTATTTGTAGGATCAAAATCTACCCAACCATAATTTGGTAAGTATACAGAAAACCATGCGTGCGATGCATCTGTCCCAATGAGTTTTTCTTTGCCTTCAGGAGGTAAGGTTTCTATGTAGCCACTGACATATTTTGCAGGTAATCCCATAGACCTTATGCATGCTATTGCAATTTGAGCAAAATCTTGACAAACCCCTTTTTTTGCTAACATAACCTCTTTTAAAGGTGTAGCAATGTTTGTAAATCCAGGTACAAAATCAAAATCAGTATAAATGCGTTGCATCAATTCATACGTAGCGTCATAGAACGATCGTCCAGGTTTAAAGGACATTGCTGCATAGGATTTAATGGTTTCACTATTACTAGATATTAAAGGCGAAGGCATTAAAAATTGTCTTACATCAATTAATTCTGAAGCTGTTCCTTTTAAAACCAATTTGGTGTCTTCTATAGAAATATCTTTTGCTTTCAAAAACGTTTCATGATCAATTTGTGACGCATAATCGCGTTCAACTTTACTTTTGGCAATAACAATAAGCTCCTTATGATGTTGTTGAATTGAAAAACGAGTTACAGCATTGCCAAAGAAATCAGTGCGTTCTGTGATATCTGTAGGCGTTGGCGAAATTTCTAAGGTATAATCTAATAAGGTTTGCCCAGGAAATGTTTTGGGCTTTATGGTCGTTAAATTATGGCAAAACGAAGCTCCGTTTTCGTAAATATATTTTGTTTTATGCCAAAGATCAAAAATCATATTAATTCGAAATTTTTCTGTTAACCAATTGTTTTTGAGGTTGCGAATGATTAAAATATGTATCTGAAATAGACATGGATGTGACATGTAACAAATCACTCAAATCAGATAAAAGTTGATCTAATTTATCACGCATATTAGATTCTGAATGTATTGATAACATGTCTGAAATTGTAAAACTTTCTAATTTGGAGATAACGAGATTCATGTTTTCTTGGCAAACGGTCAATTCGTTATTTTGATGGGTAGAAGGTAATTTATCAATATCCTTTTTTAAGCGATGCATTTGATAGGTTAACGATCTAGAATATTCTTTATCTAAAATGATTAAATTTATGACGTTTTCTATACTTAAATAAGAATTGTAACTGTACCTGTAAATGTTTAAACTTTCATGACTGTTTAATAAGGATTCTAAAATTTCATATTCGAGTTCTTCATCATAATTTACAATTAATACAGCTCTAAATTTTTCTATATTCATGGCGCTAATTTCTAATTGTAAACCAATGAAGTAGAGTAGAAGGCCTTGTCTTACCATAATGCTTTCTTCTGTTAATGCCATGAAAGCGATAAGTCTCGTAATAATTTTGTCAAAGAAATTTGTCAGTGTATACACTGTGTAGTCTTCTTTGTTTTTTAAGGTTTTAATGTGCTTTTGGATACCATCAAAAACGCGCCACATATCTCTAGACCATAAGTTTCTTAACGCATAGTATGAATTGCTAAAACTTTGCATAGATTGTGCAAAGCTTCCTATTTTATGTTCATCAAGAATAATGTCTTTAATCTCTTTTAAAGGATTTTGTAACGCTTCGGCTTCGTTTTCTCCAATAAATCCAGGAAAGGTAGATGTTATTTTTGTGATGGATTGAAAGAGTATTTTTAAACTTTCAGATTCAGATTTTCTATCGTTATACTGCGCATTGGTCATTTGGTTTAAAACCATTCTTAAATATCTTGCAGTCACTAACGCACGACCAATATATCTACCTGACCAAAATAAATTCTCTGCCGTATGGCTAGGTACATCATTTATTACTGTAGATGGACTTGAGTTAGATTTATTCCAAGAATAATTTTGAAGATTAGGTTGAGGCGTATCTGTAACAATCCAAAAATCTTTGCTTGTACCACCACGTTGATTAGACACAAATAATTCTTCACGTTCTGGTGCAACTCTTACTAAGCCACCTGGCATAACACTATAACTGTCGTCTTTAGCTATGGCGAATGTACGGCATAATATTTTTCGAGGTTCTAATTGATTTTTTATAAAATTTGGAGCGGTTGAAAACGCTATTTTTTCTTGAGCAATAAACCTAAAAGGAAATTCTAAAATCTCCTTTTTTAGTTGTTCTAAAGCTGCTTTATCTAAAAATTCACAAAAATATATGTGTTCTCTATTAGATCTATCAATTCTTTTTAAAACAAAGGATGGTAAATCTGCTAAAACATGTTTTCTTTCTTTTTCTTGTCCACACCACCAAGATGCAATCTGCGGCAGAATTAATTCCTCATTTAAAAAATACTTACAAATATTTTTCATAAAAGGATTGAGTGCTGGGTTTTCTAATACACCACTACCAATAGGATTTATAATAGATACATTCTGTAAACGAACCGCTTCTAATAGACCTGCGACACCTAAATATGAATCTTCTCGTAACTCTAATGGATCCATGAAGGTGTCATCGATTCGTCTTAAAATGACATCGACTTGTTTCAACCCTTTTAAGGACTTTAACCAAACTTTTCCGTGTCTTACCACTAAGTCATTTCCTTTAACTAACGGATAGCCTAAAAATGACGATAAATACGAATGTTCAAAATACGTTTCGTTATGTGGACCAGGTGTTAAAATAACAACCATTGGACTTTCAGCATTTGTGGCTGCAGAGTTAATTAACAGTTGATTAAAGTCGTTAAAGAAATTAGTAGGTTGGGTTACATTAATATTTGTGAACAACTCCGGAATGACTTTACTCGTAGAAAAACGATTTTCTAAAGCGTAACCCATACCAGAAGGTGCTTGCGTTCTATCATTCACAACCCACATTCTCCCATCTGGACCTCTAGCTAAATCTGCGGCATATATGGAAAGTTGCTTAGCATTCTTATATTTTATTTGGTCGCAAGCACGTAAAAATCCACTATGCGCATAAATGACTTCTGGTGGTAATATGCCATTTTTAAGCAGTTCCCTTTTGCCATATAGATCTTTTAAAATGAGATTTAATAATTCTGCACGTTGCTGAATTCCTTTTTCAACGTTAGTCCATTCGTTTTGGTGAATTAAATATGGCACCACATTTAAATCCCATGGTCTATTGAGACCGTTTGGGTCGTTATACACATTATAGGTAACACCATTTTCTGATAAAAGCCAATTTAATTCGGTCTGTTTTATAGCCAGATTTTCGGTACCAATATGGAGTAAGTTTTGCGATAAAACTTTCCAATTGTCCTTAATGCTCATTTTTGAGGTAAGCAATTCATCATATTTAGATGATGCCGAAAAATAATTCTTAAATATGGTCTTTGTCAGAGTTTTCATTTTATAATTAGCAACGCTTTCTACTTTTTACGTAAATCTAAAGTGTAAGGAAATTCAAAATTAACTGGTAATTCTTTATATGAAAAACGATTAGAGCTATTTTTCTTAGCTACATTTCTGCTTACGGGTTCTGTGTCTAAATTAATGTTTTCTACCGGATTAATCTCGCCTTGCGTATGTCCAAACTCCCAAAAACGATTAATTCTTCTTGATTCTGCTTCGAAACTATTCACAGGATGGACGTCATATGAGCGTCCACCAGGATGCGCAACATAATATGTACAGCCACCAATAGAACGTTTATTCCATGTATCTACAATGTCAAATACTAATGGTGTGTCTGCAGGAATTGTTGGGTGTAATGCTGAGTAAGGGTTCCATGCTTTATATCTGACGCCAGCCACATATTCGCCTTTTACGCCAGTGTTTTTTAATTGTACTTTTACACCATTACAGGTTAATACATAACGCTCATCAATAAAATTAGATACTTTTACTTGCAATCTTTCTAAAGAAGAATCTACATATCTAGCCGTTCCGCCACCTGTCATTTCTTCACCTAAAACATTCCAAGGTTCTATTCCTGCGCGCAATTCTAAGTGAATATTATTAATCTCTAACATGCCATGAAGTGGAAATCTAAATTCAAAAAATGGATTAAACCAATCTTCTTCAAATTGATAACCGGCTTTATTTAGCTGTGCGACAACGTCTTTAATATCTTCACGTACATAATGTTCTATTAAAAATTTGTCATGTAATTCCGTTCCCCAACGCACCAAATTATGTTCGTAAGGTTTTTTCCAAAACCAAGAGACTAGCGTTCTTACTAAAAGCATTTGCACTAAACTCATTTTGGGATGAGGCGGCATATCAAAGCCACGTAATTCTAAAATTCCTAAGCGTCCGGTTGACGAGTCTGGTGAATATAATTTATCAATACAAAATTCTGCACGATGCGTATTTCCTGTTAAATCGGTTAGCAAATGTCTAAACAACCTATCTGTGAGCCAAAAAGGCACTTCTCCATCTTTTGGGATTTGACTAAACGCAATTTCTAATTCATATAAACTATCTGTACGAGCTTCATCAATTCTAGGAGCTTGACTGGTTGGTCCTACAAAAGAGCCAGAAAATAAATAGCTCAATCCAGGATGATGTTGCCAAAAGGTCAATAAGCTTCTCAGTAAGCTCGGCTTTCGTAATAACGGACTATCTGCCGGACTTGTACCACCTAAAGTTACGTGATTACCACCTCCAGTACCTGTATGTTTACCATCTAACATAAATTTTTCAGTACCTAATCGCGATAGTTTGGCTTGTTCATAGAAGGTCATTGTGTTATAACATAAATCTTTCCAATTGGTCACAGGATGCACGTTAACTTCTATAACGCCTGGATCTGGTGTTATTTTTAGAGATTCTAGTCGGTTGTCTTTTGGCGGATCATAACCTTCCATTACCACAGGTACTTTTAACGCTTTTGCGGTAAATTCTATGGCTGCAATTAAATCTAAAAAGCTCTCGGCAGAATCTAAAGGTGGTAAAAACAAAAACAATTTACCTTCTCTTATTTCGGCACAGATGGCGGTTCTAACAAAATATTTTGAGGCATCAGGATTAGGACCGTTGTCTACAAATGCTTTGTGTCGTTTTTTTACAATATCTCTATAACTTGGTAATTTTTTCTTTTTAGAAAACAAATCGGGTTCATAAGAAGGAAATACTTCATATACTGATTTTTCTAATAAAGAATTGAGCGGTAATCTTAATCCCATAGGAGAATTACCTGGTGTTAAGAATAAATGCTGTCTTCTAAAAGCCCATTCGCACGAAAACCACTTTCCTCTTGATGTATTTAAGGGTAATAAATAACCTACAGGAGTTGATGCGCCGTTTTCTGAAATTTCTTTTATTTTATTTTTTACTAAAGTATTGTCTCGGTCCTTAGTGGGATCAATATCAATAGGTAAGTTTCCTTGTTCCCATAAAAAATAGAAGGCGTCTTCAAAACCTGGAATGATATGTTCCTTTGAAACGCCTAAATAAGTGGTTAATGTTTCTAGGAATAATTTATCTGAATTTGGAGGTACTATAAAATTATCGGTATATGTGGCAAGATACTTTTTGTTATACCAAATTGGTCTACCGTCTTTTCTCCAGCAAATTTCAATTTGCCATCTTGGTAAAGGTTCTCCAGGATACCATTTACCTTGTGCATGATGCAAAACACCACCTTTACCAAATTCTTTATGCAATCTTTTTGATAACTCTTTAGCGAGTTGGCGTTTATGCGGTCCGTCTGCAGCCGTATTCCATTCAGGAGCTTCTAAATCGTCTATGGATATAAATGTAGGTTCTCCACCCATAGTTAAACGCACGTCATTTTTTTGAAGTTGTTTTTCAACTTTGTGACCAAGTTTATCAATGGCCTTCCATTGATCTTCTGTGTATGGTTTTGTGACTCTAGGCGATTCAAAAATGCGTTGAACTGAATTTTCAAAAAAGAATTCTGTTTCGCAAACATCAGTCATACCAGAAACTGGTGCAGCACTTTCAAAAGAAGGTGTACACGCTAGTGGAATATGACCTTCACCAGCTAATAAACCAGAAGTTGCATCAAAACCGATCCATCCAGCACCAGGTAAATACACTTCTGCCCAAGCGTGTAAGTCTGTAAAATCTTCTTCAGGACCAGAAGGGCCGTCTAAGGATTTCTCATCTGCTTTTAGTTGTACCAAATAACCAGAAACAAAACGTGCTCCAAATCCTAAATGACGTAATGTTTGTACAAATAACCAAGCATAATCACGACAAGATCCTTTCTTAAGATCTAATGTTTCTTCACAAGATTGCACACCAGGATCCAAACGAATATTATAGCTTAAATAGTCATAAATCATTTGATTTACATGCACTAAAAAATAGATGGTTTTCCTTGGCGTATAATCTAAAGTTTTTAAAAATTCTTTTAATAAATTACCGTTATCGGTTATTTCTAAATAGGGTTGCAATTCTTTTTTAACCGTTTCAGAATATTCAAAAGGAAATTCTTCAGCGGATTCTTCTATAAAGAAATCAAAAGGGTTAATTGTTTTTAAATCGGCAATAATTTCCACATCTACAGATAACTCATCAGTTTTATCTGGAAATACTAATCTTGCAACATAATTACCAAAAGGATCTTGTTGCCAATTAAAGAATTGGTTTTCTGGTTTTATTTTTAAAGAATAGGACTCAATTGGTGTTCTTGAATGTGGTGCAGGTCGTAATCTAAACACATGAGGAGATAATGCAACTTTACGATCATATTTGTAAGTCGTCTTATGAGATATTACAATTTTTAATGCCATACATAGAATTTAGAATGTTAGTAATCTGCCTAGATAGAAATTTACCTGTGTTTATTGCAAAATAAGGTATTTTACCTAGAAAAAGAATTGATGATTTGGGTTTGTTCTGTTTTTTAGATTTATCTAAATAAAAGGCTATATAGGTTTTTAGAATCGTAAAAATGAGCGTTAGAAAATACTCATTTCAGAATGCGTGGTTACAGTTTCTAAAAGTTTCATGCCCTTAAACGAATTGCCATTGGCATTTAATTTAGGACTCCATACTGCAATGGTAAAGTTGTTAGGATATAACGCAACGATGCCACCACCAACACCACTTTTTCCTGGTAAACCAACTTTAAACGCAAATTCACCAGACTCATCATAAAACCCACACGTTAGCATTAAGGCATTTATTCGTTTTGCTTGACTGCTCGTAATGATTTCTTTGCCATCCTTTAATTTACAACCACTATTCGCTAAAAATGAAAATGTGCGCGATAGTTGTTTGCAATTCATTTCTAAAGAACACATATCAAAATAAAAGTCTAATACGTCTGTCGGATCATTTTTTATATTACCCAAAGATTTAATAAAATTACACAAGGCTACATTTCTATATCCTGTTGCTTTTTCTGAATCTGCTATTTTATCTGAATAGTTTAGATCCGGAATATCACTTAAGTCTCTAACAAACTCTAAAAATTCTTCACGTGCATTTTCTAGATGAGAAATTAAAATATCACAAATTACAATAGCACCAGAATTAACAAAAGGGTTGCGAGGAATGCCTCCATAGGTTTCTAATAATAACAATGAATCGAATTTAGTACCAGAAGGTTCTACATCAATACGTGTCCAAATCTCTTCACCGAGAAACTTAACTGCTAAGGTTAAAGAAAGTACTTTGGCGATACTTTGAATTGAAAATTTCTCTTCATAATCACCAATTCCAAATTCAGTACCATCATTTTTAGACATATGAACGCCAAAATTAGAGGGATTCACGTTTGCCAATTCGGGAATATATGTGGCTAGTTTTCCAAGGTCTTTAATTGGTTTTGTAAAATCGTAAGCGTTTTTTATAATGTCTTTATAATTTGAATCCATTTACTGCGTCGTTATTAATATAAATAGCAAGGTAATTTTTATTTAGATATTTCATGGTTAAATATTTAGAAAAACTTGATGCCAAGTATAAGTTGTAAGATTAGTGTTTACTCTCATTTTTCAACGCATGTCATATGTTTTTTAATGGCTAAGGTCTAAAATTATTTTTGATAATATCACTATAACGCATTAGGTATTTATAAACTTAAAATCAATTGACCTGCACTCAAAAATAATTGATTTTACTGACTTTGTGACGAACCCATGGATAATAGTGACGAACGGAATAAACGTTTTTATTGTAAATATTTCTATGCTATTTAAAATGGTATTTTTGTAAAAATAATTATTTCTTGATATTTAACAGACATTCATTTTTGTTAGTAGTTTTACTAACTTTTTTTTCATTAATAAATGGACAAGAGTCCATTTATAAGCACTATGGTGTTGATGAAGGTTTACCAAGCTCTGAAGTATATGATGTTTACCAAGATAAAGTTGGACATATTTGGTTTGCTACAGATAAAGGTTTGTCACGTTTTAATGGCTATGAATTTAAAAACTTTGATAGTAACGACGGCTTACCAGGTAATGTAGTACTTCGATTTTATCCGCAAACAAATGGTCAGGTTTGGTGCTATACCTATCATAATCAGGCACTTTTTTATTTCAATGAACAATTTGATGGCTTTACAGCCTATACATATAATAGCACATTACAAAAGGAATTTAATTCTTCAAGTATTATAAAAAGTTGTTTTGTTGATGCATCTAAAACGCTTCATATTGGTGGCAATAATATAAATGGAGAGTTACAGATTGATAAAGATGGTAATCTTACTAAAAACTATACAAGTGATCAATATTTTAATTTAGAGGTTATACCTGAACGTTATGTGGTTTTAAATGAATATGCTAAAGGGCCTGTATCTTATTTCACCACTTCAAATAAAGATATAATTTCTAATCACTTTAATAAAAGAAAAGGTGCAAGCACACACTTGTATGCTTCATGGTTAGTGCCAGGTCAGAAATCTATTTTTATGGATGGCGATACTATTGAAATAATAAATCAAAAAAAGCAGAAAAAAACCATTAATTCTAAGCGAAAAGCTCTTGGAATGAAAGTAATAGATAGTACACAGTTTTTTGTTGGTTATTTATTTGGTGGCTGCAAAATATTGAACAACCAAGGTCAGGTAGTTAATAAATTTTTAAAAGGTAAATCGGTTACAAATTTTTTAATAGATCATGAAGGTGGTTATTGGTTTACAACCTCTAATGCTGGTGTTTACTATGTGAAAAATCCGTTAGTTTCTATTCATCAATTTCAAAATGAAGATACATCATCTCACATTAACTCCTTGACGAGAAAAAACAGTGATCTCATTGTTGGTTTTAGAAATGGATCTGTAGCCACAATTGCTTCTGATAGAACGGTTACTTATGCAAAGTCAAATGATGTAAATGCTCGTTCTGCGGCTTATGTGGAATATGATTCTATTTTAAAAACAATTTATTCGATTCGTAATAATACAACAGAATATAATCATGAGTTGGTGTATAATTTGTATTTAACCAAATTATCAGAACCAGTTAGTAACCAATCCATTTACGCGAGCAACCCTAGTGGCATATTTGATTTGAGAAAAAATGAATTTACAAGGCTTTCTAAACGTGTGCAAGATATTTGTATCTATAAAAATGATACTTTAATAGGTACGCCTTTTGGAGTTTTTAAAAAGCAAAAGGACAGTTTGGCATCTTTACCTCAAACTTCAGAATTATTAAGCTACAGAGTAGAGGATATGGATTTGAGTAAAAATGGCGAATTGGTCTATATTGCTACCCAAGGTAAAGGCATTGTGGTCTATGGTCCAGAAATTTATAATATATCAATTCAAGAAGGTCTTACTAGTGATATCATAAATGAAATTTTTGTAGAAAACGACACTACTATTTGGGCATGTACCAACAAAGGTTTAAACCGTATTGTATTCAATGCTTATGGTTTTAATATTACAAGTATTGATAAAAATGCAGGATTATTGAGTAATGAAGTCGAGGATATTGAAATTATAAATGATACATTATGGGTTGGTACAAAAGAAGGATTATGTTACCTACCTAAACGTGCTTTGGCACATAAGGCCATTAATACAGGGTTTTTAAGACTAGAAAAAGTAACGGTTAATGATAACAATTATGTCGCTAAGGATACGCCAAAATTAAGCTATGATGAAAACAACATTACCTTCTTGGTTCAAGGGATTTCTTATGCTAATCATAATGATTTAACTTACCAATATAGATTAAAGGAAGTCGATGAGTCATGGAACACCTCTAACAGTAGAGTCATTAGTTTTCCGAGCTTAAGCTATGGTAAATACACATTTCAGGTAAAAGCGTGTATAGGTAAAACATGTTATACAGACGAACAATTAGAATATACATTTATCATTAAGCCGCCTTTTTGGAAATCGGGTTGGTTCTATACATTATGTTTCATTGCTTTTGTAGGCTTAGTGTGTGTATTCTTTAAAATTAGAGTGCTGTCTTATAATAAAGATATCACTAGGGAATTTATTCGGTTATTGATAAAGAAATTAAAAGGCGATGAGAAATTCATGGAAATACGAATGAATGGTGAGGATATTAAAATTCCTACCAATACAATATTATTCATTAAATCATCCGGAAATTATTTAGATATATTCACCTTGACTAAATCCTATACCATCCGTTGTAAAATTGGGGAATTTATTAAAACTACACCAGATGCCTTAGAATACTTGCGCATCCATAGGTCTTACATTATTAGAATAGATAAAGTGACAGGGAAATCTAAAAATTCTGTCACAATAAAAGAACAATCAATTCCGGTTGGAGAAACTTATTTAGATCAATTAGACAAAATCCACTTCTAAATAAAGTTAATCTTAATCTTCTTTTTTTTTCAATTGAGCATAGAGCCAGAAAGTTTTTTCTATCAAAAAACATATGCCATTAAAAATGATATAAAGTTTCGTCACTAATTTGTAGGGTATCTGTCACAAACGTACTATTTATAGTGCTTTAGGTCTTTACAATTAAATAAGTTTGATCTGTATAATTTAAACCTACAAACTTTTATGGAATCAATTAAACCAAATTTAAAACCACATCAAATGAAAACTTTATCCTTTAAAATGCTATTCGTCATGGTATGCACTACTTTAATGGCCTGTGGAGGAAGCACAGGAAAGCAACCTGCAACTGCAGACGGTTTTGCAGATATAGAAAGCGATATAAAAAGTGAATTTGGAAGTGATGCTTATTTTACTGATTTAACAATTACCTACAATAAATCTATTGGAAATATTATAGGTGTTACGGTTACTGACGATCCTAGCACTTTAAAAATGGGACAATGGAACCAAACTCAAGGCACATGGAATCAAACCTCAGAAATCTCATTAGAAGTGCCGCAAGGAACCAAAGCGGAAGATTATATGTTTCAATTAAATGAAACGATTAGTCTATCTACTTTAGGTGCATTAGCTGAAAAATCTAGCGAAAAACTTACAGCAGATAAAAAAGTAGAGCACCCAACCTTATCCATGGCATTTGTAAAATTCCCAAAAAACGGTGATGTATCTAAAACAGAATATACGGTAATGCTTCAACCAGAGCATGGTGGTACCACGTTTACATTTCGATACGATCTTAATGGTGAACTCATTAAAATGGATTACTAATAACCAAATCAAACTATAAACTTAAATTAAAAATTATGAAAACATTATTTACTTTGTTGATGGCCCTATTTATCGCTTCAATAGGGAACTCCCAAATTGTTGGTGATACATTTGTATTAGATTATATTACATATGAAGTAACTTCCGTAGCGCCAAATACAGTTAAACCTATAGATTATAATATGGCTGGTGGCACAACTGTAGACCTACAAGCGTCTCTTGTTCACAATATGACTACTTATAGTGTAACGCGTATAGGAAGTGGTGCCTTTATGAATAATCAATTAACGCATATTACGATTCCAAATAGTGTTATTGAAATAGAATCCGATGCTTTTGCGTTTAATGACATCATGAATGTTACGATTCCGAATAGCGTAACTATTATTGGTAATCAGGCGTTTGCGGATAATGAACTTACAAGTATTACTATTCCTAATAGTGTCACTAGTCTTGGTGCAATTGCTTTTGAACTTAATCAATTAACAAGTGTTACAATTCCAAATAGTATTACAAGTATAAATCACGGAACGTTTGCTTCGAACCAATTAACAAGTATTACAATACCTAACACCGTAACCAATATTGACTTTAATGCTTTTGCATTTAATAATCTTACTAGTATCGTATTACCTGCAAGTGTTACCAGTATAGGCAATAGAGCTTTTAATTTTAATCCTTTAACTGAAGTCCTTTCATTAAACCCAACGCCTCCAACCATAACAACAGTAGCAGGTATTAATGATTCGTTTGCAAGTGACCGAAGTACTATTCATTTAATACTAACAGGTAATACTACAGATGCATATGTGACAAATTCAGGAGCGCAATGGACAGGTTTTAAAATGGTATTTGAGGCAAGTTCTGCAACGACGATTAAAGTGACCGATTATGATGCCGCAAATGGTTCTGTTGTGACTATACCAGCAACGGTTGCAATACCTAGTGTTACAACATTTAACGTTATAGAAATTGAAGATTTTGCTTTTGCCAATAAAGCGTTAACTAGTGTTACCATTCCAGATGGTGTAACTAATATTGGCATATCTGCTTTTGAGAATAATAACTTAACAGATGTTACCATACCTGACAGTGTTACTGAAATAGAAAATACGGCATTTTCATTTAATGCATTAACCAATTTAATTATTGGAGCTAATGTTAACACGATTGGTACAGGTGCTTTTGTAGATAACAGCCTCACAGATATTACCATACCAAGTAATGTCACTTCTATAGGTTTGCTTGCTTTTGGCAATAACCCATCATTAGCGCATGTAACCTCATTAGCTATGGTGCCTCCAACGGTAACGACAGGACAGGATGATACATTTATTTTTGATCGAAGTAATACTGCTTTGCATATACCAGTTGGTACGACAGGTGTATATGTTACAAATCCTAGTGCTAACGCAGATTGGTCAGGATTTAATCCTGTTACTGAAGATGCTGTTTTAAACACATCTCATTATGAGTTAGCCAATGATGTTGATGTCTTTACAACGACAAACGCAATAAAAGTTATAGTCTCAAACCATGCAAGATTACAAAACTATACCATCTATAGCATTACAGGGACTTTAATAGAAGAAGGTAGTGCTACAGAGATAGCAACGACTCATTTTGCTAGTGGTATTTATGTTTTACAGCTTGAATTTGATACGGGAATTATTATAAAAAAAGTTGTAGTTAATTAATGTTAATAGTTGAAAGTTGAGCCACTTTTTATTAAATATTAAGTGGCTTTTTATCACTGTTTATAAAGCAAAACCTATGGAAAAAACAATAAAAATTAAAAACGAATATAATTCTTTAGATACACTTTATAGTTATTTAAAAACTGCAACTTCTTTTGAAAGTTCTAAAGAATATGATAGTTGGGAAGTCAGGACCAATATTCATGGGCAAATGGAACAATGTCTAGTGCTTAAAAAAAGTAATATGCATGGTATGAAAGTTTATTTTGAAAATGAAAACTCATTGAAAATGACCTATATCATTCCAAATAAAATAATGCAAGCCTACTTTGGTAATAGCCAAAAGCGCTATCAAAATGTATTAGAAATTGTCACAGGAAAAATTAAAAACATATTGTTAACCTCATCACAAAATAAAGCATTTAAAGAAATGGAGCAGGTATTTCTTAAAATCTCTGCTTAATACTAAAATTTATTATTAATAACGTAAAACAAAATATTATGAAAAAGATTGCAATTATTTTAATGACTGTTTTTATTGTTTGTTCATGCAGTACAAATGATAATGTAACCACAGAAAATGACAATTTTTATGCTTTAACAGAAGGTAATTCTTGGGCGTATAAATATTATGCTAAAGATTTGGTATCAGGTGAATTTGTAGCGACCACCATTACAGAAACTGTAGATATTACACATACCATAGAAATAAATGGCAATACCTATTTCAATTTTAAACATATCGTCTCTGGCAACAATGGAAATATAGCTTTTCCAAGCAATGGCGAAAAAAACTATAGGTTTAGAGACTCTTTAGGGTTTTTAATCAATGATATTGGTTCTATTAAATACGCAAATAACAATTACGACGAGCATTATGTAGGCCATGTTGATGTTATTAGTTTTACTTCAATTAATTTAAAGTTATCCGCAATTCAAGACGTAATTAACATAGAATCTTTGGGTGATTTTAATTGTTTAGATAATAATTATTTTCTGAGAGATGTCAGCGGAAATCAATTGAACGCTTTAGACCATGTTTATAGAGAAGATGGTAAAGGTGAAATTTTAAGTACGTTGTCATTCGCTTCTGACAGTGAGCATTACGGAGAAAAAAGATTGGAATCTTATAGTATTCAATAAACAGTTTTTTAGCTGAATGCCACTATAAATTTTACAAAATAGTTATGGGAGTTCCTAAGTGTTTAGAATAAAAAAAAATCAATTATTAAATAATAAAAACATATAAATTATGAAAAAGCATGTATTAATTATGTTGTTAGCCGTTTTTACAATAAGCTGTGATTCGGACGACACTGAAACGAGAACTGTAAACGTAGATTCTACGTTAATAGCCAAAAGTAATCTTTATGGTAATGGGAGCGAAGGTATTGTACAACAAAACCTAGTCATTAATGATTTAAGCAGTTGGAATGACTTAATGCTTCAAATGAATGCTGTAAATAATGTGACTAATGATTTCTCTGAAAGAGATATAGATTTTGATTTATTTACAGTCATTGCTGTTTTTGATACTGTTAAAAACAACGGAGGACATGAGTTAGATTTGAGTATAAGTTCTAATTCTGAAAATATTTTGGTTAGTGTTGTAGACTTATTTCCTGAAGGTGATGACTCTAATATGGTAACACAACCTTTTCATATTGTAAAAATTTCAAGGTCTCAATTGCCAATAAGTTTTGAGTAACCTCAAAAACAACCTTTCAATTTAGTAGTCATTAAAACATCAATTTAAATCTAAAAAAATGAAGCAAACTATAATGTTTTTCCTAACGGCTTTTATTGTCTTAAACTTCAATTACGCGCAAATTGCATATGGTCCTATAAATTATGAGTTATGCGATGATAACACAGCTGATGGCTATACGCAATTTGATCTTAATACCTTTGATAGTCTACTTTTAGGAAATCAAAATCCATCCGAATTTACTGTGTCTTATTATGCCTCGCAAGTAGATGCAGAAATGGATGTAAACGCACTACAAACGCCATTTGTAAATTATTTAAATCCACAAACTATATTTGGTCGTGTTAGCCAAAATAGTTCAGGAACTTATGATTATACATCTATAGATTTGTATGTTATAGATCAAAATAACTGTGTAGATTCTGATGGTGATGGTGTTTCAGACGTTCTAGAGGATATCAACTCAAATGGTAATTTAGATGATGACAATACTGATATGGATAGTTTGGCCAATTATTTAGATGATGATGATGATAATGATGGCATTCTAACAGTAAACGAAGATTACAATAATAATGGAGATCCTACGGATGATGATACCGACAACAGTGGAATTCCAGATTATTTAGAACCAAGTGTTGCTTTGAGCACTGCAACTGTCCGTGTGCAGAGTTATTCTATATTTCCTAATCCGGCAAGAGGTTTGGTAACCATAGAAAGTCATATTTTAATGTCTAATGTAACAGTGTTTAATGCCCAAGGCAAACAAATTAATGTAGACGTTATAAAAAATGTATCATTAACTCAATTGCAGTTTAGCACGCAAAACTTAGAAAGTGGTTTGTATTTTATTAAAATCAAAGACAAACTAGAACAAGTGGTAATTAAATTATTGGTGGAGTAATAACCGTATTTTCATGAATGCCAGCCATAGCGATTTATTTCAGTGATACTAATGGCCATTATTTAGAATTTATTTCTAATTTAGAAGTCGAAGCAAAACCAGAATTAGGTGTAATTTCATACAACTAATGGATAAAGGCTACTACTAAATGATAAGTTACCACATAGAACCAAATCTTTCACCAACTGAATTTAAAGATGTACTCATTAAATCTACTCTTGGCGAACGACGTCCTATAGATGATTTAGACAGAATTAAAGCTATGGTAGACAATGCCAGCTTAATTATTACAGCGAGAGATAAAGGAACATTAGTAGGTGTTTCTAGAGCAATTACAGATGTTGTGTATTGTACGTATTTATCAGATTTAGCAGTAGATGAAAACTACCAAAAGCTAGGGATTGGTAAAGAACTTATTAGATTAACAAAGAAAGAAACACCAAAAGCAACGCTAATTTTATTGGCAGCACCAGCTGCAGTAGAGTATTATCCACATATTGGAATGACAAAAACCGATGTCTGTTTTTTGTTGAAAGATTTGAATAGTTTAAAATAATGCACACATTAAAACGGTTTCTGAACTACCTAGCATGGACCATATTGGCATTCATTTTGGCTTACAGCTATATGCTCGTTCTTTTTGGCGGTAAACCAGAAATAGATAGTGAATTTCAAGTCTTTATTGATGCTTTTTATTTATTTGGAATTATTCATATAGGATCAATTATAGGTAGCATCATCGCTTTCTTGTTTATTTTAATGGATATATGTTATTTAAGAAAAAAGCTGAAAACACATAGAAATGCAACTATAATTCGCTTGGCAATAATATTAGCAATTACCTTTATTGTTTTCATTTTGCACTATACAATGGAGAAAGTTTTAGATATTATTTAAAAGACATTATATATAACCGAATCGAGGACAAATTATATCTTATAGCATGACAGACATAAATATATTCATATTACGGATTCTTGCCTTAGGAATTTGTGCAGTCCACTTTAAGGATACATCGAGTGCTAATGCTATAACTGTTTCAACAGAAAACAAAGTGAGTACTCATATTTCTGTGTCTAAGTTGCCAAAAGAAATTGCATATAGAGATAGGATTAACATTAATGATATTTACTTTACAGATGGAGAGAATACGTCCACTAAGCATATAAATCATACATTAAGTAGGTTTCAAACTACGAACAATAATAAGGATGCCTTTGTAGCAAGTCTTAAAAATGGAGAAAGTCTTAGTTCATATTTTAATAATAAATGGACTTTAGTATATCATAAAGACAACAGATGTGATGGTGCCACAGATGGAGAATATAAAAATTTATCAACTTCAAAAATTGATGAATCTATAGAAATTGAAGTTACAAACGATGGAGATGGTTGGGCTTGCGAAAAAAAGCAAGCCTCAACATATAGCTTTAATTTCAACCTAAAAGAACAAATTAAAAATTGGGATAGGTTCGAAATGGCCAACTACGAGAATGAAGAAAATCATATTGCGTATGTTTTAGGTGCAGGAGCGTCGGACTATTTAAAATTGCACTACAATGAAGACCATCTTATAATAAAGTTAGAATATAGAAGTGAAGATCCAGGATAGTAAATAGTAGTGCATACGTCTAAAACGACTTAAAAACACCATGCATTAATATATGGCAATACGCATAAAAGTAAAATATATATTTAGAAATTATTAAAATGAAAAAACTAATATTCATAGGTATTTATGTTCTAAACTTTTTTGTATTGCAAAGCCAAGAACTATATTTTAATACAGCACTAAGTGGTTTAAATATAAGAGAAGAGCCAAAAATTGACTCTAAAAAAATAGGAAAATTACCTTATGGAAGTGTCGTAAAATTATTAGATATCACTGATATAAAACTTCAAATTAAGGATAATGATGAAACGCTTAATGGCGTTTGGGTAAAAATTAAATTTCAAAATTTTCCTTTTATTATTTCAGAAAGCAAAAAAGACGTTCAATTTGAAAACGAAGGTTATGTGTTTAGTGCATTTATAGAAAAACTGAATAAAGCTTCTATTGAAATTACAGAAATAGACAGTTTAAAATTTTATAGTCATTATGTACCACCAAAGCCATCTAACAGAATAAAAATAACGTCTAAACAAGAGGCTGAACAAGTATTGGAAGGTAAAGTAAAATGGACGCAAAGCGCGTTTAACGGACGCGTTATAGATGAGATTATTTTAGACAGCGGACAAATCCTTAAAATTAACCAAGTATCTAATGATTTTTCATTTATAGCCTATTTCCCTACTGAAGAAATTATTTTATTTGAAGGTGGACATGCCAGTGATTTTTCAATTTCTACAAAAACAGGCGAAACGCTTAAAACCGTTGGAAACCCAGAATATATTATAGAATCACCAAGTAAAAAAATAAGACTCAATGGTTTCTTTGGCGGACAAGAATGTAGTCATTATTTTTTTCAAGTGAAAACAGGAGATACCTATACTTACTTAACCGCTTTTAATCACGATTTGTGTTATTATGATAAATTTTATTGGTTAAACGACCAAGAGTTTATCTATAGTGAGACAAGTTATGCAACCACTGTAAATGGTAATCAAATATATTATTTAGGAAAAATCCAAAACTAAAAAAATATGAAAAACTTAATTATAATACTAGTGATAGTAGCCTTATCGTGCAAAGATAAAATAGTGTCAAATGACGCTAAAACAGCCGAAATTGTGGAAGGAGCTGAAGCTACAAAATCTCAAGAAGCACAAGAACATTTAATTGCGATTGTTAATAACTCTGAATCAGATACGAATGAAATTTCTAATGCAACTTCTGATGTGCTTAGATCAGAACTATTCAAGGGCACTTTAAATGGTAATATAAAAATATCTCTATATCTCAAAGAGCAAGAACATCCTTGTGGTGGAGATTTAACCATTTTAAATGCCATGTATAAGTATAATAATCAAGATCAATGGATTTTATTAGACGTAACGGCTGATAAACAAAAAAAGAATTATTGTATGGTTGAAGATGGGTTTTTAGGCGTTTTGTTTCTACAAAATAATGAAGGTTCTTTATATGGACATTGGGTAAGTCCAGATACAGAAAAACAGTTTAAAGTAGAATTGGAAAATCAATTTTTAGATACAAAGTATGGTAAAGATGATACAATTGTAGAAGAATTAGATGAGATTCTTTTTGATATATTAATCTATGGTAAAAATGATTGTTAAGCCATTGAGATCATTAGAATAGAATGCTAAAAACAATACAAATCATTTTTTATAGCTTATGATTTCTTTTCTTGTTGGATAGTTTCCATTTGTTTCAAACAAAAATTGGTTTTTTTAAGGCATTCATCTATTATGACGATTTAATTATTCTGGTTCCATTGCTAGTTTTAGAATGTATAGGTAATAAAAGTGTTTTTAAACTTGTAATAAGAAAATTAATTTCGTTTCTAGTAATTTTTGGACTATTGTATGTCAATCCCATACTATTATTATTTCATTATAAACCTTGGATAACCCAATCTGTGATAGCAGATCATAGCAATCATAAAATTGAATTGCAAAAAAAGATATAGACGCGTTAAGCTACGCAAAGCGAAAGGCAGAAGTGTATTATATCACCAACTATTTTTACGTTGTCTTATCTAAAACGCTATGAAAAAAAAGAATAAAACTAAAGGTATAATCGTTGTCATTTTATTCATTTTGCTAATACTTTTTATGGTTTCAACAGCTCACACGAGCCAAAAAATATATAGTCCAGATAAGCAGTATAGCGTCTATGCCACAACCTATATGTATTCAAAATTGTTTTGCGCAGTCTTTTCTTATATGGATTGTTGGCATAGTGGTAAGATTTATCTTTATGATGAAATTGAAGAAAAAGTACTAGAGACCGTTTTTACAGAAGTTACAGAAAATTACACGACTGTAAATTGGTTGACAAAAGACATGGTTTCATTTGAAAATATAGACATTAAACTTCCAAATGATTTTTGGTATTTACCAAGACCAATTAAAAATTTTAAACAATGAAATACCGCATATATTTTCTGTTATTTATTGTAATGGCTTGTCATTCAAAAGCAAAAAACGAAGTCATCATACAAGAAATCGTTTCAGAAATAGAACCTGTTCACTCAAAATTAGAGTTCAATTTACGAGATACAGTCCTTAAAAATATAAACCTTAAAAAAGAAAATTGTAACCTAGATCTAATCGCACAGCAAGAGCACCCAACAAATCCACAGGAAACCATTTTCGCTATACCTGAGATTTCAAAAACCGATGCCAATGATGACAGTTATTTTGAATATACCAGTCATATTGTAATTGTTGATACTAAGTCAGGCACTTTAAAACACAAATATTCAGAAGGATCTAAAACAAATGGCTGGACGTCTGATGCAATACAACTAGCCGAAATAAAAATAGATACTATGACCTATGCACTTTCAGAACACGAACAAGCATTTGGTGTTAACGTAAGTTATCATAATAATTCTCAGCCCAATCCTTACAGTTACCAAACCATTTCCCTATATAAAAAGCAAGATGATACCTTGGTAAAAATTCTAAATAATTACACGATTAAAGAAAATCAGGGAGAAACAGATACGGTTTGTTACGGCGATTTTATTAATCAATCAAAGACGCTTATAATGTCTCCAGGACAAACCAATGGTTATAGCAATATTTTAGTAAAAAATACAATTACAACGACCAAAAGCCGTCCCAATACAAACGGATTGTGTAGAGATACAAGTAAGGTTTCTACAGAAGTTTCAACGCTTAGGTTTAGCTCTAATCAATATAAAGCGTCAAAAGCGCAAGACTTTGTTATTGCATCAATTGACAGTGTTGCTATAGCTGAAATAAAACAATATGCAAAGCCATTGCATTCCATCTATGAGTATTACAATTTAGAATCCGAAGATAAGATAGAAATATGGTCCGGAAAACTGTTTGGAAGATGTTGTTCAGAAGCAGATGTATTGTATTCTGAAATATTGAATTTTAAAATTTCGGCTACAGTTGCAAATGAAAAATTTACAGATGATAATTTATCCGATCTAACGTATAGAACAGCATTTGAATTTAAAGAAGAAGACCATCCAAAAATAACTCTAAGATTATTAAAAAATAGCGAGAACCATGTATACCATACCTATTTACACGTTGACGACGTATTAACACCTCATGATACTATTCTCAACCCTTTTACATTAAGTCTTGTTAATGGATCAGTTTTATCTGAAGCTTCTTATTTTAAAAATGGAAGAATAAAAACCATGGCCATCTATCTTAATAAAGTCTATAAAAACACTATCTTGTTACAAGATACGCCTTTAGTGCAATCGTTTTCTATTAACGTGCCGTTTTTTAAAGACGATGTTATTACTTTGATTCCGCAGAGTTATTATTACGGAACCACATACAATACGATTTCTATTGCAGAAATACAAAGTAGCTTGGCACAAATTACACATCCAAGTATTAATAGAAAATATAAGATAAGAGCACTTCAAAAAAAATAATCTATGCTTACATTACCTGTATTTATATTTATAGTCGTCATTTTTAGCTTGGTGGTTTTTAATTTTATCTTTTATTTAAGCAAAGGCAGACTAAAAACAAGAGAAAAGTTATTTAAGCCTATTCAATTATGGACAGTTGTTTTTGTTCCTCTACTTTTTATTCTAATGTTTGATTTTTTGGAAGCAAATGATTGTTGTACAGACAGTGCAGTTTTTTCTCCAGAACATAGAATAGGTATTTATGCCTTACTTATTGCGTATACCACATTTTATTGTATTTCAATTTTTAGAAAAAGCATTTTACCACCTGTTGTAGAAGTATTTACAAATTCGTTTTTAATACTTGGGTTAGTGATTAATATTTTGTTGTGTATTCACTTAAATACTATAGACTTAGGATTTGTATTTTGGGGATTGGGTAATGTGCCAATCATACTATTACTGTATATTGAATTAATTAAAAATCATAAAATACTTAGAGATCACATACACGAGCACCAATTAAATTCAAATAGTGTCATAGGGAAGGTAAGCTGGTCTATATTACAACTACAACCTCTATATAAGTACACCGTGTTTACATTAATTCTAATACCTATACTTAGTGTATTGTCTTTATTTTTATTGCTTTTTGGTCAGAAACCAGACAGTTTAATAAAAGCGTTTACAGAGACCTATAAACATGGTTTTTCGCAATTAGATTACATGTGTGATAATGTGGAATGTGGTGGTCATTTTTTATGTTCCGTTGGTGCCAATGGCCATAAATCCATCGTTAAACCCATGAGATATGGCGAGCGTAATGGCAATAAAATAATCTGTAACCGACAATTATTAATCTCCAATGCCTTTGAGGAGTTGGTTCAAAACAAATGGCCTAGAGTTCATAAATTCATTAGAAGCCAATACAATATTGTCGGTCATTTTATTCACAAGTATTACAACATATTCAACATAAAACTCGTGTCAGATATGGTATATCTATTAATGAAGCCTTTAGAGTTATTTTTTCTGTTTGTTCTATACACGTTTGATAAACATCCCGAAAACCGCATAGCCATTCAATACCTAAAGCATTCGGATAGACAAAGACTGCAGGCGTTAAAAATCAAATCTGTTTCAAAATGAAAAATTTCCTTTTATTATTCATAGTAATTCTTATTACCCAAACATCATTTTCGCAAATTAACGATTGTTCAGAATGTGACACAACACGTTATGTAGAACAAGATATTGAGCATTTATCCTTGTTAGAATTGAAAATTATGAGAAACGAGATCTTTGCAAGACATCAATATGTATTTAACGATGATAGAATATCTGATTATTTTTTAGAAAACTACACCTGGTATCAACCCGATTTTAGTGCAAAAAACAATATTGAATTAAATGCCATTGAAAAACAAAATGTCAGTCTTTTTTTAAAACTCGAAAACCAGAAAGAAGCTATTAAAAACACTACAATAGCGCAACTAAAAGCCATGAAAGAGGCCTTGATTAACAACGATACACTTGTTGTTAATGCGCTGTTTCAAAAGGAATTTGAAGGGACTTCAAAATTATATATCAACGAAACAAAAACGGAATTAAAGGATATATTATCAGTTATAGATCTAGAGGACGTAAATTGGTATAATGAAAACGGTTTATATAAAGTAACCACTGATAATGGTCTATTTGAAAATGAAACATCTCTAAGTATTAAAAGTGATACTGTGATTTTACGTTATACAGTCAAAGGTCATTCCGAATTGTTTAATGAGCATACCGCATTTAGCTATGGTAGTGCGTTTAACTCAGAAAACGAATATATGGCTTGGTACACTTTTAAAATTATTAATCAAAAACTTGTGTTTATTTCGTATCAAGCTGCTGGCTAATAATTATAATTCTAGATATTCTCCTTTTTCTTCAGCCGCTAAAGTGCCCCAATTAGCAATTGCAAGCAAGACAGGCCTTAAGGTTTCACCAAATGCGGTTAATTCATATTCTACTTTTAATGGCGGTTTTTTTGTGTAAACCTTTCTCGAGATTAAGCCGTCCTTTTCTAACTGTTTAAGCTGTAGGCTCAATGTACGCTCGGTAATGGTAGATATGAGTTTATATAATTCATTATAGCGTTGCTTGCCATTTAAAAGATATATTAAAATAACACTTTTCCATTTTCCTCCAATCAACTCCATGGCAATACTCGTAGAGCAAGAGAACTCTTTATCATTGTATTTAATCAATCGCTTTTTATGTTCAATAGCCATAATCTATGTATTATTTTTTTGCAAAGTTAGGAAACTATCATTTAGTATACAACTATACTTTTTATAGTTTATTTAACATCTGCTCTAAAGTATGGTAAACACTAGTGTTTAATTGAAAAGTGAGTGTCTAAATTTATACTATCATTTATGACCGTTATTGCAGAATTCCTAAGCGATCAATACTTTTGTCACTATACTTTTGATAGTATAAATTTATGAATCCATAATTTAAATAAAATGAATACACCAAACATTGCAAAAGAAGATATATTAAACGCATTTAATTACAGACATGCCACAAAAGAATTTGATGCCAATAAGACCTTAACGGATGATCAAATCAATTTTATTCTTAAAACTGCCAACTTATCACCAAGTTCTTTTGGTTTTGAACCGTGGCATTTTGTAGTAGTACAAGACAAAGAATTACGTGAGCTTTTAAAGCCAGTAGCTTGGGGAGCACCTTTAAAATTAGATACAGCAAGTCATTTTATTTTAGGATTAAGTATGAAAGCACCTATGGTAAAACACGATGCGGCATACATTGAACATATGATGAAAGACGTGAAACAATTGCCAGAAGATGTTATTGACATGTATTCTAAATTTTATAGAGAATTTCAAGAGCGCGATTTTAATTTAGATACGGATAAAAAATTATTCGATTGGTCATCAAAACAAACCTACATTGCTTTAGGTAATATGATGACTGCAGCTGCCTTGGCAGGAATAGATTCTTGTCCTATTGAAGGCTTTCATCAAGAAAAAGCGGAAGCATTACTTAGAGAAAAGTTTGGCATTGATACCGATAAATACGGCTTATCATTCATGGCTGCATTTGGATACCGAAAAGCGGCTCCTGAATTCCCAAAATCAAGACGTGCCTTAGAAGATATTGTAACGTGGAAATAAAACCTTATGAAAACAATAAAACATACAAATGCACTTGCGCTGGAATATATAAAAGTCCAGTAATTTAGACCAATAAAGATTAGATATTAGAATGACCGTAAATTATTTAGCACCTTATGTTCTAACTTAGCAGGTAATGCTACAGTAAACGCAAGTGAAAGCTATGCACAAAGTAAGTTAGCCTTAACGATGTGGTCGTTTAATTTTGCTAAAAACCATCCTAATATAGTTACCTTAGCCGTAAATCCTGGATCGCTCTTAAATACTAAAATGGCAAATGAAGCCTATGGGCAACATTGGTCTCCTGCAGAAAAAGGCGTTGATATTCTTTATGATTTAGCAGTGTCAGAACGTCATAAAAATCAATCAGGCACATATTTTGACAATGACAAAGGTGTATATGCAAATGCGCATCCAGATGCTTACGATTCAGATAAAATTAAATTATTACTAACTTTAACGGAATCTATCATTAGCAACTAGCGCTTTCAATACCAATCAAAAATAGCCAATGAAAAAAGTACTAATTCTTTTTGCACATCCAAAATTTGAAAAATCGCGAGTTAATGCAACTTTAATTGAACGTTTAAAGGATAAAGCGCATGTAACGTTTCATGATTTGTATGAGGCGTATCCCAATTTTCATATCAATGTGCAGCACGAACAAGAATTACTGCTGCAACACGATATTGTTATATGGCATCATCCCTTGTACTGGTATAGCAGTCCTGCTATTTTAAAACAATGGAAAGATTTGGTTTTAGAGTTTAATTGGGCGTATGGTCCTAAAGGAAATGTACTTCAAAATAAAACCGTTTTTAATGTTATTACGGCTGGTGGTTCGCGTGAAGTCTACTGTTCTGAAGGCTATAATGTATTTACCATAAACGAGTTTTTAAGACCATTTGAGCAAACGGCTAATTTGTGTGGTATGCACTATTTACCACCATTCGCTGTGATGGGAACACATAATTTATCGGATGAACATCTACTACATTATGCCAATCAATACGAACAACTTATCGATGTGTTGCAAGGCGATTTTGATGCCAAACATATTTCGAAATGCTTTTTTCTAAACGATTTAGAAATTTTAACGGTATAAATTATGTCTGGAAGTTTACTATTTGATGCTATTATATTTTTAGCAGGTGCCATAATTTGTGTGTCTTTAGCCAAACGATTGGGCTTAAGTTCAGTGATTGGGTATTTAATGGCTGGTGTATTAATAGGCCCTTATGTTTTTGGCTTTATTGGAGAAGAAGGGGAGGACATCATGCATTTTGCAGAATTTGGTGTGGTGGTAATGCTCTTTTTAATTGGATTAGAAATTGAACCCAAGAATTTCTGGAATATGCGAAAATCCATTCTAGGCATGGGAGGCATACAAGTTGCCTTAACTGTTGCTTTTACGTATCTGTTTTTTGCAGTCCTGGGTTTTCAGTGGCAAGTAGCATTAACCGTTGGTATGGCTGTCGCGTTATCTTCAACGGCTATTGCGCTTCAAACTATTAAAGAAAAAGGCTTAATGAATACGACCTTTGGGTCAAGTGCCTTTTCCATATTACTGTTTCAAGATATCATTGTAATTTTTATGATTGGTGCGCTACCACTTTTATCCAATACTTCAGAGGGTACAGACACAGATGCAGCACATGGATCAGAAACCTTAATTGAAAGTTTACCTATAGGATTGCAAACCTTAGCCATTATTTTATCGGTTGCAATTATAGTATTAGCAGGTCGCTATGTTGTAGTGCCTATGCTACGAAAAGTCGCTAAAACAGGTGTGAGAGAATTATTAATTGCGGCTGCGTTTTTAATCGTTTTTGGCATTTCATATTTAATGGAGTTTGTAGGCTTAAGTCCTGCATTAGGTGCCTTTTTAGGTGGTGTAGTCTTATCGACAAGCGAATTTAAACACGAACTCGAGAGTACCTTAGAACCCTTTAAAAATTTATTGCTAGGCTTGTTCTTTATGGCCGTTGGTGCATCCATTAATTTTGTGGTTATAGCAAATAGTCCATTAACCATTGGAGGTATTTTATTGGCCATTATTGTGATAAAAGCATTGGTATTATTTATTACAGGTCGCATCTTCAAATTAAAACTAGACCAAAATGTCCTCTTAACGTTTAGTTTAGCTCAAGTTGGAGAATTTGCATTTGTCTTATTATCCTTTGCTTTTCAACTCAACATACTAGAACAAGAACAAATGGATATGATGCTTGTGGTCACGGCAGTTTCCATGTCCTTAACACCCATTTTAGCCGTGTTAAATGAGCGTTTAATTCTACCTAAAATAGGCACAAAAGAATCCATAAAACGTCCCATGGATCATATTGCAAAATCACAAAAAGTGATCTTAGTCGGTTTTGGACACTTTGGGAGTACAGTAGGTCGGTTTTTACGTTCGCATGGTGTAGAAGCTACCATATTAGACTTTGATTCTAATCGTGTGGATTTTTTACGGAAGATGGGATTTGAAGTGTATTATGGTGATGCCACACGACTCGATTTATTGGAGTCTGCAGGCATTGCAGAAGCTAAATTACTTATTTGTGCTACGAATAAAGTATCAGTAGCCAAAGCCATTTCTAAAATCGTGAAGGAAAAGTATCCGCATGTAGAACTTATGGTACGTACTAAAAACAGGTATGATGCTTACGAATTATTAAATCGTGATGTGCATAATATTTATCGCGAAACCTTAGATACCTCATTAACCTTAGCGAGTGATGCATTGAGTAAATTAGGATTTAGAAAATATACATTGAATCGTCAGGTTCAGAATTTTATTAAATACGACGAAGCGAGTTTAAGACGCTTGGCTTCACAACCCAAATTAGATGATGACTATATTTTTAAAGCCCGTAAGGAATTAGAACAACAAGAGAAATTACTAGAAAATGATTTTAGACGTGGTATCGTAGCTTATGATAATCATTGGGATAGTGAACATATTAAACAACAGTTAGAAAAATCTAAGGAAGCGTGACTCTACAGGAAATTCCAAATATTGAGTTTAATTCAAAAAAAGCCTACAATTCTGGGATAGATATTCTTACCATAGAAAGTCTTGCTAACAGAAAAGATTCGATAGAAGATCATCATCCAGAAAAAGCGCATCAAGTGACTTTTAATATGATTGTGTATTATACGTCGGGAGAGAGCCAACAATTGGTGGATTTTGTTTGGTATCCTGTGAAGCAAAATACCATTATTCACTTATCAAAAGGTCAAATTAATGCCTTTCAATTTACTGAAGGTTTAACGGGTTATATCTTATTATTTACTGAAGAATTCTTAAAGAAACAGATTAATTCATTACCTAAAAATGAAATTATTCGGCTTTTTAATGCCCATTTGTTTTCCCCAAGCATACAGGTGCCAGAGGATTCTAACGTGTTGCAATATTTTCAACTCTTTTATGAAGAATACAGCACTATAAAAGAAGATTATAACCAAAACAGTATATACGCTTCGCTACATGCTATCATATTTTCTAAGTTAGAGGGTTTAAAGCAAGATCAAACATTTTACTTAAAATCTACAGAAAAGGTCACTACATTTTTAAACTTCAAATCGTTATTAGAAGTGCATTTTAACAAAAGCAGAAATGCCGACTTTTACGCCAAAAAGTTAAATATCACATACAAGCATCTTAATGAAATTTGTAAAGCGACTTTAGACGTTACTGCGAAGCAATTTATTGACGCTTTTGTAATTCTTGAAGCCAAACGCTTATTGATAAATTCTGAAATTAAAAGCACAGAATTAGCATATCATCTCGGTTTTGAAGAGCCAACAAATTTTATAAAGTACTTTAAAAAACATACGGAATTTACCCCAAATACTTTTAAAAAGAACTACATCTAGTCTTTCAAGGTTCGATATTTACCATTTTTGTATCAACATTAATCTTTAATGAACGTAGATTCTGAAATAATTTTGTCCTCATAATAACAACATTTATGAAACAGACATTATTCGCAGTATTACTTGTTATAGTAGTATCATGCCAATCAGAAAAATCAAAAAAAACAACAAACATTAAAGAAAAAACCGAAATGAAAACAACCGAAGACGTATCAAACAAAGACAAGGCCGTAGCAGTATTAACCAGTTTAGAAACAGGTGACCAAACTGCCTTAGCTTATATTAACCCAACAAATTATAAACAACATAATCTTGCCGTAGCCGATGGTTTGGAGGGTTTTGGAGCTGTGTTGCAGCAAGCACCAGAAGGTGGTTTTAAAGCCAATGTGATTCGTGCATTTGAAGATGGCGATTATGTATTTACACAAACTAAATACGACTTTTTTGGACCAAAAATTGGTTTTGATATCTTTAGATTCGAAAACGGATTGATTGTAGAACATTGGGATAATCTTACCGAAATAACTCCAGTTAACCCAAGCGATCATACGCAAATTGATGGTACAACGACACTTACAGATTTAGATAAAACCGAAGCGAATAAATCCTTAGTTTCAGATTTCTTAAACACCATTTTAATACAAGGTAAAATGGCAGAAATCACTACATATTTTGATGGAGACAATTACATACAGCACAATGCTAATATTGGTGATGGTTTATCTGGTTTTGGAAAGGCAGTAGAAGCCATGGCAAAACAAGGTATTACTATGGAATTTAAAACAGTACACAAGGTATTAGGAGAAGGTAATTTTGTGCTCGCTATTAGTGAAGGCACCTTTGCAGGCGAACCAACATCTTATTACGATTTGTTTAGAGTAGAGGATGGCAAAATAGCCGAACACTGGGATGTTATGGAAACTATTCTAGCCAAATCAGATAGAAAAAACAACAATAGTAAATTTAATTTCCCTAACTAATTGAATCAAACCTTAAGCTTGTATTAATAGTAGAAAAGACCATTGTTTCGATGGTCTTTTCAATGTGATAACCTCAAAAAAATTAAATTAAAGCAAAGCTAAACGAAAACAGCAAAACAGACTAAGGAAAATTGTAGTCCTTGTTAGTGGTTAAAAAGCGCATCTTAAAATTACGGTTTCATTATTTTTTCTTCTCTTATGTTTTTTTACTTAGTTAATGAACTTCGCAGCAATCACGTGCACTTATTTATTTAATAAGGTTGTGCACGTGATCACTCTTTATGGGTCGACGTAGGAGGGAAGTTACATGAGGGTGGAATGATTTTAAAGATTTATTTGTCAATGTAATAACTAATAATTATCACATAATTAAAAATGATTATTACGATTATATGTAAGAATGTTACGTTTTTATGTAATTATGTTACATTTATGTCTATATTTGTAACGTAAATCAAAAATAATATTGCAGATATATGTATACAGAGCTCATTAAAATAATTGAAGGTGGTCTTAATCAAGACCCAAAAAAGGTTATTAGTTATTCTAAACACTTGGCTAAAAAGTTAAGAGAAGATGGAGTAGATAAACTTGCTGATAAAATAATAAAGACTATAGAAGGCTCAACAGCAATTCCTGTTTTCAAAGACCAATTATTTGATGCACCTGTAGATAATGATACAAGGTTAAATATTGCGGATGTAATTCTTCCTCGAGATATAAAATTAGATATTTCAATTTCTGAAAGTATCCAAAATCCAGTAAACAATTTCATCTCTTTAGTTAATTCTAAAAATGAAATAAAAAGTAAAGGTTTACAAATGAATTTATCGTTGTTGCTTTATGGACCTCCAGGTTGTGGTAAAACGACATTAGCCAAATATATAGCTAAAGAGCTTGATATACCTATTGTAGTAGCTAGGTTTGATTCTTTGATATCATCACTTCTAGGTAATACAGCAAAAAATATTAGGAAATTATTTGATTATGCAAAGAGTAAACCTTGTATTTTATTTCTAGATGAATTTGATGCAATTGCAAAAGCAAGAGACGATAATCATGAAACTGGTGAATTAAAAAGAGTAATAAATAGCTTGTTGCAAAATATTGACGATTTTCTAGAGACAGGTATATTAATAGCAGCAACAAACCATGAGCAATTATTAGATAGTGCTATCTGGAGAAGGTTTGAAAAAGTAATTAATGTAAACAAGCCAAGTTCTGAAGAAATTAAAAATCTAATTGGAAGTTATTTTGACAAGGTAGATTCTAAATTAGATATAGAAGATAAGAAATTTGATACACTTTCTTCTTACTTAAACGATTTTTCACATTCTGAAATTATTAAGATAATAAATAGTGCATTTTATAATTCAATTATTAAAAATAAAGAATTCGAATACGATGAAATTTTTTCTGAATACTTCAAGTATAAGAACAATAACAGGTATACACCAGAAGAAATGATACGCTTTTTAAATGAGAGCCATATACCTCAAAAACAAATAGCTAATTACCTAGATATTTCAATAAGAAAAGTTAGAAACGCATTAACTGTAGAATAAGATGGCTAAAAAGAATTTACCTGTAAAATTATTTCAGAAAAGACAGAAAATAGACGACAGAAGAGTCGAAGGTGGAGGGAGTAAAACAATTCCAAAATGGCAACTTGATGGAGAAGAACTTCAAAAAAGAGCAAATAGTCTTTTAGAGCCTTTAAGTGAATTAGATACTTTTTTTGAAAACCGAAATAAGACAAGGAGTTTTATTCCTGCTACCTTGCGTGTTGATATTGATGATAATGCCATTGCAAAATCACACAGACAAGATATTCAAAAGCTATTTAATGGACAATTTTCAAAAAATAATATAATTGGTTTTATTGATTCAAATATTGCTATAGTAAAAGTTGACAGTATTGAAGATAGTAAAGTCATTAAGAAAAAAATTAATAATTATCATAGAAACCCTAAAGCCATTTCTGCTGTCGAAACAATAGAAATATTCGAACCTTTTATTGCTGATATTGAAGAAAATAAAAAAAATGAGACAGTAAAAATTTCTCTTATAGATTTTTTGAATTATGAAATAAATAATGCAGTCAAAATATCATTTGAAAAGTACTGTAAGCAAAAGAGTATAGATGTGGTAGAAGCAAATTATTCTTCTGGCCTAATAATTTATAAAATTAAAAACGCTACTAAAGCCCAATTAGATAGCATTAGTGATTTTGAAGCTTTAGAATCAATAACATTTATGCCAAAATATAGTGTTGGCATGGACTTGCTAAATTCTGGACAGGACATTGAAGTAAAAGAACCTATCAAAGATGAAGAATACCCAATAATTGGAGTTCTTGATTCAGGTATTGCAAAGAATCAGTACTTAAGTCCTTGGCTTCTTGATAGAAATTTCTCGTCTTATCCTGAAGATTTAGTCAATCCAACACATGGTTCATGTGTTTCAAGTATTATTATTTATGGTGATGATTTAGAAGGAGAAAATTGGACTGGAAATTCAGGTTGTAAACTTTTTGATGCAACTGTTTTTCCAGATGAAACTAAAGAAAGTATAGATGAAGATGAGTTAATTGCAAATATTAGAGAAGCAATAAAAAAGAATTCTGATATTAAAATTTGGAACCTATCTTTAGGAACTAAATCTGAAGCAGATTTAAATGACTTTTCTGATTTCGGTAAAGCACTTGACGATATTCAAATATCTAATGAGGTAATTATTTGCAAGTCCACAGGGAACTGTAGAAATTTCGAAAGAGGTTTTCCTAAAAGCAGAATAGCAAGATCTGGTGATTCAATTCGTTCTTTAGTGGTTGGTTCAATTGCACATTCTAAAAATGAAAATGATATAGCTGATGTAAATCATCCATCTCCTTTTACTCGTATTGGTCCTGGACCAGCAAACAGTATAAAGCCAGATTTAGTTTCTTATGGAGGTAACGCTGGTATGAATGGAGGTAGAAGAGTTGAAAATGGAGTAAAAGCAATTGCTCCAGATGGATCTCCAGTAAAAATAATAGGTACAAGTTTTTCAACACCTAGAGTCACATCGTTGTTATCTGAACTAAATTTTAAAGTAAGAGAAAAATTTAATCCTACATTACTTAAGGCTTTAGCAATACATTCAGCGAAATATCCATTAGGTGTAAATTTTCCTATTAATGAAAAAGTCAATCAAATGGGGTTTGGAATAGCATCATCAGCCGATGAGATTATTTATAACGATCCTCATGAAATCACCTTAATTCTTCAAGAAAACATAAATAAAGGTGAATTTATCGAGATTCTTGACTTTCCATTTCCAGAAAGTTTAATTGATGATGAAGGACACTTTTATGGAGAAGTAAAAGTTACTCTAGTTGCTCAACCAGTATTAAGAGAAAAACAAGGAGCGGAGTATTGTCAATCTAATTTAGACTTAATGTTTGGTACATATGAAAATATAAAAGATAGAGATACTACTAAATCTAATATACTAAACCCTTTTGGGCCAGATGACACCCAAAATGTACTTTTGGATTCTAATTACAAAAGTGCCTATATAAAAGATACAGAAAGTGATTACGCAAGAGAAAGAGTATTACTTAATTACGGAAAAAAGTATCAACCTGTAAAAAAATATTCGGTTAATTTAAGTGAAATGAAAGATGCAAGACAAAGAGATAGTTTAGCAAGTAATAGAAAGTGGTATGCTAAAATAAAAGGAACATATCGTGATTTTGCAGAAACTAGATCAAAAGAAGATGGAGAGGTTTTAAATCAAGATTTTACTTTAATCGTTACGATTAGAGATACCAAAGAGCAACATCAAGTTTACAATGAAGTATCTAGATTGTTGGCAGATAGAAACTTTTTACACTCTAACATCAAATTAAGGGAAGAGATTAGAATTGATGTTCAAGGTAAAAATAATTAGACCAATTAAAGCATAGTGAAATACTATTAAAAAGAAAGTGATTAAATATTTGAATTATTAATTAAAAACAAAAATTATGGGACTTAAACCAGGACCGAAGAGAATTGCAAAATCTACTGGAAAACCAGATAGACGAGCACGTGACAACAAAGACACACCAGGAAACACACCATCATTAAAGCCGCCTAAACGCAAAAAAAAGTGATCTAATTGAAACTTTATTTTTCATATTATAAGGTTAACTGAAATATTAATATTATGTAAAATAGAATTTAAAGTTTAGTTCTGCCTCATTAAATTTTGGGTAAAACAATAGGAGAAATGAGCGTTCATATTTTAGGCTATCCAAACACAGTTATCCAGTGGATGATTGTATTTGGATACAATACTTTAATATAAGTTTGCTTCAATCGTATTTAGCTAAAAATGTACACTGTACATTTTTCGTTTTTGAAATAATTTGAAAGGTCTACAAGATATTCTAACCACGAGAATCGTCCAAAATTTTATATCACGTACATTTTGTCGTTTACGCGATTTTTAAATAGTATTCAAAAGCTAACTTTTATTGTGCGGCTTGCAAGCGGCTGGAAATTATTCGATAGATTTCTTTTCAAATAAAAGTATCCAGTAATTGGATATGCAATCCGTTGTAAACCCAGTTTTATGTTTTTAGTTTTATTCCCACAATTTACTTGTACATAATCATTAACGTTTTAGGACACTTGTGTGTCACTAGAACTATGATTATGTCAAATATCGCTGAAAAGCGCTATTGCGCAAATTATTATGTAATGTCCTATAATTTATATTATGTAAAATAGAATATTTCGAATGCCACCCACTTATTGTGTTTTTAAATACGTTAACTGATTTATAGGTCTCTTAAAAACTATTGGTCTTTTAATAGCTCGTTTAATTCTTCTAAGTGCGTTTCATAAATTTGCTCAACTTCTTCGAGAATACTATCGTAACCATTCACATATAAAAAACGCATATGCACAACACGGTTTTTATAATCATCAGAACCAAAATATTTATATTCTTCAACCGTAAATTTGCCGTTATTACCAACTAATTTTTCGTACCAGGAGAAATTTTCTTTAATATGATTAATGTTCTTAATTAATTCATCTTTCATAATATCTTCCATGGGCCGCAATGTTTTGTCTACGACAATGTAATCTTGCTCAATTTCCATGAGTTTGTTGGCCAATGTCGTATTTTGAGATGCCACTTTATTTAGTGATGATGATACTATTAAGTTTACAGGTAAAAACTGAATACCTATAGTCACTAAAAATGGTGCTTGTGCGACAATCGTTAAGCGTTCGGCTTCTGTTTTATCCTTTTTTAAATATAAATTATAGAGCTCTAAATTCTCGCTAATTTCTTGTCGTGTCTCCTTAATTTTAGCAATATCCGAAGCCAGTTTTTGCTGTATTTGTTTGGCTATTTTTACACATTCTTTTTCCGCTTTTTTGTTTTCATTATAGTTATTAATCGTCACAGCGACCAAAATCCCTATGACGACCAAAATAATTTCGCCTATAGCATAGAGCAGATATTTTTTGAGACGCTTCCCTTCTATCAATTTAAATCTTAAGGTGTTGAATAATTTCATACATACATTTGATTGTAAATTACAAAAAACTTAACAAATTGAGCTTATTTGATATTGAAGACTGAAGATTGTTATAAAACTGAAAAAAAAAGCCCATCAAATTAATGATGAGCTTCCATAAATTCTAGGTTAAGTCAAATATTCTAAATTACTTTTACGTGTATAGCGTTTAATCCTTTTTTTCCTTCTGTAAGTTCGAATTCTACAACATCGCCTTCACGAATCTCGTCGATCAATCCCGAAATGTGTACAAAATGGTCTTTGTTTGAACCTTCTTCTGTGATAAAACCAAATCCTTTCTCATCGTTGAAGAATTTTACTGTTCCTTTAATCATTCTATGTTTATTTTATTTTAATAATTACTGAGATGTATTCAACAATGATGCCAAAAATTAATGCCATGTTAATTGACCGATTTTAAGACGATGACAGGCTTATCATCGGTAAAACAAGGCGTTTGGACATGGATTTTAGACCAGAAACGGATTTGCGTATACCTTCGCTTAGAGATAACCCTCAGTCTATTAAAAACTTACATATTATGGAAACAAAATTCTCTTTGTTTAACCAGATTAATAGTTTATGTTACTGGTTATTAATTTCTAGCGATTACAGAACTTCTGTAAACTTAGATGCAGAAAAGGACACGTATAGCGTGTGTATTACGCATGCTGGTGTTGAACTTTACGCCAATACCATTCAAGGATTTAGTAAACGTAATGCCAATTTCTTAGAACACGAATTAGATGGTATGGTTGCTGGTTTACTCCATTTAAAACAAAATGTAGAGCAAAAATCGGCTTAATTAGTCACCTTAAATATTGTCTTAATATAGTAACGTCAGTTCGAGTGAATGTGCCTTAGTACATTTGTTTCGAGAACCATTTATACCCAAAACGTCTCGATACACAATTTATAAAACGAATTTCACTCCAAGTGACGACGATATTATATGTATATAAAGTTTATCGCGCTAACTTCCTCAGTGCCACCCATTGCTTTAGCATTTCTCTAGAATCTACAGCAGGATAACCCAATACCGTTTTTCCGGCAGGCACATCATTCATTACACCAGATCCAGCACCAACTGTTGCACCAGTATGTATGGTTGTATGGTCTTTTATGGATGCAGAACCACCTATTATAACACCATCACCTAAGGTAACAGAACCTGCTAATCCTGAACTTCCAGCCATAATACAAGAGCGTCCTAACACACAGTTGTGCGCAATTTGAACCAAATTATCAATCTTACAGCCATCGCCTAAAATTGTAGAACTAAATTTACCACGATCGACACAAGAATTGGCACCAATTTCTACACCATTACCAATCACTACATTACCAATATGTGGAATTTTTACTAAGCCTTGGCCATCTTCACTTGGTCTATACCCAAAACCATCTGCACCAATACTTACATTATTATGAAAAATACAGTGACTACCAATAACAGAACGCTCTCTAATGATAGTACCAGACCAAATTGTTGTATGGTCGCCAATGCTGGTATCATCTAATATTGTAACGTTTGGGTAAACAGTCACTTGAGTACCTAGCACTACGTTTTTACCAATATAAGAACCGGCTCCTACTCTACTGCCTTGCCCTATTTTGGCACTAGGATCAATGGTTGCTGATGGATGAATTTCGGTCTCAAAATGTGGTGTTGCTGGCGTGAATTTTTCTAGTAATTTGGCCATGGCTAAGTCGGCATTTTTTACTTTTATCAACACTCGGTTTTCGCCAGGTTCAAGATCTAAATTAGCATTCACTATAGCTAAACTTGCTTTAGAATCCTTCCAAAGTGCTGCAAATTTTCGGTTTCCAATAAAGGTAGCCTGATTTTCGTTTGCTTTTTGAATTTGTTCTAATCCTGTGATCTTACAAGTGGTTTGGCCAATAACGTCGCCTTGTATTATGGCATTAATGTCTTCAATTGTGTATGCGTTCATTAGTTTACTGTGTTAGTTATTTATATAGACAGTCAAGATAATACTAAAAAATGACAATACAATTTTATGCAGCCGAGAGGTGGTCAATTATTTTGATATGACCTTACATGGTAATCTCCCTAAACACAATCCCTAAGGCTTTTTGCATTTCAATCAATTTTTGCATTTCTCCAGGTATAATAAGGGCAATGGATTGTCCTGTTTTACCAGCTCTAGCTGTTCTACCACTTCTGTGCGTGTAGTAGTCTAATTGTTCTGGCAATTGATGGTGCAATACAAAACCTAAATTATTCACATCAATACCTCGTGCCGACACATCTGTAGAAATTAAGACTTGCAGACTTTCGTTTTTAAAAGCGCGCATCACTTTATCGCGTTCTTTTTGTTGCATGTCACCTTCTAACGCACCAACAGCAAAACCTTCATTTTGTAATTGCTCAGCGAGTGCTTTTGTACCAGCTTTGGTTCTACAGAATATGATACCACGTTGCTCAGGACGTTGGTCTAAGATTCTGGTAATCATATTCACCTTTTCTTGGATGTGTGTTTGAATAAAATGATGTGAGATATTCTTATTAACTAAGGCATCTTTGTTCACCTCTATTCTAACAGCGTTAGGCGACATATAATTTTTAACGATGTTTTTTATCTCGTTTGGCATGGTTGCAGAAAATAACCAAGTAGATCTGCGTGAGGTATTAAATTGTAAAATTTTATTTAAATCTTCCTTAAAGCCCATGCTCAGCATCTCATCGGCTTCATCTAAAACGAGTGTATTCACTTTTGAGATGTCTATAGCACCACGCTCTATTAAATCGAGTAAACGACCAGGTGTCGCAACAACAATATGTGTTGCTCTCGTGAGTCTTTGAATTTGCCTATCTATCTTTTCACCACCATATACACCTTCTGCAAAAATTTTGTGATCTACATATTTAGTAAATTTAAAAAGCTGCTTTTGTATTTGCTGTACCAATTCTCGTGTTGGCGCAATAATCAAAGCCTGAATATTTGAATTATTAGGATCTATGTTGTGTAAAACAGGTAAACCAAATGCGGCTGTTTTTCCAGTTCCGGTTTGGGCTAAACCAATTAAATCCGTTTTAGATGCCAGTAAAACAGGAATAGCTTTTTCTTGAATTTCTGTTGGTTTTTCAATATGAAGCTCTTTTAATCCTTTGATAAATGATTTGTGAATTCCTAATTCTGAAAATGTAGACATAGTGTTTTATTATGGTGTAAAGGTACATTAAAATACGGCCTATTGCACGTAGGTTTATAGTGGTTTCATTTTATCGTATCGTCTAAGCTGAGTACGAATTAAAGCAAAGTTCAGTTGGTCTTTACCAGCTGATTGGTCTGTAGTCTTTTAAAAATTTACCAGACCAATGTTTACCTGTATTAATGCCATCAAATAAAGGGTCCATAACACGAGCAGCACCATCTACAATATCTAATGGTGGTTGAAAATCGTGTAATTCTTGTTTGCGTTTGGCAAGTTCTGCAGGATCTTCGTCTGTCACCCAACCTGTATCTACAGCATTCATATAAATTCCATCTTTTGCTAAACTACCAGCTGAAGTGTGTGTTAACATATTTAATGCGGCTTTAGCCATATTGGTATGCGGATGACGATCTTCTTTAAAAAAAGTGTGAAATTTCCCTTCCATAGCAGACACATTGATAATATGCTTTTGACCTGTGTTTTCTTTTTTCATCACTTCAGACAAACGATTGCACAACACAAATGGTGCAACAGAATTTACCAATTGTACTTCAATCATTTCTGTAGTTTCAATTTCCCCTAATTTTAATCGCCAACTGTTGGTTTTTCTTAAATCTACTTGTTGTAAATCGGCATCGAGTTGACCTTCAGGAAACACCTCTTGTGCGACTAAAGTATTATCAAAACTATACGGAATTTGAGATAGTTTAGCTGAAGAACGCAAACCAATACCAGGTTCTGGTCCATGCCATGTTACTGGCATATTTTTGTTAGGAGAAGCACCAGGAGTAAATTGATTTAATTCATCTAAACACGCCAAATGATCTTGCAGTAAATCGCGTGCAAATTTTGGTAATTCTTCTACAGGACGTTCTTCATTTGTCATTAAGTGGCTATAAAATCCTGCTGGTCGTCTAACGGTTTGTGCTGCGTTATTTATAAGAATATCAAGCCTCTCATAACGTTGTTCTATAAAATTACAGAATATTTCTACGCTTGGTATGTGCCTTAAATCAAGACCATGAATTTTTAAACGGTGTCCCCATTCTGTAAAATCCTCCTCTTGAGAAAAACGCAAAGCCGAATCTACAGGAAAACGTGTTGTAGCAATGACTGTGGCACCACCACGAAGCAACATTAATGTAATATGATACCCAATTTTTAAGCGCGAGCCTGTAATGACTGCAACTTGTCCTTTAACATCAGCGGTTTGAAAACGTTTGGCATAATTAAAATCGCCACATGCTTCACACATGGTATCATAGAAGTGATGCAATTTGGTATATAAGGTTTTACAGACATAGCAATTTCTAGGCGATTCGAGCTCTAATTGTGCTTTCGCTTTTAAATCGGCTTCTGGTAATAATTTTGGTGCCACAAAAATATGAGCTTCTCTAGCACTTCGAATACCAGTTTCTTTACGCGCATTTCTATCTCTTGCGGCTTGCTTGCGCTTAGCCGCTTTTTTAGCATCTTTTTTACGACGCGAAAATTCCTCTCGACTTGGACGCGATAATTGTCCTGAGGCTTTTATTAAAGCCGTACGTTGTGCTTTTGGAATTTCAAATATTTGATCTGTGTTCGCCACTAAACGCTCTAAAATAGAAATACATTGTTCTATTTCAGGCAGTGAAATATCTTTTGGGTTTTGATCTTTAGTGGTGTCGCTCATATTTATTTTGGGACTTCTACACGCTTTATTACGTCTATAATGTGGAATTAATCTTCTGGTGGAAATCCGTGAATTTCTTCAAACTTTTCGTCAAAATTCGTTCTTAAATACGAATTGAGTTTCTTTTGATAATCGTCTTTTAACCATTTTAAGAAATTGTATGTGCTTCGGCTTATGCATTTCGCATATACTTCTATACGTTGATTAATGTCTTCTTTTAGCAATTTAGCTAATGCAAGCGCATCATAAACATCTTCACTGTTTTCTATACAAATTTTGGCATGATGCTCAATAGAACGTTCTAATACCACTTTTGAAGATTCGCCTTTGGCTACAGCATCTTTATAGGTTTGCTTAATATCAAAATACGTGTCTTCAGATTTAGCGAACTCCTCTTTTATGTCTTCAGACAAATCGTGCTTAAAGGTAGATTCTATGGTTTCATCATCTTTAATACGATCAGCATACCAATTTGGCGATTTAAAAATTAATTGCCAATCTAAATCAGCTCCCCAAGGTCCAAATCTATATAGATTGTTTCCTAAATCAATGGTTGTAAATTTAGATTTATTGTTAAGGATACGAGAACCACGACCTATCATTTGGTAATATAATGTCAATGATTTCGTCGCTCTATTTAATATAATGGTATCAATGGTTGGTTCATCAAAACCAGTGGTTAAAATACTCACTGAGGTTAAGATGGCATCAGGTGTTTCATGAAACCACTGTAAAATTTGCTTACGTTGCTTTTTAGTCGCTGTGTTATCTAAATGCATGATAGGAATACCAGCTTCTTTAAAAGCATAGTACACACTAATAGACGTGTTAATACCATTATTAAAGATTAAGGTCTTTTTTCCTAAGGAGTGTCTTTTATACGCATCAATAAGTTTTTGCAACATCGCAGGACTCGAATAAAGATCTTCAGAAGATTTTACGGTATAATCGCCATTAGAACCTACTTCTAGAGAGGTTAATCCCATATCGTAAGCATAGGTTTCTGCGCGTGCTAAAAACTCGTTTTCAATTAGGTTTTCTATAGTTTCTCCCGTAATAAGTTCGTCATAGTTATCCTTCATTGGTAACTCTTTATTAGAACTTAAAGGTGTTGCGGTAACACCAAGAATAAAGGATTTTTCAAAAAACTTAAATAGTTTCGTAAAGGAATTATAATGCGCTTCATCAATAATAACTAAACCAACATCAGAGATATCTAGCATGTCATCATTTAGCCTATTGTTTAGCGTTTCTACCATGGCAACAAAACACGAATAATCGCCTTGGTCATCTAAATTTGCTTTACTATTTACAACCTTGTTAGTTACACCAAAACTATCTAACATTTTAGAAGTTTGGTTACAAAGTTCTACTCTATGCGTCATAATTATTACCTTTTTTGAATGGTTTTTTAGGTATTGACGCACTATTTCGGAAAAGATAACCGTTTTTCCACCACCAGTTGGTAATTGGTACAGTAGATGGTAATCTTCGCGCTCGGAATCAAACTTTTCGAAGATTTGACTTATGGCACCTTGTTGGTAGTCATATAATTCTTTATCGGTTTTTTTTTCTTGAATAGCTTGATTTGTTTGAGACATAAATATATTTTGAAATGGTGTTTTTGAAAGCGCAAATTTACAATTCTTTCGCTCACAAAAAAAGTATCCGATTAAATGATATATTTTGAACCACATCATAACACCTGAAACAATTTAAGCAACAGGTTTTTAAACGAAAACATTTATCACTAAAGCGATTAATTAAGTCATAACCGTTTACTATATAATGGATCGATACATCGGCTTAGTATCACATAAGTTAACTAAACAATTTTTATTATATATTTACGTTTTCAAAATGTTTTAGACAATACATCCCTCTATGAAATACCTCTTTTTAAGTGTTCTTTTTATATGTACAACTTGGTATACTTTAGCACAAAAAGATTCAATTTCAACAGCATTAAAAATTGAATTAAAAACAGAAACATACAATAAAGGAGTTATTATAGATACTATAGAAATTCCATTAATAGTAAAACCAACAAAGACACCTGTCGTTGATATTAAGGCAGCGTTTTGGGACAACATAAATCATAACCCTTACCAAAATTCAATTCAGAAATTCCCTTTAGAACTCAGCTTTTCTGATAGTACATATGCATCACCTGTTTTGCATAAAAAGGTAATAACATCGCGTTATGGTTGGCGTCGTGGACGACCACATAATGGTATAGATATCGATTTGGTTACTGGAGATTCTGTGGTGGCCGTTTTAGATGGTATTGTAAGAATAGCCAAATATTCTAATGGTTTTGGTAATGTGGTTGTAGTTAGACATTATAATGGTTTAGAATCTACTTATGCCCATTTATCTCACATTGCAGTAAAAGCAAATGATACTATAGCAAAGGCACAATATTTAGGAAAAGGTGGCAATACAGGAAATTCTAGAGGTAGTCATTTACATTTAGAATTGAGTTATAAAGGCCAACCCATTCATCCTGAATATATTTTTGATTTTTCGTCTAAAAATGCCATACGATCACAACGCTTATGGGTTACACATAAATGGGCACATGCGAGATTTCATAATTCTAAACGTGTTAGTAAAATAAAATTGATTACCACCGAAGATGAAGCTGCTTTGGCCAGTTTAGCGAAGCAACCGAGATTTTACGTCGTTAAAAAAGGGGATACACTTTATGGTATTTCGCGACGGAATAATATGTCTGTTGCCAGACTGTGTAAAACCAATTCTATCAATCAAAATACAACCTTAAAGATTGGTCAAAAATTAGTTTTAGATCTCTAATTAATTCCATATTCAACTATTAAATTCTGTATTTTCGCAGTCACAAAACTGAATTCTATTGAAAGTCTGTATAGCCGAAAAGCCAAGTGTTGCAAGAGAAATTGCAGCTGTTTTAGGAGCAACCACCAAACGCGATGGTTTCTTTGAAGGCAATGGCTATGCGGTTACTTATACCTTTGGTCACTTATGTACCTTGTTTGAACCTGCAGATTATAAACCCTATTGGAAAAGTTGGGACTTAAACAACTTACCCATGTTACCAGAGAAGTTTGAGGTTAAAGTCGCTAAAAATGATGGTATAAAAAAGCAGTTTAAAATTGTTAAAAGTTTATTTGATAAGGCAGAATTAGTGATTAATTGTGGTGATGCTGGCCAAGAAGGAGAACTGATTCAGCGTTGGGTTATCAATAAAGCCAATTATAAAGGTAAAGTACAGCGTTTATGGATTTCGTCATTAACAACGGAAGCCATTAAAGAAGGGTTTAAAAATTTAAAGCCAGCTGAAGATTATGACAATTTGTATTATGCTGGTTTTTCGCGCTCTATTGGCGATTGGTTGTTAGGAATAAATGCCACACGATTATACACCGTAAAACATGGTGGTTATAAACAAGTACTGTCCGTAGGACGTGTACAGACACCTACTCTAGCGATGCTGGTAAATCGGTTTAAAGACATCGAAAATTTTGTACCACAACCGTATTGGGAATTACAGACACTTTATAGAGATACACTTTTTAGCTATGAGGAAGGGCGTTTTCTTAACATGGAAGATGGCGAAATTTTAGCTAATAAGGTCAAAGAACATCAATTTGAAATTGTTTCTATTACAAAAAAGAAAGGTACAGAATACGCTCCGAAATTATTTGATTTAACCGGATTGCAAGTGTACTGTAATACAAAGTTTGGATTTTCGGCGGATGATACCTTAAAAATTGCTCAAAAACTGTATGAGAAAAAAGCCGTAACATACCCAAGAGTAGATACTACGTTTTTGCCAAATGACGTGTATCCAAAAGTAAAAGGAATTTTATCAAAACTTACGGATTACAATGTACTTACAGCGCCTATTTTAAGTAAAAAAATAAAGAAATCTGCACGTGTCTTTAATGATAAAAAAGTAACAGATCACCATGCCATTATTCCTACAGGTATCCAAACACATTTACAATATAATGAGCAACAAGTCTATGATATTATTGTAAAACGATTTATTGCTGTGTTTTATGATGATTGTAAAGTGTCTAACACTACTGTTATTGGTAAAGCAGCTGATGTTAATTTTAAAACCACAGGGAAAGAAATACTATCTAAAGGATGGCGTGTTGTTTTTGAGAAGAAAGCAACCGCTGCGCCTGCTTCTAAAGACAATTTGCTTCCAACTTTCGAAAAAGGAGAAAAAGGACCGCATGAACCGTCATTTTTAGAAAAACAAACAAAACCGCCTAATCAATTCACAGAAGCCTCATTACTGCGTGCTATGGAAACTGCAGGAAAGCAAGTAGAAGACGAAGAACTAAGGGATTTAATGAAGGAAAATGGTATTGGACGTCCATCTACACGTGCCAATATTATAGAAACCTTGTTTAGACGGAAATACATTAAACGAAATAAAAAGCAGATTTTACCTACTGTTACAGGGATTCAGTTAATAGAGACTATTCAGAATGAGCTTTTAAAATCTGCAGAGTTAACAGGTTCTTGGGAAAAGCAGTTAAAAGACATTGAAAAAGGTGAATTTAGTGCCACAGCGTTTATTAGAGGTATGAAACGTATGGTAGATGCTTTGGTTTACGAAGTACGTAGTGAAAAGGTAGCATCTAGAATTTCTGCTGTTAATAACAAACATGTTGGCAAAGCTAAATCTAAAAGTAAAACAAAATCTACAGCCTTAGTTGGTAGTGCATGTCCAAAATGTAAAACAGGCGCACTGTTAAAAGGGAAATCGGCTTATGGTTGTAATTTGTACGGAAAATCATGTGATTTTACTTTGCCTTTTAGTTTTGGAGCAAAAAAGATTTCTGAAAAGCAGTATATACGATTGTTAGCAAAAGGATCTACAGTAAATTTAAAAGGCTTTAAAATTGAAAACCAAACTTTAGAAGGTTTACTGAGATTTGATGCAAATTTTAAACTCAAGTTTGAACCCAAAAAAGTGGCTAAAAAAGCAGTGATTAAGGCAGGAGATGCTTGTCCTAAATGTCAGACAGGAAAAGTATTAAAAGGGAAAACGGCTTTTGGTTGCAGTAACTATAAAGTAGGCTGTGATTTTAGAGTTGGATTTTAGTTCACTGCACTTTTTCTGACCATATTTTATGATTGGAATTATTATTGTTTTAAAGCAAAAGGTACATAAAAATCTTCTTCAGAATCAGGACTTCCATTTTTATATTGTGCGCCCATAACTTGAAAATGAGGACGTGTATCAATTTTATATGGCGTTGATGGCAACCATTCAGTCATAATGTACTGATAGGTTTTGGAGGCATCCATTCCTTTGTGTCTAAAAACGGCGTAATCGCCTTTAGGAATTGTAATGCTAGCCATATTTTTGGGTAAATCATCAACATTAGACACTTCAGTAGCAGCCCAAATATCAAAAGGTGTTTCCATGGCATTGAAATCATTATAAATTTGTACCGCAATTAGATCAGGATGTAATACGGTTTTGATTTCTTTTTTTCTTGGCATAAATTGTTTCCATAAACTTACAATTTTGCCATATTCACCATGATTCATTGTGCTAGATTGGCCGACCAACTTCTTTTCTGAAATGGTTATAATTTTTGGTGTCATCTTATATTCTAAAAAATTCATTTAAAGGTATAAAAAAAGCACAAGCTTTAAGCTTGTGCTCTTTTAGAATTAGCCAACCAATCAACAAAAAGCTAATTCTTCCCTAACCAATTTTATATATTACATTTTTGGTAATACTACAGTATCAACGACGTGTATGACACCATTAGATTGATGGACGTCACTAATGGTAACTGTAGATAAATTACCAGATGCATCCTTTAGGATGATTTGATCGTCTTTTAGCGTTGCTATTAAAGTACTGCCTTGGACTGTGGTAAATGTAGCTTTGCCGTCTCCTTTATTTATGGCTTTCATAATGTCTTTTGCACTATAACGACCAGGAAGAACATGATATGTTAATACGGCTTGTAATTTTGTTTTATTTTCTGGTTTTAGTAATGTGCTTAAGGTACCTTTTGGCAATTTATCAAACGCGTCGTTTGTTGGTGCAAAAACAGTAAATGGACCTTCTCCTTGTAAGGTTTCGACTAATTCTGCAGCTTTTACAGCAGCGACTAATGTGGTGTGATCTTCTGAGTTCACCGCATTAGCAATTATATCTTTTGAAGGGTACATTTCGGCACCACCTACCATTTTTGTGTCTTTTTTTGATTTAGACGTTTGCGCTATTGCAGTTGTACCTATACATAAGGTTATGGCTAAGGTCAGTGTTGAAATAAGTTTTTGAATTCTCATAATATGTGTTTTAAATTTAGTGTTACTCTACCTACGCTATTTTTAGTGCTGCGGTTTTAAAAAACATATATTATTTAAAAGAAATAAGTTTAAAGTGTTGATTTTGTGTTCATTAAAACACGAAAAAAAGCCACTATCTAAGATAATGGCTTTTAATGTTATAAAATGTATTCGTTTTTAAGCTTGCTTTACGCGAACAGCATTCATGCCGCGTTGTCCTTTTTCGAGTTCAAAAGTAACTTTATCATTTTCTGCAATGTCATCAATGATTCCACTGACGTGAGTAAAGTGCTTTTCGTTGGTTTCCGTATCAATAATAAATCCGAATCCTTTAGAACTGTCGTAAAACGACACTTTTCCGTTTCTAATTGGGTCAAATTCTTCAACATCAGAATCATCCTTTTGAGGAATTCCTATGACAATGTTCTCTGCTTTAACCTTTACTTTCATTGAAGGATCTGGTGGTGTATCTGTAAGATTACCATTGTGATCTACATAAGCCAGAGGAATACCTCCTGACCCATTTTCTTCTTTTTGAAGTTTACGCGCTTCCATTTTTTTGCGCTTGTCTTCTCGTTTTTTTAATCGTTTTTTTTCTTTTTCACTTTTACTAAAAGTTTGTTGTGATTTAGCCATTCGTAGTTTTAAAAATTAATATGTGTGTGCTTTTGAAAATATTGTAATGCAAACAAGTTAACTAACTTAACAATGAATAGTATTAAAATCTAGTACAATAACTTAAAGTAAAGCTATATTGAGTAGTATATCTTCAATAAGACAGTAACAAAGATACAATTTCTATACCAATAATTAAAATGAACTCACTGGTAAATAAAATAATAAATGGCGATCTCTACAAATAGAAGCAGACCTCTCTCCTATTCTTTATGGTTTTACCAATTTACCTGCATAGTGTAATACAGTACCTTCTTTATTTGTAATGGTTAAAACAGCATTTCCATTTGGCTTAACTTCAATAGCAAGTTCATAGCGATCTGTTTTTATCGCTACAGAAATTTTCTGGTTGTCATCATCAAAGCTATTTGTTGTTGTACTGTTAGACGCCTTAATGGTGACTATGGATTTGTCCTTAGCAAAGGAATGTAATTTTCCAGAAACTTCAGAGCCTTTAAAAACAATACTATTTTCATCAGCATTAAGCCTTTCTCTGCCTTGGTCGTTATAAATAACATGGGCCACAAATTGATAATTCTCAGATGCAACTAAAGCTTTTGAATTAAGATATATGGGTTGAAAAATTTCTTTCTGTGATTGTTTTTCTTGAGCTTTTACAACCGTACCAGCAGATAAACTAAAGGCTAAGGCGATTAAAATTAACTTTTTCATAATTATTTTGGGTCTAAAATTGCATTTATACGTTCTATACCATCTTTATAGTGGTACTGTGTTTCTATATTTATATCTGTTCTAGATGCCGATGTTAGCATACGTTTTACAACATTTAATTCGCCTCTAACGATGGCTCTCACATCAGATTGATTGACATTATAATACTGCCTGGTTCGCTTCGGATCTAAATTTTCTGTCATTAAATTAAACATGGCATCTAAATAAACACGTTGCAAGTTACGTCTAAAAACTGAAACATTTTTACCTGCTGTTATTTCTGACCAAATACCAGCTCTTATATCTTTTAACATTTCTAAGGCCGTATAGTTATTGACATCTATTGCTTTGTGATCGATAAGACGACCTAGACGTTCAAAACTTAATAAGTTATTTAAGTGTCTTGCTTGATAGCGTCTGATGTTATCCGTATAACTCGCGTAATTAATATTATGAAGTATCTCTTTTTTTATTAAAAAAGTTGGCGTTTCAAAAGCATTACTATGTAACCATTGTATCGCTGATTTTTGATAAGCTTTTGGGACAGCCTCATAAACAACACCATTTTGAGATGGTGTTTTCGTAGATTCTACAACACCACCAACATGCGTAACAACATGACCAATATAACGACTCCAAACGCTAAGTAACTCGCCATATAATTCTTCTAAATCGTCATAGTTATTGGTTTGGTCACTAGTCCATGCAGGTAAATTTTTAGCTACTATTTTTAAGTTGTTTATGCCATATGTACTGGCTTTTATACTGTTATTACCAATGTCTTCAGTTTGAGCTGTAGGATCAAAACGACTACTTTGTTTTCCGAATTTATAGATAGGATCACCTGCTTTTTCAGTAATCCAACGGTTTAAGATAGCTTTTTCATCATTTGCAGATGTTGCATCATCAATATATCTGTAGCCATAATTTATGGCATAATTGTCGTAAGGTCCTAATTGTCTTATAAATCTAATATTTTTATCACCTGGTTGTGCAATGTAATTGTAACGTGCATAATCCATAATAGTAGCAGCAATTCCATTTTTTTGAGTGAAAGCACCATCTCTATACTGTTCTACGTCGTAGGCATAGCTAGCACTCATGTTGTGTGGTAACCCTAAGGTATGGCCAACCTCGTGAGCGATAACCATTTTCATCATTTCACCTATATCTTTATCAGAAGTATATAATGTTCTGGCAGAAGGGTTTGCCGCACCAGTTTCTAACAAATACCGATTGCGGTACGAGCGTAAATGATTGTGATACCATATAATATCACTTTCTATTATTTCGCCACTTCTTGGGTCTGAAACACTTGGTCCTGTTGCATTTCTTGTTGTACTAGCGACGTATCGTATTACAGAATACCTGATGTCTTCAGGACTAAAATCAGGATCTTCTTCTTTTGTTGGAGGATCTTTTGCAAGAATAGCATTTTTAAATCCGGCAGCTTCAAATGCTTTTTGCCATAATTCAATGCCTTCTTTCATATACGATCTAAATTTCAAAGGCGTAGCAGGATCCAAATAATAAACGATTGGCTTTATAGGCTCAACTAATTCGCCTCTATTATAGGCTTCAATGTCCTTAGGAATGAGTTTCCAACGTCTTATATAAGTTTTTTTATCTGCTTTTAAAGCTTCACTACTATAATCATATTTACTTAAAGTAAACCAACCGACACGTTCATCATAAAGTCTAGGTTGCATAGGCACTTTTGGCAATAGAATCATAGATTGATTCATTTGTATGCTTATGGTTTCATCTCCAGTATTTACAGGAGGTTTAGCGGCATTGTATGTGAAATCTTGAATCACTTCTATGTTTTCAGGAAAACTTTTTACGGAATTAATAAAGCTCCTTGTTTTATCTAAGTTTTTAACCTTGTAAGCCGATCGTAGCCTAGAAGACAAACCACTTATAGATTTTACATCGGAATTATAGAATTTTGTAACATCGATAACCACTGCAGAAGAATCTGTAGAAAATGCTGCAATATCAAAGGCATATAAAGTAGGTTCAAAATTATTGGCTTTTACCGAAATATGAATAGGTAAACTATCTGAAGCTACTGCGCTCGATGATTTTTCTTTGATTAAAATTTTATTTTTAAAGCGTTCCCAGTTTATTAATCTCGTATTGGTTTTAGTACCAGCATTGACATAGCCTCCACCTAAATTTGACGGTAATTTGGCAAATCGACTCACTAAGAGCATATCTGTATTTAAGTAGGTCATTGGAATTTCAAAATAGTACTTCTCTCCTACTAAATGCACGTTAAACAACCCTTTGTCTGTTATAGCGTCTTTAGTTATTATCTGGTGATAAGCTTTAATTTTTCCGTTTTTCTTTTTAGGTGTTGGCTGGCTTTGTGTTGTTTTAGTCGTGCTTTTTTTCTTACGTGTAGATTGTGCTGTGGCGCAAGAAAAAACAACTAAAGCACAGAGTACTATGGTGAGGAATTTATTCATAAATGGATCTGTATTTTATTGAATCATTTGGCTAAAGATAATTAAAGAATTAGAGATTAAAAAAAAATCTTAAAAGCTGTTAAAATCTACGAGTATTACTTAAAACTAAAGTACTTTTGTAGCAAATTTTTAGCCATGTTAAAACTCTTACCTGTTTTTAGAATTGTAGCTTTTTTAGAGGGTTTATCCTATATATTATTATTGGGTATCGCTTGCCCTATTAAATGGTTTTTAGACGATCCGCAATATGTAAAATTATTAGGTATGCCACATGGTATATTATTTATGATTTATGTGGTTATGGCTGTATTAATTAGTTCTGATATGAAATGGTCTAGCAAAACACTTTGGATAGTGCTTATCGCTTCTGTTTTGCCTTTTGGTACATTTTATATTGAAAAAAAATATCTAAACACCACCAGACGTGCTTAATATTAAACATTTTCTATATGATATTTTAATAGAAAACGGACTGTCTATAGATACTGCTAGATTTATAAACATGTTTGTTTTATTAGTTATAGTAGTAATTATAGCCTTTATCATTGATTATATTACAAAACGTTTACTTTGGCGATTTTCTGCCGCAGTAGCGACGCGCACAAGAACAAACTTCGATAATATTTTAATAGATAACCGGTTACCTAGAAATGTAGCTCATATTATACCACTTATTATATTAATTGAATTAGTACCGCAAATTTTTTCTGATTTTGTATATGCAGAAACATTAATATTAAAGGTTTTAAAAGTCATAGGTATCATATTAACACTGAGCATTATAAGAAGTGTTTTAAGATCTATTAAGGATTATTTAAAAACAAAATCGAGCTATAAAGACAAACCTATTGATAGTTATATACAAGTATTTATGATTTTTGCTTGGCTTATAGGTGTGTTTACTGCTATTGCTATTTTAACAGGAATAACATTTTTAACCTTTGCAACTACTCTAGGTGCAGCGTCAGCAATCATTATATTAATATTTAAGGATACAATTCTAGGGTTTGTAGCCAGTATACAAGTATCTATAAATGATATGGTTAGGATTGGTGATTGGATTACGTTTGAAAAATATGGTGCAGATGGAGATGTTACCGAAATTAATTTGGCAACAGTTAAGGTTCAAAATTGGGACATGACTATTACCACTATTCCGACTTATGCATTAATTTCAGATTCGTTTAAAAACTGGCGAGGCATGAAGGATTCTGGTGGACGTAGAATCAAAAGATCTGTAATTATAAAAGTCTCCACCATAAAATTTTTGACAGCACAAGATATTGAGAAACTGAAAAAAATTCAGTTAGTTGCTAAGTATATTAATTCTAAATCTAAAGAAATAGCGGCATATAATGTGGCTCATGAAGCCGATAAATCCGTATTAATCAACGGATTAAATCTGACGAATTTTGGTGTGTTTAGAAAATACCTTCAAACTTATGTAGAAAATCATTCGGCAATAAATGAAAACATGACTTTGATGGTACGTCAATTAGAACCAACACCTCAAGGTATCCCAATGGAAATCTATTGCTTTAGCAAAGATCAACGTTGGGAAAACTATGAGTTTATTATTGGTGATATTTTTGACCATGTGTTAGCTGCAGTAAAGTATTTTGATTTAGAAATTTATGAGCTAACCTTAGGAAAATCATCTTAATTAGTACTTAATCGGTCTTTAACAAATTCTATTTCTGTTTTACCATGAGGCTTTGGTTTACCGTCAGCACCTAAGTTTACCATTACAATATTGTCTACGGTTAAAATGGTTTCACGAGTCATTTTATTTCTGGCTTCACATTTTAATGTTAAAGAGGTTTTACCAAACTTTACAACTTCAATACCTAGTTCTACGATATCGCCTTGTACAGCAGAACTCATAAAGTTTATTTCGGAAATATATTTGGTTACAATTTTTGAATTTTCAAATTGTATAATCGTATAAAGCGCAGCTTCTTCATCTATCCATGCTAAAAGTTGTCCTCCAAACAGCGAACCATTAGGGTTTAGATCTTCGGGTTTAACCCATTTTCTTGTATGAAATCTCATATGTGTTATTTTATTTTTATTGTATTAATAGTATAAAGGTAAAGCTTCATTGCGTATTAATTAGGCGATGACCATAACTATTGTATATATCTAAATGTACATTGTTAATAACAGCGTTAACAAGAAAGTATTGTTGTGGTTATTACGGTATACTATTTACTTAATTTAGATGAGAATTAATCCTTAAAATTACTTCAATATGGCTTCTAGATTGAATAACCTACTCTCAATAAGACCACAAATATTATCCGCAAAAGTTTATGAAAGTACGAGTGCTGAAGAATCTTTTCAGAATACAACATTGCGACCTATTATTAAATTACAACATGATTTATTGGTTGCCGTTTTTAAAAATTATATAAGAAAACACAAAAATGTATTTTTTGATTTAACCTTAGAACAGCAATTAAAGTACATTTCTAACGCGATACAAAAAGATATTAAATTTAGAAACTCTTTAAAAGGCATGGTCATAGGTCAGTTTACAGTGGCAGAATACGAAATATATACAAAAAATTCATCTGCGCTAAATAAACGAATGACTAATATTATAAAAGAACGTTTAATAGAAAGCATTCAGTTATTTAACGAAAAAGAAAGCTTACAAGAACTGTAATCGTTTATAATAAAGACTCGCCATTAAGATTTGTTGTAAGGACGTCGCTCATATAATCAAAAAAGGGTCTTACATGTTTAAAGGCTAGATTAACGTCTTCTAAAAAATCATTGGCAAGTACAGCTTTGTCTGTGTATTTTTTTGTAAAAATGAATTGCTTTTTACGAATTAAATCTATGGCAGCGTGTTCTTTATTAAATCCTTTGGGTGCTGTTTTTAATTCGTCGCCTACAAAATTTCCCCATGTTGTTTTAAAAGTTTCTTCGTTTAAAATGGCTCTTATTTCACTATCATCCATTTCAAACTCCTTTCTAATTCGCAATAAATCTTCTTTACTTGGTTGCCAAAATCCAGTGGCTATAAAAGACTCGTTATTAGGTTGAATATGGAGATAATAGCCACCACGCAATTCAGGTTTTTTTCGAGAAAAAGCGCCACCAAAATGTGTTTTGTAAGGCGATTTATTTTTTGAAAAACGAACATCTCTATATATTCTGAAGATTTTTATATTTTCTATCTGATCGTGCGTATTCATAACCGCACCTAACTGATTGTAAATGGTTTTCATTTGAGCCTCAAGAGCCTTAAACTCTGGTTTATTTTCATTGAACCATTCTCTATTATTGTTTGTTTCAAGTTTTTTAAAAAAGGTTAAAACGTCTTTTGGTATCGTATTATTCATGGTGATGTTACTAATTTCTATAAAAATATAAAAAGCCATCGTAATGATGGCTTTTTAATTTAGTAATTGCTACGTTTTTTATTTCATATCATCTACACTGTCTTCTAGATCATCAGAAATGTCGTCTGCAGTATCTTCTATGGCATCTCCTGTGTTTTCAACAGCGTCTTCAATCTTTTCTCCTGTAGTTTTTTGTTCTCTACAACTGGTAGCGATAAGGCTTATACTGAATAGAACTACAACTATATAACTTAATTTTTTCATTGGTGTTTGCGTTTAGTGATTATTATTATAGACATGTGATTATCATATGTCTTTTCTGCTTTAAACAAGGTGTCATTAATGTTGAACTCACCATGTCTTTTATATTAATTATGTGTAAAGGCTTCCTTTAAATTAGTGGCTTTTATATCGAGGTTGTTTTCAAATTGCAAAGTTCTAATAGGAAATGGAATATTGATGTTTGCTTTGTCATAGGCTTTCTTTATTTCAATAATGGCTTTGGTTTTTGCTCTTAATTTTTCGAGCATACTTTCTGCGTCAATCCAAAAACGACATAGGTAGTTAATAGAACTATCACCAAATTCTGTGTAATAAAATTCTACATCATCAGATGATTTTACTTGTTCAAAATTAGTAGCAATAACCTCTTTTGTTAATTGTTCTACTTGCTCTAAATCGGATTCATAACCCACACCACATTCTATAAAAACTCTCATTTTAGTTGTTAAAGAATAGTTTTTTAAAGGGTTTTCTAGAATGGTTTTATTTGGAATAATTACCACATTATTATCGGCTTCTTTTAAAGTAAAATCTTTAAGATTAATATCCATTACCTCTCCAGAAAAACCAGTGGTTTCTACCCAATGACCAATTTGAATTTTTTTTCTAAAAGACAAGATAAGACCAGCAAAGGTATTGGCCAATGTGCCTTGTAACGCTAAACCAATAGCTAAACCTACAACACCTGCACCTGCTAATAAAGAGGTTAATGCTTTACCTAAATTTAAAACGCCTAAGGCCATAAATAATCCTAATGCAACTACGATTACTGCACTCACTCTAGATATGGCGTCTTTTATAGATTTTTGTTCGATTCTTTTATCTATTAATTTGGCAACAAGTTTACTCACGTATTTGGCAGTGAAATACGCAGCCACCATAACCAAAATAGCCAAAACTAAATTTGGGATACTTTCTATTATGGTGTTAAACCAACCAATTAATTTTTCGTATAAATTTCCTAATGCTGTATTAAATTGTTCTTTCATAATATGTTTAAAATGTATTAATGCGTTATAAAAGTTAAACGCCTCTAAAGAAAACAACGGTTTGTAATAGCTGTTTTACGCTTAACTCTTGAAGTATGATACAAATATCTTAATCATTAATTGATATGATTTGCTCTTATGAAATAAGTCTTAACTCATTACAAAAAACATTAATTCATTGAAAATTAATGAGATTTATAAATAGTGGATAACTGTTAAATAATTGTTTTAGAATAAACTTGTGTGGTGTGAGATTTTTTCCTATTATGCACTACTTTTAAAAACATATATAATACTTATGGGTAGACCAGCAACAAGACCAACAAAACTAAAAGACGGTTACTATATTGAAATTAGAAATAAAGGCTCAAGAACAGGTGTAAAATTATACAGTGGTACTAAATTACAGATGCATCGTGCAATAAAAATGTACGAACGCTCAAAAGAAGTACTTATTTTAGGTGAATCTGTTGACGGAAAATTTGTGAACAAAGAGCCAAAACTTCACGTTGTAGGTTAAAATTATTTGCCCAATTTTTTTTGTGATTTGTGTCACATAGATTATTGATTTATATTTTTTTTCATAAATTGTTGATTGAAATGGCATTTTATCGTGCCAATTATTAATTAATTGATAATTTTATTATGGTAAATAGTATAAACAAACCTCCTTTTTGGTATTGGATAGTAAGTGTATTGGCATTGTTTTGGAATGGTGCTGGTGTGATGGCTTATCTAGGAAGAGGTTTTGTAACTGACGATATGATTGCGCAATTACCAAAAGCGGAACAAGCAGAATTTCTTGTAGAATATCCGGCATGGTATACAGCAGCATTTGCATTAGCTGTATTTTGTGGCTTTTTAGGATGTATATCTTTATTAATTAAGAAAAAATGGGCTTATGTTCTTTTTATTATATCTGCAATAGGTGCAATAATTCAACATGTATATTTATTCGTAAATGTTGATATTACTGGAGCTGCTACAATAATGCCAATTATGGTAATTGTAGTTTGCTTAGGTTTAATTTGGTTTGCAAAACAGGCCATTAAGAAATATTGGATTAACTAAAATTTAATAACCAACCAATTTTTTAAAGGTATCAGATATTGTCTGGTACCTTTTTTAGTGTTTATTATTGAAAATTTACAGAATGTAAAATTAAGCCAGATGCTGGTGCTATATAATCCATTACTTCTTTACTATCTAATTGTAGTGTGCTTTCTATGTAGTCTAAAGACACCTCGCCTCTACCTAATTTAATAAGACAACCAAACATTAATCTAATTTGGTTTCTCATAAATCCTTTACCAACGACCTTAAAGACATACGATTCTTTCGGGAAAAAATTTGCGGTATATATAGTGTTGTTTACAATTTCCGAACGTTCAATGTGTCTCACATATTCTCCTTTATCCGTTGCTCTATAGCAATAGGTTTTAAAATTATGAGTACCTTCAAATAACTTAGCGCCTTGTTTCATTAACGCTACATCTAAAGGTTCTAATATTGTCGTTAAAATAGGTGCGCAAAATGGATGATTTTTTTGACCTTCAGAAAACACATAATGATACTCTTTTAGCTTAGAATCTTTAATAATATTAAATTTATTATCGACCTCTTTAATAGATAATGCTCTAATATCTTGTGGTAAGTTATGATTAAAGAGCGCTAAAAACTCATCAAATTCTTTTATAGGTTCGTTATATATAAATAATTCTAAAGCGGCTTCATTAGCAGAAACCATTGCATCTGTTCTGCCTGCACCTAAAGTTTTAAACCTAACATCTTTAAGAATATATTTTAATGTTCGGTCTATCATAAGGTGTATTGTTTTTACATCTGGTTGTTTTTGCCAACCATGAAAACGATAGCCTAAATATTGAATTTTAATGAGGTAATAATAACGTTTATCAAACATAATGACAAGAACGCTATTTTAAAGGAATTTGCAAAAATATTGACCATTTTAAAATCTAAAACTAACAAAAAATGAAATCAAAAGACCTCATAAAAAAACTACCATAATCTACGTATTGAGACTATGGTAGCTGATAAATAGACAACAACTTAACTTAATAATTAATAATTATTAGGGCTTTATTTTATAATTAATTTTTCTGAATGTCTAACATTAGTATTGTCATTTAATGCAATTACATATATACCAGGAATTAAATATTTTACATCTAAAATTTGAGTAGTACTCTTAGAGTTTAAAGCACTTTCTAATATAAGACGACCGTTGATATCATATAATTCTGCTTTGGTATCATTATATAATTGCCCCTTAATTTCTATAGTATCATTACTGTTATTAGAAATGATGTTTAATTCATCTAATGTTGTATTGTCAATGTTTAGTGCATCACTAGAATATCTAAGGTAAAAACGACCTGTTCCTGAAATGTCTGAATCTGTAGTGAAAACATAATCCATATCAGTTAATAAAGTTGATGTACTATTTTCAGTATCATCTAAATATATTTCAACAGTATCAGGCATATCAGTTTCTGTAATACTAATTGTAATTTCTTGACCTTGGCTAGCATTAACACCTAAAGGAATTACAGCATCGTACATTGAATCTGGGTTTAAAGCTTGGATAGCAAGTGCAACACCAGTGTTATCTTCTACTAAATTAGAATATAATGAAAATGCAGGTGCTGATTGTCCGTAAACACCAGAATCATATCCAGGATCAAAACCGCTTGTTGCGTTGCTATTAAAGTAAATTTGAGTGTCATAGTTAGAATCGTTAGAACTAGAATTTAATTTAATAAAACCATGGTGAGGTGATGTTGTTTCAGATCTTCCAGCAATAAAATCATCTGAATCTCCTGTACAACGCATAGATGATTTGAATTCTACTGTTCCTCCGCCCATTTTTGATTTTACAAAAAAGGCTTGACCAGGAGCAAGTTTTTCAATAACAGTAGGAGAATCTACAACAGCTTGGTTCCAGATTAACCATCCATCTGATGTATCTCCATCATAACCATAAATGGCTTGATAAGCTCCAGTCTGAAATTGCGATTTATTCAAATTAAAGAATGCTTCAAAATCAACATATGAAGGATAAGGATTTCCAATTAAATTCCATTGGTAGCCAGCAGCTGCATCAGATATCGTAACATTATTAACGTCACTTGTAATTACAGAACCTGTAAATATTAAATCTCCATTATCAGTGGTAGCAGATCTATAGCCTTTACCAGATTCAATTTCAGTTAATAAATTAGACAACATATTGTAATTTGTATAAGCACCTGAAGCAGTATTAAAAGGTGCAAAAGCAACTGTTAAACCAGAAGTAGCAATATTTAAGTTTTGAAGCGCAAAAGATTCAAACAATTGACCTGATACAGGTGATGATATTAAGTCGTTTGTTCCTAATTGTTCTGTATGTCTATGGTATTTAGCAACACCAATAAAATTCCCTTCACATATAAAACTAGAATATAAAGACGATGTAGATTTTAAATTTAATAAACTTGCAGTAAGTGTAGCACCAGCATCTACAGTTAAAGCAGCTCCTGCTTTTACCGTGATTGTTGCAAATGTAGTGTTTGCAGAAATATTTAGAGTACCAGACTCAACAATAATATTGTCTATTGCCGTTATTATACCTAGTGGACTAAATATTCCATCCGTAAAGGTGTAATCAATTGGTAATGTTTTTTGAACGGCTGTAACTTCTTCCTTGATTTGGGCATTCGTTAGATTGAATAGGAAAAATGAAAATAAAGCGATTAAAGTAGTTTTTTTGAATTCCATAATTTATGTTTTTAGGTTAGGTTAAATTCTGAGTCAAACTTATAAAACATTCAAACACAATCGATTAAATGCTAAAAAAATCGTTTAAAAACTGTTAAAAATCGATTAAGTTAAAATAAATGCGATAAAAAGCATATAAAACCGCCGAACGGAAAATTTGTTTTTAGACCTATTTTATGATAAATTCAAGAAAATAATGGAAATTTAGATTTTTTTAACACAAACTAGAGTCAAAAATCTAGTTTTAAGCGTTTTAAACACCAAATTGAATACCTACATTTTATGTTATTGTATTGTTTTAGAAAGATTCCTTATTAATATATAAGGTATGCACCTTAAAAATTTATAAAAAAAATAGGCTACCATATATTATATAGTAGCCTATTAAAGTGTAATATGGTTTAAGTACTATTACTTTAATATCAATTTTTGAAATTTAGAATTACTAGTATTAGAAACTTTAATAATATAGACTCCAGTGCTTAATGAAGAAACATCGATATAATTAAATGTATTTGATATGTTTAAAGCTTCAGTTAAAACAAGACGCCCTTGTAAATCATATAGGTAAGCCTTTGTGTTAGACATTAATAAGCCTTCAACTATAATTGTTTTAGGTGTTGCTGTTGTAGAGATGATTAGACTGTTTATGTCGTTATCTTTAATGTCTAATGCTTGTGTTTCATATTGAATATAAAATCTACCAATACCCGAAAGGTCTTGAGACGGTGTAAATATATAATCAGAATCATTTAACAAGGTTATTGTGTTTTCATAGGTATCATTTAAAAATACCTGTATGTCTGAAGGTAAATTTGCACTATCATCTATGGATAGTGTGAGTTGTTCATTGGCTATAGCATGAATACCAATTGGTATGATGGTATTATTTAATGCGCTATAAGGCAAGGACTGAATGGCCATTCCTAAACCTTCATCATTTTCTACTAAATTAGAGAATATACAAAACGGACTCGCATTTCCTTTATATAAAGCAGCATCATAACCAGAATCTAATCCGCGTGTGGTCCCTTCAATAAAATACATTTCGGTAGAAGTTGTTTTAGTGTTACTCGTTAAATTTAGTTTACAAAAAGCAACATTAGTAGTTGTATTGCGTCCGGCAATAAAATCATCAGTACTTCCTGTACGTCTCATGCTGGTTGTAAAATCTACTAACCCTCCTCCAGATTTTGATTTTACATAAAATCCTTGTCCTGGTGCAATTAGTTCAGTAATTGTTGTATTTGCTATTGTCGCTAAATTCCAAACCGTCCAACCATCTTGCGTATTACCATCATAACCATAAATGGCTTTATAAGCAGTGCCAACTGCAAATTCATTTGAATTTTCTGTAAAAAAATCTTCAAAGTCAATATATGAAGGATATGGATTTCCTATTAGATTCCATGCAAATCCAGCACCTGCATCTGTAATAGGCACATCTAATACATCAGAGATTATAGGTGTGCCAGAAAAAGATAGCGTACCACCATCTGTTGTTGCGGTTCTATAACCGATTCCTGGATCTATAGTAGTTAGTAAATTAGTGATTATATTATAATTCTGATATTCTCCGTCAACTGTATTATAAGGAGCAAACGCTCTTATTGCACCTAATGCAGGTAAGTTTAATAGGTTTACAGTAGCAAAGTCAGGGAAAAGTATTCCAGAAATTGGTGCAGAAATGAGATCATTGGTGCCTCCAATTTCAGAACCAACTAATGCTACATGTCTATTGTAATTGACTAATCCTGTAATTGAGCCATCCGAGATTAAACTTGAAAATTGTTGTGATGTAGAATTTAAAGTCACAAGAGAAGCCGAAAGTGTTACACCTAAATCTATTGTAAGTGCTGCTCCAGGATTTACTGTAACATTGCTACATGTAGTATTAGCATTAATATTTGCAGTACCTGACTCTATTATTAAAGCGTCCGTAATATTTGAAACACCAACAGGATTCGTAGGAGACCAACCATTATTATAGGTGTAGGTGGTAAATGAATTGGCTTCAACATATATGGAGTAATCTTCTGATTGACCATATGCTAAAGATGAATAACAAGGTGAATTATTAATAAGTCCGGGACCATATATATCATCGACATCTGTAATTAAACGCATCCGCACATAATTACCATAAGGGATGATAGTTGGATATGTTAATGTGATTGGAACAATAGTGGCTGGAGATATGTCTTGAGAAAAATGTTGAAACTCAGCATTATCTTCAAAATCTCCATCGTTATTCCAATCTATCCACACACCTAATTGTTGAAAATTATTCGTATACATTTCTACATTTAACGTATTAGAGACAGACGTATCTATAATAAAAGAATTAGAACAAGCAGCTAAATCAATGTTTCCACCATCATTTTGCGAATGAGATGATGCTTCGGTATTTCCATTTAATTCCACACTCAAAATACCAGAGTATACTGAGGGACTTGAGTTCACACTACAGGCTGCAGTAGGTTCAATATAGTTAGGATCTAATGGTTCTGCACCAGTTGAATTAACGATTGGAGTGCCTTCCATTATAGCTCTTGCTCTTGTTTTTTGATCATTTGTAAGGCGGTCAGAACAGCTATAATAACCCATTATATTATTGATGGTATTATTATCTACCCAAGGTAGTCCTGTACAACTATTAATTACAGGACATGTACTTGTCTCTCTTTTGTGTGGTACAGTATCTGCACAACCGTCACTGTCTACGCCAACAACAGCATCTAATGGGCAATCATTTCCTATGCCGTCACCAATAAATGTATGATGCAGGTTTAAATAATGACCCGCTTCATGTACAACCGTACTGTTATCTCCATTAGAATTTAATCCCCAACCATTTGTGTTTCCTGGGTCGTAACCAAAAACGGATGACATCATTACTGAGCCATGATTCGTATAATTTTCTCCATAATAATAGGCATAACCTTGATAGCCATAACCACCATTATTGTTATCCAATTCTGTCACTATCCAAATATTAAAATATTCATTTTTAGGCCAACTACTAAACGCCACAATATCCGAATAATCTGCGCCATTAGTGTTAGCAACATTAACACCGAAGTTAGAATACCCAGGAAGTGACGACGCATCTAGTCTAATTATTCCATCCGTTGAATTACAATTAGGATCTCGTTGTGCCAAAACAAATTCAATTTCAAAATCTACCGAACTCGTTGGGATTTGACCACGATAATAATCGTTAAGATTATCAATACTGCTATATATTTGAGCATCAGAAATATTTGAACCTACACCTTCTGCTTCTCCTAAATGTAATACATGTATAACAACTGGTATGGTTAAAACATTGGTCATTTTAGAAAGATTTCTGTTTTTTAATGCTTCCTTTGCCCTTTCTTCAGCTAGTCTTTCTAATTCCACAAAATTAGGATCCAAAAGCAATTCCTGTCTTTTAATATCTGTGGCGCACTTCTCCTGTGCATAAGTAATACTTGCCAACGAAATAGCGATTATTACGGTAAAAATAGTTTTGCTTAATCTCATGGTTTGATTGTAATAAGGTGTGTACCAAATTAATATGTTAGCAAAATAGGTATTTTGTCGATAATAAAATAATATGTTAATTTTATTCTTAAAAAATTGTATAATTCTTAAAGTTATTAAATAAAAAGTAATGATATGTTAGTGAAAAACGAGCAATAACACTAAATTTTAAGAATGAAGCTCGCTCTTTACTGAGGATTAGGAAAACACTCTAATAAAAGAAGGACCTTAGAGCGATTACACAAATAGAGCTCTTTTACTTATGTTAACGAAAAAACGAAAGGTTGTTCTCAAGGTGAACGTTACTGGAATAAACGCAATATGAGAATGGCATAAAATATTGCCAACCAAGTTATAGCATCCGTCGCTTAAAAAAATATTGTCTTCGTTGGTGCGTCACACGTCATGGAACTAGAAAAAGAATTTCGTAAAAATTACCCTAAACTTAAACGTAATTCTTGCTAGTGATTAATTTTATAGATAATAATAATTAAACCTTAAAGCTGGCAGCACTCTTGAGATGTTCCAGCTTATTTTTTATCTCTTTGTTTTAGTATCGAAACCACATCATTCAATTTAAACCCTTTGGCTTGCAGCAACATTAAATAATGAAACAATAGGTCCGCACTTTCTTCTAAAAACAATTGGTCATTATCATCTTTAGCTTCAATAACAACTTCAACAGCCTCTTCTCCTACTTTTTGAGCTATTTTATTAATTCCTTTTTCAAATAGAGAAGCCACATAAGATTTTTCAGAATGACCTGCTTTTATTCGAGAAGCAATTGTTTCTTCTAATTCAGATATAAATCCATACGTTTCAGTATTGGTTTCATTCCAACACGTATCTGTTCCTTTATGGCACGTTGGACCTGCAGGACTTGCTTTTACTAATAACGCATCGCTATCACAATCTAATTTTATATCTACTAGATTTAAAACATTGCCACTCTCCTCGCCTTTTGTCCAAAGTCGCTGCTTAGACCTGCTGAAAAATGTCACTAATTTAGTGTCAATGGTTTTCTTTAACGCATCAGCATCCATATAACCTAGCATTAATATTTTGTTGGTTGCCACATCTTGAATTACTGCTGGGACTAAACCGTCTGGACTTTTATTGAAATCTACGTTCATAATATTTTTTTGTCATTCCTGCCTTTTTTCGACTATCGCTCAAGATAAACTGTGACCGGAATCTATTTCATTAATATTTTATTTTGTATTCCTGTCTAAACAGGATTAACAACTACAATCTCACAGGAATATCCTGTTTTTTTAATTCTTCTTTTAATTCTAATATTGGTATTTCGCCAAAATGAAACACACTTGCTGCTAATGCTGCATCTGCTTTACCTTCTTTAAAGGTATCTACAAAATGTTGAATGGTTCCTGCGCCTCCTGAAGCAATAATCGGAATATTAACCAAATCCGATAAATGTGCTAACGCTTCATTTGCAAAGCCGCCTTTTGTACCATCATGATTCATAGAGGTAAATAAAATCTCTCCAGCACCTCGTTTTTCAACTTCCTTTGCCCAATCAAATAATCTAATGTCTGTTGGAATAGTTCCTCCTGCTAAATGCACTATCCATTCGTCATCAACTTGTTTGGCATCAATGGCTACAACAACGCATTGACTACCGAATTTTTGGGATAACTCATTAATTAACTCTGGTCGTTTTACTGCCGATGAGTTAATAGACACCTTATCTGCGCCACAATGCAATAATGCATCTACATCTTCAATAGATGAAATTCCACCACCAACGGTAAACGGAATATTGACTTGTTCCGCTACCTTTAAAACCATATCATGCATGGTTCTTCGGTTTTCTAAAGTGGCTGCAATATCTAAAAACACCAATTCATCTGCGCCTAAATCTGCATATTGCTTTGCTAATACAACTGGATCGCCTGCATCTCTTAAATCTACAAAGTTGACACCTTTAACGGTTCTTCCGTTTTTGATGTCTAAACATGGTACTATTCTTTTTGTTAACATAAGCCCATCCTAACCTTCCCAAAGGGAAGGGATTAATTATATATTAAAATTTATGTACATATCTAATCTAGAATCATCGTAATCCTTAAAAATTTCTTTAAAACCCAACTTTTCCCAAAAAGATTTAAAATTAGAATTTGGAACAAAAATTTCAATTCGTTCAACGTTTTTTGCTTTCATTTTTTGCAATATATATTCAACAAGAATTTTACCTAATTTCTGCCCTCTTTGATTCTCTTTAATTTCAAGAACGTTAATCTTTCCAAAATTTCCGTTAATATCAAAAGCGCAAAAACCTAAAATAGAATCTTTTTGATTAATTAATATTAATTCCTCTTTTTTCCATGCTTTCAAGATAGAATTTAAATTTCCTGTTTTTGACTCAATTCTCATCCAATCAGCAATGTCTTCTAAATCCTGAATACTTGGATTTGTTTTAAATGAATATCCTGTCATTAGTTGCAATTAACTATAAAATCCTCTAACTCTTTTAAACTAATTCTATTCTCATAAATGGCTTTACCTATAATAACTCCTTCGCAGCCCATTTCTTTTAATTGAGGCAACTCTTCAAATTTTGAAATACCACCAGATGCTATGAGTTTTATTTTATCTGTCTCCTTGAGCGCAGTCGATAGGTCTTCTGTTCTCGACTGCGCTCGAGCTGACAGACTACATGCTTCCAATATTCTATCATACAACTCAAAACTTGGCCCTTCTAACATACCATCCTTTGAGATATCTGTACAAATCACATACTGAATACCTTTAGCTTGATAGTCCTTAATAAAAGGAATGACTTCTAAAGTACTTTCTTCTTGCCATCCGCTAATCGCGATTTTCTCATTATTACAATCCGCTCCAAGAATAATGCGTTCTGCTCCAAATTTTGAAATCCAGTTTTGAAACACTTCAGGATGCTTCACTGCGATGCTTCCTCCAGTAATTTGATTGGCTCCAGAATTAAACGCGATTTTTAAATCTTCGTCAGATTTTAAGCCTCCACCAAAATCTATTTTAAGATTGGTTTTAGTGGCAATACTTTCTAAAACTTTATAGTTTACAATATGACTTGCTTTTGCACCATCTAAATCCACAACATGAAGATACTCAATACCTGCGTCTTCAAAAGATTTGGCGACTTCTAACGGATTTTCGTTATATATTTTTTTAGTGTCGTAATCCCCTTTTGTAAGTCTTACGCACTTTCCTTCTATGATATCTATTGCTGGTATTATTCTCATTGATTAACGTGTTAATCAACCCTGAACTTGTTTCAGGGTCTTTTTATAATTTTAAAGTTATTAAATTTGAATTTGAATCTTTTATTAAATTTAGTTTCCAATCTTTATGCCAATTCTTTAGCTGTCTTTCTCTATTTCTAGCTTCAATAGAATTATCAAATTCTTCGTAAAATATTAAATCAACTATATTATATTTCTTGGTAAATAAAGCTCCGTTTCCTTGCTGATGTTGTAAAACTCTTCTTTTCAAATCATCGGTATAACCAACATATAATACTGTTCTATTCTTATTTGATAATATATAGCAATAATATTTTTTCATAATAAAAAGATTCTGAAACAAGTTCAGAATGGACTTAAAGGTCTAAAAAATTCTGTAAAATTTTTGAACCTTTAAGTCCACTTTTCTCTGGATGAAACTGAACGCCATAAAAATTGTCATTTTCTAATGCGGAAGCATATTCTAATTCGTAATTTGATGTAGCAATGGATTCATCGCAATTTTCAGCATAATAACTATGCACTAAATACATAAATTCATTGTCCTTAATATCTTTAAATAAATCAGATTTTAAGTTTGAAATAGTATTCCAACCCATTTGAGGCACTTTGACTTTGTTTGAAAACCGTTTCACTTCAGTATTAAAAATCCCTAAACCTTTGGTATCGCCTTCTTCTGTGTGGTTACACATTAACTGCATTCCTAAACAAATGCCTAAAACCGGTTGTTTTAATGTTGGAATTAACTTATCTAAACCACTCTCTTTAAGCATTTTCATGGCAGAACTTGCTTCACCTACACCAGGAAAAATCACTTTATCTGCAGCAATAATTTCATCTGGATTGTTACTTAAAATAGCTTCTACACCTAATCGCTTAAATGCGAATTGGATGCTTTTTATGTTTCCTGCTCCGTAATTTACTATTACTAAAGACGAAGCCCCTTCTAGCTTCCCTTGAGGGGAAGAACTTTTACTCTTATGTTGATTTTGCTTCTCGCTTTTCATCTCAAAAAACTACTTATTTTTAAATTTTTTAAATCCGCAACAGTTTCTTCCCTTCGGGAAGATTAAGATGGGCTTTCTACAACATGCCCTTCGTACTAGGCAAAATCATTTTCTCAACATCTTGTTTTACGGCCATTTTAATCGCTTTTGCAAAGGCTTTAAAAATAGCTTCAATTTTATGATGTTCATTATCGCCTTCTACTTTTATATTAAGGTTGCATTTTGCACCATCTGTAAAAGATTTAAAGAAATGATAAAACATTTCGGTTGGCATTTTTCCAATCATTTCGCGTTTAAATTCCGCATCCCAAACTAACCAATTTCTACCTCCAAAGTCAATACCAACTTGCGCTAAACAGTCATCCATGGGTAAAGAGAAGCCATAACGCTCTATACCTAATTTGTTTCCTAAAGTTGTAGCAAATACTTCGCCCAAAGCAATTGCTGTATCTTCAATAGTGTGGTGTTCGTCTACTTCTAAATCGCCATCAACTTTAATGTTTAAATCTAATTGACCATGACGTGAAATTTGGTCTAACATATGGTCGAAAAACGCAATACCAGTATCAATGTTGCTTTTTCCGGTTCCATCTAAATTCAGGTCAATTTTAATTTTAGTTTCATTAGTGTTTCGTTCTATAGAACCAACACGTTCTGTGGTTTTCAGGAATTTATAAATAACTTCCCAATCGTTTGTTTCTAAAGCGATGTAGTTTTCTAATTCAGAATTACTAACGGTAACTTCGTCGGTTCCTAAATTGGTGTTATCATTAATAAAAATGCTTTTAGCACCTAAATTCTTAGCTAATTCTACATCAGTTAAACGGTCGCCAATAACATAGGAATTCGCTAAGTCATAATCCTCGGAAAAATACTTGGTTAACAAACCTGTATTGGGTTTTCGGGTTGGTGCATTGTCTTTGGCGAATGTTCTGTCAATGAACTGCTCTTTGAAAACTACGCCTTCCGCTTCAAACGTTTTTAAAACGAAATTATGAACTGGCCAAAAAGTATCTTCAGGATATACGTCTGTTCCTAAACCATCTTGGTTGGTAATCATCACGATTTCAAAATTCAATTCTTTAGCGATTTTACTTAAATATTGAAATACTTTTGGGTAGAATTCTAATTTCTCAAACGCATCTATTTGCTCGTCTGCTGGTTCTTTAATAAGGGTTCCGTCTCTGTCTATGAATAATACTGGTCTCATCTTTTTCTGTTATTCCTGCGAAGACAGGAATTCTCCTTTTTATTATACTTTTTTTTATACCTACTTTATACCTACAAGGTTTTGAAAACCTTGCAGGATTTACTTTTTTTTATCATTTCTACTTTTAGACCTGCTAGGTTTTAGAAACCTGCTAGGTCTTTAATTTCTCACGCTTTACTTCAGTTCTCTGTCATTCCTGCGCAGGCAGGAATCTATTATAAATTATAGTTTATCATTGTGGATTCCTGCCTTCGCAGGAATGATATACATTCTATAATTGATTCAATACTTCGATTAATTTCTCATTCTCAATCTCAGTTCCAACAGTAAACCTCAAACAGTTTTCACACAACGCTTGTGTTGTTCTATTTCTTACCACAATACCTTTTTCTACTAATTCTGCGTAACGTTTATCAGCATCATCTACCTTGACTAGCAAAAAGTTAGCATCAGACAGGTAAACTTTTTCTACAAGTGAATTATCTTCTAGTTTTTCAGCTAATAATTCACGTTCAGATAAAATTGTATTGACTTCTTGCTTAATTGTTTCCAAATTATTTAAGCGTTCTGAAGCTTTATCTTGCGTCAGTTGATTAATATTATATGGTGGTTTTATTTTGTTTAAAACAGCTATAATTGCTTCGGAAGCATAACAAATTCCTAATCTAATTCCGGCTAAACCATAAGCTTTAGACAAGGTTTGTGTTACGATTAAATTTGGAAATTCCTGCAAACGATTTAACCAACTTTCTTCTTTAGAAAAATCGATATACGCTTCATCAATCACTACAATGCCTTTAAACTTATGTAATAATTCTTCTATTTTATTCGCTTCAAAACTATTGGCTGTAGGATTATTTGGCGAACACAAAAACAATAATTTGGTTAGATTGTTTGCCGCTTCTAAAATCGCATTTGTATTGGGTTGAAAATTAGATTCTAATTGAATTTCTATATTCTCCACCGCATTAATATTTGCCAAGACAGAATACATACCATAAGTTGGTGGCAACGTAATAATTTTATCGCGATTTGGTTCGCAAAACGCTCTAAATATTAAGTCCAACACTTCATCACTTCCATTTCCTAAAAGGATATTTTTCTCTGAAATTCCTTTTAATTCAGCTAATTGACTTTTTAATTTGACTTGCTGTGGATCTGGATAACGATTGACGTTGGTATTAAACGGATTTTCATTGGCATCAATAAACAGCATGCCGTCTGTTATGTCCTTGTATTCATCTCTTGCGGAAGAATAAGGTTTGATATTTTTAATGTTTTCCCTTAAGAGATTATTTATGTTGAAATTTTGCTTCATTTTAATTGCTTCTCGATACAATTTCTCGTTCCTCGAAATCACTCGAAGTGACGACATTATTCGTTAATTAAATCGTTTAGTCTTAATGTTACCGCATTCTTATGCGCTTGCAACCCTTCTGCTTCTGCCATAAGTTCTATTGCATTTCCTATATTTTGAATGCCTTCTTTAGATATTTTTTGAAAAGTCATGCTTTTTTGAAAACTATCTAAATTCACACCTGAATACGCTTTAGAAAATCCATTAGTTGGTAAGGTGTGATTTGTTCCAGATGCATAATCACCTGCACTTTCTGGTGTGTAATTTCCAATAAAAACAGAACCAGCATTACTGATATTTTCTACAAAAAAATCATCGTTTTCAGTAGCAACTATAAAATGTTCAGGACCATAAGCATCTATCAATTCTAAAGCGGTTTCAAAATCATTAACCACAATTGACTTTGAGTTTGAAATGGAAACCTTTGCCAATTCTTTTCTTGGTAAAGCTTCTAATTGGGATTCAACTTCTGCATTTACTTTTTCTGAAAATTCCTTAGATGTCGTGACCAAAATCACTTGGCTATCTGCACCATGTTCTGCCTGACTCAATAAATCTGATGCTACAAAAGCCGCATTTGCAGAATCGTCTGCCATTACCAACAATTCACTTGGACCAGCAGGCATATCTATGGCAACTCCAAATTGTGTCGCTAATTGTTTTGCAACCGTTACAAACTGATTACCAGGACCAAATATTTTATAGACTTGTGGAATTGTTTCTGTACCAAAAGTTAAGCTTGCAATGGCTTGAATACCTCCAACCTTTACAATTTTAGTTACACCACATAATTGCGCAGCATATAAAATTTCATTAGCAATATTTCCTTCTTTATTTGGTGGCGAACATAACACAATGTCTTTACAACCTGCAATTTGTGCAGGAACCGCTAGCATTAAAACCGTCGAAAACAAAGGTGCTGTTCCACCAGGAATATACAATCCGACTTTTTGAATTGGTCGTTTTTCTTGCCAACATGCCACACCAGACACAGTTTCTACTTCAACTCTATCGGTTTTTTGTGCGCTGTGAAATGTTTCAATATTAGATTTAGCTAATTGAATCGCCGTTTTTAGATTTTCATCAACGTTGTTGGCTGCTTCTATTATTTCTTCTTTAGAAACGATGTTGTTTTTTAGTGTAACACCATCAAATTTTGAGGTATACTTCTCAATTGCACTATCGCCATTCGTTTTAATGTCATTGAAAACTGTTTTTACAGTGGCTTCAATATCTCCAATGGTTTGCGTTGGCCTTATTAATAACGCTGACCAAGTTGATTTATCTGGATTAATATGTGATTTCATATTTTTCTAATTCTTAAAACACTCAATATTATCTTGAGATTCCTGCCTTCGCAGGAATTTATAATACCATGTTTTCAATTGGACAAACTAAGATGCCTTCTGCGCCATTAGCTTTTAACTCGTCTATAATTTCCCAGAAATCATTCTTATTAATTACGGAGTGCACAGAACTCCAGCCCTCTGTAGCTAATGGTAAAACCGTCGGACTCTTCATACCTGGCAATAAACCAATGATTTTTTCAAGATTTTCGTTTGGTGCGTTTAGTAACACATATTTACTGCCTCTTCCTTTTAAAACAGATTTTAATCGGAATTGAATTTTATCAATTAATGCTTGATTTTCGTCAGAAATTAATGGCGATGTTGCTAAAACCGCTTCAGATTTTAAAAGCACATCAATTTCTTTGAGTCCGTTTTTAAATAAGGTGCTTCCACTAGAAACGATATCACAAATACCGTCTGCTAAGCCAATATTTGGCGCAATTTCTACAGAACCATTAATGATATGTAAATTGGCTTTTACGCCTGCTTTATCTAAGAACTGATTTACAGTATTTGGATACGATGTTGCAATACGTTTACCATCTAAATCTTTTAAACTTGTTGCTTTAGAAGATTTTGGCACAGCAATAGACACTTTACATTTAGAAAAACCTAAACGCTCTACAATGGTTAAATCCTTACCTTTTTCTATTAATACATTTTCGCCAATAATGGCTGCATCTACCACACCATCTCTTAAATATTGAGGAATGTCGCCATTTCTTAAGTAGAACACTTCTAGAGGAAAATTACGCGCTGACGCTTTAAGTTGGTCTTTACCGTTGTCTACAGAAATTCCGATTTCTTTTAAAATTCTCATGGAGTCTTCATTAAGACGACCAGATTTTTGTACTGCAATTTTTAGTTTATTCATAATATTTCCTGAGAAAGCAGGAATCTTTTGTTTTATGTCTAAGAATCTCTGAGTTTTTTAAAAATAAAAACCCGCTTGAAATTCTCAAACGGGTTTTAATATATATTTTGAAATTATTCAATACAAATTCACCTCGCTTGATTGCTAGTATGAAAATGATGATGAAATTGAATAGTTGTCATGTTTATCTTTCTTGATACAAAGATTGTGAAATAATATTTTTAAATCCTAATTAATGAACAAAAAAAAGACATTTTTAAGAAATAATTATTTTTTCTACTAATTCTTTATTGATTTCCTAAAATAATTGGCATTCCGCTTTCGCCAGAACCAATAATAATGGTTTTACTATTTGGCGATTCTGACAATTTAACGGTAGCTTCAATCCCTTTATCTTGAAGGATTTTATCTGTTAAAGACGCACTTAAAATACGGTTAGCATCTGCCTTACCTTGAGCTTCAATAATAACTTTTTCGGCTTCTTTCTTTGCTGTTACTAGCCTAAATTCGTACTCTAATGATTCTTGCTCTTGTTTTAATTTACGCTCAATAGCGTCTTTTATGGTCGTTGGTAGTTTTACATTTTCAACTAGAACACGTTTAACGTTTACAAACTGACCTTCGAGCTCGTTTCTTACTTCTTCTAAAATTTCAAGCTCAATAATATCTCTTTTACTAGAGTATAATTGTTCTGGAGTATAACGACCAACCACACTTTTCGCTGCCGCATTAATGGCAGGATTTAATAATTCTTCAATATAATCCTCCCCTTTTGTCTGAATTAATTTTCCAAGATTTTTATATTCTGGTTCAAACCAAATAGTTCCGCTTACTGTAATGTCTAATCCATTTACAGACAATACATTCATATTTTCTGAGATAGACTGTTGTCTTACTTTTTTTATAATCATATCATTCCAAGGAGCCACAATATGAAAACCTTCGCCATAGGTTCTTTCTGTATTAATACCTTCGCCTAAAGGCTCAAATAAAACGCCTCCTTCTCCAGGTCCAATGGTTACTGCTGATTTTGCCACCAAAATGACGAGAATGATGATTCCGATTAAAATCGGCAATCCAACTTTAGGTAATTTTTCCATGTTATTTATGTTAGTTTATATTAGTCCGTTGTATTTTCTAATGAACCACTCGGCAAAAAGGCTTAAAGCTATAATGCCTAGCAGATATTTCCAATCGATCAAAGGTACGATATTTTTAGTGCTTTTTTGAATGGTCGCAAAGCGCTTATCGTTAAGAAGATTATCAATTAATAATTGAGATTGATTTGCAAAATACGCTTCGCCATTGCTCTGAGACGCTAATGCTTTCAATTTGGTAATGTCCGCGTTTAAAAACTGCTGCTCTACATTGTATTCTAAAATTTGAAAACTGCCGGAAGTTGATACCGCTTCTGAATTGTGCTTAATGGTAAAGTCATATAAACCTGCATCAATACCACTTAAATCTACCGTGTAATTAACATTATTCAGTAAAAGCGGTACTTCTCTAATACTGTCATCGTCTTTATGTTTTAAGATGATACTTAGTGAAGCCGAATTATCGAACTCGAAATTCTTATTAAAATATTGTGCCGAAATTATAACATCATCATTTCCGTTGTAAAAGGATTTATAATCAATATTAATGCGTTTTCGTTTTTTATTTGAGCTTAAATATTGAACAAGTTTATTGATAAATTCATCAAAATTATTGAAGCTATTGGTATTTAAAAACGATTGTGCTCGCCATTTCCAAAGACCTTCACCACTCAAAATAGCATGTTTTGTTCCGTTAGCTTCAAAAGTTGCAAGCATTGCATCTTCTGTAGTAATTCCGTTTACCGATTTGTATAATAAGGTTTCAAAAGGTACAGAAATTTGAAGTGTTCCAAACTCGGATTTTAATGGCGGAAAACTACTAAAATCGAGATTTTCTACGATGAATGTTCCGTAGTTTCTGTTTAAACTCGGTTGGTAATTTTCGCTTTGATTGGTTATGTTTTGTTTGAAATAATCTTGACTCTCATTTAAGATATTCCAATTGGTGGTTTCACCAGAAATGATAAATGAATTGACTTTTTGCTCCTGTATTTCTTTTAAAACTGAATTAAATGTATTGTTTGGTTGATATAATATAACTGATTGAAAATCATTAACTTTGTTTAAGTAATCACTTGGCTTAATTATTGAAACACTACGTTGCTCATTACTTTCTATAGATTTTTTTAGCGCTCCTAAATCGGGATGCATTCTGTCGTAAACCAAGGCAATATTTGTTTTTTGATCTATAACTTCTACACCAAAATTCTTAGTGTTATTGACTTTGTTTTTTTCATTTTCTAAAGCCACGATTTCTACTTTATAGGTTTTTACACCAACACTATTAGCCGTTAATGCTGTAGAAATAATTTCGGATGTTTTTGTTGGACTAAATTGAAGTGCTTTTCTAAACACCACAGTGTTGCCTGCCCAAATTTTAAGTTCTGAATTTATGGCATCTACTCCACTGTAATTGACAATAACTTCAACAGGAAATTTATTTTTTAAGTATACATAACGATTTACATTAAGTTGTTTTATACTTAAATCGGAATAGACTGTAGAATCTCCCAAAATCACGGGATAAATAGGTTGTTTTACACGTTTAGACACGTAACTATAATCAGAACCGTAAGTTTGATTTCCGTCACTCAACACAACAATTGGTGCGGTTTGGTTAGCATATACTTCGCCAAATTGTTTTAGAGCTAAAGCTAAGTTAGATTGACGTTCATTAAATTTTAAACTATCTAAAGACGACACCGATTTTCCAAAACTATAGGTTTCAATATTAAAACGGTCTTTGAGTTTAGCATTATCTTGTAAAGCATCAAAAGTTTGCTTTGCATGGTCGGCTTGCTTTAGGTACGAAACCGATTCTGAATTATCTACTGCTAAGACTAATGTTGGTTTCTCATCAAAATACGTAAAGGATTCAAATTTTGGATTGATGAGTAAGAGTAATATTCCAAATATAGATAAGGTTCTTAATGCTGTTAGAAGATACCTTATATTAGATTTTAATTTTGATTTATATATATATTGAAACAGCGCTAATATAAGCGCTGTAACTGCAGCAATTGCAATATATATTATGGTAATGTTTTGCATTATTTTAACATGAATATTGAAACTAAAATACCGTTTCGTAAATCTCAAAATTACGAATAAATACAAGAAGTAATAGCAATGCTATTATAAAATACAATTCTTTAAATTGAAAAAGAGGATAATTTTAAAAACTATCCTCCTTTTCTACTAATCAACCAATCAATCTAAATAAATTTCTTGTTATTCCATATCTATGATACCTACAACTTCATAAGCTCTTGTGCCATCAATTTGTATTTTTTCGTATAAGATATTCGCGAATTCGTAATAGGTTTCTCCATCTATGGTTACTTTTTCGTAATCATCTGGTAGCTCATAAACTACAGTTCCAATTTCTGGGTCAACAACCTCATATTCATTGTTAATTTCTAAATAAAATGTTCCGTCTACATTATAATAATTGTGCGCACCAAATCGTACTCTTTTGAAATGTGTTGGTAATGTTTTTATTCTAAAGCCAACTTTTGGAGCAATTACAATGTAACGACCTCTAGACTGTGTGTAATACTTATTATTTGCATAATAGTATGTTTGTCCGTTGTGCTTAATGGTTCTTTTGTTAGATATATTTCTTACGGAAACCACTTTTCTAGTTGGTTTTTTGTAAGTAACTTTAGTACTAGGCACTCTATTGGTAGTTGTTCTACTTGTTGTGTTTCTAGTTGTCGTTGTGCTTCTTTTAGTCGTTGCGGTTTTCTCTGTTTTCTTCGTTGCCGTAGTTCTTTTTGTTTGTGCAGTAACCGTTGTAGTAACTGCCATTATAAATAGTGAAGGCAAAAGATATTTTTTAATAATTGTTTTCATGATGTTTAAGTTTTAATTGATTAAACTTTGTTTTTACTAATAAAACACTAGTGGTATTTTGTTTAGTATGGTATAAAGGTATTTGACTTATGCGTGTTAAAAAAGGCAAATAGACGTTTAGGGGAATTTTATCTACCAATAAGCAGATTTTATAGATTCCGATAAAATCCTTAACACTATTAACCAATGTAGAATTCCATGAGCAGTACATTTTAATGAATTATTTTATTCAATAACATCTAATACTTATAGCATTCGTTTGCATTTCTTATATTTACTCCTACTAAATAAAAAACATGAAAAAGGTGCTTTCCGTTTGTGACGATGATGTATATAACAATTTATACAGAACACATGCTGAAAGCTTAAGAAACCACTTGTATTTTAAGTTTGGAAATTTGACTCAAGCAGAAGATATTGTTCAAGAGGCATTCTTAAAATTATGGGCAAAATGTAGCTCTATCATTTATGAAAAAGCAGTTGGTTTTTTATATACAGTTTCTAAAAACCTATTTATTGACACAATTAGATCAAAAAAGGTCGTTTTAAAATTTGAGAAAAACGCGATATCATCTCAAGATAATGAAGATCCTTATTTTCATTTAAGAACCAAAGAATTTCAACAAAAATTAGAAGCTACTATTTCTGCTTTACCAGAAAAACAACGTGAGGCTTTTTTACTAAACAGAATAGAAAAACTTACCTTTAAGGAAATAGCAATAAAATTAGATATTAGTCAAACTGCAGTTGAAAAGCGAATTGCAAATGCACTGATAAAACTTAAAGAACTAACCGAATTAGAAAAACGAAGCATATAAGGTTGGGTAAAATAACCTTGTACACGTATAGAAATTGAAAAGAAAAAACAGGAATCGTGGATAATAAATTTACTAAAGATAATTTAATCGCACGCTGGTTAGAAAATCGGTTAAATGACGATGAAAAAAAAGCTTTGGAAGATTCTGGAGAATTAGACGCTCTAAAAGTGGTTGTAGGAGATATTGATACATGGAAAGTTGAAAAAATGGATGTTGAAAAAGGGCTGAATGCTCTAAATGAACGAAAAGCACAAACAATTTCTATAACACCAACTCAAAGTAAAAAATCATCGTTTTGGCTAAGCATAGCAGCAAGTGTTCTACTATTATTGAGTTCTGGATATATTGTATTTAACTATTTTTCTAACCAAACCATTACCATAACAACGGCTATCGCAGAAAACAAAAGTATATCCTTACCCGATGGTTCTATTGTAAAATTGGATGCGCTTTCTCGTATCTCTTATAATGAAAAAGATTGGGATGAAAATAGAACGATTCAATTAAATGGACAGGCCTATTTTGATGTGACATCAGGAAACACTTTTATAGTACAGACTAATAACGGTAACATAACCGTTTTAGGTACTGAATTTAATGTACACACCGAAGAACAAATTTTTGAGGTCACTTGTTATGAAGGAAAAGTAAAAGTGGTTTATAAAACCGATGAAGAGCTACTAACGCAAGGTCAATCTGTACATGTAAAAGATAGTAGATTAATTAATAAAAAGCACACGTCACTATTACCAGAATGGCTCGAAGGCTATAGTAAATACAATAATGTAAATTTATTGACAATAATAAAAGACTTAGAGAAATATTACCCAACAACGATCAATTTGCCTAAGCCATACCATAATTTACAATTTACGGGTTCTATAACGCACTCGGATTTTAATGCTGCGATAGAAACATTATTTACTGCCATGGAAATAAAATACTCAGTGAGTGATAATAACTCAGTAACCTTTAATTAGCCTATGATTTACAGGTTCAACGTTCTGAAATTAATGGTTTTGCTCACGTGGCTTTGTTCGATCTGCATTGGAAAAGCACAAACAAAGAAAGGTATTAAACTATCTGATAAATTATTGGAGCTCGAAGAAAAATATGATATTAATTTTTCATTTAATCATACATTTTTTGAAGCCATTCTATTAAAAAACGACCTCAATTGTGAAAGTTTATCTTCGTGTTTAAATCAAATTGAAAGTGTAGTTCCTGTCCGTTTTGAAACCAAGGATACTTTAAATTACATGGTTACACCTAGACGGAATACGGTTAGTTTTAAGATTTTGGAACAAGATACAGATGAACCAATTTCTGCTGTGATTTATCAAATCAATAATTCAAAAAGAATAAACATAGATGCTATTAACGATGTATTTACACTAAAAAATGTATTTCCGTTAGATTCTATTCATTTACATTCTGGTTTTCATGAAACCATAAGCATTCAGGCGAATGACTTACAAAAAGCAGGTGTGTTGAAATTTCACAAACAGCAATTTCATTTAAATGGAATTCTACTCACTAGTTATTTAACTGAAGGTATTGATGCTAGAATTAGCGATCATGGACTACAAATTAATACGGAGTCCTTGGGATTATTAGCAGGTGAAACAGATGGCGACATTTATAATGTTTTAAACAATATTCCTGGTATTCATTCGCCTAGTGGTAAATCTGGAAATCTCAATTTTAGAGGAAATACTTATGATCAAAATTTAATACAAATAGACGCTATTCCTATTTATCATTCCGGACACTTTTTAGGAGCAATTTCCCCTTATAATGCATCAGTTATCAATACAATAGAAGTACAACGGAATATGCTGCCTGCAAAATTTGGTGGTCGTGTTGGAGGTCTTATTGATATGCGAACAAGTAATAAAATTGTGGATAGCACACAATATGAAATAGCTCTAAATTCTTTATTTATTGGTGCAACAGTAAAAACAAAACTTATAGAAGACAAGCTATCTCTTATTGCTGCAGTTAGAACTAGTTATCCTGGATTTAAGTCGCCAAAATTACAAGCCATTTCAGAACTTATTTTTCAAGGTAGTCGCTTAGAGTCTGTAGCAGATCAAATTAATAGTTCTGATGACTTTGATTTTGGTTTTTTAGATATGAACGCTAATTTAAATTATAAAATTAATGATAAGCATACAGCAACTTTAAGCTTTATAAACATTCAAAACGACCTATCTGCAGAAATAAAAAGTAATGATAATTCTAACGAAACTGATTTTAGAGATTTAGAATTAGATAATTGGGGAATTACTGGTGAATGGCGAGCAGATTTTTCTAAAAAATGGTCTACAGAATTAAGATTTAGCACGTCTAATATGCACTTATTTAGCGTAAGTCAAGGTTTTGTTTTGGACCAAAGAAACAGTTTACAACAATATGATAATACCATTACAGACACTAGACTAATTACTGAGGCCAACTTTAAACCCAATTCAAATTTATTATTTGAAGCCGGATATACTTTAACGAAGCATTCCTTGATTAGCAAAGCCGTAGAACAAGAAACTAGCATAGACTCTAGACGCGACCAAAAAGCTACAATACATTCGTCTTATGTCTCTTTGGAGAAAAATTGGAATGACCAATTGATAGTAAATTTTGGGTTTCGAAACAACTACTACTCGCCTACACATCGCTTATATATTAACCCAAGGTTTTCTGCCAGTTTTGCTATAAGTAAAAAGACATATTTTAAAACCTCTTTAGGACGATCTAATCAGTTTATTCAAAAAAAGTTTACAAACGATTTTGATGATTTTAATATCACAAACCAACTTTGGTATTTACCTAATAAAGAAATATCAACACTAATAGGCACACAAGCGATGATAGGCGCAGTTTACGACAATACTAAATGGCTTATAGACATAGAATTATACAATAAAAAAACAAATAATATTACAAATAAAATAGAGGATTTACATGGTAGTTTAAAAAGTGTTGGTGCAAATGTTTTTGTAAAAAAAAGATGGAAAAACCTAGAAACATGGGTTAGTTATGCATTGAGTAAAACCGAAACAAATTTCAATTCTATTTCAACAGATGCTTTTTTTGACCAAGAACATCTTTTCAATATCACAACATTATTAAATATAGAAAAATGGAAATTTGCTTTAACGTGGTCTTATTTCTCTGGTATGCCAGTTATATATCCTGATGAAAATGATACAACTTCAATTGATGCAATCTATACAGATCGCTTTGACCCCTTACATCAACTCGATTTTTCGTCTTCTTATACTTTTTATAATACAACTAATCGTTTAAAAACAGTTATTGGTTTATCAATACTTAATTTATATAACCAAGATAATACTGTAAATATTTTTCAAAATACTTCAGAGAGCACATACAGAAAGACCAGTAAATTTGCTCCAAACCTTCAAGTAAATTTCTTTTTTTAAAAAAATATCTAATTAAATTCTATAGCATTTTTCTTAATGTTTATAGGTGATTCAATCAATTATTCTATAAAAAAATTAAAAATAATTTTTTTTTTTGAAGCAAGGGTTGGGTAATAATAGATGCTTTACGTATTACATAAAAACACATACAGTTCAATACGAGCTGAAAATGTAAAAACGTAATATTTATGAACCCAAATTAAATACTATGTGGTATTTAATTAAAAAATGACAACAATGAAGACAACGAACTTAAAATTTATTCTAATCTTATGTATGATTATTACTGTATTTCAATCTTGTAGTACAGATGAAGCGACAGAAAACTTTGATGAAGATGTTTCTGATGATTTTTCTGAAATTGAAGTAACAAATAATACCACTAGTTTAATAGTTGGTTGGAACGACCTTTGGGTATCCTTAGATCAATATACTGTAAATATGAGACCAAATATTGTGACACGAGCATTGGCTTATATTCACTTAACAGCCTATGAAACTGCGGTTCCATACATGGATGATTATTCGTCTAATACCAATAGAATAAACAACTTAAATATTAACAATAATTTTTTAGAAGATAATGTTGATATGAATTTGGCTTTAAATACAGCATATGCCTTAGCTATAGATCATTTTATGCATAGTTTAGAAGGTGGACAAAGACAAAGAATAACGGCTTTTGAAACTTTAATGGAAAATGAGCTAACTGAAGGATTAACCAATGTAGAAATTGCTAATTCGCAACGTTGGGGAACACATGTAGCACAGCGCGTTATTGCATATGCAGAATCAGATAGAGATGCCGAGGAACAAATTATAGACCAAACTCCAAGTGATTATATTGCACCAGAAGGTTTAGGTCTTTGGGAAGCTGCCGAAAACGAAGCCGCTTGGTTTCCATACTGGAGAGAAGTAAGAACGTTTGCCTTAAGCCCTCAACAATCTAGCAGTGTTAATTTCAATTCAGTTTTGCAGCATAGTAGTAATCCGTCTAGTAATTATTATCAGCAAATGAATACTGTATATGTTTCAACGACTAATGCAGCCGCAACTAATAATGAAGATTTATGGATTGCAGAATTTTGGGCCGATGATGTAGAAGGTTTAATGATTAGTCCTCCAGGAAGACATATTTCTATTGCAAATCAGTTAATAGAACAATATGATTTAGATTTTGACCAAACTTTAGAGCTCTTATTACGCTTAGGATTTGCTTTAAATGATGCAGCAGTTTCTGCTTGGGATGATAAATACACTTATAATATAGAGCGACCAAGTCACTACATAAAAGAGTATATAGATGAAGATTTTACAACTAATTTATCACGTTTTATTAGTGGCTCAAATCCTGCTTTTCCAAGTTACCCTTCTGGTCATGCCACTTTTGCTGGTGTAGCTGCTGGTGTTTTTATTGACTTTTTCGGGACTGATACAATTAGTTTTACAGATAGAACTTACAGTGATTTTGGCAATACAACATTCAATGGTACAGCTAGAAGTTTTACGTCTTTTAGTGAAATGGCTTATGAAAACGCTTATTCACGAGTTCCTTTAGGTGTGCATATAGAACAAGACGCTATTGAAGGTTTACGTTTAGGATATGAAATTTCAGATGCTGTAAATAGTATTAATTTACGAAATAGAAATTAAAATTTTAGCTAAGTTTTAAATAAAAAAGCATACATCTAAATGTATGCTTTTTTTTAATTAAGGGTTAATTGTCTATTATTTTAATAAACCTAACAAACCTGTTAATTCAGTTAAGTTTAAGCTAGAGTTACTATCTGTATCTAATACATTAAAATTATCAGCAACAGAACCTATTGCTTCAGTTGAGCTTATAGCTTCATCTTTATTAGTGTCTAATAAACCAAAAAGTGTTGTGATTTGTTGCACTGTTGAATTAGAGCTTAATGAACTCAATAATGTAGCAGCATCTGAAAGATTAGACGTGTTTACATTTTTTACACTGTCACAACTAAACAAAGTCATTACTACAGCTAATGATAGTATTATTTTTTTCATAATATATTTAATTTTTAATGGCACAAATGTAGGTCGTTGATACGGTATGCAAAAAGAGAATAGACGAACTATGTGTTTTTACCTTTTAATACTTGTAAAGTATAGACAAATGATATTTAAAGCGAATTATTGTTAATAAACTCTAAGAATTTAGATTTGTATTGCTCAGATACTGTAATACGTTGCTCATTTATAATAATTTGACTGCGCTCTATAACATCAATATTATTTAGAGATACAATAAAAGAACGATGCACACGCATAAATTGTGTTTCTGGTAATTCTTCCTCTAAGGACTTTAAGCTCATCAATGTAAGTATTGCCTTAGGGTTGTCTTTTAACCATATCTTTATATAATCTTTTAAGCCTTCAAAATATAAAACATCGGCCAATTTGATGCGTAGTTGTTTATATTCAGATTTCACAAATAAAAATTCCTTCTCCTCAGATAAAATACTTTTTCTTTTCCCCTTTACCAGTTCAAACCATGTATTGGCCTTATTTGCTGCAGCCAAAAACTCTGCATAATCAAAGGGTTTTAACAAGTAGTCTAGCGCTTCAACTTTAAAACCTTCTAAAGCATAATGATCGAATGCTGTAGTGAAAATAACACGGGTTTCTTTGGGTAGCATTTTAGAAAATTCAATCCCTGTTAAATCTGGCATTTGTATGTCTAAAAACAGTAAGTCTACCGGTTCTTCTTTAATGAATTCCATAGCTTCAATAGCACTACTGCATTTCTTTTTTAGGACTAGAAACGGTGTTTTCTCAACATAACTTTCTACTAAATTTAGAGCCATTGGCTCATCATCTACAACAATACAAGTGATTTTTATTTGACTCATTTCTTAACTGGTTTCAATTTCTAAATGTACTAAAAATCGATTGGCTTTTAATGTGGTTTTAAATTCATGTTTTTGTGGATATAATAACTCCAAACGTTTTACAAGATTTTGCAAGCCGATACCAGATCCACTTTTGTCTTCGGTACGTTTAGGGAAATTATCGTTTTCAATTTTGAATATTACGTTGCTTTCATGGCAAGTCATATCTATAGATATTAAACTTTCTTTACTTGCTGAAACACCATGCTTAAATGCATTCTCTATTAATGAAATAAACAATAAAGGTGCAATTTTTATACCTGTTTCTTTTACAGGAAAACTATAGTTAACCACTGTTTTATCTGAAACGCGAAGCTTCATAAGGTCGATATACTTTTTCATAAAATCGATTTCTTTTGATAAAAGAATGGACTCTACAGCTGTTTCATACAACATATAACGCATTAATTTACTTAAACTATGAATAGATGTTTTTGCCTGATCTGGAGAAATATCGACCATAGCGTAAATATTATTTAATGAATTAAAAAAGAAATGTGGCTGCAATTGATAATGTAAATGTTGAAGCTCAGATTTTAATTTAATATTAATAGCTTCCTTTCGCTCAGCTTCGGTTTTAACCCAACGTTGAGTGGATTTTATGGCTATAGAAAATAACAAAGGTGCTAAATAAGATAGGGTTTGAATATAAATAGCCATTTTAAATGGTGGTGCTGTATTGCCGGTCATTTCCTCTCGTTTTCTTGCTATATCTGAGAAATAAGTAGATTCTATATATTCTTTTATCAAAAGAAAAATGATAATGGCTATGGTATTGATTACAAAAAAGGCCACCATCTTCTTTGGAAACAACAATTTATCTATTAATATAAAATAGTTGGCATAAAAGATAATAGCAGAAAATACTAAAGGAATCCAAAAATGAGCGATTACTCTATTAAGTTCTTGCAATTCACCGTAAGACAATAGGTAAGGTAAACTAAATAATGTTAACCAAGTTATTAAGTGTGATAGTATTGTTAGTGTTTTGTTATTGCGCATTATTTATAATCTAATTGTAAAAATATTAAAAATTAAAGGTAAAACTATTTGTTTCATTTACTTATCTAAAATAGATAGGATTAAGTTTTGTCTATATAAAATATGCTATTTTATCTATTAAACTTAATCCTAAACATTTTTGAATTATTTACTTATTCATTCAACCACCACCAAGGATAATAGTGCTAGATGAATATTCCATTAAAGCTTCTGCAAACTCTAAAGACTTCTCAAGAGCATTAATTTGATTGCCGTTTTATAAGCATAAAACGATTGTTACTATAACCATTAGTTGATTTTTATTACCTTTAGAAGTATTAAAAAATTACCTATTAAAAATTAAAATTCATGATTTCTAAATTAGACAACAAAACACTAGCCGTTCATTTATTACGTATTTCTTTCGGTATCAATTTTTTATTTCATGGTATTGTAAGATTGCCTAACCTTGAAGGTTTTGTAACAGGAATGCAAAACACTTTTCAGAACACATTATTACCTTCTTTTTTAGTAACTCCATTAGCATATAGTATTCCTTTTATAGAATTAACTATTGGTATTCTATTATTAATAAATAAGTACACAAAACATACATTAATTGGTGCTTTTGGCCTAATGAATGTTTTAGTAATTGGTAGTTCTTTTGCTCAAAAATGGGATCTGGTAGGCTTACAAGCTACATATATTGGCTTTTTATTTTTACTATTTTATTTTACAGAAGAAAAAACGGTTAAAACCCGCTAAATAGCCTAAAGTATCATACAAAAAATAAAAAAGGAAGTAATTTAAAATTACTTCCTTTTTTAATTGTATAAAGAATCTTAATTATAGTTTTGTAAAAATATCAGATGCTATTTCGTCTTTAACTATTACATTAGTTGGGTTACCTCTTTTATCCCCACTTCTATTAAATGACAATAAAACATTACCTGCTTTTTGATAATTATCCCATGCTCTTATAAATCGAGGTTCCTCATCTTTATAATTTCCAAAGAAAGCCCACTGTTTTACCAGATGATCTTTTTGATCAAAATAAATGTGATATTTATTATTTGGAGTAACACCTACGTTTTCAAAAGTCATTTCTAAAACATCTGCTAAATTTCCATTAGGAAGCGACTCTGTTTTTAAATAAGTAATTTTAACACCATCATCTTTTAACTTCCAAGGCATAGTTAACCAATACGAATCATTAATCCACCATTTTTTACCTTTTTCAAGTATTTTATCTAGTTCTTCTGTATCTGTAACTAATGCACCATCTTTTGATGCTTTTCCTTTTCCTGAATTAATATTAACCACCAGCGTTAATTTTTCGGTAGGGTTTTCAATTCTAACATCTCCCGTCCATTTATCCCAGATAAGCATTCTTTTTCCAAAATTCCATTGTATATAATGGGTATTATTCCAATTCTCCATGCCTCCCATGGCTTCGAAAGATTGTTGTATTATCTGGTCAATTTTCGTTTCATTATCTTCTTGAGCCTGAAATGTTATTGTTCCGAAAAGAATAAGAAGAACAGTAATTTTAAATTGTTTCATATTTATTATTATTTAAGAGATTTTCTAAGTACACTTTGATTTTATAGGTTAGACTTTATACATAGTTACTGCATCATTTTAATTCATCCAACCACCACCAAGGGCGCGATACAATTCTATAATAGCTTGCAACTCGTCTTTTTTATCTTCAACACCATCTAATTGTGCGGATAATAAACTGTTTTTAGTAGTTAATACATCGGTATAATTAGTGCTAGATGAATATTCCAATAAAGCTTCGGTAAATTCTACCGATTTCTCAAGCGCATTTATTTGATGTGCTCTAGACTCTTGTTTTTCTTTAGTCTTATTGTACGAATACAAGGCATTTGAAATTTCTGAACCGGCATTTAACCATGCTGCTTTATAATCATAAAACGACTGTTGTTGAACCGATTTGTTGATTTTCAGTCTTGCTTTATTTTCACCGTTCGCAAAAATAGGCTGCGTTAAGCCCCCAATTAGATTATAGAAAATGGAATTATCGAAAAAATCGGATAAATCTAAGGAAGATAAACCTCCGCTTGCCGTAATGGTCAACGATGGATAAAAATAGGTCTTTGCCAGATTTACATCTTCAAAAGCACTTCTAAAAGCCATTTCTGCTTCTTGAATATCTGGTCTGTTTCTTAACAATGAAGATGGTATTCCTATTTTTAAATCGGCGTATGCCTCTTGTTCTTTTAAAGATGTTCTTTCTATAGTGCCAGGTAATCTGCCCAATAGAATGGCCAATGCATTTTCTTGTTCTAAAATGGATATTTCTATATCTGGTATAGAGGTTTCTATCTCATACCTACTTGCTTCACTTTGTACCACTGCGGCGCCATCAACTACGGCCGATTCTTTTAAATACTTCATCGTCTCTTGGTCACCAATTCTATTTTCTAAAGTTTTTTTAGTGATCTCTAATTGTTCATCTAAAGTCAGTAAATTATAATATGCGGTGGCAATGTCCGAAATTAATTGTGTTTGTACCGCTTTGGTTGCTGCTTCGGTCTCTAAAAACGACGCCAAAACCGAGCGTTTGTTACTGCGCAACTTACCCCAAACATCTAGCTCCCAACTACTACTTAATTGCCCTATATAAGAAGTGGTATTTAAATTAATTCCTGTTACACCTCCTAAATTTAGGGAGGACTCCGATGTTTTAGATCGCGTAACACTGGCGCTTCCTTCTAAACTTGGCAACACCGCTAATTTCGCTTCAACCAAACTGGCTTTTGCCTGATTTATGTTTTCTATTGCTACTTTTAAATCGAGATTGTTTTGCAAACCTTCTTCTATCAAATTTTGCAAAATACTGTCGGAAATTATTTCTTTCCAAGGCATCGTTGCCATGGATGTTGTATCATTAACCAAGGTATCTCTGTATTGTTCTGCAAATTCACTATCTGGCGTGGTATATCTTTTATTGATCACCCCACAAGAATTCATCAGTAAAACAAGTACAGCGATAGGAATGATGTATGTTATAGTATTAGATTTCATATCTGTATTCGTTTTAATTTAATTGTTCTTTTTTAGTATCAATATCATCTTCATCTCCCCAATCGTGATTGGTAACACCTACTATTCTTTCTTGAAGGTTCTGGAATATGATAAACAATACCGGTATCACCATTACACCTAACAGGGTACCAACTAGCATACCGCCAATGGCTCCTGTACCAATAGCTCTGTTTCCAACAGCACCAGCACCAGTTGATATCATTAAAGGAAATAGTCCGAAAATAAAGGCGAACGATGTCATTAAAATTGGTCTAAAACGTGCTATGGCTCCGTCTAATGCCGACTGCAGTATTGTTTCTCCTTCTCGTCTTCGTTGTATGGCAAACTCCACAATTAAAATAGCATTTTTAGCCAGCAACCCAATCAGCATCACCAAGGTAATCTGTATATAAATGTTGTTACTAATACCAAATAAGTTTGCAAAGATTAATACTCCGGAAAGTCCTGCCGGTACAGATAATAAAACGGCAATAGGAAGTATAAAGCTCTCGTACTGTGCGCACAATAGGAAATACACGAATATGAAACACAGCATAAAAATGTAAACGGTTTGACTACCTGCGGAAATCTCTTCTCGAGTAATTCCAGAATATTCATATCCGTACCCTGTTGGTAAGGTTTCTGCCGCTACTTCTTCAATAGCGTTAATAGCATCACCAGAACTATAACCTGAGTTGGGAGCACCACTTATTTTTGCCGCTGTAAATAAATTAAAACGCGTTAAACTTTGTGGTCCGTAAACCCTTTCTAAGGTTACAAATTCGGTAATAGGTGCCATAACACCGTTGCCATTTTTAACTTTTATGGCATTCAAACTCTCTAGGTTGGCTCTAAAATTAGGTTCACCTTGATAAATAACTCGGTATTGTTTCCCAAATTTATTGAAGTTTGAGGCATATACACCACTTAAATAACCTTGCATTACACTTAAAACGCCTTCAACATCTAAACCTGCCAATTTGGTTTTAGCAACATCTACCACCACTTCATATTGTGGAAACGTAGGGTCAAATGTTGTACTGGCATACTGTATTTCTGGTCGTACACTTAATGCTTGAATAAAATCTTGACTTACATCATAAAGGGCATCAACAGTACCACCACTTTGGTCTTGTAATTGCACTTCAAAACCGTTACTTAAACCAAACCCTGTAACCGTTGGCGGAGCAAAAAATATCATATTAGCATCTTTTATAGATGCCGTTCTTGCGAACAACTGACCAATAATTTCCTGAACACTTTGTCCCTCTCCACTACGCTCATCCCAAGGTTTCAGTTTTAAAATAAACATACCATAATTAGACCCTGTACCACTTATAAATCCACGACCGGTAGATCTTAAATATGCGTTTACTTCTGGGATATCTTCAATAATTTTTTGTAGTTCATCTAAAACTTCATCCGTTCTTTCCATAGAAGATGCAGCAGGTAAACTAACATCGGCAAAAACAATACCCTGATCTTCATCGGGTACAAAGCCTGTTGCTGTTGTATTCATTAAATAAACGAATACACCAATAAATATAACGATGACCCCAATGGCAATAGCTTTTTTACGAATTAAAAAATTAAGCGCATTCTTGTATTTTGAGGTTGTTTTATCAAACCCTACGTTAAAAGCGACATAAAAACGTTGCACAAAACTTTTTGATTTATGATCTTCGTGTGGCCTTAATAATAAGGCACATAACGCCGGACTCAATGTCAATGCATTTACAGCCGATAATATAATGGCAATAGCAAGTGTAATACCAAATTGTTGGTAAAACACTCCAGATGATCCACTAATAAATGTTACAGGAATAAATACGGCAGACATCACCAAGGTTATAGAAATAATAGCCCCAGAAATCTCGCTCATGGCATCTAAACTAGCCTTTCGGGCAGATTTATAACCCGAATCCAGTTTGGCGTGTACAGCCTCTACTACCACAATGGCATCATCTACCACAATGCCAATAGCAAGCATTAAAGCAAATAGCGTTAACAGGTTAATGGTAAACCCAAATAAACTTAGGAAAAAGAAGGTTCCTACAATAGCCACAGGTACAGATATGGCAGGTATTAATGTAGAACGCCAATCTTGCAAGAAGATAAATACTACAATGAAAACCAATAAAAATGCTTCAATTAAAGTACTGATCACTTTTTCAATAGATGCATCTAAAAAGTCATTGGCATTTACCATTTCTGTGTAGGTTAACCCTTCAGGAAAGTTTTTAGAAGCTTCTTCTAAGGTTGCGATAGATTGTGCCACTACCTCTTGGGCATTTGAACCTGCAGATTGTGCAATGGCAACACCCGTACCAGGCTGACCTTTAATTGTGGTTATTGTGCTATAGGATTGTGAACCTAATTCTACTCTAGCTACATCTTTTAAACGTAGAATACGCCCATCGTCCGTAGTTTTGATGATGATATCTTCAAATTCTTCGGCGTTTTGTAATTTACCTTTGTATTTTAAAGTATATTGATATGCTTGCGCCCCTTGTAAACCTAATTCTCCTGGTGCAGCTTCTAAGTTTTGATCATTAAGCGCTGTGGTAATATCAGAAGGAATTAACCCGTAATTCGCCATGATATTCGCCTTTAACCAAATACGCATACTATACTCTCTAGAACTAAATGCCGATGCACTACCAACACCATCTATCCTTTTTAAAACAGGTATTAAATTAATTTCAGCGTAATTCTGAATAAATTCCTCGTCATATTTGCCATCTTCACTGTATAAGCCAAAAATAAAAACATTACTACTTTGTTGTTTTTCTGTAGTCACCCCAGATTGTGTAACTTCTGAAGGCAATAAATTTGAAGCCGTAGATACACTATTTTGAACATTTACTGCTGCGATATCAGGATCGGTACCTAATTCGAAATAAACAGTTATACTAGCCAAACCACTAGTTGCAGTTGAGGTCATGTAGGTCATGCCTTCAACACCATTAATTGCTTCTTCTAATGGAACAATAACACTATTTAATACAGCTTCTGCATTTGCACCATCATAAGAGGCTGAAACCTGTACTGTAGGTGGTGCAATATCGGGGTACTGTGATATGGGTAATGTGGTTATTCCTATAATCCCTAAAATCAAAATGATGATAGAAATTACCGCCGAAAGAACCGGTCGTTTTATAAATTTATTAAACATAATTTCTATTATTTATTAGTTGGTAGTTGTTACTTTTTCTGTGATTTGCTGTAGCGCCTTTATCTCACTTTCGTTTACTTGAACTGGTTTTATCTCTTTTCCACTAGATAAGCCTGAAATGCCTTCAAGAACCACTTGATCACCAGCTTTAAGTCCATCAGTAACAATATACGCCTGACCCGAATTTGTAGCGGTTACGGTAATTTTTTGGGATTGTACTTGCGACTGGTCGTTAACCAAATACACATATACACCACCTTGAATTTCGTAGGTAGCCGATTGAGGAATAAGAAAAGCGTCTTCAATAGTTCTCGGAATTTGTATGGTGGCACTATTTCCTGTTCTTAATAAATTATCTGGATTGTCAAAAATAGCGCGTACATTAAATGACCCCGTTTCTTCGTCTACTTGACCACTTACTGTTTGTATTTTTCCTTTTTGGTCAAAAGCGGTATAATCTGGAAGTAAAAGAGAAACTTCATCTAAACTCTTCAGCAAACCTGCCTTTGCAAATTCTAAATACGTTTTTTCATTGATTGAAAAATAAGCGTACACCTGTTTAATATTAGACACCGTAGTCAAAGGTTCAGAAATGCTACTACTTACCAAACTTCCTAATTTATAAGGTAACGAACCAATATAGCCCGAAACCGGAGCGGTAATTCTAGTGTAGTTATAATTAGTCTGTGCGTTAGAATAATTGGCTTGTGCCTGTTCTAAAGCTGCATTTGCCGCGGTAAGCGAGTTCTCGGCAGAGGTTAATTCAAACTTACTAATGATTTCTCTTTCCACTAAAGGCTTTGCTTTTTCCACACCAACTTGCGCAGAACTAACATCTGCTTTTGCACTGCTAATCGCTGCCTTTGTACTTAAAAGGTCTTGCTGATATTCGGGTGCATTTAATGAAAAAAGAAGTTGTCCCTTTTTTACATATTCGCCCTCATCTACATGTACCTTTTCTATAAAACCTTCAATTTTAGGGTAAATTTCTATGTTCTCTGTACCTTCAATAGTTACCGGAAATTCTCTGAAGATTTCGATGTCTTTTGAAGAAACGGTTAGTACTTCGTAATCTGCTACGGTATTGTATTGTTCAGGCTTCTTTTCGTTATTACATGATAGTGTAATAAAAGCTATAACAAGCCCAATACATGTAATTCTAAAATTATTTATTTGATGTTTCATATGATTTTTAGTTGGTTTATTATGTGTTATTGTAAAAGTCTTTTTTTTATTATTTATTCCAAAAATGAATAGATGAACTCCGTATTCACATCTAAATTTAAGATGATTTTATAGACGTCTTTTCCACAAAAAGTTCATTATTAATACTTACTATATGTTTTTTAACTATAAGTAAAGATACTAAAGCTGCAATGCCGTCGCTTACAGGAAAGGCCATCCAAATCCCTGTTAAACCATAATAATTATTAAGTAAATACGCTATTGGAAAAAATAAAATAATGGGTCTAAGTAAGGCTAAAAACGTTGCAGTTTTATTTTTTTGAAGCGCTTGAAAATGTCTAGTAATTAATATTTGAATAGCGTAAAATGGAATCGAAATCGCAAAAATTTGTAATGCTTTTTTTGAGATGGAGATTACATTTTGGTTGCCATCACTTTCAATAAAAACACTTGAAATCTGGGTTGGAAACAATTCCAAAATCAAAAGACCAAAAAGGGTTATTGCACTTACTATTTTTATTGCAAGCACTAGTGTTTGACTGGCTCTATCAAAACGTTTTGCACCGTAATTAAAACTTACAATGGGTTGCATACCATCTCCTGTACCTAAAGCAATCATCATGAAAAAAACATTGACTCCAAATAGAATTCCCATAGCGGCAACACCATCAGTACCTCCTGAATTTAATAATAAATTATTTGCAAACATATTCTGAAAACTGATAGCAACATCCATTAAAAATGGTGCTAACCCAACAAGCAATATAGGGAAAACAATTGATTTTTGTAGTCTTACTTGCTTCCATTTCAATTTCACCAAACTTTTTCCACTTGCATAATATCTAATTAAAAATATCGCATTTGTAGACTGAGCAATTATGGTGGCTAATGCAGCACCACGAATACCTAGATTAAATATTTTCATAAAAACATAATCTAAACATAGGTTTATTACACAAGAAAGCACTAAAAGCTTTGCTGGTAATTTTGGATTTCCTTCTGCTCTACATGTAAATTCTAAGGCCAGAAAAAAACTAAGAGGAAAACCTAATATTATAACAAATAAATATTCTGCAGACAGGTTTAATAAGGTTCCTCCAGTTGCTCCAAACACTTCTAATAAAGATTTGTAATATATTAGACCGAGGCTAGTAAAAACTAACATGACTAAAAATATACCAGCTATAGCATTTCCTAAAACCTTACTTGCTTTTTCGGGTTGAGATTCCCCTAAATGTTTGGCAATTAAAATACCTGAACCACTACCAAACAATAATACTAATCCAAATTGAAAAAGTGTAACAGGGAACACCATGGTAACTGCAGATAATCCTTCTGCTCCAACATACTGCCCAACAAAAATACGATCCACAAAATTGTAAAGTGCATTAATTAGCATACCTAAAACAGCAGGACCAACAAAAATTAATAATAATCTTAAAATACTATCTTCTTTGAGTGAATATGCTTCACCCTGTTTTTCAGTATGTTTTGTATTTGATTTTCCTTTTAAGAAACTCATAATGTGCTGAAATTTTATATGTAGTGTGTTCATTTGTTTTGTAATTTGTTTACAATACAAAGTTAAGATAGTTACAAACCTTAATTCATATTTTAATTTGTGTAAAATAGATTATAATTTAGGTTTATATTGCGTACTATTAATTTATTTAAACAATTGATTATGAAAGTTTATAAGGATATCAATTCCTATTTTTTGAATGGAACTCAACCTGCAAATGATTATACAAATAGTTTTTTTGTAAGAAGAATAGCCAAGGATATGGAACATGTAGAACCCGATCCTCATTTTTGGGAACCACATAAACGGGATTTTTTTGAGATTGCTATTTTACAGAAAAGCACTACTAACATTCAAATTGGTAATCAAACTCTTAAAGAATTAAAGAATAGCTTGGCTATAGTATCTCCTTTTCAAGTTATAAATTATAGTAAGGTACCACCAAACAATGATTATGGGTATATTATTTATTTTAATGCTTCGCTGTTTATAAATTTAAATCAGTCTTATGGCCTACAAAATGAATTTCCTTTTTTTAAGATACACACCATTCCAATTTATCAAATATCTGAAAACGATTTTAAAAGCATATTACCTATTGCACAAGAATTATATACTGAATCACGGAGTAAGGCCATACATAATCTAGAGATTGTAAGGTCACTTTTATTAATCTTACTTTATAAAGTTAAGCGTTCTACCCAAAACAATAAAGGTATTGTTACTAGCAATAGGTTTGCGAATATAATGTCTAAATTTGAACAACAGATTCTCAAAGGGAACAATACGTTTTTTTCGGTAAACACATATGCTTCTCAAATGAATATAAGCCCTATATATCTTACTGAATGTGTTAAGAAAGCTACAGGTAAAAGCGCTCAAAAAGTACTTATTGATTATAAACTACTGTATGCAAAAACATTATTGCACCAGATGAATAAACCTGTAGCTGATATTGCCTATGAACTCGATTTTAATGAGGTTGCTAATTTTAATCAGTTTTTTAAACGTAATACTGGTATGACAGCAACACAATTTAGAAAACAACTTAATAAATAAGTATTCTAATGAACTTATTAATCCCATGAATTAGAGCTAGATACTGCATATTTTCCAGCACCCGTAAAAAATAATACTAATGCCCCAAAAGCATATAATAAAATAAGTTCTATTTCAAGTCCTCCACTTTTCGATAATGCAAATAAATTATCGGAATGTGCAAGAAGTAAAGCAGCTATCATACCAAAGAAAAAAGCCAAAGACGCTAAACGGATTCTAAATCCTATTAAGATAAGTATTGGTGCTATTAACTCTGTAATATAAACGCCGTAAGCCATAAATTCTGGCAATCCAATTCCGGACAACATACCTTTAATACCATCAAGATGACTTAATTTAGCCACACCATGAAATAGCATGAGTACTGCAACCGTAATTCTTAAAACTAAATATCCTAAATCATTATTTTTTTTCATCTTTATTTATTTTAATGCGTTAATATTACTCGTATCGTAATGCTGTAATTGGATCTAAAGCAGAAGCTTTTCTAGCAGGATACCATCCAAAAAAGATACCAGTAACTGCACATACTGCAAAGGAAATTACAATAGAATACATAGCCACACTTGTAGGCCAATTTAAGAAGTTTTCTATAAATACTGTAGCGCCAAGACCTAAGATAACACCTAATACACCACCTGTAACGCTAATTAAAATGGCTTCTATTAAGAACTGCATTAAGATATCTGATCCCTTTCCGCCAACCGCCATACGCAAGCCAATTTCTTTTGTTCTTTCTTTTACAGAGACATACATGATATTCATAATACCAATACCTCCAATTAACAATGAAATACTAGCAACTGCCACTAATAGAATGGTTAACATTTCGCTTGTTGAACTAAAAGTAGAAATAAGCTCTTCCATAGAACGCACAGTAAAATCGTCCTCATCAACATTCATTAATTTGTGTTGGGAACGCAATATATCTGTAACTTGTGTAACCGCTTCAGAAGCATCATCTTCACTAATTGCAGATGCCATAATTTGATTTAAATAATCGATAGCCAAAATACGTTTTTGTACCGTTGTATAAGGCGCAACCACAACATCATCTTGATCTTGTCCGAAGGTATTTTCGCCTTTCTCTTCTAAAACGCCAATCACTTTAAATGGAATATTATTAAATCGAATCATTTGCCCAACAGGTTCCTGACCATCTGGAAACACATTATCTACAACGGTTTGCCCAATTAAAGCCACTTTAGATGCAGATTTAACATCAATATCAGTAAACATACTTCCACTTTGTAAACCAACCGCTTTTATATCTAAATACTCTGGGTTAACACCATAAATAGTAGATGGCCAGTTATTAGCACCATTAATAACTTGTCCGCTACCATTTACAACTGGAGTAATATTGCTTAATAACGAAGCTTGTTCTTTAATTTTATTAAAATCTTCTAATACTAAGGTTTGCACATTACCACCACTACCTCTTGCAGGTCCTCTATCATCTGCTCCTGGTCTAATAGTAATCATGTTAGAACCCATAGAAGATATGGTTGTTCTAATACTTTCTTTAGAGCCTTCACCAATAGCTAACATGGCTATTACAGAAGCTACACCAATGATAATACCTAACATGGTAAGCAAGGTTCTTGTTTTATTAAGAACAATAGCTTTTGTTGCAATTTTAAATAAATTTAATACTCTCATAATTAATGGTCTTGTTTAGGTAATTTTGCTAATTCATCTGCGGCAGAAAGTATATTGTGATTTTGATAATCTTGAATAATATCTCCATCTTTAAGCACTATGGTTCTACTACTAAATGTAGCAATATCAGGTTCGTGCGTTACAAACGTAATGGTAATACCCTTTTTATTTAGTTCTTGAAATAAGGACATAATTTCGTAAGAGGTTCTTGTATCTAAGTTTCCTGTAGCTTCATCTGCCAATATCATTACAGGATTATTAACTAAAGACCTAGCAATGGCAACACGTTGTTGTTGACCTCCTGAAAGTTGGGAAGGTGTATGATGTAAACGTTCTCCTAAGCCCACCATTTCTAATGCTTTAATAGCTCTTTCTCTTCGTTCTTCTGATGACACTTTACTGTTATATAATAAAGGTAATTCTACATTTTCTATTGCAGAAGTTCTAGCCAATAAGTTATACGATTGAAAAATGAATCCAATTTTTTCGTTTCTAATGGTAGCCAGTTGGTTTCTATTTAAGTCTTTAACACGAACACCATCAATTTCATACGTTCCAGATGTTGGTTGATCTAAACAACCCAAAATATTCAACATTGTACTTTTACCAGAGCCACTCGATCCCATGATAGTTACAAACTCTCCTTCTTTTATGGAATATGAAATACCCTTTAAAGCATGAACCGTTTCGTTACCCATGGTAAACTCGCGTTTTAAGTTTTCTATTTTAATAATTTCTTTGCTCATAGCTTTTATTTTTTCTTAGCTCCTGGACGTTGCGGCATAAATGGACTTTCATTGGCACCTGCAGGTGGTCCACCAGCTTCTGCCTTTGTTGCTCCTTTTAAACTATAAACTAATTGATCGCCTTGAGAAATACCACTTAATACTTCTACATTTACGCCATCACTAGCACCAAGGGTTACTGATTTTCTTGTGACACTTTTGTCTTTACCTAAAACCCAAAGAGAGGTTTCTTTATTTGCAATTTCTTGAGCATTATTAGCTAAATTATGATGCATATTGTAGGTCGTTAACACCTCCGATTCTGGTTTAAAATTTATGGCTTTAGCTTCTGCTGTTAGTACATTATTTAATTCTAAAGTATAGATAGAAATCGTTGCTGTTAATCCTGGTTTTAATTTTAAATTTTCATTTTCCGCTTTAATAACAACAGTGTATGTAACAACATTAGACGTTATTGTAGGATCTAAACGCACTTGTGTAACAACACCATTAAAGGTTTCGCCTAAGTAAGCATCTACTGTAAATTCTACACGTTGTCCTTCTTTAACTTGTCCTATATCTGCTTCATCAACATCTGCTTCCACTTGCATTTCTTTTAAATCTTGAGCAATTGTAAATAAGGTTGGCGTGCTATAACTTGCTGCAACGGTTTGTCCTTCTTCAATATCTCTAGATAAAACGACACCGTTAATTGGCGAATAAATATTAGCGTAGCCTAAATTTGTTCTTGCAGATTGTAAATCGGAATAGCGTTGTGTAACGGTTCCTTTTGCTGTTTGATAATTATATTCTGCATCATCAAAATCTGATCGACTAATTACTTGATTATCGAATAGTGTTTTTTGTCTGTCGTAGATGGTCTTTGTATAGTTTCTTTGGCTAACCGCATTGTCATAGGCAGCTTGTGCTTGCGTTAACGAGGCTTGCAGATTTGTTTTATCTAATTCTGCTATAAGTTGACCTTCTTTAACTTCGCTATTATAATCTACATAAACTTTTTCTACAACACCAGAAACTTGTGTACCAACATCTACTTGATTAATAGGTTCTATAGTACCTGTTGCCGTAACCATAGTAGTAACATTCGCTTTTTTGGCCATTACCGTTTTTGGTTCAATTATAATAGCTTCGTCACTCTTTATAAAATTAAAGCCTACAATAGCAAGTACAACAAGTACTCCACTAATTATTATGATTTTCTTATATTTTTTCATGATTTTAATGATTAAAGTTTAATATCGTTTCCTTGGTAAAATTGTAATAGTTGATTGTATAATATGTTTAAGTATTTGGCTTGTATATAATTTTGTTGTGCATTGGTATACGTATTTTGACTTATGACTAAATCGGTTGTACTCAATGCGCCTAATTCGTATTTCTTTTGCGCTAATTTATACGTCTGTTCTGCAGCGTCTTGTGAAGCTTCGGCAGCAATTAATTGTTCTTGTGTAGCTACTGCATTTTGATAAGCTGTCTCTACTTTTTTATAGACTTCCTTTTCTGTAGTTTGTTTTTCAATTTGTGCCTTTTCAATGTTTATTTGCGCTGTTTTAACAGCTGCTTTGGTTTGATTTCTATTAAATATTGGAATGTTTAAAGACAATCCAATACGTTGATTAAAATTAATATCAAATTGATCGGAGAAATTATTATCATCAAGACTGGTAAATCCAGAACCTAAACTACTTACAAGAGATAATGTTGGTAAATAAGCACCTTTAGCGATTTCTAATTCTTTTTCTTGAACTTCAACAGCAATTTTACTCGCATTTACTTCTGGTAAAATACCTAAGGCATTATTATATATGCTTAATTTATCAAGTTGAAACAATGCATAATCCTTGTCACTACTTAATGTCTGAATTTCAATGTCTTCAGTAGGATCTAATTCTAATAATTGCTTAAGTGCTATAATGTATTGCTGATATGTATTTTTAGCTGCTATTATTGCATATTTATTGGTTGCTGCTTGACTTTGCGCTTCTGTATAATCACTTAATGCAATTGAACCTGCATCTAATCTAGCTTTAGCGCGTTCAACTTCTTTTTCTGTAGCAATTAAATTATTTTCTGCAATTTCAATACCTTCTTTGGCGTATAGGATTTGTAAGTAGTTTTCAAGAATACTTAGAATAATATTATTCTTCATTTCTTCTTGTAAAAACACACTTTGATTTTTTAATAATTCATTTTGCTGAATTTGATTATTGATCTGGTTTCCTTGAAATAAAGTAAATGAACTATTTAAACTTACGTTTGTACTATATATTTGATCGGTTACATAATCACTTGTAATAGGATCAATAGAGTTACCGTTAGAAAAAGTTTCTGAAGCAGAACCATATAAATTTGGTAAGCGCAATGATTTAGACGCACTGTAATTTACTTCGGCTTGTTCTAAGTTTAAAGTTGCATCTTTAATGCTAATATTGTTTTCTAAAGCATATTGTAAACATGCTTCTAAAGTCCAAATTTTAGACGTATTCGATTCTGTAGTTTGTGCACTAACAAACGGAGAAATAATAAGGGTTATTATAATAAAAAAACGTTTCATGTTTTTGGTGTTTTAATTTAACACTTCAAAGATGAAACGATCTCTTATTTATATAAAGTCTAATAGATGTTTGAGACTATTTTCTATACTAAAAGTGAGATTTTATCGATCACTTTTTTGAGCAAACCCTTTTTAATTATATTTCCTTTGTTGAAACCAAAGATCAGATAATGAAATATTAATATTAAGTGTATTGACGTATTCTTTAATAAGTATACTTTCTGTAGTTCCTTTTTTACCTAACGTATAAGATACATTTAATAAGGATCTTTTTCCTAACGGAAGTCCAATACCTATCGAAGCCGCATAGGTGTCTATTTTGGTATCATCAACCATTAAATAACCTGAATTATAATTTAATCCCATTCTATAATCTACACGCTTCCAATACTTACTACTTTTTGGATCTACCGAATAAGAAGCGCCAAAACCATAAATATTTTGATCTACGTAGTCACCAATGGCATCAGATTGATTAGTTGTTGACCATAAATTTTTACTATAGTCTAGAGTTAGCATTACATTTTTAATTTTTGTACTATAACCAAAACCAAAACGCAATGGCATTTGAAAACTATCAATATCTTCATCTTCTGTTTCTTCCAAAACAGAATATGCTAAATTTGAATATTTACCTATAACTTCATCCTTTGATCCTTGTAAAACGGTGGGGAAATCTAATGTAAACCCAAAATTATGCTTGTCTAAAAGCTTATATTGAGCACCTAGACCAATTTGTCCGCCTCTATAATAATTAATTTCATTGACTTCTAAATAACTGTTCGTAGTCACAATAGATTCCGTTTCTTCTATTTTACCAAATAAATAAGACGCTTTTATGCCCAAATTAAGATTATCAAAAAATGTTCTTCCATAGTCGAGTCTAATTTCATTTAAACCTCCAGAGCCTTCAATATTTGTAATAAATTGCTCGGCACTTCCTTCGATATTACTTTGTAAGCCTGTTAAAGAATATCCTACACTTGTGGCAGGTTTTAAGGTAAAAGCTATACCGTATTTTCCACCATCATTAAACCCAAAAGAGACATTGGTAAAATTAAAGTTAGATTGTTGTTCATTAATATCTCCACCAGAAAAATTAACGAGTTCTATGGAACCTCCTACATCTAAAAAGAATTCATCAGTTGGCAAAGTAGCTATAGATGCAGTATTATATAAGTTAAGACCATAGGAAGCATCTAGAGCGATACCTGTTTTGCCTAAACCATTATTTCGGCCAGTACCAGAATTACTTTCTACACCTAAACCAAACAGCGAATATGGTGAACTCGTTAAATTGTTTGTTTGAGAATAGCTCAACCAACCAAAAACTATTGCAAGAGAAACTGTATATATTTTTTTATTCATAGATCGCATAGGTAATTACTAATTTGGTGTTATAATTAGACCTTTCAGTGTCATTAAAAATTATCTTATTTATAGTGGAATTGTAATCGTCTGATATTAAGATTAGAGCATCTTCAGTCTCTGGACTCTCATTTAGTTTTTTATCAATAAAGTCTATAACCGGAATGGTATACACAATGTCATTAAACTCGGAGTTTTCAGTAGTAAGACTTGCTGTAACAACATCGGAACTATTAGATATTTGACTCGATAAATCATTGTTTTGATCTATTACATATAGTAAGAGAGCATCATTTAAGGGTTGAATATCAGAATGTGAAGTCGCGTTTGGCTCAATGTAAAGTGTTGCTTCTAAAATGGTGCCATTTGTACCAACATCATAAATATCCTTTAGTGTAGGGAATTCTATTTTTGTTACATATCCAGAACCCGATTGATTATAACTAATACCGTAGCTATCAGTAGACGATAAATTATATTCTTGATCTGTAATTGATTCTAATGGTAATCCCGTTACATCATTCTCTACATTGTTGTAGTAATCAATGATAGAAAGGTCATAAGTGTATTCGTCGGTTTCTAATTCATCTGGTATTTTGTAGTAAAATCTTAGATAGGTTTCTTCACTAGAAATAGAATATCCAATTATTGAACCATTATCATCAGAACCAGGTTTTACAGCAATGCCTTTTAATTTTTGATACAGCGATTCGTTATCTGTAATGTTATTATCTCTAATATCATTAAACAATTCTTCACCAAAGTCATATGGTAAAGTAACAAAAAGCGAATCTCTATTTGGCGTTGGTATAAAGGATTTACTCACTAAGGGTGTAGATTCATATGGGGTTTGTGTTGTATTATAATAGTACGTATCATCACTACTCATTTTTTCCGTTAATCTATGAATATTGACCGTAGAAACCTGAGTGGTATCATTATAATAATAGGTGTCATACCCAAGTACTAATCCTACACTATCTAAAACAGCTTCATTATCTAAATAATAAATTGAACTGTTGAGTTGCATATTCGCAGACGTAGTAATAACACCCATATCTGCATCAACATATTTTCCGACTAACAATCGTGTGCTTTCAGATGTGGTTATGGAATCAAACTTAACTGTAGAAAATGAAACTGAAAAGGTATCTATTGATAATACTCTAATGTTGGTGTTTGTAAAGTCTTCGCCTGCATTAAAACTTTCTGCTTCGGTATCCGTAGAACACGAAATTGCAATTATAGACATTGTAATTACTATGCATGCTTTAATATAAGATTTGATCATGTGTTTTGTATTGTTTATACAAATCAACTAATCAATACATGTTATAAAAAGTAAAATAGACCTATCAGAGTTATTTATCTGCAAACGCGTCATTTTATACTATTAAATCGAAGTGCAAGTTTTGTAGATTAATTTGATGGTTTTGTCTACAAATAAAGTGTGTCAGTCTATTTTATAATAATGGTACTTATTTGACTTAGTAAGTTAGCAGTCTAAACAAGAATTCAAACTCTTTATTTAGACAATCAAATAAGTTGAAACATAAATTAAAAATTAAAAATGAAAAAATTCAATCGCAATGTAGGTTTACGATTAATATGTTTATCTGCAATACTTACACTTTTTTATAACTGTAACAGTGATGACAGTGACGATGAATTAGGAAACTGGGTTAAAAAATCTAGTTTTAATGAAGAAGCAAGAAGTAGTTCATCTGCCTTTACAATTGGAAATATAGGATATATGGGAACTGGTTATGATGGTGATGATTACTACAATGATTTCTGGAGCTATAATATGGACACCAATTCTTGGCAACAACTATCAGATTTTCCAGGTGTTGAAAGAAGTTCTGCTGTTTCATTTGTAATTAATAATGACGGTTATATGGGAACAGGTTATAATGGCGATACTAATGAAGAGTTAGCTGATTTTTATAAATATAACGTGGCTACAAATAGCTGGACTCAAATTTCAGACTTTGGTGGTTCTGCAAGATATGGAGCTGTTGGTTTTGGCTCTAGTACATCTGGATACGTTGGTACAGGTTACGATGGTAGTGATAAAAAAGATTTCTGGAAATACAATCCTACAGCTGATTCATGGGAAGAAATTTTTGGCTTTGGCGGCGATAAAAGAAGAGATGGTGTCACTTTTACTATAGCCAATAATGTTTATTTCGGTACAGGTATTAGTAATGGTGTATATGAAGAGGATTTTTGGGTTTTTAATTTAGATACTGAGGTTTGGACAGAGTTAGAAGATATTGATGAAGATGATGATGACGATGTGTATAGATCCAATGCCGTTGCCTTTACCTTAAATGGAAAAGGATACATAGCTTGTGGAGAATATGGAGGAAGTATAAGTACGGTTTACGAGTATACACCTTCTAATGAATCTTGGGAAGAAAAAACTGAGTTTGAACTCTATGCAAGACGTGATGCAATTGCATTTAGCAATGGCGAAAGAGGATTTGTAGCATTAGGTAGAAACGGCACATTATACTTAGATGATAATATGGAGTTTTTCCCTAATGATGAACAAGATGATGATGATAATTAAAAGAATTGTTTAGATTGATTGATAGGTTATTAACGTGTGAAATTTTGGTTAATAGCCAACCTAGAGTCAGGATAATGTTGGGTATCCTTCATAATTTCTGACTCTTTTTTTTAAATTAAAATGATGAAAAAACCATATACGTATCTTGCTGTTTTTATAGTAATTTCTGTCTTTACTTTTTTAATTTATTATTTTATTAATTCTAACGAAGACAATAATAAATTTATAGACCAACATCCATTTACTTTACAAGTATTAGAAAAAGATAGTTCTTGGATTTATGAAATTTATAATGAAGACAATCTTTTTATTAGACAAGAATTTATTCCTTCGGTTAAAGGCAAACAAATTTTTAAATCTAAAGAAGATGCCGAAAAAATAGGAAAATTAGTAGTCAGTAAACTCTCTAAAAATGCTTTTCCTGTAATTAGTGAAACTGATCTTAAAGAAAATAACATTAGTTTTGAGCATACCAACTAGAATATAAATTTTTCAATGATGTTAAAAAACATCTCCTTAAAAGAAGCCATAATACATATCGTAGTTTGGATATGTATAAGTATATTTCCTTTATCTTCTGCATATATGGACTTGGGAGAAATCCCAACAGAAATGTATATTAGACTAGCCTTACGCCCTATTCTATTTTATGTCAATTATTTAGTTTTTGTGCCTTATTTATTATTAAAGCGCAAGCTACTATTCTACATCATTACATCTATTGTTTTTTTGATTCTCTATATCTATGTTTCTGAAGAATTAATTACAAATACGATTGCTGAAGAGTTTAGAAAAATGCCTAAACCACCAAAAATGCCAACTGGTCCTTTTGGCATTAGACACGCTATACCTGTCGTTTTTTCATTATCAATATTTTTATTAGGTGGTATTTTCAGTTTAGTTGTTGACTTTTATAAAAGAGATCGCGAGTCTAAAGAATTAGAAAATGAACAGAAAGAAATTAAACTTCAGTTTTTAAGAAATCAACTAAATCCACATTTTTTATTTAATTCCTTAAATAGCATCTATGCATTAGTTAGAAGTAAATCAGATAATGCACCAGAAGCCGTTATTACTTTATCAGAATTGATGCGTTATATGCTTTATGAAGCTGGTGACGAGCAAGTGGCTTTAGAAAAAGAAATAAATTATATAAAAAATTATATCGCATTACAACGTTTACGTCTTAAAAATACAGAAGCTGTTAAACTTAACATAAAAGGTGAAACAAGACACCTTAAAGTATATCCATTGTTATTAATTTCATTTATTGAAAATGCATTTAAGTATGGCACTGACTATAAAGGAAACACCCAAATTGATATAAAAATTATTGTAGAGAACAATAAATTGCATTTAAATGTAGAAAATATCATAGGGATTTATAAACGCGATGATAAAAACTCTGGCGTTGGCTTAGAGAACATTCAAAATCAACTTAACCATTTATATCATAATAATCATCATTTAGTAATAGATGAGACTAAAACTCATTTTAAAATAGAATTAACTATAAATTTAAAAAGCGAATGAAGTGTATCATAATTGACGATGAACCTTTAGCTATAGATGTTATAGAATCTTATTGCCAAGCCCTAAGTTCTGTAGAAGTTATTAGTACGTTTACAAGCGCTATTGAAGCTTTAGATTTTATAAATAATAATAGTATTGACCTTGTGTTTTCTGACATAGAAATGCCAAATATTTCTGGGATAGAATTAATTAAGTCTCTTGAAGGCAAAGTGCCTTATTTTATTTTTACAACGGCTTATCCGGAATATGCACTAGAAGGTTTTGATTTAAATGCTGTTGATTATTTGGTAAAACCTATCCCGTTTCCTCGTTTTCTAAAAGCAGTAAATAGAGTAAAAGAAATGATAAAATTAAATGATGTAAGCACATCATTTAATGTGTCTTCTGCAGCTGGTGAAACGTCATCGGCTATTGAAGACGATTTTATTTTTGTAAAATCTGAATACGAAAATTTAAAAATAGATATCAACGGCATTAAACATATACAAGGTCTAAAGGATTATTTAAAAATTCATTCTGAAGCATCAAAACCCATTTTAACACTCATGAGTTTTAAGGAAATTCAAGATAAACTACCCGAAAACAAATTTATTAGAGTCCATCGTTCTTTCATTGTTAATGTAAATAAAATTACTTCCGTTCAAAAAAATAGAATTGTCATTAAGGACGAAAGAATACCTATTGGTGAGAGTTATAAATCTATGGTGTATAGTAGGTTAAATATATAACCTTGCAAAGTAACAGATATCTTAAAAAATAAAAAACAGCGCTTTTAGCGCTGTTTTTTATTCTGTAAAGAAGGTAAATACTATGTGAGCATTCCACCATCAACATTTAAGGTTTGTCCTGTGACATATGCACTTAAATCACTTGCTAAATACACACATGCATTAGCGATATCTTCAGGAGTTCCTCCTCTTTTTAATGGAATTCCAGCGCGCCAACCTTTTACGGTTTCTTCATCTAATTTTGCTGTCATTTCGGTTTCAATAAAACCAGGTGCAATAACATTGCATCTAATATTTCTAGATCCTAATTCTAATGCTACCGATTTAGAAAAACCAATGATTCCGGCTTTAGATGCTGCATAATTAGTTTGGCCTGCATTGCCTTTTACTCCTACTACTGAGCTCATGTTTATAATAGAACCTTTTCTTTGTTTTAGCATTGTACGTTGTACTGCTTTGGTCATATTAAAAACGGATTTAAGATTGACTTCAATGACCTTATCAAAGTCCTCTTCTCCCATTCGCATTAAAAGATTATCTTTTGTTATACCTGCATTATTTACTAGAATATCAATAGTTCCAAATGTTTCTAATACGTCTTCTGCTAATTTTTGAGCATCATTAAAATTGGCAGCATTACTTTGATAACCTTTGGCCTTTATCCCTTTGTCATTTAACTCTTGCTCTAATGCATTGGCCGCTTCTACTGATGAGCTATATGTAAAAGCCACATTAGCACCATGATCTGCAAACACTTCTGCTATGCCTTTTCCTATACCTCTACTTGCTCCAGTTATAATAGCTGTTTTTCCTTCTAGTAGTCTCATATATTGTTGTTTGGTTAGTTTCTTTTTAAAGTTAATTATCTTTAATCAAATTTAACTAGGTTGATCTTATTTTTTTTAATTTTTAAATAGAATTAAAGCACAAAATTAATGATTTATTAGATAATCAACGGTTTCAAATATACTATTTAATTACATCTTTTTTTGACATAAAAAAACCTCATATTTAATTGTAATATGAGGTTTTATTGTATTGTCAATTCTTTGCTATTGCTTTAGTTCTTCAGGTTGGTTATAATTAAACAGATAATCAATATCTAATTCTTTAATTGTTCCTAATTTACTTAAGGCATCAAAATCCATATCTTTCTTGTTACCTATTACCATTACATTATATTCTGCACCTTTTATATTCTCATTAAAGAATGTTTTAAGGTCATCCATTGTCATGTTTTTTATGGCATTATAGATTTCTTCTCTGTTGTCATTATCTATACCTCGTTTTTTTAACCTTTCATAAGTCCAAAATATATTAGATTTAGTAATACGTTGTGACGCAATTTTCTTTAAAGTACCTTCTTTTGCCTGATTAAATTGATCTTCAGCCTCTGGCATATCTGTCATTAATTCCATCATTGCATTAACAGCCTGCTCTAATTTATTAGCCTGTGTACCAACATATGCTGTGGTATAATCTGGTTGACCTGCTTCGCTTGCCATTTGGTATCTAGAAAATGCAGAATATGCTAATGATTTAGATTCTCTTATTTCTTGAAAAACGATTGAAGATAATCCGCTACCAAAATACGTGTTAAACAACTGAGAAGCCGCCATTTTCTTAGGGTCAAATTCTTCACCTTTACCTACTAACAATATTTCACTTTGTACCATATCATAATCCACAAAATAAACATTACCACCAGTTTCTAAGTTTACGTATTCTACTTTTTCAGGGTAATCTAATAATGCTTCTGGAATTTGATGATGTGTATTTAAAGCCGTTTTTGCTTCATCTACAGCATTTCCGTAGTAGAATATACGTTGTTTGTAAGCACGCATTTCTTTTATTTTATTTACGAGTTCTGTAGGACTTATGGCTTTTAATTCCATTTGTGAATAAATATTTCTTAGTCTAGAATTTTCGCCATATTGTCCGTAACTCATTAAACCATTCCAGAAAATATTCCCTTTTTGAGTTTTTCCATCTTCTCTACCTTTTAAGATACTTTCAACATATTTATCGTAAGTTTCTTGATTTGGTTCTGCATCGTTCCATAAATGTTCTAATAGTTTTAAACCTGCATCTAAGTTTTCTTTTAAACCAGAAATACCTACATAGGTTTTGTCATTAGAAGAAAATACATTGTAACTCACTCCTATTTTGTAGAATTCTTGTTTTAACTGTTCTGGAGTATATGTGCTTGTTCCTAAATAATCTAAATAACCAGCAGCAAGAGAAACCATTCTATCGTTATCTTGTCCCATATCAAAAATGATATTTAAATTAAAGATATCGTTGTTTGGGTTTTCTACATAAGATAATTTAAGTCCGTTATCTGTTGTAAGTTCTTTAATTTCAGATTTATAATCTACAAATTTTGGCTTTAAATCTGGAGAAGTCATAGCATTTATTGATGCTAAAAAATCCGATTCCACGCCTTTATTTAATTCAATAGGTGTAATGCCTGGATTTTCTACCTTAACAATAGATGTATCTTCTCCTTTAAGTTTATGTACTTCTACATAATTATTTCCATAAAATGAATTTGCAAAATCAACAACTTCTTGCTTAGTAATTTTCTTCATTTCATCTAACATCTTTAGACGACTTTCCCAATTTTGCTCTCCAATAAAAGCGTCTAGATAAGCGTAAGCTGTAGCAGATCCGTTTTCATATTCTCTAATTTGAGATAAACGCATATCGTTAATAACGGCATCTAGTAACCAATCTTCAAATTCTCCTTTTTTGATTTTCTCAATTTGAGAAAGGAGTAATTCTTTTACTTCATCTAAAGTTTGATTTGCTTTAGGCGATCCATATAGTAAATGAAAACCATAATCATTATTAAAATTGGTAAAAGATGACGCTCTTTGTACCATTTGTTTTTGATTAAGGTTTAAGTCAATAAGACCAGCTTGAGAATTAGCCAACATATAGTCTACTAGATTAAGTATAACTTCTTGGTCAGATCCTTTACCTTTAGATCTAAAAGCGACATAAATAGATTCTGCTGTAGGTCCTAAAACTTCTTTTTTAACAGGTGCTGTAATAGGTTCTAACTCTGGAAACGTAGGATGTTCGAGTTCTTTTTTCTCATAACTACCGAAAGCGTCATTTACTTTTTTAATTGTAGCATCAAAATCTAAATCACCTACCATGATTACAGCCATATTATTTGGCACATAATATTTATCAAAATACGCATTAATAGCTTCCATTGAAGGATTTTTTAAATGCTCTGAGATCCCAATAGTAGATTGAGTTCCGTAAGGATGTGTTGGGTATAGACCTTGAAGTGTTGCAAAATATTGCTTACGTCCATCACTGTCTTGACCTCTATTAAATTCTTCATAAACAGCTTCTAATTCTGTATGAAATAAACGCAATACTAATTTACTAAAACGCTCACTTTCTATTTTTAACCATTTATCTACTTCGTTAGACGGAATTTTATTGACATATACAGTTTGCTCGTTAGAAGTAAAAGCATTCGTGCCTTCTGCTCCTAATGAACTTAACATCTTATCATATTCATTAGCTATAGATAATTTTGAAGCTTCTAAAGATATTTCATCTATTTTTTTATAAATAGCTTTCTTTTTTTCAGGATCTTGCTCTTTTTTATGATCTTCATATAGATCAGAAATCTGCTTGATTAATTTAGATTCTTCTTCGTAATTCTGAGTACCGATTTTATCAGTTCCCTTAAAAACCATATGCTCTAAATAATGCGCTAAACCTGTGTTATCTGCAGGATCATAGGTAGATCCAGCGCGTACAGCAATTAGTGTTTGAATTTTTGGTTCTTCCTCATTTTTACCGAGATATACTTTTAAACCATTGTCTAAAGTATACAGCCTTAAGCCTGTTGGGTCATTTGTAACGGTTTCATATTTAAAACCATTAGCATCTTCGTGATTTTCTATTGCATATCCTAGTTTTTCTGAATTAGTATTGGTTTTACAACCCAAAACAATAGAAACTAAGAACAACAATGTTAGTGTTTTAGTAATTTTCATTTTTTGATTAATTGATTTATTGGTTAATTGATTAGTAGTTCATTTGATGTCATAAAAAAATCCATCAGTTATAAAGATAACTAATGGATTAATAACGAAATGTTTTTAAAAATATTTTAACAGAAGTTTAGCCTAAAACTTCAGCTACTTTTTTACCTATTTCTGCAGGTGAATCAACAACGTGAATACCACATGCTCTCATAATTTTCTTTTTTGCTTGTGCAGTATCATCACTACCACCTACAATAGCACCAGCATGTCCCATTGTACGACCAGCAGGAGCAGTTTCACCAGCAATAAAACCAATTACAGGTTTTTTACTTCCACTTGCTTTGTACCAGTTGGCAGCATCTGCTTCTAACTGACCACCTATTTCACCAATCATTACAACAGCTTCAGTTTCTGGGTCATTTATTAATAACTCTACAGCTTCTTTGGTAGTTGTTCCTATAATTGGATCTCCTCCAATACCAATTGCTGTTGTTATACCTAAACCTTGCTTTACAACTTGATCAGCAGCTTCATAAGTTAATGTTCCTGATTTAGAAACAATACCAACATTACCTTGTTTAAAAACAAAACCTGGCATAATCCCAACTTTAGCTTCACCAGGTGTAATAACACCAGGACAGTTAGGTCCTATAAGTCTACAATCTTTATCCTTTATATAGTTAGAGGCTTTAATCATATCTGCCACAGGAATTCCTTCTGTAATGGTAATAATTACTTTTATTCCTGCATCTGCTGCTTCCATAATGGCATCAGCTGCAAAAGCTGGTGGTACAAATATAATAGTAGTATCTGCTCCAACTTTTTCTACAGCTTCAGAAACTGTATTAAATACTGGCTTATCTAAATGGGTTTGACCACCTTTTCCAGGTGTTACACCTCCTACAACATTTGTTCCATATTCAATCATTTGTCCAGCATGAAAAGTACCTTCACTACCTGTAAAACCTTGAACAATAATATTAGACTTCTTGTTTACTAAAACACTCATTGGTTATTTATATTTTTTGTTATATAATTACTTCCACAAAAATAAGAGATTTAAAACGCATTTGCATCCTCTTTTTATAATTTTATTTCATAAGATGCCATGCTGACATCATTATTTTCATCTGCTTGATGGCTAATTTCATAACCACGATATAATTTACCATCTTTTATTTCCCAAATTGTAGCAAAATGGGCTATTATGGTTTCAAAATCGGGATTTTCAATAGTGTGGCCAAACAGTGTATGTCGTGTTGTTACAAATGCATTGGCTTCTATGATATGTGTAAATTCGAATCTAAGACTGTTAAAAGATTGTCTTGTCCCTTCAAAAAATGATTCTATTGCTTTATAATTTAATAAATTAAATCCTTGACTACTCGTCCAATGTAATTCACAAGATTTATGAAAGAATTTTGAAACAATATCTGGATCATTAGCGATATCAGATTTGTAAAACGCTATTACAATTTCTTTAGATGACATTATAAGTGTTTTATTTTTTGAAGAATCTCAGGTATCTTTTTTGTATAGGCTCTATCTTTAAAAAACGTACGAGCTTCCATAGCAGGTGATCCAAAATAGGTTTTCCCTTCTTTTGTAGAATGCCCTAAACCAGATTGTGCAAATAATACTGTACCTTTTGCAATAGTAATACCACTTTTAACACCGACTTGTCCCCAAATGGTAACATTATCCTCTACAACAACACAACCAGCAATAGCTGTATGTGAAGCGATTAAGCATTTTTTTCCTAAAATGGTATCATGCCCTATTTGAATATGATTATCTAATTTTGATCCTTCACCAATAGTTGTGTCTCCCGTAACACCTCTATCTATAGTACATAGTGCTCCAATATCTACATGATCTTCTATAATGACACGTCCTCCAGACAGTAATTGGTCATAGCCTTCTGGTCTGTTTTTGTAATAAAACGCACTTGCTCCTAAAACGCTTCCTGCATGTATCGTAACATTATCACCTATTATGACATCATCATAAATACTAACATTAGCATGAATGACACAATGCTTTCCTATAGAAACATTGTTTCCTATAAAACAATTAGGTTGTATAATAGTGCCTTCACCAATTTTAGCATCTTCTGCAATTGCTGAATTAGCTTTATTAAAAGGTTTAAAATGTGCTGTAATTTTATTAAAATCTCTAAAAGGATCGTCTGAAATTAAAAGCGCTTTACCTTCCGGACATTCAACATCCTTGTTAATAAGCACAATTGTGGCTGCAGATTCTAAGGCTTTGTCATAATATTTTGGATGATCTACAAAAACAATATCACCTGGCTCTACCACATGAATTTCATTAATGCCTAATATTTCAAAATCTTCTGAACCTTTAAATTCGCAATTAATTAATGTTGCTATTTGTTTTAAGGTATGTGGAAAAGGAAACTTCAATGGCTAAATGTTTTATAAATTAGATGGATGCAAGAACAGATATGACTTATTCTTTAATACGTTCTTTATAAGCACCTTTTGCCGTTTCTACTTTAATTTTATCGCCTTCATTGATAAACAATGGCACGTTAACAATTGCACCAGACTCCACAGTTGCTGGTTTTGTAGCATTAGTGGCAGTATTACCTTTTACGCCAGGTTCTGTTGCCGTAATTTCTAATACAACAGATGCTGGTAATTCTACCGAAAGTGGCATATTGTCTTCTGTATTTATTTGAATCGTTACAACTTCACCTTCTTTCATTAAATCTGGTCTGTCTAAAGCCGATTCTAATAATCGAATTTGAGTGTAATCTGCTTCATTCATAAAATGGTAAAATTCACCATCATTATAGAGGTATTGAAATTTATGAGTTTCAACTCGAATATCCTCTATTTTATGACCTGCAGAAAATGTATTATCTAAAACCTTTCCTGTTGTAACACTTTTCATTTTAGTTCTTACAAATGCTGGTCCTTTACCAGGTTTTACATGTAAAAATTCTATTATTTTATAGATATCGTTATTGTATTTTATACAAAGTCCGTTTCTTATATCTGAAGTAGTTGCCATTATTATATATATTTAATCTTTTAGTATTTGTTTGTTGATAAAGCGTATCTTAATTAGATTTAAAATACCCTTTCATAATGCCACGATGTGAATTCTTAATAAATTGTAGAATTTCATCACGCTCTGGTGTGGCTTCCATTTCTGCTTCAATTAAATCTGAAGCTTGCGTATTATTATAATTTTTTTGATAGAGCATTCTATAAATATTCTGAATCTCTCTAATTTTTTCTGTACTATATCCTCTTCGTCTTAAGCCTACTGAATTAATACCAACATAAGATAAAGGCTCTCTTGCAGCTTTTACATAAGGTGGTACATCTTTACGAACTAAAGATCCACCTGTAACAAAAGCATGGTTACCAATAGAGCAGAATTGATGTACTGCTGTCATACCTGCTAAAATCACGTAATCACCAACGGTAATGTGACCTGCAAGGGTACTGTTATTAGAAAAAATACAATTATTTCCCACAATACAATCGTGCGCAATATGGCAATAGGCCATAATTAAACAATTGTTTCCTATTACGGTTTTCATTCGGTCTGTTGTACCTCTGTTGATGGTCACACATTCTCTAATGGTAACGTTATCACCAATTTCTACAGTGGTATCTTCGTCATTATATTTTAAATCTTGTGGTACAGCAGAAATAACTGCACCAGGAAATATATTACAGTTTTTTCCGATGCGAGCACCTTCCATAATCGTTACATTACTTCCAATCCAAGTACCTTCACCAATCTTTACATTATTATGTATGGTCGTAAAAGGCTCAATTACTACATTCTTTGCAATTTTTGCACCAGGATGTACGTATGCTAGCGGTTGGTTCATTTTTATACTTTTTATTTTTATAAGGCTAGAAATCTAAATTTGCCTTTTAAAATTTATTATTATTTATGTGTTAAGTTGTGTTTAGAACTTACTTAACTTTTGATATTTGTGCCATTAGTTCTGCCTCAGCACAAAGTTTACCATTTGCATATGCATAACCTTGCATATGGCAAATTCCTCGTCGTATTGGTGTTATTAACGAACACTTAAAAATTAAAGTGTCACCAGGTACTACTTTTTGTTTAAACTTTACATTATCCATTTTCATGAAAAATGTTAAATAGTTTTCAGGATCTGGAACTGTACTTAATACTAAAATACCACCTGTTTGTGCCATAGCTTCTACGATTAAGACACCTGGCATAACTGGTGCGCCTGGAAAATGACCTCTAAAGAACTCTTCGTTCATGGTTACATTTTTCATTCCTATCACATGGTTGTCAGACAACTCATATACTTTATCTAATAATAAAAACGGTTGTCTATGTGGTAACATATCCATTATTTGATTCACATCCATTAAAGGTGGTGAATTCAAATCTACTTGCGGTACATTATTTCGTCTTTCGTTTTTAATAAGCTTAGACATTTTTTTTGCAAACTGCGTATTTACAAAATGGCCTGGTTTATTGGCTATAACTTTACCTCTAATACGTGTACCAATTAACGCTAAATCACCTAAAACGTCTAATAGTTTATGACGCGCAGCTTCATTAGGATGATGAAGTGTTAAATTATCTAAAATTCCGTTTGGTTTAACAGCTATGTTGTCTTTATTAAATGCAATTCTTAATTTTTCCATAGTTTCTGGAGACAATTCTTTATCTACATAAACAATGGCATTATTTAAATCACCACCTTTTATTAAACCATGTTCTAAGAGCATTTCAATTTCGTGCAAAAAGCTAAAAGTTCTAGCATCTGCGATTTCAGTTTTAAAATCTGAAACCTTGTTCAATGTTGCATTTTGAGTTCCTAAAACTTTAGTCCCAAAATCAACCATTGTTGTAATTTGGTAAGAGCTAGAAGGCATTAGTATAATTTCACTACCAGATTCTTCGTCGGCATAAGATACCACTTGAGTTACTTCATAGACTTCTCTAAAAGCCTCTTGTTCTAATATGCCTGCTTTTTCAATTGCTTCTACAAAGAATTTTGAAGATCCATCCATTATTGGTGGTTCTGAAGCATCTAATTCAATAATTGCATTATCTATATCTAAACCAACTAAAGCTGCTAACACATGCTCACACGTTTGTATGGTAACACCATTTCTTTCTAAACAAGTTCCGCGTTGTGTACTTGTTACAAAATTAGCATCGGCTTGCATTTTAGGACTGCCTTCTAAATCTACTCTAACAAAGACAAAGCCTGTATTTTCTGCCGCTGGCTTAAAGACTAATTTAACATCAGCACCTGTATGAAGACCTACACCATTTAAAGTTACTTCGTTTTCAATGGTTTTTTGTTTGATTTCGGTTTTAATTATTGCCATCTACTTTTTTTTCTAATTCGTTTATTGTTTTCGCAAGCTTTGGTAAATTTTTAAAATAAACATAAGATTTATTCCAATCTGAATAGCCAAATGAAGGCGATCCTTGTAAAATCTCATTATCTTTTACATTTCTACCAATACCAGATTGTGCTTGCACTTTTACATTATTTCCTATTACTAAATGTCCTGCGATACCTACTTGTCCTCCTATTTGGCAATTTTCTCCAATTTTAGAAGAACCAGCAACACCTGTCTGAGCCGCAATGACCGTGTTTTTACCAACTTCTACATTATGCGCTATTTGTATTTGGTTATCTAATTTTACACCAGCTCTAATTATAGTAGAACCCATAGTGGCTCTATCTATAGTAGTACCAGCACCAACATCTACATAATCTTCTAATATAACGTTTCCTATCTGTGGGATTTTAGTATATCCACCATCTTTAGTTGGTGCAAAACCAAAACCATCGGCACCAATAATAGCACCAGAATTTATCACACAATTATTACCAATAATACAATCTGAATATACCTTTCCGCCCGAAAAAATCACAGTGTTTTCTCCCAAAACTACGTTGTCACCAACGTAAGCATTAGGAAATATCTTAACATTATCACCTAAAATTACATTATCACCAATATAAGCAAACGCACCTACATATATATTATCGCCTCTTGTTACCGATTCTGATATAAAACATGGCTGCTCAATACCAGACTTATTTAGTTTAATTTGGTTATAATATTCTAACAACTTTGAAAACCCTTCATAGGCATCTTCAACCTTAATTAAGGTTGTAGAAATTGCTTTTTCTGGTTCAAAGTCAGCATTTACTATAGTAATAGATGCTTCCGTTGTATATATATAAGGTGTGTATTTTAAATTAGATAAAAAAGTAAGTGAACCTTCAGTACCTTCTTCTATCTTGGATAGTTTAGAAACTTCTACATTAGGATCTCCAACAACTGTTCCTTCTAAAATACCCGCAATTTGTTCTGCTGTAAATTTCAATTATTTGTTTTTAAAGTATAAGTTGGTTTCCACAAAAATAGAAAAAAAGGATTACATTTTCTTTTTAGGGTAGCACATATAATATTTAGTGATTGGTTTACTCAGTGCTTTTAAGTTTAATTGGTCGGAAGCTTTAACAATATCTTTAATTTTTCCGGATTTAAATAAAATATTAATCTTTTGAAATTTATTTTGATAGGCTTGATTGGTCAATTCTCCATGAAACACAAAGTAGGCTGCTTCTTGCTTAGAAATATTATGTTTTTGCATTAAAGCTTCCGTATGATTAGCTAATTCTGAAGATTTAATAGCTTTATTTTTCAACTTTACCTTCAATAAATTTCTATTTAATATCATTCGGCACAGATTGCTCAACACAAAATCATCATGGTTTTTCCATTCTTTTAAAGCAGCAACGATATCATAATCATCTAATTTAGAAAACACCATTAAGGTTTCATTGGTAAAGCTGTCTCTATTAATTTCTGAGAATAAAAAATAAAATAAAGCATCACTACAATTTAATTTTTCGCCTTGTTGCACTAGTTCTTTTGCACGTTTTAAAACGCCCATTAACAATTGTTCTGCTACAACACCTGTTTTATGCATATAGACTTGCCAATACATAAAGCGCCTGGCAATTAAAAACTTTTCTACACTTAAAATGCCTTTTTCCTCTACCACTAATTGATCATTAACCACATTGAGCATGGTTATTAGTCGCTCACTATTAATATTGCCTTCAGCAACACCTGTATAAAAACTATCGCGCTTTAAATAGTCGGCTCTATCCATGTCTAATTGACTAGAAATTAACTGACACATAAAAGGTCTGGTATACTCGCCTTTAAAAATTTGAATGGCTAACGTTAAACTTCCGTTAAACTCTACATTGAGTTCTTCCATAAAACGCAATGAAATTTCCTCATGTGAAACATCATTAACAATACTATGTTCCATGGCATGAGAAAATGGACCATGACCAATATCATGCAAAAGAATGGCTACTAATAACCCGTTTTCTTCCTCATTAGAAATCGTAACTCCTTTAAAACGAAGTACATTGATAGCTTTTTGCATGAGATGCATACAGCCCAATGCATGATGAAAACGCGTGTGATGCGCACCAGGATATACCAAATAAGAAAGTCCCATTTGACTGATTCGTCTTAAACGCTGAAAATATTTATGCTGAATAATATCGAAGATTAACGAATTCGGAATAGTAATAAATCCGTAAATTGGGTCGTTAAAGATTTTAAGCTTATTGTTTGTAGGCAAAATTACTGTTTTAGTTGCTAGTCGTTTGTTGCTAGTTTTTATTTTGTCATTCTAATAAATTGCATATTAGTTTTTAGATCCTAAAATTTTTATTAGGATGACAAAGTCATATTATACAACAAGCAAACATTTATTAATAATAAACAAATATACCATAACATGATAAATATTCTCTGGGTTGACGATGAAATCGATTTATTAAAACCACATATTATTTTTTTAGAGCAAAAAGGATACGCGGTTACAAAATGCCAAAGTGGTACAGAAGCCTTAGAAATAATCAACGATACTAATTTTGATATTGTCTTTTTAGATGAGAATATGCCTGGACTTACAGGATTAGAAACTTTGAATGAAATCAAAGAACGACGCGCCAACTTACCTATTGTGATGATCACTAAAAGTGAAGAGGAATACATTATGGAAGAAGCTATTGGGAATAAAATAGCTGATTACTTAATTAAACCTGTAAATCCCAATCAGATTTTATTGAGTTTAAAAAAGAATTTAGACCATTCTCGATTAGTTTCGGAGAAAACAACCTCTAACTATCAACAAGAGTTTAGAAAAATTGCAATGGATTTATCTATGGTAAATTCTTATGAAGAATGGATTGAATTATACCAAAAGCTTATTTATTGGGAACTGCAATTAGAAGGTATAGAAGATGTTGGGATGACAGACATCTTAGAATCTCAAAAAACAGAAGCGAACAATCAGTTTGGCAAATTTATTGAAAAAAATTACGAAGATTGGTTTCAACCCAATACTGATGCACCTGTAATGTCACACACCTTATTTAAAGATAAAGTAGTCCCAGAACTGAGTGATAAACAACCTACAATTTTAGTCGTTATAGACAATTTGCGTTATGACCAATGGAAGGCATTTGAACCTATTGTAAATAATTATTATAAAAAAGCTTCAGAATTAGCATTTTACAGCATATTACCAACAGCTACACAATATGCAAGAAACGCTATTTTCTCTGGTTTAATGCCTGCAGATATGGAAAGCTTATTTCCGCAATATTGGAAAAACGATACTGATGAAGGTGGTAAAAACATGCACGAAGGCGATTTTCTCAGAGAACAATTAAAACGATTAGGGCTAAATAATTTAAAGCATACCTATCACAAAATCACCAATTTAAAAGCTGGTAAGAAATTAGTAGAAAATTTTAGATCTTTAAAAGAGCATGATCTTAATGTCATTGTTTACAATTTTGTTGATATGCTATCTCATTCTAAAACAGAAATGGAAGTTGTTAAAGAATTGGCATCAAACGATAAAGCGTATCGATCACTAACCGTAAGCTGGTTTAAAAATTCGCCGTTATTAGAGATGATTCAATTATCTCAGCAGTTAGGTTTTAAATTAATCTTAACTACAGATCATGGTACAATAAATGTAAAAGCACCTTCAAAAGTTATTGGTGATAGAGACACCAGTTTAAATCTACGCTATAAAACTGGAAGAAGCTTAACGTATCAAGACAAAGATGTATTGGCTGTTAAAAATCCTAAATCCATTCATTTACCGTCCTTAACCATGAGCAGTTCTTTTATTTTTGCTAAAGGTGATATGTTTTTAGCATATCCTAATAACTTTAATCATTATGTGAGCTACTACAGAAACACGTATCAACATGGTGGTGTTTCATTAGAGGAAATGATAATTCCTTTTGTGGTATTAGATCCAAAATAGTAAAACACAGCATTTTATAAGTGTTTACCTTATTAATGTTTTACATTATTAAAGACCTATAACCCGAAAGAAAACTCCTTAAAGTGCAAAAATAACCGACGAAATGCGAGATTTTCTAGGATATTTAAAAAAATATGCTTACCATTGTATGTATTAATGTGATAATAACACAGTGAAAACTATAGAGTTTACATACCATTTAAAAGATATTGATGCTATTGCTGCAAGTGTTTTGGAGCATTTAGATGCTAAGACTATATTATTTAATGGTCAAATGGGCGCTGGTAAAACAACATTTATTAATGCCATGTTAAAAGCAATGCAAAGTAATGATGTGGCAACCAGTCCTACTTTTTCTATAGTAAATGAGTATACAATACCAAATGATAAAGTCTATCATTTTGATTTCTATAGGATAAATTCTATAGATGAAGCATATAACTTTGGTATTGAAGAATATCTTAATAGTAATTTTTGGTTATTTATGGAATGGCCAGAACGCATAGACGATTTAATTCCGTTAGACTCACAAACCATTACTATCACTAGTATTGATGAAAATAAAAGATCCCTCAAATTAACTATAAACGATAAACATTTAACCCAAAAGTTAGCCATGAAAACAGTAAATCTATAATATAAAATTATAGAATATTCCTACAGAAATTAACTAGTGTTACGGTAAAACCGTAATGGAAGCCTCATAATTTATTGGATTTTAACTACTTTGAATTTGTAAGCACCTTATAATGCTTTTATTTTTGACGTATTAATTAATTAAATCCCTTTTATTATGAAAACTAAAAGAAACCTAGTACTTGCAATTGCAATTTTCGGCGGAATGTTATTCACTGTTCAAGCTACAAACATTATTGATTTAGATGGACAAGCTACAACCAAAATCGAAAAAAAGAAAAGAAAACTCGTTAAATGGGGATAATAATTTAAGTAGAACAGCAATATTAGGAACTATTATTGCAACATTTATTAGTTCTACTCCATTATTATATTTATTACACGAAAGTGTTCCAGACACAGCTGTTTGGGACACTTTTTTGGGTACATACGAAAGCGGTTTTTGGGAATCTGCTCAATATGCCATGTGGGTTTACACAGGCAAAATAGTGCCTCTTATTTTAATGTTTATTTGGTTTTTTACGTGTAAACATTGGTGGTATCATGCTCTACTTGTCCCAATTGTTATGTATTCATTTCAAATAATTACCAGTTATCATGCCGAACTTAAAAATACAGACGAGAATCAAATTTTAATATTATTACCCGTTTTAGTCATTGTAGTGCCTTCTATATATTTAATTAGAGCAAAAATGTTTAACAAAATAAACATGTCTAATAAAACCCTAGAAGAAATGGAAGCTGAGTTTATGATAAGACCAAAAGGGGTTTGGGGCAAGGTTAAACAGTATTTTTAAATTTCTCTGTCAATTAATATTCAAAAATTATAATTAATTTAAGGTTAGATTAATTTTAGTAATATTTATAACGTTTCGTTATATTGCATTACTATATAAATTAACTAACTCAATGAGTAAATCTTTATCACCATTTACCAAAGCCCAATTATTACCTCAAGAAGAAACCTTAGAAATCCTTAAACAGAAAGGCGAACTTTTTATTGGCATACCAAAAGAAGCTCATTTTCAAGAACGCCGTGTGTGTTTAACACCAGATGCCGTTTCTGCATTAACCGCAAATGGCCATCGTGTACTATTTGAATCTGGAGCTGGTGAAGGTGCTAACTTTAAAGATAAAAATTATAGTGAAGCTGGTGCAGAAGTAACCAAAGATACTGCAAAGGTGTACTCCTGCCCTATTATACTAAAAGTAGAACCACCATCCTTAGATGAGATTAAACTCATAAATCCACAAACATTATTAATTTCCGCGCTTCAGATTAAAACACAGAACAAATCGTATTTTGAAGCTTTGGCAAAAAAGCGCATTACTGCTTTAGCTTTTGAGTATATTAAAGATGATGATGGCGCTTATCCTGCCGTAAGCTCATTAAGTGAAATTGCCGGAACAGCTTCCATACTAATTGCATCAGAATTACTATCTAATGTTAATGGTGGTAATGGCTTAATGATGGGTAATATCAATGGAGTTCCACCTACAGAAGTTGTCATATTAGGAGCTGGTACTGTAGGCGAATTTGCAGCGCGATCTGCCATAGGATTAGGAGCTAATATTAAAGTTTTTGATAGCTCTATTACTAGATTACGACGCCTTCAAAATAATTTAGGACGGACTATTTATACATCTACTATGCAACCAAAAAATCTCATTAAGGCATTAAAACGTTGTGATGTCGCAATTGGAGCTGTTAGAGGCGTAAATCGTGCACCAATAGTAATTACTGAAAGTATGCTAAGTCATATGAAAAATGGATCTGTTGTCATTGATGTGAGTATAGATATGGGAGGATGTTTTGAAACCAGTGAAGTTACTACGCATGACAAACCGACCTTTGAATACAATGGTGTTATACATTATTGTGTACCTAATATTCCTGCACGCTATTCTAGAACCGCATCTGTGTCTATTAGTAATATATTTACACCTTATTTGTTGGAGATTGGCGAGCATGGTGGCATAGAAAATGCTTTAAGATTTGATAGAGGTTTAAAAAATGGGTTGTACTTTTACCACGGCATATTAACTAACAAATCTGTAGCAGAATGGTTTGGTTTAGATTATAATGATGCCAATTTATTAATCTTTTAATTTTAGTTCACTCCTTAAGGTTAACTAAAAACACAGTATATTTCTATGAAATTTATAAATCGATTAGGCTATTATCTTGGCGGATTTGCAATAGGTCTAATATTATTAATGTTTTTTTTAAACGGTAAAGAGGCGTCTTGTGATTATAGTCCTAATGCGAGAACCGTAAAAAATATCAGTTCAAAATCAATACATTATACCAATGATGCATCCATCTTCATAGGTGAGAATCATTTAGACTCCACTACAATTGTTAATTTAATAAAATTTGGAAACGTTAATTTTTCAAAAAGTAAAACCAAATTAGATTCTTGTAAAGTCTATTTTATAGATAATACCTATAAAGAGCGTGAAATGGAGTTGAAAATAAAAAATTGTGATTCAATAGCGACAATCCTCGATATTAAGTATACAAACATCTAATATGTTGAAATTGATAGCCATAAAATTTACGGGTATCAGTCAAAATTTTAATCTTTGGTGTCACTTTTAAAATTGTAAAATTATTTTATTATGAAAGTATTAGTAACAGGAGCTGCAGGTTTTATAGGATATTATGTATCAAAAATACTTCTATCAAAAGGACATCAAGTTGTTGGTTTAGACAATGTTAACGATTACTATGATGTGAATTTAAAATTTGATCGTCTTAAAGAATTAGGTATCGATAAAGATGAGGCAAAGGTGTTTAATACTTTATGTAAAAGTAGCACCAATGACTTTACATTTATAAGAATGAATCTTGAAGATCGTATAGAACTTCCTAAACTATTTACAGCAGAAAAATTTGATATTGTGTGTAATCTTGCGGCTCAGGCAGGTGTTAGATATAGTTTAGAAAACCCTGAAACTTATGTAGATTCTAATCTTGTAGGTTTTTTAAATATTTTGGAATGTTGTAGAAATAATGCCATTAAACATTTAGTATATGCGAGTAGTTCTAGTGTTTACGGTATGAATAAAAAAATACCTTTTTCTACAGAAGATAACGTAGATCATCCAATTAGCTTATATGCTGCTACTAAAAAAAGTAACGAACTCATGGCGCATACATATAGTCATTTGTTTAATATAACGACAACCGGATTAAGATTTTTTACAGTTTACGGACCTTGGGGACGGCCTGATATGGCAATGTTTTTATTTACAGATGCTATTGTAAAGGATAAACCTATAAAAGTCTTTAACCATGGAAATATGGAGCGTGATTTTACTTTTATCGATGACATAGTTGAAGGCGTTGTTAGAATTATTGAGAAACCTACAACTGACAGAATTACTTCTAAAGAATTATATAAAGTCTATAATATTGGAAATAACGATTCTGTAAAGCTTTTAGATTTTATAAAAGAAATTGAAATTAACTTGGATAAAGTCGCGGCTAAAAATATGATGGAAATGCAACCAGGTGATGTAGAAAGAACGTGGGCAGATGTAGACGCATTAATAAAAGATTATGATTACAAACCAAATACCTCTATAAAACATGGTGTAAAGGCGTTTATAGATTGGTTTAAAAACTATTATAATTAAGATTTTATTTTTTTTTAAGGTCACCATTCAATGTTTAGATGGATACTTATCGTGAAAAAGTGTTCTTTATATATTATATTGCGCAAATAAATTAATTTAAAACAAATTTGTTGTCTTTTATGACAATTAACTCAAGTCTAAATAAACTTTAAATAATGAAAATAACAAATATTTGTTGTATTGGAGCTGGTTATGTAGGAGGACCTACAATGGCAGTCATTGCAAAAAAGAATCCAAATATAAAAGTTACTATTGTAGATATCAATGCAGAGCGTATCGCTGCGTGGAATGATGAAGATGTTTCTAATCTACCTATTTACGAGCCAGGTTTAGCTGAAATAGTTGAAGAAACAAGAGGTAAAAATTTATTCTTTACAACAGAAATAGACAAAACAATAAAGGAATCTGAAATGATTTTCATTTCTGTAAACACACCTACCAAAACATATGGTAAAGGTAAAGGTATGGCTGCAGATTTAAAGTATGTAGAACTTTGTGCTAGAAATATTGCCGAGGTTGCAACTACAGATAAAATTGTTGTAGAAAAATCTACATTACCTGTAAGAACAGCACAAGCCATAAAAAGTATATTACATAATACAGGAAAAGATGTTAAGTTTAGTATACTTTCTAACCCTGAGTTTTTAGCTGAAGGGACAGCAGTACAAGATTTACTAAACCCAGATCGTGTACTGATTGGTGGAGAATCTGAAGAAGCTATAGAAAGCCTAGCGAATGTTTATGCTAGTTGGGTACCTCAAGATCGAATCTTGAGAACAAATGTTTGGTCATCTGAGCTATCTAAACTTACGGCAAATGCATTTTTGGCACAACGAATTTCGTCAATTAATGCCATTTCAGAATTATGTGAACATACTGAAGCTGATGTTAATGAAGTAGCAAAAGCAATAGGAATGGATTCTAGAATTGGTCCTAAATTCTTAAATGCGTCTATAGGATTTGGAGGTTCGTGTTTTCAAAAAGACATTTTAAACTTAGTCTATATTGCAAGAAGTTATAACCTTCAAGCCGTTGCAGATTATTGGGAGCAGGTCATTATTCTAAACGATCACCAAAAACGTCGTTTTTCGGACAATTTAATTAGTACGTTATATAATACGGTTTCTGGTAAAAAAATAGCAATGTTGGGCTGGGCGTTTAAAAAAGACACTAACGATACTAGAGAATCAGCTGCGATTTATGTTGCAGACCATTTATTAAGCGAACAAGCGAATATTGCTGTATACGACCCAAAAGTTAATGGTGAAAAAGTACAAGCTGATCTCAATTATTTAAATACACGATCTGAAGCTGAAAATAAAGAATTAGTGAAATCATACAATGATCCGTATGAAGTAACAAAAGATGCTCACGCCGTTGCAATAATGACAGAATGGGATGAGTTTAAAACTTATGATTGGCAAAAAATATATGACCAAATGAAAAAGCCAGCATTTATTTTTGATGGCAGAAATATATTAGATCCTATTGAAATGAAGAATATTGGTTTTGAATATTCATCTATAGGGAAATAAACAAAACTTGTATATAAAAAAAAAGCACTAATATTATTAGTGCTTTTTTTTTCTATTAATTCTATTTAGTTTACTATTAATTTTTTTGTTGTACCGTTATTCTTATCTACAAATTTAACAAAATAAATCCCAGATTGAAATGACGTAATATCAACAGTCGTTGTTGTAGATGGATTCAAATCTTCGTTAAATACTTGGACCGTATGCACTAACTTACCAGTGACATCAAAGAAATGTATATTAGAAACTTCTAATCCTCCTGTTAATTTTATATTGACTTCATTTAAGGCTGGATTTGGATAAAGATCTAATTCAAAATCTTGCGCATTAGGGTTATTTGATTGTGTAGTACATTCTAAATCTACTTCTACTCTAACAGTAGCTTCGTCAAAATCTAAAGCATTAAAAACCGTTACATGATAATCTGTTGTCTCTAAAGGAGATACCTCAATTGTCGGTGTGGTTTCACCTGTACTCCACAAATAATCATCTCCTCCTGTGGCTGTTAAAGTAACGACGTCGTTTGTACAAATAATAACATCATCACCTGCATCTGCAATGACTGGATTTAAAACGTTAACTGTTACTTGTTTTTCATCGTAACAATCTCCAACATAACCTCTTACTTCATAAGTGGTTGTTTCGCTTGGACTAACAGCAATATTAGGTTGTGTAGCACCATTATTCCATTCATAACTATTAGCACCTGTTGCTGTTAAGGTTATGAAATCACCATTTAATATATCCACTTGTTCTCCATTTGTTATTACTACATCTGGACTTGGATCAACATATACTGTCACCGAATCAGTATCTTGTTGTTCTCCTTGAGTAATAGTTACATTATATGTTGTTGTAGTTAATGGGCCTACAATAATTGACTGAGACGTTTCTCCTGTACTCCACAAGTAGCTATCCCCTTGATTAGCTGTTAGTACAACTTCATAACTAAGGTTATTATCACAAATATGCTCGTCAAAACCAGCAGAAGCAATAAATATTGGTTCTACAATTACCGTGATATCTTGCGGTTGACTTTCACAAGAGTTTGAAGTCCCAACAACAGTGTAGGTTGTCGTTTCTGTAGGGCTAACTGTTATAGTACTTGTGGTTTCTCCAGTGTTCCATATATATGACATGGCACCACTTACAGATAATGTGGTACTCTCTCCTTCTAGTATAGTCACATTCTCACTTGTATTAATCTCCGGAAGATCGTTTACAATTACAACAACACTATCTGAGTCTGAATTTCCTAATTCATCATATACAGTTACCGTATATGTGGTGGTTTCAAATGGCGTAACCGTTATTGAAGCTGTAGTTAAGCCATTATCCCATAAGTAATTAATTCCTCCTGTTGCATTTAAGGTAACACTTTCTCCACTACAAATAGTTGCATTTTCACCTGCGTCTGCTGTTAACTCAGGTACTACTGTAACCGTTACAACAGCTTGACTCTGACAACCTTCTGCCGAATAGCCAATTGCAAAATATGTAGTGGTTTGAGATGGACTTACAATAATTGAATCCGTTGATTCCCCTGTACTCCATATGTACGTCTCTGCACCTGATACAGTTAGCGTGGTACTATCACCTTCGGTAATTTCTATATCTTCACTTATTGTCAAAACAGGTAATTCGTTTACTGTAACTGTTACAATGTCGGTATCAGAATTCCCTAAATCATCAGATACTGTGACCGTATAAACTGTTGTTTCACTAGGAGTGAAAGATTGTGCAGCTCCAGTGGCTCCAGTATTCCATAAATAATTATCACCACCTGTAGCAGTTAAAACTACACTTTCACCAATACATATTGATACATCTTCTCCTGCATCTGCATTTACTTGTGGAATTACAGTTACTGTTACTTGTAATTCTTCACTAGGACAACCGTAAGGCGAATAACCTATTACTGTATATGTCGTTGTTTCGGTTGGACTCACTACTATTGTACTAGTTGTCTGACCTGTACTCCAAATATGTGAATTAGTTCCTGTAATACTTAAACTTGTACTTTCTCCACTAAATATTGTAACATTGTCGCTAATTGTGACTGCCGACATATCGGATACAGTAACTATAACACTATCAGTATCTGTATTACCATATTCATCGAATACTTCCACTTCATATGTCGTGGTAACGTTAGGACTTACAATTATTGAAGCACTAGTCTCTCCTGTACTCCATAAAAAATTTGGTCCACCCGAAGCAGTCAATGTTACACTTTCTCCTATGCAGACGGCTACGTCTGATCCTGCATTAGCATTTAATTGAGGTATTACAGTTACTGTTACTTGAAATTCTTCAGTTGGGCAACCATTAACTGAATATCCAATTACCGTATATGTTGTAGTCTCCGTAGGACTTACAATTATTGTACTTATCGTTTGACCAGTACTCCATATATGAGTATTAGTTCCTGTTATATTTAAACTTGTACTTTCTCCACTTAAAATTGAAACATCATCACTAACAGTCACAGTAGACATATCTGGAACTGTCACAATCACAGTATCTGTATCCATATTCCCATACTCATCAGAAACGACAACTGTATAAGTTGTAGTTTCAGTTGGACTTACTGTTATTGAAGCGCTAGTTTCTCCTGTATTCCAAGAATAAAATGTACTCCCTGTTGCCGTTAAAGTTACACTTTCTCCTAAGCAAATTGCCACATCTGGACCTGCATTAGCAAAAACAACTGATACTACAACTACTAATATTTCTTCTGTTACTTGGCATCCTGAACTAGAAAACCCAGTAACACTATATGTAGTAGATTCAGTTGGACTAACGTTTATAGACGTTGTCGTTTCACCAGTATCCCATAAATATGTTTCAGCACCACTTACTCCTAATGTAGCCGTTTCTCCTTCCAATATTGTAACTTCTTCTACAACCGATATGCTCGGTAAATCATTAACGGTTACTGTTACGCTATCTGTATCAGAATTCCCATAATTATCACTAACAACAACGGTATACGTAGTTGTTTCTGTTGGGTTTAATATTATTGATGGGTTGTTCTCTCCAGTACTCCATAAATAATTTACACCACCAGTGGCGTTTAAGGTTACGTATTCTCCTTGACAAATTTCTACATCTATTCCGGCGTTTGCTATGACTTCAGGAATTACAGTTACTTCAATTGATTCCGTAATCTCACAACCATCAACTGAAAAACCAGAGACTGAGAATATTGTTGTTTCAGTTGGACTTACAATAATAGATTCTGTTGTCTCACCTGTGTTCCATAAATAAGTATCTGAGCCACTAACAGTTAATGTTGTACTTTCTCCTTCATTAATTTGAATATCATCACTAACTGTAATTTCGGGTAATTCATTAACAGTAATTATGATGTCATCTGAATCAGAATTTCCATAGTCATCAGTGGCAGTTAAAGTAAAAGTTGTTGTTTCTGTAGGATTAACTATTATGGTTTCGCTAGTTTCTCCTGTACTCCATAAATAAGTAGATCCTCCAGATGCTGTTAAAGTTGCACTTTGTCCTACACATATTGAAAAATCAGCTCCAGCATTCGCTTCAATTTCCGGAATTACAGTTACTGTAACTTCTGCCGTACTTTGACATCCATTAGCTAAAAAACTAGTTACAGAATATGTTGTTGTTTCTTCTGGCGATACGTTAATTGACGCAGTTGTTTCACTGGTATCCCATAAATAAGTGTCACCACCTGAAGCCTCAAGTGTAGCCGAATTACCAATTACAATAACTACATCGTCAGAAATAATAATTTCTGGAATAGGTAATACAAATACTTGAACATCATCTACATGAGAACATGTATCATTCGAAACTTCAACTGTATAAATAGTATCCTCAATTGGATTAACTGTAATTGTTTCTGTAGTTTCTCCTGTACTCCATAAAAAATTATCACCATCCATTGCGGTTGCCGTTAAGGTTACAGTTTCACCATAACATATCGTTTGGTCTTCTCCTGCATAAGCAGTTGGTATAGGGCTTACAGTAATTGTAACGTCGTCTGTATCAGAATTTCCATAGTCATCTGTTACTGTCACAGTATACGTAGTATCTTCAGTAGGTGAAACAGTAGGAAATGCACCTTCGTGTCCGGTATCCCAAATATAACCTGTACCTCCAGATGCGCTTAAGGTTATGCTTTCACCAATACAAATTGAAGTATCTTCCCCAGCATTAGCTTCTAATAATTCTACAACGTTAACTGTGATTTCTGAAGTGTTTTCACATCCATTTTCAGAATTTCCCACTACAGAATATGTTGTTGTAACATCTGGAGTAACCGTGATTTCTGGTGTTATTTCTCCAGTATTCCATGTATAATCAATTCCACCACTTGCAGTTAATGTTGCGGAATTCCCAATCATAATAAAGACATCTTCACCAGCAGAAATATTTGGTAATTCTAAAACTGTAACGGTTACGCTATCTGTACTTGTATAGCCGTAATCATCTTCAGCAGTCACTGTATACGTTGTTGTCTCGGTAGGACTAATTACAAGTTCAGATTCAGAATCTCCTGTACTCCATAAATACGTAGATCCACCAGTAGCCGTTAGAGTTACAGTTTCTCCATAACAAATTGTTACATCTTCACCTGCTTCGGCAATAATCTCAGGTATCACAGTTACTGTTACACTAACCTCAGTTATACAACCATTAAGACCAATTGAAGTTACTGTATACGTTTCTGTGGTTAATGGACTAACCGTTATTGATTCTGTAACTTCTCCTGTATTCCACTCATAATTATCACTTCCACTTACGGTTAGTATTGTAGACTCACCTTCAACAATGACAATATCTTCTGAAATTATAAGTTCAGGGGATTCATTAACAAAAATAGTAATGTCATCTGTACTACTACAATTGTTAGAAGTTACTTCAACAGAGTATACAGTTTCTGTTATAGGACTCACTTCAATTGAAGCAGTTGTTTCTCCAGTATTCCATAAATAGCTATCTCCTCCTGTGGCAGTTAATGTTACTGTTTCACCTTCACAAATTGTTTGATCATCGCCCACATAAGCAATTGGTATTTCATTTACCGTTATAGTGACGCTTGCTTCTGTTGAGTTATCATTATCATCAGATATGGTTACTGAATACGTTGTGGTTTCTGTCGGATTCACATCAATAGAAGCTGTGGTTTCTCCATTTTCCCACAAATAATTGGTACCTCCAGACGCTGTCAACGTAATTGTTTCTCCAATACAAATGCTTTGATCTAGACCAGCTGTAGCTTCTGGTAGAGAATCAAAAAAAAACGTAAGAGAAAAATTATCTATCGCAACGACAGAACCTGTTCCTCCATTACCACTATAATACGTTACTACAAAATCATAAGTGCCTTCTTCTACTAAATATGGCTCAAAGTTTAAACCAACGTGTCCGTTTGGCAATCCTGCATAAATAGGATCACTTTCTATCCAATTTCCATTTGATGGTCCTGTCCAAGTTACACCAACACTTTCTACAGCAGATGTATCATCTCCACCTTCTGGTATACATCTAAAGTTAATAAAGTGGCTTTCATCTTCTAAATTTATTTCTGCATTACCAACAATATCATGAATTACAAGATCTGTTTCAGCATTATATAAAGGATATGTTCCAAAAAAGTCATCGACCACGGTAATTAATGAGCTATCTGAAAAACCTCCATCATTAGCCGTAAATGTTATTGTTACTTCACCAACCATTAGCGCTGTTACATTTCCATTTTCATCAACTGTAGCCATAGATTCGTCACTACTGCTCCATATACCAGAAATATCAGATGTGTTTGTTGGGTTAAACGTTGTATTCAATTGTAAACTATTTCCAAGTTCTAGATTGGATTCTTCAGGTGTTACTGTAACAGACTCTAAAGAAATTATATCATTTGTAACTGTTATTATGGCGTTATCAGTAAAATCCCCATCATTCGTTGTAAATGTTATTATCACCTCTCCTTCAGAAACAGGTGTTACTATTCCACTTTGACTCACTGTTGCAATAGATTCATCACTACTACTCCATATGCCATTTTGATTAGTAGCATCTGAAGGCAAAATAGTAGCCGATAAACTTACTGTATCAGGTATATTAATTGTTGCTGTTTCTGGTGTTACTTCTACACCTGTAACATCAATAATTTCAATACCATTCAGATCTATTTCATTTAGATACTCTTCTACTCCAACATATCCGCTTGGCCATATATAGCTTGAAAGATCTTCATCTACTTCAAATCCTCTTGCAATCTTCCAAACATCTGGCATACCATCATTGTTGGTATCAAAATTAGCTGGTCTTGTATTTTCTGGAACGACTGGATATGGAATTGTACTTTTGTCATCAAAAAAACTACCATCATATGTGTCATTTTGAATCATTAAAATATCTGCAGCATCTTTATCATCACGAAACGGGTAAATTGATCCATTAGCGTTTAAGGTTTTATCCGCTCCCACGTCATTTAAAACATCAATATATGCTTGATCTGCAGTTTTTATAGAGAAGTTTTGACCAACCAAAGGAAACGCTGTATTCGTAAAATATTGGTCAGGCACTTGAATATTCTCTGTTAAATGAGAACCTGCAAAGACAGACCACATATCTCTATCATCAGATAATGGTGTTTCTCTCTGCTGTGTAACAATACTTCCTGCGGCATAAATTAACGGATTATCATATGCTGTTGTTTGCACTTTTTGCAAAAACCTTGAAGAGATAAATTCATCACCAAACCATCCAGGTAATCTAATTCCGTTTGCGGCAGTTTTGTAGTAGTTATTTATAACATTATAAGTTCCTTCTCCTGTAATTCTTATTAATCTATATTTCCAATTATAAACAATGTTATTAATTATATCGTATTGACCGTTTCCTTTTGGATTTGGAAACCGGTGTGAAATACTACTATAAACATTATTTACAAAAGTAAAATCTCCATCGACATCATCTACACCTAATATTGTACCTGTTTTACTGTCTTGAAGAAAACAGTTCTGCATGGTAATATTCCCCATTATTCCAACACTAGAACCTAAACTTCCGGATTCGTCACCACCATGACTAAAAGTACAGTGATCTATAATAATATTGCTACCTCCTGTTAACCAAAATGCATCTTGTATACTAGATGCTTGACCTCTAAATCGAATATATCTAATGATTACATTATTTACATTTTGAAACATAAATTCAGATGTTCGAATGCTTATTCCTCCTGCAGGTGCAGATTGACCAGCAATGGTAATGTTATCATAATCTGAACCACTAATAATCGGTGTATAATCCCATTCACTTGTAGCATCGATCTCTCCACTTACATCAAAAACAATAATTCGAGGTCCAGGCGTTTGAATTGCTTCTCTCAATCCACCAGGCGCATCCCAATCTAAAGTAGTAACATGAATGACTTGTCCGCCACGTCCACCTGTAGTATGTGCTCCAGCTCCTTTCGCTGTGGGAAAAGCAAGCTGCTGGGCATTTAATGAAGAAAATATAAATAATATAATTAATGATCCAAGACCAATTTTGTTTAGGGTAATTCTAAAGGCTCTCATAAATTCATGGGACATTTTAATTTTTATAAGTAGGTTTGGCAATCTATAAAATTAAAACATCATTTCAAGTTTAAGCGCTAAAATATTCGACAAAGCGCAATTAATTGTTTATTTTTTCGTTAAAATGCAAGTATCTGTAAGGTAAGTATTACAGTTATTTTTACTTTTTTAAAGTTTAATTATATACGATTCATATCACCTTTTAGACTATTTTGTCTAAGAATTTAACACTTAAACGGAAATTTTTACAAAAATAATGATGTTATAAAAAATACAGCTTACTCCTTATATTAGTTATACATAGTTATTAACATCTAGAAAGGGCAAAATAATAAGTGAGACAAAAAAACGAACTTCGAAAACAAAACCGTTCTAAATAGGAAGGACAACCAATTAAATAAAGAAAATCATATCATAAAAATGAAACTATAGATTATTATTTATTAAAATTGTTTTTTTAGTTTTAAAAATTGTTTTTTTGAAAATTATTGCAACCAATATATTACTCAATTTATATTTTATGAAAAAATTAAGAATTGCGATTATCAACTATCCCTTATATATTTTTGATTGGCAAAAAGCTATTATCAACAATTTAATTGATTCTAATTTTTCAGAAATCGTTTTAAATCTTGACTTTCATGAAGAAATGAAAGAATTGCAAAACTCTACTAATGCTGTGCCTGTTTTTTTTAAATCATATTTAAAAATTGACAGCAAATTTTTTAAGCCAGTACCTAATGCATTAGCAAAAACAGATAAATCAGATAAATCAGATAAAATTAATAATATTACCACGCTTTCCATTACAAAAACAATTGATATAAAATCACTTGAAGAATATGAGTTGGATATAATATTAAACCTCACGGAATTGACTCTAAATAATGAGATAGTAGATAAAGCAAAATATGGCGTTTGGTTTTTAAATTTTTGTGATTTAAATTATATTAATAAACGTCCATATGGCATTTGGGAAATGCTAGAAAAAAGGCCTGAGATGACTGGTGTTTTGAGATATATAAAAACCGGTATGACCTACCCAAAGACTATTGACCAAACCTTTTCGTGTACAGATGGTCTAAGTTATAAGAGGAATCTAAACGATATTTTATGGCAAAGCCACTTTTTAGTTGGAAATAACATAGAATTGTTATCAAAAAACGAAGAGCTTTTTAATAAAAAACTATTAACGAAATCAGGTATTTATCCTGAAAATGAGATTACTGTTCCTTTTTCGCCGCCATCGAATACCAAAATGCTAAAATTTGCCATTGCTCTGTACGCAAAGAAATTATTTCAAGTTATTAAAAGTAAAATTTATTTTAACCAATGGGCTTTAATATTCTTGAATAATAGCAATAGCAATGAGAATCCATATGATTTAAAACATTATAAAAAGATTTTACCTCCTAAAGATCGATTCTGGGCTGATCCTTTTTTAATTAAACATAATAACAAGACATATTTGTTTATCGAAGAATTAATATATAAAAATAAACTAGGTCATTTAGCGGTAATGGAAATTGACAATGAAGGCAATTATTCAAAACCTGAAACTATATTAGTTAAAGACTATCATTTATCATATCCATTTATATTTAAAGAAGATGATGAGTTTTATATGATTCCAGAAACTAGTGGTAACAATGATATTCAATTATATAAAGCTACTGATTTTCCTTTAAAATGGGAATTGCAAAAAGTTATGATGAATAATGTTGTAGCAGTTGACACAACCCTGTATAAAGAACATGATACATATTGGATGTTTACCAATTTAAAAAAGCATAAAGGAGGATCTAAGCATGTAGAGCTTAATTTATTTTATTCGAAATCATTATTGGCGGATCACTGGGAGCCACATTCTATGAACCCTATTGTTACAAGCGTTAAAACAGCAAGGCCTGCAGGAAAATTATTTATTAAAAACAATAAATTATATCGACCTTCTCAAGACTGCTCAAGTCATTATGGGTATGGATTAAACATTTCTGAAATAACTAAATTAAACCCTAATAATTACGAAGAGAAATTAGTTGAGGCGATAAAACCAAATTGGGATAAATCTATAAGTTGTACCCATTCTTTCAATTCTGCCGAAGAACTCTATATAAGTGATATTAAAATAAATAGAAATCGATTTTTACCATAATAACTTAATTTAATGCTTCAATGTTTTAGGCTAAACCTTAGTTTTAACGAAATTTAGTTCCAATCAACTTAAAAAACGTGGAGATTAAAACCTTTTAATCATATTTGCGTTAATAAATTTTAACCTACAAATTATGAGTATCGAAACTAGAGTGAAATCAGATCGATTATATCATCTTGATTTAATTCGTTTTATTGCAGCACTTTACGTAGTATTTTATCATTATTGCTTCAGAGGTTTCGCTAAAGACAATTTTAGCATTTTACAATTTGAACCATTAGAAGGGTTTTCTAAATATGGTTATTTAGGAGTAGATTTATTCTTTATTATTAGTGGATTTGTAATATTATTATCCATTAGAAATTCAAATTTAATTGACTTTTGTATTTCAAGATTTACTCGGCTTTACCCTGCATTTTGGTTTTGTGTAATAACAACAGCACTTATTATCGTTCTATTTGGCAGTCCTATATTTAAAGTTTCACTAAATCAATTTCTATTTAACTTAACTATGCTTAATGGTTTTTTTGGAATAGAACATGTAGATGGCGTTTATTGGTCTTTAGTAGTAGAATTAAAGTTTTATATACTCGTAGGAATTGTATTATTTTTTAAAAAATTAAAGTATATCAAATTTTTAGGGTATATATTATTAGCCATTTCAATTCTACAATTAATTATTCCTTTCGCTGTTGCTCCAAAATTTTTGCAAGCTATTTATTACATTACTTTTGCACGTTGGAACCCTTATTTTGTTGCAGGTATGTTTTTCTTTCTTATGAAATCTGAACACAACATTTTAAAGAACTTAATTCCAGTAATAATTGCTTATTTCATTTCTTTACGTTATGCTATATTAACTATAGAACACCGAAACGCACTATATGGTTATGGATTTTCTCATGAAATTGTTATCGCATTAATAACCCTCTTTTTTATCATTATTTTCTTAATAAGTACTAATAAATTACAAGCATTAAATAAACGCATTTTCATGTCGTTAGGTGTGTTAACATATCCGTTATATTTATTACATCAAAATATTGGATATATTATATTTAATCATCTTGGGAAGTCTGTCAATAAATGGTTGCTTTTAAGTATCGTTTTATTTTTTATGCTAATTGCTTCCTATTTTATAAGCAAAAAAATAGAAAAACCTTTAGGCACTTACATGCGAAATAAATTAAAAATGAACCCATTTCTTTTAAAATTAAAAACTAAATTTTAGTTAAACACTGAATTTGAAATGGGAGCTCTACTTCTTAAAAAAATAAGAGATAAAATTAACACGTCTTTAAGCAATCCACTTGTAAAAAGCATGTTGATTGTTGCTGTAATTGGTGTATTAATTAAGGCTATAGCATTCTATAAAGAAACTATTATTGCTGGTAGTTTTGGTTTAGGTACAACTATAGACACCTTTCTTGTAGCCATTTTAGTACCTACTTTTATCCAAAGTGTATTTATTAATTCACTTAAAAATCTGTTTATACCAAATTATATTGCTGAGTTAAAAAACAATGGAAATAAAGGAAGTTTTCAAGCCTTAATAATTTTGATAACGATTGGTATTTCAATAGTTTCATGTATTATCGCATTTTTTGGCACTGACCTCTTTCTAAATTTAGTATACTCTGAATTTCCAGAATCATATTATCCATTGATAAAAGCCCAATTATATTTTGTTGTACCATGTTTGTTCTTTTGGGGGATTTCTTCTGTACTAGCTGGACTGCTTGAGGTTTCAAATCGCTTTTTGGTAGCTACATTAGCAGAATTATTTCCACTACTTACTATGATTTTCTTCTTAATATTTCTAAAAGAAAATTTTGGACATATGGTTTTAGCTTACGGAACTTTTGCAGGAAGTATCATTGGATTAATATATCTTTTATTTTTTTCAATTAAGTTTAACGATTTTGCTTTAAGTAAGCCTGTAATGAATAAAAACTCAAGAATGATGGTAAGGCAATTACCACCTAAAATATCTTCGAGTTTTTTATCTGCAATGAATAACTATATAGATCAGTTTTTTGTTGGACAATTAGTCATAGGATCATTAGCGGCTCTAAATTACGGAAATAGATTACCGGCTTTTGGCGTAACTATAGTGATTATGGCCTTGGGCAGTGTTTTATTACCACACTTCTCTCGCTTAGTAAATGAAGATTTAAGATCTGCGTATAATCAACTTTTTAGAACACTAAAATTAGTTTTAGGAATAGGACTTATATTAATTGTAATTGGCATTTTTATGTCAGATTGGATAGTTGAGCTTTGGTTAGAAAGAGGTGAATTTACACATCAAGATACTTTAAAAGTATCAGGAATTCAACAAATTTTGTTAGTAAGTGTTCCTTTTAACCTTTGTACATTGGTAATGGTAAAATTCCTTACAAGTATTAATAAAAATAATTTTATGGCCTGGATTTCCTTAGCGAATTTGGTTCTTAATATTGTTTTAAATTTTATTTTGATCAAATACTTCGATGTTTATGGATTAGTAATGAGTACCACCATAGTGCTTATCTTGGGGAGTTTATTTTATTTTAGTTACACCTACAAACAATTTAAAAAAATACAGTAATGAAAATAGATTTTGTTGTCAATTCTTTGGTAGCTGGAGGTGCAGAACGAGTACTCATCCTTTTAGCGAATAATTTTGATAAAAAAGGACATGATGTAACAATAATTACTTTTAATGAACCTGAAGTTTTTTCTGCAAATCCTACTGTTAAGCGTGTAAGACTTCATAATGGCAATATAAAGAACCACACAATTAGAAGTACAATTAATTTGTACAAATATTATTCTAATAAAAATAACCGGCCAGATGTCCTAATGCCGTTTATGACTCAAACTAATTTTATTGGAGCTCTTATTGGTAAATTAAGAGGTCTTAAAGTTGTTTCGGCAGAACACAACAATCATTTAAGAGCAACTGATTTTATAGGCAAGCTTGCAAGAAAATACATGTATCGTAAATCTGATGCCTTAACAGTACTGACAAAATTTGATGAACAACACTATAAAAGCATAGGTGTTAATGTATATGTAATGCCCAATCCATGTACCTTCGATATTTATGAAGAATCTAAAAGAAATAGAAAAAAAATTATCCTTGCAGTCGGTGATTTAAATAGATATCATCACAAAGGATTCGATAACCTTATTCCCTTAATTACACCAGTACTAAAGAAAAACCCACAGTGGAAATTAAAACTAGTAGGTGGTGGAGACGATGGCACAAAATTATTAAAAGAATTAACCCAAAAACATCAAATCGAAGACCAAGTAATTTTTGAAGGTTACTCAACAAAGGTAGCAGAATTAATGACAGAATCAGAAATTTACGTACTATCATCGAGAACAGAAGGATTACCTATGGTTCTTACGGAAGCTTTTGCTAGAGGAACAGCATGCATTGCATTTGATTGTGTTACAGGACCTTCTGATATTATAATTCCTAATGTAAATGGAATATTAATTGAGGACCAAAATTATGATGCCATGGCTGAAAGTTTAGAAAAGTTAATGAATGATGCAGAACTTAGAATTAAACTTACAAAAGGAGGCGTCAATTCTTTAGATAGATATAAAATGGATGCCGTTTATAATAAATATTTGAATATTTTTGACGATATTTTAAATAAATGAAGAAAAGCCTAGTAACACATATTTGCTTTTTACTTCCGTTTGTATTGACCGTGTTTAATCTTCAGGTTTTTATAACTAGGTTAGTATCAACAGCTATTGCCCAAATCATGGCATATGGTAATTTAGGTTTGTTAATTTTAGGTGTTGCACTGACAATAAAAAAAAGAGGACCTCTTTCTAAAACAGCACGTTTGTGGATTATATTTTATTTAATTTATTTTCTGTTTGCAATTTTAGCAAGTGCAATTCATTTTAATCCAGCAAATATATTGGTGGCTATAATTCCTTTTATATATGTTTTGGCCTTTTACGTATATCTCAGTATACCAGAAAATAGAAAAATATTTAGAAATGTTGCGACAATCGCTTTTGTTCTATCCGGAATTTTAAGTATACATCTCTATAATATAAATTTTGACTTAGACAGAGGAGGAATTTATATGTATAAAATGGACCGATCTGGAGGGGTTTATGCAGATGCCAACAATACAGCTCTTGCTGCAATTATTTCATTTATTCTCGTATATAAACTATTTCAGCCGAAAAAAACAATATTAAAACTGTTTAAACTATTAGTTTTAGGAATTATGCTATATGGATTAGCATTAACCTTTTCTAATACTGGGTTTATGGTATTTATTATTTGCTTAGTTATGCTTAACCATAAGTTCTTTACTGGTATTAGACTAATTATAGGTGTTTCATTACTACCGTTTGTATACCTAGCATTGGCAAATTTAAATGTTTTAACTGCTGATTTAGACTTGGTTGGACAACAACGTGATAAAATAAATAATATAGTTAATATCGTTACATTTAATACTAGCGAAGTAGATGACTCCGGACGAAATGAACTGGTAATGAAACTTATTAACGATTACGTTTTCGAAAACCCAATAATTGGTAATGGTGTTGATTTTGCAATTTCTCAACATGCTCATAATACAATAATTGGTGTTTGGGCAGATGCAGGGATTTTTACTCTTGTGTTCTTTTTATATATGTTAGGACGTTATTTTTTAGAAACCATGAGAAGTGCGCCAGATATTAGATATTTTGTTTTACCACTACTATTAGTTATGTGTATTTTTATGCTGAGTTTACAAAGTGTTATTAATCAGACCTACTTAATGGCATTATTTGTATATATGGCTTATCTTATAGATGATAAGGATAGAGAACTTCTATAATTCTTATTATCAATTTATTTATGACTAATTAACACTTCATTTGATGAAACTAAAATACAGCATCATTGTAAACATTATTTTAATAATTGCCGTACTATTTATCTCGTATAAGACTGGGTTTCATAAAATTATTCTTAATAAATTTAAATTGACAACTCCTGTTGATAAGAACTACAAAAACAAATGGCAATATCATCATGAAATTGAACTTTATAAACACTACAAAAAACAAGCTAATGTTGTCATGTTAGGAAACTCTATAACATATCGAGCCAATTGGAATGAACTTCTAAACCGCAATGATATAGCTAATAGAGGTATCGGAAATGATATTACTGAAGGTATGCTTAATAGGTTAAACTATGTCTATAATGTTAATCCTCAAATTTGCTTTATTATGGCTGGGATTAATGATTTATTAGCAGGTATTGAAATAAGTGAGGTATCAAACAATATTGAAGCCATTATTGTAAATCTAAAAAACAATAACATAAAACCCATTGTATTTTCAGTTTTATACACATCAAAAGAACATATCAATTACAAAAACTTAAATACATCTATTACCAAATTAAATGAACGAATAAAAAACATTTGTTTAAATCACAATTGTCAATTCATAAATCTTAACACATCATTTTCAAAGGATTACAAACTTAAAAACGAATATTCTCTTGATGGTATTCACTTAACAGCATCTGGATACAGTCTTTGGAAAAACATTATAGACCCTATATTAAAACAAGAAATTAGTCGCTAAAATTTGATGATTTTTACTAAATCATGCAGATAGTAGTTTTTAATGTCCATTCAAAGAATAATTTTGATACTTTTGAGCACTTACAACATCTTTACCGTTCGGATTTATAAGAAATTGTAATGAAGACCCAAATTTTAACCAAATATGTTTTTTAATTCGATAGAATTTTTTGTATTTCTACCAATTGTTTTTGCCCTGTATTGGCTCATTGGTGGTAAAAATATAAAAACACAAAACCTGCTTATTGCTGCAGCCAGCTATGTCTTTTACGGATGGTGGGATTGGAGATTTCTTTCTCTAATACTTTTTAGTTCTTTAGTAGATTATTCAATAGGTATTGCGTTAGGGAAAAAGGATAAACCATCTACAAGAAAAGTATTGCTTTGGATTAGTATATGTGTTAACCTAGGATTTTTAGGCTTTTTTAAATATTATAACTTCTTTGTAGATAGCTTAATTAATTCATTTACATTTTTCGGATCAGAATTAAGCATTAATACTTTAAATATAATTCTTCCTGTTGGAATAAGTTTCTACACGTTTCAAACTTTAAGTTACACTATTGACGTTTACAATAAAAAGCTAGAACCTACAAAGGATTTTGTTGGCTTTATGGCCTTTGTAAGTTTCTTTCCTCAGTTAGTCGCAGGACCTATTGAGAGAGCAACAAACTTATTACCACAATTTTCTATTGAAAGACGTTTTGATTACAAAAATGCCGTTGATGGACTAAGACAAGTGCTTTGGGGATTATTTAAAAAAATAGTTATTGCAGATAACTGTGCAAAATACGCGAATATTATCTTTAATAACCATACCGAATATAACGGAAGTACACTCCTACTTGGTGCATTTTTCTTTGCTTTTCAGATTTACGGTGATTTCTCAGGATATTCAGATATTGCCATCGGTATTTCTAGATTATTTGGGTTTGAGTTAAAACGAAACTTCGCATTTCCATATTTCTCTAGAGATATTGCAGAATTTTGGAGACGATGGCACATTTCACTTTCTACGTAGTTTAGAGACTACCTATACATTCCATTAGGTGGTAGTCGTGGAGGTCTATCTATGAAAATTCGTAACACATTTATTATCTTTATAGTCAGTGGATTTTGGCATGGTGCCAACTGGACATTTGTAATTTGGGGTGCACTAAATGCCATCTATTTCTTGCCATTACTTCTTACTAATAAAAATAGAGTGAATACTAATTTAGTGGCTGAAGGCAAATATTTTCCAAGCTTTAGAGAACTATGGCAAATGGGAATTACCTTCTTTATTACATTAATAGCTTGGGTGTTTTTTAGAGCAGATAATGTTTCCCATGCTATTTCTTATTTGCAACATACCTTTAGTTCATCTCTATTTTCATGGGTAGAAATATTTCCGGCCACTATATTAGGTTTGGTACTTTTCTTTATATTGGTTGAATGGCTAGGAAGAAGTAATGAATATGCCATAGCAAAAGTAGATTTTTTGAAAAAACCACTGCGTTGGGCATTCTACATTCTACTGATAGTATTAATGTTTGCGTTTACAGGTGAAGAACAACAATTTATATATTTTCAATTTTAGATCATGAAAAAATTCTTAAAAAATATTTTGGTGTTTTTTCTTTTAGCTTTAATAGTTGGAGAATTTGTAGTTAGAGTAACCCATACCATGTCAGATATTCCTCAACGAACAATAGACGCCAACGGAATACAAAACTATTATCCTAATCAAGAAGGCTATTGGAAAGGTGGCGGGCATAAATGGAATATTAACAAACTAGGATGGCCTGGAATTTTACCAAAAAGCAATGACAATCTAATTTTAGTAATTGGTGATTCGTTTATTGAAAACTTTATGAATCCTAATGAGTGTCATCAATCTGCGTATTTAAAGCAGAACATGTCTAATTATAATTTCATGGAAGCAGGTCGCTCGGGTGTTTCACTTATTGAAGCCATGGAAATAAGCAAAAATTTAGACTCCTTAAAACCATTGAAATCATTGGTTTATGTGAATGATAATGATTTTTACGAGAGTATTGCTGAAGTAAAACCAATGCGCGATATAACGCAATTAAAACTTAAAGATGGTTCAATTGTTTTTGGTGAAATGAAAGCTCCAGTTTTCAAAAAAATACTATACAATTGGAAATTATTATATTATTTCTACACTAGGTTCCCATTAAGTAGTAATTCTAAAACTAATGAAGAACCGATTATTACCACAAATCAGAACAATCCTGCATTTAAATCAAAAACTAAGGTCGTTCAATTAATCAACTATATTGTAAATAATTATAATATTGAAAATAAGGTTTTAGTTTTTCATCCAAATTCAAATGCAAAAATCATAGAGGAATGTAAAAACGTTGGATTTAGAACTATAGTTTTAGATGACAGCAAGGACGATATAAGTTGGACCTTTGATTACGATAGTCATTGGACATGTTATGGACATGAACAAGTAGCAAAGCAAATTTCTAGTGCTTTATCAAAAAATAAATAAGCAGCATTAAAAATGAGTGAAACTAAAATCAAAATCATGTTTATACTTCCATCGCTAAGTGCAGGTGGAGCTGAACGTGTTATTTCTTTTGTCTCTCAAAGCATTGATAAAAATAAGTTTCAACCTTTATTAGTTGTTGCAGGATTTGAAAAAGACGCTGCATACGACGTGAGTAACGTAGATGTAGTCTATCTCAATAAGCCAAGAATTCTTACTGCTTTGCCTTCTATTGTAAATCATATAAAAAAGTACAAGCCGCAAGTTGTTGTTAGTTCTATTTCACATGTAAATACTGCCATGTCAATGCTTTCTCCGTTTTTTAAAAAAACCAAATTTATTGGTAGAGAAGCCACAGTATTAAGCAAAAGAAGCAATGAAAAGAAAACAAGACAATGGTCACCTCTTCGCTTATTGCCTAATGGATTTAAAAATTTAGATGCCATCATTTGTCAATCTGAAGATATGGCTGAGGATATGATTACTAATTTCAATATCCCAAAAAGTCATATTCATGTTATTAATAATCCTATTTCTAATTTACCAGAAGTAAAATCCTCTCAACCGTTTACAAATGTTAGAAAATTTATAACTGTCGGAAGATTAACTGAAGTAAAAGGACATTTAAGATTATTAGATATTCTTTCTAAATACAATCAACCCTTTAAATATACTATTGTAGGCGATGGTGGATTAAAAGAAGAAATTTTTCAAAAGGCAAAAGATCTAGGCATCATTAAAAATATAGAGCATGTTCCATTTACCAACAAAGTAAATGACTACATTTCGCAGCACGATTTATTTTTACAAGGGTCTTATGTAGAAGGGTTTCCTAATGCCTTATTAGAAAGTTGTGTTGTTGGCACACCTGTAATTGCATTTAAAGCTCCAGGAGGAACAAAAGAAATTGTAGAACCTAATATTAATGGCTATTTAGTAGACACAGAAGAAGAATATCTTGAAAAATTGAAACTTACTAAAGATTGGAATCCTGAAATCGTTAGAGAATCTGTTTATAAAAAATTTAATAAAGAAGTAATACTTCAACAGTACGAAGATTTATTTACTAATATTCTGAAAAAGTAAAGTCATAATGAGGTTAGGTATTTTAATATATTCATTATCAGGAGGAGGTGCTGAACGCGTTGTATCTTACTTAGTTTCATATTGTATAAAGAACAATATTGAAGTTCATTTAATTTTAATGAATACAACGATCTCATATACTATTCCAGCAAATACTAAAATACATTATTTAGAAACATCCGAAGGCCATGAAAGCGGCTTTAAAAAAGCGTTTAAAATTCCATTTTTAGCCTTTAAATACGCAAAATTGGTAAAAAAGCTAGAATTGACGCATAGTTTAAGCTTTTTAACCAGACCGTCTTTTATCAATGTCATTGCTAGCAAATTAACCGCTTATAAATTTAAAGTGATTACAAATGAAAGAGCCTTCCCTAGCCTACAGTATAGTTATAAAGGGTTTCAATCCTCATTTAATAAAACCTTAATTAAAACATTATATAAAAAATCAGATCTGGTAATTTCAAATTCTTACGGAAATGCTGGCGATTTAATAGATAATTTTGAAGTCCCTTCAGAAAAAATGAAGGTCATTCACAATCCAATAGATTTAAGTAAAATTGAAGCCGCTGAACCAAATACATCATTTTTTGATTCAGACAAATTTAACATCATTACTTTAGGACGATTAGATATTGGTAAAAATCACGAAATGCTTATCAGAGCAATTCACCAATTACAAAACCCTATATTGCGCTTATATATTTTTGGTGTAGGAGATTTAAAAGAAGAATTTGAGCAACTCATAGAAACATTAGATCTAAAAGATCAGGTTTTTTTAATGGGCTTTAGCGCTAACCCTTATCAATATTTAAAAACAGCTGATTTATTTATCTTTGGCTCAAATCACGAAGGTTTTCCTAATGTATTATTAGAAGCTATGGCGTGTGAATTACCAATATTAAGTACAAATTGCCAGTCTGGTCCAAGTGAAATCATGGAATTAGACAACGTTATTGAAGACATTATGATAACGGATTATGGTATATTGGTGCCAATTAAAAATAAAGACTTAATGGCCAAAGGCATTGGCTATTTTGTAAATCATAAAGCTTATGCTGATTCTTGTAGAGAAAACAGTAAAATTCGAATTAAGGATTTTGAAAAAGACAGCATTTTAAAAAAATATATAGATCTAGTAAATAGCACAACCATAGCTAATTAGACAAAACGAATTAAAGTATGTGTGGAATAAACGGTATTATTACAAAAACCAATAGAGACAAAGATGAAATTCTGTCTGTTCTAAACAAAATGAATGATTTAATCATTCATAGAGGACCAGATCAGGATGGTTTGTTTTCAGAAGAAAATGATAAATATACTGTTGGTATGGGAATGCGAAGATTATCTATTATAGATTTATCTTCTGGTAAGCAACCTATATTTTCAGACGACAAACAAATTGTAATTGTATTCAATGGAGAAATATACAATTACAAAATTATAAAGGCTAAATTACTGGCTGAAGGCGTAACCTTTAATACATCAAGTGATACCGAAGTTATATTAAAAGCTTATGAAAAATATGGTGTCGATGCTTTTAAAGATCTCGATGGCATGTATGGATTCAGTATTTATGATAAAAACATCAATAAACTATTTATAGCAAGAGATTTCTTTGGAGAAAAACCATTGTATTATACACATACAGATAAAGAATTTATTTGGGGATCAGAATTAAAGTCAATCATTAACACTATTGATTTTACACCTGAGATTTCAAAAAAAGGGCTAAATCTATATTTTAGATTAACCTACATACCTGCGCCTCATACAATATATGACAATATATATAAGCTTCAAGCAAATCATTTTATAGAATACGACTTAGAATCTCACAGTACAACAATTCATAAAATAAATGCAGAGCCAAAACCTGTAGAAGCCAATATTTCATTTGAAAATGCAAAAGCTAAAACCAAAGATTTAGTATATAAAAGTGTAGACAGCAGGTCTATTGCAGATGTTGGTTTAGGTACATTTTTGTCTGGTGGTGTAGATTCTTCAATAATTTCGCTCTGTTTAGCGCAATCTACAGATAGAAAAATAGATACGTTCTCAATAGGTTTTAAAAAAGCATCTTATGATGAAACAGATAAATCGAGAATTGTAGCCGATATGGTAAATGGAAATCATCATGAATTTATCATTGATGAAGATGATCTTAAAAATAACATACATGAAATTTTAGTGAATTTTGATGAACCATTTTCAGATACAGCAGCATTACCAACACACCTACTCTCCGAAAAAACAAGAGAGCACGTCACAGTAGCTTTAACAGGAGATGGTGGCGACGAAGTGTTTGGTGGTTACAACAAGTATTATGTTGGTAAAATGAACAAAAAATACACACGTGTAATGCCAAAAGGGCTTCATAAAACGGTGTCAAAACTTAGTAATAAGTATCTCATAAATAAGGACGATACGCGTGGTAAAAAGTTTAGAATAAATAAAATGCTAAATGCCATAAACTATGATGGCGATTTTTATTGGGATATCATTTCATTAGCAAATACAAGCAATCAACTTGCAGAGATTATGTCTCCAGACTATTTTGATGCTAATATTTTTAAAGAATATAAAGACGTACTAGGAAAACAAAAAATAGAAACTTTAACCGATTTTAGATCTGTAGATAAAATTCTAAGTTTAGAGGGCGGAATGCTGGCAAAAGTAGACCGAACAAGTATGATGACCTCTTTAGAATGTAGAGCTCCTTTTTTAAACAAAGAGTTATGGGAGTTTACCAATACGCTACCCGAAGATTACCTCATGCAAGGCTGGAGTAAAAAACACATTTTAAAAGAGGCATTTAAAGACCAGTTTCCTGATGAGTTTTTAGAAAAAAGCAAACAAGGATTTGGTTCGCCAACGGGTGATTGGTTAAGACAAAGCCTTAGAAAAGAAATAGAAAGTTACATAGAACCAGCATTGTTAAAATCTCAAGGAATTTTTAATGTAGAAATAATTACTAAGTTGGTTAAAGATCATTTAGATAGCAAAAAAGATAGCACCTTTAGAGTATGGTCTTTCTATTGTTTCCAAAAATGGTATAAGTTTAATTACTTAAAACAAAACTAATGGAAATGGAGAAAAAAAGGATAATGCTTATTGCTTCTTTAGACGGTTCTTTAATTCGGTTTAGAGGCGATTTTATAAAAAGTCTTGTAGATTCTGGCTTTGAGGTCTATACAGCTGCACCTGATTATACAGATGAATTTAGAGAAAAAATTAACAATTTAGGAGCCACGACATTAGAGTATAACTTACAACGTACAGGCCTCAATCCATTTAAAGATTTTAAGTCTATCTTAGAACTAAAGGCTTTAATGAAAGATCATAAAATAGATTTAGTTTTCCCGTACACTGTAAAACCTGTAATCTACGGCTCTATGGCTGCTAATATGTGCAAGATTCCTGTAATTTCTTTAATTACTGGACTTGGATATACATTTACTGGCTTGTCTACTAAAGCTAAAATTTTACAGCGTTTTAATGAAACATTGTATAAATTGTCCATTAGAAAAAATAGAGTTATCGTTTTTCAGAATAAGGACGACCATCAATTATTTCTAGACAGAAAAGTCATCTCTAAACAACAAAAAGTTGATTTTGTTAGTGGATCTGGTGTGAATCTAAATCAGTTTTCCTTTAAAGAGAAAAATGCAACAGATAAAGTTAGTTTCTTATTGGTAGCACGATTGATAAAAGAAAAAGGAATTGCATTATACATGGAAGCTGCTAAAATATTAAAAGCGAAGTATCCTAAGGCAGAGTTTCACTTAATTGGTGTACCAGAAACATCGCCTTCTGCGATTAGCTTAGATGACATTAATGATCTCCATGAAAAGGAAGTTATTGTTTTTCATGGCCCTCAAACTAACATTCCAGAACATTTAAATGCTAGAGATATATTTGTATTACCTAGTTATTACAGAGAAGGGTTACCAAGAACAACACTAGAAGCATGTGCCTGTGGAAACCCAATTATTACGACAGACTCTGTAGGTTGTAGAGAATCGGTAAAAGAAGGCATTAATGGGTTTTTAATAGAACCTCAAAGCCTAGATGCTTTAATCAAACCTATGGAATTTTTTATTACCAATCCTGAAAAAATTAAGGAAATGGGAAAAAATAGTAGAGAATACGCAGAAGAACGTTTTGATGTGAATATTATCAATAACGATTTAATCACGCTTATTAAACGTGAACTCAATATATAATTAATTATGAAATTGTATAGAAACTTTATAAAACGTTTGTTAGATTTTACAGCAGCATTAATTGGCTTAATAATTATCGCTCCAATATTTCTTATATTAATTATTATTTTAAGTATTTCAAATAATGGGAAGCCTTTCTTTTATCAAAAAAGAACGGGAAAACATGGTAAGATTTTTACAATCATTAAGTTAAAAACCATGAATGATAAAACGGACGCTAATGGCGAATTATTACCAGCATTAGAGCGCGTTACTAAAACAGGAGATATTTGTAGAAAGTATTCACTCGATGAAATTCCGCAACTCCTTAATATTCTTAAAGGTGATATGAGTTTAATAGGTCCTCGCCCACTACTCCCTGAATATTTGCAACATTACAATAAAGAACAAAATAGAAGGCACGAGGTAATGCCAGGAATTACAGGTTGGGCACAAATCAATGGAAGAAATACTATTTCTTGGGAAGAAAAATTTGAATATGACGTGTATTATGTAGACCATCAATCTTTTCTGTTTGATTTGAAAATTTTATGGCAAACATTCTACAAAGTGATAAAGAAAAGCGATATTAATAGCTCTGAAACATTAGACATGCCAATGTTTACAGGTACAATACCTAAAGAAGACAATTAATTATTTTTTACAAAGCGTTAGTAATAATGAGGGAAATTACAGAAAAAAACGAATGGAATTCTATTTTAGAACACATAGAAAATTACGATTTTTACCATACATATGAGTACCACAATATCTCAAAAATTGAAGGCGAAACTCCTGTACTATTAACTTATACAAACGGAGACTTAATTGTAGCCTTACCAATGTTATTGCGATCAATTGCTAACTCATCGTATTATGATCTTACCTCTGTTTATGGTTACGCTGGTCCTATTTGTAATGCAGACGTTAATTCTGTAGATTTCAAAGAGTTCAAAACAGCATTTAATACGTACTTAGAGCGTAAAAATATTATTTCAGTTTTTAGTCGATTACATCCATACCTTCAACAAGATGAAATTTTAGAAAATTTAGGAACTACAGCAAGTTTAGGTGATGTGGTTAATATAGATGTTTCCTTACCAATTGAGCAATCACGTATGGCTTACGGAAAATCTAATAAAAACCAAGTCAATAAGTTAAGAAAACAATGTGAAATTGTAAAAGCGCAAACTAAAGAAGAAATTTTAGAATTCGTAGATATCTATTACGAAAACATGAAACGTCTCAATGCTAAAGAAAGTTATTTTTTTAGTAAGGCCTATTTTCTAAATTTTATGGAAATTAATGATTTTCAGACAGATATATTATTAGTAAGGCATTTGGAAACAAATACGTTTATCGCTGGTTCCATGTTTGTAAAAACAAAAAACATTGTTCAGTATCACTTATCTGGTACACGTACGGAATATTTAAGACTAAAACCTTCGAAATTATTTCTTGATGAAATGCGTATTCAAGCTACAGAGCAAGGGTTTAAAGTGTTTAATCTAGGAGGCGGCTTGGGTAGTGAACATGATTCATTATTTGAATTTAAAGCCTCATTTTCTAAAGATTTTAGAACCTTTAAAGTTTGGAAATATATTGTTAATCAACAAGTGTATAATCAACTATCAGAAGGTAAAGCTGACACGGATTTCTTCCCTAAGTATAGATCCTAAAAGTGATTTATTATTAAACAGTAAAACTTTTTTCTTTAGATTTCTTCTTAAATATGAGCAATATTTAAGCGTTTACATATCATAAAACACGCTTTATCAATAGCTTACCACTCTATTGCTACTGTTTTTAATCTGATAAATATACACTTAATTATGGCATGCTTCTTATATGTCGTTTAAAACAAACAGTTGGTCGTAAAAATATATTATTGTTTCTTTGTTTAAATTTTTAGGGCTTATATTAGCACCTTAAATGCTATTAATTAAATAGGTCCCAAACACCTTTAATTATAAACTTTAGGTACTAACTTAAAGAATTAACCTATGAACGAAAAAATTTGGCTGTCATCACCACACATGAGTGGTAATGAACAAGCGTACATAAAAGAAGCTTTTGACACAAATTGGGTAGCTCCATTAGGACCTAACGTAAATGGTTTTGAAAACGATTTACAATCTTACTTAGGTAAAGAAAGTCATATTGCAGCATTAGCATCTGGTACATCTGCACTTCATCTTAGTTTAATATTATTAGGTGTTACAGCTGGTGACGAAGTCATTTGTCAGAGTAAAACGTTTTCTGCTTCAGCAAATCCAATTGTTTATCAAGGTGCAACACCAGTATTTGTAGATAGCGAAAGCACTACATGGAACCTATGCCCTATTCAGTTAGAAATTGCTATTAAAGATAGAATCGCTAAAGGCAAAAAACCTAAAGCGATCATTGCAGTGCATTTATACGGCATGCCATACAATGTAGATGCTATACATAAAGTAGCAAAAACATATGATATTCCAATTATTGAAGATAGTGCAGAGTCATTGGGTAGTCATTATAAAGGTCAAAACTGCGGAACTTTTGGCGATTTAGCCATACTATCGTTCAATGGAAATAAAATAATTACAACTTCTGGAGGAGGTGCTTTAGTTGCACCAACGAAGGCGTTAAAAGATAAAGCCGTATTTCTGGCAACGCAAGCAAGAGATAACGCTCCACATTATTTGCATTCTCATATTGGTTATAATTATAGAATGTCTAACATCGTGGCAGGTATTGGTCGCGGACAAATGACCATATTAGATAGCCATGTTGCTAAACGACGTGCTAACCATGAGTTTTATAAAAATGCCTTTCAACACATCGATAAGATTTCATTTTTATCTGAACCAGAAGGTTATTTTTCTAACCGATGGTTAAGTTGTATATTATTAGATTCTTATGACACAAGAGAAGGATTAAGATTAGCTCTAGAAAAAGAAAACATAGAATCTAGACCACTTTGGAAACCAATGCATCAACAACCTGTTTTTAAGGATGCTCCTAGTTATTTAAATGGTGTTTCAGATGAATTGTTTGAAAAAGGCCTTTGTTTACCAAGTGGATCGAATCTGTCGGATGTAGAATTAAATAGAGTAAAAACAGCTATTAACGTATATTTCGAAAAATGTTAGTAAAATTTCTAAATAAAATATCGAAAAAATATGCCTCAAAGTGGATGGTACTGTTGTTTGACATTGCCATAGTCATTGCGACTTTCTTTTTTGCCTATTTAATTAGATATAATTTTACATTAAATTTTGACTTTCATCAACTTATTAATCAGATACCTTACGTTTCTATCGTTGCAGCAATTAGTTTAATTTCTGTAGGTATATATAAAGGTGTTGTTCGATTTACTGGTTTTAAGGATATTGTAAACATTATTATTGGTGCTAATATTTTGGCTACAATATTAATTTGCTTTACGTTTTTAAGTCGAAAATTTATTGGTGAAGACAGTCTTTTTAGTATTTCAGGATCAATAGTTTATATACATCTATTACTAAATATTTTGTTTTTAGTTGGGTTTAAATTATTTATTAAATCGGTATATAATTATATAACTCAAGATTTTCAGTCGATTTCAAAAGTCTTAATATTTGGTGCCGGAAATTCTGGAATGCTTACCTATGATGCCATTGTTAATGATACAAAAAACGGTATTGATGTCGTTGGTTTTATTGATGATGACGAGCAAAAAATAGGAAAAAAGATAAATCTATTAAAGGTTTATAGCGTTAAAAATATTGACGAAAAGTTCATTAAGAAGCACAATGTTGAAGATGTTATCATTTCTATTCAAAACATAGACCCTTCCCGATTATTACAAATCACAGGAAATTTATTTTCATTAGGATTAAAAGTGAAAATTGTGCCTCCTGTTCAAAATTGGATAGATGGTGATTTAAGTGTAGGGCAAATAAAAGAAGTAAAAATTGAAGACCTTCTTGGTAGAGATCCCATTAATATTAAAAATCCAGATTTAGAAGATCAATACGATAATAAAGTCATTTTAATTACAGGAGCCGCTGGTTCTATTGGTAGTGAAATAGCAAGAAAAGCAAGTTTATATAATTTTAAAAAATTAATTTTAGTCGATAATGCGGAGTCTGCATTGTATGATATTCAGCAAGAGTTTAGACAACAAGGGTTAGAAAACATTGAAGCCATTGTAGCCGACGTTAGAAATAAAACTAGGATTGATCAAATATTTAATCAATGTAAACCTAAAATTGTTTTTCATGCGGCAGCGTACAAGCACGTGCCTTTAATGGAGAACAATCCTTTTGAAGCTGTTAGTGTAAATATTGGTGGCACAAAAAATGTCGCAGATATTGCTGTAAAACACAGTGTAGACAAATTTGTATTAATTTCTACAGATAAAGCGGTTAACCCAACAAATGTAATGGGTGCTACAAAACGAATTGCAGAATTATATGTAACTTGTCTCAAAGGAAAAGGCCATACAAAATTCATAACCACAAGATTTGGAAATGTTTTAGGGTCTAATGGATCTGTTATACCATTATTTAAAAAGCAAATTGAAAAAGGAGGACCATTAACCGTAACACATAAAGAAATCACAAGATACTTTATGACAATACCTGAAGCCTGTCAGCTTGTATTAGAAGCAGCCGCAATGGGTAATGGTGGAGAAATATTTGTGTTTGATATGGGAGAACCAATCAAAATCTTTAACCTAGCAACGAATATGATAATTTTATCTGGTCTGCGTTATCCTGAAGATATAGATATAAAAATTACAGGGTTAAGACCTGGCGAAAAAATATATGAAGAACTTTTAGCAGACGGTGAAAACACAAAGAAAACCTATCATGATAAAATAATGATTGCTAAATCTAGAAAGGTAGATATTGTAAGTGTTGAAAACCAAATTAATAAGTTAACCTCTGTTAACACCTTAACGCAACCATTAGAGATAGTATCTTCAATTAAACAATTAATACCAGAATATATTTCTAACAACTCTACTTACGAAGTATTAGACCAAAGAAAAGAACCCAAATTATAAATAAACATATAATACTTATTTCATGAAAACACGTATCTTAATGATTTCACTGTTAGCAATTTTTACTGCTACCTCTTGTGCAACGAGAAAAGATCTCATTTATTTTCAAGATGAGCCAATTGAAGAAGGACAATTAACTTCCGAACCTACGGAACTTATATACAAACCAGATGATATATTAACCATCAACGTTTCAGCACTAGATCCGGATACGGTAAGACCATTTAATTTACCAGTGGTTTCAAATAACACCTCTGATTTAAGAAGTGCTCAAGGTACATTACAACAACAATCTTATCTAGTTGATCATAATGGTAATATTGAATTTCCTGTTTTAGGAACTTTAAAAGTAGAAGGCTTAACACGTACAGATCTTACTGCAATGCTTGTCGATAAAATAAAGGTAATGGCTACAGATCCTATTGTAAATGTAAGATTAGTTAATTTTACAGTAACTGTGTTAGGTGAAGTGTCTAATCCTGGAACGTTTACCATGCAAGATGAAAGAGTAACACTTTTAGAAGCTTTAGGATACGCTAACGATTTAACAATTTTTGGAAAACGTACAAACGTTAAGTTAATTAGAGAAATAGATGGTGTTAAGAAATTTGCTTTTATAGATTTAACCTCAATAAATACAGTAAATTCTCATTTGTATTATCTTCAACAAAATGACATTATCTATGTGGAACCAAATAATGCTAAAGTAAGATCCTCTACATATAATCAAAATAATAGCGTTTTAATTTCTGCAATTGGTACCCTTACTACTATCTTAGCAGTATTTTTGATTAAATAGCATAATTTATTATATCATTTATGGATTCAAAACCTTCTGCGAAGTCAAATGAAATAAGACAAAGTGTTGAATTATTTCTTTCATATTGGAAGATTATTCTATTCTGCGTAGTTGTTGCAATATTTTTAGGTTTTACGTATTTACGATACGCAACTTACGAATATAGTGCAAATGCAACAATTAAAATTAGAGACGAAAAGCAATCTAAAAAGCTACCATCTATAGGCGAAATGTCTGCAGAAGGTCTATTCTCTGATGGAACAAATAAAATTAAAGATGAGATTGAAACACTACAATCTAGAACGCTCATATCTAACGTAGTAAAGAATTTAAAATTACACATTAGATGTTTTGCCGAAGGTAGTATAAAGGAAAGAGAGATTTACAGAAACCCTCCTGTAAAAATTGATTTTTTCGCAAATGATTCAGTAATACATTTTGTAGATACGACCTTATATTTAAAAGTCAAATCTCCAACGCAATTTCTAGCCTTTAAAAATGAAGGGAAATCTTTATTAGATAGAGATGAGACAAAAGGAAAGTTATACAGTTTTGGATCGCGAATAAAAACAGGTTTTGGCGACATGGTCTTAACTCCTAGTTCCGGAAACCATGCTCCTATTGTAGGAAGCAACTTAAAAATTACAATTAGTTCGGTAAGTAAATTAGTTAATAGTTACCAAAAGAAAATTAAAATTTCTACAGAGACAGGATCTAGTGTATTACATTTAACATTAAATGAAAGTAATTCTTATAAAGCTGTAGATATATTAAATGAGCTTGTTTCAGAATATAACAAAGATGTTCTTAATGAAAAGGAGGCTGTTATTAAAGCAACTTCAGAATTTATAGATAATAGGCTTAAGCAGGTGTCTGAAGAATTAGAAAAAGTGGATTATACTGCAGAAACTATTCAGAAAAAACAAGGATTAACCGCTTTAGATTCTAGAGCAGATTTAAATTTACAAACAGGGCAACAACTACAATCAGAAATAGCTTCAACGGCTAGAAATATTCAGATTATTGATTACCTTCAAGAAGATATTTCTAGAACTGATAGAACAAGTGATATTATTCCTGCAGGTGTAGCCATTGGTGATGCCAATACCGATCAGGTCATTAAAAACCACAATGAATTAGTAGCGAGAAGGGATAATTTGCTTAAAAATTCTACAGAGAGAAACCCTGTAGTTATCCAGCTTAATAATCAGATTTCAGCTTTAAAATTAAATATTCAGAATTCATTAAAAAACATTAAATCGAGTTCTCAACTTACACTTAATAGTTTAAGTAGAGAAAACAATAGAATACAAGGAAGATTGTCTACTGCACCTACAAAACAAAGACAATTTAGAGATATAACAAGACAACAAAACATTAAAGAATCGCTGTATTTATATTTATTAGAAAAGCGAGAAGAATCTGCGATAAAATTAGGTATGGATTCACCTAATGCTAAGATTGTAGATAGTGCATTTTCTTCGCATAAACCAGTAGCACCTAACACAATGATTGTTTATATAGCGTCATTATTATTTGGATTAGGTATTCCAATTGCACTAATATATATTTCTGATTTAATAAACACTAAATTATACAGAAAAGATGATTTGGTCGATTTATTAGATATACCTTATATAGGAGATGTACCAAGAACATCAAAAAAGCAAAAACTTGTGAAAAAGGTGGATTACTCACCTAAAGCAGAAGCTTTTAGAATTATAAAATCTAATTTAGATTTTATGTTGCGCGATGTCAAAGGGCGTGCAAAAAAGATTTTTATCACCTCTACGATTCCACAAGAGGGAAAATCACATACAAGTACTAATTTAGCAACCTCAATAGCACATTCTGGGAAAACAGTTTTATTAATTGAAACAGATATACGTGTCCCTAAAATTTTAGATTATTTAGGTGTGGATGAGCAACCAAATCAAGGTTTATCAGATTTCATTGCCGATCCTTCTCTTAAGCCTCAAAGTGTAGTATTAAAGCATAAAGAAAATGAATTGTTAGATATTATTCCTTCAGGAACTATACCTCCTAACCCATCTGAATTATTGATGAATGACAGAGTTGTAGAATTGTTTAAATATTTTGAAGATAAGTATGACTATATAATCGCAGATACATCTGCTGTCGGTATTGTTAGTGACACCTTATTAATATCTCATTTAGCAGATACCTTTGTATATGTTGTAAGTGCCGCAAAGATAGATAGAAGATTGTTACAACATGTAGCTGTACCATTATATAATGAAAAACGATTACCTAGAATGACCATGTTATTAAATGGTGTTAGATCTGGTAAAAAAGGTTATGGTGGCTATGGTTATGGCTACGGTTATGGTAATAACCCTAACAAAAAGAAAAAATGGTATGAGTTTTATAAGAAGTCATAACAAAACAAATATATATTAAATAACAAAGCCACTCAATTTGAGTGGCTTTGTTATTTAATTACTATAAATTTCTCCTTTTCTTTTCAGATTTTAATAAAGATAATTCTCTACTTGTTTGCCCAGCAACAGATGTGTTTTCTTCTGCTCTTCTTATCAGATAAGGCATAACATCTTTTACAGGGCCAAAAGGCATATATTTTGCCACGTTATAACCTTCAGCAGCTAAATTAAAACTAATATGATCACTCATTCCATAGAGCTGACCAAACCATACATTATTATCTTTTTTTGATATTTGATGAGTTTCCATAAGCTCCATAGCTAAATAGCAACTCAATTCATTGTGAGTACCAATAAATACTGAAATATCATTTAAATTCTGAATAATATAGTTCAATGCATTGTTGAAATTATCATCCGTTTCCTTTTTACTTTTACAAATAGGCGAAGCATATCCTTTCTCTAGAGCTCTTTCTCGTTCTTTCTCCATATAAGCGCCACGTACTATTTTCATACCTATTTTAAAACCATTTGCAATGGCACGCTTATGCAAAGCTTTTAAATAATCTAACCTATCCCAACGATACAGTTGTAACGTATTATAAACCACTGGGACTTTTTTATTATAGCGAAACATCATTTCTTCCACTAAATCATCAGCAGCATCTTGCATCCAGCTTTCTTCACCATCAATTAATACTTCAACATCTTTTTCTTGCGCAAGTTTACAAACCTTATCAAATCGATTTACAATTCTATCCCATTCTGCTTGTTCATCTTCGGTAAAAATTTTGCCTTCGCTCTTCTTTTGAAACAAATAAAACCGTCCAAATCCTGAAGGCTTAAAAACAACAATTGGCATCGCTTCTTTTTCGTCACAGAAATTAATTATTTTAAGTATTTTTTCTAGTGCATTATCAAATTGATTCTCTATTGCCTTCCCTTCTACCGAATAATCTAATACAGAACACACGCCTTGAGTATACAAATCATCTATAACACTCAAGCAGTCATCTTCATTTACACCACCACAAAAATGATCAAAAACAGTAGAACGTATTAAGCCTTCTACTGGCAAATTAGCTTTTAATGCAAAATTAGTCGCTGCCGTACCGATCCTAACCAAAGGTTGAGACGATATCATTTTAAACAAAAAATAGGCACGTTCTAATTCAGAATCAGACTTTAGTCTAAAGGCTGTTTCAGTATTTTCAAAAAGTGTACGATTAATCATTTGAATTGAAGTTTATATACAAATATATTTATTATTAGGTTCATTTTTATTGAAAAAGGAAGTATTTTCACCTTATCAAATTAGATCCTATATAATGAATTCTATTTCAACTAAAAACGCAATCGTTTATTTTAATTCTGAAGTATATACAGAAATTAATACCTATGTAAAGACTAAAAACCCTTCTAAAATTTTTATTCTAGTAGATACTAATACTCACGATTATTGCTTACCTAAATTCTTAGAACAATTAGAATCTGGTGACATTGCAGTTGAAGTAATGGAAATGCCAAATGGTGAAGAAAATAAAACGATAGACATTTGTACAGGCGTTTGGGAAGCTTTATCAGAATATAATGCAGATAGAAAAAGCTTACTCATTAACTTAGGAGGTGGTGTTGTGACAGATTTAGGTGGTTTTGTTGCGAGTACATATATGCGTGGCATTTCATATATTAATGTACCAACTTCACTATTAGCAATGGTAGACGCCTCAGTTGGCGGAAAAACAGGTGTAGATTTGGGCGCTCTTAAAAATCAAGTTGGTGTAATTAATGAAGGAGAAATGGTTGCCGTAGATACGTCCTTTTTAGATACGCTACCTAAAAACGAAATGGTATCTGGATTTGCCGAAATGCTTAAACATGGTCTAATTTACGATGAATCGTATTGGAATACACTGACTCATCTTGAAGCTTTAGATATTTCAGATTTAGACCAGCTTATTTATGACTCTGTTGTCATTAAAAATAAGGTCGTATCATCTGATCCTACCGAACAAGGATTGCGTAAGATTTTAAATTTCGGTCATACTTTGGGTCATGCTATAGAAAGTTATTTTTTAGAAAACGCAGACAAAACGCCTTTGTTACATGGAGAGGCCATTGCCATTGGTATGATTTTAGAAAGCTATTTGTCTACTAAAATTTGTGGTTTAAAGCCAGAAACACTTCAAGTTATTACAGACGGAATTCTTAAGACCTTTTCAAAGGTTGAAATATCTAAAAACGATATATCAACAATCATTAATCTGCTGCAGCACGATAAGAAAAATAGTCATGGTGTAGTTAAATTTGTACTATTAGAAGCTATAGGTCAACCAAAAATAGATTGTGTAGTAAGTAATAATTTAATCATGGAAGCATTTGATTATTACGCCAGTTAAAGGTAGCGCTGTTTAATGACCTCTATATGATGATTTTCATGACCAACTATTATATATCCAATAGCTCTAACGGAAATCAAAGAATCACTTGCTGTACCAATCCTTAATAAGGCTTCAGGACTAAAACTTTTAAACAACGAAATAGTCGCTTGTCTAACGGTTTTAAATTCATTGATAATATCCTCTAATGTACGACCATTGGCTTGGCAATAATCTACATAATCATCTTGCTCAAAACCTGGTAATGCTGTTGTGTCATTTCTGGCAATTCTAAGAGCTCTATATGCAAAAATGCGTTCTGTATCAATAATATGCAACAACACTTCTTTTATGGTCCACTTATCTTTTTCGTATTTATAATTATGCTTATCAATTGAAATTTCTGAAAAAAATAATACTACCGAAGCCAAATTAGCTTCTAAGCCATCTAACAAAGAAAGTTGCGTAGATTGTTTAATGTAAGTGTTGTAATACGGATTGTATTCGTTTGTATTTAAGGAATTTAAGCTCATATTAATCGAATAAAAAATGCCCTAAGTAAAAGATACAAAGGGCAATTAATAAGTTATAAATAAAATTGATTACAATTCATTAAAAATGGTATGCATCAATCGTTTTTTATCATTAAGACTTTCTTCTAAAGAAATCATTGTTTCTGTTCGGTAAACACCATCAATATCATCTAACATAAAGATAATTTCCTTAGCGTGCATAGTGTTTTTTGCTCTTATCTTACAGAAAATATTAAATTTTCCTGTTGTGATATGCGCCACAGTAACATAAGGAATATCATTAATACGTTCCAAAACAAACTTAGTTTGAGATGTATTCTGAAGAAAGACACCAACATAAGCAATAAATGAATAGTCTAACTTGTGATAATCTAATGTTAATGAAGACCCTTTTATAATCCCTGCTTCTTCCATTTTTTTAACACGTACATGAACTGTACCTGCGGAAATCAATAATTTCTTAGCGATATCTGTAAAAGGAATACGCGTATTATCGATAAGCATATCGAGTATTTGATGATCTACTTCGTCTAATTTAAATTTTGCCATTATTTAATAATCTTTAGATTAAACGCAAAAATAACACATTTAATATAACGAATACGCATAATTAATGAATTATTTTACGAATATATCGAGATTCTTTCATTATTCAATAACACGAAATCGATTTCGTTTCCAATTTTAAGTTCATCATCCGCTAATGTTCTTACAATTTTTCCGTTTCCAGAAATCTCTTTATGACCATATTTATGATCTAAATTTGAAATTGCTTCTACAACTGGTATAAATTGAATAGCATCATCAATTAACACCTCTTTAAATTGAAAAGCCACATCTGTTGTTATTGTGTCTGAAGATTTTAATTTTACATTTCTCAATATAACGTCATTAAAGCACTTTCCGTTTTCCGGTATGTTTAAATACGCTTTATAATCCGTTGCATTAACACCTTCTGAAATGACATGTAGACCTTTTAATATAGCCATAAACATAAGTCGTCTCACAGTTTCTCTCTCGTAATCATTTGCAAAATGACCAGCTTCATACAATAATGTAGGCACTCCAAAATTTTGAAACGTATCTCCTACACAGTTTAAATTAAATCCATCATCATAACGTCCAACACCATTTGGTATATCTTCTTGCACTACTGCATTAATTTCAGCAATAATAGCCATTGCTATCTTGCGATTTGTCGTCAACGACCTGTCTTCATCTTGCGCTGGAGATAAAAAGGACAATGTTGCTATTTTATTTGTTTCACCAGCACTAAAAATAGTGCGCTGACCATGAAGATTGAAACAATAATTTGGTGCAAATTTGTTATAAACTGCTCTTAATATCTGGCTTTCTGGCTGACTTAGATCTTGAGCATCTCTATTTAAGTCCACAAGATTAGCATTGACACGTGTATATTTTTGTGCACCATCTGGATTTAAAATTGGTACTACCAATAATGTACATTGATCTAGAATAGACCTTACAACATCATGTTCAGTCTCAAAGAGATTAAAACAATCAAAAAGAGCTTTGGTTGATGTAGATTCATTGCCATGCATTTGAGACCATAATAAAATCTTTTTAGGTCCATTGCCAAACTTAAAACTATAAATTGGTCGACCTTCTACTGAGTTTCCAATCGTTGAAATTCTAGATTCTGAAAACTTACTAAAGCAATTTTCAATATGCGTATTCGTAATATAACGACCAAATAGTTCAGTTGTTTTTATAGCGGTAAAAAGTGCATTCAAATGTGCTGCTGTCATACGAGGTAAATTATTGTTTGCAAATGTAATCATTTGATATTTTACAATTGTAAACAAATAAATTCATACTAATATTTACATAAGTAAACTATTAAAACTTTGTTTTAGATGTTTTAATATATGTTAATTACAAATTTCGTATTCAGCACTTATAATTATATTTATATATTTTATTATCAGTTATTTATTTTAATTTACTAAAGTAACAATTCAACATAGATTTAGTTTTGTAACAAAATTTAACACAAAACAAAAAGCAATTGTTTACATTTGTATACTCATATTTATAATTCTAAAGTTTACAATGATAAACTCTGTTGATTTTACAAAACGCCTTCAAAAAGTCATCGACTTTTACAACGAAACAGCTTCAAGTTTTGCAGAAAAAATTGGTGTTCAGCGTTCTAGTATTTCACATATTTTATCAGGCAGAAATAAGCCTAGTTTGGATTTTGTTATGAAGGTCCTCCACTATTATCCTGAAGTAGAATTGTATTGGTTAATGAACGGAAAAGGTATTTTTCCGAAAGACCTGCCATCAGCAGAACACACAAAAAAAACAACGACTCCTACTCCTTCTTTACCAAAATCAGAAATGCTAACCACAAAACCTGAGAGCAAGTCTGAAATTGAAAAAATTGTAATTTTTTACAAAGACGGAACTTTTAAGAGTTATAAGCCATAAAATTCATTTTACTATTCCTTATCTTTGTTAAAAAGATGTTATGAGAGTCGTAGTACTTCTATTTTCAATATTAATGTTTACCAATTGCTATGAAACCGAAAGGCATTGTTCAGATTTTAAAACTGGTACTTTTGAATTCTCATACACCCTAGATGGTGTTAAACACACCTCGACATTTAAGCGTACAGAAAAATACAACATAGATTATCACAATGGCACTGTAGATTCATCTTCAGTAAGATGGATCAATGATTGTGAATTTATTTTGAAGAAACTACATCCTTCTAATAATTCAGAAAAAGATGCCATCCATATGAAAATACTATCTACATCTCAAGACTCATATACATTTGAATATAAATTGGCCGTAAAGCGTCCTAACCGACCTTTAAATGTTGAAAAAGGGACTGCTGTAAAAATAAAATAATGATATGCTAGATTTTCTATTGACGTCAGATGCTATAATGGCGCTTTTAACATTAACATTCCTTGAAATTATTCTTGGTATTGATAATATTGTTTTTATTTCCATAGCCGCAAATAAATTGCCAGAACACCAACGTAGCAAAGCGACAAATATTGGTTTAGTATTGGCTATGATTCAGCGTATTATTTTATTATTCTTTGTGTCATTTTTAGTTGGTCTAAGTAAACCGTTTTTTACTATTGACACGGATTGGATATCCATTGGTGTTAGCTGGCAGGCCATTATTTTGTTTGCTGGAGGCTTATTTTTAATTTATAAAAGCACCTCAGAAATAAGAGAAAAGGTAGAAAACCCGTCACATGACGAAGATGTAGAAAAATCTAAACCCATAAAATCACTTAGTAACGCCATAGTGCAAATTGTGATTATAGATTTTATTTTCTCCATAGACTCTATACTTACAGCTGTTGGTATGACTAACGGGCTGCACGCTAACCATAATTATACTCTAGTTTTAATGATAATAGCCGTGATGATATCAATTGGTATTATGATTGGTTTTGCGAATCCTATTAGAAAATTTATTAACGCACATCCTAGTGTGCAAATTTTAGGACTTGCCTTTTTAATTTTAATTGGTTTTATGCTAATCACTGAAGCAGCACATCTATCTCACACCAAACTATTTGGAAAAACCGTAGGCGCTATCCCTAAAGGCTATCTATACTTTGCTATTGCTTTTTCATTGTTTGTAGAATTTATAAACTTCAAAACAACTAAGAAAAAATAATCCTATCTGAATCTTGAAATTAAAGTTATAGAACGTTGTTTTTATTCCGCTTAACTAAAATTCATTAGCTTATTAGGATACGCGAAATTGGTTTTACTATATTTCGGTCAAATTAGCATGATTTTGATACAACCCTAAATCTGTAAAACACTTATTCAATGCTTTTTAACTCAATAGAATATCTTATTTTTTTACCAGTAGTCTTTATTGTCTATTGGCTCTTAAAAGATCGCTATAAACAACAAAACATATTACTACTTATATCTAGTTATGTGTTTTATGGTTGGTGGGATTATAGGTTTTTATCCCTAATTATTTTTAGTTCATTTTTAGATTATTTTGTTGGGCAAAAAATAGAAGAAGCCCTATCTAAGAAAAAGAAAAAACGTTGGCTTTTAGTGAGTTTATGCTCCAATTTAGGCTTGTTAGCGGTTTTTAAATATTACAATTTCTTTGCAGACTCTTTCTCTAGTGCCATGTCTAGTGTAGGATGGCAAGTCAATGACCTTACGCTAAATATTATCTTACCAGTGGGTATAAGCTTTTATACGTTTCAGACTTTAAGTTATAGTATTGATATCTACAGAAATGAAATAAAGGCAAGTAGAGATATTGTTGGGTTTTTCACGTTTGTTAGTTTATTTCCTCAATTAGTAGCAGGACCAATAGAACGAGCTTCTAATTTAATGCCGCAAATTGAGAGCAACAGAAAGCTCAATGTTACTTTAATAAAAACAGGAGTATTTCAAATATTTATAGGGCTTTTTAGAAAAGTTGCTATTGCAGACAACCTAGGTGTTTACGTAGATTCTGTTTATGGTAATTATGATATACACAATAGTTCAACATTGCTAATTGCTACGGTATTTTATGCATTTCAGATATATTTTGATTTTTCAGGGTATTCTGATATCGCTATTGGTAGTGCAAAACTATTTGGTTTCAATTTTAACAGAAACTTTAACTTCCCTTATTTCTCAAGAACACTAACTGAATTTTGGAGACGTTGGCATATGTCTTTATCCTTTTGGCTAAGAGATTACTTATACATCTCTTTGGGTGGAAATAGAAAAGGAATTGTAATTACTTACAGAAATTTACTTCTAACCATGCTAATTGGAGGATTGTGGCATGGAAGCTCTTGGAATTTTGTTATTTGGGGCGGAATTCATGGTTTATTTTTAAGCATAGAAAAATATACGTTTTCAGCATTAAAAATTAAAACCTTTAATGCCTTTGGATACATTTACACCTTTATTGTTGTTCTTGTTGCTTGGGTATTTTTTAGAGCAACAGATTTCCATACAGCCGCCACAATTATTAAAGAAATATTTAGCTTTAATTACGGCACTTTATTCGTTGGAAACATCAACACCTTTATTAATGGATTATTGCTTTTAACCATAGGCTTTGCTATTGACCTAAAAATCTTTAGATCCAAAACACCACTTGAAGATTATGGTATTAAATTTAGCACGGTAAAACTATCAATACTAATATCTATTATCATTTTAATGCTTTGTTTATTCTATTCAACAGCTGAGAACTTTATATATTTTCAATTCTAGATTATGAACACAGAAATAACAAAAAAACTTTTGAAAATCGTTGTTCTGACTATAGTAATCAGTTACGGCTTAGACAAACTTATGTTTTATGGTTTAAATAAAATTAGTGATAATGTTATGACCGGACAAGCCATAGGAAAACTCAACCAATTTTTAACCGTAAAAGATAGTACTGATTTTTTAGTATTTGGTAATTCTAGAGCCAATCACCATATAGATGTAGACTTGTTTAGCAAAAACAGCTATAATATAGGTGTTGATGGTGTTGGAATTGCTTACAATAGCACATTAATAAACACTTTGAAAGCCAATACTAAGCAATTTATCATAGTTCATATTGATACAAAAAACTTTTTTGACACACATTATGATGGTTCTGATATTAGAGGACTAAAAACAAAATATAATAGAAATGAGGTTATTACAAGTGCGTTAAATAAATCTAACAAACTCTCTGACCTACAACAGATTTATTATAGCATGAACTACAACGGGAATGTTATTGGTATTTTAAAAAATTATTTTAAACCAAGTTATAATTTCAAAACATATAACGGTTACGACCCTTTAAATGTTAGTCTATCTCAAGAAAAAATGAGAGACGCAATTTTGGCTAAAGCTAATATTGAAGAAGAATGTTCTAAAGTTACAGAGTTGAATTCTGTAGCTATGGATTATTTAAAATCTATTAAATCATACATTGAAAAAACGCCAAATAAATCCTTTTTATTTATAACATCTCCTATGTACAATGATAGATGTCTTGAAGATAATCAAAGATTGACTGATGTTATGAATGATTTTGAATTAAACTATATAGACTACACTAATTTATTTAAAGGCAAAGCAGATCATTCGCTTTGGAAAGACCCAACGCATCTATCAAAAAAAGGAGCAGAAACTTTTTCTTTAGAACTTCTAAAGCACTACAAATCGTTTCATAATTAAAACAAGGTCACTTGTCCCTTGTCATCCATTTCGATATCATCATCGTCATCACTATCATCAGATGTTTTACTTTCTGTAGTAGACGAGGATTCAGAATTTGATTTTGTAGTGTCTGCTGTTTCAGAATTCATTACAGTCTCTTCATCAACCACCTCTAATTCATCGGTATGTACTTCTTCTGGCGCATCATAAGGTAAAGGCTCCAACAAATTAACTTGGTTAATTTTATCCTTGGTCAGTTGGTTGCCTAATGCTGTAATACCTTTTATAGAAATAAATTCTTCAAGATTTACTTCCATATTAGGTTTACGATCTTTACCACGCTCCTTTGTAAATTCAACTTCAGCCATTGGGCGCCAATCTGTTGAGACTATTTCTAATTGCGAATCTTTATGATCTGAGATAAAAGATTCTTCCTTACCTTCTTGCTCCACAATAAAACGTTTTACGTAGTAACGTTCTTTTTCGCCATCGTAATAAATTGCCGATATTGGCTTTTTAGGCATCCATTTTTCTAAAACAATCATATCGCTATCAAAATGAGTGCTCAATTCTGGAATTATACATTTTACCACACCAGATTGATTAATAACTAAGAGTCTATCTTCTCCTCTAAATTCACCAATAAGTTCTCCTCTTCCATCAACATTTAAACGTTGTACGGTATCATCAAACCAAATCTTACGCGGTTTTAAAGTTGAAACGCCTTTTTCTTTTAGTTCTATACGTTTTACAGGATGTTTGGTAACTATATTTCCTTTTGAAGTTCTCCCTTTGATTAAAACATTAGCAAAGTCTAAATCCCACTTCATTTTCTTTATACCTCCTACTTGCCTCAGCAATATTGTAACGACTTCTGCTTCTCCATTAGGATTTGCTGAAAAATATAATAATGGCGAATTTTTGCTTCCATTGGTTAAATCATATTCGCGATCTCTTGTCATACTCGTTACAGCAAAGCGTTTTACATAAGATGGACCTGCTTTACCATCTCGGTAAATTAGATTATAGATTGTGCGCTTATCTTTTTTCTTAAAAACAGCAACATGAATTATATTTTTTCCGATAAAGGTTTTTGAGTCTACTTTAGTAACCATCATTTTACCCTCTTTGGTAAATACAATAATATCATCAATATCACTACAGTCACATACGTATTCATCGCGCTTAAGCGCAGTTCCTATGAATCCTTCTTCTCTATTAACATAGAGTTTTGTATTTCTTATAATTACTTTGGTCGCATCTACATCTTCAAAAATTCGTATTTCAGTTTTACGCTCCTTACCTTCTCCATAATCCTTTTTCAATCTCTCGAAATACGCTATAGCATAGTCGATTAGATGCTCTAAGTGATGCTTTACTTCAGCTATTTGATCTTCTAAGGCATCTATCTTTTGTTGTGCTTTATCAATATCAAATTTAGAAATACGCTTAATTCTAATCTCAGTTAAACGTGTAATATCTTCAACTGTTATTTTACGCTTTAAATGTTTTATATGTGGCTGAAGCCCTTTGTCAATAGCATTAATGACACCATCCCAAGTCTCTTCTTCTTCGATATCGCGATAGATTCGGTTTTCAATAAAAATACGTTCTAATGAAGCAAAATGCCATTGCTCTTGGAATTCCCCTAATTTTATTTCTAATTCGCTCTTTAACAGCTGTACTGTGTTATCTGTAGAACGACGCAACATTTCTGTAACACCAACAAAGTAAGGCTTATTATCTTCAATAACACAGCCTAATGGCGAAATGGATGTTTCGCAATTTGTAAATGCATATAAGGCATCAATAGTTTTATCTGGTGATAAACCAGAAGGTAAGTGAATTAAGATTTCAACTTCTGCAGCTGTATTGTCTTCAATTTTCTTAATCTTAATTTTTCCTTTATCATTGGCTTTTAAAATAGAATCTATTAATGACGATGTTGTTGTCCCAAAAGGAATTTCAGTAATTACAAGCGTATTTTTATCACGTTGAGATATTTTTGCTCTAACTCTTACTTTTCCACCACGCAAACCATCATTATAATTAGTAAAATCTGCAATACCAGCTGTAGGAAAATCTGGTAAAATGGTAAATCGTTTTCCCTTTAAATGTTTAACAGAAGCATCAATTAACTCAATAAAATTATGTGGTAATATTTTTGTCGATAAACCTACTGCAATCCCTTCGCCTCCTTGTGCTAAGAGCAAAGGAAACATAACTGGTAAATTTATAGGCTCTTTACGTCTACCGTCATAAGACGCTTGCCATTCTGTAATTTTTGGATTGTAAACGACATCTAGAGCAAATTTTGACAATCGCGCTTCTATATATCTCGAAGCGGCTGCTCTATCTCCTGTTAATATATTTCCCCAGTTTCCTTGAGTATCTATTAGCAAATCTTTTTGTCCGATTTGCACCATGGCATCAGCAATACTAGCATCACCATGTGGATGGTATTGCATGGTATGACCTACAATATTAGCAACCTTATTATAACGACCATCATCTAAATCCTTCATAGAATGCATTATACGACGTTGCACTGGCTTAAAACCATCTTCTATAGCTGGTACAGCACGCTCTAAGATTACGTATGAAGCATAATCTAAAAACCAATCTTTATACATTCCGGTAACCTTCTTAATCGTTTCCTGGCTACCATTATCTTCATTTAACAACTCGTCATGTTCTTCTGTCATTACCCTAGTTTACTTTTATTTTCCTTAATGATTTTTCTCAAAGACTGCTTTACGTATTTAATCTTTTTGTTTTTTAACAATGTAATATTAAAACGTACTTGCGAAACACTACCATCTTTATTTTTCTTTGAAACAACCAAAGTTTTATACACCTTAAAGTTATTTATTTTGTACCCAACAATTCTATCTTTTGCAATTTCTATTTTGCGCTCTCTATAGTTAACATAGTCCGTTAGAATTAAGCCTTGATTTGTAATAACCAATTTAGTACCATCACTATCATACTCAAAATAACTTGCTACAAAATGAACAATAACAACCGCAACCACCAAACCGATGACTATATAGAGAGAACTTCCTTTAAATACATCATAGGATTTAAAAACCGTAGCTAATAAAATAGCAAGTACCAGTAATATAAAATAGATGGAAATTATGGTGCTTTTGACACTTCTATTATCTGTTCTCATAATGTATCCTCAACAACATCAAGTTCAACTTTAAGGTTGTCAATAATAAATTCTTGACGTGTTGGTGTGTTTTTTCCCATGTAAAACGATAATAATTCTTCAATAGACATTTCTTTATCTAGCATTACTGGGTCTAAACGAATATCATCACCTATGAAATGAACAAATTCATCTGGAGAAATCTCACCTAACCCCTTAAATCGGGTAATTTCTGGTTTGTTTTTTAATTTCTCTATGGCTGCTTTTCTTTCGTCTTCAGAATAACAATAAATAGTTTCCTTTTTATTTCTTACTCTAAACAAAGGCGTTTGTAAAATATATAAATGGCCTTCTTTTATTACTTCAGGAAAGAATTGTAGAAAGAAAGTGATTAACAATAGCCTAATATGCATACCATCCACATCGGCATCAGTAGCAATGACCACATTGTTATATCGCAAATCTTCTAATGATTCTTCTATATTTAAAGCCGCTTGAAGCAAATTAAATTCTTCATTTTCATAAACAATCTTCTTACTTAAACCATAGCAATTTAAAGGCTTTCCTTTTAAACTAAATACAGCTTGTGTATTTACATCACGAGATTTAGTTATACTACCAGAAGCCGAATCGCCCTCTGTAATAAACAGTGTCGTTTCTAGATTTCGTTCATTTTTTGTGTCACCAAAGTGTACACGGCAATCGCGTAACTTCTTATTATGTAAACTTGCTTTTTTAGCGCGATCCTTGGCTAATTTTCTAATTCCAGATAATTCTTTACGTTCGCGTTCTGCTTGAAGAATTTTACGTTGAATTTTCTCAGCAGAATCAGGATTTTTATGTAAAAAATTGTCTAAATAACGCTTTACATAATCATTGATATAGGTTCTTACGGTTGGCAAATCGCCTCCCATATCTGTAGAGCCTAATTTTGTTTTGGTCTGACTCTCAAAAACAGGCTCCATCACTTTTATTGCTATCGCTGCGACAATGGATTTTCTTATATCTGAAGCCTCATAGTTTTTACCGTAAAATTCTCTTACCGTTTTTACAATAGATTCTCTAAAAGCCGCTAAATGTGTACCTCCTTGTGTGGTATTTTGTCCGTTTACAAAGGAACGATACTCTTCACTATACTGGGTCTTGCTGTGGGTAATTGCAATTTCAATGTCTTCACCTCTTAAATGAATAATAGGATACAACATGTCTGCTTCATTAATATTTTCAGATAGTAAATCTTTTAAACCATTTTCACTAAAATATTTTTCTCCGTTATAAACAATAGTTAGTCCAGGATTTAAATACACATAGTTTTTAAGCATCTTCACAACATACTCGTTGCGATACTTATAATTTTTGAAAATGATTTCATCAGGAATGAAACTCACTTTAGTACCTTTTCGTCTACTCGTTTCTTCTAAGAGCTCCTGATTTGTTAAATTTCCTTGCTCAAATTCTGCTGAAGCCGATTTACTATCTCGTGTAGATTCTACTCTAAAATAAGATGATAAGGCATTTACAGCTTTTGTACCAACACCATTTAAACCAACAGATTTTTTAAAGGCTTTAGAATCATACTTTCCTCCAGTATTCATTTTAGAAACCACATCCACAACTTTCCCTAACGGAATTCCACGACCATAATCTCTCACAATTACGCGTTCGCCTTGTATAGAAATCTCAATGGTTTTACCAGCTCCCATAACAAACTCATCAATAGAGTTGTCTAAAACTTCTTTTAAAAGAATATATATACCATCATCTGGAGAAGATCCATCACCTAACTTTCCGATATACATACCTGGTCGCATTCGGATGTGTTCTTTCCAATCGAGTGAGCGTATATTATCTTCGGTATAGTTAGACTGTTCTGACATAGAGATAGGTAAAATTTAAGATGGAACGCTAATATAATACTATAGCTTAAAAAATAAAATACGGAATCGCTAAAGTAATTAACAATACGATATTGAAAATGTTGAGAACATTGACTTTGCTTCAATTTTTTCTATAAAATGATTAAAATAGCCTAAAAATCTTAATTTTCTTTCTGTTTTGAGATTAGTAGAATTCCAGAAATAACCACTAAAGTTCCAACCACTTGAAGCATAGTTAAGCTTTCATTTAAGAACATAACGGCTAAAATTATGGTTGAAATTGGTCCGACTCCTGCAACCACTGCAAAATTTGAAGAATTAATTAATTTAATAGAAATTGACACCAAAAACGATGGAATAACGGTTGCAAATACTGCAATTGCCAATCCAAGTGCATACACTTGCCAAGGGTAATTTAGTAGATCTACTCTAGAGAATACACCATAATGAACAAACACACACAAACAAGACACAAGCATTGCAAATGCCGTAAAACGCATGACGCCAAATTTAGGAATCAACCAACCACTACCAACTAAATACGAGGCGTATGTCACTGCACTAAGCAACACAAAGAAACCACCTAAATAAGTATCTGAACCTGATATTGAAACCTCACTACCAAAGGTAATTACAATACCAACGTATGTGATTAAAATAGCTAATTTCTGAAGTTTAGTAATCGCTTTTTTTAAGAATAACTTATTAAAAAGCAACACAATCGTAGGGTAAATAAACAATATTATACGTTCTAAACTTGCCTTGATATAAGTTAAACCAACAAAGTCGAAATAACTAGCGAGATAATACCCAACAAATCCAAAAAACACTAACCATAGATAATCTTTACGTTTGGTGATTTCTTGTTTTTCGTTTCTATAGATGTAAGCAATAACCACATAAAACGGAAATGCAAACAACATTCTAAGCAATAGCATACTCAATGCATCAATATTATAGCGATATGCCAATTTTACCATTACGGCTTTTGAGGAAAATAGCACAATGCCTAAAACTCCTAACAATAGGCCATAAACGAAGGATGGTTTAGAATTCATGATATGAAATTAAAAAGGAAGGCTTACAACTTAAAACCATATGCTCGCCTATTACGATGTTCAACCTTAATTTAAGATTCGGCTATTGATTTTAAATATTGATTTCTTTGGGTCAGTAAATTTGTCATATAGCGTGTTAGAAACAACCCATTTGCTAATTTCCCTAGAATACCAAAAGGTGATTGAAACTGAAACACATCTACCATTAAGGTTTTATCTTCTTGAGTTGAAAATATATGTTCGTGTTTGAAACTTTTAAACGCACCAGAAACCATTTCGTCTACAAAGTAAGTTGGACTCTCAAATGCTGTGATTTTTGACGTAAGCTGCTGCCTTATACCAAAATGTTTGGCTTCCCAAGTTACTGATTCACCCAATGCTATTAAACCTGAAGTTTTGCCTGCAATAGCACGCTCTTTAGAATGCGTCATTGACGCCTTATGAAAATCAATATTACGCGCTAAATCGAAGCACGTTTTTATGTCTGCTTTAATGAGTGTTTTGATTTCTATAGTTGGCATTTGGTATCATTTAATTCATCAAAAATAGCAACCTAAACCGAATGATGAGTTGAGTTTCTATAATTAAAAGCCAAAAAAGTTTCGATTGCACTCAACCAGACCAACCAACATTAACCAATAATCTACCTAAAGGCAAACAAGCTTAGTTAATAGCAAAAACCAAAAGCTAATTACACATTAAATAAGAAATGCATTACATCACCATCTTTTACAATGTAATTCTTCCCTTCTACGCGCATTTTTCCAGCTTCTTTTACTTTGGCTTCACTTCCGTATTCTACGTAATCATCGTAAGCAATAACTTCTGCTCTAATGAATCCTTTTTCAAAATCGGTATGAATAACACCTGCCGCTTGTGGACCTGTTGCTCCTACATTAACAGTCCAAGCTCTTACTTCCTTTACACCAGCTGTGAAATACGTTTGCTGATTTAAAAGTTTATAAGCCGAACGGATTAACTTTGCGGAACCTGGTTCTTCTAATCCTATATCTGCTAAGAACATTTGGCGTTCTTCGTAGTCGTCTAACTCATTAATATCTGCTTCTGTACCAACAGCCAACACTAAAACTTCTGCGTTCTCATTTTTTACAGCATCTCTTACTTTTTCTACGTAAGCATTACCTGTAGTTGCAGCACCTTCATCTACATTACAAACATACATTACGGGTTTGTCTGTAATAAACTGAGCAGGTTTTACGTAATCTTCGTAATCTTCTTCAGAAAACTCAATCGCTCTAACCGAAATACCAGCTTCAATATTTTCTTTTATTTTTAAAAGTACAGCTTCTTCTTTCTGTGCTTCTTTATTTCCTGTTTTAGCCGCTCGCTTTACTTTATCTAATTTTTTTTCAGCTGTTTCTAAGTCTTTAAGCTGCAATTCCATATCGATAGTTTCCTTATCTCTAATAGGATCTACAGAACCATCAACATGTACAATATTTTCATTATCAAAACAACGTAACACATGCAAAATAGCATCGGTTTCTCTAATATTAGCTAAGAATTGGTTTCCTAAACCTTCACCTTTAGAAGCCCCTTTTACCAAACCAGCAATATCTACAATCTCTACAGTTGCAGGCAAGACGCGTTCAGGTTTTACCAATTCTTCTAACTTTTGTAACCTTGGATCTGGTACATTCACCACACCAATATTTGGTTCAATAGTACAAAACGGAAAGTTGGCACTTTGCGCTTTTGCGTTAGATAAACAGTTAAATAAGGTTGACTTTCCTACGTTTGGTAATCCTACAATTCCAGCTTTCATGTGATATTATTTTTGCGTTTGCAAAAGTACATGATTTTTTTCATTATAAAGTTCTTAAAAACGAAATGAAAGAATATTTATAACGTAAAGAAGTGGTTCCTGAAGTGAAACTAAATTTTGTAATATTTTTTATTAAAACATAGGTTCTTCAATAGACATGTAGTATAATCGTTATTTAAAAGATTTAGGAATAATTGAAAGGCGATTTTTGGATTGTGCTTATAGTCTCCGTATATGAAACTTAGCGTGTTAAAAAACACTTTCGTTTCGGATTATACACGAGCCAAATTTAAAAATTTGGCGGTCTTCGTAAATACACATAAACCTCTCGAAAATCCTATAATAGCTATGTTTTATATACATTGTTAGTCAACGTATTTTTGACTTTTCAAATGGTCTTTTATCTGAAGTACTCATTTTATATTGTTTTAAAGCCTCTTCCAAAGTAAGATTTATTGACATGTTTTCTACGAATACCTTAACTGATGTAAATATGAACGGTATGTAGCTTCTTGAAATAAAATCAGATTTTATTGCAATTTCATCTAATTGATCAGCATTCCATTTTTTTCTTGTTTCATTAGCACTCTCATATTTTTCTTGATTCAAATTTGGAAGCCATATTTGGTTATTGAGAGAATCCGGCAACAAGTGATGTCTATATTGCCAAGTTGAGTAAACCTCAAAATTACCTTTATCTTTATCATTTTGGAAATTCAGGTAAGAGATTGCCTGTTCAGGATCAAATCGTCCCTCATTTACTGCCTTGCAAAAAATTGGTTCAAGATCAATTATGTTTTTATTGCTGCTTCTTCTTTGAGATGTATGAACTAAAACCACATCATGATTTTGCCCTCTTAAGGATCTTCTAAAACCGAGCTCTATCTGAGAAGGGAAGCCAAGAGAATCCGTTAATGAAAGTATCCTGTTCATATTTAATAATCGATTAGCTTGAATAGTGTCATTATGAGTGTCATACATTGGTCTGAACATTTGATCTCTTTCATAAATTGATTTAAATTCACTTCTTAAACTCGAGTCATAATCAGTCGTTCTTTTCTCTATAAAAGAATTCCAAAGGTTTTCATCTATATATGTGTTGACAAAAATTGGCTTTATCGAACTTAAATCATCAGAATTATTTATAAGTAGTTGAAGATTTAAATTTCTTTCATCTAAATTATTAGAGAGTTGATTTGAAAGTGCAGCATTATAAACATCAGCACCAAAAGGTTTTTTAATTTCTTTAAATGCCAATGCGTAATTTTTGGATGCTTTTTCAAAATCACCGGCACAAATTGCCATTTCAGCTTTATTTGTTAGAGTGTGATAGTTAGCAATTGCTTCATTATTGTAGTTGCATTTCGTGAATTCAGTCATGGCAGAATTTTCAGACTTAATATTAGTCTCATTACGGTTTTTACAACCTATTTGAATTGTCATAATAATTAAAATGATTGTTATTCTCATTTTTTAAATTTTATGGTAACTAACTTTAATAATATGATTCCGTTTCAATGACTTATATCAAAAGTTAAGCTAAGTTACCCTTTTCAAAACAGAAAATCAATACGTATAACTACGTATTTAACAAGAAAAATCCCAAACCAAAGACTTAGGATTTAATATAACATGTCGCAATCTATTTTATATTTCACTATAGTTAAGTTACATTTTTAAAAGTAGGATAGTTCTCGGTAATACTACCAACACCTTTTTTATTCATTTTAAAAACCACATCTTTTTCAGTAGTAAACAATAATACAGATAAAAAAGAAGATTTTAAATGCTGCTTTACAATAGGCAAAGCGTCTTCTAAAGTCATTTCTTCTTCTATATCTTCGGTTTCTCTTGGTCTAAAGCTATACTTTAAGATGACTTTAAAGTCGTTTTCTGCATAGATTGGTCTTAAGAAAATGTTTTTTAATTCGGGTTTACCAATGGTTTTTGCCATGGTTAATTTTGCAAAGGTTTTAGCTTCTATGCTGTCTTTTACGTGTTCCCAGAACTCATTAAAAACATCTTGGTAGGTCATAGATTTTATTATTTAAACTGGTTTGTCTCTGTTTTTGGTGTTTGTTTCTAATTTAATTTTACACTAAGGTCATAGCATATTTATACAACAAACCTATGAATATGGCCATACCAAAGCTTATTAATGTACCTATAAGCATATATTCAGTTAGCTTTCTGTCTTTTGCTCTTGACAAATCACCAAATCTAAAAACGGATTTTGCTGCAATAAGCAACCCAATGGCACTCCACTGATTTAGTAATATAAAACTAAACACAAATAGACGTTCTAAAATACCAATGTATTTACCTGCGCTTTCTAATGAGTCTTCAGAGTTATCTTCTTCTAAACTCCACTTTCCCATTAACATTTTCATAATTATGGAAGATACAGACGTTATTAAGAGTAATGCCAGTAGTAATAGTAAGATTTCTTTTGAATATAATTTTTCAATATCTAAGCTATAAGGCGCTTTAAAATAAACGACAGCTCCAATAATTAGTATATGAAGTATTTGATCTACAAAAAACAACCATCTGGTATTAACTTTTTCTTCGAGATGTATTTTAGCAATATCAATGACTAAATGACTAATAACTATGATGATAAAATAAGGTATAAACGACCAATTGAATTGAAACAACACCAATAATGCCACAAAATGCACTAAACCATGAACGTATAAGTATTTTGATTTATGTTTTTTATCCTTTTTATCTTTTACCCAACTGTTTGGCTGTAAAACAAAGTCTCCAACAATATGAGCGATTAAAAACTTAGCAAATAAAAGTATCATTATTGAGTGATTTTTGCTTTATAAAAATTGTTCATAGTCATTATTTCTTCAAATCCTCCTCTTTTTAGCGCTTCACTAATACTACTTTGAGATTTATTGAGCAGTTGCGCTAATTCTTCTTGTTTTTTATCGGAATGTTGTAAAGTTGTTGTTATTACTTTAGCCACTGTACTACTCCAGTTATTTGCCGTTAATAATGCTAAACTAAGCATAATATTAATAGAATCATTGAAATTTTGGTCCGTTGTTTTTATGGCTAAGGTTTGCTTTTTAAGGGCTTCAAAACAATCACCAGACAGCATATATGCAGACCCATTAGATTCTGTTATTTTGCTAGATGCATAGGTCTCATCACCTATACCAATGGCCATTCTAACATCTTGTGATTTTAGCTGCTTAACTGTTGCTTTAATATGTATAGCTGCAAGTAATGCCGTTTGAGGCGCTATTGAAAGCTGAAAACTATCACCTCTAAATATTTCCCAACTTTTAGGTTCTTTACCATAATAACTAAGCGTTTTTTTTAGAGGTGCCAACCAACGCTCTGCTTCTATCTCTCTAGAATTGATGATATCTCCTGTGATTACTGCGATCATTTTTCTGGGTTTTAAACAAATATATCGGTTTTTTAGCCAATATACAACTTTATCGTCTTAATATCCGATAATTTAAATTATCGGGTTTATAGCAGATAATTAAACGTTGAATAAAAACCCCAAGTCAATGACTCCGGAATTCAATTATAAAGCAATGAATTATTAAATCTATTCACGCTCCAAAAGCTTCTTTGATACCTTATAAGTTGCCGCATACGCTAAACCTTCTTGTCGTTTTTTAAAAGTTGTAAATGCTCTGTTGTACCATTTAGGATCTGTAGCTTTCTTTTTAAAATCTTCATGACTTAAAACATCGAACGGTTTACCATCTAACCAAGGCTCCATACCATAGACACCAATGCCAAAGTGCTGTACACGTTGGAGTACGGTTTCAAAATCCGTTTCAGAGAAATAATGCGTTTCGCCATCGAAACCATCATTTACGTTTTTTAAATCCGTGAAAACGTTTTTTTCTAAAAATTCTGTTTGTGTCATTATAATGATATTCCTAAATAAGAGTTGTTTGTTCCGTAATCTAAAATTAAGACTAATAATATGTCATTAATTTATAAGCGCAAAGTTACGTCTTCTTTAACCGATTACTTCATTTATGTCATAAGATGATGGTTTATTTTACAAGTCATTTAGGTTTGGTTACATTTTTAAAGGTTGGATATTCTTTTATGATATCACCTACTCCCTTTTTGTTTATCTTAAAGACCACATCAACAGACAATAGTTTAAAATGCAACTGGCAGACTAGGGATTTTTTATATAAATCTGTTATATAAATAGATACAACTTAAGCAACCATTTTGAGCTTTGTTCATCTTCATTAAAACTAATCCATTAAAACCTCAGAAAATGAAAAAATCAATCGCTTTAATTTTAGTTCTACTTCTAGCCTCTTCTTGCTCCAAAGACAAACAAGACCAAAATGATGGTAATTTTAGTATCAGCGGAAAATTTGTCGCTCCCAATGGCACAGATCCTGTATCAAAAGCTAACGTAAGCCTATACGAAGATCATATAATAATAAATGAAACGCTTACAGATAGTGAAGGTAAATTCACATTAACAGGTGTTTCACCAGGAGACTATGAAGTTAACATCTCTAAAGGGCTTTTCTCAACGACCCTAAGCACAACCGTAACAACGGATGATGACATTTTTGATATTGATTTAAGCTCTATAGCAATTACAGACCTTCCCAATATTGCTGTGGTTACGGGTTATTATGATAATATAGAGACTGTTTTGTATAATATTGGACTTGCAAACCCAATAACAGGAGAACCATTATTTGACATTATTGATGGCCATGATTTAGCAGGAAGACCAAGCAACGCTCAACAAGGACATCATCACAATGCCAACACTACATTAAGTAAAACTACAAATAACGAACTCTTAGAACCTAACGTAGATTTTGGATTCGGAACCTTTATTGAATCACCAGCCTTAATTGCCAATTATGATATCATATTTTTAAATTGTGGTTTAAATGAATACAAAACAGACTTAAGCAGTAATCTTACTAATTTTGTTGCCAATGGTGGCTTGCTGTATTCTACAGATTATGCATTTGTTTATTTAGATGACATTACTAATAACGGAACAGAATACGTTTCTTTTAGAGATCCTCATCGATCAGGACAATCACTGGCAACAACGGCAGAAGTCCTAAATGCTGATTTATTAAATTGGATGACCTTAAATTTTAATGTTTCTACCACAGATAATACTGTAATTATAGATCAGTTTTTAAATAATTGGCAACCCGTTGCATCTTATGATGACAATACCGTGTTACCTTGGTTATATGGACCTGTAGTTTATGATGATGGTATTGAAGAAGACATATATTTAGCTTATACGTTTACGCATGGCGATGGTGGTGTGTTATACTCATCATTTCATACCAAAAATAGCACCACGCAATCTGAAGCTGTGGAGCGCTCTATTCAATATTTAGTTTTTGAATTAGCGAGCTTAAAATCGGAATAATGCATACCAAATAGAACTAAAAAACCCGAAGCCTTAGACTTCGGGTTTTTATTATTTTATAGTATAGAAATTAACCTTCAGGATGCATAAAACGCTGTTTTCCTAAAAGCTCTTCTTCGGTCTCTACATGCTCATCATCAGGTATACAACAATCTACAGGACAAACAGCCGCACATTGTGGCTCTTCATGGAAGCCCATACACTCTGTACATTTATCTGGAGCAATATAATACACTTCATCATCAATAGGTTCTTGCGTTTCATCTGCATCTACCTCTTTACCATTTGGTAAAACAATAGTGCCTTTTAAGCTCGTTCCATCTGAGTAGCGCCAATCATCTGCACCTTCATAAATCGCTGTATTTGGACATTCTGGCTCGCAAGCTCCACAATTTATACATTCATCTGTGATTATTATTGCCATAGTATTTTATCTTTTTCTTTTTACTTTACGTAAATTTGCAATTGCAAAAATAAAGCCAAAACATCGTATAACCAAACCTTATATGGATTTACAACAAAGAATTAACGCATTTTCAAAATTAGGTCAGTTTTTAAATCAATTTCAAAATGAAGTGCCTATTAAAAATGACAACGTTGAAGCTAATGAATTATTTTTTGAAGGCTTTAAGCATCAAATTAAGTTAGCAAAAGAATCGAACGGTTGGTTTACTAACAACAATCTATCTTATTCGTTTAACAATTGGTCTAATGCATTGAAATTAAGCAACATTACGGACTGGATTAAAAAGTATCACTTTAACAATGTAAATCCTAAGAAAGTAGCCATTATTATGGCAGGAAACATACCTTTAGTTGGCTTTCATGATTTTTTATGCGTCTTGATTTCTGGACATGAAGTTCTTGTTAAACAATCATCTAACGACAAACATTTATTGCCGTTTATAGCAAAATATCTAGAAGTTGTAGAACCAGAATTTAAAGGTAAAATCAGTTTTACTGAAGATAAGCTAAATAATTTTGATGCCGTAATTGCCACAGGTAGCAATAACACTGCGCGTTATTTTGAATACTATTTCAAAGACAAACCTTCTATTATTAGAAAAAATAGAAATTCTGTTGCCGTTTTAACAGGCAAAGAAACAACAGCAGACCTAGAGCTTTTGTCTGATGACATTTTTAGATACTACGGATTGGGTTGTAGAAATGTATCAAAACTTTTTGTTCCAAAAGCTTATGATTTTCAAGATTTATTTAAAGCGGTTTACAAATGGCATCCTATTATTAATGAATCTAAATATGCTAATAATTACGATTACAACAAGGCCGTATACCTTATGAGTGAATTTGATATGTTAGAAAACGGCTTCCTTATGGTAAAAGAAGACGAAAGCTACGCCTCTCCTATTGCTACATTATTCTACGAATATTATGATACTATAGACGAGCTAGAACAAAAAATTAAAGCGGATAGCGATCACATACAATGTGTTGTATCTAATTCATTTATGACTAATGATGTTAATTTTGGTGAAACTCAAAATCCGCAACTATCCGATTATGCCGATAATGTAAATACCATTGAATTTTTATTAGAAATTTGAATCAAAAATTATCAATTTAATAACATTATTTAAGCATTAAATTAGCACCTTTGTATTTGTTTAAAAAATTAACAAAATTTCCAATGTAATCTCAATAATTGAGGCTAAGGAAATGAAAATAAAATTTTCATGAAAAAACATAATTTTAGTGCAGGTCCTTGTGTATTGCCAAAATCAGTAATGGAACAAGCAGCAGCAGCCGTTTTAAACTTTGACGAAGGCTTATCTCTTTTAGAAATATCACATCGTAGCAAACCATTTGTAGATGTTATGGAAAATGCTAGATCGTTAGCATTAGAGTTATTAGGTTTAGAAGGAAAAGGCTACAAAGCGTTGTTTTTACAAGGAGGCGCAAGTACACAATTTTTAATGGTCGCTTTAAATCTATTAGAAAAAAGAGCAGGATATTTAAACTCAGGAACTTGGGCTGATAAATCGATTAAAGAAGCTAAAATATATGATGACATCTACGAAGTAGGTTCGTCAAAAGCCGCAAATTTTAATTACATTCCAAAAGGATACGATATCCCAGAAGATTACGATTATTTTCACTGCACATCTAACAACACCATCTTTGGTACTCAAATGAAGAGTTTCCCTAACGCTCCTGTACCAATGGTATGTGACATGAGTAGTGATATTTTTTCGCGTCAATTAGATTTCACACAGTTTGACTTAATCTATGCTGGAGCTCAAAAAAACATGGGACCTGCTGGTACAACTTTAGTCGTTGTTAAAGAAGACATTTTAGGCAAAGTATCTCGCAAAATCCCATCTATGATGGATTATAAAGTACATATTGGAAAAGGCAGTATGTTTAATACACCTCCTGTATTTGCAGTATACGTATCAATGCTAACGATGCAATGGCTAAAAGATTTAGGTGGTATTAAAGCTATTGAAGAAATCAATAACAAAAAAGCTAGCTTAATTTATTCTGAAATTGATTTAAACCCATTATTTAAAGGCTATGCTGTTAAAGAAGACCGTTCTAACATGAACGCTACTTTTACCTTAGAAAACGAAAATCTCAAAGAGACTTTTGACGCCATGTGTGTAGAAGCAGGAATTAATGGAATTAACGGTCACAGAAGCGTGGGTGGTTATAGAGCCTCAATGTACAACGCATTGTCATTAGACAGTGTAAAGGCGCTTGTCGAGGTTATGAGCGAATTAGAGAGTAAGGCGTAATTTTTAAATGTGTCTACTCAAACAAAAATGAAATAAAAACCGTTAGATATTTAGAAGTTAACGTCACAATTATTTTATAGACGATTAAAATCAACTTCTTAATACTAATAAAATAAACTATAATGAAAGTATTAGCAAACGATGGTGTTTCTCAAAGTGGTATTGATGCCCTAGAAGCAGCGGGTTACGAAGTAATTACAACAACAGTTGCCCAAGAACAATTAGAAAACTACATCAACACAAATGATATTTCTGTGTTATTAGTAAGAAGTGCAACTACAGTAAGAAAAGATCTCATAGATAACTGTCCAAGTCTAAAAATTATTGGTCGTGGTGGTGTTGGTATGGATAATATAGACGTAGATTATGCACGTAGTAAAGGATTAAGTGTTATTAACACACCTGCAGCATCGTCACACTCGGTTGCTGAATTGGTATTCGGGCACTTTTACGGACTCGCTAGATTCTTACACAACTCTAATAGAGATATGCCTTTAGAAGGCGATGCTAACTTTAAAGGTTTAAAGAAGGCTTACGCTAAAGGAACAGAATTAAAAGGTAAAACCTTAGGTGTTCTTGGATTTGGTCGTATTGGCCAAGCAACAGCCAAAGTCGCTCTAGGCGCAGGAATGAAAGTTGTAGCTTTTGACCCATTTTTAGAAAAAGCAGACTTAGAATTAGAGTTCTTTGATGGACAAAAAGTAAATTTTGAAATAAATACCATTTCAAAAGAAGACGTATTAAAACAATCGGACTTTTTAACACTACACGTACCAGCGCAAAAAGACTACGTTATTGACGAAGCAGAATTTAACCAAATGAAAGATGGTGTAATTATTGCCAATGCAGCACGTGGTGGTGTTGTAAACGAAATAGCATTAGTAAAGGCCATTGAAAGCGGAAAAGTAGCAAGAGCAGCATTAGATGTTTTTGAAAAAGAACCAAAACCAGAAATTCAATTATTAATGAATTCTGCATTATCTCTTACACCTCATACTGGTGCAGCAACTAACGAAGCTCAAGATAGAATTGGTGTTGAATTAGCAGAACAGATCATTTCTATACTAGGTTAAAGAAATAATGTGACCAATGTAAAAATAATGAGTCCTACAATTGTGGGACTTTTTTTTTGTACCTTAACAAACTAATTTTTATTAACATAATTTAATTTATAACAAAAATGGCAGGAATTTTAGATTTACTAAACAGTGACTTAGGTAAAACAATTATAAGTGGTGTTTCTGGATCAACAGGAACAGATCAAGGCAAAACAAGTAGTGTACTAACAATGGCATTACCTGTATTAATGAAAGCAATGGAACGCAATGCTTCTACACCAGAAGGCGCAGCAGGATTAATGGGTGCATTAAGCGGAAAACACAACGGAAGCATTTTAGATAACCTTGGAGGTTTATTTGGAGGTGGAGTTGATGAAGAAGTAACTAACGATGGTTCTAAAATACTTAATCATGTATTAGGAAGCAAACAACAAGGTGTTGAACAGGTTATTGGTCAAAAAGCTGGTTTAGATTCTGGTGCTGTTGGAAATATCTTAAAAGTTGCTGCTCCAATTTTAATGGGTGTTTTAGGAAAACAAGCTAGTCAAAACAACGTTAGTGACCAAAACGGAATTACTGGTCTTTTAGGTGGTTTACTTGGTGGTAGCGACACTGCTAACGAACAAAGTTTCTTAGAAAAAATATTAGATGCTGATGGTGATGGTAGCGTTATTGATGATGTTGCAGGTATGGTTTTAGGTGGAAGCAATAAAAGCTCTGGAGGACTTGGTGGTCTTTTAGGTGGTTTATTTGGAAAATAATAACTATCACTCATATAAGATAATACAAAGCAGTTCAATTGAACTGCTTTGTTGTATAAAAGAAGTAAACTTTAAAAACACATCACCTTACGTATTGAAACGCGGTGTTCACTAAAAATACGTTGTTTTTAATTTGGGTTTACTATTGATTTGTAGTGTTCGTTTAAAGTAAACGTCTTAAAACTCAATTTTTTTTTAATATCTTTAACTATGAAAAAGCTTATGCCATTTATTATACTTCTTGTTTTAATAGCAAGCTGTAAATCTTACAACAATAACCAAACTATAAGTCAAGAAAATGAAACTAGTTTGGTTGAAAATGATACGGTAGTCATTAGCAGTGATGAATCTGATTACGAAATTATTATCATAGAGCCAGGCTTTAACTCATGGCTTTTAACAACCGCAAGACCAGAAGGTTATTACTCACAAGAATGGCTAGAATCTAGAAATGCTATTTTAGTACAATCTTGGAATCAAAGAAATTTACAACCAAGCGCATTCGATCCTACACTTTATGAATTAAGAATAGATTACGACACCAGAACAGATTATGGTTATGAAGTAAATTACAAATTGTACAACTACTTTGTATATTTTCAAATAAAGCACAACCAAAGACTCTCTTCATTTATGCCAAGAATTTAAGAACTAAATACATCTTAATTCATTAATTTTGCAGCACTAGAAGAGTGCTATGAAAAAATTTAAAGAACAATGGGAAATACAACAGAATTGGCAGTTGTTATTTCCCTTTTTTGGTTTAGTTATTTTAGGATATTCTGCATTTAAGATTTCGAATTCAATTTTAAAAGACAACAGTATACTTTTAAAAATTGCTGTCACTTCTATCCTATTTTTTCTTTTATTGAAGTTCACCTTATTTATCTTTAAAAAGCTTGAAAACAAATGGATTCTAGACTATAAATGGGAAATGATTCGTGTATTTATGGTATTTGCTATTACAGGCTCATCATCACTAGTTGTGGGACGGCCAATAATGAAAATTATAGGAATTACTAAAGAAAACTTAAACCCAACGCTTTATTGGATATTATTCATTATCATTGGGCTCATTTTTTATCAAATACTTTTAGTGTCCTTTGGCTGGCTTTTTGGTCAGTTTAAATTTTTCTGGGCATTTGAAAAGAAAATGTTAAGAAGATTTGGTTTTAAACGGTTTTTAGATTGAATCACAAAACAGTCATATCATCATTATTTAAAGGATTAGCAATTGTACTAGTCCTTGCTGTATTATTGCCTTCTGCCGTAAAATTAAATCACGTTTTTTCACACCATTCACATAAAGTATGTGATAATGATGACACATCAGACACGCATTTTCATGAGACTGATTTTGACTGTGATTTTTACAAATTTAAACTAACAAATAACTTATTTGTAGAATTTATAAACTATGAAATAAGTTCAAACACAGTTGTTTCTCGTCAACTGTCGTTATATTACATTTCATTAAACAATTACCTTCAAACCACTAGATTTGATAGAGGTCCTCCTCAGATTAGTTAGAATATAACATTTCTAATACTCTATTAAATTTACCTCAATGATAAAATTAATTATGGGCTTAGTTTTAACCATATCTGGTTTAAGCTTTGGTCAAAATTGTAGCTATATTTTTTTAGGGGAGCTTAAGGATTTTCATGACGGAACAGCCATAGAATCGGCAACCATATATGTCAAACAACAAGATACATATTTGGTATCAGATTTAGATGGGAAATTTAAAATTGAAAACCTTTGTAGTGACACCCTAACGTTAACAATATCTCATATCGGTTGCGAAACCAAAACCTTGTCGTACCTGATAAATAATGATATGTCTAAGACCATTTACTTAGAACATCATTTAGAAGAGCTAAGTGAAGTTGTCCTAAATTCTAGTTTAAAAACGGAAGATACTAGTATCGAAAAATCAATACACAAATCTGTGATAGAAAATTTTTCAGACAAATCGCTTGGAGATGCGTTAAATACAATAAGTGGTGTATCTTCTCTAAACACAGGAAACACCATAGTAAAACCAATGATTCATGGGTTGCACAGTAGTAGACTGTTAATCATTAACAATAACGTGCGACAATTTGATCAAGATTGGGGTGATGAGCATGCGCCTAATATAGATATTAACTCTAGTAATAGAATTGAAGTTATAAAAGGAGCAAATACATTAAGATATGGTAGCGATGCCATTGGTGGTTTAATTTTAATTAAGCCAAAGAAATATATGATTACTGATAGTCTTTTTGGTAATTCTATTGTTTCTTTAAATTCTAATGGACGTGGTGGCCTAATAAATACAGAGATCGTTAAAACTTATAAATCTGGTTTTTACAGTAAGCTACAAGCGAGTTACAAACAATTTGGAGATTTCAAGGCACCAGATTATTATTTAACCAATTCAGGTTTATCTAACTTAAATGCATCTCTAAATTTTGGTTTCAACAGCTTTGAAAAAGGCTTTGACGCTTATTATAGTGTTGTGCATAATGATTTGGCTATATTAACGTCTTCTCATATTGGAAATGTAAATGATTTAGTTACAGCTATTAACAGCAAAGTCCCTAGAATTGCAGAAGATTTTAGTTATGATATAGATTATCCAAAACAAGATATCCTACATCATTTAGCTAAAATAGAAGCATATAATCGTTTTAAAGGCTTAGGTAAACTAACGCTTCAATACGATTTACAGATAAATAGACGTAAAGAGTTTGATTTAAGACGAGGAGACTTAGCAGATACTCCCGTAATTGATTTGAGATTGTTTACGAATACATTTCAACCCAATTTAAGAATTGATTATTTCAATAATCTTAAAATCGATACAGGTATAGTATTGCGTTATCAACAAAACGATGCCATCTCTGGTACAGGTGTTCGAGCACTAATTCCAGACTACGAAAAATATGATGGAGGCATTTATGCTATAGGTAACTACAAGACATCGCATTTAGCAGAAATTAGTGCTGGTGTACGATATGATTATACAAACATTAATACCGATGGTAGAAACGATTCTGCAGACTGGCAAGAAAGTTACAATAACATATCGGCTAACGTGAGTTATCTGCAGCCCTTAAAACATGAAACCTCTTTGCTATTTAGCTATGGATTAGCCTCTAGAGTTCCCAATCCTTCAGAGTTATTTAGTGATGGTTTACACCATGGTGCTGCAAGAATAGAAATAGGCGCTTTAGAATTAAATAAAGAAATAGCTCATAAATTTATAGTGTCATTAGAACGACACAATGAACAATTTGGATTTTCGGTAAGTCCATATTACAATTATATCAATGATTATATACAACTTATTCCTGTAGGTATAACCACCACAGTTCGTGGTGCTTTTCCTATTTGGGAATACAATCAAGTAAATGCGCAAATATTCGGTGTAGATATTGATGTCAACAAAAAAATAAGTAAAAGGTTTGATTATAAAGGAAGTATTAGTCTTTTAAAAGGTGATAACAAAACAGACGATATTGCCTTAATTCATATGCCTTCAACTAATTTTTTTAATAGTATATCTTATAAAAATGAAGATTTAAATCAGTTAACAATTCGTTTAAATCACAAAACTGTATTACAACAAAAGAGATATCCAGATTACAATTTTTACACTTATAACGCTACTTTACAAGAAGATGTTTATGTAGACATTAGTTCTACACCATCTTCATACGCCTTGTTTAGCCTTAATAGTTCTATAGAATTTAAGGCCTTTAATAAAGGAAAATTACAATTAGAATTTAACATAGAAAACCTATTTAACACATCGTATAGAGACTATTTAAATAGACTTCGATATTACGCAGACGAGTTAGGTAGAAACTTTAATCTAAAAATTAAAATCAATTATTAATACAATTCAATAAAAACATGAAAAATTTTAAATCAATTAATACCATTAAATTATTAGCAATATTATTTGTGTCAAGCATTATGTTTGTAAGCTGTTCTAGTGACGACGACGACCATGATGATCACGATCATGAAGAAGAACTTATCACCACTGTAACCTACAAACTTACTAACGGAACAGACATTGTGACCATAGAATTTAAGGACATCGATGGTGATGGTAGCGCTTTACCAACCTATTCTATTTCTGGACCATTAACAGCTAACACTACCTATACTGGTGCAATAGAATTATTAAATGAAACTGAAGATCCTGCTGAAGATATTACCGAAGAAGTTGAAGAAGAAGGTGATGAACACGAATTTTTTATCACATCGTCAATAAGTGATATCGTTATTACTAAAACAGATGTGGACGAAGACGGAAATCCAATAGGTATAGAATCTTCTTTAGTTACTGGTGACGCAAGTACTGGTACATTAACTATTATTTTAAAGCACGAACCTACAAAGCCAAATGATGGAACATCAGCTGGTGCAGGAGGAAGTACTGACGTAGAAGTTACTTTTGATATAGAAGTACAATAATAATTTTGTTTGTAATACAGTAAAAAAAGCACTCTAACGAGTGCTTTTTTTATGCTTCATTGTAACGTTTTTGTGTACTAAAAACATATGTGTAAAACCACATAATTGTAAATGTTGGTATAACATCTAAGCCAGGAAAACCTTCTTCTATTAAGGTAATCACACCAGCTACTTTGCCTGCTTTACCATCATATAATTTAGTCATTATTAATGCTGAAATAGGCGCCCAAACAATATCTGTAAATTCTCCAAAACCTGGAATTACAAATGAGACCATACCAATAGCATCTAATAACATGCCTAATCCTAATAATTTGTATTTATTCATATATAATATTTATTATCTATTATAACGCAATAAGTGTTCCAAAACATATTGAAAGTAGAGCTCTAAAACCTCCAAAATACAGGATTTAACAAATAATTAAGAGGGAAGCCTCAATTCTGAGATTAGATTTGTAACTGTAAATATGTAACAATTACTAAAAACTTACATCTGTACGGTATTATCAATCATCAGAAATCAATCAATTATGAACTCTCGTTCACACCTTTCACTCCTACTTTACTTTGCTTTAACACTTTGTGTTTTCTCTCAAGATAAAAAATCACTTCAAATAGAGCGCACCAATACTGAACCAATTATAGATGGTATATTAGATGATGCAGTATGGGAGCATGCAGAAATTGCTACTGGTTTTACTCAAATAAGACCAGAGATTGGCAATAAACTCCCAAATGAAGAACGCACAGAAGTCAAAATAACTTACGATGATAGTGGCATCTATATTGCAGCGTATCTCTACGATGATCCTTCAAAAATAATGAAACAACTGACGTCTAGAGATAATTTTGGACAAAGTGATTTTTTTCTGATTGCACTAAATCCAAATAACGATTCTCAAAACGACACTTATTTTGTAGTTTTTAGCTCAGGTCAGCAAGCCGATGCTATAGCTAACCCAACAATTGGTGAAGACTATGGCTGGAATGCCGTTTGGAAAAGTGCCGTAGAAATCAATGAAGACGGTTGGGCATTAGAAATGAAAATCCCTTATAGAGCTTTACGATTTGCAGATCAAGAAGAACCAACTTGGGGCATTCAATTTCATAGACATTTTAGACGATTACGATCTCAATACACATGGAATCCATTAGATCCAACCCAAGGATACGTTGGTCTATATCATGGTGAACTAAAAGGTTTAGATAATATTAAACCACCTGTACGATTAAATCTTTATCCTTTTTCTACAGGTCTTGCTAACATCTACGATGGTGATACCAATACCAATCTTACATTTGGCATGGACGTAAAATATGGTCTTACAGATAATTTTACTTTAGATGCGACGTTGGTACCAGATTTTAGTCAAGCTGGTTTTGATAATGTCACGCTTAACCTTGGTCCTTTTGAGCAAACCTTTTCTGAGCAACGTCAGTTTTTTACAGAAGGTGTCGATTTGTTCTCTAAAGGTGGGTTGTTTTTTTCAAGACGTATTGGTAATGGTCCTAGTGGTCAACTTAATTTAGCAGAAAATGAAGAAGCAAATATGCCCAACGATGTAAAGGTTTTAAATGCTTTAAAAGTATCAGGTAGAACAAAAGACGGCCTTGGTATTGGTCTTTTTAATGCCATTACAGAAAAAACATACGGAACAATCACTAATACAGATACGCAAGAATCTCGTAGAGAAGTTGTAGAACCATTTACAAATTACAATATCCTTGTTGTCGATCAGCAATTTAACGGCAATTCTTCAATAGGTTTAATAAACACCAATGTGCTAAGAGAAGGCCATTTTAGAGATGGTAATGCTACGGCTCTCGTTGGCGATATTAAAAATAAAAGAAATACTTACCGAATTATTCCTCAGTTAAAAATGAGCAACGTTAACTATCAAGACAATGATTTAGAAACAGGTTATAGTACGTTTCTATATGTAGGTAAAACGCATGGCAATCTAAGATATAGTTTTGATCATAGTTATGCAGACACCAAATACAACATCAATGACTTAGGCTTAATCTATAGAAACAACTACAATAATTTTGGAATTGATATTTCGTATCAGATTTTTGAACCCAAAGGAAATTTAAATAGTTATAGCGTCAACACTTATCTGAATTACGAAAATTTAGCAAATCCAGGAACATTTTCAGGCACAAATTTTGGTGCAGAATTCAATGCGCAAAACAAAGGCTTAAATAACTTTGGATTTTGGGCAGATTTTGAACCAGGTAAGCAATACGATTTTTTTGAATCTAGAGACGGAAGACCTTTTATCTTTGAAAACTTAGCAAGCGCAGGAGGCTATTACTCTTCTAATTACAACAAAAAATTTGCGTTTGATATCAATGCAAATTCATACAAAATATTTGAAGATGGTAGAGATTTATTTGGCTACAACCTTACCTTAAGTCCTAGGTTTCGATTTAATGATAAATTTTTACTGGTTTATTCTACATCACTAAATGTATCTAATGGATCTAGAGGTTACGCAACGTATGTAGATGATCAGCCTATTTTTGGCGAGCGAAATAGACAAACCTTAACCAATAGCATATCCGCTAACTACACCTTTAATCCTTTAAATACGTTAGCATTAACGTTCAGACACTACTGGGATACTGTAAAGTATGATAATGACTTTTTTACGCTTTTAGACAACGGATCACTAACTACAGCTTCGGGCTATACGCTTGACAACATTGGAGACAGTCCTGATATTAATTTTAGCACATGGAATATTGACTTTAGTTATTCATGGCAATTTGCACCAGGAAGCTTCTTAACGACGCTTTACAGAAATCAACTTTTTAATAGAGATACATTAGCCGAAGAAAGTTACATTGACACACTCAATAATCTATTCGACCAACCAATTCAGCATACGTTTTCTGTAAGAGTACAATATTTTATAGATTTTAATGGGATAAAATCAGTGTTGAAAAGCAACAAATCTACCACTTAATATTGTACAGTAATTCTTTAAGTATTATTTTCACAACTTATGAATAAAACAGTTATTTCTGCCAAGCAAATAAAAAAGGCCTATAATGATCTTCAGGTATTAAAGGGTGTAGATTTAGAAATTTCTAAAGGTGAAGTGATCTCTATCGTTGGTGCCTCTGGAGCTGGTAAAACAACCTTACTTCAAATATTAGGAACTTTAGACAAACCCGATTACGCCTCACAAACTGAACTCGTTATTAACGACGAATCTATTAAGACGTTAAATGACAAATCTTTGGCCAAATTTAGAAATCAAAATATTGGTTTTATCTTTCAATTTCATCAATTATTACCAGAATTTTCAGCCTTAGAAAATGTTTGTATTCCGGCATATATTAATAACACCTCTAAGTCAGAAGCCGAAAAACGTGCAATAGAATTATTGGAGTATTTAGGGTTAAAAGATAGAATTCATCATAAGCCTAATAGCATGTCTGGTGGCGAACAACAGCGTGTTGCTGTTGCAAGAGCATTAATCAATAAGCCAAATATTATATTTGCTGATGAGCCTTCAGGAAATTTAGATAGTGAGTCTGCAGAGCAACTACATAATTTATTCTTTAAGCTCAGAGATGAATTTAATCAAACATTTGTCATTGTAACGCACAATAAAGAATTAGCTACAATGGCAGATAGAACGTTGACTATGGTAGATGGTAAAATTGTAGATTAACAAAATCTTGCGTTAAGAAAGTCCTGCGTTTTAAAATTCCGCCATTATTATTGACACATACACGGATATAAAACCAGAACATCGTGGACGTCTCTTTAGCTAATATTGAAAACGAAGCGTTAAGGTTAATATCAATTAAATTTTAATATGTTTTGACGCAACCATTCTACAAGATTTACATCTAATAGAAAGCAATCATATCTCATTACATTGAAAAACATAGTTACCTTTATCTTGTTATCTGTTGTTCTTACATCGTGTACAACTATATTAAATGGACGAACAACAAGAGTAAACATCTATGCAGATCAAAACTCTAAAGTTGAATATAAAAGTGAAGAATTGCCGCTTGAAAATGGCACAACAACCATATACCCATTTCGCTCAAATGAGCCTTTAGAATTTACAATTTCTAACGATAGCATTTCAACTGATATAAGAATAAACCGAGAGATTTCTTCATTAATTTATTTAAATATACCTTATACTTATGGTTTAGGTATTCTTGTAGATCTTACTAATGATAAGCGATTTACATATCGTAGAAATCTTTTTTTAGAAATAGACTCTACAGCCAATAGGTTTAAAATATTTGAAGGAAAAGCGAGGCCTTTTAAACAACACCAAACGTTTATTTACACTTCACCATTAATGGCTATGGATGTGTTTTCTCAGCCACAAATATCATTAGGTGTTGAGTATTTTCCATTAAACAATCTTAGTTTTAGTGCAGAATATAGTACAGTCTATACAGAAAGATTAGGTTCTAGTTCGCGTACAGAATTTTTTGAAAACAAAGGGCGATCTTTTAGGTATGAGCTAAAATATTATAATCTTACACAGTTTGTTAGAAACCCAAAAGTCAATGAATATTTAGGTTTTGAAGCGCGTTTTGTAAGGTATCAATACAATAAATCCATAGAATACTATCGCAACAACGAAAACATTAACTACTATGTTAAGGAACAAATTGCGGTACAAAAATCACTAGATATATTTAATATTAAATATGGACTTAATTTCCCTGTTGGAAAACAAATGTATATCGATTTGTACACCGGTTTTGGTATCAGAAACAAAACCTTTGCCAACCCTAATATCAAATACAATGCAGAATCAGATCAATTGATTGATGATGACAGGCATTTTTTATTCTTTGGTCAAAATAATTATCTAGAAGGTGTTCATGACCGCAAACTTTTCAATTTCTCTTTAGGGTTTAAGTTTGGTGTAAAGCTTTAAAATAAAGTTGAAATCTGTTAAAAAAATTGTGGTAAAACGTGCCATAAAATAGTACTTTCGCTGTTTACTCTTTATTTTCATTTTTTAAATTCTATCCCAAAAAAAATGAGTCCATTTTAAAGAGATATTATCAATACTAAAACATATGACAGTGACGGAGTTTGAACCTATAATAGAAGTTCTAGAAGAAGCCTACGAAATACCACATCTTAATGCTACCAGAAAAATTTCGGCAGTATTACCACACAATTATTACGAAACTGATAAACGCTACCCTGTACTCTACCTTCAAGACGGACAAAATTTATTTAACCCTTCTGCTCCATTTGGTGATTGGGCTATAGATAAATCTATGGCAAAGTTGGCACAAGAAGGTTTAGGTGATCTCATTATAATTGCCGTAGATCATGGTAACGAAGAGCGCATTAGTGAATATCTACCTTATTTTCATCCACGTTTTGGAGAAGGAAAAGGTAAATTCTATATTCAGTTTATGATTGAAAGACTAATTCCTTATATTAATAGTCATTACAGAACCAAAACCGATTTTGAAAACACCGGAATTGGTGGTAGTTCTATGGGTGGCTTAATTAGTTTACATGCAGGACTTAAAAATCCTAGAGTATTTGGTAAAATGATGATCTTTTCCCCTAGCCTATGGATTTCTAATAAAATATTTAAAAGCACTAAGTCTTTTCAACCTTTAGAGGAAGCGAAAATATATTTATATTCTGGTGGTAAAGAAAGTGATGCGCACCTTCCTAATGCCCATAAATTAGGAAGCATTATTAAAGAACGAATGATAAAAGGATATCATATTGATTTTCATTTTTCAATCAATGAAGAAGGTAACCATTCCGAAATGCACTGGAGAGAAGAATTCCCAAAGGCCGTAAAATGGCTTTATTTTAATTCATAAATTATGACATATACACATTCTAAAACACTAGATACTTCAACCGATTTTATTCTACCTTGCAAAAAGGACGATTTAAAATCTATAGCACATCTATTACCTATAAAACAACCAGATTTTGATGGCAGTTTTGCTACATACCTTCAACTTTATGGGAAAGATGGTAATAGAATTTATCTCATAGGATTAGGTGAAGAAAAGCATAACGCACAACTTGAAAATGCATTTCATAAATTAGCCTTTGATACGCAAAAATATTGGGATAAGTCAATACAAGTATATGCAGAGGAACTCACCGAAGCTAACGTTAGAAAAGCTGTTATTGGCCTAGAAATGGCACAATATCAAATTGGCGCTTTTAAATCTGAAAAAGAAAAAAGCAAAAAAACCTCAGTTGCCATAGTCACTTCAAAATCCATCAAGAGTGTTATAGAAGAAGGTAATTTTACTGGCCAAACAATAAATAAAATTAAAGCTTTGGTTGATGCGCCACCAAATATAAAAACACCTGAGTATTTAGGTAAATGGGCAGAAAAATCTTCAAAAAAAGCCAATTACAAATGCACAGTTTTAAAACACAAAGAACTGAAAAAACAAGGTTTTGAAGCGGTTTTATCTGTAGGCAAAGGCAGTGTAAACAAACCGGTTGTAATTATTAATGAGTATTATGGCAACACCAGTAAAAAAGTGGATATTGCTTTAGTCGGTAAAGGTATTACCTTTGATTCTGGAGGGTTATCTATAAAACCGTCGACCAATTTACATTACATGAAAAGTGATATGGGTGGCGCTGCCGTTGTTTTAGGTGTAATAGAATTAATCGCCAAGTTAAAACTTAATATTAATGTTGTTGGTATTGTGTGTTCGGCTGAGAATGCGGTAGATGCAGAAAGCTACAGACCTGGTGATGTTATAGACTCCTACTCTGGTAAAACCATCGAAATTATTGATACAGATGCTGAAGGCCGATTAGTGTTAGCAGATGGATTAAGCTATGCGGTACAACAGATTAAACCCGAATATTTAATCGATTTGGCGACGCTAACTGGTAGTGTTGTTAGAACTTTAGGCTATGAAGCTGCTGGTATGTTTACACACAATGTAGACATGGCCAATACCATGTCTCAAATAGGATACAATGTACACGAGCGCGTATGGCAATTACCAATGTTTGAAGAATACAAAAGTGATTTACATAGCGATGTTGCAGATTTAAGAAACTTTAGTGGAAAACCTTTAACAGGTGCTACCAATGCCGCTCAGTTTTTAGAAGCGTTTACCGAAGATCATAATAATTGGATGCATTTAGATATTGCAGGTGTTTCTTTTGGGAGTTCGCCCTATGCAAAAATGAAAAGCGCCTCTGGTTATGGTATTCAATTAATCACCGAATTTATTAAGACTAAACTCACGTCATAACTTGCTTAGTTAAAATAACTTAATATCTTTATGGTAACATAAGCGATAAAAACATAACCCATCAAGGTCTCATTTTATACCATATAAAAACACCCTTGAATTTAACCACCAAACCATGTCTAAAACACCATTAAACTTTCTTTGTATATCTACTTATTTTAAAGGCGAAGATTTCTTGAAGAGCGTAAAAGCAGAAGGCAATAACGTTTACTTACTAACGAAGAGTAAACTAAACCAAGAACCTTGGCCATGGGAATCTATTGAAGATACCTTTTATATTGAAGAATGGAATTATGACAACGTGGTTAAAGGCATCGCCTATAAATTTAGAACTATAAAATTCGATCGTTTTGTAGCACTAGACGATTTTGATGTCGAAAAGGTAGCTCTACTGAGAGAACATTTTAGAATGCCAGGTATGGGTAGAACTACTGCGCATTATTTTAGAGATAAACTAGCTATGCGTGTTAAAGCTAAAGAAGAAGGTGTTAATGTTCCAGAATTTACAGACTTATTTAATAACGACGCTATTAATGAATATGCAGATCGTGTGAGTCCACCATGGTTAATTAAACCTAGAATGGAAGCTTCAGCAACAGGTATAAAAAAAATACATTCTAAAGAACAATTATGGCACATTGTAAATGAACTTGGTGATGAACGCGATAATTATTTGATCGAAAAATTTGCGCCAGGTGATGTGTATCATGTTGATGGATTAAACGTTGATGGAAAAGTCGCTTTTGCAAGAGTCAGCAAATATTTAGACACACCTTTTGAAGTCGCTCATGGTGGCGGAATTTTTAGATCTGCTAGTTCTGAAATAGGATCTAAAGTTGAAAAAGGATTACAAAACATGAATGCTCAAGTGATGAAAGCCTTCGGTATGCAATTTGGCGCATCACACACAGAGTTTATACAATCTAAAGCCACTGGAGAATTGTTCTTCTTAGAAACATCCTCTAGAGTTGGTGGTGCTAATTTAGCCGAAATGGTAGAATATGCATCAGGCGTTAATCTTTGGGGCGAATGGGCAAAAATAGAATCGGCTAATCTTCTAAAAAAGAAATACAAATTACCAAAAATCAACAATAAATATGCAGGCATCGTTGTGTCATTAAGTCGATTTGAGCATCCAGACACCTCTAGTTTTACAGACAAAGAAATTGTATGGCGCATGGATAAAGCTTGGCATATTGGTTTAATCGTTGTTTCAGATTCTAGTGAGCGCGTCTTAGAATTATTAGATCAATACACAGATCGCATAGGTAAAGAATTTCATGCTAGTTTACCTGCACCAGATAAATCTGAATAATTGTTTATTTAATTCATATATTAATTTGAAGTTAGTGCTTATTACCATTGGAGTCATTCTACTACTCATCATTCTATTTGTAGTTTACAGATGGATTGCGTTTAGAAGAAAACGACGACAAACAGACCTATTGAGATTTAATAGAATTAAGCCACTATACGATAAACTCATCAATGGTTTAGAGGTGAATCGTGCTGAAGTCTTAAACCTTGCTAAAGACAATAAAACAAGAGAATTAACGTATCAAATTTTAGAAGAACACCATAAGCTAGATCTTTTTCCTGAAGCCTATTTTACCATAATTAGTGCCGCAGAAAGTCATTTAGTCAATTGGCTAGAATTTCCAACAGAATTAGACAAAATACCTGATGAGATTGAACATCTTGAAGAAGTTACTATAGATTTTGACGGAAACAATGTCCTTTACCATGTGTTTAAATACAAAACCTACGAACCACATTGGGCTGCAGATAACGGCTGGATGCTAGGTGTTGTTGGGCCATATTTTAAGGATAGTAAGCCCTATGATTTTGCTAATGCAACATTTAGTCGTTGTAGCAGTAAGCTTGGAGAGGTAACACCAAAAGATGAAGCCGAATGGGTACATAAAAATATCGCCTTAAGACGACCAAAACAATAGTTACTTAGTTGTAAATCAGTAGCAAAATAATGTAAATATCATGCAAAACAATCAAGACTATCAACATACGGATTTTCAGCTTTCAAGTCGAAAAAGAAGAATTGCTGCCTTTTTAGTAGATCATTTTGTAATGACATTTTTAATCGTTTCCATAACTTTTTTAGCATTAGGACCAGATTATTTAAATGAACCTGATTTCTCTAAAATCACAGCAATAATGCTAACAACCTTTTTAATAGGTTTTGCTATTTATTTTGGGAAGGATTCTATTAATGGAATTAGTATTGGTAAGTGGATTTTTGGTATTATGGTTAGAGATGAAGACAATCCAGAAATTGTACCATCCATTGGTAAATTGTTTTTCAGGAATATATTTTTAATAATTGGGCCTGTAGAATTTATAATGCTTGCCTCAAGTAATGAAAAAAAGCGTTTAGGTGATAAAATTGCTAAAACTATTGTTGTAAAAAATCCTAATACACCAAGTAAAACACTTCGAATTCTCGCCTTAGTTGGTGCTGGTTTAGTGTTTATAACGTTTATGATCCTATTTGTTGGTGCGGCCATGAAAAATTCAGATGCCTATCAAGTTGCTGTAAAAAACATAGAACAGAACGAACGTATAATTGAAGATACTGGTGGTATAACGGGTTATGGTATGATGCCATCAGGTAGTATAAATATTACTAACGGTTTTGGAGAAGCACAACTATCCATTACAGTTTTAGGGAATAAAAAAGATGTGAAGGTTGGTGTGTACTTAACCAAACAACCCAATGACGACTGGCAATTAATTGAAATGAATCAATAAATTCAGAAAAAAGTATTCAACTATATGTAATTAGAATACATTTAATAGCCCATAACTTCTGTAATTTTGCTTTAGAATTTGATAAAATGATTAAAAAAATTTTAAAACGAATAATGATTACAACCCTTATTATAATTGCATTGTTGGTAGTGACCTATATGGCTTTTACCAGCTTCTACCCTAGTTTTGGTGGCAACGTTTCTAAAGAAAAAAAAGCAGTATATGCGACATCTCAACAATTTAAAGATGGAAAATTCAACAATACCAATCCCGTCCCAAAAAACTTAAGTTTTTCAGAAACGATGGCATTAGCCTATACTTTTTTTACCACAAAAGTGCCAAATGGTAGACCTAAAGAAGATTTAAAAGCCACAAAAATAGATTCTACCAGTATTGTAAATTATAAAGGAGAAGCACGAATGATTTGGTTTGGCCATTCGTCATTTTTATTACAAATAAACGGTAAAATCATTTTATTAGATCCTATGTTTGGTAAAGTTGCTGCACCATTAGACATTTTAGGTGGCAATAGATTCAATGCTGAATTTCCTATAGAAATAGAAAAACTACCACAAATTGATGCTGTTATTTTTTCGCACGATCATTACGATCATTTAGACTATAAAACCATTTTAAAAATAAAAGATAAAACCAATCACTTTTTTGTACCATTAGGTATCAGTGCGCATCTTGAAGCTTGGAACATCCCAACCCATAAAATCACAGAGTTAGATTGGTGGCAAGACACTCAATTTGAAGGCCTTAATTTAATCTGTACACCTGCGCAACATTTTTCTGGTAGAAAACTTAATAACGGACAAAGCACCTTATGGTCGTCTTGGATAATAGAATCCTCAACAGAAAATATATTTTTTAGTGGCGACAGTGGCTATGCCAGTCATTTTAAAGCTATAGGTGACGCTTATGGTCCTTTTGATTTAGCCTTAATGGAATGTGGACAATACAATGAAAAATGGTCTGATATACATATGATGCCAGAAGAAACAGCACAAGCAGGTATAGATGTCAAAGCAAAAAAAATAATGCCAATACATTGGGCAGGATTTAAGTTAGCATTGCACGAATGGACAGATCCAATTAATCGCGTAATGACTAAAGCAAAAACCCTTAACTTAGAGGTCATTACACCAACCATTGGACAACAAATTTTGGTCAAAGATTCAATTAATGATTATTCCCAATGGTGGAAAAACTTATAATATTGACTTAATAAACGCAATAATGAAAGCCATAGTTACCATAAATAGTATCGCTGAAGTACATAACTATTTTGGATTAAAAAAACCAAAACATCCATTAATTACCATACTAAGAGTGGCTGATGGCTTAAAACATATTGAGGTTGAAAACTTTAAATATGCCTTAAATTTATATCATATTAGTTTAAAGGACAACTGCGAATACACCATATCTAAATACGGAAGAAACTCCTACGATTACCAAGAAGGCTCCATGGTATTTGTGGCACCAAACCAAATACTTGAGTTTGAGCGTCAATCAATTAACACAGAAGACACAGGCTGGAGCATTATGTTTCATCCCGATTTAATAAGAAAATCAGAATTAGGTAAACGTATAGATACCTATTCCTTTTTTGAATATGCATCTAATGAAGCATTACACCTCTCTGAAGATGAACGCCAAACGATTACTGAAATTTCCCAAAAAATAGAAAAAGAATTTAGTAGCAACATTGATGCGCATAGTCAAACCTTAATAATTTCAAATTTAGAACTCTTATTAAATTATTGTGTGCGCTATTACGACAGACAATTCTTTACCAGGACAAATTTAAACCAAGATATAGCTAGCCAATTTGAAACCATTATCAAAGACTATTACCATTCGAATAAGCAGGCAGAATTAGGCATTCCTACCGTAAATTATTTTGGTAAAGCGATGCATATGTCTCCAAAATATTTAAGCGATTTATTAAAAAAGGAAACAGGCCAAAGTACCCAAAGTCATATTCATAATTACATTATCAATATGGCCAAAACGAGATTACTAAATTCTACAGAAAGTGCAAGTGAAATTGCCTATAGTTTAGGGTTTGAATACCCACAGTATTTTAGTAAAATATTTAAAAAGAAAACCACAATGAGTCCTCATGCGTATAGGCAAAGTCTTAATTAATAATTTACTATCTAAACATTTTATTCTTGTATATTTTTAATTACAGTGCTTAACTCAGTTGGATTATATTCAAAGGTTCCTTTACCACTCGGACAACAGTTCGCATCATCTTCTGACCACGCAAAATATTCTCCAATTATAGTTTTCCCAAGACCTTTATAATGAATATATATTTTGTAAACATCTTGAATATCAATTTTTGCCAATTCGTTTTTAATACCACTTTCAATAGTTGAAGTGATATTCTTATTTGTTAAAAATTGACCATCGTTTGAATAGACTAACATTCCAAAATCCGAACCTGTCCCATTACCTCCAACACAATTTTCAGCAGGAAAATAAAAAAGTCCATCTTTAATGCCATCAGAATTAAAATCAGATTCACTAGACTGAATTTCCTGCAATCCAAAATATGCTTTCGGATTTTCTTCTTGCCATTTTTGCCAATCATTATCTTCTCTACAAGGGTTTCCAACATCTCCATTTGCTATTAGTTCTGCTTTCCACTTTTTAATTTCAGTTTTAAATTCAGCTGTATTTTGTTGTGAAGAACAAACACAAGTTATTAGGCCAATTGCAATAAATGGTAATATGTATTTTTTCATAAAATTTGTTAGATTGAGTAAAATGGTTTAATGTTTAATTAATGATTTAAAGATCTAAGTTAATAAACAATAACGGAACAAAAAAATCATCAAGAATTTCGAAATTAAACGACAACTAGTAATTAATTATACAATACTGTATATCATTTTTATTTTGACTTTGACTTGTTTTCTATATAATTTAACCAAGAATTAAAAATCTTTATTCTTTCTGAACCACTAAAATCGTCATCCTCAACATATAAATTATATGATTGGCCAGCACTACGTATCATATCTTTTCCCCAATATGTATTTCCCAAAAACAAAAATTTGTCATCGAGTAAAATTCCATAAAATGAAGGCATAAATGTGTATTTATGAAGAGTTATATTACACTTGCTTGTTCTGTTTTGCTTTTCATAATTTTTTTTAAATAGTTCTATATCATTTTCAGTTGCTTGTGCTTGAATTAAAAACTTCTGTTTAAAACTCTCGTCGATAAATTCTAAGCTATCATAAGCATCTGTGTCCAACATTGATAGTGATATATTAAATTCAACATTTTTATCTTGCAATAAATATTCTTCCATTAAATTTTTAATATAGCTCCAATGGAATCTTAATGATATTCCAATAATTTTAATATTCAATACTTTATCATCATGTAGTCGCTTTTTAAATATTTTTAAAAATTCCCCAGAATCAATTAAATCTCCCCATTTATTATAAAAGGGTAACGTTTTTTTGGGTTCATTAATTTTTTTATAAATATCAAAAAAGATTCTCAATATTATTATACCTAATGTAATAGCTACAGGCCACAAGCTTACATTTTTAAAATCCTCTGACACCCAATTATCAGGAATATATTGTACACTTGTGATGTATATAAATAGGACATAAGCAGTTGGTATTTTAGATTTGTCTAAAAACTTCTCTATTCTTTCGTAAATGGTTAGTTTCGTTTGCATATCGTTTTTTTTAAATTTAGGTAACGGTCTAGTGTATGATTTCGTTAAGCGTTTAAGCACTAAAGTTAGCAAAAATATCACAGACAGAAAGTCCTAGAGGACTTTCGAAAGTAAACTATAAATAGCAATGAATTATACACATTGTTGTCTGTAATTTTCTAATTCCTGTTTCTAAAATCAGTATATAAAAATCCATTATCAGATAAAATCAGCTTATTATATTCTGTATTACTTTTTTTATCTAGAAAGGTCAAATTAATATTTACGGAACATTTATATTTTCTTAAATCTGTTATTAATGAACGTTCCAATTTTCCATTGTTGTCTACAATTTCATAATAGCCAACAGGTATAATAAATTCTATTGAATCGAAGCAGTAGCTTAAATTGATTTCAAAATTTTCTGAATCAAATTCCCAAAGATTCCCAGCAGAAACATCTTCACTTAAAATCGAATTACATATTTTGATATCAACTTCAGAAACTTGAGATGAATCTGAAGCCGATTCAATTCTTACAATTTGTGTTAAGCAAATGTCATTATCATTAATATTCCATTCTTTAATTTGAGAATTACCTCTTTTTTCGCTGAACACGTTATTATTAATCCAATCAGAAATTTCTTTTTCTTCTAAGCTGCTAAATTCAATAAATTGACTTTTAGCATATTTTAAAATACTTTTAGAAACATCACTTTCTTTTACTTTGTTAAATTTTACAATTGCATCAGATGGACTTTCGCAGTTATTTGATTTTGAACCTACTATGGTCTTTTCTTTATCAACTTTACATCCAAAAATTATTAGAGAAACAATAAAAAATAATAACTTCAGAATAGCTTTACTCATAGTTTTGTTAAATTACAGACCACTAAAATACATAGTCAATCAAAAATAGTAAAATACCATTTTAAATCAACTGATCAGTCTTAAAACCAAAACTTTATTTTAAGCCTTTACTCTTCAAAAAAGCCTGTGCTACCTCCTACCCAAGTCTTGTCTTTATTATATTTAACACCAACCATTTCTCCTTTACTCAAACGCATTAAATTGCTTACAATCTCTGTCGTGTTCGTTTTAGAATTATGTAGCAACATCATTCTTATTTCGCATTTGGCAGGTTCATCCATAGTTTCTATTATAGGTGCATAAGTCACTTTTTCTTGTAGTAAGTAGTTAGATTTGTTGGTAATACTATCAATCATAGCTTTGGTAACATGGATCTCCACACCTGCTCCTGCAAAAGAATACAACGGTTTTAATACGTAATTTTCTAAGTCTGCTGGTAGTGCTTTTAGTTGATCTAGATAATACGATTTTGGGACGTAATCGCCTTTTAATAACGGCATGGTATATTTACTGATTCTATAAAACCAATTGGGATGACCAATCCATTCTACATCAACCTCATCTTGAAAACTAAATTCTGTTTTTAAATCGGTTCTTTGGTGTAACTCATCAAAAATAATTCTGTTGTAAATTTTTAAAACGTCAACGTCATTATTATTCTCATCTTTATAAAACAGTTTTTTGCCTTTCTTTTTTAAGTCTGTAATACAGAGCACTTTGATACCTATGGCGTCGGCTGTAGCGAAAAAATCTATCGCAGTAGCTTGTTGTTGTGGTTCTATTTCTAATAAAATAATATGTTTAGGATCCGTATCGCCTACAATTTCTTGTTTTAATAAGGCTAAATAATCCGCAGAGGTCATTCCGTTTAAATGCTGAGAATAACCACTAGGCATCACAGCACCAAAATGTTCTGTATACTTTCGTCCTAACAATTCTTGAAAATAATATAACGACGGAAAGCCTTGTAGCTCTATAAGTTTTGGCGCAATCGCTCCATTTTTATCCTTACAAATACCAAAGTCTAATTGAATAAATTTAGAACACTCATCCTCATTTGGTACGATGGTACTGGCATCAAAAAAAGCACCATCGGTTAAGGCTTTAAAATTGGGTTGCTCAATGACAGACATAATATCATGACACGCCTCTACTAATTGGTCTTTTAACGCTTTGGGTATAAACACAGGAGTTTCAGAAACCTTAAACGGCACCTTATAATGGTGTGTTTGGTTGATATCATCTATAAAATCTTGATACTTTTGTTCTGAAAAATTAGAATTATATGCGTCTCTAAATGGCTTTATCATTATTATTACGACATTAAAGGTTCCTTTATTTTTAGTATTGCATTCTCAATAAACTTTGGTAAAATGGTATTGTATGTAAGTTCTATTTTCTCCGGATCGTCAATTCTATCCATCATTTGATTGTATTTTTTTTCGCCAAAACTAGAAATCACTTTCGTTTTATTTTCTTCTTGTTTAAAATAGGCTTCCATACTTACAGGTTCGGCTTCGGGATGAAATTGCGTCCCAACAAATTCATCTGAAAAACGTACCGCCATAATAGCTCGCTCTAACTCTACATGTGTTCTTATTTTTTCTAAACTTAAAATGGTGGCACCATGTTTTTTAAACACTGTTAATTTAGGCTGAATAAGTTGCCAATCTCTAGAATCTACCGCATAAAACGGGTCGTTTAATCCTTTAAATATTAAATCGTTATGTCCTTTTTTGGTTTGATGCACTCTTAAAATCCCAAAGGATGTACTACGTCTTGGTTTTAATTCACCAAGCTGAAAATAATCGCATATAACTTGGAAGGAGTAACATATAAAAAAAACAGATTTCTTTTGAAGGTTCGAGGATTTATTATGATCCCAAAGCTTTTGCATTAATGCCAAATACGGTTTACGCCATTCGCCTTGGTCTAACGGACTACCAGGTCCACCACTAGAAATATAAATATCAAAAGAAGTATCCGGAATTTCTTGCTTTGCTCTTATGTTAAAAATCTGGAAATCAATGTCTGCATTAAATGTGCTTACAATTTCGGTTATACAACGCAACCCTTGATTGGGCTCGTCATTATTCATATCTAAAATTGCTAATTTTAATTTATTTGGTATCATGTGTAATACGTCGGTAATTTATAAACCCAAAATAGTTTGTTCTGTGATGTAATCCACTACTTTAGTAAGGTCGTTGGTTTGCTTAAAAATTTCTAATTGGCGGTCTGCACCTGTTCCATTTTTAATCATTTCATGTATATATTCAATCTCTTTTCGAGAGCCTAGATCATCTACAACATCATCAATAAAATCTAACAACTCTAGCATTAATAATTTGGTATCGACTTCTGCTTCTTTACCAAAATCAATCATTTTTCCATCAATTCCATAACGGCTTGCACGCCATTTGTTTTCGTTAATTAGCGCTCTATGGTAATTCATAAAATTAAGATTATGTGTTCTTAAATCATATAATTTTGCCACCAAGGCTTGTATAATGGCTGTTATACAAATGGTTTCATTTACGGTTAATGGAATATCACATATTCTAACTTCTAATGTTGGAAAAAATGGATGCACGCGAATATCCCACCAAATCTTTTTAGGATTGTCTATACATTTAGTTTTCACTAACAAATTCACATAGTTTTCATAATGCGCATAATTTTCAAACACACCTGGAATTCCTGTTCTTGGGAATTTATCAAACACCTTAGATCTAAACGATTTAAAGCCTGTATTTCTTCCTTCCCAAAAAGGCGAATTTGTAGACAATGCGTACAAATGTGGTAAAAAATAGCGCATGGCATTTACCAAATGTATCGCCATTTCTTTATCTGCCATTCCTACATGGACGTGTAATCCAAAAATTAAGTTAGAACGTGCAGTGTCTTGTAACTCCGTAATAATTTCATCATAACGTGGATTTGGCGTAATGAGTTGGTGTTCCCATTTAGAAAAAGGGTGTGTGCCAGCTGCACCAATTTTAAAACCTAAATCATTGGCTATATTAGAAATAGATTTACGTAAATGAGAAATTTGTTGTCTCGCATCTGTTATGTCTTCACATATATTGGTACCAACTTCTACCACAGCCTGATGCATTTCTGCTTTTACCTGGTCATTTAAGACTTTGGCGGCTTCTGTAACAATTTGTTGGTCGTGAGAAATTAATTCTCTAGAATGCGGATCTATAATTTGATACTCTTCTTCAATGCCTAAAGTAAATTTCATAATAAGGAGTTACGGGTTAGTTAGTAAACAAAATAGAGTTATGACAAAATGAGCGCAGCCTAAAACAGAAATACAATTTACAGCTTACGGTCGCGCTCAATATGATAGTTCTAATACGCCTTTATATGGCTTAAAACCTATTGTGATTTAGCTATTTTGCTTTGCCACCATTTAATTCATCTTGCCATTTTTTTAGCGCATCCCATTTTCCGTCAGCAGCTAGTTTTGCCTGTTTTGGCCAAGTATCAGTGACATGGTTCCCTCTAACCTCTGCTATTATTTTACTAATTGCATCAGATTTTGTTTTAGCCAATTTAGCAAAAGTGGTTATACCTGCTGTTGCTAATGTGGTTGCTATTTTAGGACCAATACCTTCTATTTTCTTTAAGTCATCTGCTACCACTTTTTTAACCGCTGCCTTTTTTGTTACTGTCTTTTTAGCAACTTTTTTAGAAGTGGTCTTTTTTGGTGTCACCTTTTTAGCATCTACCTTTTTCTCTGCGACCTTTTTTGGTGTTCCTTTTTTTGGTGTTGCTTTTTTAACTGGTGCTTTCTTTTTTGCTGCTTTTTTTACAGCCTTTTTTGGCGCTTCCATTTGATCTTTCACAAAGGTTCCCCAAGTTAAATTCATTTGACCTTTTTTGTATTGCTTTGCTTTTGCAATCGCTAAATTCGCTGCATTTTCTACAATCCAATCAAAATTTTCTTGACCTACAGAATGCACATCAGCATCTGGTGCAGGATTACAAAAATCAATTGCATACGGTATACCATCTCTTACCGCAAATTCTACCGTATTAAAGTCATATCCTAAAGCCTTATTAAGCTTAATACAATAAGATTCTATTAAATCTAATAATTTCTTATCTACAGGAGGTCCATCAATAACATACCTTAAGTGGTGTGGATTTCTTGGTTCATATTGCATAATATGAATTTGATCCGTACCAAGCGCATAACATCTAAAATACTCCGTAAAATTTATTTCTTCTTGAAGCATCATTACCAAATTCTCAGTTTCGCCATGCTTAGCCCATAAGTCTTCAGGGTTTTCTACACGGTAAACACTTTTCCAACCACCACCATCATGCGGTTTCATATATGCAGGAAAACCTATAGTGTTAAACATCTTTTCCCAATCAAAAGGAAATTTCATGTTTCTAAACGAATTTTCATCAGTGTCTGGTGGACGATGTGATGAAGGTAAAATAAAGGTTTTTGGAACAGGCACTCCAATAGATTCCGCTAAGGCATTATTGAAGAATTTTTCGTCTGCACTCCACCAAAACGGATTATTAATAACAGCCGTTCCTGTAATCGCAGCATTTTTTAAATAGGCTCTATAAAAAGGAACATCTTGAGATATTCTATCTATAATTACAGCATACTCATCGGATTTTGCTTGCTCTACTGTATCAATAGACACGGCTTCTGCCATCATATCCTTAATGCCTTGTTCTTTTATTTTTTCGTTAACTCTATCAATAAATGCCCAAGGGAAGGTATTTTCTTGACCGAATAAAATTCCTATTTTTCTCATATTAATAATGGATTAGTTGGTTTAATTAATTTGTAAGTAAGTTTATAGTTTTGATAAATAATGTGGAAACATTCTATTCCATAAAGGCCAATCATGTTCTGCCCATTTATGCTCGTCATACCAGAAAGGTATGTTTTTTTCTGTTAATATACTAGCAAGTCTTTTATTTGCATCCAAACAAATATCCCATTCGCCTACACCAAGTACAATTTTCATATTCCATAAATCGGGATGATTAGCACCAGGTAAAAAATCTACTGGGTTGTTATAATACACATTATCGTCATAGTAACCATCTACGAAAGATTTTATATCAAAAGAACCACTCATGCTAAACATATGGCTCACGCGCTCTGGATGTCTAAAGGCAAAATTTGCCGCTTGGTAACCTCCAAAACTAGGACCAGCAACCGCTAATTTACTCAAGCCTTTCTCATAACAGATTTTATTAACGAGTTCATTCATAATAAACTCATCATACCAATTATGATTTTTAGCACGATCTGCAGGATGAATACCTTTATTGTACCAACTTAATTCATTAATACTATCCGGACAATAAATTTGAACTAGACCTTGTTCTACAAACCATCTTATTGATTCTACAAGTTGCATATCTCTACATTCATTATGCTTTCCCATTGTAGTGGGAAACAAAATTATTGGATAACCAGCATGCCCAAAGACAAGCATTTCAATATCCTTACTTAAGGTTGGTGAATACCATTTAAAGTGTTCTTCTTTCAATTGATTAATTTTTAGTTAGTTATTGTACGTTTTAGGTGCGCAAAACTACACTATTTTCATGAATAAATTAATGTATTTCAACTGAATACTAAACAGTTAGCTCCAATTATATTCATTACCAATTTAACAATTATTAGTTTAAGTTAATATTATTATTTCAACACTAATCCTGATTGCATTTTTTTAATGATTACTCAGTTTTACTCTTTAATATTTATCATATTCTTAAAATTTAAAAAATGGCATTTTTATAAAAAAAAGCTAAAAAACTTATTAACTTTTTTAATAAATACCTGTTCACATAAAACCTTGTATACCTTGTTAATAAAGTTACAAAATCTTTAATTTTGTATAGCATTAAATAAAACTAATATGAAGTATAGAATTGAAAAAGATACGATGGGTGAGGTTAAAGTACCTGCCGACAAACTTTGGGGAGCACAAACAGAACGTTCTCGTAATAATTTTAAAATAGGCGCTTCTGCATCAATGCCATTAGAAATTGTTTATGGTTTTGCATATTTAAAGAAAGCTGCCGCATATACAAATTGCGAATTAAACGTGTTATCAACTGAAAAGCGCGATTTAATTGCAAAAGTATGTGACGAAATATTAGATGGACAACACGACGATCAATTTCCATTAGTTGTTTGGCAAACCGGATCTGGTACACAAAGTAACATGAATGTTAATGAAGTTGTAGCCAATAGAGCACACCAAATAGCAGGTAAAGTTATTGGAGAGGGCGAAAAAACCATTCAACCTAATGACGATGTTAATAAATCTCAATCTTCAAACGATACATTCCCAACCGGAATGCATATTGCAGCCTACAAAAAAGTAGTAGAAACTACCATTCCTGGTGTTATTCAATTACGTAATACCTTACACAAAAAATCTATTGAATTTAAAGAAGTTGTAAAAATTGGACGTACCCATTTAATGGATGCAACGCCTTTAACGTTAGGCCAAGAATTTTCGGGCTATGTCTCTCAATTAGATCACGGACTAAAAGCCTTAGAAGCAACCCTTGCACATTTAAGCGAATTGGCATTAGGTGGTACTGCTGTAGGAACAGGACTCAATACACCTGAAGGTTATGATGTTTTAGTTGCAAAATACATTGCTGAGTTTACCAATTTACCATTTGTAACCGCAGAAAATAAATTTGAAGCTTTAGCAGCACATGATGCTATTGTAGAAACGCATGGTGCATTAAAAATGTTAGCCGTTTCTTTAAATAAAATTGCTAATGATATCAGAATGATGGCTTCTGGACCGCGTTCTGGAATTGGAGAAATTATTATTCCTGCAAATGAACCAGGAAGTTCTATAATGCCAGGAAAAGTAAACCCAACACAATGTGAAGCCTTAACTATGGTTTGTGCTCAGGTTTTAGGTAACGATGTTGCTATTTCTGTTGGTGGTACACAAGGTCATTATGAGTTAAACGTATTTAAACCAATGATGGCAGCCAACATTTTACAATCTGCGCAACTTATAGGTGATGCCTGTGTAAGTTTTGAAGAACACTGTGCTAGTGGTATAGAACCAAATCATAAGGTTATTAAAGAATTATTAAATAACTCCCTTATGTTAGTAACAGCTTTAAACACCAAAATTGGGTATTACAAAGCTGCAGAAATCGCAAATACAGCTCATAAAAACGGAACTACCTTAAAAGAAGAAGCTGTAAATCTTGGCTACGTATCTGCAGAAGATTATGACGAATGGGTAAAACCAGAAAACATGGTAGGCAGTCTTAAATAATAACATTTAATCAACCTTTAAATACTATAAAAGATGAAACACAAAATACTCTTTGCATTGGCTTTGTTAAGTTCTTTTGCTTACGCACAAACTACATTTTTACCAAAAGTGACCATTAATGGAACTACTGGTGATGCGCCATATGCAATAAATTCTGGATTAATTGATGGCGACTCTTTTATAGATATTGTTATTGGAACCAACTTAGGAAATACCATAGAATGGTATAAAAATAATGGAGATAATACGTTTACCTTACAACCCTTAGTCACTACAGGACTAAATGGAATTGTAGAAGTAAAACTTGTAGATCTTAATAATGATAGTTATTTAGACATTTTAGCCACTGGTTATAATAATGATAGTTTTGCTTGGTATCCAAATGATGGCGCTGGGAATTTCCTAACGGAAAATATTATTTCTAACACTATTATAGGTGCTTCCGGAATGGCCGTTGGTGATATTAATAACGATACACATCTTGATATTGCCATATCAGCTTATAGTAACGATGAAGTGGTTTGGTTCTCTAATGATGGTACAGGGACGTTTACTCTAGAAACAAATAAAATAGATAACACTTTAAATGCACCTGGCGCTGTAAAACTAAAAGATATAGATAATGATGGCGATTTAGACGCTGTTGTTGGTACAGCTGCTTACAGTGGTGATGTAATCGAAATCTTCAGAAATGATTTAATTCCTGGCGGAACGGTTTCATTTATTAAAGATGCGACTTCTGTGACTACGGGTAAAGTAGGTATATTTAATTTAGAATTTGAAGACATTGATGGTGATAGCAATCTTGATTTATTAGTTTCTGAAGTATCTTATGGTGGAGGTCCTGCCGGAAATTTATATTGGTTAGAAGATAATGGAAGCGGTTTTACAGAGACGGCTTTTACAACATCTATTAACAATCCGGCTTTAGCACAATTTAAAGATTTAGATAATGATGGCTTAAAGGATATCATCTTAAGTAGTGGAAAATCAAATGCAGGTAATGATCTTGTATGGTTTAAAAATAATGGTGCAGGTATTTTTGCAGCCGAAGAAGTTATTGACGCTACTCAGAGCCAAGCCTTTGTTCATGCTATTGAAGATTTTGATGCTGATGGCGATTTAGATATTGCGATTTGTGCATACAATGAAGATGATTTAAATTATTTTGAAAATCAAAAGGTTGTGCTTAGTATTCCTATTTCGGAATTAGAAACAGTTTCAATATATCCTAATCCTACAAGAGATCTATTAAATTTTGAAGGTTTTGATGCCACTATAAAAGTTTCTGTAATAGATGCTTTAGGTAAGGAAATACTTAGTAAAACCTTAATGATTGGAGAACCTATAGATGTCTCTCAATGTGATGCAGGTGTTTACTCCATTATCCTTAATGATAAATTTTCAACAAAGTTTATAAAACATTAAAATATCATTAAATAATTTATGAAAACGCTAGTAAATACCTACTAGCGTTTTTTTTTGTTCAAAAATTTAACAATCTTTACAAAAACACCAATCTCTATGTCTATACTAATATTAAATATTAAACAACTCCTTCAAGTCCACGAAACAAATGTAACACTTCTCAAAGGAGAAGAAATGAAAACCCTTACTGTACTTGAAAATGCCTACGTTTATTTAGAACATGATACCATTATTGAGTATGGAGAAATGGAAGATTATAGAACTATTGAAGCCGATACCATAATTGATGCTACAGGTAAAATTGTTTTGCCTTCTTGGTGCGATTCACACACACATATTGTGTATGCCGGAAATAGAACTTCAGAATTTGTTGATAGAATAAACGGTTTATCATATGCTGAAATAGCAAATAAAGGAGGTGGCATATTAAATTCCGCAAAAGTCTTGCAAGACACCTCTGAAGATGACTTGTACGACCAATCTATAGCACGATTAAACGAACTTATTGCCATGGGCACTGGAGCAATAGAAATAAAAACAGGCTATGGCTTAACTTTAGAGGCAGAACTAAAAATGCTACGCGTTATTAAGCGTATAAAGCAAGAAAGTTTAGCTGTTATCACACCAACATTATTAGCAGCACATGCTATTCCAGAAGACTATAAAACAAAGAAAGAAGCGTATATTAAGTATATTACAGAACAGTTAATACCAGAAGCCGCAGCCTCTAATATTACACATTATATCGATGTGTTTTGTGAAGAAGGTTATTTTGATATTAAGGATACCGAAACCATATTAAAAGCAGGCCAAGCACATAACTTAAGACCAAAAATACATGTGAATCAATTTAATATTTTGGGCGGCATTGCACTTGGTGTAAAATACAATGCGCTGTCTGTAGACCATTTAGAAGAGCTAAACGAAAATGACATCAAAGCACTAAAAGGTAGTGATACTATCGCTGTAGCTTTACCTGGTTGTTCTTACTTTCTAGGTATTTCATATACCAAAGCACGAAACATAATAGATGCAGGTTTACCTCTAGCCATTGCAACAGATTACAATCCTGGTTCAGCACCAAGTGGTAACATGAACTTTATTGTTGGCGCAGCATGTGTAAAATTAAAATTGACACCAGAAGAAGCTATTAATGCTGCGACCGTAAATGGCGCTTATGCCATGGGTATAAGTAATATGTACGGAAGTATTACGCGTGGTAAAAAAGCGAATCTTTTAATCACTAAGCCAATGGAGCATTATAGTGAAATACCATATGCTTTTGCACACAATCCTATTGAACAAGTTATAATTAATGGTCAGTTGTTAGAAGCATAAAAAAAATCCAGAAGTCAACTTCTGGATTTTTTTTATAAATATTTAAGATTACGCTATTCTATTTCAAAGTAAACTCTGAAGACGAAATTAATGCCTTATCATTAAATACATTTATTTTATAACGACCAGCTTCAAACTTAGAGTCTTCAGATGGAGAAACGTATTCACAGATGTTTAAATTTCTGTTTTCATAATTAAATCTACTAATTAAGCTAAAGTTTAAAACTTGATCTTCAAACTGTACTTGGTCATTTGCACCTAAAACATTGTTCATTGGGTCAATTACTTGTACATATAATTCTTTATCACCAGCTTCTGTTAACGTATTTTTAGCCACAGTAAAGCATACTTTTATTTTATCACTTCGTCGTGCTCGCTCCATAGGTACTTGTTTACCACTTGCTCTTTCTAAAACACCCATACCAACTAATCCAACCGTTTGTAATGCTGCCGCATCCTTAACAACCGTAGCCAATTGTGTGTTTTGCACTAAAAGCGAATCTGTAAACATTGTACGCTCTGCTAATTGTACTTGTGTACTATCTAAAGAGGTTGCTAAATATTGGTTTTCTACTTTTAAACGATCGTTTTCCGTTAATAAAATTTCCATTTCCTCCTCTAATGCTTGATACTTCTTTTTGTATCTCCATAAGCTGTTTACACTATTCTGAGAAATTTTAAGTGAATCCATTAAGCCTTGGATACGCTCTCTAGCAGCAATTAAATCTTGATTTTTCACTTCGCTTTCTGCAATCGCTTCATCATAATCTTTAGCTAGATTATTTAAATCATTCATCACTTGTTGCTTTTCGCTAACTAATAATTTTTCATTTTCCTGCTTTTCATTATACAACTTAGATGTATAAAATGCAGTTACTAAGAATAATACGGCTAAAATACCTAACCCTACCTTTAATCCTCTACTCGATTTTTGTGAATCATTCATAAATTGTGTCTTTTTAGTATTGTTAATTGTTGTTTTTAAATTTTAATTTGAGATAAAAGTCATAAATAAATATGTATTTTTAATTTATTATTTAATATTTTTTTAATGAATCATTTTATTTTATTTTCTGAAAAAGAAAAACAAGAACTTTTAAAGAAACGTAAAAGTGAATCAAAATTTGGTGAACATATTCAGTTAATCTCTAACCTCACTAACATATACGATGATATTGTTAATTTGGACGTTGACTATGTGTTATTTGGAATAAAAGAAGACATTGGTGTTTATGGAAACTACGGAAAAACAGGCACTTACAAGGCTTGGGATGCAACATTAAAAATTTTGTTAAATATGCAGAGTAATCACTTTACGACTGCAAAACGCGTGCTAGTACTTGGACATTTAGAGTATCCTGAAGCTCAAGACACTTTACTGCATTTAGACAACTCAAAAAAGAAAGAACTTCATAAAATCAGACGATTTGTTGAAACTATAGATAAAGATGTAACGCATGTCGTGTCGTCTATAGTTAAAGCTGGTAAAACACCTATTATTATTGGTGGTGGACATAACAATGCTTACGGCAATATCAAAGGAACTGCCTTAGCGAAAAACGACACCATAAATGTGGTAAACTTTGACGCACACTCAGACTTTAGAGCCGAAGAAGGTAGACATAGTGGCAATGGGTTTAGTTATGCTTATGCCGAAGGATTTCTTAAAAACTATTTCATTTTTGGACTTCATGAAAACTACACGTCTGATGCCTTATTAAAGAAAATAAAAAAAGTAAAGTCCATAAAATATAATACTTACGAAGCTATAGAAGTACGTAACGAAGTAGACTTTAAACCCGAAATAAAAGCGGCATTAGATCATGTTTCCAATAAATCATTCGGAATTGAAATAGATTGTGATGCCATAGAAAATATACCAAGTAGTGCAAAAACACCAAGTGGTTTTAGTGCAAAACAAGCTAGGCAATTTGTACATTATTTTGGTAAACATAGCGAAGCGACTTATCTGCATATCTGTGAAGCTGCGCCACGCAAAAAGTCAATCACTAACGTAGGAAAACTTATTTCTTATTTAATAACGGATTTTATTAAGGCTAATGGGAATAAAAATAATTGACTTTAATACAAAGTATACGCAACAGTTCTACGATTTGAATATTGAATGGTTAAGAACCTTCTTTTATGTTGAAGATTATGACGAAGAAGTTTTAAGTAAACCTAATCAATACATCATTGATAAAGGTGGATTTATATTTTTTGCTGTAAAAGCAGAACACATAGTAGGCACTGTAGCGTTGATGCCTACGGCAACATCTGGAATATTAGAATTAACTAAAATGGCGGTTTTACCAAATGAACGTGGTCAAAAGATCGGCCAACAATTATTGCAGCATTGTATTGATTTTGGTAAAACACAACAATTTAATAGCCTTATTCTCTACTCTAGCCGAAAGTTAGAAAATGCTATTTATTTATACCGCAAATATGGTTTTAAAGAAATTCCTGTTGAAGCACAGTCGCCTTATGAACGCTGTGATATTAAGATGATACTAAACTTATAACTAGTATATTTCAGTCAGCAAACCAAACCTTTTTATTGTGATGAACTAAAAAAGACTTGCTAGTTTAAAAACATAACAAGTCTTTCGATTTTTTTAAAGCTTCTACTAATTATTTATTGACCAGCCGCTTTTAACGAATCAATCTGTCGTTGTAACTTATTAATCACTTCAGTATTATCTTCCGTCTTTGGTATGCGCATTATAGAATCCATTTCTTGCTCCATAATATCTTCATCTTTTGGCACCTCTTTATAATAATATCCAATACCTTCACTTGCGCGCCAGGCTTCGTTTAGTTGATTATAAACTTCTTCATCCCAAGTACTTGGATGTTTTACATCAATCCAAATAACATCTCTATATTCGCTATCAATTAATACTAAATCTGGTGTAGCTGATCCATCAAATTGTTGTGCATTTTTTTCACTAATTGACGACACAGTACCTAAGAAAAACATGCGTTTTCTACCTGCAATATCTTTTATATAAGGTCTAAATTCTACAGGCGTATTCGCTGACCAATCATATTCTTTACGCGATTCCTTAACCTTTAAAGGCATTGCAGAAACACCAGCATAACCTTGCTTTTTTGAAGCATGATCGTAGTAATACAATTTATCTGTTCCGTCTGCAGGAATAAACACACTATAACTTAAACTTGTTCTTTCGTCACCAACAGGTTCTAAACCAAACCAATGATACAAGCCACTGAAGGCATCAGAATTTGAACCTGCAAAATCAAAATCCGTCACATAAGGTTGTTGGTTTTGATCTTTAGGCATTAATGGTATTTTAACCGCTGTTTCCATATTCCAAGGTAATGGATCACTAAAGCCTCCTAAAAACTTTAAAGATTCTGCTTCTAATTGCGATACTTTTTCTGATAAGGTATTTTGCTTGGTTAAAAACGGGTAATTCTTTATATCTTCTGGACAAACATAAGTACCTTTTCCTATGGTTATGCGCTCTAAATAATCATCAAAATCGTGTTCGCCGTTTTCAATAATCATGACACCTCCAAACGTTGGGTACGGAAAGAAAAAGCCCTTCCATTTTATTAAACTTACCACTTGTACCCATTGGTCGTTATCATTTTTCATATAAAACGTATCACTTGGCTCGTGATTAAATAACATCCAAGGATTAAAACGCTGCACTACAGCATTGTAGGTGTTTCTACTAAACTTTAAAGATTCACCAATAGAAAACGTAACGTCGATTCTGTTTTCATTTGAAAAACGTGGAAATGGTGTTGTACTGCTCACGGCAAATACTTCTTCTGTATTATCACTCATTTGCTGCATAACATACTTTTCACTTGGCTGTATCGCCATTGTCCATTTATTCTCAGTACCAATTCTTACTAAATGTGGTAAGGATACATCTTTGGTTTCACCTACACTTTCATTAGCCATTGAAAAAATGTTTCTTAATGGCTGTATGCGTTCGTTCTGAGTTAATGGCAATTCATTAATTTCAACTTTATTTAAACTATTAAATACGTTATAGGTTTTCATGTAATCGTACATTTTTAAATGCCATCCTACTCCATACAATAAACCAAAAAATATAATCAGTAATGCTAAAATGCCCAATCTTCCACCTGTGCTGGCTGATTTTCTGAATTTTCTCAATCCAAAGAAAAGCACCAATACACTGATGAGTATTACGAATATGTATTTACGTAGAAATAATAAAACAGGTTGGTAATCATCTCTAAAAAAGAACAGTAAGACTAATAATAGTAACACCACAAAAATTGTGATTCCCTTCTGTTTTCCGCCTTTATTCCAGTAATTTCTAATCATTTTAAATATTTTGTTGTTGTGATGCTTACTTGTTTCTAGTTAAATTTAAAATATCCTGAAAACAAGTTCAGGATGACACCATGTTTTACATAAGACCCTTATCTTTTAATCGGTCACGTGCGCTTGTTTTTTCAACTTCAGGTTGAGATGTTGTGTTTTCTTTAGCTGGTTCTACAACCACGTCATCTTTACTTTTTAAATCCTCTATAAAGTCTTTTCCTTTTTCTACAGCCTCGTCTACCATATCTCCAATAGAATCACTTTTTTCTTCTACCACCTCTGTGGTTTTTATTACAAAATTGGCTAAATATGTGCCTATTAAGGTTCCTAAGGCAAATGAAGCAAACGCCGAAATACCGTAATAACTGCTAAAAACGGCTATAGGAGTTAAAAATTCTACAACTAAAGCTGCCACTAAGACCAAACTAACGATAAATATGATACGAGGTAAAAGCGATTGTCTATAAACAAATCCTTTGGGATTATCTTTAGACATTTGTAACTCTTTACTATTGACTATTTTATTTAAAAAACGATAAACAGCATTACTATTCGATTCTCTCCAGTACAGAAAAATTCCGAATAAAATTGCAGATATAAATATGACGAGTTCTATTCCCATGGTTGTTTTATTTTAAGTTTCACTTTAGCTTTTTAACACCTGTAATGCTAACTACTATAAAATTAGTCTAATTTTATTAAATATTGTTACGGATACTTTCAATTACCCAATCTTTAAAGGAATCATCCCAAGTTTCATAATTTTTATAAAACTGCTCCTTATCATACCAATACAAGAATAATACGTCCTTAGGTGCAATATTAATGAGTAATTTATGAATTAAATCCCGATGCTCTGACGATAGCGAAGAATGTGGTTGATGCAATGAAAAATATAAAGATTGGTCTACAATATCTTCAATTTTAAAGGCATTGCTTCTTTCTAATTTTTCTAAATACAACTCCACACCCATGACTTGCTTTCTGGCTTTGATATCTATTTTGTTTAAATAACTTTTAAATAAAACCTTATCATTTAAAATGGTTTTAATTGGATGCTCTGTATCCTTCAAAAACTGAGCTAATTCATACTTTTTAATGCGCTCATAGTTAGACGTGTTTACCATGTGTTCTAAATCACATTCTATAATGATATGATCTGTAAGTTTAGCAATTAATTCAGGCTGTGCAATATGGTAAATTAATACATCATGTACTGTATCTTTTATGGCTTCTTTATAATACTCTAAACTTTCAAAAACTACAATTGGTTTTATAAAATCTCTAAGTAAATACACACCATCAAAAGCTCTAGTATAAAAAGAATCTGTTGAAAAATGCAAGGGATGAAGACTTAAATCTCTATCTCTTAAGTCGCCATATGTCTTTGCCGATTCTAACAGTTGCTTATGAATGTTTTCATCAATAAAATTATTATCTGTTCTAAAGGTATCTACCAACTTTAATTGGTCGCGTTGTACTTGCTCGAGATTATCAATGAGTCGGAATGTTATATTTACATTATCGTATTTGAGCACATCTAATGGCTCATAAAAAACATCTATATTTTGATCAAAATCTATACAAATGGCAGAATCTCTTGTAATATCATTGATTTTCTGACCATGGGTTCTAAACACATGTTGCATCATTTCTTTATCAAAGGAATGAAATGGCAGATACACAGGTTTTCCTTTTTGTAATGGCGAAATAATTATGCCATGCGGATTCGCATCACCATGATTTAAGTATTGTGTGTTCTTTTTTTCTTCTGCAATTTCCGGACTCCAACCAATACCATCGATATAAAATGATTTGAGTTTAGTTTCTTTAAATCCTAATGTTTTTAAACACTTGTTATAACGTTCTACAAGTTTACCACTTATAGAAATGAGTTCGCTTCTGTATAAATTTGCTTGTTTTAGTTTGTTCATTTTTGGGTCATCAAATTATTAATTTGAACATATTGCAATAGCATTATTGTTTTGGCATCAATAATCTCTTCTGTTTTAATCATCTCTATGGCTTTAGAAAACGGAATTTCTAAAACTTCAATTTCTTCATCTTCACTGTCTAATCCTCCACCTTGTGTAACCTTCATTTGTTCATTGTAACTAGCTATGAACAAGTACATTTTTTCGGTTATTGCGCCAGGTGATGTATATGCAGTAAGTACTTGCTCTGCCGTTTTAATGCTATAACCTACTTCCTCTTCTGCTTCTCGTATCACAGTTGCTAATGGACTATCATTATTATCAATTGCACCTGCACAAACTTCTATAGACATGCCTTCGTCCTTATGGACATCATAGATTGGCATTCTAAATTGTTTGGTTAATATTACAGTTCCATTTTGGACATTATAAAGTAATATTGCAGCGCCATGTCCTCTGTTATAGGTTTCTCTAGATAGTCGTTTCCATGCACCATTTTTAAACTGAAAATCGTAATCAATTCTATCTAATTTTGCCCAATCGTGAGACAGCGTTGTTTTTGTAATGTTTTTTAATTTATCCTTCATATGGATGTATCCTTAAGATAGATCTAATTGTTTTCTACGTAATAAAAAGGTATTGACCAAGACTTAATATTATCCTTGCTGTATTCTTTTTTTATAGTTATAGTCTGCATGCCAAAGGTTGCATCCTTTAAGGATACATAACCTATCACTCCAAATTGTTTTGTTACCGGATGCTTATATTTTAAGAAATCTGCATCCACTTTTTCATCATTTAAAAACACTGTATTATAGGTTTTATAACAGTTTAAAAAACTTAAACTACTCGCTTTTCGCTGTTCTGATTTCGTTAGATTTTCATCTTCTTTATAAGTTTCACAAGTGCCTTCTCGTAGTCTCTTTTCGTTATCAAAAATGGGAATAAAGACTTTAATTACTTTAGATTTTATAACGTCAGATGCAATTTCTGGCGCTAAAAGAAATGTGCTACTTGTATTTTCTGAGGCATAATAACTTGGGTATATTTTTAATTCATCTGCCTCAACACCAATTCCAGTTTTAATTAAATACGGAATGTTCGTTTTATTCATTTGAATAATAGCCAAAGGCATCCCAACAATTAAAAATGAGAGCATTAAATAAGCAAGCGATTTGTTCTTCTTAAAATTAGAACCAAAGATCATTGATACTTGAAGAATGGACTTATATAAAGGTCCAATCATAATCAGAGAGGTATATTTTACAGCTTTAAAATATAAAATCTGAAGACTTTCTTTTTCTCTATTTTTCTTCAAATTAGCTATGGTTCCAATAATTATTTGGAATAGCATGGCTCCAATAAATAAAACTAATGGAATTAAAAGAATTAGTGTAGGTACGAAATCTGATAATAAATTAAATAATAGCAGGTAAAGACAAGCCATTAAAGCCATATAAGCATACATCAGTAAAAATGTAAATGCTGCTGAAAAAATAACACTACACAACGCATCTACTTTTTTTATTGAATCTTCTAGTTTTGGAAGAATAGTGAGAATCTTTTCGGTATATATTTTTGAATACGCACTATCTTCTATACTATAATCTGGAAAAACAGAATTTAAACCTACTAAACCAATCCAATACGCACGAAGGAAAAAATGAATCACAAACATAGATGCCAAAATACTTATGGCAAATAACCCAATAAATAAAATAGCATAACCCACTAAATATTGACTAGGATTTAATACGTTAATAAACTTATTTGTGCCCCAATCAATTACATCAAACATCTGAAATATACCAAAAATAGCAATGGCAGAAACTAGTAATTCAGCTTCCCAACTTTCATCCTTTAGTCGTTGCAACCAACCTTTTGTAGGTTCTTTGGCCACTTTATCTATTTCTATGTCTTTGTTTATGTTCTCTTCCATGTTTAGCCTTTAATGCCAAATTGCTCACGAGCCTTAGTTTCAATATTCATTTGGTTCACTCTAGCATCTACTTTTCGTTTAAAGTCTGTATCTGCAATCGTTGCTACGTTATCTAAATATCTAATTACTTCTTGTCTTCTAATATCTGAAAAGTTTAAACCTTTCATGTTCGCCTTCATTAATTCTTGAAGCATATTAAATTTAGTCTCGTAATCTTTTTTGAAATACGTTTCAGGATTTTCAAACCAATCTTGTTCTAAATCGAAATCCGTCAAACGTAATGAAATGGCAGATTGAATATTTCTAACATCTCTTGACGAGAAAAACGGAAATATTTTCTGAATTTCTTTATATAATGCTGCATAAAACATATGGTCGTCGTTTTGATGTAATTTTTCAACCTTATCAAATGTAGCATGCACTCTTGCTTCCGAAGGATCCTCAATCGCATTAAGAATGTCTCCCATACTATTGGCTAACCCTTGGTCTGACAAATATTTGTACACTTCTGGGTCATTCATGTTTACAAAATCTGGCATAGTATCTTGTAATTTTTTCCACCAGATGTAATCTTGATCCAAAAAATCGTGTTCCGTACGTGCACCATCAATTTTAAATCTACCTTGTACTCTAGAAATTACCGCTTTATCTAACATTTCTGGCAAATTGGTAAATAAACCAATAGAACTGTTTCCATAATTTACAGCATAAGCGCCTTCTGTATATCTTAAAAACACACCAATTACTTCTTTTACACCTGCAGAAACACCTTGTGCTGTACGCTCTTGTAAGTTATTTTCGGCATCATCAATTGGTGCAAAAATTAATTTCGAAGGGTCTTGTAATGGCTTCATCCACTCTACCATTTTTTCGGCAGAACCACCTTGAAATGTTGATATCAAAGTATCTGGCATAGGATGAAATAAAAACGGAATATCTAAATTATCGGAATGTTCTTTAAGTCGGGTTGCAATAGCTGCAATTAGCATACTTTTTCCTGTACCAGGAATTCCGTAACCCATAAACACTGGCATAAATCCGCCTAATTCTTGAAATGGATTTTTCTTTGCTTCTATATCGTAACTCAATAAGCGCTCTGTTAAACGACGCGCAAAATGCTTGGCATCTTTATTACCTACAATTTGTTCAAACTGAATTTTATTAAATTCTACACTAACAGCTGTACCAGAAAAAGCATTATCCCAACCAGAAACCGCAAATTCTGAATTCTCTAATTTATACGTTCTATCAACTATGGTTTCTGTATATTCTAAGGCACTTTTACGTAATTGAATTTCTGCAATTAACGCTTCAAAATAAACCACTGTAAAATCAATTACATCCTTGTCTGATTTAATAATTTCAGGATGCCCTAAATACTTATCGTAATAAAATAACTGACAAGAAATTCCTTTTAAAGGCGTTAATAATGATACTTCGGGAATACCTGCAAACTTTTGTTTCATCACCGATAAATCATCTGAAGCATATGGTTTTAAATCATGAAGAATTTTATATGCTGTTGAAAATAACATAAAAGCCGTTGCTGTATGCATTTTGCTTTCATATTCCCGTCTTCCTGAGCTATCTAATGCCGATTTATTCTCACTTAAACTCGATAAGCCTGAAGCGTCATAGAATGAATCTTTTATCCAAATGCCTAGCGTTAATCCTTCTTGAACCGCAAACAAAGCTTGATTTAAATAAATAGGAAGCGCTACAGACTCAGGTAACAAACGTTTTTTTAATGCTAAAATGGTTTTAGACACTGAAGTGACATTAACGTTGCTACCATTATTTGCTCTAGACAAATACAACAAAATAGATTCGTCTTTGGCATCTGCATCTTTATTTTTTGCACGTTGACTTTGCTCCCATTGAATGGATTTTAGATAGGTTGTCGCTTCATCGCGAAGCATGTCTAATTCATTTTGTTTTATAGGGAAGGTTGAGTTGTGTTCCATTTTTATTTAGTATTCAGTTTACAGTCTTCAGTCCTCAGTATTTACTGTAGTGACTTACTGTTGCTTTTTTTATATATTTTAAAACTTAATTTATTATATGATGAAATAACATCTACTGTAATTGCCAACTGTGGACTGAATACTTGCAGACTTTTTCATTTTTATATTCCGAATTTATTGAGATTCTTCATCATATAATTGATAAGCTTTCCTATTTCTTCGCTTTTATATTGTAATTCTTGTTTCTTTTCTTCTGAAATATACCCACATGCTAATGAAAAATCTAACCATAATTGAGTTTCCGAATTTTCACTATCTGCATCAGATAATTTACTTCTAACAATGCTTTTCATATTGACGCTTTCTATAAGCTTCAGCAATATTTGAACAAACAGCACTACTCGACCTTACCATTTGGGGCGTTAAACCAAACATTTCAGATTTAGGAAATTCCTTAGTCAATTGAAAAACCACCATTGCCAATTCGAATCCTTTTTGATAAGCCAATAATGTTTTAAACGACATGTTCAATTTTCCTATATTCTACTGCCAACTACATACTAATCACTGAAGACTTATTTCATTTCTAACTCCGAAATTTGAATCGGACTCTGCGCTAACTTATTCATAATCTCTGGTGTTTTGTTATATAGTAATTGTATAATTCTATGTGGTGCAAATATGTAACGTTGCTTAAAAATAGCATCCCAACGTTGAAAGGTTTGTTTACTAAAAAAACTGCCTTCTCTAAATTCACTACCAGATTTTAATTCGTCTATTTTAAATGAAATTGCATAAGATTCTAAAGGCACTTCTTTATTGGCAATACTTTGCAAAATAGCATGCGTTACTTTGTTTTCGTCCTTGGCAAACACATTATGAATTGGACCTAAATCTATACGTCGGATACGCTTAGGAAAAACTTTTGGCAAACGTTTATCTATAGCATAAGCCATAGTATCTAAATTCATATCACGATCAGCCGCATTTTTAAGAACCGAATACAATTCGTCTTTATAATCTTGAATATTTTTACCATCGTAATTAAAGTACATATAGCAAATGTATGGTCTGTTATGCGATACATCGTAAAAGCTCCAACTAACCAAATAGTCTTCTTCCACTTCTGCTGGTGCTTGCATTATTTTACCTTGTACAAAACGATTAAAAATATATTCCTTCTTTGCAGAGGTATAATATACTATAGATGATGCTTGAAAGAGTTTGCGTTTAGCGATAGGCTCTTTTTTCCGCATTAAAGTATCTAAAAACTCATCTTTTAGGGTTTCTACATCTGTAAGTTTGCCAAGATACTCTTCACGTAATTCTAAATCATTAAATAAATATCTAAACTCAAGATAATTCGGAAAACCGGAATCTGTTAAATCCACCTTCATATTTTCCTCGTCATCATACATGTATTTTACACGCATGGCTTCAATGGAATACAACAACAAATCACTGTATTGCTTAAATAATTGAACCTCTTGGTTGTTTAGAATTTGTTTTTCTTGAACCGCATAAATAAGTTCTTTTAATGTGAAGTCTATCATTTTGTGATAAAACACATACTGTTCTTTGGAATCTAGTATTGCGGAATCTAAGGGTGTAACTATCATTGTGGTTGGTAGTTGGCAATATTCAGTTTACAGTACACTTCCAATATTTGAAAGGCACTATTTAAAATTATTAAAGACGTTATAGCGTTTGGTCATAGTATTCAATCCGTATTTAATACCAACTGAATACTAAAAACCAACAACTATTTTTTATCCTAAAAGGTCATCGTCAGTAGACTCTGGCTTTGGTGCGTCTGCTGGCTCACCTGCGCCATCATTTGCTGGTGCATTTCCATCTGCTGCGTAATAATCCTCAAAAATCTCTTTCATATCGATTCCGTAACGGTCTGCAAAATTAGACTGGATAGACTTATCCTTTTCTCTAATTTCTTGTAACGCTTCAGCATAACTTCCATAAACACCTTGCATCACTTTTTCGTGTACAGGAATATTGTCCATCATTTCTTGACGTGCTTTAGCACTTGCCGTATGCATTGCAGCTAAAGTTTCGCCAATATGCTCATCCGTTTTAACACCTAAGTGCTCTAAAATAGCTGCGAATTCTTGGTCTGTACGTGCTTTTAATGCTACAACGTAACCATCGTAATACTTAAGACGCTCGTCTGTATCACTCTTTAATTTTGCTCTATGCGTTTGTAAATTACTACGTAAAGAGGTTAATACTTTAATAGTAAGATTGTGTTTGTGTACAAAACTATCTTTTGAAGCGGCTAAAGTTGTATAAGCATTTTTAAGCCCTTCTAATTCTTCAACTTTTTGCTCTAAAGTGGTTACTTTACCTAAGGCATCTGAGTATTCTGTAGATTGCTTATCTGCAACTTCTTCTAAAGCTTGACGTGCTTGCTTTAATAAAGCGTATTGTTCTTCTAACTTATCCTCTACTTCTTTTTTCTTTTGAAGCGCTTTTGTATGGTTATTAGAAGCTTCAACTATTGCTGTTTTTAAACTTTCTTCTACTTCCTTTATTTCAATTTCTCTGTCCTTTAAACGCTTTATTGCAGCTTGACTTTTAAATGATAATTCATTTAATAAGGTTTGAACATCAGCCGTTTCAATACGTTGCTGAAACATAGCTTTCGCTTTATTATCTGAAGCATCACGCTCTTTTTGAGCATTTAATAACTCTTGCTCAGCATCTTTAATTTTGCTTTTTCGTCCCCAAAGATTATTCCACCATGTATCTGGCTTATTATTGGCATCTTCAAGTTCTACCTTAGCACGCTCTAAACGTTTTACTGCATCGTCTATTACTTTTTGTTCTTCTGCGTTTAAAGCCGAAAATCCTTCAAACATAATACCAACTTCATCTTGGTAATCTGTTAAGTCTTTTATAGCGTCTAATAAAGTAGTCCTGTCTTTTTCTGCCATATCTACAACATTATCTAATGTTGCATTTAATATTTTCTGACGGCTTTCTGGATCATCTTCTTGAGCCAATTTAGACTTCATTTGGTCAATGGCTTTTCCCCAATTTACATCTACTTTTTCAGTTTTTTCGTTGGAATTTGTTTCTAATAAATCAAAATCATCAGACATATTTGTGTAGTATTATTAAGTTGAACAATTTAAGGATAACAATTTCGGTAAATTTTTAAGACTATAAAAACTTTACTTACTAAATTATATGTATGGTCAAGGATTAAATTGTTACAATTTTCTTGAATATTTTTAATGAACCTTTTAATATTAGCATCTGACTTATAAAAGAATCTAAATAAAAACGAGTTTTAGACCTCAATCTTTAATTATTTTTTGTTAAAAATATTAATTATTAACAATTCATCTAACCTACAGAGACACCATTAAACACTGTTGTTTGTCCGATTTTAAAGTCCTTTTATCGAGTAAATTGTTAACTACATTTAGTAAATAATTTAAAATTAAGCATTTAAAAAAAATATTATTTTCTATATTAGCGCTTTAGAACCCCAAGTCTAAACCAAATTCTATGCTTATTCAACTACTTTCTAAGGCTTTGATTGTGACAACAACACAACTAACCATTATACTTATATCAGTAGCCACAGTTTTTTTTGTACTCATTACCATTGCTATTATTAAAATGTATAGGTTAAAAGCTGAGAACAAAAAATTAATGCAAACTAATGCATTTAAAGATTACGAAAACTCCACGGAAGAAACACCAAGTGGTCATCTCTATGGAGACAACTAATTTTTAGTCGGTTAGCTTAGTTGAATTTCTACTTATAATAGTCCTAGATTACAATAGTAAAACAGCTTAGACCTCTATTATATGGTTATTTGAAATTTGTAGAACGTACAATATTAGATAACACATATAAATAACTTAGGCATCATCCAAAATCTCACATAATTAAAAAGAGCCAACATCATGTTGGCTCTTTTTGTATCCTATAGAAATTGCTTTGATTAACGAACCAATTTCTTGTACTTTATGCGTTTAGGCATCAAGTCGCCACCTAAACGTTTCTTCTTATTTTCTTCATAATCACTAAAGCCTCCTTCAAAGAAATAAACCTGAGAATCGCCTTCAAAAGCTAAAATATGAGTACAAATTCTATCTAAGAACCATCTATCGTGACTGATGACTACTGCACAACCAGCAAAATTCTCCAAACCTTCCTCTAATGCTCGTAATGTATTGACATCTAAATCATTAGTTGGCTCATCTAAAAGTAACACATTACCCTCTTCTTTAAGCGTCATTGCTAAATGCAAACGGTTTCTTTCTCCTCCAGATAACAATTTAACTTTCTTGTTTTGCTCACCTCCAGAGAAGTTAAAACGACTTAAATAGGCTCTAGAATTAACTTCCTTTCCACCCATTAACACCAACTCTTGTTCATCACTAAAATTTTGCCAAATGGTTTTTTCTGGGTCTATATTAGAATGTTTTTGATCAACGTAAGCAATCTTTGCAGTTTCACCTACTTTAAACTCTCCTTTATCAGGCGTTTCTTCACCCATTATCATTCTGAATATTGTGGTTTTACCAGCACCATTTGGCCCAATAACACCAACAATACCTGCTTGCGGAAGGTTAAAGTTTAAATCATCATATAATAATTTATCATCATAGCCTTTAGCAACACTAGCAGCTTCAATAACATTGGTACCTAATCGTGGTCCATTTGGTATATAAATTTCTAATTTTTCATCAAGTTGTTTTTGATCTTGACTCATTAATTTATCATAGTTCTTCAAACGTGCCTTTTGCTTGGTTTGTCTTCCTTTGGCACCTTGACGTACCCAATCGAGCTCGCGTTCTAATGTTTTCTGACGTTTTGACGCTGTTTTGCTCTCTTGCGCCATACGCTTAGATTTTTGATCTAACCAAGATGAGTAGTTCCCTTTCCAAGGAATACCTTCACCTCTATCGAGTTCTAAAATCCAGCCTGCTACGTTATCTAAAAAATATCTATCGTGCGTTACAGCAATAACAGTGCCTTTATACTGCGCTAAATGATGCTCTAACCAATGTACAGACTCTGCATCTAAGTGGTTGGTAGGCTCATCTAATAATAAAACATCTGGTTCTTTAAGCAATAAGCGACAAAGCGCAACACGACGACGTTCTCCTCCAGATAACACGCCTATTTTTTTATTACCATCTGGTGTTCTTAAGGCATCCATGGCTATTTCTAGCTTCGTATCTAATTCCCATGCGCCTGCAGCATCAATTTGATCTTGTAATTCGGCCTGACGATTCATTAGTTTTTCCATTTTATCAGGATCACTATAGACTTCTTCTAAACCAAATTGATCATTAATACTATTGTATTCATCGAGAATAGCAACGGTTTCTGCCGCGCCTTCTCGTACCACTTCCATAACTGTTTTATCGTCATCTAATTGTGGCTCTTGCTCTAAATAACCAACGGTGTAACCAGGCTGAAAAACAACATCACCTTGATAATTTTTATCAACACCAGCTATAATCTTTAATAATGTAGATTTACCAGAACCGTTAAGTCCTAGAATACCAATCTTAGCACCATAGAAAAAACTTAAGTAGATATTTTTTAAAACAGGTGTGTTTGCTCCAGAAAATGTCTTGGTAAGACCAGACATTGCAAAAATCACTTTTTTATCGTCACTCATAATAAAATTTTAAAAGTTTGTAGTTATAAAATCAATAAAACGGCAAAATTACACTCTACCTTTTAAGGCATTAAACACCCATGAAATACAGAAAAAACCACCACCTACAGCAGCAAATCCCCAACCTGCAACATCATCATATCTAAATGCTCCTAGAGCTATTAATCCACATCCTACAAATATCATAATCCATGTAGCCCAAGCTAGTACTGTGTTCTTATTCATCGCCATACGCTTTATCTTTATTTTAGTTAATTAGTTAGTTGAAATACAAATATCGTATTTTAAATAAAAAAGCACCACAAAATGTGATGCTTATATTAGTAATACTATTAAAAAATTACAAATTTATCATAGGAACTTCTATAAATAACAATGCACTTGCCGCTTTTGTTGAGACATCAAAATGCTCTGTATCTGAAATTCCAATGGCATCTCGTGTAGACAATTCCTCATTAGCGATGACAACATCTCCAGAAATGTTAAGAACATAAACACCATATTTTTTGTGCTTTAAGTGATACTCAAATGTTTCATTTTCTAATAAGTCAATCCTAGATATTTTAGCATCTTGATGAATTTTTAAGGAATCTGTATCAGCATCATTAAAAGATGTTACTAAAGTTTGAAGTTGTCCATGTCTATCTTCAGCTTTAAATACCTTTTGATCATAACGCGGTTTTACATTTCTTTCATCTGGAATAATCCAAATTTGAAACAAACCTAATTCTTCATTTACAGAACCGTTAATTTCAGAATGTTGAATTCCTGTACCTGCGGACATAACTTGCACTTCGCTTGGCACAACAGTTTGCCAATCCTCATGCATATTATCACGATGTTTAAGAACACCTTTTAATGGAATGGTAATAATTTCCATATTATCGTGTGGATGTGTACCAAATCCCATTTTTGGTGCGATGATATCATCATTTAAAACTCTTAAAGCGCCAAAGTGAATTCTATCAGGATTATACCAATTTGCAAAACTAAAGGAGTGACTCGCTTGTAACCAACCATGATCTGCAAATCCTCTACTCTCTGCTTTATGAATTACTTTTTTCATCTTAATTTATCTAATAAATCACTCAATTGTGATGCTTCTTCTTCAGTTAAATTTTGAAAGCTATTTTTCCTATCTGTTTTAGCTATCTGCTCCAACAAATTTAAGCCTTCATCAGTAATATTAATATGCACTACACGCCTATCATTTGGGCAAGCAATGCGTTCTATTAAATTTTTTGCATGAAGTTTATCCATTAAGCGTGTAGCATTTGGTGATCTTTCAATCATGCGCTCCTTTATCGTTTGAACTTTTAAAGGTTCACCTGCTCCTTTTAAAATTCTTAACACATTATATTGCTGTGATGAAATTTTAAAAGGCTTAAAAAATGCTGATTGATGACTATTAATCCAATTCGCAGTGTACAAAATGTTAAGCATTGCTTTTACTTTTTGATTCGGAAATGTTGAATTAATGTCTTTAGAAAAATCGCCCATATATTTTGAATAATTTCGTTTTATAAAGTATTATAGGAGAAACTTATAGAGCGTCTTCAAATTTCTTAACCTGTTCTAATAACTGTGTATTTAAAGCCTCATCGCTAACTTTTCCTTCCGCAAAATTAGCGTAAAAAGAAGGTAATGAAAACGCGCCTACAATTTGTGCATCATGATATGGAAATCTACCTTTTGCTATATCTAAAACTGTAGCTCCTCCTCTAGCTCCAGGAGAAGTTGCCATTAATAGCATTGGCTTATTCAGAAAAGTTTTTTGCTCAATACGAGAAATCCAATCAAATAAGTTTTTAAATACTACACTATATGCACCATTATGCTCTGCCAACGAAAGAATAATACCATCAGAATTTTTAATGGCCTCTACAAAACGCTTTGCGTTTTCAGGAAAACCATCTTCTTGCTCAACATCGACACTATACAGTGGAAGTTCAAAATCGTTTAAATCTAAAACATCTACTGTTACATCTTTAACTAAACTAGCGGCAAAACCAGCCAGTTGCTTGTTTATAGATTGTTTACTATTACTACCTGCAAATGCTATAATATGTTTCATATTAATTTTGTGTTTTTTTGTTAAATATATACGATATAATTAAAAGTATCATGGCTATTAATGCACTTGTTTGTCCACCATCACTAATCATAAAATGCGCAAAAAAGGCTAAAATGAATGCAAAGCAAAAACCTGCATAAGCCCATTCTTTGATAGTCTTAAATTTTGGATTCCAGATTGAAAACAGACCCAATAATTTTGCCACAGCATATGGATATATTATATAGGTTGGATACCCAAATTTTGAAAACATAACAGATACATCCTCATGTTTAAAAATATACATACTTACAGAAAACAACATTAATAATGTTAATAATGCTGTAGAAACATAGAAAATAATTTTATTTCTCTTCATTTTTTAAATATTTAATTAGAGTACAAATATATAAAAATTTATATATATATATTCCTAGGAATATATTTCCATGTAATGCTTTTTAAAAAAATAATAACTTTCCAAAAATAGTTTCGTTTTGTAAATTCGTACAAAACAAACCAGAATTAATGGATATCAAATTCAATCAAAACGAAGATTACAATAAGCTTTTATTATCTGATTTAAAGAAACGTCTCGCCAAAGTAAAATTAGGTGGTGGCGAAAAAAGTATTGAAAAGCATAAATCTAAAGGCAAGATGACTGCAAGAGAACGTATTGATTATCTATTAGATCCCAAAGCTAAATCTATTGAAATTGGTGCATTTGCTGGTGAAGGTATGTATGCGCAATATGGTGGATGCCCTTCTGGAGGTGTTGTAGTAAAAATGGGCTATGTACAAGGCAAGCAATGTATTGTTGTCGCCAATGACGCTACTGTAAAAGCGGGTGCATGGTTCCCTATCACTGGAAAGAAAAATTTACGCGCTCAAGAAATTGCTATAGAAAACAGATTGCCTATCATTTATTTGGTAGACAGTGCTGGTGTTTTTCTTCCTATGCAAGATGAAATTTTCCCAGACAAGGAACATTTTGGTCGAATTTTCAGAAATAATGCGGTAATGAGCAGTATGGGAATTACCCAAATAGCCGCAGTTATGGGCAGTTGTGTTGCTGGTGGTGCCTATTTACCTATAATGAGTGATGAAGCTTTAATTGTAGATAAAACAGGAAGTATTTTCCTTGCAGGTAGTTATTTGGTTAAAGCAGCTATTGGTGAATCTATAGATAATGAAACCTTAGGTGGCGCAACAACACATTGTGAAATTTCTGGAGTCACGGATTATAAAGCTAAAGATGACAAAGATGCGCTAGACAAGATTAAATCTATTATAGATAAAATTGGTGATTTTGATAACGCAGGTTATAACAGAACCGAAGTTAAAAAGCCAAAAGAAAATCCTCAAGACATCTATGGCATACTTCCAAAAAGTCGTGCCGACCAATACGATATGAAAGACATCATAAAACGACTGGTTGATAATTCAGAATTTGAAGAGTATAAAGAAGATTACGGAAAAACCATCATTACTGCTTATGCACGAATTGAGGGTTGGGCTGTTGGTATTGTGGCTAACCAAAGAAAATTAGTAAAAACCAAGAAAGGCGAAATGCAATTTGGAGGTGTCATTTATAATGATTCTGCTGACAAAGCAACACGTTTTATTGCTAATTGTAATCAGAAAAAAATTCCGTTAGTATTCTTACAAGATGTGACCGGTTTTATGGTAGGAAGCAAATCTGAACACAGTGGCATAATTAAAGATGGTGCCAAAATGGTTAATGCCGTAAGTAATTCTGTGGTGCCAAAATTTACCATTGTATTAGGCAATAGTTATGGCGCAGGAAATTATGCCATGTGTGGAAAAGCGTATGATCCTAGATTAATTGCTGCATGGCCAAGTGCAGAACTTGCCGTAATGAGTGGCAATTCTGCCGCAAAAGTTTTATTACAAATTGAAACGGCTTCTCTTAAAAAGAAAGGCGAAACAATTACTAAAGAAAAAGAAGAGGAATTATACAATAAGATAAAATCGAGATACGATGACCAGGTTTCTCCTTATTATGCAGCTTCAAGAATTTGGACTGATGGTGTCATAGATCCATTAGATACCAGAACTTGGATTTCTATGGGTATTGAAGCCGCCAACCACGCTCCTATTGAAAAACCATTTAATATGGGAGTTTTGCAGGTTTAACGCTTAATGACCACAAATATGTAATAAAAAAAGAGCGCAAATTTTAAATTTGCGCTCTTTTTTATATTTATAAACTTCTACCCTAAGGTTAAGCAAGTCTTTTCGCTTTCTTTTCTTCTTTAATTTCTTTTAAACGCTCAATAGCCGAACCAAATACCCAGTAAGGAATTACAAAAGTAATAAGGAAAATCATTAACCAAAATCCAATAGTTAATATGGTTAAAAATGCTAAAAATCCTAAATATTGATCAAATTCGAACATAATTTTTGTTTCGTTTACGTTTTAAAGGTACAAAGATATAACCAAAATATAAGTTTTACAACAGGCTTGCCTAGTTTTATTAACAGGTTATTAAAAATTATATGGCTTTAATCAGTAATTCAGCAGTTGCTGGATTGGTCGCCAATGGTACATTATGAACATCGCACAGTCTCATTAGCATTAAAATATCTGGCTCATGAGGATGACGATCTAAAGGATCTCTAAAAAATAATACCATATCACATTGACCCTCAGCTACTCTAGCTGCAATCTGCGCATCACCACCTAAAGGACCAGACAAAAGGGCATTAACTTTTAAACCTGCTTTACTTACTTTTTTACCTGTAGTTCCGGTAGAAATTAATGTTATATTTTTCTGTTTTAAAATGGCACTATGATGGTTGAGAAACTGAACCATTTCTGCTTTTTTGCCATCATGTGCAATAATTGCAATTTCCATATTAAAGATTCTTTACGTGATAATCTACCAATCCTTCAATTGGTCGTCTTACAAAGTTGCCCACTTTAAAACCAAATTCTTTTGCCACTTGCTTTATTTCTTCTTGACCAAAATAGGCAATAGAGCCTGCAAAATGTACAGGAATCCCTTTGTCTAATTCTTCCTTATATTGAAGTATCATGTTTTCTGCAAATAATCGAATTCCATTTGTAATGACATTACTTACATATTCTGAATCTTTATTAATAAACATAAACTCAGCATGATCTGCTAAATAAGCACTAGGATTTGTTTGCTTGTATAAATTATATTTTATAAAATCTGCATCTAAATTATGTTTGTGCGCAAATGCTACGCTTATGGTATCTGGCATTTTTTTAAAATAATAATCTCTTATTAATTGTTTACCAAAATAATTTCCACTAGCATCATCCATTAAAATGAATCCTAAGCTCGATACGCGTTGATGCAAATCTCTACCGTCATAATAACTACAATTAGATCCTGTTCCTAAAATACAAACTACAGCTGCTTCATCATTTTTATTAATACAAGCACGTACGGCTGCATAGGTATCTTCTCTTACTTCTACGATTGCATTTTTAAAATAAAATTCTAAAATAGATTTTAGTAAAAGTGTTGGCTTATCTGTACCACAACCAGCGCCATAAAAATAAATATGAGTTATATCATCTGCAATTGCCATCAACTCTTTACTCTTACGAATAATTTTGTTAAGCTTTTTTTCTGCAACAATAGCAGGATTTAAACCTTTGGTTCTTATTTTATCAACGGCTTGATTGCCGTTGTCATCAATTGCAATCCAATCGCATTTTGTAGAACCACCATCTGTAATTAAAATCATGATAAGGTGAATAAATAAAAATTCCGTAGCCTATGACAATACATAATCCTACGGAATCTTAAGAATTAATAATATGTCTTAAAGGCTATTTACCTTCTGTGCTAAATCAACTAATTTGTTAGAATATCCAAATTCGTTATCATACCAAGATACTAACTTAAAGAATGTTGAATTTAATTCTATAGCAGAATCGGCATCAAATACACTTGTTTTTACCTCGCTTACAAAATCTTGAGATACGACTGCATCTTCTGTATAGCCTAAAACACCTTCCATAGCACCAGCTGCTGCAGCTTTCATTGCAGTTTTGATTTCTTCTAGAGATGTTTCTTTTTTAGTTTTCACTGTTAAATCTACAACAGACACATCTACCGTTGGAACTCTAAATGCCATACCTGTAAGTTTTCCATCTAATTCAGGAATAACTTTACCTACCGCTTTAGCTGCACCTGTAGATGTTGGGATAATGTTATTGATAGCAGAACGACCTAATCTGTAGTTTTTACGAGACGGTGCATCTACAGTAAATTGTGTAGACGTTGCTGCGTGAATCGTGGTCATTAAAGCTTCTTCAATTCCAAAGTTATCTTCAATTACTTTTGCTATTGGTGCAAGACAGTTTGTTGTACAAGAAGCATTAGATACAATTGTATTATCTGCCGTTAATTTATCGTCATTTACTCCCATTACAAACATTGGAGCATCTTTACTTGGTGCAGAAATAACGACTTTCTTAGCACCTCCATCAATATGATATTGAGCGGTTTCTAATGTTGTAAAAATACCTGTACATTCTGCCACTACAGTTGCACCTGCTTCGTCCCACTTTAAGTTTTTAGGATCTCTTTCTGCTGTTACTCGGATTGTTTTTCCATCTACAACTAATTGTCCATCTTTTACTTCTACAGTACCATCAAATCTTCCGTGTACTGAGTCGTATTTTAATAAATATGCTAAATGATCTACATCTAACAAATCATTAATTGCCACAACATCTACGTCATTACGTTTTACTGTTGCTCTAAATACAATTCTTCCTATTCTTCCGAATCCGTTGATTCCTAATTTTAAATTTGCCATTACTCTATCTTTGTTTTAATTTTTGTTCGTATTAAATTGTCATTATATCAGAAACTCTTAAAAGTTCCATATTAATTTTTGATTTTCCTTTTACGGCTTGGTCAAACGGTGTTAAATCCATAACGTCGTTTTTTATACCAACCATATAATTGCTTTTTCCTGTTATTAAACTTTCAACCGCTTTTACACCCATTCTACTCGCCAAAACACGATCAAAACACGATGGTGATCCACCACGTTGCATATGACCTAGTACAGAAACTCTAACATCGTATCCTTCCATATTTTGGTCAACGTAATCTTTAAGTTCAAAAACACTTTTACCTATTTTATCACCTTCGGCTACGACAACGATGCTAGAAGACTTACCCGATTTTTTACTTCGTCGTAATGATTCTACTAACCTATCTAAACCTAAGTCTTCTTCTGGAATTAAAATTTCTTCAGCACCACCAGCAATACCTACGTTAAGTGCAATATGCCCAACGTCTCTTCCCATCACTTCTATAAAGAATAATCGGTTGTGTGAACTTGCGGTATCTCTAATTTTATCGATGGCATCTACAACTGTATTTAACGCTGTATCATACCCAAGTGTATGTGATGTACCTACAATATCATTATCAATTGTTCCTGGTATTCCCATCACAGGGAAATTGAATTCTTGATTAAATATCATTGCACCTGTAAAACTTCCGTCACCACCAATAACAACAAACGCATCTATGTCCGCTTTTTTTAATTGCTCGTGCGCTTTTGTTCTACCTTCTATTGTTCTAAATTCTTTTGAACGCGCCGATTTTAAAATAGTACCACCTTTATTAATGATCCCTTTTACACTACGTGCATCCATTTCTATAAAATCGCCATCAATCATGCCTTCATAACCTCTATAAATTCCAATACATTTTATGTCATGAAAAGCACATGCCCTAACAACAGATCTTATCGCAGCATTCATCCCTGGAGAATCACCTCCTGAAGTTAAAACACCTATTTTTTTAATTGTATGTAGCATTATCTTTTTTTTATATACAGTAAAATTAAGAAACATTACATAGAAAAAAGTGACTATTTCCTTAAAAAAATCGTTGAAAAACCAATTCAAACGTTTTCGTTAATAAGTATTTTGATAATTTGAATAAAAATGAGATTTTAAGACTTGGTTTTTTCCTTTTTTTCTTTCTGAGTTATATAATCCGGAAGAAATCCTTCATTCTCATTAAGATCATTTTCTTCTGCTCTTTTGGGTGCATTTTCTTTTCTGTTCTTTCCAGAAAATATAATTTGAAGAAACTCTTTGAAGGTATCAAATTCTACATTATAAGATAAACCTACGCCTTGTGTGTATCCTATTTCATCTACAAGGTTAACTATACTATTTTCTCTATTAAAGACTTTAGCCCTTAGTGTGCCATCTTCATTTAATAAAAAATCAATTTGAACATCGCCACTAATTACCGTTTGGCTGGCACTACCAAATGGTACACCAACCTTTCCATTCACTAAAATTTTATCACTTATTTTAGTTTGAAGTGTTAGTCCTACCGTAGAATTGGTTTGTAATTCTGGCGTGTCTTGGCCAAGTTCTAAATCTATACCAACGTCTAAATTTCCATTATTGGTACCAAATAGGTTATTAACAATGCCTGATAAACGCTCTGAAATGGTTCCTGTAAAATTAGCACCTTCTATACCATTAGAAAAACCACCTGTGGCCAAAAAGATTAAGGCTTGGTTGTCTTTTTCTTCTTTTGATGACAATCTGTATTCTAACTCTGATTTTACAGTGGAGCTTACGCCAGGAAATCTAAAATCGAATTCTGGTACTGGTTGTTCTAATGGTCCTGTTAAATGAATTTCTACTTCTACATCTATACTTTGAGTCACCGGATTATCTAATAATACCGAAGGGTTAGCATCGCCAGAATACACTGCTTTTAAATTTAACTCTGCTCCTAAAGGATCACCTTGCCATACAATATTGCCGCCTTGCTCTACTTTAAACTTTTTTTCTACAAATCCGCCATACTTAAAGTTATAGAAACCTTCATAGACGGTAAAATCACCTGTCATATTAAAAGTACCATTGGTGTTAATATAAAAATTAAGCGTCCCTTCACCTTTACCTTTTATTGTGCTTCCGGCTTCCTTATCTATTACTATTTCTATAGAAGCATTTTGATTTACGTTGAGATCAAAATCTAAAATCAATCCTTTGACTTCTATTTGCTCTGATATTTTACCTTTGACTTTGGCTAATTTTTCTTCTGGACTTAAAAAATGGATATAAGAGTTATCTCCAAAACTTTCGGCATCGTTTAAGGGAATAAAAAACTCGGTTCCGGCTTCTGTTCTTCCATTATTAACTTCAATAACCAATTGTTCCGTTGGCCCTTTTATTTCTGCTGTTCCTGAAATAAAACCGGTTCCATAATATAATTCATCTTCGGACTCTTCGGTATTTAATACTAATAGTCGGTTGGTATTTAGTCGTAATCCCAATCGCCATTCTGAAAAGTTATGATGCTCTATGAACCCGTTTAGATTTCCTTTTGAGAAAAATTCTGAATCGGTCATGGCAACATTCTTAAAAATAAATTGCTGTCCTCTCAACTCTACTTTAGAATCAAAATCAAAGCCATAATCTACATTTAAATACGGAATAGACATACCAGCTCTGTCTAATAACAACTCGCCATCAATGCTAGGCTTTTTTAAACTTCCTGAAACTTTAGCATTCCCAGAAACCAATCCTCTTATATTATTTATAACGCCTTCACCTAATGGATTTAAAGGGTCTAACATAAATTCATCAAAACTTACATCTAAGTTTATTTCAGGATTATTTTCGGCAACATCTATGTTTCCTTTAGCGCTTAACGACTTAATATTATCATTGATTAAGGATACATCTACAGCGTAATCTGTAATAGAATTATTCCCTTCTACTTTAGCTTTAAGATTGCCTAAATCATAGTCATTTACAAAAAGTCCACTAATTTCTACATTAGATCTCGGAAGAAAAACACCATTACTTTGCTTAATTTCTAGCTTTCCATTAACCAAACCTTTTAACGCCAAACTATCTATGCGTGGTGTAATCTTTACGAGTTGTACATCTTTAAAATTGACATCTATATCTTTATTTATAGAATCACTGATTGTACCAGATAACAAAATTTCTTCGTTGCCTTGTGTAATTCTAATAGGTGCAATATCAAACGCTTTAAAATCTCTATCAAATCGAATTTTATTCAATGAATCTTTTTCTGAATTTAAAAGCCACTCATAGCCTTTAAATAACACGTCTGATTTTCTAATGCCTACAACCGACTTATTTAATTTATCAATGGTATAAAAGAGATTTAGGTTGTAATTGTCTTTGTTGTTTTTGCCACCTTTAAATTCAGTTTTAATTAATAACGTGTCTCGCTTGGTCACGTTTATTAAACTAAAATCGGACATGTTATAAACACCAGTGCCAACACTATCAATTTCAATATATGTGTTGTATAGCGGATTACTGTTATCTATATTAACATTTATCTTATTGGCAAAATAATCTTTAAACTTAATTTCTGGCGAATTAAAGGTTAGTTCAAAGCCTTTTTCATCTGTTTCAATTCGGCCTTCAATAAACGTATTTTTTCCTAGTGTTAAATCCTTAAAGAATACAGCTGCAATTTTTGAGTAAATATCAAATTTAAAATCGAGATACTGCCCTTCTTCTAATTGGTTAGGAACATAATTGGTATAAATACTACCTACAGAATTTTCTATTAATCCAATAACATCTTTTACATTAAATAAACCTGTTATTTTTCCGCTAATTATATCTGGAGAATTAATAGAAATAGAGCGCTCTTGTTCCTCAAATGAAGAAATAATATCAAAATCTTCAAAGACATAACTACCATCTTGGTTTTTGTAAGTGGTATTTTTTATGTTAATCGCTCCTGCGGCATTGTCTAAATTGGAGCCTGTACCATTCATACTAACTAAGCCTCTAAACTCTGATATATCATCTCTGGTAACAAAGTTTAATTTATTGAGGTTGGCATAACCTACTTCTGCTTTAAAATCGAACTTATTGATATCTTGCGAAAAATCGACCAACCCATTAAAATTAAGTTGCAGGTTTAAATCCTCTACATTAATGAGTCCGTTGAATATATTGTTTCCTAAATCTCCTGAGAGTACAATATCTTGATACGTATAGCCATTATATTGCAACATGGACACTTCACCTTTGACATCTGTTCTTAGATTATTAATGGTAAAACCTTTGCCATCAACATCGAGATTTAATGTGGTGGCCTTTACCAAAGGGTCGTTTATCAATTTACCAATATCAAACTCTTCTAAAACCACATTACCAATATAATTGGCATTATCTATATTATCTATATTAGTTAATTGTAAATCTGATTTTATATAGCCTAAATCTGTATGAATATCTATATTAGCTTCAATCCGTTTTGCTGTAATAAATGAGGTTCCTGTAATATTAAAATTTCCAACTTTGTTAATCACAGTAGGAATTGATTTCCCTAAAAGTCTTGGCATCAAAGCTGTTAAATCGTTATAATTTGATGCTAAATTTTGAAACTTTCCTTCGAGAGCAAAACTATCATCTTCTCTATTAAATAAATTTTTAAACGTAATATCGCCAATAATTCGCGTATTAGAAGAGGTACTAACATTAAGGTTGGTCGCGATTAAGTTATTTAAAGTACCTGATAAATCTGCATTTAGTATTGCATGTTGGTTGGTACCAAATTCATCAAAAAAGACATTTAATTCGGTTAAAGAAATATTAGAATCTCTAAAACTTGCATCAACGTTAACCTTATCTGTAAATTGAGCAAAATCTTCTCGTTTATAGTTGAATGTAAGATCACCTTTTAGCTCAGATTGTTCTGTTGTAATATTAAGATCACCAAAATTCATGTGATCTAAAGTGTATTCAAAATTGGCCATTAAGTTTTTAACAGCAATGCCTCTACTGTCTGTAAAACCTAATTTATTAATTCGGCATCGCACTTCAGGACCATTAATTAAAAAATTGGTGGTGTTGGCATTGAGTTCAGAAAACTCAAAAACCTCTGGTGTTTCTAAATTTTCATTAATGAGTCTAAAAATTCCGCCTTCGATAGACACATCACTCGATGAGAATAAGAATTCACTTGGTCCTACTCTAGGATTATCATTATCAAACTTCGCCACGAAAATATCTAAGTTAGATTCCTTTTCGTTGAGATAGGTTTTATGATTAAAAATAACATTTTGAAGGTCGATATCTCCAAAATTCAATTTTGTATTTAGAAGATTCTTAAAACTAATAATAGAACTATTTAGTTCACCTACACTGATGAGCGTATCTTTTTTGTAATCTCTAATTAAAATTTCTTTTAACTCAATATCGCCATTTAGTTGCATCCCAACTCTACCAATATTGATGTTTGTTTTAAAATCGTTATTAATTCTGGTGGTAACATACTTACCTAACCTTGTTTGTACAGCAGGAATAGATAAAATCAAAAACAAAATGATAAACAGCAACACAATTATTGCGACCAGTTTACCGATTATTTTGAGTATGCGTTTGATAGAATTTTACGTTTTAAAGTTTGAAATCTTCCTTACCTTTGTATTCATAATACGTTATAAAATTGGCAATGGACTTTAACTTGTAAAATTAACAATTATTGTGCCTAATATCTACTATGGAAAAAGAAAATATTTATATCTTAGGAATTGAATCCTCTTGCGATGACACATCTGCTGCCATATTATGTAATACTAAAATTTTAAGCAATGTTGTTGCAGATCAAAAAATTCATGCGGAGTATGGTGGTGTTGTGCCAGAATTGGCATCGCGAGCGCATCAGCAAAACATAGTTCCTGTAGTGCATCAGGCCATTGAAAAAGCAGGTATTACCAAAGCCCAACTCAGTGCAGTAGCATTTACAAGAGGTCCAGGATTAATGGGTTCACTTTTAGTAGGCACCTCATTTGCTAAATCTTTGGCTTACGGCTTTGATGTTCCGCTTATTGATGTGAACCATATGCAAGCTCACATTTTGGCGCACTTTATTGAAGAAGACGGTCATAAAACGCCTCCATTTCCGTTTTTGGCAATGACAATTTCTGGAGGACACACCCAAATTGTAAAGGTTAATAATTTCTTTGATATGGAGGTTATTGGAGAAACCATTGATGATGCTGTTGGAGAAGCCTATGATAAAAGCGGAAAAATTTTAGGTTTAGGCTATCCTGCTGGACCTGAAATTGACAGACGTGCGCAACTCGGAAACCCTAAAGCGTATCAATTTACCAAACCCAAAGTAGAGGGCTTAAATTTTAGCTTTTCGGGATTAAAAACCAATATCTTGTATTTTATTCAGCGTGAGGTAAAGTTAAATCCTAATTTTATTGAAGACCACCTTAATGATATTTGCGCTTCTATTCAATACACCATTATTGGCATTTTAATGGCTAAACTAAAACTTGCCGTAAAACAAACAGGCATCAACCACATTGCTATAGGTGGAGGCGTTTCTGCGAATTCTGGCATTAGAACAGCGCTACAAAATGCAGAGCAGAAATTTGGATGGACTAGCTATATTCCAAAATTTGAATACACCACTGACAATGCTGCTATGATTGCGATAGTGGGTTACTTAAAATATTTAAATCGCGATTTTTCTGATTTTGATGTTATGGCTACCGCACGATTAAAGATTTAAGTCGTAAGTTACAATATGGCCTTACCTCCTACCTCCTTATAAAACCTTGGTTTTTATTCTGAGCAACACTTGTCATTAAAGCCCTTTCTGTTTTTATACAACAGTAAATAAAGGCTATATTTTTATTGATAAAAAATTCTTATTATATTGTAATCTAGATAGATATAAGTTGTTGATTATATATCTTAGTTGGCTGTAATTTGAGAATCGTACTTCAAAACAAAGTAGATTATTCCAATCAAAATTCAGTTTGAAAATAACTGACCAAAAACTTGTTTAATTCAGATTAATTTTGTATATTAATAGCTAACAAATTCGCAGACTACTGGTCGCAGGTTTGGAACAGAATAAAATTGTTCTTTGTCATAGTGTTTTACTTAATATTAACTCGAATGTATACTATACATTCGTACGAGAGTACCAAACAGCTTGTAATGAGCTACAATATTGAAATATTTAATAACGAGAATATAAATAAAGAAAAGGAGGAAATTATGTTGAAAAAAAATATTGAAAATTTAGAAAGTAAGACAATGAACATATCTAATCAACCTGTTAGGCATTCAATTATATAAAAGCTCTTCATTCGAAGGGCTTTTTTTTTGACTAAAAACAACCAGAATAAAATTAAAACAATCTTCCTAATTTATCATTTAGTGGAATAGTCAAATCAATAAACTCAAAATTTAAATTATGTGATTTCCCTAAAGGCTCAATCATTTTTCCTAACGATTTCCTGTCCTTTGTGATATAAGCATCAATTTTCCTATTATGAATTTGAGAGAATAACTTAATATCGTTTATTATAACTTTTCTTAGCTCGGTTTCCCTTAAAGTTTCATTTCCTTTGAGTTCTAAAAAAAAGCTACCAGCAGTTTTAGCATCTGCATAATCAAATTCTAACAATCTAAAAGCATTAAGTGAAAGTAAATTATCTGGGTCATCACCAACAGCATATTCACTAACTACAATCGTAGAAAGATACATCTCTATCCCATTTTCCAAAAAATACTCAAAGTAATCTTTAGCATTTTGATGAAATTCATCATCCGATTTTAATAATCGAATACAGAAGGAATTATCTAAAAGAACACTACTTATTCCTTTCATATTCCATCTGTTTTTAAATCATCAATCCATGCATCTACATTTGTAATTTTACTTAAATTAACAGAAGCCTTTTTAATAACCTTTTCCAATAGAGATTTATTAAAAACAGGTTGGTATTGTATAAATTCAATCAACTCTAAATCAGATAATTTATCATCTTCTAAACTCTTCTTACCTCGGACTTTTATTCCATATGGCTTATATGTTTTCTTTTCGCCATTCATTATCTGCTCTTTTGTAGCAGAAATAGTTAGATTACCATACTTTTTAGTACTGATATGTAAATTCGGATTTTTACCGCCTTCTTGATATATTTCACCATAAAGATAAAATTCACTTTCATAAAAAGTTGGTGCAATCATTTCGAAATTTGTAGAATAATCTATAACTAAAGAAGACTCTTTTGAAATTGAATTATTAAACTCAATTATGTAACCTTCTTTAACTGCTTTTTTCTGAAATTTATCAATTATAGATTGTCTTTTATAATCCAGAAAATCAAGATTATTACGACTTCTAATTTCACTCGTTAATCCATTAAATAATATAACAGCAGTAATTGGTAAAAAGAATTTATGCTTTGCAGAACCTTCTTCTATGTCATAAGACATATGTGGTCGATTTTGTTTTTCTTTTCGATTTGGATACAAGAATGATTCTACATCTGATATAAAGTCTTTAACCTCATTAATATCAATGTCTTTAGGACTTAAGGAATTATCCTTATTAGTCACTCTTAATTCTATATAACCTTGTTCTTCCACTTTTCTAAAATACAAATTTACTGAATATAAAAAAACTACTGGCAACATCGTGTATAATTAATTGCTTTTTACGTGCTTACTTGTTAAAGTTTAGTAAATTAGTTGCTAAACCACGCAACTAACCATAAACAAACACGTTAGCCACTATTTATGAAAAACGCAACCGGAAAGATATTTAAGAATCCAACAATATTCTCAATCTTGGGAATAATTCTGATATTGGTTGGACTGCCATTTGGAATCAACGGATTAACTTTAAATGGTGGCGGAAGTTTGGGCGGAGCAATTATCTTATTTGGAGTTTTAATAGTTGGACTAATTGTAATTCTCGACAGAATATTAGCGCATAAAGCAAACACGAAAATAATTAACAGAATTGAAATTACGATTTTGATTATTGGAATTACAATCTTTTCATTCACAAAACGTGAAATAATTATTGACTTGAGTGATGAAAATACAGACTATTTTGTAGTGCTTGAAAATAACGGAACTTTAAAAAATTCGGAATTAGATTATTCTTTTCCGTTCAATAAAAAAATGGAATTTAAAGACAAAGTTGGAATTATAAACTCAATCGCTGACAATTATCAACGGATTGAACTGGAGAGTCCACACAATTGGAAAAGCAAAAGAATTCAACCTTGGAAAATGAACGACTTTAAAATCAGATTTTATTCAAACGGAGATTTGAAATTAACTGACAAAGAAGTTGACTCGATAATAAATAAAGAAATAAAAACATTGCCCAACAATAGCTATAAGTAATGGCTTGCCCTCGCCTACTTCAATATATTCTTATAAATTTTATCGGATTGTATTTGCTAACTTTAGGGCTTTAACTATGTAACGATAAACAAAACCGTTGCAACCATATTGACACCTGAAAAATATGAAACTAAACATATTAATACTAATTTTAATAATGACAACTTATTTGTCTCATGGTCAAACTATACCCAAAAAAATTAGTGAAACAGACTTCTCTATTGGGAAATCCATTAAAATTGAATCAACAATATTAAAAGAAACAAGGGATATTAATATTTATTTGCCTTTAAATTATTCGGCAGATAGCTTAAAGACTTATCCAGTCATTTATTTACTAGATGGATCTAAAGATGAAGATTTTATTCATATTGCTGGCATTGTTCAATTTGGTTCGTTTTCTTGGATTAATATGGTTCCCGAATCCATTGTTGTTGGCATTGGAAATGTAGATCGAAAAAGAGATTTTACATACCCTTCCAAAAATGAACTCGACCAAAAAGAGTTTCCAACTTCAGGACAATCAGAAAAATTTATTCGCTTTTTAGAAAACGAACTACAATTATTTATAGAATCTAATTACCGAACAAATTCAATGAAAACTATAATTGGACAATCCTTGGGCGGACTATTGGTAACTGAAATATTATATAAAAAACCTGAACTTTTCGATAATTACATTATTGTAAGCCCAAGTCTATGGTGGGACGACGAAAAACTATTAGACCAACAACCTGTTTCATTTGATTCCGATAAATCAATTTATATAGCTGGCGGAAAAGAGGGAGACATAATGGAACGTACTGCCAAAGAACTTTATAACCAACTAAATAAAAACAGAACAGCAAATACCCAATTGTTTTATGAATTTTTAGAAAATAAAACACATGGAGACGCACTACACAATGCGGTTTACAATGCTTTCGAAAAAATATTTAAATCGAAAAAAGAATAATATCTGACACAAAAACGTTAACTAACTTTTGAAAAAAGCTCTAAACATAGCATTCATTATTCTCGGAATCGCAAGTTTAATATTTATAGGCATAATGATATTCATAGGAACTGCTATGGGCTACAATGCAGAGAATTATGACTTTTCTAAACCACAAATGTCTAAAACGGATACCATAACTACCAAAAGAATGCTTTTCGTTTTTCATACAGAAATAGCGAAACCAATTATGGTATATGAATTGTTTATTACGGATAATGACTCTATCACTAAATATTCTTATAGAAACTTAGAAAATGAGGGGAAACATATGGAATTCTCCTATCACAAAGTCTCTAAACAATTAACTTTTGCATTTGATAAATTCATTCTCTCTGATAACGTGAATTATCAGAATAAAGAAATTCACAAATCAAATTTTGGGATTTATATCTTAAAAGATCCTTATGACGACGCAACAGGACCACTGTTGTTTAATCCTGAATACGGCGTTTTAGGCATAGGAAACAGCTATGGTCCTGAATTTGTTTATTTACCAAATTCTAATCTTGAATTAACGAAAGACGTCATTAATGAATTGTATAAATAGATATTTAAACCTATCTTAACTACAAAAAGAGCTTCGACCTACAATATGCATCCAAAAACAGAATTAAAGCGCCTTAGTGAAAAATATAACGGTAAATTCACATTTGAAGATAGTAGCGTTGCTGGCGAAAATATGTCCAATGATTTCTATTCTATCTATAACTTAACTTTAAATCATAACAATTTAAACCTGCATATTGTATATAATTATGGGCTTTCGGATACTGCGGAATTTAAAGTTGAGATGTCTAATCATAAAAATATTCCTGAATTTGAAATTAAAACCATAAGCCACCTCAGTAAGCTTCTTTTATTTAAGAATCGAAATTGGTTTGTAAAATCATCTGATGTACTATTTAAATCACATATTTCAAACTTAATCACTTCATTAAACTTAGATGATCTTATTAAAAATTCAGCCTTTGAACTTAACACCATAGGAAAGCGTAGCCATAATACTTACACCATCCACACTGTATTTTCTTTAAAATTCTATAAACATACAGAAAGTGCTGCATCCATTATTAAATTCCATTTAGAAGTCATGGATGTAATATTAAAGTATAGTACACATTAAGTTTGTATTTTTTTAATGCGTATTCACGCTCAAAGTTTAGACCTATTTTCTATTCGGCTTTTATTTCTTAAATTAGATGTTTTAACCACGTAACTTACTATAATCAAATTTGTTACAAACCAAAAACATCAAACCCTAGCCAATGATTAAGTTCTTTAGAAAAATTAGACAAAAACTATTGACCGAAAATAAATTCAGTAAATATTTACTGTATGCCATTGGAGAAATAGTCCTTGTAATCATTGGTATTCTTATAGCTTTAGGAATTAACGAAAATGTAAAAGCTAACCATGATTTAGAATTACGCAATGCTTACATCACACAGCTAGACGACGAAGCCAATCGTAACATTGACCGATTAATTGAAATTAATGATTTCACAACCGAAATACTGAAAGACGTCGATACCGTAATCATGATTTTATATACCAAAGATTACGACAACCCAAAATTGCCAACAAAACTAGATAGGTTAATGCAATCTAATTACTTAAATCCAACAACGGTAACTTATGACAACTTGAAATTCTCTGGTGACCTAAAACTGTTTACCGATTTAAACTTGCGGAACTCTATATCTGAACCTTACGAAACCTTTAATAACATAAAAGTTGTAGAAGATTTAGATTATACTGGGTTCTTAGATTTTTATGAAGATTTTTTAATTTCAAATGTCAGTTTTTGGGATATGAACATGAACGCAAAAAGTTATGCTCAAGAAATCCATTTTCAGAATTATGTTTTGGCAAGAAGAGTATCTTTAAATCTAAATAAAGATGCATATAAGCATTCAATTGATTCCTTTAACAAATTGAAGACCATTTTTGCAGAATTAAAAAGTGATAATTAGAAAATTACGACAACGCACTCATAATCATTAACATTTACGTTTTCAAATTGATGATTTATCAACTTCAAAACCCAATAACCACATTTCTGAAGGTCTAAAATATAGTGGAAATGTAGAATAATTAATTAAAAATTCAATTCAGACCATAATTGTTAAAACATCTGTTAACATCCTTTCCATCCATACGTTTAAGATAACTTAAAATTTAGTTGTTTTGCACTAACCTCAAACAAACTAAACGTCAATAAAAAATGAAACAAATTTTAATTCTACTCTTATTACTTCCAATATTTAGTTTTTCTCAAGCAACTTTAGAGCAGAAATTAGATTCTATCTCTACCACAGAAGATGCTGACACCTTTTTAAAAGAACATAAACCAAAACAAGGTAAACTCTTTACTTTTAACAAAACAAAACACAAAACGAGATTAGCAAACGATCTTTTTAAATTATCAAAAGGTGCTAAAAAAGTAACACGTACAGAATTTAAAAAAACCTATTACAAGGTCATTGAGAAGTCTAATGTAGAATATACTAAATTCAGTATCATCGTCTTTGATGCGTATAAAACTACAGACGAGGACGCTAAAGCAAAACGCGAAAAAGTAATTAGTCAATACAATCAAGGTTATAAGTTTAAAGACCTTGCTAAACATTACTCTACAGGTCCAACCGCAAAAATGGGAGGCGATACAGGTTGGATAAAACTTGGAGATATGTCTACCGCTTTTGATGAGGTTGCATTTAAAGAAGCGCACAATCTCAATGCTATTTTTCTTGTAGATGATCTTGAAAACAAAAAATACTATTTGGTTGTAAAAACCGAATTAGCAACACCTATTGAAGAAATTACAGTTTTAAAATTTTCAGAAGATATTGATTAATGCAATTATTTTACAATCCAAATATTACTGAAAACGATACTAGCTTTAAATTTGATAAGGAAGAAAGTAGACACATTGCCAAAGTATTACGTAAAAAAACTGGTGATGCATTACACATAACCAATGGTAAAGGTTGGCTTTTTACAGCAGAAATCATAGTTGCCGAACAAAAAAACTGTAGTGTTAACATAACAGCAAGAGAATTTAAACCACAGAAAACCTTTAAATTACATTTAGCCGTTGCACCAACAAAAATGAATGACCGTTATGAATGGTTTTTAGAAAAAGCAACCGAAATAGGTATAGATAGCATCACACCTATTCTTTGTGATCATAGTGAACGAAAGGTTGTAAAAACTGAGCGTTTTGAGAAAATAATACAGTCGGCTATGAAACAATCACTACAATGTTATTTGCCACAACTCAATGCACCTGTAAGTTTCAAAACGCTAATAGAACAGAATTTTAATGGCCAGAAATTTATTGCACATTGCGAAGAAACTGATAAAAAATCTTTGAAATCTTTATTAGAACCTAATGGCGAATATATACTACTTATTGGTCCAGAAGGCGACTTTAGTCTTAAAGAAATTGAAATGGCTTTGCAACACAATTTTATTCCTGTAACTTTGGGTAAAACACGATTAAGAACAGAAACAGCAGCCATTGCAGCTTGTCATTCTGTTGCTTTTTTAAATGAAGACTAATGACAATGACGCAAGTAAAGTATATCATTACCGTATTTCTAACATTATGCGCTACGCTCCTATTTTCTCAAGATGTAGCCATTTTAAAATACAAAGGTGGTGGCGATTGGTATAGTAACCCAACAGCATTACCAAATTTGGTAAAATATTGTAACGCTAACATAGATACAGCAATAAACGAAAATGTACAAACTGTAGAAGCAGGTAGTATTGATATCTTTCAATTCCCTTTTTTGCATATGACAGGACATGGAAATGTATTTTTTAGTGATGACGATGCCGAAAATTTAAGAAATTATTTAATCTCTGGTGGCTTTTTACATATTGATGATAATTATGGTATGGAACCTTATATCACCAAAGAGTTAAAAAAAGTATTTCCGAATACAGAATTGGTAGAAATCCCAAAAGATCATAAAATTTTTAATTCGGCTTACAAGTTTCCAAACGGTTTACCAAAAATCCATGAACATGATGGTAAAGCACCACAAGCCTTAGGAATTTTTCATGAAAATAGATTAGTCTTAATTTTCACTTTTGAAAGTGATTTAGGTGATGGTTGGGAAGATCAAGAAGTCCATAATGATCCTGAAGATGTTAGAGAAAAAGCCTTGAAAATGGGAGCAAATATTATTAAATATGCTTTTGAAAATTAATCACGTACAATAACAATTCGCAAAATAATTTAGCATTATGAAACTCAGTTACCGTTGTGAATCTTGTAAAAAAGATAACTTTATTACAACCAAAGCATCAGATAGACACGGTTTATTAATGGAAATGGGAACAAATGAATTTAATGAACGTTGTAAACATTGTGGTCATTTTACAAAAAAACACATTAATAGGTTATACGCAGATGACAATTATACTCTTGTAATTGTTGGCTTTATTATTTCTGTTATCGTAACCTTTTTTCTTTGGGATTTAGGTTGGGTATCTACTTTAACAGGCACAATTCCTCTATTTTTTTGGATAGAAATGAAAAAGAAATCTAGTGCATTTAATAAAACCATGGTAAAGTAAAAGGGTTAGAAAACATCTTAAATTAAATGCAATTAACGCACTACAATTCTAATTTTAAAAAACAAAACCATGCCATCAAAGTGGTATGCGACAATGTTACTAATGCACCTAATATTGGCAGTTTATTTAGAGTTGCAGATGCATTTGGCATTGAAGAACTCATTTTTTGCGGTTCCGAAATGCAATTGGGTAAACGTATTACTAGAACATCGCGTTCTACAGAAAAGTATGTAAAATACAGTCATGATACATCTATAGAAGACCAAGTAATGCGTTTAATCGCAGACAATTATTTCATTATAGCATTAGAGATTACAGAAAAAAGCCAAGCCTTATCAGCGTTTAAGTTAGAAACCAAACAACCTATTGCACTAATTATAGGCGATGAAAATTTTGGTGTGTCCGAAACACTATTGGCACTTGCAGATGCAGTTATTCACATCAATATGTACGGAAACAATAGTAGTATGAATGTAGTGCAAGCCACTAGTATTGCACTTTACGAAATCACAAAACAACTTAATTCCTAAATTTGGCTTGCTGAATTTATTTCAGCATCTTTGAGTAAATTAAAAGAAATGGAATCAAAAACTATTGCCAATGGCATTTTAAGAGCGTTAGGAATTATTCTTGCCATTGCATTAATTTTACTCTTTCTTTTTAAAATTCAATCCGTACTAATTTATATCGCTGTAGCTGCAGTAATCTCTTTAATAGGACGACCAATAATTTTATTTCTAAGACGTAAATTAAAGTTTAAAAATACGCCAGCCGTTATTGTAACAATGCTATTATTACTTGGACTTTTATTTGGTTTAGTAGGTCTTTTTATTCCCTTAATCGTAGAACAAGGTCACAACTTGTCACTATTAAACATCAATCAATTACAAGTAAATATAGAAGATCTATACGATCAAATAATTACCTATTTTGAAATTAAAAATATTGATGTAGAGCAATCTATCGAAGATTCTAATCTGCTCTCTAAATTAGATTTTACCATCATTCCAAATTTCTTAAACACTTTTATCAGCGGATTAGGAAGTTTTAGTATCGGACTATTTTCTGTTTTATTTATTTCGTTTTTCTTTTTAAAAGACAGTAAATTATTTGAAGACGGTATAATGATTTTTGTTCCTAATGGAAATGAAGAACGATCCAAACGGTCAATACATAAAATAAAGGATTTGTTATCGCGTTATTTTGTGGGCCTTATATTTCAAATCTTAATATTATTTGTTTTCTATACCATCCTCCTACTCATCTTTGGTATAGACAATGCTATTGTTATTGCATTTTTATGCGCACTTTTAAACTTAGTGCCTTACGTTGGTCCTTTAGTTAGCGGTTTTTTAATGTTATTACTTAGTATGTCTAGTAATTTAGGTGAAAGTTTTAGTGAAGTTATTTTACCAAAAACAACCTATGTAATGATTGGTTTTATAATTGCGCAACTTATAGATAACTTTTTTAGTCAACCATATATATTTTCAAAAAGTGTAAAATCTCATCCATTAGAAATTTTCCTAGTGATCCTTATTGCAGGAATTGTTTTTGGTATTGTAGGTATGATCGTAGCTATACCTACATACACTGCTATTAAAGTGATTTTAAAAGAATTCTTATCTGACTACAACATCGTTAAAAAACTGACAAAAGGCATTTAAAATATTTTGAAAAGTGAAATATTAAAAGAAGAAATTCAAGATTATATTACGTCTAATTTACAGTCTGATATGTCTAAGTTAGTCTTAAAAGGAATGCCTTTTAAAACCGTTGAATCTAATGTCGTTTTTGAACAAATTGAATCAAAAAAACGTTGTCAAAAGAAATTGCCAACATGGTTTAATACACAAAACATTTATTATCCAAATAAATTAAATATTGAACAAACATCTTCAGAAACTACAGCCATATATAAGGCAAATTTAGTTTCAGGAAAACAGTTAATTGATCTTACAGGTGGCTTCGGTGTAGACAGTTATTACTTTTCTAAGGCTGTAACAAACGTAATACATTGTGAAATTAATGAATCACTTTCTGCTATTGCGTGTCATAATTTTAAAGCCTTAAAGGTTTCAAACATTACCTGCTATAATGAAGATGGCACGTCAGTTTTAAAAAAATGCAATGAAAAATTCGACTGGATTTATGTAGATCCTTCAAGACGAGATAAAATTAAAAAGAAAGTATTTTTATTAGCAGATTGTGAGCCAAATATTAAAGATTTTCAAGACTTCTATTTTACTTTTTCAAACAATTTACTGATAAAGACTTCGCCGTTATTAGACCTAACAGCAACGTTACGAGATATACAATACGTTAAAGAAATTCATATTGTAGCCGTTAAAAACGACGTAAAAGAGCTTCTATGGGTTATAGAAAACAAGTATAGTGGTCACGTAAAGGTAATGACCACAAATATAAAGGATACCAATTCAGAGGATTTTAATTTTGTTTTTGCTCAAGAACCACTAGCGCTCCCAACATACAGTGAACCAGGTTCATTTTTATACGAACCTAATGCCGCAATTCTAAAGTCTGGAGGATTTAATTCTATTAGCACGACATTAAACGTTAATAAATTACATCAAAACTCGCACTTATACACATCTGATGTTTTATTAGAGTTTCCTGGTAGACGCTTCAAAGTTGAACAAATTAGTCCTTTTAATAAAAAACTATTCAAGCAACAGCATATTACTAAAGCCAACATTACCACCAGAAATTTCCCAATTTCCGTATCAGACATCCGAAAAAAATTTAAAATCAAAGATGGCGGAACGCTCTATTTGTTTTTCACAACAGACTTCCAAAACAAAAAAATAATAATTACGTGTACTAAAGTATAGTTGGTGTATAAGAAACTATTTCATTGTTAATATCCACTTCAATTTCATAAGCCATACAATTATCCATCTGAATAAGTACTTTATCATCAGACACATTTAAGTTAGACCCTTTTAAAGAGAACATTACTTCGGCTTCAGAAAAAGTGGCCCAAGATGTTGTAGAATTCGGTGGAATATTTAAAATACTAACTACTGTAGTACCATCAGAAAGAAATACTTCTAAATTAAAATCAACCGTTCCATTATTAACAACCCTAGTTTTAGGATCTGCATCAATACAAGGTGGATTTAATGTGGTAGATTCACTTTCAACAACTAATTCATCTGAAGTTTCAGTACAAGAACTAGACAATAAGAATAGGCTAAAAATAACCGATAATTTTAGTAGGTTTTTCATTTTAAATTTATTTTTAAAATAGGCTATACACCTATTTCTTTTAATTTGGGACAACAAACATATAAAACGAATTAGATATCATCGACAAAAAGTTTCATTTTTTCGATGAAATACATCTTTTTAGGCATAATTTGATTAAAAATGCAGAAAATATAGCTGAATTTCATAGTTCTCAATCTCAGAATCAGCGTTTAACCTCATTAAATAATGACAAGTTGATCGACAAAATGCATAAATCAATTAATAATACCATTAGAATTTAAAAAAAGAAGTAAAAATTTTAGCCAGAAAAATCTGTCTACACATCTAATAATTACACAATTACGTATGGTTAAAAATTTGAACTCATTTTTTTTATTAAAAACTCTAAAAAAATGTTGTTTTCTTTAATTTGAAAAGCTACATTTGCATCCGCATTTTAAACAAAATGACGTTCATTATGTACTGGAGAGGTGCCTGAGTGGCCGAAAGGAGCGGTTTGCTAAATCGTCGTAGGTGGAAACACTTACCCAGGGTTCGAATCCCTGTCTCTCCGCAAAATTTACTTCAGCGTATGCGACTGCAAGTATTTTTTTAAATTTTCGGGGTGTAGCGTAGCCCGGTTATCGCGCCACGTTTGGGACGTGGAGGCCGCAGGTTCGAATCCTGCCACCCCGACTTTTACTGTTTAATATTAGAGTTCATCTCTAATTGGTCGCATAGCTCAGCTGGATAGAGCACCTGCCTTCTAAGCAGGCGGTCCTAGGTTCGAATCCTAGTGCGATCACAAAAAGCCTTACTTTAATTAGTGAGGCTTTTTTGTTTATTCAGGATATTCAATTCTTAAATGATAAATATTTGATAATTTATGTTTTAGAACCTTTTTTATAGATTGTATTTCTTTAAAAGTAATATCAGCATTTAAAAACTGACCACTTTCCATTTGCTTATTAATAATCGTTTCTACAAATTCATTAATCTTTGTACTTGTTGGCTCTTTTAAACTCTTAGATGCAGCTTCTACACTATCACACATCATTAATATTGCCGTTTCTTTACTAAAAGGTTTTGGTCCAGGATATGTAAAATCTTTTATATCAACATTTTCATCTTTGGCCTTTTCTTTCATGTAAAAATAATATACCAAACTGGTACCATGATGAGTTCTGATAAAATCAATGACTCTGTCTGGTAAATTATATTTTTTCGCTATCTCTATGCCTTTAATAGCATGGTTGATAATAATTTTTGCACTCTCTTTACTAGACAATTCATCATGAGGATTAATACCTGTACTTTGATTTTCTGTAAAATACGTCGGATTATTCATTTTACCAATATCATGATACAACGCTCCTACTCTAATAAGCATAGCATTGGCGCCAATCTCATTTGCAGATGCTTCCGCCAAATTAGCTACATTTAACGAATGATGAAAAGTTCCTGGTGCTTTATTAGACAGCTCTTTAAGTAATTTTGTATTGGTGTCTGATAATTCTAATAACGAAACATCGGACACTAAACCAAATATTTTCTCATAGATGTAAATCAATGGCTGAACAAATAAGGTTGCCAGTCCACACAAAATAAACAAACCAAATGTTTCCCATTTTAGACCTGTTAATTGCCCTTCGTGAATAACAAAAAAAGCAAAATAGGCAATGATATAGATAAATGTAATTTGTCCTACCGAAATAAATAGATTTGCGCGTTTATACAATTCTGAAACGGTTAAGATCGTAACCATACCAGCAATAATTTGTAGAAACATATATTCATAACTATTAGGAACAATAAAACCTAAAAGTAAAACCGTAAGTACATGAGCAAACAGCCCTAATCTCGCATCAAAAAAGGCTTTTAAGACTAATGGTAGTATACATAATGGTACAACATAAATGTATTGAGAGTTAAAATTAATAACCAAAGTCGTTAATAATATCATTAACGAAATATTGAAGAAAATAAACGTAACCTTAGTATTATTTAAAAACACTTCTGTTCTATATTTCTTAAGAAACAGCAATAACATCAGTAATGCCAATGCCACTAATAACGTATAAGCCACCAATACCCAATTGTAATTTTTAGTATTCCAAATATGGGATTCATATTCAGATTTTAAAGAACTTAAAATATCATATTGATGTTCTTCAATTACTTGTCCTTTAGAAACGATTAATTGATCTTTTTCAATTTGACCTCTAGTTAATGAAATTTTTGATAACTCTTCATCAAGCACCTTATCACTTAGACTTTTATTGAGACTAAGATTCGGTTTTAATACATCGAAAAAAACCGAAACCATCCGATTTTTTGTGGTTTCATTGAAACCAGTACCAAATTCATTTTCAACAAATTTTCGCAGATCTCCTAATTTGTATAATCTATCAAACTGTATTTCATTAAACACTTTATTAGACTTCACTAATACGACCATCCTATCGCTAGCGTAGTTGTAATCTACATCTAAAATACCAGCACTATAGAACTTATTAATTAATTGTTTACCTTTTTTGTATAAACTAGTTTGCTCTATATTAAAAGCACTGGAGTCTTTAAAAACCTGATTAAACTTATCTAAGTACTCTGAATTGACTTGCTCAACAATATCTTCATTGATATTAAAATATAAAGGACTGTGATTTTCTATTTCTCGTTTTTCCTTTTCTATTTCATCTGAAGTCTTTTTTATTGCAAAATTAAAAGGTGCGTATAAGTTTTCGGACTGCCATGGTTTACTTTTTTCAAAAGAATACCTAAACTTACCTGTTTTAGGGAATAGATAAACAATAAACAGCGTCGTTAATAGGTATAACAATATTTTGTAGCCTAGGGCATGATTTTTATACCATTTATTGAAGAATGTATTCATATACAATCAAATGTAATAAATATTAAAACTTTAAAAGTGCAATATCAATAATACATTCTCAAATCTCTTAAAAAATGTTTAATTTCGCAACATATAATATCAAACTTAATTTATAATGAATAAGGAAGTCGTTATTGTTTCAGCGGTTAGAACTCCGATAGGAAGTTTTCTAGGGAGTCTTTCTACGATACCAGCGCCACGACTAGGTGCAGCTGCTATTAAAGGGGCATTAGATAAAATTAATCTAGAGGTCAATCTTGTCGATGAAGTAATAATGGGTAATGTCGTACAAGCAGGTACAGGACAAGCTCCAGCAAGACAAGCTGCAATTTACGCAGGATTACCGAATACCATTCCTTGTACGACAATAAATAAAGTTTGTGCATCTGGTATGAAAGCCGTTATGCAAGCTGCGCAAGCCATTCAATTAAGTGATGCAGATGTTGTCATAGCAGGCGGCATGGAAAACATGAGTGCTATACCACATTATTTTCATGCGCGTAAAGGCACAAAATTTGGTCCGTCTACATTAGAAGATGGCATGCAAAAAGATGGTTTAGTTGATGCCTACGACAATAATGCCATGGGTGTTTGTGCAGATGCTTGCGCCACTGAATATAAATTCTCTAGAGAAGATCAAGACGCGTATGCCATTCAATCGTATGAACGCTCTAAAGCGGCTTGGGATGAAGGAAAATTTAAAGAAGAAGTAATAGCAATTAAAGTACCACAGCGTCGTGGTGAACCTGTGATTGTAGATACTGATGAAGAGTATACCAATGTAAGAATGGATAAAATACCAGCATTACGTCCTGCATTTACCAAAGATGGAACGGTTACTGCTGCCAACGCCTCCACCATCAATGATGGTGCAGCAGCTATGGTATTGATGAGTAAAACCAAAGCTGATGAATTAGGTTTAAAACCTTTAGTTACTATCAAAGGGTATGCTGATGCTGCACAAGAGCCAGAATGGTTTACAACGGCACCTGCAAAAGCTTTACCTAAGGCATTAGCAAAGGCAAACATAGAACTTGGTGATGTCGATTATTTTGAATTTAACGAAGCTTTTTCAGTCGTTGGTCTAGCAAATATGAAAATTTTAGGCCTTAATGACAGTAATGTTAACGTTAATGGAGGCGCTGTATCATTAGGACACCCACTTGGATGTTCTGGTGCCAGAATTTTAGTGACGTTAATTAATGTGTTACATCAAAAAAATGCTAAACTTGGAGCTGCCGCAATTTGTAATGGTGGTGGTGGTGCTTCTGCATTAATTTTAGAACGCGCTTAACCAAATTCTATGCAGTACGGCATTTGCAATCTTGGAATTGTACCAATAAGATTTGAACCTAGTGATACTAGTGAAATGGTAACACAGGCATTATATGGTGACTTTTTTAAAGTGCTCGAGAAACGTAAAAAATGGAGTCGAGTTAGAATTGCATTCGATAAATATGAAGGTTGGATTGACAATAAACAATACTCAGAAATTAAAGAAGACGATTATGTAAATCTACAATCAGCTGATATTAACTTATCAAAAGATTTAATTGAATTTGTTGTAGATAAAACCAACAACTTATACCCTATTCCAATGGGTTCTAACCTAAATGGTCTTGCCCTATTAGAGCATCGTTTTGATGGCAATGTGATAGCCTCAAAATCACCTAAATCTAATTTAATTGCCACATCTTTTATGTACTTAAATGCGCCCTATTTTTGGGGTGGTAAAACACCATTTGGAATAGATTGTTCTGGTTTTACACAAATGGTTTACAGACTTAATGGATATACATTACTTAGAGATGCATCAGAGCAGGCTACACAAGGAGAAGCTTTAAGTTTTATTGAAGAAAGTGAACCAGGAGATTTAGCCTTTTTTGATAATTCTGAAGGTCATATTACTCATGTTGGTATCATAATGGAAGACAATTACATCATACATGCACATGGTAAGGTTAGAATTGACAGACTAGATCACAGCGGTATTTATAACAAAGAAAAAAATAGCCATACCCATAAACTGAGAGTGATTAAAAAAATTATATAAAAAAAGCGACTAAACATTAGTCGCTTTTTTTTATAATTAAATTTATTTCTAATTGCCTGATTGAATTTCATCAATCTTTGCTTTCATCATTTTGGACTTTTCAGCATCACCTAAAGCACCATAAATATTTTTTAATTGACCATAAATATCTAAATTTTTAGATAATGGATTATTTTCTAAAAAGTTTTCTAAAATTTCAGCACCTTTCGTAAAATATTTACTTTTTTGAATTTTAAGCTCATCATAGCGTTTATTATCCGCTGAACTTGTACCTAACGAATACATCTCATCATTAAGTGCGTTACCTTTATTCACCTCAATTGTAGATAAATTTAAAACAGCGTCAGCATAATCTGGTTGTAAGCTAAGTGCTTTAGAAAAATAAGTTTGCGCATCTTCCATTTGACCAGTATTCATTGCTAAAACACCAACATTAAAATTTAAATCTGGATTTTCAGGATCCATAGACAAGGCTTTTTTGTACAGTTGAGATGCTTTTTCCTTATTATCAAGTTTTAAATAAACATTACCTTCAGATAAAATTAAATTATAATCATCTGGGTTTTCTGCTTTTGCATCTTCAATGGCACCCAAAGCCTTTTCATGTTCACCTTGAGAAACATATATCAATGCAATATTCTTAACGACCTCTGCTATTTTTGAAGGGCTTTTGTGATCTCTTGGTTTACTATGCGACTTTGCTTTAATATATAAATCTCTAGACGTTTTATCTGGAAATGATTCTTCTTTTCCTGTTTCATTATTTAATGCATAATAATTTATTTCAGTGCCATCATACCCTAAGTTTTTTAACTGAATATAATAATCCAAAGCAGTGTCATAATCTGGCTGTGAAACTGCCGCTGACGCAGCATAGTATAGGTAAATTGTATCTTTTGGAGATAGCTTATAAATTTTTTCAAATCGATCTGCCGCTGCTTCAAAATTATTACTCTTATATGCTTCATTCGCTTTAGTGATAAACTTATTAAACATTTCAGATTTCATTTCATTGGCTTGCTCAGTATATTTAAGCTTCCCTATTGAAGATTCTAAAGTTTTCAATTTATCTAAAGTAACAATAGCCTCATCAACATTTGCATCTGTACCTGCACCATTAGCATATAATGATTTGGCTTTTAAAAAATAAAATTTGGCTTTAGTCTTATCGTCCATATTATCAATTAAAGCTTCTGCAGATGCAACAGCTGCTTTAGCGTCGGAGAAGTTTACATTCTTAAGTGCTTTCTCAACGGCCTTTAACTCATCTTTTTGAGCGTAAGACATTGAACCAACTGCCAATAAAAGCACTAATGTCATTAATTTTTTCATCTTGTAATAAATAGTTTATTGTTAAATATTAGTTTTCGTTTTCATTATTATCAATAGTCGTACCATCTTCGTTAGGTATTTCATTTTCAGACACATCGCCTTCATTTAATGCGCCTTCAATATCTTCAACACCCTCATCTTCATCTTTCATCACTTTTGCAACAGCGGCAATAGAATCATTTCCTTTAAGATTTATAAGTTTAACACCTTGTGTTGCTCTTCCCATAACACGTAAATCCGCCACAGCCATTCTTATAGCAATACCAGATTTATTGATAATCATTAAATCATCATCATCGGTTACATTCTTAATAGATACTAAATTTCCAGTTTTTTCGGTAATAGAAATCGTTTTTACACCTTTTCCTCCTCTATTTGTAATTCTATAATCTTCTAGACTAGAACGCTTTCCATATCCGTTTTCTGAAACCACTAGAATATTGCTTTCCATATCATCTACAGCAATCATTCCTATTACTTCATCTGTTTTTTCATCTTGAAGCCTTATACCTCTAACACCAGAAGCATTTCTACCCATTGGTCTTGTTTTAGCTTCTTCAAATCTAATAGCTTTCCCAGATTTTAGCGCTAGCATTACTTGACTTTCTCCTGTCGTTAACTTCGCTTCTAATAATACATCATCTTCTTTAATGGTAATTGCATTAATACCGTTAGATCTTGGGCGCGAATACTGTTCTAATGACGTTTTCTTTACTTGCCCTTTTTTAGTTGCCATAATGACATAATGGTTATTGATGTACTCTTCATCCTTGAGATCTTGTGTACATATAAACGCCATTACCTTGTCATCTTGCTCTATGTTTATTAAGTTCTGAATTGCTCTTCCTTTTGAGGTCTTAGATCCTTCTGGAATTTCATACACACGCATCCAAAAACATTTTCCTTTCTCTGTAAAGAATAACATATATTGATGGTTAGTACCTACAAATAAATGTTCTAAGAAATCTTCATTTCGCGTTGTAGATGCTTTTTGACCAACACCTCCTCTATTCTGAGTTTTATATTCAGACAACGATGTACGTTTTACATATCCTGCATGAGAAATTGTAATTACAACCTGCTCATCTGGTATCATATCCTCGATACTTAAATCACCACCAGCATATTCTATAACCGAACGACGATCATCACCATATTTATCTCTTACAACTATTAGCTCTTCTTTAATAATATCCATTCGACGTTCTTTTTTGTCTAAGATATCCTTAAGATCAATAATTGTTTTCATTATTTCTTCATACTCGGCACGTAGTTTATCTTGCTCTAAGCCAGTTAACTGACGTAATCGCATTTCTACAATGGCCTTAGCCTGTATTTCTGATAGCTCAAAACGCGCTATCAAGTTATTTCGAGCTTCTTCAGCATTAGAAGAGGCACGAATTATTTTTATCACTTCATCAATATTATCTGAAGCTATAATTAAGCCTTCTAAAATATGTGCTCGTTCTTCGGCTTTACGTAATTCGTATGTAGTACGCCTTACAACAACTTCATGTCTGTGCTCAACAAAATAATGAATCAACTCCTTTAGATTCAGTAATTGTGGCTTACCATTTACTAAGGCAATATTATTTACACTAAACGATGATTGTAAAGCGGTATACTTATATAATTTATTTAAAACAATATTAGGAATCGCGTCACGCTTTAACACATAAACAATTCGCATTCCGTTTCTATCAGACTCATCTCTAATAGTAGAGATTCCTTCTAGCTTTTTATCATTAACAAGATCTGCTGTCTTCTTAATCATATCTGCTTTATTCACCTGATAAGGAATTTCTGTGACAACCACACATTCTCTTCCTTGTACTTCTTCTATTATTGCTTTTCCTCGCATTACAATACGTCCGCGACCAGTATGAAATGCTTCCTTAACACCATCATAACCATAAATGGTTCCACCAGTTGGAAAATCTGGTGCTTTAATGTGCTGCATTAATTCATCTATTTCAATATCATTATTTTCAATAAATGCCACAGTTCCATTAACCACTTCTGTTAAGTTATGAGGCGGCATATTTGTCGCCATACCAACAGCAATACCTGAAGCTCCATTAACCAGTAAACCTGGAATACGAGTAGGAAGAACCGTTGGCTCCTCTAATGTATCATCAAAGTTTAATTTATGGTCTACTGTTTCTTTATCAATATCTGCTAACATATCCTCAGATATCTTGCGCATTCTTGCTTCGGTATAACGCATTGCCGCAGGACTATCACCATCTACAGAACCAAAATTTCCTTGGCCATCAATTAACATATATCGTAAACTCCATTCTTGAGCCATACGAACCATTGCATCATATACTGACGTATCACCATGTGGATGGTACTTACCTAAAACTTCACCGACAATTCTTGCAGACTTTTTATGTGCGCCACTTGCTCTAACACCCAACTCATGCATACCGTAAAGCACACGTCTATGAACTGGTTTTAAACCATCTCTTACATCTGGTAATGCACGTGACACAATGACTGACATTGAATAATCAATGTAAGCCGATTTCATTTCATCTTCAATGTTAATTGGAATGAGTTTTTCTCCTTCTGCCATATATAAAATTAATTAGTTTTTTAAATTTTCAATAACGTGCTAATATAACCAAATTACCACTGTTTTTAGATAAATTTAATAAGCTTTTAAGCTTTTTTTATTAACAATATTTAATATCTTTTTGGTTAATAAGTATCTCAATATTTACTTTGATTTAAAATGCATTTTTATTCTCTTCGTTATCAACATAAATGATACAACCAAAAAACAAAGTTTAGAAATTAAATCATTCATTTTTATCAGTCTTCTATTGTACTAAAAAATAAAACCTTAGCTCAAAATCTATTACGGTTTTATCAATAAAAAATGAATTAAAAATTTCAGAATAACTTCAAACATTTTAAAAATCATTTGGTTTAGGTACGGTTTTTGCCTATTACCTAATATGTTTTTATTATTTTTAAAGCAGAAAGGAATATAGTATGGATGATAATTTTTCCCCAAGAGTTAAAGATGTTATTGCTTACAGCAAAGAAGAAGCATTACGTTTAGGTCATGATTTTATAGGCACAGAGCATTTAATGCTTGGTCTTTTAAGAGATGGTAACGGTAAAGCTATTGATATTTTAGGTGCATTAGAAGTAGATCTCAATCATTTAAGACGTAAAGTAGAGATCCTTAGTCCTGCCAACCCAAATATCGTAACAACATCTAATGAAAAAAAGAACTTGCATCTAACAAGGCAAGCAGAGCGTGCTTTAAAAACAACGTTTTTAGAAGCTAAACTGTTTCAGAGCACCTCCATAAACACAGCACATTTATTATTGTGCATTTTAAGAAATGAAAATGATCCTACTACAAAGCTATTAAACAAGCTTAAAGTGGATTATGATAACGTAAAAGAAGAATTTAAATCTATGGCAACGAACGAAGATGATTATTTAGAAACTCCTAAAGCGGAGTCGTTTTCTGATGATGATATAAATGAAGAAGAAGACGCTAAACAAAATCCATTTGGTGGACAAGCAGGCAAGACGAATAAAAAATCAAAAACGCCTGTTTTAGATAATTTTGGTAGAGACCTAACTGTCCTTGCAGAAGAAGGAAAATTAGATCCGGTTGTAGGACGAGAAAAAGAAATACAACGTGTCTCTCAAATATTAAGTCGAAGAAAGAAAAACAATCCCTTATTAATAGGTGAACCTGGTGTTGGTAAATCCGCTATAGCAGAAGGTCTAGCGCTTAGAATAGTGAAACGAAAAGTATCACGCACCTTATTTAATAAACGTGTTGTAACCTTAGACTTAGCTAGTTTGGTAGCTGGTACTAAATATAGAGGCCAATTTGAAGAACGCATGAAAGCCGTTATGAATGAACTTGAAAAGAATGATGATATCATACTTTTTATAGATGAAATTCATACCATTGTTGGCGCAGGTGGAGCTACTGGTAGCCTAGATGCCTCTAATATGTTTAAACCTGCATTGGCAAGAGGCGAAATACAATGTATTGGTGCAACAACGTTAGATGAGTACAGACAATACATAGAAAAAGATGGCGCCTTAGAACGTCGTTTTCAAAAAGTAATTGTTGAGCCTACGTCTGTAGAAGAAACCATTGAAATCCTTAATAATATTAAAGGTAAATACGAAGAACATCATAATGTTGATTATACAGATGAAGCGATTGAAGCTTGTGTGAAATTGACGAATCGTTATATGACAGAACGTTTCTTACCAGACAAAGCTATTGACGCCTTAGATGAAGCTGGTTCTCGTGTTCATATTACCAATATTGATGTTCCTAAACAGATTCTTGAATTAGAAAAGAAACTTGAAGAAGTCAAAGAAACCAAAAACAGTGTTGTTAAAAAGCAAAAATATGAAGAGGCGGCAAAACTAAGAGATGACGAAAAACGTCTTGAAAAAGAATTAGCAACTGCTCAAGAAAAATGGGAAGAAGAAACCAAACAACATAAGGAAGTTGTTACAGAGGACAATGTGGCTGATGTCGTTTCTATGATGACCGGAATTCCTGTAAATAAAATTGCGCAAACTGAAATTAATAAATTAGCGCAATTACCAGATTTAATTAAAGGGAAAGTCATAGGACAAAACCAAGCCGTTGCAAAGGTTGTTAAAGCAATTCAGAGAAACAGAGCCGGACTTAAAGACCCAAATAAACCAATTGGTTCATTTATATTTTTAGGTCAAACAGGTGTTGGTAAAACACAGTTAGCTAAAGTGTTAGCTAGAGAATTATTTGACAGTGATGATGCACTCGTAAGAATTGACATGAGTGAATACATGGAGAAATTTGCCATTTCGCGATTAATAGGTGCGCCTCCAGGATATGTAGGTTACGAAGAAGGTGGTCAATTAACAGAGAAAATAAGACGCAAACCTTACGCTGTAGTTTTACTTGATGAAATTGAAAAAGCACATCCAGATGTTTTTAATATGCTATTGCAAGTCTTAGACGATGGTTATTTAACAGATAGCTTAGGACGTAAAATTGATTTTAGAAATACTATCATAATTATGACCTCAAATATTGGTGCTAGAAAACTTAAAGAGTTTGGTACTGGTGTAGGTTTTGGTACGTCTGCAGCAATTGCACAAGAATCTGACCATGCCAAAGCAGTTATTGAAAATGCACTTAAAAAAGCATTTGCACCTGAATTCTTAAATAGAATTGATGACGTTATTGTTTTCAATGCCTTAGAAAAAGAAGACATCGGAAAAATAATTGATATCGAATTAGTTAAGCTTATAGAAAGAATAAAAGGCTTAGGCTATACACTTAATCTTACTGAAAAAGCAAAAGATTATATCGCGGAAAAAGGGTTTGACAAACAATATGGAGCACGACCTTTAAATAGAGCAATTCAAAAATATGTAGAAGATGCTCTAGCCGAAGAAATAATTAATTCTAAAATACATGAAGGTGATACAATTACAATGGATTTAGATACTAAAACAGATGAATTAAAAATTAAAATAAAGTCATCTGGCAAAACTACGGAATCTTAAATTGCCTTAACTATTATTAAAAACTCCTTCATTTCGAAGGAGTTTTTTTATACTTTTAATATTCATATCAATCATTCAATGAATAAAACAGTAGAAACTGAATTTTGCACCGTTAATTTTTACGAGAATTATATTATAACCATTATAAAAGAAGGTATTCATATAGAGCAATATCATAATGAAACCTTAATTAATATGGCTGAAGATCATTATAAATCCACGCCTTTTGTTTATATCACTCATAGAATACATTCTTATTCCGTAAACCCTAACATATACAAAACCACCTCTAAAATGAAAAGTTTGGCTGGTTTTGCTGTAGTGACTAAAGATTATAAAGCGTTAAAAAATGCCCAAATTGAAAAGTTATTCTTAAATAAACCTTTTGAAATATTTTCAAATTTAGAAGACGCTCTTACTTGGAAAGATGAGCTCTTAAATTCTAAATAAATTTAGAAACAAACGTATATGTTTTCCATGCATATCTTACAAGACAACTTTATCTTACACAATTCATGGAAATTTATGATTTTATACCAAATTGTAAATGTCCTATTTTAAATCATAAGAATTTAAAAACAGTTCTTCTATTTCAATATCTACATCTTTTAAAAATTGAATAGATGCTTGAATATCGTCATGTAACACTTCATCGACCTTAATAAAAGGAACCACTTTTCGGTATTGTTCTAAAAACGATTCTAATAAAGGCGAGGTTTTAAGTGGTCTTCTAAATTCTATAGCTTGGGACGCATTCATTAATTCTATAGCAATGACACGTTCTACATTTTTCACTAACGTGTAAGCTTGCGTAGCTGCATTTGCTCCCATACTAACATGATCTTCTTGGCCGTTACTAGACACAATACTATCTACACTCGCTGGTGTAGCCAATTGTTTATTAGCGCTGACAATACTGGCAGCTGTATATTGCGGAATCATAAACCCAGAATTTAAACCAGGATTATCAACTAAAAAAGCCGGCAAACCTCGTAAACCCGAAACCAATTGAAACACACGACGTTCTGATATGTTTCCAATTTCTGCCATAGCAATTTTTAAATAATCTAAAGCCAATGCCAATGGTTGACCATGAAAATTTCCACCAGAAATAATTAAATCTTCTTCATGAAAAATATTAGGATTATCTGTAACCGAATTAATTTCCGTTAACATTACCTTTTCAACAAAATCTAAAGTATCCTTTGTGGCTCCATGAACCTGAGGAATACATCGAAATGAATAAGGGTCTTGTACATGTTCCTTTTCTCGTGAAATGAGCTCACTTCCTTTTAAAAATTCATTAAAGCGTCTTGCCACTTTTCGTTGACCTGGATGAGGACGAACGGCATGAACTAAATCATGAAAAGGATCTAAACGACCATCAAAAGCATCTAAAGAAATACTGGCAATGATATCTGCTAAATACGATGTTTTATGCGACATTAATAATAAATACACACCATAAGCACTCATAAATTGTGTACCATTAAGTAAAGCTAATCCTTCTTTGGCTTGAAGGGTAATAGGTTCCCAATTGTATTCTTCTAAGAGTTGAGCTGCTTCATATTCTTTGTTGTTATGCACCACTTTTCCTTTACCTAATAAAGGTAAGGCCAAATGTGCTAATGGTGCTAAATCGCCTGAAGCACCTAATGAACCTTGTGTAAATACAAATGGAAATATATCATTATTAAAAAACTCAATAAGCCGCTCAACAGTTGCTAACTGAACGCCACTATGCCCATAACTTAAGGACTGTATTTTTAAAAGTAACATCACTTTTACGACAGATTCTGGTACACGCTCACCAGTACCACAGGCATGCGACATCACTAAATTTTCTTGTAATTGACTTAAATCGGCATCAGAAATTTTCACATTATACAATGAACCAAAACCCGTATTAATACCATACATTGGTTTTTTATTTCGTGCTAATTTAGCATCTAAATACGATTTACATTTCTCAATGTTTTCTATTGATTCTTCAGAAAGCTTAAGCTTCTTATTCTTATAGAAAATATTGTAAATAGTTACAATATCTAAAGCCTTTGAAGAAATAATATGATAGTCATTCATTGTTTAAAATATTTAGTACTCAAAATTGAGAATATTTTTACACTTTACAAGGATTTGTTAATAATTCATTCCAACTTTGTAATTGGTTATTAATGTTTATTTTTGTCATTGAAAAAAAATAAAAAATGAAAAGATTATTATTACTTGTTATTGCTGTAACATTAGTCGCTTGTAAAGGCGAACCTAAGGACTACGTTACACTTTCTGGGAAAATTGCAAATCCTGATGAAAGTAAAACCTTGAAAATTTTTAAAGGTAAAAGTTACGAAAAAATCATAAATTTAAATGATGATGGGACTTTTAAAGACACATTAAAAGTTGTGGAAGGCGATTATAATTTTCAGCATGGTAAGGAATATGGAACCATCTTTTTAAAAAACGACAACACCTCTGAATTTGAAACTGATTATAATACTTTTATTGATTCTATGATTTTTAAAGGAGATGGTGCTGATACAAATAACTTTTCGTTACAATCTTTTGTTTTAGGAAAAGATCATTTTAATGAGACTCTTGTTTCTAGAGGCAGTAAAGAAGAGGTAGAACAAGCGCTTGAAAACTACAAATCTGCATACCAAGATTTAAAGACTAAATATCCATCAGTAGATTCTACTCATATCGCTATTATGGATAAAAATATAAATAGAACTGTTCAACAAATAAATCAATTTGTTAGTTCTAAATTCGCTGTAATTAGTGCATTACCTAAAGGTACACCCTCTCCTACTTTTGAAAATTATGAAAACTATTCAGGAGGTAATTTGTCGCTTTCAGATTTAAAGGGAAAATATATTTATATTGACATTTGGGCCACTTGGTGTCCTCCTTGTATTAGAGAAATTCCTTCTCTTAAGAAGCTTGAAAAGCAGTATCATGGAAAAAACATTGAATTTGTAAGTATTTCTGTAGATAATGGTCGTGGTTATAAAAACGATGCCGCAGCAGCATATCAAGGCTGGAAAAAAATGGTAGCAGATAAAGAACTAACTGGCATTCAATTGTTTGCAGACAATGGATTTCAGTCGGACTTTATTAAAAACTATAAAATTTCTGGGATTCCTAGATTTATTTTGATTGATCCTGCCGGAAATATCGTAAATGCAGATGCTCCTAGACCTTCAAATCGTAGTTTAATTGAACTATTCGATGATTTAGGGATTTAAAAACGAATAACGAAATAAAAAGCCTGACTAAATTATAGTCAGGCTTTTTTTATTCCTTAATTTTCTTCTTGTTCCTCTTGTTGCGCTTCTTGAGGTGCCTCTGGCTTTTTAAATAAGTCCAAAAAGGCTTTTCCCATTCCATTAATTATATGGCTTGCTATTAAACTTTGATAGCCATAAGCTTCTAGTTCAATATCCGCAGATTTGCCATGCAGATATACCGCAAATATGGTAGCAGATAATTGCTCATAACCTTGCGCTATTAAAGCACAAATTATTCCTGTTAAGACATCTCCACTTCCTGCTGTGGCCATACCAGGATTTCCTGTTGTATTTATGTAAATTTTATCTTGAAATGCAGTTACTGTATTAGCTCCTTTTATAACTACAATGAGGTTATATTTTTTTGAAAAAGCTTTTACCTTTTTTAATTTATCAAAATCATCTGACCATTTACCAATTAAACGTTCTAATTCTTTAGGATGTGGTGTAAGGATGGTAAATTCTGGTAGTAATTTTAATAGCGCTTTCTTTTTTGATAAAATATTAAGTCCATCAGCATCAATAACCAATGGTTTTTTATTTTCCTTTAAAAACGCTTCAAAGGTTTTAACCGTTCTGGCAGAAACACCAAGTCCTACGCCTACTCCTATCACAGTCGGTTCTATATCATAACTAATATTAGTAATGTGTGTGTCATCACTATCTGTAATTACCATCACCTCTGGTATAGCAGATTGCAAACTGTGATAACCACACTTTGGGGTATAAGCTGTAACCAAACCAGCACCAGCACTTAATGCTGCTCTACTCGCTAAATTTACGGCTCCAACTTTACCATAGCTTCCACCAATGATCATAACGTGACCAAAATCTCCTTTATGAGAAAACTTGTCTCTAGGTTTATATAGTGGTAATACTTCATGTTTAGAAATAAGTTCTACCTCAGTCTCCGTTTTTATCAAATACTCACGATCAATGCCAATATCTAATGCTTCCCACTGAATGGTAAATTTTGCTGTTTCTGGTAGAAAGAAAACTAGTTTAGGCGACTGAAAACTTAATGTGTAATTGGCATTAACAACATTGTTATCATCTTCAACCTTTCGGTCTGTATATAAGCCAGAAGGAATATCAATAGATAATGTAAAGGCTCTAGAAATTCTAAATTGCTCAAACAGTGCTTTTACCCAATCATTTGGTGGACGGTTTAAACCAATTCCGAAAACCGCATCTACTATAATATCTTCTTCATTTATGACAATTTCAGAAAAATCGTCTTTACAACTAAGCATTTTTGGCCAATCCTTAGTCACATTTTTTATGCGATCGTAATTAATTAAAAAATCTTTAGAACGTTTATCACTACAATTAACAATATAGGTGACTACATTATAACCATGAGTAATTAAATGCCTTGCTAAAACTAAACCATCACCACCATTATTACCAATACCACAAAACACGTGAATGGGTACTTGAGCTCCTTGCATACGCAAATGAATCCAATTAAAAATTTGAATTCCTGCACGCTCCATTAAATCTGTAGAAGTTATATTTTGGCGCTCTGTTGTAAGCTTATCGCCTTCATATATTTGTTCTTTTGAAAATAATTTCATGTAAAAATTTATTGTCTATTATATTAATATTAATTCTATCTTATATTTAAATTAAGGCATAACGCTAAATTAATTTATCATAAGTTCAATCTAAAACTAAAATGCTTCTACGGAATTAAAATTCGCTTTTTTTTCAATAGTGAAAATTAAATATTTTTTAAAAATGCCTACTTTTTAATAAAAAGAATGCGACTTTTCTGTTAATTCCTTAAAAAGAATAGATTAGTTTTTTTATTGTCATAAAAATAATACTTTTGGTTTGTAATGAAGAAAAATAACAAAATATCATCAATAATTATAGGCAACTCTAACAGCATGACGATTACTACGTTTTTCATTTCAACTATTATTACCCTTTGGGGTAATTTATAATATGCACTTCGTCCCTTATAGTCTTTTTAGACATTTTATTCTCTTAAATTTAAAAATATGAAAGTTCTCAAATTTGGCGGAACATCTGTAGGTTCAGCCGAAAACATAAATAAAGTAATATCTATATTAGAAACACATTCTAAAAACAGCAAAATTGCAGTTGTGGTATCTGCGGTTGGTGGTATTACCGACAAATTATTAGAAGCTGCTCAATTAGCTTGTAATAAAGACCAAGATTATAAACTGAAATACGACACCATTTGGTCTATCCATAATAAAGTCATTGAAGGCTTATTTGAAAACCCAGACAACAATAGTGTTTTACAAAAACAACAAGACGACTTACGCGAATTAATTACAGAAAAACTCAACGATTTAAAAAGTTTATTAAATGGTATTTTTCTAATTAATGAATTATCGCCACAGACTAAAGACAAATTATTGAGTTTTGGAGAAGCGTTGTCTTCTACCATAATTTACCATACCCTTAAGTCTAGACAATTAGATGCGGCTCTAAAAAACTCACAAGAAGTTATTGTCACAGATTCTAACTTTAATAATGCTGTGGTTAATTTTGATGTTACAAATGCTAACATTCAAGCATTTTTTAAATCAAACTCTAATGCTATAGTATTGTTTCCTGGTTTTGTTTCTAAATCTGCACATGGCGAAATTACAACCTTAGGTCGTGGTGGATCTGATTATACCGCAGCAATTATCGCAGCTGCTATGGATGCCGATGAATTACAAATTTGGACAGATGTAAGTGGTATGTTTACAACGAATCCTAAATTAGTAAAACAAGCATCTCCTATCGTAGAATTATCTTATCAAGAAGCTGTAGAATTATCGCATTTTGGTGCAAAGGTGTTATATCCTCCAACTGTTATGCCTGTACTAAAGAAGGAAATCCCTATTGTTATAAAAAACACTATGGAACCTGAAGCTGTAGGAACAACAATAACCAAACATATAACAAACACAGACCACGCGCCTGTAAAAGGTATCAGTAATATAGAAAATATTGCTCTACTTACACTGCAAGGTAATGGTATGGTAGGTGTACCAGGTTTTAGCAAACGTTTGTTTGAAACTTTAGCTCAAGAAAAAATAAACATTATTTTAATAACCCAATCCTCTTCAGAACACTCCATATGTTTTGGTATTTCTGCCAATGATGCACTACGTGCAAAAGAGGTAATTGATTCGGTTTTTGAATATGAAATAGCGTTGCAAAAAATAGATCCAATCGTTGTTGAAACCGATTTATCTATCATCGCTGTAATTGGTGATAAAATGAAAAGTCATCAAGGTATAAGCGGAAAAATGTTTAGTACGCTTGGTAAAAACAATGTCAATATTAGAGCGATTGCTCAAGGTGCTTCTGAGCGTAATATTTCGGCAATAATTCATAAAAATGACGTAAAAAAAGCTCTAAATAGTTTACACGAACAGTTTTTTGAAATAAAAACGAAACAAATTAATCTGTTTATTACAGGTGTAGGTAATGTTGGCGAACGACTTATTGAACAAATAAAGCAACAAAAAGCATACGTTAAAGAGAACTTTAAAATCAACCTAAGAGTTGCAGGTTTATCAAACTCTAGAAAAATGGTTGTAAATGATGAAGGTATTAATCTTAAAAATTGGAAAGAGCAATTAGACGCTGGCGAAACAGCAAGTTTAGGAGGATTCTTTGAGCATGCAAAATCCTTAAATTTAAGAAATTCTGTTTTTGTAGATATTACTGCAAACGAAGCGGTTTCTAACATTTATGGCGAATATCTAAAACAAAGTATTTCTGTTGTCGCTTGTAACAAAATTGCATGTTCTGGTAATATTGAATATTACAATGAGTTAAAAACATTATCCCGTAAATACAATGCTTCATTCTTATTTGAAACCAATGTTGGTGCAGGTTTACCGGTTATTGACACATTAAGTCATTTAATAACTTCTGGAGACAAAATCAATACAATTCAAGCTGTTTTATCTGGTAGCTTAAACTTTATTTTCAATAATTTTAATGCTGAAACTACATTTTATGATGTGGTAAAACAAGCACAAGAAGAAGGTTACACAGAACCTGACCCAAGAATTGATTTAAGTGGAATTGATGTAGCACGTAAGGTCTTAATTTTAGCTAGAGAAAGTGGATACGCTATTGAGCTTGCCGATTTAGAAAGTGATAATTTCTTAACCGATGCCGCAATGAATGCAAACTCAGTCGATGATTTCTTTGAAACTTTAAAAACCGACGAAGCGTACTACCAAAGTCTATTTAAATCTGCTGAAGACAAAAATTGCCAATTAAAATTTGTGGCAGAATTTAACGACGGAAAAGCAAAAGTAGGCCTTAAAGAAATCCCTGAAGGTCATCCTTTTTATAACCTAAAAGGAAAAGATAATATTGTTATGTTTTACACACAACGCTATCCAGAACAGCCTATGATAATAAAAGGTGCTGGTGCTGGTGCAGATGTTACAGCTTCTGGTTTATTTGCAGATATAATAAGAGTTGCTAATAATTAATGATGACCGCTTTAGCGGATAGTAAACATGAAAAACGAAATCAAAATATTTTCGCCTGCAACAGTCGCAAATGTCGCTTGTGGATTTGATGTCCTTGGCTTTTGTTTAGATACCATTGGCGATGAAATGGTTATTAGAAAAACCCAAGAAAAAGGGATTAAAATCACAAAGATTGAAGGGTACGACCTTCCTTTTGAGGCTGAAAAGAATGTCGCTGGTGTTTCTGCCTTAGCCATGTACAACGCCTTACAACCAGACTGTGGTTTTGAGATTGAAATTTACAAAAAGATAAAACCAGGCAGTGGAATTGGTAGTAGTTCTGCAAGTGCAGCAGGAAGTGTTTTTGGAATGAATGAATTACTTGGCAATCCATTAAACAAAACTGAATTAACAAACTATGCTATGAAAGGCGAAGCCTTAGCTAGTAAATGTGAGCATGCAGATAATTTAGCGCCTGCTATTTTTGGTGGATTTACCTTAGTAAAAAGTGCTTGTCCTCTTAAAGTATTAGAATTACCAACACCTTCTGATTTATTTGCGACGTTAATTCATCCGCAAATTGAAATTAAAACCTCAGAATCTAGAGCCATTTTACCAAAAGACATTCCTTTAGCAAATGCCATAACACAATGGGCCAATGTTGGTAGCTTAGTCCATGGTTTGCACACTTCAGATTATGATTTATTAAAAGAATCGTTATCTGATGTTATAATAGAACCGTACAGAAAACAACTCATTCCGCATTTTGACGACGTTAAATCTGCTGCATTAGAAGCTGGTGCATTAGGTTGTGCCATTTCGGGTTCTGGTCCTTCTATTTTTATGTTAAGTAAAACTGAAGCAACCGCCAAAACAGTAGAACAAGCCATACGCAAGGTCTATTCTCAAACAGATATCAAATTTGAAACTTATGTTTCTAAAATTAATACCCAAGGAATTAGAATTTTGTAGAAATGACAGAAAACAAATGACAGAGGACGGAAGATGGATAACGGAAAATTGAAATTTCAAAATTAAGACCATGAATAAATTCAAATTTGAAAAGCTAATTATTTGGCAAGATGCTATGGATTTTGGAGAAGTTATTAATGTTGTCTCACAAGAATTCCCTGATAAGGAAAAATTCAATTTAAAATCTCAAATTATGAGAGCTGTAGATTCTGTCGCTCTTAATATCTCTGAAGGTTCTATTGGTCAATCTAATCCTGAACAACGCAAATTTATAGGATATTCAATGCGTTCTTTAGCCGAAGTTGTGACCTGCTTATTTAAAGCTAAAAGAAGAAACTATATTATAGAAGAAAAATTTACTGAACTATACAACTCTGCATTCCATTTAATGAACAAAATGGCTGCATTCAAAAGAAATATTAAATAAAAAAAACACCACTAGATAGCGGACTTCAGTCATCTGTCATCGGTCAAATAATTATGAACTATTACTCTCTAAATAAAACAGCACCAAATACAACCTTCGCAGACGCAGTAGTCCGTGGACTTGCGCCAGATAAAGGTTTATATTTTCCTGAATCAATTACACCTTTAGATCCTTCTTTTTTTGAAACTATTGAAGATAAATCACATACAGAGATTGCCTTTGAAGCCATCAAACAATTTATTCTTCCTGAAATTCCGGAAGACGTTTTAAAAACCATAGTTGAAGAGACATTAAATTTCGATTTTCCAGTGGTTCAACTTAATGAAAACATTTCTACATTAGAATTGTTTCATGGGCCAACCATGGCATTTAAAGATGTTGGTGCACGTTTTATGGCAAGATGTTTAGGCTATTTTAATAAATCTAACACTAAAGATGTCACAGTTTTAGTAGCAACTTCAGGAGATACAGGAGGTGCTGTAGCTAATGGATTCCTTGGTGTAAAAGGCGTAAATGTTGTTATACTTTATCCTAGTGGTAAAGTAAGTGATATTCAAGAAAAACAATTAACCACTTTAGGACAAAATATTACAGCTTTAGAAGTAGATGGCGTTTTTGATGATTGCCAAGACATGGTGAAGCGAGCGTTTATGGACAAAGAGTTAACGAGTAAAATGCAATTAACATCTGCAAATTCAATAAATATTGCGCGTTGGTTACCACAATTGTTTTACTTTATGTTTACTTATAAACAATTAAAGTCTAAACATAAAGACATTGCGTTTTCAGTGCCTAGTGGCAATTTTGGAAACATTTGTGCTGGTATGGTAGCTCAAAAATTAGGATTACCAGTAAAACACTTTATCGCAGCAAACAATGCTAATGATACGGTTGTAAACTATATGATTTCTCAAACTTACAATCCTAAACCATCGGTTCAGACCATTAGTAATGCTATGGATGTTGGAAATCCGAGTAATTTTATACGCATCCAAGAATTACATAATAATAACTTTGATGCTCTAAAAGCAAATTTATCGTCGTATAGTTTTACAGACGAAGCTACTAAAGACGCCTTGCTAGAAATCTATAACGAACACAATTATGTTGCCGATCCACATGGCGCAGTTGGTTATTTAGGTGCTAAAAAATATTTAGAAAATAATGATGCACATGTGGTGTTTTTAGAAACAGCACATCCAACAAAATTCTTAGATGTTGTAGAAGAGGTCATTGAAACATCAGTACCACTTCCTTCACAAATTGAAGCTGTGATGGATAAAGAAAAAGTAGCGATTAAAGTGAGTTCTTATGAAGGTTTAAAGACGTTTTTACTCCGCTAAGTCAACGTTTTCAATTTATTATTTGGTGAATTTTTGTGGTTAATAATGAATGTTATCAAAATTTAACACACTAATTATCATTCGTTTACATATTTATTGATTAATTTTATTTGCGCTAATACTCATTATTAACTTAGATAAAATTCATTGATATGTCCAAACGGTTACTACTACTTTACATCATTCTAGTTTGTAATACAACTATCTATTCTCAAACTAAAGGTGATACATGGCATTTAGAGTTTGACAAGGCACCAAATTGGTCAGAAATTGATAAAAAAATACATACACTGTATTACTATGACAATGAATTTTTAATTGCGTACGACTATCTAAACAACAATGAACTTTGGAAAGTAGCATTAAAAGACTACAAAAATTCTGAATTTATTTTTACTCAAGACAAACCATTTCTAAAAATTACTGATCAAAAAGCCTTTACAACTAACAATAGAAGTAAAAAAGCGATTGTTATAAATAGATTTTCTGGTGAGGTTTTGTTTAATACTAACGCTGTTGAAGAATTTAACAATTCTTCAGTATACTATTCTAAAGACCATAACTATGTATTGTTGTTTCGAAAAGAGGTCGTCAAAAAGGATAAAAAAAACAATATAAAGCGCCATGTTAATTGGTATTTAACATTGGTTAAAATGGAAAATTCTAAAAGTTTATGGACCGTTAAATTGCCACCAAAAGAAAACGGTATTTTAGGACGAAACTTTGAACATGGTCCCATTGCGTCAGATCAAACCGTAATGTTTTCTTTTGATGGTGCTCTCGTAGGTTATTCCATTGAAGATGGCACATTAATCTGGAAGAAAAACATCCTTAGTGAAAAAATAAGCACGTTAAACATTTCCGATAAAAGCACTCGAAACAAAGGTTTCTTGGCAATTTATAAATCTAAAAACAAGTCTACATTCCCTATGAATTATCTAAGTATAGATACTGGTGAAGCACTTTGGGAAGAAGACTTTGATTTAGGCCATTATTACAACATAACCTTTGGACCAAATCAAATCATTGTACGCTGTGCAAACGGTTTCAATTATATCGATTATGATGGTAAAAAACAATGGCCTAATAATGCACCTGTAACAGGAAAAATAGAAAAAATATATGCTCAAGATAACGGACATCTTATTATAAGTAGTGTTGACAATAAATTATTTGCAAATTGGCTAAATGAAGATTTAAGTTATGTTTTTGATACGCCTAAACCTGTGTCCAGTAAACATATAATTGAAGGTATTAAATTAGACGATTACCTAATACTAATAGAACCTTTTGCTATTTATACGTTTGATCTTTCCACAAAACAACGCATCGCTAGAATTCCATTTAGAGAAAAGTTTAATTATACTATCGATAAAAATGCTAAAACCATTGTATATACCAAATCGGGTAAAAATGAACAGCCATTTATCTTAAATTTTAAAGCAGAAAAACCAAACGCCTTTTTAGACCAAATTTCATTTACGAAAAAGAATGATAGCGTAATGCGGATAGAAACATCTAACAACAAATTCTCTTTTATCTCTCGAAATGAATTAATTAAATACGACGCCAACGGAACTGAAATAAAACGACTGTATTACCCACCAAAATTTAATTCCTTAAAGACTATTGCTTCTATTGGAGCTATAGCGTTTGGTACCATATTCGCGGAAGAAACTTCTAGGATTAATGGAGAAATTTATAAAGCCGGACTAAAGGATTTAAATAATTTAGCAGATGAGATGACAACGGTTTATTTATTTAACGAACTCGGATCACCGCAATTAGGTATGGGTTTTGTAGCAGGAGCAACGGTTAATAATTTTTTAAATCAATTTGAACGTAATACCACGTATAATCCATATAACAAAATTGATAATTTATGGATGCATCGTAGCCAATTAGACAGTGGAAAATGGGGACTTCGAATTATAGATATTGAAAATACAGAAGAACTTCATCAATTTGAAATGGGAAAAGATAAAAATTTTGAATACACTGTTGATGCCTTTTCACAAGTCATAATTAGTTCTTCAGACAAGGAAATTATTTTTAACAAATTTTAATCCGTAATTAGAAACAGCAAGGTATTCCTTTATATTAAAAATTGTAGTGTCGTTTTTCCTTCAACTTTAAAAAAAATAATTACTTTGTACAGTATAGAATGAATTATTGAACCTCATGCCAAAAACACTATACTCCATCTATGTTATAGAACTTTCTAAACGTGTGTTCACAGAAAATGCTAAGTTTAGAAAAGCTAATCCACAATTTAATGGTGTTTTAGAATGTTTATATGTTGGCATGACGAGTAAAACGCCAAAAGAGAGATTTCTTCAGCATAAAACAGGTCATAGAAATAAGAAAGGTTATAAAATCTCTTCAAACATTGTAGAGAAATACGGTACGTATTTACGTCCGAGTTTATACAATCATATAGATCCTTTTTTTACACGCGCCGAAGCGCTCAAGGCCGAGGAACAAATTACTTTAGAACTCAGACGAGAAGGCTATGCGGTTTGGTCTAATTAAACCACCACGAATTTTTTTAAAGTTTCTTCGTATATTTTTTCATACATAGGTACAATGTTTCTTAAATCGAATTTTTCAGACTGAATTTTGGCATTAGCCTTAAACTGACTTAAAGTAGCATCGTTAGATAAGATTTTAATTGCATTTTTAGACATGTCATGTATTGCATTAACATCACTTAAATAACCTGAAAAACCATCTGCATTTATTTCTGGTAAACCGCCTGTATTCGTAGAAATTACAGGTACTCCATTAGACATGGCTTCAAGCGCAGCTAAACCAAAACTTTCGGTTTTTGATGGTAATAAAAATAAATCACTGAAACATAAGATTCTGTCAATTTCATTACTATTTCCTAAGAACACAACACGATCTGTAATACCCAATTCTTCTACCAATCGCTCTGCTCCTTCCTTTTCTGGCCCTTCGCCTACCAACATTAGTTTTGCTGGCAATTCCTTTTGAATATTATAGAATATCTTAATAACATCTGGTATTTGTTTCACTTCCCTTAAGTTACTAATATGAGTAATAATACGCTCATGGTCTTCAGCCATCATTCCGCGCTGACAATCTGTAAACTTCTGATCTATTTTTTCTATATCAATAAAATTAGGCACAACATGGATGTCTTCTTTTATATCAAATAAACGTAAGGTGTCTTTTTTAAGACTCTCTGAAACTGAAGTTACGGCATCAGACTTATTAATACTAAAAGTAACTGCTGGTTTGTAAAAAGGATGACTACCTACTAACGTTATATCGGTTCCATGCAACGTTGTTACTATTGGCACTATAATTCCTTCTTCTTCTAACATTTGTTGTGCCATAAACGCAGCATAGGCATGCGGAATTGCGTAATGTACATGCAATAGCTCAATACCATACAATTTAACCATATCAACTAATTTGCTTGATAAAGCTAATTCATAAGGCTGATAATGAAATAAAGGATACTCAGGAACATGTACTTCATGAAAATGTACATTGTTACTTAATAGTTCTAATCTAACAGGTTGGCTATACGTTATAAAATGAATCTCATGACCTCGCTTTGAGAGCTCAATTCCTAATTCTGTTGCAACAACGCCACTTCCTCCAAATGTTGGGTAACAAACTACTCCTATTTTCATGTAATATCTTTAGTTATCAGTATTAAATTTAAATCGAAAAACCTTTTGTTTTGCTATAGTCGAAATAAATTTAAAGTCCTTTCTGACTTATTATTTTTATCTCAAGTTAGCATTTTTAGATAGTCTCAGTTATAACTTTAATATCTTTTTAACTTTCAGTTATTGAATTTACTCAATAATTGCTTCATAAATTAAACGTTGTATTTCTGTTCTAATGTTTTCTCTTAGCAATAAATTTTTACCAGCTTGCGGATATGTTCTATTTGCTAAAAAAATGTAAACAATTTCTTCTTCAGGATCTGCCCATGCATATGTTCCTGTAAAGCCAGAATGTCCAAAACTTGTCATAGACAAACAACCACATGTTGGCCCTTCTTCACCTAATTGTGGCTTATCAAAACCAACACCTCTTCTATTATTTCTATCACAATAATAACAGTAGTTAAACTTGTCTACAGTTTCATTTTTAAAATAGCGCTTTCCGCCATAAAAGCCTTTTTGCAGATACATTTGCATAATTTTTGCAACATCATTAGCATTACTAAAAACACCAGCGTGACCTCCTACTCCATTTTGCATTGCTGCTCCCATATCATGCACATAACCATGCACCTTTTTATACCTGTAATAGTTATCTATTTCAGTAGGAACGATATCTTTTAAACTAAATTTTTTACGAGGATTATAAGTCGTTCTATTTGCTCCTAAAGATTTATAAAAACGGTCTTGTGTAATGTCACTCAAAGGCTTGTCATAAAACCCTTCTAAATAATCTTTAAGTATGTAATACGGCAAATCACTATAGCGATAACGCAAAGAAGACAGTAACTCACTTTCTCTAATTATTTTCTGAATAGAATCTTGATAATCGTTACGCATAAAAAGTGTATTTGTAACTTCTACACTAAAGTCCTTACTTTTTGTTTTTCTATAATACTTAGGATCTGGTTTCTTGGTAACCGTATCTAAAGTTGCATAGTAAAAAGGTATCCAAGGCTTTAGTTGTGCATAATGAGACAACATTTTCTTTAAAGTAACATTCTTTTTATTTGTATTTCTATATTCTGGAATTAAAGTACTCAATTTATTATCTAGAGATATAGATCCTTTTTCTTCTAGTTCCATGAGTACAGGTAAGGTCGCTAATATTTTTGTTAGCGATGCAACATCATAGATATCATCACTATCTACCTTATTTTTTTTAGAATACGTGTGATAGCCAAAATTTTTATTGTAAACGACTTTCCCTTTTCGTGCTACTATTAATTGTATGCCAGGCGTCATTTTTCCGTTAATAGCATGGTTAGCGACAGAATCTATTCTATTTAATAAGTTAGAATCCATCCCAACGCGTTCTGGTAATCCATAACTCAAATTTAAAAGTGAATTATAAGTTTCTCCTGTTCCTACGGGAAAAAACGCACCAGTACTAACTGGTAATTTCCCTTTAGCAGGAAGCGCACCAAAAAGAAGTTGTGCCGATTTTTGTTGTGCAATTTCACTATTTTGATAGCTCATCACTATACCTTCAATATTCTCAATGGACAACAAATCATTTAACGCATATGGACGTGCAAACACATCTAAAATAACAGTATTGGTTCTGGCAATTTCATATAGCCACGCCATTTCTTTTTGAGAAAACTTATAGCCTTTCCATGGATTTGCATTCGATTTATGAAACCCAACTACTACTGTATTATAATTTTGAAGTTTAGAAATAACCTCATGAAGTTGTTCGCCTTTAATCTCGTGTACTTTAGTGTATTTTTTAAGCGCATCTAAAAAAACAGAACCATCATCAGACCCAAGTGATACGTAGGCAATTTTCTTAGTTTCTAAATCCCTTAATGGCAATAAATCATTAGAGTTCTTAACTACAGTAATTGCATTTTCCAAGAGTTCTTCATAAAGTGCATCGTCCTTTATTCTATTTAAATCTTTCTTTAGGTTATAAATACCAATAGGCGAATAATTGTGAAGTCCTACTTTATATTTAGCCATTAATATTTTTTTCACAGAATGTGATAAGCGCTCTTCTGTGATGACACCAATATTAAATGCTTCTACAAGTTTGGCAATGCCTTTTGCTGGATCTTCGGACATGAGCATAACGTCATTTCCGGCTAAAAATGCCATTAAATCAATTTCTCCGCCTTTAATCAAACTCTTTATTCTAGTACCATCGACTCCTTTTTCCACGTAGTTTGCTGCACCTTTCATTGTTAAGGCGTCTGTAAATATTAAACCATTAAAGCCTAATTGATTTTTTAAAATATCGGTAACAATATGTTTAGATAAAGACGATGGAAAACCTTGTCTTTTCTCTAAACTAGGCACATTTAAATGTGCAACCATTACACTTGCTAATCCTTGTTTAATGAGCTTTTTATAAGGATACAACTCTATAGAATCAATTCGCTTAGCACTAAAATTTATTGTTGGTAATTCTAAATGCGAATCTTTTTCTGTATCACCATGACCCGGAAAATGTTTGGCATTAGCTAAAGTACCTGCACTCTGCATGCCTTTCATAAAGGCTAAACCTTTTTCTGTTACATTGTCTCTGTCTTCTCCAAATGAGCGATTCCCAATAATAGGATTATTAGGATTTGTATTAATATCTACAGCTGGTGCAAAATTAAAATGTACACCTAATCGTTTACAATGTTCTCCGATTTGCTTTCCGGTTTGCTCTACTAATTTATTATCAGATATTGCACCCAACGTCATATTCCAAGGAAATGCATACGTAGAATCTAAGCGCATACTTAAACCCCATTCTGCATCCATACCAATAAGTAATGGAATTTTTGAAGCCGCTTGTAATTCATTATTCAATTTTGCTTGTCTTACTGGTCCACCATTAGAATAAATTAATCCACCTATATGTTGGTTTTTAATTAAACTAGCAATACCGTTTTCATGTGTTTTTCCTTTATTAGAAAAAACCTGAACCATGAATAACTGTCCTACTCGTTCTTTTAATGACATGGCATTATAAATACTGTCTACCCATTGCTTTTGTTGAACAGCGTCTTTTGTTTGAAGAGGATTATTGAAAAGGTCTTGTGCAAAATTAATTTGAAAACACAAGCATATAAGTATAAGGGCAAAATAACGCATTGGCAAATTTTTTCGTTTAATATTTAGATAACGAATATTGTGCCAAATTAGCATATTTTAAAGGAAGAATAAAGTCTTTAAGATACTTTTATAAACTAGATAATTAACAATTCTATTTCGTCGTTACGAAAGCAAATCAATATGGCGATCATGGTAACCTAACAAATATAAAACACCATCTAGGCCAATACTAGAAATAGAACTTTGTGCATTATCTTTTACTTTTGGTTTGGCATGAAATGCAATACCTAAACCAGCTAAATTGAGCATTTGTAAGTCATTAGCACCATCACCAACTGCGATAGTTTGAGCGATATCTATTTGTAATTCATCTGCAAGTAACTGTAGATATTCTGCCTTTTTACTCCCATCTACAATATCACCAATATAACCACCAGTTAATGCACCATCTTTAATTTCTAATTGATTAGCAAACACATAATCAATATCTAGTTTTTTCTGTAAGTAATGCCCAAAGTATGTAAAACCACCAGATAAAATCGCCGTTTTATAACCATAATTATGCAAGGTGTCAATCAAGCGTTTTGCACCTTTAGTTATTGGCAAACGCTCTGCAACTTCTTGTAAAACGGACTCACTCAACCCTTCTAAAAGTTTCATTCGTCTTTTAAAACTTTCATTAAAATCTATTTCTCCTTGCATGGCAGATTCAGTAATGGCCTTAACTTCATTACCAACACCAGCTAATTCTGCTAGTTCATCAATAACTTCAGTTTGAATTAAGGTAGAATCCATATCAAAACAAACCAAACGTCTGTTTCGTCTAAACATAGAATCCTCTTGAAATGCAATATCTACATCTAATTCTTTAGAGATTTCCATGAATTTTGATGTAAACTCCGTTTTATCATTAATTTTTCCTCTAATAGAAAGTTGAATTGACGCTCTAGGATAGTCTTCTTTTTTAACCAATGACAATCGACCGGTTAATCGTTTTATAGAATCTATATTTAAATTCTTTTCTGAAATGACCTTAGTGACTTCCGAGATTTGTTCTGCAGCTAATTTTTCTCCCAAAATAGTAACGATGTAGCGATCTTTACCTTGAAGACTTACCCAATTTTCGTAATCTTCTAGTGAAATTGGCTTAAACTTCGCTTTAATACCTAATTCATAAGCTTTAAAAAGTAAATCTTTGAGAACTGCAGCAGATTTTTTACCTGATTTTATTTCAAACATAATACCTAAGGATAAGGTATCATGTATATTGGCCTGACCAATATCTAAAACTTTGGCATCATATTCAGCCAGAACACTTGTAAGTGATGATGTTAAACCTGGTTTATCTTGTCCTGAAATATTTAATAAAAAAATGTCTGTAGCCACTTCGTAAAATTTGTTGTTGGTTGATTGTCACCGTAAAAATGACCAATCTATTTTAAATATGAAAGTTTTTTGGATGAAGTGTTATTTAATAAATCGGTTATGCCAACTCTCACTTGCTGGCACCTCCCAATTTTCATTAAACTCAGCGATGTTTGTTACTAAATTATTAAATACTATAGTGTTTTTGGATACGGCTTTTTGTTGTGCCATTTTTTTAAAATCAACCAATGGTTTATAGGCAATAAACTCACCTTGTTTATATGAGACATTCATTTTATCCATTAAATCAACATTGTATTGTTGTTCTAACTGTTGAATAAAATTTACGGAAGCATCAATAGAACACCCTGTTGCACTATTTTGACTTTGATCCATTGCGATAACAATGAAACGTTTATACACTATTTTGTAACCGGCTTTTAAATCCTTACCATGGGCTGTCCATGCTTCAATGAATGTATCTAATTGTGATTTAAGCTGTATTTGCTCATCATCCGAAAACGAACGGTTAGCTTGGTAAATCCAAACGCGAGATTCTTCTGGTAATGTGTTAAAATCGACTAACATAAAATGATTTAATTTCTAATGACAAAAATACAATTTTACATCCAATATCAATACTGTGATTCTACCTTAAATAATGGAAAATTATAAGTGGATAACGCTTCCCTTTTTAGATCGTAAAGGAATTTAACCCATTGCAAAAAGCAAATTGTCTTATGATGTCAATTTTGCTATAAAAATTATTCAAAGTTACTTGATGTTTAACTGAGCTCTTTCTTGTGCTTTAATTGATTCTATTTCTTTATGAATTCTTAATTGTTGTCATTTTAGACTACTTAGCCTTGAGCTACGTTGTGTATGATTTCGTTGCGTGTTAAAGCACTAAAGTTAGTAGATAAATCGTCCGCTAGGACTTTCGTTGGCAGGCACTAACTAGCCATAAATTAAATACACTGCGTCGTACGTTTTTATTCCACTTTTATTGAAAAATCATCTACAAAGAGTTCTATATTTCCCGCTGTAGGATTCGCTGTTGCTCCAATTTGTACACGTTCGTAAAAGGTAGGTTCTTGCAAAGTGAAATCAATACCTTGATTTAGAAAGGCATCTGTAAAAACTTGTGCATTTGGCATATTCATTCCTGCTTCGTTGATGACTTCAGTTCCATTAATAATTAATCGATTAAGTCCATTTTCATTATCTGACAGTATCATTTCCCATTGAACTGAAACCCATTGATTTCTTGGAAATGCAAAATCTGTTTGCTGTATTGTTGTTCCGGATATTTTTCCTCTTTCAATTGAGAGATAATCATTTCCACCAGACATCATTAATCTAACGCCTGGACATTGGTTTTCAGAACCATAATTATCGCCAACGTTTGGGTCCCAACAAGAACAGCATTCTAAATCAAGTAGTAATAAATTTTCGATAGATTCAGTACCAACTATAAAAAAGTTAGCTTTTATTGTAACCTTATCGCCTGAAACTATGTTTAGTCCATTTTTCTCAATATCTACTTTAGATAAGTCAGAATCTGATTGATAAGCAACAACACGAAGTGCGTTTTCTCCTTCGTTAAATTCAGTAGTTGAAATTGAAATTTCGTTCGTTGCGTTTGTTGGGTCAGTTTGTTGAATTGTTGACCATCGATTTCCATTAGAAGGAAACAATTCGTCCAATAAGTCATTTTGTGTTTCAAATCCATCTTCGAACAAGAAACTTTCCTCTACATGCTCTTCTGGATTATTTTGGTCTTTGTCGCAACCTATAAAAATGAAAGTGATGATTGCAAAAATTATAAATTGATGTCTTTTCATAGACTTTTAACGTTCAAATTATTGTCTTGTTGTAGTGGTTTCCTCTAATGTGCTTCAACGTATTTGTGTTTGAATAGTGACGTATTTATAACACTAATGAGAAAATCTGTGACAATTTTAATAAGTAGTTTAGAATCTAGTAATTAATTAAAATTGGTAATACCTGTAGTTTTTATAATTCTTCAGCATCAATTCCTTTTGCCTTAAGTTCATTAATAACTTTCGGATTTGTATTAAACAATCTCATCTTTTTCAAGTTAGGAAAGTGTTTTACATCTTCATATGATTCTATATCAAAAGTATCATCTTCTCCACTCCATTGTGGTGCAACATTCATATAGATGTTATTTCCTCCGTATTGATAGATTTCAGTTATTTGTTCAGCAAATATTTTATCAATCTCTAATTCTTTGAAATATTCTACAACTTCTGGTATTGGTTCGTAAACACCCTCTATCACACTATATCCTTTAATTTCATTTATTTCTAAAAATTCGTAAACATTAAATTTAGGTATCAACAGTTCTTTTGTATACATCAGTTCTTCAATGATAGCAAGTTTGAAGTTGAAATTCTTAAACTCGATTTTTTCTCCCGATATTTTTTTGAATTTATACTTGTTTGAGTTTTTCTTATTAGAATTTTTCTTTGGTTTAGGAGTAGGTTTATCTATACAAATATTCCAAATATGTTTATTTTCTACTTGTTTCGTTAAACTGGCAGTAACTTCAATTTCTCCTAATTTTATCGTTTTGAATAAATAATCATCTACAGTAATAATAAAAGCTTCATCAATCTTACTTCCATTTATGGTTAGTTCTCCTTGAAACGTTTTTTCTGGCGAGTTCTTGTATCCATCTTGTTGAGATAACCGAACATTTAATTCAATAACTTCATTTTTTTTATTGTAATGGACTGAAATTCCTAAATTATCCCAAACACATTTTGAAGATTTTATATAATCTGTTTGTTTATTCAAATTCGCTTCCCAAATCCGTTCTGGTTTTCCAAACATCTGCTCTAATATGGACAAAGAAAAAGGGAAGTCAAATTGTTGTTGATTAATCGAAATTCCGTTTTGAGAAATATCAATTTTTATCTGATTTTCATTTTCTCTGCTTTTTCCAAAAAGTTTATCAAATAGCCTCATTTTTTTCTGTATTTCATTTTGTGATGGTGTCTCTTGCACACAACGTGTTTACTAAATAAGTTGGATTTTTCATCAACTAAATTAGCAAACAAATCACAGATATAAAATTCTAGTGGAATTTTCGTAAGTCGGCAGTGACCAAGCAATTAATTATAGACAGTGTTGGGTGTAGTTTTTATTATTCGGTTATTCTCCTTTTCAAATCCATTCGTTCGTGTAAAATTCTCGTGATTTCGATTGGATTCACTTCTGATTTGCGATAGAATATTACGTGTCGATTTGCTTTTAGTCCGAAAAGGTCAGATTTAATTCCGTCATAACTTTTTCCAAGTTCTGGATTGTCAGCAATGTCTTGGCAAATATCCAGAAGCATATCGTAATATCTGTCGGCTTGATTTTCAGACCAATTTTCAACTGTATATTCCCAAATTCCATTTAAGTCAGCTACAGCCTTATTGGTCAATTGGTATTTAGCCATTCTGTCTGCGATTAGCTTTTAATTCCTCAAGATTTTTTTTAGGGTCGAAATCGTGAGCAATTCCGCTATCTATTCCTTCTTGAATAGCATTTCTTAACGCAATAACTTTACTTTCTTCATTTTCCAATAATCGAAGTCCAGCTCTTATTACTTCACTTACGTTTTTGTAACGTCCAGTAGAAACCTGGGTTTGTACAAACTGGTCAAAATAATTTCCGAGAGATATTGATGTATTTTTCATTCCGTTTTAATTTTAATGAAATATACCAATTTTTGGTAAAATAATCAAATTTGTAGATTTTTGCTCAAATTACACGCAACGGTTAGTATAAGAATAGTAGCGGATTTCAAGGCACAAGCCTCTTAAATTAGCACTAATCTTTTAACCAAAGTATTAACTTTAATTTTAGCACAAAACCGCTATTGCTTTTATACATTGTTCGCAGTAGTTTTTATCTTTTCATTTCTACTTCCATTATTCCTTGTCCGTTTTCTCCTAAATATTTTAACAAAACTTCTTGAAAAGCACCAGTTCCATTGTCGCTATTAGTAAATATTATAAGACCTTGTTTTGTCTTTGGTATCATAAAAGCAATTGTATGTACTCCTATATCGTCTCCTCCGTGAACCATTGCAAAATCCTTATTTGAATTAATATTTTCGTCAATCCACCAACCTAAACCAAAATGTTTAAAATCGTTTATTCTAACTTGATCAGATACAATTTCTTTAGATATTTTTTTGGATAGACCAGCTCCATTGACTAGATAATTTATGAATGTTGTATAGTCTTCAATAGTTGTTAATAAATCGTCTGCACCATTTGCAGTATTATTTTTTAAGATAGGATATAATTCTCCTCCTTTTTCTGTATGCCATTTTGCAAACCTAGATTCATATTGTTCTTTCCAAACAAAATTAGTATTAAACATTTTAAGAGGCTTAAAGATTAATTCGTGTGCCAATTGTTGTATACTTTTATTGAATTTATTTTCCAATACCTTTCTTAAGTATTCAAATCCTTCTCCTGAATATTGATATTTCGTTCCTGGCTCAAATTCGAAACTTAATTTACCATTTTCATTATTTCCTCTCCAATTAGAAAATCCTGTTTGATGGCTTAAAATAATTCTTGCTGATAGTTTTTTTGCTCTTGGGTCATTAATTATGTCTGGATCAATATAATATTTATATAAAGCTTCATCTAAACTTAATTTACCTGAATCAATTAGTTTTAAAGCTACTAAAGCAGTAATTGGTTTAGTTAATGAAGCAACATTCCAAATCGTGTTTTTGGGTGCTGTTTTTCCTTTTTCTAATTCGCCAAAAACACTAATTTGTTTAATCTTTCCATCTTCAATATATCCAATTCCTAATGCAGGAATGCTCTTTTGCTCAAGCCATCTTTCTGTTTCTTCTTTGTCGCTAAATAATAATTTGTTGTCAATCGGTTTGTCAACATCTTTGTGGTTATAACTTAAACCTTTGCTTAATTTCCAATTTCCATTTTCAAGAATCCATAAGTGAGTAAATTTTGCTACACTTGTTAAGTATTCTTCTTTGTTTTTTTCGATAGCATAAAAACTATGTATTCCCGTTTCTATGGCCCCATACAAAGCACCATTTTTCTTTAGTGGGTATATCTCTAACGATTTTTTATCTAAAACTCTTTTAGGTTTATAACCTAATTTACATAGTCCATTTTCTATTCCAAGAATAAATTCAGATTTTGAATTTGTAATTCCTGATTGGTCGTGATAAAATTCAAAATCAGGACTCACTAATTTTTTAAATTGTGTGATGTCACAATTATTAAAACCAATATTAAAAAGAAGGCTGTCTTTTTCTTTTATTGTATTATATAGTTCAGTTGTTTTATCAACTTGGGCAGTTGATACCATAGAAATTAGCAATAGAGTAATTAGTGCGAAATATTTTTTCATTGTTTGATTTTTATTTCAAGCTAATCTCCGAATTAAACATCAGCATAGGTTCTAAAAGAGCCCGACAAATACCTGACAATAGATTGTCGGGTTTATATCAAGCTGAAATTCAGCGCAATATGAAGCTTGTTGTTTTTCTCTAATTCTATAGTGTTTCTAATAATAATATATAGGTTTGTTATTATTAATCCAAGAACACCTAATGGAACAATTTCGTTATTTACCGAAAACCAGTTGCCTAAAATATTAATAAGAAACATAATGACTGGAAATGTTAATGTCCATATTATCTGAATAGACACAATTTGTTTTGTTATAGCATTGAACTCCTTCTTCCAATACATAATCATTAGTGGCATTATTATACTTCCTAAGGGAATTATCATTAATAGTGTTGATGATAAATTAATGTATTTAATGAGCTGTTTATTGATTTTTTTTGAATCTTCTTTATCTTTTAATAAGTCTTCTTTATTTACTCCTAAAGCTTTAGACAAAGCATCTAATGTATACCCTTTAGGTTGTATCCCAGACTCAATCCTTTGTATAGTTCTTACAGATACGCCAGACTTTTCAGCTAACTTTTCTTGAGTTAAGTTCAGTTTTTCTCTGAATTCTAAAAGTAGTGACATTTGTTAAATTTTGTTGCGTTAAGTTATTGAATGGATGGGAATTATTTTTAATTACTGCCAACGGTCTCGGCTATGATTAGTACGGGAATTAAAAGTAATAAACTTTCGATTAAGCACTTAGCCAAAACTTTTTATTTTGTTTTATCTTTTTTGTTCTAAAGCCAAATCAAAAGATTTGGCGGACTTAGTTTAAAAGCTCTAAGCTTTGAGTTAAGCACCAAAACCCGTATTAATTATAGCCATTGTTGGCGGTAGTACTTTGCATTATTCTGTCTGTCTGACTTCGTGCTTATATATTCTACAATTCTATTTTCTAATATGGCTTCTATCTGTCTTGTGTCTGTCTTCTTTTTTAAACTAATGCAAATTCTATTTATTCTTTTTGATTCAATCAATGGCTTTAATTGTTCCAATGTAAGATTAGAATTTATTAGGACTAATTCTTCAATGCAACTATTTTTTAACGAGCTAACATCTTTCAAATTCTTTAAATTGATAAATGATACGTGTTTTAATTTTTTAAGATTTGAAAAGTCTGGAAGCTTAATTATTTGAGCTTGGTCTTCAATTTTTAGCCATTCTAAATCAGTAAGTTTAGAAATTGAATTTATATCCGATAATTTTCTTACTCTTAATAATTCAAGTCTCTTGATTTTTTTAAGATATTTTACAAATTCAATATTTTCCCCACTTCCGAATCCAATGTATAAATCATTTAGCATTGGTAAGTCCGAAACAAATTCTAATTGATTTGCTTTAAACCCGGTAAATGAAGCTGTTTCTAAATTTTTGAGATTTGATAGTTCAGTAATGTCTTTTGAATTTCTAGCAATGCTTAGATTTTTTAATTCGACTAGCTTACTGATTGGCTTTAACGAAACTTTTTTATTCTCAAACTCTCCAATATTCAACCAGTTTAAAGATGTTTTTAAGAAATCTAAATTTGTTGTTTTAGGTAGATATAAAGATAGTCCTTTCAGATTTGATAACTCTTTAATAAATTCTAGGTTATAATTTATTTCTTTGTCCCAAACTGGTCCATATGCACCTCCAAGATAAGAAATCTCAATTCCATCTATATTTTTTAATTTTAAAGTCGAATTGAGTTTTATTAATTCTTTTTCGTTTAAGTTAGGTTGTATTTTTAGAATTGTTTTCATTTTGTGGTATTGCCGCCAACATGTTTGTGTATAGCTTATTTACGTGGTTTAGCGACTAAGTTAACAAACATTTACGAACCCGTGAAAATTCCGCCAGAATATTCGTAAGTAGGCTAGAAATAGCAATTAATTATACACAGTGTTGCCAGCAGTAATTTTATTTTTCTTTGTCTATTATATCTAATTCATAATAGTATTCCTTACCGCAAGCACATTCCTCAATCAGTTCAGGTTCATAGAAATTCACGAAATTTTTTACTGCTAAAATGGCTCTTGGAAAATCAAATTTTATCAATTTTCTATAAGTTTCTTTGTATTGAGTATTTGTTGAATCCTTAATCGGCTTGAGGTGAATTATTTCGTTCCTCAATTCAATTACTTTTCGTACTCTAAAGTTATCTCGCTTAAATGCTTGTTTGAATTTTTTCTCTTTAATTGTCGGTAAAACAGTGTCTATTTTATGAAATATAGAAACTTCATATTCCTCGCCATCATCATTAATAAAATAATTCTTTGGAATTTGCCTATTAGCAAAACTTTCTATGGTAGATTGTAAGTTAATTAAGCAGTTAATTGCGAATTGAAAAAATGTTCCAAATATTTTAGGGTCAACTTTTTTATGTAACTCCTTTAGGTTTGGGGAATCTTTTAATAAAATCTCTTTTGACTTTACAAGGTTTCGATGAAACATTACAGCATTTGAATAAAATATTGTAGTAGGATTTAATTCGGGAATAATAATCTTATTTTTTACATCCAAAAAGTCAAAAGCATAAATAACAGAATCTTCAAATTCTAATAGCATATCCATTCCGTACTCGTCGGACAATTTTTTCGATTTAAAATAATTTCTCGAAAATTGTTTGCTTTCTTCTGGAATTTCAATGTCTTTTACAGCATCACTCATATCAAAATTCTTTGAAATTTTTTTAGTGGGTTTTAACTTAATGTGAGTAAAATGCATTCTGTTAGTTGGTTTTTATGTCTAGTCCTGAAATATGGCTACAGGTTAAAAATTGATTTACGCTGTTTTTAAATATACCATATTTGGTGTTTTATAATCTAAAGATACATGTAATCTTATTTGGTTGTATAGATTGATTGCACT
>NZ_JABRWP010000005.1 GCF_013249045.1 Winogradskyella eckloniae
AATTATCGGACAGAAGAGCTAAATCTACTAGAGAATATATTATCTCTAGAGGTATTGAACCTGACAGAATTGAAAGCGCTAGAGGATTTGGTGAAACTAGACTCCTTAACGAATGTGCTAATGGTGTTAAATGTTCTGAAGAAATGCATCAAGCCAATAGAAGATCATACTTCTATATTGTGGATAAAGAAGAGCAAAACTAATTACCTTTACTAAACGCTTAATTTGTTCTAGAGCAAGCTATATATAGCTTGCTCTTTTTTGCTTTGATGTTAATTGTTGTAAATTTGTACTTACTCGTATGAAATATTATCTAATTTTTACTTTTCTATTTTTACAGTTTTCGGTACTATCTCAATCACTAAAAGGCACAATTTTAGATAGTATTACAAATCAAAAACTGGCATATGTTCACTTATCTATAAAAGGTCAAAACATCGGAACATTCAGTAATGAAAATGGAAAATACATCTTAGATTTAGCAACAACTAAAAAGAAAGATTCATTAGTAATTTCTTTAATTGGATACCAAAATCAATATATTCCCTTGCTTCGATTATTAGAGTCTAAAAAGGATTCCTTAAATTTTAAAATGGTTTCTTTACCTGAATCTTTAAACGAAGTATTACTTCAAAGTAAGAAATTAAAATACAACAATAACACCATTAATCTTACTACAGGTAACAGAAAACAAACCTTCCCTACTTCCGTTACTTATGGGTCTGAAACGGCCACTTTAATAGAAAACCCAAAAGAAAAAACAGGAAAAATAGTTGCGTTACAATTATCATTTAAAACACGAACAAATAAAAATTTTAAAACATATCAAACTTATTATGGTTTAGCGTTTTACGCGATAGATGACCAAGGAAACCCTGGAGAACTACTTCATTTTGAAAATATCATTATAAAACCTAAAAAGGATCAAAAAAAATTAAAACTTAATCTCGAAAATAAGGATATTCCGATTACCAAAGAAGGTGTATTTATAGGTATAAAAACGATTAAACCAGATTATGTAATTACAGAAAGCTCCATGTATTTAACTACACCAAATATACTTTATACACATACCAATAAACCACTAAAATATTCGCGTTCACTATCAATGGATTGGGTAAAACATTCTAAAAAATCAGTGTATAAAAAGAAGTTTTACACCGTACCCTTTATTAAAATAGCGGTAAATTATGAGATCGATAAATAATGTGAACTTCATTTAAATTTACAGGAATATTCAAAAAAAATCTCTGATTAAATAGTAACCAGAGATCTAAAATAGTAATTCTATTTTGAGCTTATTCTTTAAAAATTTTAAGTGTTTGACCATTTTCGGTTTTTAACAAATAGATTCCAGAATTTAAATCAGAAAGATCAAGATTTTCATTATTATGTATTATTCCTTTCATCACTTGATGTCCTAATATATCATACATCACAAAACTTTGGGCTGTATTAAGTCCCGAAATATTTATCATTTTTTTAGCCGGATTTGGGTAATATTTAATCTTATTACTACGCGTCAAAACATCATTTACAGACAGTGTGTAACCTTGTAATGTCACCATAGTGTCTAACGGGTCTTCTTCCCAACATACACCTGCAAACAAAAGTGTATTCTTAGTATTAATATTCCATTCTGATTCTATAAACGTATTACTAGGTCCACTTCCATTATTTCGCGTTACAAAAGAATTTGAAAAATTCCACGATTTGGATTCGCCGTTTTCTCCATCAATTCCAAAAATATCTAGTACGTTATCATTATTAGAGGCATCCACTAGCCTAACTTTATCACCTCCTTCTACGCTAGACAATAAAGTACCCACTGTTGTATTTTGTGCCGTTCTAATTCCTGCAAAATTTTCATCAAATGCGTCGATATCGTTTACCAAATACAAAAAAGTATCTGTATATTGACCAACACCTATTGAATTATTTGTTACCCAATTACTTGCTGATGCAAATTGAAATTGAATTTTTAAATTAGTCACATCAACCGTGCCATCAACATATAATTCTATAAATCGAGGCGCTACTTCACCTGTTGGGCAATCCCCTTCTACCATAGTTGTTATTTTAACACTTTGTGCAAATGCCATACCTGTTAATAAAGAAACTAATAAGCTTAAAAGTAGAGTTTGTTTCATAATTTAAAATTTAGGATGAATAGGTTAGTAAAAGATTAAAGGTTTAATCTTTTTATTATCTGTTTTCTAAAAATGTAATCAATTTAAGTAATGCGCCTAAGACAGGACTAACGTTTAATAAACATATTAGTAAAATACCATTTACCTTCAGAATTTTGTTCTGCAGACACATCAAAATCCGTATGATCTCCTTCTATATTAGCTCTATGACCAGGACTAGCTAACCATGCATTTACTACTCCTTCTGCTGTATAAAAACCATAACCTACATTTTCGGTTACTTCATTTGCACTTGCATTTACTTCCAAACTTTGTTTTCTTAAGAAAAAATAATCATGAGAAACGTTATTTTCTTCAATCATATAATTGGTGTGTGTTAATGCTACTGCTTTTACCGTATCATGATTTTCTAAAGTATTTAAACCAATACTAATTCTATGTGCATTAATCAATTCCATGATTTCGATTTCTATTAATTTTGCTTGTGGTGTTGCTGGCACCTCAATTGTATTGATGTCTTCATCTAATGGTTCTGAAGAACATGAGGTTAAACTAAAAAGTACAATTAATGTTAGGATCGGAAGGAGTTTCAAAGCTTTCATAAGTTAGGTTATTTAGGTTTGGGATTACTAAATTAACCTCACATATATATTAAAATGTTAAAGAAATGTTAAAACCGATAAAATACATGTTATTCATCGGTTTTTAATGCAAAACATCGGCGAAATGCACATTTTAATCAAAATTTAGTGTAGAACAACGTCAAAAAAATGTATTTCGTCGTCTTTTTAAAAAATACACAATGCGCAAATATGATTTCTATATTTAGAAACAATTTTTAATACAATAACGAAGTGTGGATTGATAAATCTTAATTAAAAATTGATGTTATCAAGGTGATAAACGTTCAATTTTCCAATTGTAATCTAATTGTAACTTATACCGAATTCTATCATGTAGTCTATTTGGTCTACCTTGCCAAAATTCTAATTCGATTGGTCGTATTAAATATCCTCCCCAATATTTAGGTCGTTCTATTGGCTTACCTTCCAGTTTTGTTTCTAGATCACTTAAATTAGATTCTAATTCTGCTCTGTCTTTTACAACGTCACTTTGATTAGATACAACTGCACCCAATTGACTTCCTCTTGGCCGAGATTCAAAATAACCATCACTAAGATTTTCTGATATTTTTTCTGCTTTTCCCTTTATTATCACTTGTCGTTCTGCGCCATGCCAAAAAAAGGAAAGACACACATTAGGATTTTGTAGTATCGCTTTTCCTTTTTCACTATTATAATTAGTGTAAAAAATAAAACCTTCATGTGTATATTTTTTAAGTAGCACTACTCTACTTTTTGGGTAACCATCTAATCCCATAGTGGAAACAGTCATGGCATTGGTTTCCCCAACATTAAAATGCGTATCTACTTCTATAAACCAGTCTCTAAATAACTCTATTGGATTTTCAGGTACAGTATTTAACAACAGTTCACCCTTTTCATATGATTTTCTATAGTTGCTTAAATCTTTTTCCATAGCTGAAGTAAAATTATGTGGTTGTCTTAAAATTCAAAAGTTTTACCGTCTTTAGATAACTCTACATTTTCAAAAACGGTTTGGGCTTCTGCTTTAAATAAATCGTAATCATTATATCTGGTAGAATAATGCCCAAGTATTAAAGTATCTACATTAGCCTTCTTGGCTATTATGGCTGCTTGGTTGGCTGTACTATGTTTTGTTGGGTAACAACGTGCTTTGTCTTTTTCTAAGAAGGTAGATTCATGATACAAGATGCTGGCATCTTTAATTAAAGGAATCATTTGCTCATTGTAAATTGTATCACTACAATAGGCATAGCTTTTTGCAGGTGTAGGATCTTTAGTTACTTTTTCATTACTGATTAATACGCCGTCTTCATTGACCACATCATAGCCTTGCTTTAATTTACTAAAATATGCGGTATGGATATTGGCTTCATTGATTAGATTAATATCTAATTTACGCTCATTTTCCTTCTCTTTAAATAAAAATCCGTTGGTATAAATTCGATGTTTTAAAGGAATCGTATGGACTTCTACCTTACTATCTTCGAAAATTAATTGAGATTCATTAGAACTTAACTCATGAAAAATGAGTTCATATCTTGTCCAGCCACCAGCTAATTTCATTTGTAATGTTATAATCTCCTTTAATCCTTTTGGTGCATATATATGAAGTTCTGTTTCTCTGGTTAATAAGCTGAAGGTATTAACTAAGCCTATTAATCCAAAATAATGATCACCATGTAAATGTGAAATAAAAATATGTTTAATTCTAGAAAACTTAACCTTATTGCGTCTTAGCTCAACTTGCGTCCCTTCTCCACAATCTATCAGAAACATATGATTTTTTATCTCTAATACTTGAGAAGTTGGGTTTGTGTTAATACGAGGTGTTGCGCTGTGACAACCTAATATGGTTAATTTCATTTAATGTTTTTAATGCATTGAAAAGCAACTTTATCAATGGTCATTGAACTGTACCGTTTTAAAAGCCTAAATCGCGTTCCATATCTTCCATTTCAATAATATCATACGCTTCTTGTATGGTAGGCACTACTACAATTTCGTCTGGCATTTGATCGAGATCAACTTGGTCTGAAACGACAACAAAACTTTTTTTAGCACCTCGATGATTATTACTTAAACGCAAAAACTCAATAACATCTTCTAATGAAATTTTTTCTAAGCTAGACAATCTTACAATTAAATGATAATTTTTATAAGTATCATAAGCTTGTTCAATATTATGGACTAATGTTTTTACTGAAGCTTTTTCTTGCGCTATGATGGTGGTATTGCCGTCTCTATCTATAATCATATCTTACTGTTTTATTTTAGAAGCTAATAAATATATTACTGCCATCCTAACGGCTACACCATTTTCTACTTGATTTAGGATAATAGCTTGTTTAGAATCTGCTACATCACTTGTAATTTCTACACCTCTGTTTATTGGTCCTGGATGCATAATTACAATTTCTTTATTTAAACTATCTAATAGTTCTTTATTCACTCCAAATTGTTGTGTATACTCTCTTGTTGAAGGAAAATAACTAATATCCATACGTTCATTCTGAACACGTAACATATTAGCTACATCACACCATTCTAATGCTTTCTTTAGATTAGTTTCTACTTTTACACCTAGTGCTTTTATATACTTTGGCAATAAGGTTTTTGGTCCACAAACCATTACATTAGCACCTTGTAATTGTAAGGCATAAATATTAGACAACGCTACTCTACTATGTAAGATATCACCAACAATAAGTACGTTTTTTCCTTTAACAGTTCCTAATTTTTCTCGTATAGAATAAGAATCTAATAAGGCCTGTGTAGGATGCTCGTGTGCACCATCACCTGCATTAATAATACTTGCATTTACATGTTGAGATAAAAATACACCTGCTCCTGGATTAGGATGACGCATCACTACCATATCTACTTTCATAGATAATATGTTATTCACAGTATCTATTAATGTTTCTCCTTTTTTAACTGAAGATTGAGAGGCCGAAAAATTAATCACATCTGCAGACAATCTTTTTTCTGCTAGCTCAAAAGAAAGTTTTGTTCGTGTTGAATTTTCAAAAAACAGATTCGCAATAGTTATATCTCTTAGTGATGGCACCTTTTTTATTGGTCTATTTATAACCTCTTTAAACTGATCTGCAGTTTCAAAAATAAGGTTGATATCTTCTTTTGTAAGATATTTTATTCCTAATAAGTGATTGACACTTAATTCGCTCATTCTTATTTGCTTTTAGCTATTAGCTATTCGCCTTTAGCATTTCACTTAATATTTTATGCTATAACTCATTTATTTATTGACCAAATACACAGCGTCTTCTCCTTCATTTTCCAGCCACTTCACCTTAACTTTTTGATGATCTATTGCATCTACTTGTCGTCCTCTATAATTTGGTTGAATTGGTAAATGCCTGCTAAAACGTCTATCTATTAAGGTTAATAACTCAATATCTTTGGGTCTACCAAAAGACTGAATTGCGGTTAATGCAGACCGTATACTTCTTCCTGTGTATAACACATCGTCAATAAAAACTACATTTTTATCTTCAACAATAAAATCTATAATCGTTGTATTCGCTTCTAGTGGCTTTTCTCCTCTTCTAAAATCATCTCTAAAAAATGTAATATCTAAATGACCGAGTTTTATATTTTTAATCTTATGATCTTCCGTTAAAATTTTAGCCAATCGATCTGCCAAAAACTTACCTCTTGGTTGTATACCAATTAATACGGTTTCAGAAAAATCATCATGATTTTCAATGAGTTGACAAGCCAATCTATGAAGGGTAATATTGACTTCTTTAGAGTTAAGTAGTACTTTTTGACTCATATCGTTTCCAAACGTTGTTGGCTTACAAAGTTAGGGTAAAAAAATTTGTTTTCAATGGTTTTTCTTGCAAAGCCGAAAAGCGATTTATACTAAAAAACATAAATTCAGTCTTTTCGTTTTTGTTTTATGCGCAACAGGCCGAAACAGATTATTGCACCAATAACAAATCCAAGTAATAGATAATATTCAAAATTAAAGCTATCAATGTGATACGACATTTTAACGCCCTCATTGAATTTTACACGAGATAAAAGTTCTAATTCTTGAAATATATAAACAGCTCTTAGTATTGAAGTTAAGCCTCCAAATATGATGATAAAGATGAGGACATAAACACCATCAAACCAAAAGTTTATTTTAGTTAGCTTTTGAATAATATAATAAATTGGTGTAATGCCGCTTAAAATTATTGCAAAAACCAGTTGTGTTTTAAATCTCGAACTGATCGCAGTACTTGCCAATTCTACTTGATGAAGATCAACTATGCTAATTAAAGTTTCAAAAAACGATGGATAGCACAAAAAGCCAATTACAAATAGTAACAAAAATGATACAAGGAAGTTTATTTTTTTCATAGTACTAAAAATAAAAAAGCCTCTCGAAAAACGAGAGGCTTTTAATATAGATTAATGCTATTCCTTATTTTTTAAGGAATTGGGATTATTTTTTCCCGTCCATTTTATCTTTAAGCGCTTGTAAAGCATCATTTGCATCACCTAAAGTTGGTTTAGCTTCTGCTGCTTGAGCTTCTTGTTTTCTAACAGCTTGCTTAACGATTTTAGCTTCTTCTTCTCTAAATACTGCTGTATGAGATGCTACAACACGTTTGAATTCTTTATTAAATTCAATGATTTTGAATTCTGCTTCTTCACCTTTACCAAGTTTAGAACCATCTTCTTTTTCTAAATGACGTGCTGGTACAAATGCAACGATATCTTCGTTAAATTCAATAGTTGCACCTTTGTCTACCATTTCAGTAATTGCAGCTGTGTGCGACGTACCTAGAGCAAACTCAGTTTCGTACTTATCCCAAGGGTTTTCTGTAGTTTGTTTATGACCTAAAGATAATTTACGTCCTTCTACATCTAACTCTAATACAACAACATCTAAAGTATCTCCAACGTTACAGAACTCAGATGGATGCTTAATTTTCTTAGTCCAAGATAAATCAGAGATGTAAATTAATCCATCAATACCTTCTTCTAATTCAACAAAAACACCAAAGTTTGTAAAGTTACGTACAATACCTGTGTGCTTAGAACCTACAGGATATTTGTTAGTAATATCAGTCCATGGATCTGGTGTTAATTGCTTAATACCAAGAGACATTTTACGATCTTCTCTATCTAAAGTTAAGATAACAGCATCGATTTCATCACCAACAGATACGAAATCTTGAGCTGAACGTAAATGTGTAGACCAAGACATTTCACTTACGTGAACCAAACCTTCTACACCTTCTTCTACTTCAACAAAAGCACCGTAATCAGCGATAACTACAACTTTACCTTTTACTTTATCTCCAACTTTTACAGCTTCACCTAAAGCTTCCCAAGGATGCTTAGATAACTGCTTAAGACCTAATTGGATTCTTGATTTGTTTTCATCAAAATCAAGGATTACAACATTTAATTTTTGATCTAACTCAACAATCTCATTTGGATGGTTGATACGAGACCAAGATAAATCTGTAATATGAACTAAACCATCTACACCACCTAAATCTATGAACACACCATAAGACGTAATGTTTTTCACAACACCTTCTAATACTTGTCCTTTTTCTAGTTGACCAATGATTTCTTTCTTTTGTTCTTCAATATCTGCTTCAATTAAAGCTTTATGAGAAACTACTATGTTTTTGAATTCGTGGTTGATTTTCACAACTTTAAACTCCATAGTTTTATTTACATACTGATCGTAATCTCTAATTGGCTTCACATCGATTTGAGAACCTGGTAAGAACGCTTCTATACCAAATACATCTACAATCATTCCACCTTTAGTTCTACATTTTACAAAACCGTTAACGATTTCGCCAGTATCGTGTGCATTGTTTACACGATCCCATGCTTTAATTACTCTCGCTTTTCTGTGCGATAATACTAATTGACCAGTTGCATCTTCACGTACATCAATTAATACTTCAACTTTGTCACCAACAGCTAAGTTAGGATTGTAACGGAACTCGTTAAGAGAAATTACACCTTCTGACTTTGCGTTAATATCAATAATTGCATCACGATCTGTGATTGTAATAACAGTACCTTCTACCACTTCGTCATCTAATGTGTCAACGAAATTTTCTGATACTAATTTTTCAAACTCTTCTAATTTAGTGTCCTCAACTTGCTCAATTCCTTCTTCGTAATTGTGCCAATCGAATTCTGCTAAAAACTTTTCTGGGTTTGCTTGAGCTTCAGATACTACAGGAGCTTCTACTGTTACTGCTTCAGTTGCTTCAACTTCAGCTGGGTTTGTTTCTTTTTCAGACATGTGCTGAATTAAAATTTGTATTCTGTAGCCATAGAAATAACGCGAAAAACCTACAGAAGATATTAATTAAAATTAAGTTTAATTCCTTTTCATTTTCTTTAATTCGCTAAAAAGGGCTGCAAATGTACAACATTTCTAAGTTAAAACAAAACATTTACATCTAAATACTAACACCCTTAATTAGGTTAATTTCAACCGCTTAAGCCATTAATTTTACAAAGAGATAACCTAGAGATCAAATCTAATTCATTCTATTAAATTAATTTTATACCAAACTATATAAAAGCATGAGAACGTCGCTGTTATTTTTTACTTTCATATCTATATGTTTTTATAGCTGTAGTAATGACAATTCTGAACCTAACCCTCTTATAAACACTGGCATAATAGGCGAATGGAAAATTAACAGTAGAGGCATTGACAATACGTCTTCTACCGAAGTTGTATGTTGTGAAACCCTAATTTTTACAGATAACGATAATGACAAAGACTATATAGGTTATTACACCTTTATATATGAAGAAGAATATTATGGCGCTTTTACACTTAATACCGAAAACAATACAATAGCGTTTACAAATGGTAACGGGAACATAAATACCGAAACATTTTCACTTACAGATAACACGTTAGAACTTTGGTATTATGAAAATGAAAACCGTCATTGGACCATTTATACTAAAGTAATCGACGAATGAATTAAAAAAATAATGTGACTTTACTATAAATAATGTTTCACATAAATAAGAATATCAAAATGATGAATTTAGCATATAACTTGGCACATATTTTGGTATCTTTACAATACTATTAACAATTAAAATATTTAAACAATGGTTAAAGCAAAATACCAAGGCGTATTAGACTTAGGAGAAAAATTAAACATTCAGAATGGTGATGTTAGTGAAAAAGATGGTGTACTTCAGGTAACTGGAACTGCAGCAACTCAGTACGAAAAAAACTTAATTTGGGATAAAATTAAAGAAGCAGGTGGAGAAAACCCAGCTGATATTGTAGCAGATATTAAAGTTGCAGATGAGTCTGTATATGCTAGACACACTGTTGCTTCTGGTGAAACTTTAGGAAAAATTGCTAAGCATTACTATGGTGACGCAATGAAGTACAAAGAGATTTTTGCTGCGAACTCTGATTTACTTAAAAATCCGGATGTTATTCACCCAGACCAAGAATTAATAATTCCTAATCTATAATAGGAATTCATATAAAATTTTAAAAGCGACTTTAATGAGTCGCTTTTTTTTATTCATTAATCAATGCTGTGGCTAACATTGTTAGTCGTTCTAATTGCGCTTCAATTGTTAAATTAGAATTATCAATTTCTATAGCATCATTTGCTTTAATTAAAGGCGAGTCTTCTCTGGTAGAATCTATGCGATCTCTTGTGGTTACATTTTCTAAAACATCTTCGTACTTTAAATTATGACCTCGATCTAATAATTCTTTAAAGCGACGTTTCGCTCGTGTTTCTGCAGAAGCTGTCATGAATATTTTTAACTCGGCTTCCGGAAAAACAACTGTCCCAATATCACGACCATCCATCACAATACCCTTATCCTTGCCCATTAACTGTTGTTGTTCTACTAGTTTTCTTCTAACTTCAGATAATGTTGCTACAGGACTCACATATTTAGAAACGGTAAGTGTTCTAATATCGGCTTCTATATTTTTACCATTTAGGTAAACTTCTGCAAATCCAGCTGTTTCATTAAATTTAAATGTTATGGTGATCTCTCCTAACCTATCTATTAATTCTTCGGTATTAAAAAAATCTTCTCCAATACATTTATTTTCTAGTGCAAAATAAGTCACAGCTCTATACATAGCACCTGTATCTACATAGATATAATTGAGCGTCTTTGCCAATTGCTTAGCTATGGTACTTTTTCCTGTAGACGAAAATCCGTCTATGGCTATGACAATCTTTTTCATTGATGTGTTGTTTGTTTTATCTTCTTCTACCATCTAAATCAATTTGAAGCCCTAAAAAACTAGTATTAGAAGCACCTGAGTATCTTGCGTGTGTATAACTGAGTTTCATTTTATTTAGCTTTACACCAACACCAAACGACAAACCCGAAAAGTTTCTTTGATCTACAATTCGTAATTCCTCTGCTCGTCTAAAGTTATAACCAAATCTTAAATTAAATCCGCCTTCTGGAAACAATTCTGCTCCCAAAATTAAATGCCGTAATCCCTTATTAAAAAAACTTAATTTTTCTTGAGTTTGATTTCCATCTAAATCTGTAGTTGCTCTAGCAGGATTTTCAACAGAAATAGGCCATTGTTGCAAGTTTTCTAACGTTAAATGCCAACGCAATGGCATATTTTCTAATGTTTGCGACATTCCAAAGTTAATCTCAAATGGCAAAGGTTCGTGACTTCCGGCATATGTAGAAAACTGTGTACCAACGTTTCTTACAGTTAAAGCGGCATGAAAATCTAACTTTTCATTAATATACATAACACCGAAATCGAATGCGCCACCAACGGAATTGTACTGTTCTAATAGCGATGTTATAAATTTAATATTAGCACCTACATAAAAATCTGAATATGGAATCTGATAATTATAGCCAAATGAAATCGCTGTTTCATTTCCATTAAAAGTTCCTGTTGAGTTTCCATTTAAATCATAACCATCAAACGAGCCATAATTTATATAGGTTACACCAAAGTGAAAGGTTTGCACATGTCTATCCCAAGTGTAAGCGTAAGCTGCCGTTCCATAACTGATGCCACCTAAATAATTAGAATAATTTACAGCAAGCTGGTTATTCATTTGCCAATTAATGGACGCAGGATTATATAAAGCTTCTGTAACGTCATAATCAAAATTAGTGATTATTTTTCCGCCTAAAGCTGCTTGTCTTGGCGACGATACTAAATTTAGAAATTGATACGTCGATTCTCCACCTAATTGCGCGAACATTGGTATACTTATAAGTAATACAAATAGGGTAAAAATCCTTTTAATCATAGATTTTGCGAAAATATATCATTTTAATTAAAAAGTATATAACTAAATCTATCTTAAAACGGTTATATGATTTTTTTATTTTTATGGTAGAATTTATTTTTATCTCAGCTTTAATTCTTGGCCTACAATAATCAAGTTACTTGTTAATCCATTTAAACGCTTTAATTCACTTACCGTTGTGCCATTATTAAGTGCTATTCTATATAAATTATCACCATTTTTCACAATATAATATGTAGCATCATTTGTATGATATGTTGCTTCTGGCGTCGTTATTCTAAGCCTTTGACCAACTATAATTACGTTAGAACTTAAATTATTCATTTGTTTTAATTCATTAACACTTAAATTAAAACGTCTGGCTAAACTAAACAATGTATTGCCTCGTTCTACTATATAATAATCTGAATACGTTGTGGTTTCTGTATTAGAATAATTAGGTTCCGAAACTTGGTCAAGATTATAAACCCTAAGCCTTTGACCTTGGTCTATTAAAGTAGTTTCTAAATGGTTGGCTTCTTTTAACTGAGTTAATGAGACATTGAATTTTTTAGAAACATCTAATAAAGTTTCACCTGCCTTAACGCTATAATAATCCGAATTTACCATCTCTTGCTGCCCTTCGGTTTGCGAAAGAATTTGTTCACTACTAGTAGAATTATGTTGTGCTGTGTTTTCAACAGTTTTGGCTACAACTTCTACTAATTTAACCTCACCTGTCGCGACATTTAGTTTAGCTGGTTTTCCATCTAAAAAAACATCTTTATACTCAACAGCACTGGCAACTATTGAATCTTGTGCCATTGCACTAATACTTGATAATCCGAGGGTAAAAATGGATATAATTAATCTATAATTTCTTTGCATTTTTTACTTTTTGCTTGGTAAGTGCAAGTTTTAGCACATCACTCATATCTGTTACATAATGAAAGGTTAACCCTTTTAAATATTCAGGTTTAATTTCATTAATATCTCTTCTGTTGTCTTCACAAAGTAAAATTTCTTTGATTCGTGCTCGCTTGGCTGCTAAGATTTTTTCTTTAATTCCACCAACTGGTAATACTTTACCACGTAATGTAATTTCACCTGTCATGGCCAAACTCTTCTTAACTTTACGTTGTGTAAACAAAGATACTAAAGATGTTAACATAGTAACACCTGCACTTGGCCCATCTTTTGGTGTAGCACCTTCTGGCACGTGAATATGCACATTGTACTTCGCAAAAATTTCAGGGTTAATCCCAAACTCTTCTGCATTGGCTTTAATGTATTCCATAGCGATAGTTGCCGATTCTTTCATCACTTTACCCAAATTACCAGTAATAGACAATGCGCCTTTTCCTTTAGATAATATAGATTCTATAAATAAAATATCGCCACCAACACTTGTCCAAGCTAAGCCTGTAACAACACCAGCAACATCATTGTTTTCGTATTTATCGCGTTCTAATCTTGGGCTTCCTAATACTTCAATGACATCATCATTAGAGATTTTAATATTGTAAGCTTCTTCCATTGCAATATTCTTGGCAGCATAACGTACCATTTTTGCAATTTGCTTTTCTAAGCCTCTAACTCCAGATTCTCTAGTATAACCTTCCACTATTTTTTCTAATTGTGGTTTTGCGATTTTTAAAGCCTTATCATCTAAACCATGCTCTTTAAGTTGCTTTGGTAACAGATGACGCTTTGCAATCTCTACTTTTTCTTCAATCGTATAGCCTGTGACATTAATGATTTCCATTCGGTCTCTTAATGCAGGCTGAATGGTATTTAAACTATTCGAAGTAGCAATGAACATAACTTTAGATAAATCGTATCCCATTTCTAGGAAGTTATCATAAAACTCACTGTTTTGTTCTGGATCTAAAACTTCTAGTAATGCAGACGATGGATCACCTTGATGACCAGAAGATAATTTATCAATCTCATCTAATACAAATACTGGGTTAGACGTTTGCGCCTTTTTTAAACTCTGAATAATACGCCCTGGCATTGCACCAATATAGGTTTTTCTGTGTCCTCTAATTTCGGCTTCATCGCGTAGACCACCTAAAGAAATTCTCACATATTCTCTACCCAAAGCTTCGGCTACAGATTTTCCTAAAGAAGTTTTACCCACACCTGGAGGTCCATATAGACAAAGAATTGGCGATTTCATGTCATTTCTAAGTTTTAAAACGGCCAAATACTCTATAATTCTTTTCTTAACGTCTTCTAAACCAAAATGGTCTCTATCTAAAATTTTCTGAGCGCGTTTTAAATCGAATTTATCTTTGCTAAACTCATTCCAAGGTAAATCTAAAAACAGGTCTAAATAGTTACGTTGAATGGAATACTCAGCCACCTGAGGATTCATACGTTGCATTTTAGATAATTCTTTTTCAAAATGTTCCTTTACTTTATCGTCCCATTTTTTGTCTTTTGCACGTAATCGCATGTCCTCAATTTCTTCACCAGAAGACACTCCTCCACCCAATTCTTCTTGAATGGTTTTCATTTGCTGGTGTAAGAAATATTCACGCTGTTGTTGATTCATATCGCTCTGAACCTTATTCTGAATATCGTTTTTAAGCTCTAGCTTTTGATATTCTAGATTCATAAACTTCAACGTTTGAAGCGCTCGCTCTTTTAAATCGTTAATTTTTAATAATTCTTGCTTCTCCTCTACTTTTAGATTCATATTAGAAGACACAAAATTTATTAAAAACGAACTGCTTTCAATATTTTTAATAGCAAAACTAGCTTCAGATGGAATATTAGGACTTTCCTTTATAATATCTAAAGACAAATCTTTAATAGAATCTATAATCGCTTTAAACTCTTCATTATCTGGAGCAGGTTTTGCTTCTGGTATGTCAGATATTGTTGCCGTTAGATACGGTTTTTCTGAAACAACCTCATTTATTGCAAAACGCTTTTTACCTTGTATAACAACAGTAGTATTACCATCTGGCATTTTTAGCACCTTTAAAATACGTGCCACTGTACCTGTTTTATAAATATCTTTTGCAGTTGGATTTTCTACAGTTTCGTCTTTTTGAGATACCACACCAATAACTTTTCCGCCTTTATTGGCATCATTAATTAGCTTAATAGACGTATCTCTTCCTGCTGTAATAGGAATAACAACACCAGGAAACAATACCGTATTTCTCAACGGTAAAATAGGTAACGATTCTGGTAACGATTCGCTGTTTATTAATTCTTCATCTTCTGGAGTCATTAATGGAATTAATTCTGAATTCTCATCGAAATCCTGAAATGACAGATTGTCTAAATTTAAAAATTTGGATTTTTTCATATATATTTTCTAGCCATTCTGTCATAAACGCTTACAGAATAACATTATTTTAAATGTATTAAAAATTAACTTATTATTGAATATCAGCTATTTACAAGATATTCAAAGTTATTCACACTATAGTAATTTCAATTGTTATGCCATTACCTTTGATTGTCAAAAAAAGGTTACAACATTTTTATTTTAGTTAGTTTTTTAAGGCATCGCATATCATTTAATAAAAGCTTTATGTATGACAAAAATGTTGAAATTGAACTCGAAGCTGAACTTTAAAATTGTTTCCTTGACAGGAATTTACGGCTGTTTTTAAGATTTATTTAAAAAAAAATATTAAAACTGTAACACTTCAAAAAAGACGTCATCTATTAGTAAAAGCAATTGTTTTTTGACATCAACCAATCAAAATATCGAACAGTTATTAATCCTTTGTCAATCTGGTAACCAACGTGCACAGTTGGAAATTTACAACAGATACAACAAAGCGATGTATAACACAGCCATAAGAATAGTAAAAGATTCTTACAAAGCTGAGGACATTATGCAAGAGTCGTTTTTAACCGCTTTTACAAAACTAAAGTCCTTAGAAGACACCAACATGTTTGGTGCATGGCTAAAACGTATTGTAATAAACAATAGTATTGGCTATTACAATAAAAAAGTAAAACAAAATGAAGTGCCATTAGACACTGTAATTTATAAAGTAGACGATAACGACGGCATTGTTGAACCTAACCAGAACAATGAGAAAGTAAAACAAATCCTAGACGTTATGAAAACTTTAAAGCCCAATTACAGCTTAGGATTAACACTTCATTTAATAGAAGGTTACGATTACGAAGAAATCTGCGAGATAATGAATATCTCTTATGCCAATTGCAGAACTTTAATATCGAGAGCAAAAGAAAGTTTAAGAAAAAAATTAGTGCTAAAAGCATCTTAGTTTAATTATGAAAAACGATAATTTAGATAGTTTATTTGATGATTTAAAGGGTCAATTTGATATTGAAACACCTCAAAACAATCATCAACAACGGTTTTTAGATAAATTAAAATCTAACGATATAGCTTCAACAGAAGTTAAAAAATCCTCTGGTTTTAACTGGAAACCTTTTCTAGCAATCGCAGCTTCCATAATTATATGTTTAGGTCTTTTTACAACGTTACAGAATCAACCTGAAGATTTAGATTTAGCAAGTGTATCACCAGAAATGTCTGAAACACAAGATTTCTTTACAGTTACGATTGAAAACGAATTAAAAAAACTAAACAAAGAACGCTCTCCATTAACTGAGCAGATTATTAGTGATGCTTTAGCGCAAATTCAACTTTTAGAGAACGATTATCAAAACTTAAAAACAGATTTAACCGAAAGCGGAAAAAACCAACGTGTGATACATGCGATGATTTCTAACTTTCAAAACCGAATAGATATTTTAAATACTGTCTTAGAACAGATTGAAGTTATTAAAGAACTTAAAACAAATACAAATGAACCTAAAAATACATTATAAAATAGCCTTTTTACTTTTACTCATACCAAGTATTGTATTAGCAAACACTGGAGAAGACCTCAAGAAATCTTCAAAAGAACGCAGCATAAAAAAGACCTTTAACGTCTCATCTAACGCCACATTAAAAGTAGATAACAGCTTTGGTAGTGTCGATGTCATTACATGGGAAGAAAATCGTATTGATTTTGATATTCTAATCAAAGTTACAGGCAATAATGCCGAAAAGGTAGAAGAAAAACTAGAAGGCATTAATATTGAATTTTCTTCTAGTAACGACATAGTCTCAGCCATAACTCATATTAGTAAAAACAAAAGTAGTTGGTGGAATTGGGGAAAAAACATGAGCCTACAAATTGAGGTTAACTACGTGATAAAAATGCCTATTTCCGGGAATGTAGACTTATCGCAAGATTACGGATCTATTAACTTAGATCGTTTAAATGGTGTTGCAAACATTAGCTGCGATTACGGAAAAATAACAACTAAAGAACTCATGGCAGACAACAATAATATTCGTTTTGATTATAGCTCTAATTGCTATTTTGAATATATAAAAAGCGGAAAAATCACAGCAGATTACAGTGGTTTTACTGTAGCCAAGACAAAAGATTTATTCGTTAAAGCAGATTATACAAAATCTATTATTGAAGCTGCCGAATACGTAGAATACGATTGCGATTATGGCTCTTTAAAAGTAGATAACGTTAATAATTTTAGTGGTAAAGGCGACTACTTAACCTTAAGATTAGGTAATGTGTATAAATCCGTTGAGCTCAATGCAAATTACGGTTCCGTAAAAATTGACAGAATGGCCTCGAAAGCAAATCGTATTGATATCACTGCAGAATTTACAGGCATTACTATTGGACACGACGCTAACTATAATTTTAATTTTGATATCGATCTTGAGTTTGCTTCCTTAAGAGAATCTGACGGCTTTAATTTTACAAATAAAGAGATCGATCATACCGAAAAAAAATACAAAGGTTACTATGGCTCTAAGAATTCTGGGAATTTTGTAAAAATAAACTCTGAATACGGCAGTGTAACCTTTAAGAAGGACTAAACTCCATCAGTAGCACAAGATTACATCAATACAAAATCAATTAAAAAACGAACAATTATGAAATTATTAAAATCAATTACCATCCTCACGATTCTTTGCTCTACATCTCTTATGCAAGCACAATGGGGAAAATGGAAAAAAATTAAAGGTAGCGGAAACATCACCACAGAAACATTTTCTACAGCATCGTATGACGGCATAAAAACCGCAGGTGCTATGGATTTTAATTTGATACCAGGTAAAGAAGGACAAATTACTGTCAAAGCAGATGACAACTTAATGTCATACATTGTTGTAGAAGTTAAAAATGAAACTTTATCCGTACGTGTAAAAGATGGATATAATCTTAAGCCAAGCAGTACTATATCTGTTACTATTCCTTTCACTTCAATAAACGCGGTTTCTCTTGCAGGTTCAGGAAACGTAAAAAACTCAGGTACTATTGAGAGTGACGACATTAATATATCTTTAGCAGGTTCTGGAGATATTGAATTAAATATAGATACCAATGAAACCGAAAGTCATATTGCGGGTTCTGGTGATATTAAATTAGAAGGAAGCACAACAGAATTAACTCTAAAAGTTACAGGTTCTGGAAATTTTGAAGGCGATGATCTCAACAGTACTAATGTAACTGCCAAAGTTACAGGATCAGGAGGTGCTGATGTGGTTTGTAATGGCGAATTAATAGTGAGAATTACAGGCTCTGGCAATGTACATTACTCTGGCAAGCCTACACAAAAAGACACTAAAATCACAGGTTCAGGCAGTATAAACAACTAAACGAAAACACGTTTAACTACAAAATGGGATAAACCTTTGTTTATCCCATTTTTATTTTCGCCATTTTTATAAGCAATAAAATAATTTATATCACTTGGTACCCGTTTGAAAATCTGCTTTCCATTTCCCCCAATCATCCAAGAAATAATTTAAAATAATAGGATTATCTAAGGTATTTAATTTAGTGTCGGCAATCTTAATATCTTTTGGAAATACAAAGGTTTGCTCAACTTGGTTGGGATTTAAAAATTTTAAATCTTTTGGCAGTGTGTTTGCATTAATATTATTTGTAAGACCACTATTTTTAGCAATAATAAATCCCCAATCTCCAAAGGAAGGAATATAAGTATGATAAGGCTTTACTGTTTCAAAAACAGATTTTAGAGTATTGTTAATACAACTAAAAACAGTATTCGAAAAATATATTTCTCCTGCCTGAGTGACAAAAACACCATCCCTTTTTAAATTTCGTTTCACCATTAAGAAAAACTGTTTACTGTATAACCTCGCAATTGCTTGATTCGTTGGATCTGGCAAATCCGCAATAATAATATCGTATTGCTCATTATTATTAAACAAAAAGGTAAAAGCATCTTCAGCAATAAGATTTACTTTATCATTAGTTGCTGCATGGTTATTAATTTCTTTTAAATATTGGTTTTCTTTTGCCAATTGAAACATGGTACTATCAATATCTACAACATCGATTTGTCTAACTTTATGATTTTTTAGCACTTCTCTACTCGCTAAATTTTCACCACCACCTAAAATTAAAACACGCTTAGGGCTTGTGTGCATTGCCAATGGTACATGCACTAATGATTCGTGATAACGATATTCATCAGAAGACGAAAATTGAATAACTCTATTTAAATACAAACGCACATCATCACTATTCTTAGTCATTACAATTTTTTGGTAAGGGGTTTGCTCGTTTAAAACAATAGGCCTTTTATAAATCTTTTGATCCCAAACTTCTAAAAATCGGCCGCCAAAAATCACAAGAACAACTAACACTGAAATAACTAGAAATCCGTAAATACTGTTTCTTTTTTTGTCTTTTAATAAAGTATAATTCAACACAATACCTAAAAGGATATTAACAATTCCAAAAATTAACGACGAATAATATAAGCCAACAAACGGTAAAATTATAAACGGAAAAATTAGTGTTGCAATCAAACCTCCAATGTAGTCTAATGACAAAATATTAGATAAATTGTTTTTTATATTACTATCCTCTAACGCAAATGTTAATAATGGCACTTCCATACCAGTTAGTAAACCAATAATAAAGATAATCGCCAAACAGCTTATTTGTAAAACTGTAGGAGAAACATAAACAAACAACATGTAAAGCAACGGCACCGAAATACCACCAATAAATCCAAGTAAATATTCTACATTAATGAAAAAAATGAGTGGTTTGTTTTTTAGAAATTTAGTGAAAAAAGCGCCTATTCCCATTGAAAACAAATAAACACCAATGATTATTGAGAATTGTCTCACGCCATCGCCAAGAAAATAAGTTGCTGTTGTACTTATCAGTAATTCATAAATAATAGAACATAATCCTGCAATAAAAACAGCAAAAGGAATAATGGCTTTTTTTTTCATAAAAATTTGACTATGTTTGGTGTATAATAACACCTCAAAGATGAAGAAAAATTTTATAACAGGTCTTGCTTTAACTAAAAAAATAACTTTAATCGCAGCCGTGTCTGCTGCCCTAGCTTTTCAAAGTTGTGGAGAAGAAGATGGAAGCCCAAGAATTAAAGATGCACAAGAAGAAACGATTTACGAATCTACTAAAGGTGTAATTACAGAAGTTGAAGAAATAGAGCCAGGCGAAGATTATAAAATTATCGATGAGCGTATTATCGATGATAAAGAAAAATCTATTGCAATAGTGCACACTTTAGAAGGCACAGTAGATACTTTATCTTTAAGAAAACTAAAAGATGACGAATCTTCTTCTTACCGTCACTCAGGATTAAGAAGTATATTATATTACTCGTTAGCTGCGTCTTATTTTAATAGAAACATGGGTAATGTTTCGCCTAAACAAAGCAACTATAAAAACGCTTCGGCTTACAATAAGTCTACAGGTTTAAAAAATGATTTAAAGAGTTCGGCTACATCACGTCGTGTGAGTGTACCTGGTTCATCATCTAAAGGCTATGGCAGTGGAAAGTCGTTTAGATCGTTTGGAGGATAGTCGTTTTAAGGAAATTAAACGTCTTAAAAAGAAACACGTCCCAAATCGTTTACATTGGTTTTTAGGAGAAGATTATTTTTCTGAAGAATTATTAGGTATTTATCGCTCTGAAGTAGAACAATTACGTCGTATTTCTGATGAAGCTTTCTATTTATTTCAGCGTGCTACAGATAAAATTATTGCCGATAATAAATTAGGAGATCTTAATATTCCTTTATCATTTCAAAACAGTATTATTCATAGCTGGAAAAACAAGTCTAAGCATCCTTTTCTTTACGGTCGTTTTGATATTAATGGTGGATTAAAATCTGATTACGGCAGAATTATAGAATTCAATGCTGATACCTGCAGTACCATTCCAGAAACACTTTTATGGCAACCACTACAGTTGGCAGAATTAAAAGGCAACCCACAAAATTTTAATACACTAAGTGAGGATATTAAAATGACGCTTACTAATTTAAAAGCGACATTAACAAAATCCAGCCCAACTTTTTTGGGAACTTCTTTTGGTTATGTTGAAGATGTAGAGAACGTTAATTGCATAATTGATATCGCTTACCAAGCAGGTTTCAAGCCATTATATTCAAATCTTGAGAATGTAATTTTTTCAGATGAAGGTGTATTTTATGAAATCGGTGGAGAGTTTGAAGAAATCGATGTACTTTTTAAAATGGTCCCTTGGGATTGGATGTTTAATGACGAGCCAGAATTAGCCCAAACACTTTCTGAGCTCATAATAAATGATAAGGTTGTTGTTTTAAATCCACCATATACAGCCATTTGGCAGAATAAAAAATTCCTTGCTTATATTACTCAAAATTTCCCGAATAATATTTTAGCAGAAACCTATCTTCAACAAGAGGCACGATTAGGTGAGTATGTTAAAAAGCCGGTTTACGGAAGATTAGGCGAAAATATTGCTATAGAAACGGCAACAAAAGCAAGACTAGAATCTAAAGGTGACTACGGAAAACAAGATATGGTTTTTCAGAAATATTATCCTTTAAATCAAGACCTAGAAAAGTATTATTACCAAATTGGTATGTTTTATACTACAAAAGCTTCAGCGATCAACTTAAGAGCGCAAGACTCTCCAATTATTACGGATGATTGTGAATTTATGTCACACTTTATTATTTAAAAGCGTACACCTTTCTAAGGGCCAAATCCCACCTCATTTCTCAAATAATATATAAAATGTATCCTTGCAAAAAGTTACTAAAAACACGCTATGATACGTTATTATTGGAATGAAGAGTGGAAAACAATAAAATTTGACGATAATATTGCTGACAATGAGTTGTTTAAAATCTCTAACTACGGTCGTATAATAAATTGCAAAACACCAGAAGACACCTTAGTAAAAAAATACTACATTAATGGTTATCAAAATTTACCTGTAAAACAGAAAAAGAACGGAAAACAAACTAGTAGATATGTTCATAAACTTGTTGCAGAACATTTTTTAGACAAAAATGATGGTGAATTTGTGATACATCTTAATTACGATAAAACGGACAATCATGTAAAAAACTTAAAATGGGCAACTAAACGAGAAAAAGAAATCCATCAGTTTAGTAATCCTAAATTTAAAAACATTGTTAGAAAAAAACCTTCTAATACAAAACTTACCGAAACCAAAGTAAAGCTTATAAAAAGAAAAATAAACGATCCTAATCGTAGAACTAGAATGAAAATGATTGCCAAACAATTTGGTATATCTACAATGCAGCTTTATAGAATAAAATCTGGAGAAAATTGGAAATCTGTAACGGAATAATTAAAGTACCTTAGGTGTACTATTTCCTATTGCTTCACCTCTTTCAATTTGCTTAATTATTACATTATTTGAACTAAATGATTCCATAAGTAAATTCTGAATTATTTCGGCATTGAAAGGCTGACAAGAAAATATATCAATGGCAGCAAATTGATGTTCTGGCCATGTATGAATACTCACATGACTCTCTTCTAATAAAATAAAACCTGTGACACCAACAGGTTCGAATTGTTTAAAAGATTCATTTACTTTAGAGAGTTGAAGCTCTTTAACTATAGCATTTAAAACCTTTTGAACTTTAGGAATAAAAGATAAAGATTCTGCGTTGCAATTATAGACATCCCAAGTGATGTGCGTACCAAGCGAAGTTTTTAACATAAATAGATTGTAGCTACAAATTACTCTTCACCAGAGTATGAACTCATCATTAGAGCCATAAATTCTTGCGCATCGTATGCTTTTACCAAACTGGTGTAAGATTCGTCAGAATCTACCTCAACCATTTCTGGCAATGCTTCTCTAGGTCCATAATCCCATGTTACTTCATTTATAACATCACTAATAACATCATAGTTCCCTTCTATTGGAATCCCTAAAAATGTAACCTCTTTTCTTGTAAGATTTGCAGCATAACTATCTTGATACATTTCTGGTCCATAATATTCATCTGTTAATAAATACTCAGATAATGACGGATTAATCATATACACAGACTCTGTAAAATTAAATTTAATTATACTATCATTCTCTAATGTTAACTGATGTTCACCTTTGCCCATCTCTACCCAAACCACTTCTTTTGGTGGTACAACTACACGTAACGTGTCTACCACAACTTCAACAGAAAAATCTGTAGGATTATCTATAGCCAAATCTACATTATCACTACAAGAAGTCAATAATAAGGTTAATAACACGGAAAGTAAAAGTAGTTTTTTCATGAGTAAAAATTTAGTTACACGCAATATAAGAATAATTGATAATTATTTAGTTTGATTACATTGTAATTTTAAAAATTACAATTTCAAGTTAATACAAAACGGGTTATTTCATCATTAAATTTAATTTCGACTTCACGCTACTTTTCAAAAAAATAATGCTTCTTTACGTATATAGATCAAAAATAAATGTCATCAAATTGTAGTCAATATATTTAACTGAATCTACCGTTGAAATATTCACAATGAAATCCAGATAAAAAAACCTTATCGTTTACAAATTCTACTGGATGTGAATTTGTAACAAACCTTGAATATTAGACTTTACTTTCTTGTTTTACTTTTGGCACTCTAAACAATAGCGCAATACCTGCTAAAAAGAATATCACTAACAACAAAATGGCATTTCTCATACTACCTGTTACTTGATCTATCGTTGCAAAGATGCCCATTCCTATTACAATGCCTATTTTTTCCGCGACATCATAAAAACTAAAATAAGATGTTGTGTCTTCTGTTTTTGGTAAAAATTTAGAGTACGTAGACCTCGCTAAAGATTGAACGCCTCCCATAACCAAACCTACTAAACCTGCTGCGATATAAAATTGTAAAGGGGTTACCATAAAATAAGCGTACAGACAAAGTGCCATCCAAAAGAAGTTTATAACAATGAGCGTTTTAATATTTCCAAATTTGGATGACGCACGAGACGTAAAATACGCTCCTAAAATAGCAACTAACTGAATTATTAATATGCTCACAATTAGTCCTAATGTTTTTGCATCTGAATCTCCCCAAGCAATTTCCTCTTCTCCAAAATAGACCGCGACCAACATAATTGTTTGTACCGCCATACTAAAGACAAAAAAGGCTACTAAATATCGCTTTAATCGTAAGTTTTGCTTTAACTGTATCCAAACCTGTTTTAATTCTCGTAAACCATTGAATACAACATCTTTTGTTACTTTATGTCCATTAGAAACTCCGACTGGCAAAATATAAAATGTGTATTGACTAAATAGCAACCACCACAAACCAACCATTATAAAACTATACCTCATACCTACCTGAGCCGCAGTTTCTATAATCTCTCCGTTTTCGCCAATATTATCTGATATAAAAAATACATCTGGATACATAACCATAATAAGGTTGATGACTAATAAAATAACACTACCAACATAACCCATACTAAATCCTTTTGCACTAACACTATCTTGTTGTTCTGGAAATGCAATATCTGGCAAATAAGAATTATAAAAAACGAGACTTCCCCAATAACCTATTAATCCCATAAAATAAAACAACATACTCAAGTGAATGCTATCTAAACTAAACCAAAAAAGACCAATACAACCTGCACTGCCTACATAGCAAAAGAACTTCATAAAATTCTTTTTGTTACCTACATAATCGGCAATACCCGAAAGAATTGGAGAGGTAATTGCAACAATTAAGAACGTAAAGGCCGTAACATATGTAATTAAGGCTGTACTTTTAAAAACCATACCAAAAGCATTTACCGTTTTTTCGGTTTGACCTAAAAACAGAGCTGAATAGAATATAGGAAATATTGAAGACGCAATGGTTAAAGTATACACGGAATTGGCCCAATCATAAAATGCCCATGCATTGAGAAGTTTTTTACTACCTTTTTGAAGTTTATCCATATCTAATTTAATAAAAAAAGCTGCTCAATATGAGCAGCTTCTAAAGTAATCAAATATTATTAATTTTTTAATTTATTGGTCTAAATGATGTCGTACCAAATTTAGCCGCTTCAGCTTTTGCCGTTGGCGCTAAATCTTGTAAATTTTTAATTCTTGTATCATTACTTGGATGTGTACTTAAAAATTCTGGTGGTGCTTCACCTCCACTATTCGCTTTCATACGTTTCCATAATTCTGCAGCTTCATCTGGATTATAGCCTGCAATTGCCATAATTATTAATCCAACTTTATCTGCTTCAGTTTCGTGACTTCTACTAAATGGTAATATACCTGCTACATTTGAAACAACGCCAAAAGACTGATTAAAAATCCCTAAAGCTTGTTGGTCATTCGCCAATGCAACGTTACCTGCAACAGCTAATCCTTGTTGTAAATAAGAGGCACTCATTCGTTGTTGTCCATGATTTGCTAAAGCATGTACCACTTCATGTCCCATAATTGCTGCAATACCTGTTTCATTGGCAGCAATTGGTAAAATCCCAGTGTAAAATGCTATTTTACCACCTGGCATACACCATGCGTTTACTTGATCATCTTGAATTAAGGTATATTCCCATTGGTAATCATCTAAATACCCATGATTTCCATTAGCGACTAACCAACGCTCTGCCGCAGCTGCTATGCGTTGTCCAACTCTAGTAATCATTTCTGCATCTGAGGTTCCTGTAATTACTTTACTCTCCGATTTTACTTGGTTGTATTGCGCAAAAGCTGAAGGAAATAATTGATCGTTACTTACAAACGCTAATGTCTTTTTACCAGTAAAAGGGTTCGTTGCACACGCGTATACTATTCCAAAAATTAATACAACTAAAAGTACTTTACTATGTTTCATATTCAATAGTTTATTTTGTTTTACTAAAATACAAAAAAATCAATTTTAATTTTTAGACACATCTTTTGCGCAACAGTCACTTTAAATTAAGATTTAGTCTTAGCTCCTAGTATATGTAATTCAGAAAAATTCTTATCTATTACAATTGAGGTAATACCATTTACTTTTAAACTTTCAAGTTTAATCTTTTCATTATCCAATTGTATTTCTACAACATCAAATGGCAAGCCATGAAATTGAATTTTAAAAGTTTCATATGGTGTTACAAATTTACCTTCCTTATATTGGTTTATTATAAGCTCGTTTGCTTTACCTGTTAAGGTAAAGTTTCTTAAACTATAACGGCCTTTTGTATAATCAAATCCATCATTAGCATCACTAAAAAGTTCGCTATTTTCTTTTCCTAACTTATAATACACATCTAAGGTTATTTCAGTTATTTCTTTTTCACCAACGTATTGCTGTACTGGGAATTTTGGTAAAATAGCACCTTCTTTGACAAAAATTGGCATACTATCGATATCTGCATCAACCCACATCTCTTTACCTCCTTTTACAATATCATCATTCCAGAAATTGTACCATTTACCATGTGGAATATACATTCTTCTTCCTTTGGCATTTGGCTCTAATATTGGGCATGCTAAGATTTGCTCTCCAAAGACAAACTCATCTGTTCTGTAGTGCGTCTGTACATCTTCTTGGTCGTATAATACTAAAGACTTTAATAATGGTGTTCCGTTTTGAACATAATTCCAAAATGCAGTATATAAATATGGTAGTAATTCATAACGAATTTCTATGAATTTTCTAACAATTCCTGTTACATCTTCATCAAATGCCCAAGGCTCTTGATCGCCATGATCACCAGAAGAATGCACTCTAAAAAAGGGATGAAAAATTCCTAATTGAATCCAACGTGTAAAAAGCTCACCTTGTGGTTGCTCTGCAAATCCTCCTATATCACTACCTGCAAAAGAGAAACCAGACATAGCCATACGTTGTGCTTGTATATTTGCTATCCACAAATGTTCCCAAGTAGCGACATTATCACCTGTCCATGTTGACGTGTAGCGCTGCGTACCCGAATATGCTGAACGTGTTATTACAAATGGGCGTTTTGGATATGAATATTTCTTTAAACCTTGATACGTGGCTCTTGCCATTTGCATACCATAGATATTATGTGCTTTTCTATGACTACATGGATTACCATCATAATCATGTCTTACATCATCAGGAAACGTTTTGTTAGGTACCTCCATTACAGCAGGTTCATTCATGTCATTCCAAACACCTTTTACACCTATTTCTTCTATTAATTCTTGAAACAAGCCAGACCACCAATCTCTAACTTCAGGATTTGTATAATCAGGGAAATAACATTCTCCTGGCCATACTTTTCCTTTCATATAATCACCATCTGCACGTTTACAGAAATAATCTTTCTCTAATGCTTCTTTAAATACAGAATAGTCTTTATCTATTTTTATTCCTGGATCAATAATGGCTACCGTTTTAAAGCCGTCATCCATTAATTCTTTTACCATACGTTTTGGATCTGGAAAATATTCTTTATTCCAGGTAAAACATCGAAATCCATCCATATAATCAATATCTAAATAGATGGCATCACACGGTATTTGTAGTTTTCTAAAGGTTGACGTTATTTCTTTTACTTTACTCTCTGGATAATAACTCCATTTACATTGATGAAATCCTAATGCCCAAAGTGGTGGCAAATGATGTGGTTTTCCTGTTAAATCGGTATAACTTTCAACAACATCGTTCATTTTAGGACCATAAAAGAAATAATAGTTCATCTCACCTCCTTGCGCCCAAAAACTTGTTACATTTCTGCGCTCTTGAGCAAAATCAAAAGATGCCATAAAGGTATTATCAAAGAAAATTCCGTAGGCTTTACCATGATGTAATCCGGTATAAAACGGAATTGCTTTATATATTGGGTCTGTTTCTCTTCCATAAGCATAAGAATCTGTTACCCAATTGCTATAGCGTTTTCCCTTTAAGTTTAAATGATTTGGCTTATCTCCTAATCCATAATAGCTTTCACCATCATTAGAGGTCTTACTCATCTTAACTATGTTACCACCATATTGGTAGCTTTCTTCCCAGTGAAAACCACCTTCGTCTTGGTTAATAAGAACGCCATCTATTGCATCATAGATAGACACTTTCATATCATTTTTTGCAATTTCACATCGCAACTTAGACGTCGTAATCTCAAAAAATGTTTCGTGTTCTTCTATTTCTAACTTATTGTAACCAATACTAGCGTATTTGGTAATGGCATAAGAAAAATCGTTATCAAAGTTTCCTACCGTAGTATATCTAAAACGCAATAAACTATCTCTAACCACAGTGAGCTCTAATATAACATCATTCGCTGCTGTAAAATATAGTTTATCTACATCTTTTTTAAACTCAATTATATTCAGAGGAAATAAATTCCCTTTATTTTCTAATTCCGTATTTACAATCATAGGTCGTTTTTATCATAAAAATCTAATACAAAAAAAAGGAAAAAAACCAACAATCAAAAGGGATTACATCCGTTATTAGAAAATGTTACCAACTATATCGTTTTAGAGTGGTGTTTTTGCGATTATAGGAATATAAAACTTATATATAGTATATATCGCAACACTTAAAACAGCCATGTGATAGATAAAATTTCTAGTTTACCTAAATACCTCAAAAAATTGTACTAGTGATAGCCCATTTTAGCCATTATTATTAAAATACAGACCATGAGAATAGCAATATAGATTAACTTTTGCTTTAAACTTGTACATAAAAACAATCCACATATGGCAAGGAGAGACATAAAGCCTGTTTCTAATTTGGTAAAAAGAATACCGCAAATCATTATTATCAAAAAAAGGTGAGTCCAAGTACTTCTTGGTTTCCAAATTAAGAACAAAGCGACAATAGCTTCTACCAAAATTGTTAACCACGCATAGATTACCGTCATAATTCTTAGATTAGGTACAATATCAATTACAGCTATACTATGTTCTAAATTAGGATCTGATTCTTTTAATTTTTTTATGTTGTCTACATTCTGATTGGCTATTTCTAAGCTATCTGGAAAAAGATAAAATAAGGGTCTAAACATAGCACCTTGATTTATATCATGATAATAGAAATTTCCACTTATAAATTGACTTGAAAATAGCTTTTGAAAAACAGATAGCAATAATACAATGACTACGAGAGTTTGAATATTAACGAAGAGGATACTGCTGCGCTTGTGATAAAAAAAGGTAATCATTGATAGCACCATAAAACAAAGTAAAAAATGATGATTAGCTACCCAAAAATACGACCCAATTACATCAATAATTAGCAATACTAAAATAGTTAGCCAAAGCACGGGAAACGCACGTTTTTTATAATCTATAATCCAAAATACCAATCCACCAACGAGAATTGGAATTTTAAATACAAAAAAGTCATCTGCTAGTAACACTAAATAAATAACTGCAAATAGTGCTAATAAAAATTGTGCTATTTTAATTGGATCTTTTAAGCTATTTTTTATGTGAATCAATATACTCAAAGATCAGATTTTTTTAAATAAATTTCGTTTACTAAAGCCCTTGTAAAGGTTTTGTTTTTTAAACTTACTACTGGCTTCCATAATTGCACAAAAACACTATCCCTTTGTGTTGTTTCTAAAATTAACTTCGCCGCGTTTTCAATATTTTTATCGTTTGGCATTACCATTAAATAGCCCAACGTCTCTTTCATTTCAAGACTTGTTTTTACCAATGAGTCCACCGATAAATCAGGAATATAAATTTGGTTATAGTAATAATGAATTTCAGAATACATACCATAGCCTCCTCCTTTCCATTTACTCAGTTGTCTTTCTGACACAAAAAATAGCTGAACAGCAACTACAACAACAGAAAGACATGGAATGCCATATTTTAATAACAGTTCTTTTTTTGTATTAGACCTCATTTTTTAAAAGATATAATTTATAGACTTCAATTCTATAAAAATACAACCCATATGTCTATGTGTTTTAATGATAAGCGCCTTTCTACGAATGGCCTTATCTTATCTGTTTATTTAAAAAAGACCTCAAAAGTAGCTGAGTTCTTTTGAGGTCGGTTTACTATTATTTTTTACGTTTTTTTGATTTCGGTTTTTCTTTTTTTACTGTCTTTGAAGCCGATAATGCTTTTGCTTTACTCTCGTATTTAAAGACAACCATACCTAATGGTGGAATATCCACAGCTACGGACTGATCTCTAAAATGCCATGGCTCATCTTTAGTCGTTTTCAAGGAGTTCTTAAACTGACCACTACCAAAGTATGGTTTTAAATCACTATTAAATACTTCTTTTAATGTTCCTTTTCTAGGCAAACCTAATGTGTAGTTTTCCTTTGGAATAGGCGTCATATTACAAGCAATAATTAAATCATCTTTTTCGTCATTCCCTTTTCTTATATACGAAAACACCGAATTTTTAGAATCATTATAATCAATCCACTCAAAACCTTCTGCAGAAAATTGCTTTTCGTATAACGCTGGTTCATTTTTATATAGTGCATTTAAATCTTTTATTAATTTCTGCACACCTATATGTGGATCGTATTGTAATAAATACCAATCGAGGCTAGATTCAAAATTCCATTCACCGCTTTGCCCAAATTCTGCACCTTGAAATAATAACTTAGTGCCTGGATGCGTAAACATATAACTGTATAGCAATCTTAAATTTGCAAATCGCTGCCACTCATCACCTGGCATTCTTCCTAAAATAGATTTTTTTCCATATACAACTTCATCATGACTCAGTGGTAACATAAAGTTTTCCGTAAAGGCATACGTCATAGAAAAGGTTAAATCATTTTGATGAAACTGTCTATACACAGGTTCTTTTGCAAAATACTGCAAGGTATCATGCATCCAACCCATCATCCATTTCATCCCAAAACCTAATCCTCCCATATATGTAGGCTTAGATACCATAGGGAATGCCGTAGATTCCTCTGCTATGGTTTGAACATCTGGAAAAGCAGAATATACAGCCTCATTCATTTCTCTTAAAAATGACATAGCTTCTAAATTTTCTCTACCTCCAAACATATTTGGCTCCCATTCACCATCTTCTCTACTGTAATCTAAAAATAACATGGACGCAACAGCATCTACACGCAATCCGTCTGCATGATACTGATCTAACCAAAAAATGGCATTACTGATAAGAAACGATTTTACTTCATTTCTACCATAATTAAAAATTAAACTCTTCCAATCGTTATGATATCCTTTTCTAGGATCTGGATGTTCATATAATGCTGAACCATCAAAAAAGCCTAATCCATGAGCATCCTCAGGAAAATGCGATGGTACCCAATCTAAAATAATTCCTATGTCATTTTGATGCAACTTATCTACCAATAATTTAAACTCTTCAGGATAACCAAATCGTGATGTTGGTGCAAAATAACCTGTCACTTGATAACCCCAAGATGGATCATATGGAAACTCCATTACTGGCATTAATTCTACATGTGTAAAATTCATATCCTTGATATAAGCCACTAGCTCGTCTGCCATTTCTACATAAGACATAAATCGTCCTTCATCTACTTTCTTTTTCCAAGAGCCCAAATGAACTTCATATACAGAAAATGGTGCATCTTGCGCATTATGCTCTTTACGCTTTTTCATCCATTTGCTATCCTTCCATTTATACGTTTCGTCCCAAACTATAGAGGCTGTTTTAGGATTATGCTCTGCACGTCTGGCATAAGGATCTGCTTTTTCTGTTTTTATATCATTATTATTGCTTTGTATTTTATATTTATAGGCATGTCCTTTTTGAGCTCCAGGTACAAATCCTTCCCAAATACCACTAGAATCCCAACGTACATTTAGCTGATGTTCGCCTTCTACCCAAAAATTAAAATCGCCTATTACAGAGACGTTTTTAGCACTTGGCGCCCAAACGGCAAAATAAACACCTTCAACACCATCTAATGTTGTGACGTGCGAACCGAATTTTTCGTATAAACGATAATGTTTACCAGCTTTAAATAAATTTATGTCGAATTCCGTGAACCGACTGTATGCAATTACTTCTGCCATATATTAGTTGTTAATTATATTTGAAATTCCCTTTAACGGAATGACTGCCCATTGAGGACGTGAATTTAGTTCGTAACCTAATTCATAAACTGCTTTTTCTAGCATAGAATATTTTAGTAAAAATATTCGTTCTTGGTTGTAACCAATATTAAGATTGGCCTCTTGTACTTTGGTTACATATGTTTCTAAGAACACAGATTGTAAATATTTATATAAAATTTCGCCTGCTTCAAATAAATGTTCTTGATTATAGTTGTACAACTCAATATTATTAAAAATTGTAGCGTAAATAGCGTAATGAAAAGAACGAAACAAACCTGCAATATCCTTTAATGGAGGCTGTTTTACTTTTCTATCTCTAATGGTACTTTCTGGTTCGCCTTCAAAATCTAAAATATAAAAGTCGTCTTTCTTTACAAGGACTTGTCCAAGATGATAATCACCATGTACTCTTATTCGTTCGCCTTTTAATTTAGTCCAATCAAAATCAACAAAACGTTTTCTTATGAGATTCTTTTTTTCTAAAAACTCATTTGCTAATTCTAAAGCTAAACCGCTAAGTTTATCTATATTGTTTTCAATAATATTCAGTCTATTTTGAAACTGATATAACAATCTATTTTTTAACCAAACCTCATAATCACCATTAAAATGTGATGGTGTGAAGGCAGTATCTTCAAATTCACTTCCTAAAGCGATATGCATTTCTGCAGTTCGCATGGCGAGCGTTTGTATTTTATTAAAAACATTTAACCCAACCCAATCAATAATTTGAGCAGGCACATCTTTTATTTGTAATCTACCAAAATCTTCTACCTTCGGTAATGTTGAAATATCTATTTGTTTATACTCTAAATTTGAAAACACTTTATGAAACTCCACCAACATATATTCCCAGGCATCACCTTGATTCTCTACCATTTCTTGCATTAAACCAATAGTAACGTTTAGATTGTCTGCGTCCTTAATTTGAACACTTCCTAAATAGGCTGGAGTATTTTTAAAATCTTTTTTATCTGAAAGAAACCGACTCATTTCATAATCTGGATTGCGATCAGAATAAATTCTTCTAAAGAATTTCAACACATATTTTTCATTATATATGATGGACGTGTTACTCTGTTCTAAACCCATATGACGAGACGACTCGTACTTACAATCTTTAAACAACTCGCTTTTATGATAACGTACGCGTGTTTTATCTTTTGGTACTGCCGTTAATATTCGCTCAAAAACTACGCGTCTAAAGGCTTCAAGATTTATGGCATCAATAATAAACCCTTCTTGATTTTGAATGCTTATAGGAAGTATTCTATCATCTTTTGCAAAATTCTCATCAGACACAAACGCAATTGGCAAAAAATAGTGCTGGTAGAAGGACTCTTCAAAATTAACTTCTAAAATTAAGCCATAATAGACTTCACCATCTTTTTGTATTCTAAATGACTCTGCTAATTCTATATATTTTAAATGACTAGACTTACCACCATACCAACGTTGTTTTACGATATAATCTTCAAGAACATCAGACAAAAATGCTTTAATAAATGCCTTGTTTTCTAGAAGTTCTTCCCACTTATCATTAAAATTAAAAGGTGGATTATTGGGTTTAGTCGCAGTCATAATTTTTAGAATTATTTATGAATCTTAAAAATATGAAACGGTAAAGTTGGGTGTATTTCTACATAATTCCATTCGTTATGCCAGTTATAACTGCTTGCCGTTATTAGATCTTGAACTTGTAGTTGATGACCTGCTCCAATTCCTAATGCTGCTAATGGTAATTTTACGCTTCCTTGTTGTGCATAATGGTGATCTAAACTAATGATAATTAATAATTCATTTGTTTTATCTGCATTCCATTTGTAAAACGCAATAAGATTATCATTATGTATATCACAAAATTTAATATTATTGGTTTGCTGCAAGGCTTCATTTTCATGACGAACCGCATTTATTTTTGAAATTAATAAGGTTAATTTACTAACCTTAAACCAGTCGTAGTGTTTTACTTCGAACTTCTCGGACATGTAATACTCTTCTTTACCAGGAATGGCATCGTCTATCATTTGTTCAAAAACAGGACCATATATACCAATACTAGAACTTAACGTGGCCGCCAATGCATAACGTTGTAAATATTTCGCTTCGTTTGCACCTTGCAAATGGTAAGGATTAATATCTGGTGTATTAGGCCAGAAGTTGGGTTGCATATACTCGCGTTGTTCTGTTTGGGTTAACTCGGTCATATACTCAATAAATTCTTGCTTTGAATTTCGCCATGTAAAATACGTATAAGATTGAGTATAGCCTTGTTTAGCTAATTGCTGCATTACTTTTGGTCTGGTAAAGGCTTCTGCCAAGAATATAACATCAGGATGTTGTTTCTTAACTTCTGTGATTAGCCAATTCCAAAAATAGTATGGTTTTGTATGCGGATTATCTACTCTAAAAACATTAACACCACAGGCTACCCAATAAAGCATTGTCTCTAAACATTCTTGCCATAAATTTTTATAGTCTTCGCTTTCCCAATAAATTGGTAAAATATCTTGATACTTTTTTGGTGGATTTTCTGCGTATTGTACGGTTCCGTCTGGACGCCATTTAAACCAATCTGGATGTGATTTTACCCAAGGATGATCTGGTGCAGCTTGCAATGCGTAATCCATTGCAATTTCTATATTATGTTTTTTTGCTTCTTCTATTAAGCTTTTAAAATCTTCTACAGAACCTAGTTGTGGATGCAAATCTTTATGACCTCCATATTGAGATCCAATGCCCCAAGCAGAACCTACATCACCTTCTTTGGCTTCTGTTGTGTTGTTTTTACCTTTTCGGTTAACTTCACCTATTGGATGTACTGGTGGAAAATACAAGGTATCAAATCCCATCTGCTCTATTCTTGGCAACAATCGCTTGCAATCATTAAAAGTACCATGTTTACCAACTGTTTCAGATGCCGAACGTGGAAAAAACTCATACCACGTACTAAATCTCGCCTTCTTTCTATCAACGTAAACTTGGAGCTCCTTAGATGTATTTGCCAAATGCTTTTCAGGATATTTAACAAAAATCTCATGAAGCTTAATACTCATGGCCTCAGCTATGGCATCGTCATATTTTACGTCGTGTTTAAAACATTCTATACAATACGTTAAATAATCTTTTTCTTCTTTCGTCGCCTTTTTTAATAATGGTTCTAATAATGTAACGCCTTCTAGCAACTCTGATTTGACGTGTTGATTATCATCAATTTTTCGTTTTATTCCATGTTGCCAGTTTAATGCATAATCTACCCAACCTTGAACTTTGTAGATGTAATAACCTTGTTTTTCTACTAAGAACGAGGCTTTCCACTCATCGTTACCCATGTCATGCATTCTAACTTCATGCCATTTTTTTGCATTTTCGTGCTTGTATAATACGGAAGCTGCAATCACATCATGACCATCTACTAATACATGTGCATCAACATTTACTATTTCGTTTACAATACGTTTTATAAAAAACTCTCCGCAGTTAATTTGAGGTTGTACTGCATCAATAACTATTCGACTTTGGTTTTGCATTTTGGTTGGTTAAGTATTAGCGTTACAAAACAAAGCTAATAAAATTAGCCTCTGTTTTATGAATTAGAAAATGAATTTTTAAGGTTATATTAAAGTGGATTTATTGAATAATTGTACCTGACGGAATATGTGCATCTTTCTTAACGACAACAATGCCATCTTTCACAAAATAACTATCTGTTTCTTTATCTTTTAGTTTTTTTCCACCATTGATTCTTACATCATCACCTATTCTACAGTTTTTATCTAGAATCGCATTTTTTATAAAACAACGTTCTCCAATACCCATAAAAGTACTAACGTTTTGCTCTTGCACTTCTTCTAAAGATTCATAACGACTATTACCCATCATATAACAATTAATAACCGTAGACTCAGCACCTATGCGTGATCGTATACCAATTACCGAACGTTCTATTTTGGCTGCATGAATTAAACAACCATCTGCAATCACAGTCCGATCTAATAACGTACCAGAGATTTTTGAGGTTGGTAATATTCTTGCATTTGTGTAAATACGTTTCTCATTGTCATACAAATTAAATTGAGGAATAGCATCTGTTAAACCTAAATTAGCTTCAAAAAATGAATCTATATTTCCTATGTCTGTCCAATAGCCTTCGTATTGATAACTTAAGGTTTTATGCTTACCAATGGCTCCTGGAATAATTTCCTTACCAAAATCTACAGTTCCATCATCTTTCATTAACTTTACTAAAAGGTCTCTATTAAAAATATAAATTCCCATTGAGGCTAAATAATGTCTACCGCTATTTTTCATCTCATCACTTACGTTAGATGTCCAATCTGGCAATAACGACGCATCTGGTTTCTCTACAAACGACTTAATAATATTATTCTCATCTGTTTTCATAATACCAAATGAGGTTGCGTCTTTAGCATCTACAGGATAAGTTGCGATAGAAATCTCAGCGCCACTTGCTTCATGAGCGTTAATCATTTCGTTAAAGTCCATTTGATATAACTGGTCTCCAGATAAAATTAAAGCATATTCAAAATCATGTTGTAAGAAGTGATGCATACTTTGACGAACCGCATCTGCAGTGCCTTGAAACCACTCACCACTATGTATAGTTTGTTCTGCTGCTAAAACATCTACAAAAGCAGAACTAAAGAAACTAAAGTGATACGTATTCTTTATATGTTTATTTAATGATGCCGAATTAAACTGCGTCAATACAAACATTCTTTTTATATCTGAATTGATACAATTTGAAATTGGAATATCTACTAATCTGTATTTACCAGCAATTGGTACTGCTGGTTTAGAGCGGTTTTCTGTTAAAGGATATAATCTTGATCCTTGGCCTCCTCCAAGAATTATGCTTAGTACTTTATCGTTAATCATTATTTTGTTATTAGAGATTTATATATCGTTTCAGTTTGTTTTGCAATTGCGGTCCAATCGAAGAAATCTTCTACACGTTTTCTTCCATTTTTCGCCATTGTTCGTTGTAATTCTTTATCGCTTATTACCGTGTTAATGCCATTTGCTAAGTCCCTAGAAAACTGATCTGGATTTACAGGCTCAAATGGTGCACTTTTTTGTTGTTCTAATGCAATTAATAATCCCGTTTCTCCTTCTACTACAACTTCTTTAATACCACCAACAGCACTAGCGACAACAGCGGTTTCACATGCCATAGCTTCAATGTTAATTATTCCAAATGGCTCGTAAATAGATGGACAACAAAACACATCTGCATGAGAGTATAATTGTATAACATCTTTCTTATCTAGCATTTTATCTATCCAAACAATATTATCTCGAGTTTGAGATGCTAAATCTACAGCAGCCTTCATTTCTTGGCCAATTTCTGGCGTATCTGGTGCACCAGCACATAAAATAACTTGTGTATCTTTATCTATATATTTAATCGCATTGACTAAGTGAATTATACCTTTCTGCCGTGTAATCCTTCCTACAAATAACACATAGGGTTTATTTTTATCTATACCATAGGCTTCTAAAACTGTCGTATCCTCAACTACTACATATTCTTTAAGATCTATGCCATTATAAACCACTTCTATTTTACTTTCATCTACATCAAAATGATTAAGCACATCGACTTTTGTTTCTTCAGAAACCGCAATTAAACAATCTGCCATTTCTATTGCTGTTTTCTCAATCCAAGACGAGGCATCGTAACCTCTACCTAATTGCTCGCGTTTCCATGGTCGTAAAGGCTCTAAAGAGTGTGTTGTTACCACTAACGGAATGCCATAACACAATTTAGCCATAATACCAGCAAAATGAGAATACCAAGTATGACAATGTACAATATCTGCATCTATAGGATTGGCGTTCATTAAAAGCCCAGTACTTAAAGTTTTAAACACAGCTTTTAATTTATCATCAGCACCATCAAAATCTGAATTATCAAAAGGAAATCCTTTTACACTTAAGTTATTAGCCTTAACATCTTGATCTCCAAAGGCTCTTACTTCCATTTCCATAAGCTTTGAGAGCTCGCCTGCTAAATATTCAACATGTACTCCAGCGCCACCATAAACATAGGGTGGGAATTCTCGTGTAAAAAAAAGTGCTTTCATTAAATAAATTGTAAGTTTAAGGTTAGTTTTAAGACTAAAAAAAAAAGTGAATTTCAACTTTTCTATTTAGACTATCAATTTACAATTAAATATTAATATGTTAATTTAAAAGTGAAATTATTTCAATAAAAATAAATTTTAACACTGTTTACAGCAGAATACGCAGAAAAAACAGTTATAAGATTATTAAGTATTAACAAAAACACCTAATTTTTAACGAATCTATAATTTAAAAAACACTATGAAAACAGCACTTCCATTTATTATCATCTGCTTTCTTTTTAGCTGTAATTCTTCGGCTCAAAAAAAGGAAAAGAAAGAAGAAACTTTTGAAATCACAAAAACTGAGTCTGAATGGAAAGACATTCTTACTAAGGAGCAATACTATATTTTACGCGAAGCCGGAACAGAACGTCCATTTTCTAGCCCATTAAATAAAAACTACAAAAAAGGTGTCTACCATTGTGCTGCCTGTGATACGCCTTTATTTAAAAGTGAACATAAATTTGACTCTGGTACAGGCTGGCCAAGTTTTGACAGAGAAATTGAAGGCAATGTTGCTTATGGCACAGACACAAAGATAGGATACACAAGAGATGAAGAACATTGCGCGACTTGTGGAGGTCATTTAGGACATGTGTTTAACGATGGCCCTAAAGAAACAACAGGAAAACGTCATTGCATTAATGGTCTTGCTTTAAAATTTGTAGCTTCAGACGAAGAATAAACACACTTCTTCACCAAAATTAATTACTTGAAAACATTGTACTTCGTTTAAAATTAAAATTTGAATTATTACTTTTAAAGTTAGCAATTCAATTTTATGGAACAATCGTATTTAACAAGCGTAATTAAACAATTTGAATATTACAAAAGTCTTGGAGACAAAACATTAGAACAACTCTCAATAACAGCGTTAAAAACAGAACTTGAGCCCGACTCTAATTCAATAGCGATAATTGTAAAACATTTAGCAGGTAATATGCATAGCCGATGGACTAACTTTTTAACCGAAGATGGCGAAAAATCATGGCGAAATAGAGACGATGAATTTATTGATAACTATGGCTCAAAACAAGAACTAATTGAAGCATGGAACACAGGCTGGCAGTGCCTACTTTCCACAATTAAAAATCTAAACAACAAAGACCTAGAATCCGTTATCTTCATTAGAAATGAAGGTCATACAGTGACAGAAGCTATTAATAGACAGATGATGCATTATGCGTATCATGTCGGTCAAATTGTATTTATTGGCAAACTCATTAAAGGTAAAAATTGGACTTCCTTATCAATACCAAAAGGAAATTCACAGGTTTATAATGACGTAAAATTTAGCCAAGCCAAGTCTTTAAAACATTTTACGGACGACAGCTAAAAATTTTTGAAAGACTTGGCTTATTAAGGTCATTAATTAATTCATTCTATTATTTTTTGAATTAGAATTTGCTATAAAGTTTTGGGAATTTCATATTTTTGTAATTCATAGAACTAAAATAAAAAAACTTATCCATGAGTAAATACGATATTATAGTATTAGGAAGTGGTCCTGGAGGCTACGTAACTGCAATTAGAGCATCACAATTAGGATTTAAAACAGCTGTTGTAGAAAAAGAAAACCTAGGTGGTGTTTGTTTAAATTGGGGATGTATCCCAACTAAAGCGCTATTAAAGTCTGCTCAAGTTTTTGAATACCTAAAACATGCTGAAGATTACGGTTTAAAAGTAAAAGATTATGAACATGATTTTGATGCTGTTGTAAAACGTAGTCGTGGCGTTGCTGAAGGCATGAGTGGAGGTGTTAAGTTTTTAATGAAAAAAAATAAAATCGATGTTATTGAAGGTTTTGGCAAGCTTAAAACCGGAAAGAAAATCGATGTAGACGGTAAAGAATATTCTGCCGATCATATTATAATTGCTACAGGTGCACGCTCTAGAGAACTGCCAAGTTTACCTCAAGATGGTAAAAAAGTTATTGGTTATAGACAAGCTATGTCATTAAAAAAACAACCAAAGAAAATGATAGTTGTTGGCTCTGGTGCTATTGGTGTAGAGTTCGCTTATTTTTATAATTCAATGGGCACTGAGGTTACTATTGTAGAATATTTAGATAAAATTGTACCAGTAGAAGACGATGACGTGTCTAAACAATTAGAACGTAGTTTTAAGAAATCTGGCATAAAAATAATGACTTCTTCTGAAGTTACTTCTGTAGATACATCTGGAAAAGGTGTTAAGGCTACAGTAAAAACTAAAAAAGGAGAAGAAATATTAGAAGCTGACTTAGTATTATCTGCTGTTGGTATAAAATCTAATATTGAAAATATAGGATTAGAAGATGTAGGTATTGTTGTTGATAGAGATAAAATCTTAGTTAATGATTTTTACCAAACTAACATACCTGGTTACTATGCTATTGGTGATGTAACGCCAGGACAAGCTTTAGCGCATGTTGCTTCTGCTGAAGGTATTTTATGTGTAGAAAAAATTGCAGGACAACATGTAGACAAATTAGACTACGGTAATATTCCTGGCTGTACATATTGTTCTCCTGAAATTGCTAGTGTAGGATTAACCGAAGCACAAGCAAAAGCAAAAGGACTAGACGTTAAGATTGGTAAATTCCCATTCTCTGCATCTGGTAAAGCAAGTGCAAGTGGCGCAAAAGATGGTTTTGTAAAAGTAATTTTTGATGCGAAATATGGTGAATGGCTAGGATGCCACATGATTGGTGCAGGCGTTACTGATATGATTGCAGAAGCTGTGTTAGGTAGAAAATTAGAAACTACTGGTCACGAAGTTCTAAAAGCAGTTCACCCTCACCCTACAATGAGTGAAGCGGTAATGGAAGCTGTTGCAGATGCTTATGACGAAGTGATACATTTATAAATAAAATTTATAAGTCTAAATACAAAAAATGCGATTCAGAAATGAATCGCATTTTTTTATAATAACAATTATATATGCTACTTATAATTTTAACCCAATACCTAAAAACACACCATTTGGAGATATCTCTTGAAAACCAATAACATATTTCATATGTATGTCTAAATCTGAAAATATATTATAAGACAATCCTAAATCAGCTCTCACTTTTAGTTTAGCATTAAAAAAATCAAAAAAGTAATTTAAACTTGGTCCAACAAGAATATGAAAATCTTTTGCTGCACGATATTTTAGATATATCGGCGCATTTATAAATTTAAAGTCATTAAGACCTATATAAAGTAATTCTATTTGTAAATTGAAGGTCTCATCTACTTCAAAGTCGAGAAACACGCCTCCATAATAGCCTGTTTCTGCTGAAGAGAAGTTTCCAAAGCCACCAGTGTCCGTTTTAAAAAACGTTTTATTTAGTCCGCCTTTAACACCAAAATCAGATTGCGCCAATGATGTTAAAGAACCACCAATGGCAAACACCACAACTAGTATTTTAATTAGAGATTTCATTTAAAATCAATGACATTACCAAAAACTCTCTATTGCTAAATCATAGCTTTGCATTCCAAATCCTAAAATAACGCCTTTAGCATTAGGAGAGATATAAGATTGGTGCCTAAAGTCTTCTCTAGAAAACGTATTAGAAATATGCACTTCTACAACTGGAGTTGAGATTGCTTTTATAGCATCACCAATACCAACTGATGTATGCGTGTACGCTGCAGCATTTAAAATGATACCATCAAAACTAAACCCTACATCTTGTAGCTTTCCAATAAGCTCTCCTTCAATATTAGATTGAAAATAATGCAGTTCTATATTCGCGTATTTTTGCTTTAAAATTTCAAGGTAATCTTCAAAGGTCTGATGCCCATAAATTTCGGGTTCACGCTTCCCTAATAAGTTCAAATTAGGGCCATTAATAATTATAAGTTTTTTCATATAAAAAGAAAATAACAATCTATAAATCAAGAAGTAACAAACAACTTGTAACCTAACTGTTTTTTATAAACAATCAAAAATAATACTTAAAAAAGAATTATATTTTCTTGATAAAAACCTTGCTTCTATAGAATATATTTTATCTTTGAAATCTAATCAAATTAATTATAATTATGAAAAAAAACTTATTAAAAGGTGCTTTCGTAGCATTCGCAGCATTATCATTAACTGCATGTTCAATCACAATGCCAGTAACTGCAACTAGCAACCCTGTAGGTTCTAAAGTAGGTACTTCTACTGCAACTGTAATTTTAGGTGTTTTCGCTTTTGATGAAGACGCAAGTATCAGAACTGCAGCTAAGCAAGGTGGTATTACTAAAATTTCTACTGTTGATATTAAAACGACTACAGTTCTAGGTATTTACGGTACTTACGAAACTATTGTAACTGGTGAATAATATCAATTACATAAAAAAAATGGGTAAAGTAACTTTACCCGTTTTTTTTTACTTCTTTTTTAGCTGTGGAAATGTTTCGCAAAAAGAGATTTCTTTGTTTGACGGTCATTTATATGTGTTAAAATCGGGTGAACAAGAAATTAATAAAACAGCAGTAGAAGTTAAAGCGTCTGATGAATTAAAAAGCATATTTAACAAAAGCAATTTAATTTTATTTAAAGCAATTAAACACAAAGACTACAGCACGTATCTTTATATAGATTTAGATTCTTCTATAGTAAAAGAAAATAGCTACAAGACTAAACACATTGCTAATAATACTGTTATACTCTACCAACATATGGTAGATTCACTAAGTGAAATCACTGGCATAACTTATTTAAAAAACAATAAATTTGAGAATAGATTTTCTAAAGACTCTATTGCACATCAAAGATTTATTATTTCAAACGAAACACATGTTCAAGATTAAAAAAGTTCCTTACCTTATACTTATTTCTATATTCACAATTAGCTTTTACAATTGTGGTATAGTGAAACCTAAATCTACAGGGAAAATATCTAAATACGTTGAAGACTTTTTCTTAGGTGATGGTAAAATGCAATATTTTGTTCAGCCTTTAGACTATAGTAGCACCTTAGGTGAGGATGCCACTTTAGATGCAACATTTAGAAGAGCCGATAAAAAAAATGACTCCGTAACGGTAAACTTTTCGGTATTACTAAAAACCAATAGCAACATTAATACGGTTCTCATTAACAGCATTGATGGTGAATATACAACTAGTTCAGTAAGTACTTTTTACATGAATAAAGAAGAAAGTCTCATTTTACATAGAGCCAGTATTAAACTACCTTACAACGCTTACCAACAGCATTTACTCAAAGAAAATCATACTATTACTGTAACTTCCGAAGATGATACAGCAACCATTACGCCTACCAATAAATCTAATCAAAAACTAGAAAGCATCATTGCCATCTTAAGTGATTTGTTATAACATTATACAGTTTATCCATAACGAGTGTCATCACAATTTAAGCTGTAAATTATATTTTAGACCTTGGGTTTCAACCAAAATGCTATCCTTAAATTAAAGCTATGGTTTTAATCTAAGTGTGCACATATTCTATCCTCACCATTAAACTTTCAAGATTAGATTTTAAACATAACTCACTTACCCAAACAGGCTACCACGACTTCATAAGTCTATTTTCTTTGTTAAAAAAGAAATTGACTTTAGTAATAATGCGACTTCTGCGATATAATTCTTAACTTTCATTATGAAATGGAAACACGCAATCGCAGACTATAAGCATTACCTACAAATAGAACGTGGTTTATCAAAAAATTCTATTGAGAATTATTGCTATGATATAAAGAAACTTCTTGCTTATTTAGAAGAAAACACCATAAAAGAAACACCTTTAACAATTGATAAAAACGTTGTAAAAGACTTTATTTATCATGTTTCAAAATCTATTAATCCGCGCTCTCAAGCGCGTCTTATCTCAGGATTACGGAATTTTTTTGACTATCTCATTTTTGAAAATCACAGAACAACCAATCCATTAGAGCTTATTGAATCACCTAGAATTGGTAGAAAATTACCAGACACGCTTTCTATTGAAGATATTGACCGATTAATAAGCGCCATTGATCTTAGCTACCAATATAACGGTGTAAATCTAGGTGAACGCAACAGAGCTATTTTAGAAACTTTATATAGTTGTGGCTTAAGAGTTAGTGAGCTTATTGAGTTAAAAATTTCGGATTTATTTTTTGAAGAAGGTTTTATAAAAGTTACTGGAAAAGGAGACAAACAGCGATTTGTTCCTATTGGTGTTTCGACCATAAACTTAATTAATATTTGGATATCTATAAGAACCCATATCGATGTACAACCAAATTCAAAAGATATTCTCTTTTTAAATTTTAAAGGAAAAAAACTAACACGAGCAATGATTTTCACTATTATAAAGAAATTAGTGGACGCCATTGGTTTAAAAAAATCAATATCGCCACATACGTTTAGACATTCATTTGCCACACATCTCTTAGAAAATGGAGCTGACCTTAGATCTATACAAATGATGCTTGGGCACGAAAGCATTACTACCACAGAAATCTATATGCATGTCGATAGGTCACATCTTAGTGAAGTGTTAAACAAATTTCATCCAAGAAAATAATTTTAATTGCGTAATTTAACAGTGACAAATACAGACTAACAGTGTCTTAGTACAAAGGAAAAAAATATGAAATTCTCCAAATTCAACCTAACTAACTACAAGTCAAAATTTTACGAAAAGAATACGCTTTCGGATGAGGCTTTCGAGGATAAGAAACATCAAGTTGCACTTGAAATTTCTAAAGTCGGCATTTGGGATTGGGATATAAAAACCAACAAAGTAACGTATTCTAAGGAATCTAAAGAAATTATTGGATATGCTGCGGATGAATTAAAAAACACTGCTGATGCTTGGAATAATAAAATTCATTCTGATGATAAGGAGTCTTATTTTAGTGGCTTTAAGTCGCACTTAAAAGGTGAAATTGATTTTTATGAAAATGAATATCGTATAAAGTGTAAAAATGGTAGCTATAAATGGATTTTACATAAAGGCAAAGTTGTAGAGCATGATCACAACGGAAAACCGAGTCGCATTATTGGGACACACACTGATATTACCAACCTAAAAAGTACCGAAGAAAAGCTAAACCAAAACTTACATCTTATTACCAACCAAAATAAGAGGTTATACAACTTTACACATATAGTGTCACATAATTTAAAAACTCACATCGGAAACTTTAAAAACCTATTGGAGTTCTATGATGACGCAAAATCAGATGACGAAAAAGAAGATTTAATTGAACATCTTAGAACTATTTCTAATTCGTTAACCACTACCATTGTTGATTTAGACGATGTCATTAGCATTAAATCTAAAGCGCAAAACAATCAAATAAAAGAACGTGTTTACTTATATAATTGCTGTAATAAAATTATAGATAGTTTAAAAAGTGACAAGAACAAAAATGAGGTTACCATACATAATGCCCTTAGACAAGATGAAGTTATATTATCTAATACATCTTACTTAGATAGTATTTTTCACAACCTTATTTCTAACGGAATAAAATATGCTGATCCTAATAAAAATTCTCAGATAATAATTCAATCTATACATGATAAGGATAGCATCAAAATTTTAATTTCTGATAATGGTATTGGGATCGATTTAAATAAATTCAAAGATCAAATTTTTGAAATGTACCAAACATTTCATGGAACAGACAGAAAAGATTCTAGAGGTGTGGGCTTATACATTACTAAAACGCAAGTTGAAGCTCTTAATGGCACTATTGAAATTGAGAGTGAATTAGGGAAAGGCACTGCGTTTACAATTACCTTTAAAAAACAACGACGGTAATTTTTATATCCTAAAAAGATTTGCGTTCAAAATAAACAAATTGCATTTAAGCAACTTATGAATTAACATGCTGTAAATTGCCATGCTCTGGCACTTGCATTTCTGTTGGTGGCAATGTCATATAATCTCCATAGAACGTACTTAGGTATAAATCATAACCATCTAAAATCATTAATTCTTTACCTTCAAAATTAGTTTTTGAATACGTTTGTAAAATGGATTTTGGCAATATTTTACCTAAATATGCATATTTATCAAGAGACGAAAACATAACATCTGTTGCTTTATGATTATAATATGTTGCTAGTTTATGATATAGGTTAAGCTTATATTTTTTACTAAAAAGACGTCCAATAACATATAAAGTGCCAGTAGACATATAGCCAAACACACCTTTGTCTTTTGTAATTTTACCTTTTAAAGTCCCTTGAACAGCCTTTAATGCAAACAATTGTAATTTTTGCGGGATTTTAGCACTAGAAATATTATCAAAAACAAAAATATCGATACAGATGTTTGGGTTATCCTCAGCGACAAAACGGGTAACCCATAAATTGTTGCTCGTTATTTTAAAACCTTCTGGAATAACTTTTAAAAATTTATCATACTCACGTCTCTCAAATACCACATCAGCATCATCATCCCAAGGAATAAATCCTTTGTGACGTATGGCTCCTATCATTGTACCAGCAAATAGGCTATATTTTAAATTATGCGTAGTACAAATTTGGTCTAATGCCACTAAAAGCGTCAACAACTCACTATGTAATTTCTTAATATCACCCATTAAGTAATTGTTTTAATTGCGATGTAGATACGCCTTTAGTTCTTGGTAAATAAATGACTTCACAAAAGTCCTCAAGATGATTAAACTTTCCTTCCCAATCATCTCCCATAACAAAAAAGTCCACTCTATGTTCAACTATATCTTGTGATTTTTGCTCCCAGTTATCTTCAGGTATTACTAAGTCTACAAAATCTAAGGACTCTAAGTAGCGCTTTCGCTTTTTGTAATTAAACTTACACGTTTTTCCTTTGACTTCATTAAACTCATCTGTAGATAAGCCTACGATTAGCTTATGACCATAATCCTTAGATCTCTTTAATATTTCTAAATGTCCATAATGTAATAAATCAAACGTGCCATAAGTGATCACAGTTTTAAATTTATTTTTTAGAATTAGAGAAAAATCGACATTAAGTGTTTTTGTGGTTTTAAATATGAAAAAATTAAATAACGTATCTAATATAGGAAGGTTTTTAATGAGCTTAGGTTCTATAATTTTATGTAAAAGATTTAAGGTTTTTATGTCTTCTAAAACTACATTATTGGTCTTATCATCTGCGTTATAAAACCCTTTTTCTACAATTAATCCTAGTGTTCTGTTTCTACTTAAATCTGATAACGAGTTTAAACATAGATTACCAATACCACAACCCAAATTTGCTGTTTTGGTATCACATTTAAGATACTTTAATAGTATTTTTATTTCCTTAAAGCATTGTGTAAGAATAAAATAATTAGTGTTACTAGAATTAAACTTACCATCAATGTTACCCATATAAACAGCATAAATATTATTCAGCGCACAGAGGTATTCTGCACCATTGTTGTCTGAAGTAAAGTCGAAGAAAAAAACGGTATCTCTAAATATCTCTTTTACCTTAATGATATCAACTCTATTTTTATAACTCATGGTTAACAATGTAGGTGCGTTTCTTATAACTTCTACATTAAACGATGGTCCTTTAAGACTTATAAAATTCTTAAACTTAAGATCAATTGTAAAATAATCATGTATCGTTTTGCCTTGATCTAATAAGCCCTTAGACATATTTATAATCAGCGCGTCTTTATCAATATAAGATTCAAATATGAATTGATAATCTTTAAAAGAATGACTTGGAATGGCTATCAGTATTATTTTAAACTCCTTTAATAATTCAAAATTATATTCTGAATTTATCTGTTTATTGAGTCTAAAATTTTGGAAATACTCCTTATTTCTATGCTCTTTTTTTATTTGTTCGCTCTGTTTTTTGCTTTTTACAAATAAAGTAACCGAATTGGTTTTATTTAGTGAGAGTTGTTGAGCTACGGCAGTTCCTGTAGTTCCTGCGCCAATTATTGCAATGTTATTCATAATTTTTAATACTCTAAAATTGGTGCTTGAATTCGATTATTTTATTAATTCAAACTAACAATAGATAACTTAATAAATTACTAATAACATGGCATTAGCCAACATTATAAGGTTAGGTCTAATAATTTATTTTGGCAAGATAAACATTATTCTTATTCCTATTTAAATAGTAGGACAACTTACATAAATGTTCTATTAACTTACAAAAAACACAAATTTTATAGATCAAAATAACCCAACGCGCTCATCTTAAAAAATGTTTACTAGTACAAAAAAGCACGAATAAATTTCACATATAAAAAAAGGCAATCAAAAAAATGATTGCCCATTATATCTATTTTCTAATACATTATTTCGCAATATTAACAGCTCTGGTTTCTCTAATAACTGTAACCTTTACTTGTCCTGGATAGGTCATATCTGTTTGTATTTTTTGTGAAATCTCAAAAGATAAACTTGCCGCTCTTTCATCAGATACTTTTTCACTTTCTACAATTACACGTAATTCTCTACCTGCTTGTATAGCATAAGCCTTTTTTACACCTGTAAACCCAAATGCAACATCTTCTAAATCCTTTAATCGTTGAATATACGAATCCAATACTTGACGTCTAGCTCCTGGTCGTGCTCCTGAGATGGCATCACAAACTTGTATTATTGGCGACAATAATGTGGTCATCTCAATTTCATCGTGGTGAGCACCAATGGCATTACACACTTCTGGCTTTTCTCCATGTTTTTCTGCCCATTGCATACCTAATATAGCATGTGGTGTTTCTACATCAGTTTCTGATGATGGTACTTTACCGATATCATGCAATAAACCTGCTCTTTTTGCTAATTTTGGATTTAACCCTAATTCTGCAGCCATAACACCACATAATTTAGCAACTTCACGCGAGTGCTGCAGTAAATTTTGACCATACGAAGAACGGTATTTCATACGACCTACCATTTTAATTAATTCTGGGTGTAAGCCATGAATCCCTAAATCAATAACCGTACGCTTACCAACTTCAATAATTTCTTGCTCTATTTGTTTTTCAGTTTTTCTGACTACTTCTTCAATTCGCGCTGGGTGAATTCTTCCATCTGTAACTAACTTATGTAATGATAGGCGTGCAATTTCACGTCTTACAGAATCAAAACAAGATAATATTATCGCTTCTGGTGTATCATCAACAATAATCTCCACACCTGTAGCAGCTTCTATCGCTCTAATATTTCGTCCTTCTCTACCAATGATTCGGCCTTTTACATCATCTGATTCTATATTAAATACAGACACACAATTATCAACGGCTTCTTCCGTTCCTATACGCTGAATCGTATTTATAATGATCTTTTTAGCCTCTTGCTGAGCCGTTAACTTTGCTTCTTCTACTCTATCTTGTACAAACGCCATTGCATCTGTCTTCGCTTCTTCTTTAAGTGAGTGAATAAGTTGTTCTTTTGCTTCTTCTGCAGATAGTGCAGAAATTACTTCTAATTGCTTTATTTGGCTTTTATGTGCCTTCTCTAATTCCTCTTGTTTCTTTTCAAGAAATTCAGTTCGGTAATCGTAGTCTTTAATTTTAGACTCTAAAGATTGATTTGCCTTTTTAGCTTTATTAAGCTCATTAGAGATTTGAGATTCTTTATCTCTAATGCGTTTTTCCGCTTCTGCCATTTTTTTATCTCTCGATAAAATCACTTTTTCATGCTCAGCTTTTAACTCAATAAATTTTTCTTTTGCCTGAAGAATTTTGTCTTTTTTAATAGACTCTCCATCAGATTTTGCTTGTTTTAGAATTGTTTTTGATTCTAATTCTGCATTAGAAATCAATTTAGATGCTTTACCTTTTTCTAAAGATTTCGCTATAATATATCCTAATATTACTCCTAATATTGTGCCTCCAACTATATATATAATTGTGTTAGTATCCATGTTAATTGTTTAGTTTAGTATATAAAAAAAGCCTATATCAGTTATCGGTTTTGTATAAACTCCTTAAAAACAAGTTTAGGGCTAACAAGTTGATCAAAAATCTGTCTAAGATACTGCACTACTAAAACTAGTTTAGTAAGGACAGCACTAACAGCACGATTTTACAACTAAAACTCACCCTTTTTAAAGAATTGATCGTTGAGTTTATCAAAAAATGTAACTAATATAGGCAGTAACCTTAGTTTATTTTAAAGAACGTACGAGTTTAAATATGTTCACTTAACAATTCATTTAAAGCTTCTAACTTTTCTTGAATCTCTTCATTAACATACTCTTTATCTATTGATTTTTGCTCTACTTGAGCAGCAAATTGTAATGCACACATCGCTAATACATCTTGCTTATCTCTTACAGAATAATTTTGCTCAAATTGCCCAATCATCGCTTCAATTTTCTTAGAAGCTTTACGTAAACCTTCTTCTTGTACAGGATTTATCGTCAACGGATAAACTCTATTTGCAATAGAAAGTTTAATCTTTAATTGTTCTGGCATATCGTTTAAATTTACAACTTTATTCTGAGAGTTGACCTATACAATGGTCTATATCTCTTATAAGTGCATTTATTTTGAGCTTCGTTTCTCGTTTATTTTCGTCACTACCAAGTATTGAATTCGCCATTTTGAGTGTGTTATGTTTATCTACCCAATCCGCAATTTCTTCTTCTTGCTTCTTAAGCTTTAGCTGTTGTTGCTCTATTTCATTAGAAAGCTTAATATTCGCTTGTTTTAAAGCTTCTTGCTTATGTAAAATCTTACTGATTTTATTTTCTAACGCATCAACAATGTCTTCTATTTTACTCATTAAAGCAATTCAATACTATTGAAACAAAGTTAACATACCTATTTAAAAAACACAATTCTTTTGTGATTATTTTTAATAATCCTTAGTCTCACTTTAATAAAATTAGATTCTTATGCCTTAACTTTCCTATAACACGCTATAAATTAATCTCATTAAAAATAAAATTGGTGTAGAAAATATGATTGTATTAAAAATAATACAGTTTTAACATTTGTATTTCGTATCAAAATAATATTTTAGCTATTCGAGTCCATTTTATGAAACCATTTTTGCTTTTTTTATTAGTTTCTTGCTCTATTTATGGGCAATCTGAATATCCTCAAGACTATTTTAGGCATCCATTAGATATTCCTCTTGTACTTTCTGGAACATTTGCAGAATTGCGTTCTACACATTTTCATGGTGGTTTAGATATTAAAACACAACGTAAACAAGGCTTAAAAGTCTATGCAGCCGCAGAAGGTTATGTTAGTCGAATAAAAATTTCGCATTACGGTTATGGCAAGGCTATTTATATTACGCATCCTAACGGCTACACAACCGTTTATGGCCATTTAAAAAAACTATCAGACCGACTAGAAGAATATATCAAACAATGTCAATACGATAAAGAATCATATGAAGTAGAAGTGTTTCCTCATTCCGAAGAACTTTTAATAATGCCAAATGAAATTATTGCCTATTCAGGAAATACAGGTAGTTCTGGCGGACCTCATCTCCATTTTGAAATAAGAGATAATGAAGAACGACCAATAAATCCGTTGTTGTTTGGTTTTAAGGTAAAGGACTCTAAAGCACCTTTTGTTTCGGCTGTATTTGCTTATCCAAAAGATGAATTTGCTACTATAAATGGAAAAAACAAACGCACTCAATTGCGTTTAATACCGCAAAAATCAGGCGATTATAAAGTTGAAGAAATTACAGCTTATGGAGACATTGGTTTTGGTGTTACGTCTTACGATAAACAAGATTTAGCGCCTAATAATAATGGTGTTAGCAACATACAAACTGTTTTTAATGGTAATAGAAGCATTGAAGTGGACTTTAAGCGTTTTAGTTTTGAAGAGACTAAACACATTAAACGTTATGTTGATTACAGTTATTTTAAATCTAAAAAATCTAGAATTCAGAAACTATTTATTGAAAAAAATAATCCGTTAAGCTTATTTAAGGATGCCAATAACGACGGCTACGTAACCGTTGAAGATAGCACATCTACAGTTTACAAAATTAGAATTAGAGATTTTCATGATAATGAAACTTGGGTTACAGTACCTGTAAAAGGCAAACATATGGAAGCCATTACAGATAGTATAGTAGATGATTCAGAAAAATCACTTGTCTATAGTGATAAGACAACCACCTTAACTTCTGGTTTGGTTACGGTTAATTTTTATGAAAACACCTTATATGATGATGAGTTTATAGATTTCAAAGTCAATTCAGATACGCTCATATTACATGAAGACAAAATTCCTCTGCAAAAGAATTTTTATATAAACTACGATTTGTCAAAGTTTAAGTCTGAGCATCAGGATAAAATATTCATTGCTCAATTATATGGTTATTACAAAAGACCCAATTATCTAAATACCACTAGAAAAGGTGATATTCTCAGTGCTAAAAGTAAAACATTTGGAACCTTTGCGCTGGCTATGGATACTATTTCACCGACCATAAAACCCATTAACTTTCAAGATAAAAAATGGCTCAGTAAATACAGATATTTAAAAGTTAAAATTGACGATGACCTATCTGGAGTAAGTAAATACAGAGCAACGGTAAATGGCCAATGGATTTTAATGGAATACGATTATAAAACCCATACACTTACACACGATTTTAACGATAATGTCGTTAAAGACACCAAGAACGAATTAAAAATAATAGTGACTGATAATGTTGGAAATAGCACTACATTTGAAGCCATCTTTTATAGAAAATAAAACTAAACTATTTGAAACGCTTACACTTTATTATTTTTATTAGCCTACTATTTAGTACGCTTTGTTTTGCTCAATCTTCAATAATACGAGGTGTTATTTTAAATGAAGGTAATGTACCCATTGAAAACGTGAATATTAAAGCAAGTACTGGTGAAGGCACAGCGACCAATAGCAATGGGTTCTATGAATTAAAAATTCCTTCTGGTTCGGAAATCACAGTTGTATTTACCCATGTTTCTCATAAAAAAATTGAACAAAAATTTAATTTAAAAAATGGACAAGAATTAGAATACAACCCAGTAATGCTCGTAGAATATGAACAAATTACTACTGTTGTTATTAATAGTAATACCAGACTAACTACAGAAGGTGTTGTATCTATTGACCCAACAACGTTAAGAACCATTAAAGGTGCACAACCTGGTGTTGAAAACATACTTAAAACGTTACCTGGTGTTAATATTTCTAACGAATTAAGTACGCAATATTCTGTAAGAGGTGGAAACTTTGATGAAAACCTAGTCTATGTAAACGAAATTGAAGTTTACAGACCATTTTTAATTAGATCTGGTAATCAGGAAGGTTTAAGTTTTGTAAATACAGATTTAGTACAAAATGTGGACTTTTCTGCTGGAGGTTTTCAAGCTAAATACGGTGACAAACTTTCATCTGTATTGGATATTACATATAGAAATCCTGTAGATTTTGGCATAAGAGCAGATTTAAGTTTATTAGGTGGTAGTCTTGCCGCAGAAACCGTTTCTAAAGATGGTAAGTTTTCTGGAATCGCTGGTGTACGTTACAGAGATAATAGTTTATTACTAAATAGTTTAGAAACAGAAGGCAATGTAGAGCCTGTTTTTGCAGATGCTCAGACTTATTTAACCTATAGATTTTCAAGCAAATTCCATTTAAACTTTTTAGGGAATCTATCTCTAAACAAGTATAACTTTCAACCAGAGAATAGACAAACAAATTTTGGTACTCTTCAAGACCCAGTTGCATTGTTAGTCTTCTATGAAGGTCAAGAAAAAGACCAATACCAAACAGCTTTTGGTGCGTTTAAAGCTAATTATTTTGTAAATGACGACTTAACTTTAAAATTAATTGCATCTGCTTATCATACCACAGAACAAGAATATTTTGACATTTTTGCGCAGTATAGATTAGGTCAAGTAAACACCAATATTGGTGATGAGAATTTAGGTGAAGTAGAATTTAGTGAAGGTATTGGTTCTCAATTGACACATGCACGTAATGACTTAGATGCTTTTATTGTAAATGCAGAACATAGAGGTGATTATAAAATCGATGACAAAAGTACTATTGAATGGTCTGTAAAATACACTAATGAAGATATTAGAGATCGTTTGGTAGAATATGAGATTATTGATTCTGCTGGTTTTTCCATAAGACCTCCGCGATTTAGCGAACCCAATTATCAACCCTATGAGTCTTTTTCTGGTCCATTAACAGCATTTGAAGATATTAGAGCCTTAAATAGAGTTACCATCAACAGATTTCAAGCCTTTGGTCAATACAGTAAAAAAACAGAATGGAATGGTCATGAAGTTTTTTATAATGCTGGTATACGAACGCATAGTTGGTCAGTTTCGGGTGATAACGTAGAAGGTAAAACGCAAACGGTATTTAGTCCAAGAGGACAATTTGCCATAAAACCAAATTGGGAAAAGGATGTGCTTTTTAGAGTCGCAGGTGGTCTCTATCACCAACCTCCATTTTACAGAGAATTACGAGATTCTCTAGGCACCATTCAACCTGATGTTAAGGCTCAAAAATCATTTCATGTTGTCTTAGGAAACGAACAAAGTTTTCAGCTGTGGAAACGTCCTTTTAAATTAGTGGTAGAAGCCTATTACAAAGGAATGACCGATGTTAATCCTTATACTTTAGAAAATGTTAGAATTCGATACAGTGCTAAAAATAATGCAGAAGCCTATGCGTATGGATTAGATTTAAGACTTAATGGTGAGTTTGTTCCTGGTACAGAATCGTGGTTTAGTTTTGGCTATTTAAAGACAGAAGAAAATATTGATAATCGTGGCTATATTGCTAGACCTACAGATCAACGTTTAAAATTTGGTGTGTTATTTCAGGATTATGTACCCAATATGCCAGACTTAAAAATGTATCTTAATTTAGTTTATAACACTGGAGTTCCTGGAGGTTCTCCAAGTTATGCAGATCCTTACGTGTATCAATTAAGGTTAAGAGATTACAGACGTGCCGATTTAGGAATTTCATATCAATTGGTTAATCCAGAAAACACCTATAAGGCTAAATGGAAATCATCCGTAAGAGAACTGTCTATTGGTTTTGAAATCTACAATATGTTTAACAACCAAAATTCTATTACCAATACTTGGGTAAGAGATGTTTACAGCAAAGGCCAATATGCCATACCAAATTATTTAACACCTCGTGTTTTTAACTTAAGACTTTCTGCTAGATTTTAATTATTTTTCAAAAAACAGATCAATTTATCTCAAAAATCAGAGGAAATACCAATATCAACGACAAGTGATGCTTCAATAAATTATAAATTAAGTAATTTTGTAATTATCTAACTCACTTTAGATTACCCTACTAAGCTTTAGTGCAAAAATTTAAGAATATGAAACTTTCATTCTTTGCATGTGCATTATTTTGTTTTTCACTTTCATTCGCACAACTAAGTGTCCGCAACGACGCCTATCTGTTTGTATCTGATCAGGTCTTATACGTTAATGATGATGTGAATTTACAAGAAGCGGATTCAAAAATTTATTTACGAAACGAGTCTCAACTTATTCAAGGCTCAGGAACTACAGGAAATTCTGGTGTAGGAGAAATAAGTGTTTACCAAACGGGTAACGTGAATCAATGGAGTTATAATTATTGGTGTTCACCAGTAGGAAACAATTCCGCTAGCTATGGCAATGAAGATGCGCGTGTCAATTTAATTGATGATGCAACAGGCTTAATAACTTCAACAGATGCTTTATTTACATCTAACCATAATGGTAGCTCTAGCCCATTAACAATTTCTAACCGCTGGTTATGGACCTATCAACTATCTAATCAATATATAGATTGGGTATATGCTGGTGCTACAGGAAATATTGCGCCAGGCTTAGGTTTTACAATGAAAGGTAATGGCACAGGATTAACTGGTAGTCAACGCTATGATTTTAGAGGTAAACCCAATAACGGTACCATTGGAAATAGTGTAGCAAACGGATTGCATACTTTAATTGGAAATCCTTACCCAAGTGCTTTAGATGCTTCACTTTTTATTCATGACTCAAGTGTACAAGCAAACACTACTGGAACATTACTTTTTTGGGAACAAGATGGTACTGTTGCCTCGCACACGCTACAGGATTATATTGGTGGCTACTATACATTTACAATCAATTCTGCAGGTACTTTAATTACAGATGCACCTGCACCATTTTCAACCTATGATGAACAAGACAACTCATTTCCGCTAGCGATTCCTGCGAATGGAATGAAATATTCTAGACGTTATATCCCAATTGGACAAGGATTTATGATAGAAGGTACAACTGGTACAACGGCTGCACCTTCAATAATATATACAAGAAACGCGCATCGTGCTTTTGCAAAAGAGAGCGATGGTGAAAGTATTTTCTTTAGAGGAACCAATAATGAAGAAGAAAATCTGAATACCACTACAACGCAAATTCAATTTCAAGAAAATGGGTTACCAATTGTACCAGATGATTTTAAACGATTTAGAATTAATGTAGATTTTAACGTAAATGGATCTTTTTATACAAGACCGTTAATTTTAAACTTTCATGATTCTGCGACAGCAGGATTTGATTACGGCTTAGAATTAGTTAGGAATGCAAGTTTAGTTAATGATGCCTACTTTTATTCAGAAAACACTATATATTCTGGACAAGCTTTTCCTTTTGAAACAACCTTAGCCATTCCTGTAACAGTAGATATTGAACAGCAACAAGCATTGCGAATTAGAATTTTTGATATTCAGAATTTTGAAGCTTCGCAAGGTATTTATTTACATGACGTGGTAAATGATTCTTATATCAATTTAAGAGATCAAGATTACGAATTAAATATAGAACAAGGGAGTTATACAAATCGTTTTGAAATTGTATTTACTACGGAAAGTACGTTACATGTAGACGACATAGCTGCTTCCACGTTAAGTATAGTTCAAAACAATAACAATAGGCAATTAACGGTATTTAATCCTAATAGTATAGCCATTAAAACCATAGAGTTGTTTGATGTTTCTGGTAAACGCATTTATGATCTACCAATACAAACTATTTCTGATCATTATAATGTAGCTACGGCTTCAATAAGTGATGGTGTGTATGTTGTAAAAGTGTCTACTGCTGCCAATACCACCTTAAAATCGCAGAAAATAATCGTTAAGAACTAGCAAACTCTTTTAATATAGCAATAACATAATCTATTTCTTCCTTTGTATTATAAATACTAAATGAAAATCGAATAGAAGGTTGTTTTAATTGGTCTGTATGCAGTATTTCGGTTAAAACATGAGATTGTTGGTTGCTTCCACTTTGGCATGCACTGCCTTTAGAACAGGCAATACCTTTTAAATCGAGTTGAAATTGCAACATGGCTGCTTTCTCGGCGGCAATTGGTAAACACACGTTCACTAATGTATAGGTACTCATCGTTTCATTGTCACAACCACCATTAAAATGCACTGCACTTAGGTTAGATTTTAATTGATTTATAAAGTAAGACTTTAAATCTGAAACATATGTTTTATCCGATTCAAGATTTGTATAGGCTATTTTTAGTGCCTCATCCATACCAACAATGTTGTGTATAGATTCTGTACCTGCTCTAAATCCTCGCTCCTGCTCGCCTCCAAAAATTAATGGTTTTAGACCTGATTCTTTTCTCACAAAACAAAACCCAACACCTTTAGGCCCATGAAACTTATGAGCACTTGCTGCTAAAAAATCTATTGCAATCTCACTTAAATCTATTTTATAATGACCTACGGACTGCACAGTGTCTGAATGAAATAAGGCATTATTTGCCTTACATAAATCCGCAACTTTTTTAATATCTAAAATATTGCCTATTTCGTTATTAACATGCATTAAACTAACAATAGCTTTGTTACTTGTTTGTAGTAAATGCTCTAAATGTGCATAATCAATATAGCCACAACGATCAACATTAACATAAGATAATTTAATATTGTATTCTTTAACTAACTGCTCTGCAGTATGCAAAACGGCATGATGCTCAATTTTAGAAGTAATTATTTCAGTATATTCTAGATCTCTAATAGCACTGCGCAAAGCCAAATTATCTGCTTCAGTACCACCAGAAGTAAATACGATCTCTGATGCAGAAACCTTAAAGTAGGCTGCGATATTTTTTCTACACTGCTCCAATAAAGCTTTAGATGAACGTCCAAAACTGTGCGTTGAAGACGCATTGCCATAGTTTTCTTGCAATACTGTAGTCATACGATCTATAACTTCTTTACGAATTACTGTCGTTGCTGCATTATCTAAATAAACGTGTTTCATAAGGCAAAAATATTGCAAATAAAATTATTTAGATAATGGAGCGTTATAATTTTACAAATCCTTTATTTTTGTTTAAAATTGTTTCTATGATACGTCGTATATTACTACTAATTTGTTTTGCTTTTATTGTCGCCTGTGATGACGGTGATATCCTTACCATAGATCTTGAATTTGATGGAGAATTAGCTCGATGCGATAATAATATAAACTCATATTTATTATATGATACACGGACGAGTCCTAATGAAGCATTAATGCTTATTATTGATAGAGATGATGAAAACGAATTGTTATTTACCGAAGCCACCACATCAACCCTTACTATTGATGAAAACAATACAAGATTTATTTTAAGATCTTATAATAGATCTATAGAAAGCGACGAATTGTGTGATGAAATACCTCCTGGAGATTTAAATATTGTTGAGGATTATGAAGCCGATAGTGGTACCGTTAATATTACGTCTACCATTATAGATGATGACAACGATGGTATACCAAGTGAAGACGAGTATGGACCTGGTGGTATTGATGATCCGCAAGATTCCGATGGTGACGGCTTACCAGATTACAAAGACGATGACGATGATAATGATAATGTAAGAACGGCGTTAGAAATTGATGTAGCGAATGCTGATGGTGATGACGATCCGCTAACCAATGGGCTAGATACTGATGAAGATGGTACATTAGATTATTTAGACGACGACGATGATGATGACGGTGTTCTCACTCGTTTAGAGGATGCCTCTATTGGTCAAAACCCAAGAGCTCAAGAAAACATAGTTGCGGATGCTGAAGATATCGATACTTATCGCTATTTATACAACCATACAAGCGCTAATGATCCGTATGAGGATTCTGGTTTTATTTTAAGCACTTATACCAGATCCGTAACAACAAGTTTTATCATAGAAAATGCAGGATTTGACATTATCAATTCTACATATATAGATTACGGTGACTTTGAGATATCGTATACAGTAACTTATGTTCCGGAAACTACAGATTAAGGCGCAATATTCTGAAAAATTCTTACCTCAGTGGCACCTAATCCGTAAGTTTTATAATCTGCATCATAAAATTTAACATTATTGTACCTACCAAATAGCGTCTCTAATTCTTGGCGTAAAACCCCTTCTCCTACTCCATGTATAAATACAATTTTAGGAATTCGTTTTTTTATGGCAAACTCTAATTGCCTACGTGCTGTATCTAATTGTAGGTTAAGCATATCATATTTAGACATGCCTTTAGATGATTTTGTTAAATGATGAATATGTAAGTCTACTTCAAACTTTGGTGCATGTCGTTCCTTTGGCTTTACCGCAGGTGTGGCTGTACGTTTTTTTACTTCTTTTTCTTTTTTTACTGCATCAAAATCTGTGTTATAAATAGCATGTTCTAGGGTCGTACCAGACCCTAAAAGCATCAGTTCTTGTTTTTCAAATTGAAAATCAAAACCATCTATATCTTCTACTGTGACCGTATTTTCAGAAATCTTTGTTATCGTACCTGAGATATCATCATCTATAGTTTCTACCTTATCACCTATTTTAAATTTCATCTTCTTTTTCAGTTTTTATAAAAGACTCTTCTGGTTTATCATGCTTACTCGGGATATTTCGCGATGTTCTATAAATTCCAAACATCAATAAAGCAATACCACCAATTAAAACATAAGTGTTTTGTTTTTGTTCTGCTTGTGCAAAAAAAGCCACTAAGCCACCAACTACAATACAAACTAAATTAATGGTTCTGGATATATTCATAATTCATGTATTAAAACACAAAAGTACGCTTTAGAAAAATAATAAATTCAATAGTCATAGTATTTAGTAAAATCTTAATTTAGCGTTATGCTTACCACAATTAAAGGATTAGAAGATTTTATGTTACCTTGTCTAAATAAAAAGATATTTGGATATGAATGTATGGGTTGTGGTCTACAACGCTCAATAGCCTTAATTTTTAAAGGTGAATTTGTAGATGCTTTTTTTATGTATCCTGCGATTTATACTTTGATTGGTTTTTTTGTGTTTTTAATAATTAACAGTTTTAAAAATTTTAAAAACAGCAATAAAATTATCTTTATATTAGCAATCTCTAACGTTATAATAATCGTTGTAAACTATCTAATCAAAATATATTTAAAACAAATTTAACCATGGAACAACAAAAATTAAATACTGCAGCTGTATACGTTTTATCTATTATTGGATTATTATGTTGCTGTTTTGGCGGACTCGGTATTTTTCTTTCAGCGCCTGCTTTTTTTATGGCAAATAGTGGATTGAAAAAAGCTAGCCTAAGTCCGGATGACTATGAGCCAGCTAGTGTAAAAGCAATGACTACAGCAAAAACTGTTGCTTTAGTGGTTACTATAATTTGTGGTATTACCTTATTATATAATATCTATGACCTCTCTACAGGTGGATGGGAAGCTAGACAAGAGATCATCAACGAATTTATGGAAGGCTACCAACAAGGTCTTGAGGATGCTGGAGAATAATTGATTCTTAATTATATTAAACTCAAAAAAGCGATTTTCATTTAAGAAAATCGCTTTTTTTTATCTTTAACTCTAATTAAATTATTATTCAAATTCCTTTAAAGTCTTAATTATAATTGAAATACAATCTAATAATTGTTCTTTAGTCATCACTAAAGGTGGTGCAAAACGAATAATATTACCATGTGTAGGTTTTGCTAATAAACCATGGTCTCTTAGTTTTAAACAAATATTCCATGCTGTGTCACTGTCTTCTGTGTCATTAATTAAAATAGCGTTTAATAAACCTTTTCCTCTCACAGCAGAAACAATAGGGCTTGCTTCAATAAATTTAGACAACTCACTTCTAAATAATTGCCCCAATTCCTCGGCATTATTAGCCAAATCTTCATCCTTAACAACATTTAAAGCGGCTATAGCAACTGCTGCAGCTATTGGGTTTCCGCCAAATGTACTGCCATGATTTCCAGGTTTAATAACATTCATGATAGGATCATTGGCTAAAACAGCCGATACAGGATAAGCGCCTCCTGATAACGCTTTTCCCAGAATAAGAATATCTGGTTTTACATTTTCATGATCTACAGCTAGCATTTTACCCGTTCTAGCAATACCTGTTTGTACCTCATCTGCAATAAATAAAACATTATACTTTTCACAAATTGCCTTTGCTTTAGACAAATACCCTTCGCTAGGCACATACACACCAGCTTCACCTTGTATTGGTTCTACCAAGAAACCTGCTACATTAGCATTATTCTGTAAGGTCTGCTCTAACGCATCAAGATTATTGTATTCTATTTTAATAAATCCATTGGTATATGGTCCAAAGTTTTTACGCGCCACTGGATCGTTACTAAATGAAATAATTGTTGTCGTTCTTCCGTGAAAATTATTTTCGCAAACTACAATTTCGGCTTCATTTTCATCTATTCCTTTAACCTCATAGGCCCATTTTCTACAGAGTTTTAAAGCTGTTTCTACAGCTTCTGCACCAGTATTCATTGGTAATAGCTTATCGAAATTAAATAATTCTGAAGCAAATTTTTCATACTTACCAAGCATATCATTATAAAATGCTCGTGATGTTAACGTTAATGTTTGCGCTTGTGCAGTCATTGCAGCCACAATTTTTGGATGACAATGTCCTTGGTTTACTGCAGAATATGCCGAAAGAAAGTCATAGTATTGTTTTCCTTCTACATCCCAAACATGTACACCTTCTCCTCTACTCAATACTACTGGTAATGGGTGATAATTATGTGCACCATACTTGTTTTCTAATTCTATCGCTTCTTGCGATGTTACTTGGTCTAAAACAGCCATTTTAAAAATAATTTAATAAATGAATAAAATATCCATTCCTTATCTACCTTTATCCTTTCGAGAAGTCGAAAATTCAGCGTGGGAAAGAAATCATCCCTAGAGACTGCAAATTACTAAATAATAGTCTTCAAAAATAAATTAGTCCTTATTTTTTAACATCAATTTTTAAGATATATAACTTTTTTTTCAAAAAAAATCAATTCCTATGGAGTAGCTATAATTACACTTGCTACCACGATTTTAATAAATGCGATTTAGTAAAAAACAGAGGCATCTATGTGTCTTTTAAAAATATTAAGTGTCTCAAATATAAATCATTAACTATTCAACTTTAATTATCCATGGACTATTTAACAGAATTATTTAACAAATTAACGGCATCATTTGGTGAAAGCTTATCTGGTGTTATTGCAGCCGTTTTAATACTTATAATTGGTTGGTTTATTGCCGGTTTTGTAAAACGAGTAACGACTAAACTTATTAAAAAAACTGGTGTAGATGAGAAACTAAAAAACTCAAAACTTAAATTATCTTCATTTATCGGTAAACTACTTTACTTTTTAGTTATGATATTTGTTTTTATGTTGGCTTTGGGGAAACTTGGCTTAACAGATGTTTTAGACCCAGTAAAGAATTTACTCAACGGATTTACAAATTACATTCCTAATATTATTGGTGCAGGATTAGTCGCTTATATTGGTTATATGCTAGCCACTATTGTTTCTGAGCTGGTAGAGTTATCTGGTGATACTATTCAGAAATTTACACCTAAATTAAAATTACCAGAGCACATCAATGTTGTTTCAATTTTAAAGAAAATCGTTTTTATATTCATTTTTATCCCAATATTGATTTCTGCATTTCATATTTTAGACATGAAAGCCATATCAGAACCAGCGACAACAATGCTAAGTTCTTTCTTTGAAGCTATTCCTAGAATATTAGTTGCCACTATTATTATATTAGTTTTTGTCTTTGTTGGTCGTTTTGTCGCTCAACTCTTAAAAGAACTATTACAAAGTCTAAATGTAGATGGCTTAGTTTCAAAAATGAACATATCTGAGTATGTTGGCACTAAAAGTGTAGCTCATTTTATATCTAATATTGCCTATGCGCTGATTGTTGTATTTGGTATGCTAACGGCATTTGAAAAACTAGAATTCACACAACTTACTGAAATCATTGACACCGTATTAGCTTATGCTGGTAAAATCTTATTTGGTATTGTGATTATTGGCATAGGACTCATAATCTCTAACCTATTTACTAAAGCTTTAAATAGCAAAAACAACCCTTTTGTTGTGTCTATCGTAAAAATTAGCATCATAGCCATTTTTCTGGCTATAGGATTACGTTCTATGGGCATTGCAGATGAAATAGTGAATCTAGCCTTTGGTATTACCTTAGGTACAGTAGCACTTACCGTTGTATTATCATTTGGTCTTGGCGGACGAGAAGCTGCAGGAAAACAAATGGGAAAAATCCTAGAAAAATTTAATAAGCACTAAACGCCTTACCCTTAATTAATCAAAGCGGCTTAGAGAAATCTAAGTCGTTTTTTATTTGTGTTTACGCTAGAAGTATTCGCATCATTTTCAGCTTTAGTATTCGCAAAATTGCACCTATCTTTGCAGCCTAATTATCATAGAAAATGCCAAGAAGAGAACGGAACAAATTTGTAAAACGCGGACAAATTATAGAGCTATTAATTGAAGATTATGCATTTGGAGGCAAAGGCATAGGACGCATAAGAAATGAGCATGGCGAATTTGTTGTTTTCGTACCCAATACGTTACCAGGTCAGCTCGTAAAAACTCAGATTAAAAAGAGCAGTAAAAAATACGCAGAAGGTAAACTTTTTGAAGTCTTAAAGCCTTCAGAAGATGAAGTAGATATGCCATATCAAAGTATTCCGGGTGCACCTTATATGAATTTACCTATTGAAAAACAACATCAATATAAAAAACAAAGTACACTAGAGCTATTTAAGCGAATTGGAAAAGTTGATGATATCGAAGACAAATTTGATGAATTTGTAACCTCTCCAAATACGTTTCATTATAGAAATAAAATGGAATATGGCTTCTCTGCCATAGGTTATGACCACGATAAAAAAACTGATGTTGATGAATTTACCCTCGGATTTAAAAAACGTGGCACTTGGTGGTGTGGTGATGACTTAAAGAAAGATTCTGGTCTATTTGATGCCGAACTAGAAAATCATCTAAAAGCTATTAAGGCCTATTGCGTAGACACTGGTTTAGCGCCATGGCATCCACCAAAAAGAGAAGGCTTCTTTAGATATTTTGTGGTCAGAAAATCATACAAAACCAATCAACTATTATTTAATTTAGTGACCACATCTTATGATTTACCTCAATTTGACTTAAATAAATTTGCTCAGTATTTGGTGGAATTATTTGGTGACAGAGTTGCAGGTTTATTACATACTATAAATGATGAAACAGGTGATAGAACCATTGCAACCACAGGCCAAATCTCTTTAGTTTATGGTGCTGATAAAATCGTAGAAGAATTACTCGATCTAAATTTTGAAATTAGCATGAAAAGCTTTTTTCAAACCAACCCTAAATGTGCTGAAAAATTATACACTAAGGTTGTAGATTATGCCTTAGAAAACAAAGACGCCGTAGATAACACGGTTGTTTTAGATTTATTTTGTGGTACAGGAACTATTGGACAAATCATAGCCAACAAAGCCGAAAACACTAAAATTGTTGGTGTAGATATCGTTGCGGCAGCTATTGAAGACGCTAAAGAAAATGCGAAACGAAATCACATTGAAGGCCTAAAATTCTATGCTGCAGATGTAGGCAAATTTTTAAGTGAACACCCAGAATACACCAATAAAATAAGAACTATTATTTTAGATCCTGCCAGAGCTGGTATTGCGCCAAAAACTCTTAAAAAAATAATAAACCTAAAGGCAGAACGTTTGGTTTATGTATCTTGTAATCCAGCAACACAAGCAAGAGATACCGAGCAATTAATGGAAGCAGGTTATGCAATTAAAAAACTAAGTTTAGTAGATCAATTTCCGCATACAGCACATATCGAAACCGTAGTTTTATTTGAGAAATTATAAATGAAAAACATAAAATACCTTGTACTATGTATGGCCATTGCACTCATTAACTGTGAGCGCGATGATATTTGTGCATCAACGACAACGACCACGCCAAGATTAATCATTGAATTCTATGATATGGATGACGCTGAAGAATTAAAGGATGTGCCTAGACTCACAGCCTACGGTGAAGGTTTAGTTGTTGATGAAAATGGTATGGTTACAGAACCTACAGCTTCCTCTGATAGTATTATAGTAGATTATGAAAATGAAGATTTATATGTATTTGATACCAATACAGATATAATTGCATTACCATTAAAACTTACGGACGATTTAGGAAATAATTTTGTTACCACACGCTATGTTTTAGAAAAAGACACGAGCTCAAGGTTAGACACAGATGAAGATACAGTATCTAATATTGATATACTTGAAATCACCTACCAAATTGACTTTAGCTATGTTTCTAGAGCTTGTGGTTACAAAACAATATTTACGCAACTTAATGTTACTAGAATTTTAGACTCCAACCCATGGATTTCTAGTATCATAATTGAAGACAACATAGAGAATTCTGTAGAAAATGAAAACACAACACATGTACGCATCTATCATTAGAATTGTAACAATACTGCTGTTGTTTTCGGCAATGGCTTATGCACAAAACGACAAGAAAACAATTAACGATACCTTAGTGTACAAGCAAAAGTATGGTTTAAGGCTAGGCGCAGATATTAGTAAATTAGCGCGTACCTATTTTGATGATGACTATACAGGATTTGAAATTATGGGTGATTATCGTCTTTCTAAACGTATCTATATCGCAGGTGAAATAGGTAACGAAGAAAAAACACTTGAAACAGATTACCTCAATAACACAACCAAAGGCAGTTATTTTAAAGGAGGAATAGATATTAATTTCTACAAAAACTGGCTCGACATGGAAAACATGATCTATGCTGGCTTTAGAGTTGGTGCGAGTACATTTAGTCAGACTTTAAATAATTATACCATTTACAATGTGTATAATCAGTATTGGGACCAGCAATATTCAATTACTGAAGGAACAGAATTTACGGGATTAACTGCCCTTTGGACCGAATTACAAATTGGATTGAAAGCAGAACTATTTAATAATTTCTTTGCCGGAATTAATCTTCAATTAAAGGTGCTAATAACAGATAAAGACATTGACAATTACGAAAACCTCTACATTCCTGGTTATAATAGAACTTATGACAGTAGTGCTTTTGGAGGTGGATTTGGATTTAATCTATCGTATTTAGTTCCTATTTTCAAAAAAGATAAAGTAGTTATTCAAGAAAAAGAGGTTGAAGAATAGCGCCTTGTCATAATAACTGAACGATGCATGAGCGACGAGAAATCTCATAATTAGATGGATTTCTGAATCAAATTCTAATTATTAAATATTACATGGTATCTCGCCTTCCTTTGATAGGAATAAATATTTCTACTTTAAATACGCCAAAACATTAGCTTCTATTCTACTCTGAATATCCGAAACATCTGCTTTTACAAATGTATCACCAGTGATGTTTTCGTACAATTCTATATAACGTTCGCTTACAGATTCTATATATTCATCACTCATAAAAGGTACCGTTTGCCCTTCTAATCCTTGAAAATCATTAGCAATTAACCATTGTCTTACAAATTCTTTTGACAATTGTTTTTGAGATTCACCTTTATCTTGACGCTCTTGGTAACCGTCTGCATAAAAATAACGTGAAGAATCTGGCGTGTGTATCTCATCTATTAATACAATTTTTCCGTATTTGGTTTTACCAAATTCGTATTTGGTATCTACTAATATTAAGCCTCTTGCTGCTGCGATTTCTGTGCCGCGTTGAAAGAGTTTTTTTGTGTAATCTTCTAATACTTTATAATCGTCTTCTGAAACAATTCCTTTTTTTAGAATGTCTTCTCTAGAAATATCTTCATCATGGTCTCCCATTTCTGCCTTAGTCGCTGGTGTAATTATTGGCGATGGAAATTTATCGTTTTCCTTCATACCTTCTGGCATTGGCACACCACAAAGCATACGTTTACCTGCTTTATATTCTCTTGCTGCATGGCCAGACATATAACCTCTTATCACCATTTCTACTTTAAATGGTTCACATAAATGACCTACAGCCACATTTGGGTCTGGTGTAGCGACCAACCAATTGGGTACCAAATCTTCGGTTTCTTTCATCATTTTGGTTGCAATTTGGTTTAGAATTTGCCCTTTGTACGGAATTCCTTTTGGCATAACCACATCGAAAGCACTTAAACGATCTGTCGCTACCATTACTAATTGCTCATCGTTAATATTATAAACAGCTCTTACTTTGCCTTTGTATAGACTTTTTTGATTAGGAAAATTAAAATTGGTATCTGTAATTGTATTGTTCATTTTTTATAATCGCTTTTAACTACTTATGTCTTGTAATTATTATGGTTTGGTAAGCCCTAGCCCAGATTGAAGCGGCATCCTTTTTTGCCATTAAAGCAAAAAAGATATAGCGGAAAGCTGGAAATAGCTTCTAAAAAAAATTAATCTCTGTTTTCTATACTTTTATAGGCTGCTATGACTTTTTTAACGAGTTTATGTCTTATAACATCTTTATCATCTAGATAAATCATACCAATGCCATCTATATTTTTTAAAACTAATAGTGCTTCTTTCAATCCTGAAGTGGTACGACGTGGTAAATCTACTTGGCCAGGATCTCCTGTTAATAGAAATTTAGCGTTTTTTCCCATACGTGTTAAAAACATCTTCATTTGGGCATGGGTTGTATTTTGTCCTTCATCTAATATAACGAAAGCATTATCTAAGGTACGACCACGCATAAAAGCCAAAGGTGCTATTTGTATAACCCCTTTTTCTATATAGCTGTCTAGTTTTTCTGCGGGAATCATATCGCGTAAAGCATCGTACAAAGGTTGCATGTAAGGATCTAATTTTTCTTTTAAATCGCCTGGTAAAAACCCTAAGTTTTCGCCTGCTTCTACCGCAGGACGTGTTAATATAATACGTTTTACTTCTTTACTCTTTAACGCTTGTACGGCTAGTGCCACACCTGTATAGGTTTTACCAGTTCCGGCAGGTCCTATAGCAAAAACCATATCATTTTTACGCACACTCTCTACTAGCTTACGCTGGTTTGCGGTCTGCGCTTTTATAAGTTTTCCGCCAACGCCATGCACTATAACTTCACCGCTTTTTGCTGATGTTGCATAATCATCACTACTCTGACTTGTTAATACGCGCTCTATGACATTTTCATCTAACTTATTGTACTTGGCAAAGTGCTTAATGAGCATGGTCATTCTACGATCAAACTCTTCGAGAAGATCTTCGTCTCCATAGGCTTTAATTTTATTGCCTCTAGCCACTATTTTTAGTTTTGGAAAATACTTTTTAAGTAGTGCAATATTTGCATTTTGTGCACCGAAGAATTCTTTTGGTGTGATTTCTTCGAGTTCTAGGATAAGTTCGTTCAAAAGCGTGCTTTATTTAATGCGTTAATCTGTTTTCTTTTATTAATTTTGTACACCATACGTGTACACACAAAGCTAATAATTTTACAATCATAAATTTAAAAAAAATATCAACAATCAATCCATGGCTATAATCACTTTAACGACTGATTTTGGAGAAAAAGACCACTTCGTTGGTGCTACAAAAGGCGCTATTTTTAGTGAGCTTAATGAAATTAATATTGTTGATATTTCGCATTCTATTTCGCCATTTAATATTTCTGAAGCGGCTTATATTATTCAAAATGCATATAGTAGTTTCCCTAAAGGAACGATCCATTTAATTGGAATAGATTCTGAGTTAAGTCCTGAAAATAAGCACATTGCAGTTAAGTTAGACGACCATTACTTTATATGTGCCAATAACGGCATTATGAGTATGATTTGTAATGAGATTGCTCCTGAAAAAATTGTAGAAATTAATATACATGATAAGGTAGAAACTAATTTCCCTGTTTTAGACATTTTTGTAAAAGTGGCTTGCCATATTGCACGTGGTGGAACCTTAGATGTCATTGGAAAAGTTATTAACACTATTAAACCGATAAAGAATTTAATCCCGTTTGTTAATGATGAACAAAACCAAATTATTGGTAGTGTTATATATATAGACAATTATGGCAATGTGGTTACAAATATTAAACGTCCATTTTTTGAATCGGTTCAAAAATTAAGAAAGTTTGAGGTGTCTGCACGTAATCATAAATTTGATAAAATCTATACCAAGTTTACAGATATTATTGATTTTAGTGTTGAAGAATCTAAACGCAATGTTGATGGAAAAGGTTTAGTGGTATTTAATTCTTCTGGCTACTTAGAAATTGCGGTGTATAAGAGTAATTGCTTAACCGTTGGTGGTGCATCTACTTTAATGGGATTGAAAAATATGGATACGGTTACGGTGAATTTTTATAAAAATTAAAGGATTTGTTAGTAAGAATTGTAAAATTGAGTTTTGAACCTTCTAAAATTGAAGAATTCTTGGCTAATTTTGAAACGGTTAAAGATAAAATTAGGAATTTTGAAGGTTGTAATTTTTTAGAACTCTATAGAGATCAGCATAACACCAACATCTTTTTCACCTACAGTTATTGGAATTCTGAAGAGGATTTAAATACGTACAGACATTCTGATTTGTTTAAAGCTGTTTGGTCTAAAACGAAACCTTTATTTAATGATAAACCTGAAGCGTGGAGCGTAGATAAAATTGCGTCCCTTGGTTAGGTTGATGGTTGATAAGATAAAAAATGAAAAACTAAAAATTGAACACGAAATACTAATTACTGAACACTGAACACTGAACACTGAACACTGAACACTGAATTTAAACTATGTTAGCAATACTTAAAAAAGAAATAAGCACCTTTTTCGCCTCTCCAATTGGCTATTTAGTAATAGGTGTGTTTTTATTACTCAATGGTTTATTTCTTTGGGTTTTTAAAGGCAATTTTAATATTTTAGATAACGGCTTAGCCAGCTTATCTTCCTTCTTTTTATTAGCGCCTTGGATCCTTATTTTCCTTGTACCTGCGGTAACGATGCGTAGTTTTAGTGATGAGAAAAAACAAGGTACTTTAGAGTTATTGGTAACTAAACCAATTTCTCATTTTCAGATTGTATTAGGTAAATATTTTGGAGCATTTGTATTGATTATCATGGCTTTGATTCCAACATTGCTCTATGTTTACACTGTTTCGCAATTAGGAAATCCTCAAGGTAATCTAGACATGGGAAGCACTATTGGTTCTTACTTTGGTTTATTGTTTTTAGTAGGCGCTTACACAGCCATTGGTGTGTTTGCCTCTACGCTTTCAGACAATCAAATTGTCGCATTTATCATTGCCGTTTTTATCTGTTTCTTTTTCTATTTTGGTTTTGAAGGTATCTCTAATTACAATGTTTTTGGCGATCTTATTTACATGGAAAATTTAGGAATGTCTGCCCACTACAACAGTATGAGTCGTGGTGTAATAGACACTAGAGATTTAATATATTTTATAAGTATTGCCTTAGCCTTCTTATTATTTACAAAACTTAGAATTCAAAAACACTAATATGATCATCACACCTTTATTAATCCTATTTTTAATCGTTGTGTTTGTGCTATTGTTTTTGTTTTTAAACACAGTAGATAAACGCAAGTGGTTAACAGCAATAATTAGCCTGGTGTTAACCCCTTTTGTGTATTTCTATATGTTTTATCCGTTTATAAACATCATAAGCAACTATCATCATCAAAAACATTTTGATAGTGAGGCTTGGCTAGAAAATCCGGCATTACGTTACGAAATGATAGATAACACTATTGAATCTAACACACTCATAGGACTTTCAAAACAAGACATAACTGCACGTTTAGGAAAAGCAGAATGGCTCAGTTGGGACGATGCCAATAAAACCCATGACACCAATATATGGAATTATGGACTTGGTATAGAACCTGGCGCTTTTAATGACCAAAAAGAATGTGTGCAAATAATATTTAAAGACGATAAAGTTGTTGCTGTAAAACCTTATCAAGAAGAAATAACCTTCGAGAATGAAAAAGAATAAAACTATACTATATATCATAGCCATTATTATTGGGCTTGTTATTGTTAATGCCATATCGAGCTCCATATACCAACGCTTTGATTTAACCAAGGATCAGCGTTATACGTTGTCTGATGCTTCAAAAGCATTGATTAGCGATTTAGATTCGCCTTTGGTAATCGATGTGTTTTTAGAAGGTGACTTTCCTTCAGAATTTAGGTTACTTCAAACTGAAGTCAAACAAATGGTTGAAGAATTTCAACTAGAATCAAAACAAATTTTCGTTAACTACATTGACCCAGTAAAAGATGAAGCGACCCGTCAGCAATACATAGAAGAACTTACAAATGCTGGTTTAGAACCTTATATTAATACTGACAACAGTACCGGAAAAGTAACACAAGACATTATTTTCCCTTGGGCTTTTGCTAGTTACAAAGACCAAACTTTAAAGATTCCGCTTTTAAAACGAAGTATTACACTTGGTTTACCAGAGCAGATTAATAATTCAGTTCAATCTTTAGAATATGCCTTTGCGGATGGATTTAGTAAATTGGTTAAACCTAAAGAAAAAACGATTGCCATTTTAAAAGGTAACGGCCAGTTAGATGATATTTATATTGCAGATTTTCTAAAAACAATAAAACCATACTACAATTTAGCGCAATTTACTTTAGACAGTGTAGCGACCAATCCACAAGGGACTTTAGAAAAGTTAGAACAATATGACCTTGTCGTTTCTGTAAAACCTAGTATAGCGTTTTCTGAAAACGAAAAACTCGTTTTAGATCAATTTACCATGAATGGTGGAAAAAGTCTTTGGCTTACAGAAGCTGTGGTAATGGACAAGGATAGTCTGTACAATGCCACAGGAACTGGAGTTTCTATTATGCGAGATTTAAAGTTGAATGACTTTTTCTTTAAATATGGTGTTCGTGTTAATCCTACTTTAGTAAAGGACCTTTACTCTGCGCCTATTATGTTGTCTATTGGCGAAGGTAGTCAGGCGCAAATGCAACCTATTCAATGGCAATATTCGCCATTGGCAGCGTCTAACCCAAAACATCCTATTACGAAGAATTTAAACATTGTAAAATTTGATTTTGCCAGTCCGATTGATACCTTAAAAAATGGAATAAAAAAATCCATACTATTGCAAAGTTCACCTAAATCTAAAACCGAAGGTGCGCCAACAACAATTTCATTGGCCAATGTAACACAAGCTCCAGATGAAGCAAGTTACAACTTAGGCTCTCAAAACTTAGCTGTTTTATTAGAAGGTGAATTTACGTCTGTGTATGATAAACGTGTTTTACCATTTAAGGTAAAAAATTATAAATCTAAAAGTACAGCTACCAAAATGGTTGTTATTTCAGACGGCAACGTCGCAAAAAACGACGTTATAAAAAATAGACCTTTAGAACTAGGCTTTGATCAGTTGACAGGAAAATCGTTTGGCAATAAAGAATTTCTGCTTAATGCAGTGAATTACCTTTTAGACGACACAGGACTTATAAACATTAGAGCCAAAGAAATTACTGTCGCATTTTTAGATGCTGATAAAGTAAAAGAAACAAAAGGTACTTGGCAATTTATTAATATAGCCTTGCCACTCATACTTTTAGCTGTATTTGGTTTTGTATTTTATTTTTTAAGAAAACGCAAATACGCATCTTAAAATTCTTTAAAAGATTTATTACGAATTGTGTATTCTTAAGCCCATTTTGTTAATAAGTTTGTTTTATTAAACCCATCTATTAAGATATATTTGTAAGACCAATTAAAAGTATTAAACACATATATTTAGTATGAAATTTATTGTTTCAAGCACATATTTATTAAAGCAACTTCAAGTATTAGGAGGCGTTATTAATAACAGTAATACACTTCCTATTTTAGATAATTTTCTATTTGAACTCAGCCAATCAAAATTAACGATTTCGGCTAGTGATTTAGAAACAACAATGTCTGCGACGATCGATGTAGAAAGTGACTCTGAAGGTAGTATTGCTTTACCTGCACGTTTACTTTTAGATACTTTAAAGACTTTTCCGGAGCAACCATTAACTTTTGTTGTTGAAGAAAATAATACGGTTGAAATTAGCTCTAATCATGGTAAATATGCCTTAGCTTATGCTGATGGTGCGGAATTCCCAAATGCAGTTTCTATCGAAGATGCTAGTACCACAACGATAATGGGAGACATTTTAGCCACTGCCATTAGTAAAACTATTTTTGCAGCTGGTAATGATGATTTAAGACCTGTAATGAGTGGTGTGTTTTTTCAGTTTTCTCAAGATAACTTAACGTTTGTAGCAACTGATGCTCATAAATTGGTGAAATATACTAGAAATGATGTTAGTGCTACTGAAACTGCAGAATTCATTATGCCTAAGAAACCTTTAAATCTTTTAAAAGGAATTTTAGCAGGAAGTGATGATGATGTTTTAGTAGAATATAATGAATCTAACGCTAAGTTTACTTTTGAAAACTCTGTATTAATTTGCCGTTTAATCGATGGAAAATATCCTAATTACGAAGCGGTAATACCAAAAGAGAATCCAAATAAATTGGTAATAGATAGAACGCAATTTTTAAACTCTGTTCGTCGTGTTAGTATATTTTCTAACAAAACAACCCACCAAATTAGACTTAAAATTGCTGGTGCAGAACTAAATATTTCTGCTGAAGACATCGATTACTCAAACAAAGCCGAAGAACGTTTAACTTGTGATTATCAAGGTGACGACATGCAAATTGGTTTTAACTCGCGTTTCTTAACCGAAATGATTAATAATTTAGGTTCTGACGACGTACAGTTAGAAATGAGTTTGCCAAATAGAGCAGGCATCTTAACACCAATTGATGGATTAGATGAAGGCGAACTTGTTACCATGCTTGTAATGCCAGTGATGCTAAATAGCTAAATAGCTAAATAGCTAAATATAAGATAATTAATAAAGAAAGCACACTATTAGAAAGTGTGCTTTTTTTATAGTCTTAATCTGGTAACTTCTAATCTAAATAAAATTCATTTATATAAATATACGAACCATCGTAAACTCCCGTAATTTCAATACCATCTGCCCTTGTAAACGCAAAACTTAACTGAATACCATCTACGTCATAATCTATAATGGTTAAGCTTCCTTCAGTTATTTCTAAGCCAGTATTATTTCCGTTTTTGTAGCACTGAACAAATCCATCTTCATTTTCTCCATCAATAATACTTCCATTTACAACAAATTCTAAGCTTAAAATTTCATCGAAATCATAAGTGGAATTAGGAGTAAAATCAGAATCATTAATTTGTGCCGTAAATAAATCGACATTATTAATTGTAGTCCCTGAAAAAGAGTCTTCAATTTGTGCCTCTGTAATATTCGTTAAATTTAAATACACACTATTGAATGAAGTCTCGACAACAGCAGCATTCATTTCATATGCAGAAGCTTCTATTGTAATATTATTTTCATAAGAATTATTACTATCATCTGAGGCACAAGCGGTCATAACCAGTGCATATAATACTATCGCACCATATTTAAGTAATTTCATAATATATATTGTATGTGATTTTATAAAAAACGCTCACAAAAATGAGCGCTTTTATATGTTACTAATCTAGTTTTTAAAAAACTTCTGAGTTACCGATTTTGTTGCCGTTTTCATTTGAATAAGATAAAATCCTGCAGGTAAGTTAGACGTATCAATTCCGTGGTTAATAACCTGAGATTTTTTAACCAATTGTCCATTAACATTGTAAATTGCTACACTTTCAATTTGTACCTCAGATTGAATATATAATGTATCATTTACAGGGTTTGGATATAAATTTACTGTATTTGAACTTACAGACACCTCATCAAATCCTAAAGCGGAATTATATTCGTAGGCACCTAAATCTATAGTTGTATTAAAAAATCTATCGTTTCCGGATAAATCTAAACTTGAAAAAATTGCTGTGTTATAATACGTATTATCTCCTTGATCTATAATATAATTTGAAGCTGATGTTGGTTTATAAGCAGCATCTAAATTTAAATTATCCATTGATGGGTCTAATATCGTCAAATTACTTGCATTGTAAGTCCCAGAAGTTGCAGCTGATGTAACCTGCGCTACAGTGTTGTAAACATTAATGGTTTGGCTATTACCTTCACTTGTTTTACTGTTTTCAATATCTACCGTACTGAATTGGCTTCCATTATATTTATTTTGCCAAAAAATACTGTTTCTTGTTTCAAGACGAATCCAACCACTTCCACTAACGTTAACGACATGTTGTACGGAAGCATGGTTGTTAACGTTATTTACAATTGTAGCATTATTTAAATAGTGAACTATACTTCTGTTACCATTTGAAGACGTACTTCTTCTAAACCAAATTGCACCAAAGTCTGAATTATACGTATTATCTGTAAATAGAATATTTGACCAATGAGACGTTAACTCATCTAAATTTGAGGCACTATGCTCTACTAAAACAACACCATTATTGGTCGCATTGTTGGTTATTGCTACATTTTCAACCACCAAGTCTCCAGAAAATCTTCTCCAATCTAATAGTAAGCCTCCACTGTAATTTTCTGAAATCCATGTATTTTTCAAAGTAAAATTGGTAACATTGGTATTAGTTGCGATAACAGGACTAGCCCCATAGGTATACGCATTCTGAAGAACAAAACCATCAAAAATGACATTATCATCTTCAAGACTTACTAATGTTGTGGCATTATCGGTTTTATTAGCTGTAAAATCACCTTCAATATCATCACCATTAATATCTCCAGAAATAATAGTAGCATTATCTGTAAATACTTTAGTTAAATCGCGATCTGTTAAGGTTAACTCAGTACCATCAAAACCACCATAGATTTTTAAGTTTTCTAAATCTAATGTTAATACTGAAGCTGCTGTTACTGGAGTATAAACACCACTTGACACCCAAATTTCATCATTTAATAATGCATTATTTAGGGCATCTTCAATGCTAGTAAAAGCATCTGTCCAAGAGCTTCCGTCATTATTTCCTGTGGCGTTTGCATTAACATAATACACTGTAGGAATACAATTTTCACTATAGTTTGTGGTTGTATCTTTTGTCCATCCATTATCATACACACCTACTTGGTTTGGTGTATATCCTGAATCTATTTGTACACATGTTAAATCAGGATTATTATATACCTTCATATATACAAAATTAGAGTTATTGCCATTAGCCACATTTAAACTAGTAAGCTGATTGTCATATATTAACAATTGATTTATTTGAGGATAAGCACTAATATCAAAAGTTGTAAATTGGTTAAAAGCAGCGTGAATTCTAGTTAAACTAGGGTTATTGCTAATATCTAGACTACTGATTGAATTATCTTGGAAATCTACAGCAGTAAGCGTTGTGTTATTAGTAATATCTATACTTGTTAAGCTATTACTCGCCACAATTAATTCAGTTAATAAAGTATTATTAGAAACATCAATACTAGTTAAGTTATTATCGTTTGCTGTTAATGTATTTAAATTTGAATTCGCGGTAAGCACGATAGACGATATGGTATTGTCACTAATATTTAAAGCTGTTAAAACTGCTAAATTAGTCACATCTACATTTGTTAAGCTATTATCACTACAATTTAAATCAATAAGATTCGTATTTAAACTTACATTTAACGTAGATAAGCTATTATCGCTACAATTTAAAACCTCAAGACCAGTTGCCCCTTGAAGATTTAAATTTGAAATATTATTAGATCTTGTATTTAAAGTTGTTAAGGACGCTAAATTTGAAACATCTAAACTCGTTAAACTGTTATCTTCAGCATCTAAAATTATTAAAGAAGTCCCCTGCACATTTAAACTACCAATATTATTTTCTTTACAATTTAAATTGGTAAGACCTGTAATAGTTGACACATCTAAAGCCGTAATTGTATTATCACTACAATCTAATGCGATAAGATTGATGAAAGCTTCAATCCCAGTTAAATCTGAAATTGCCAAACTACTTACATCTAGTGCTCCCGAGACAGCCTGAGCTTCTGCAACAGATATTTCTTGATCATAATCTGTGTTAATTGCACTGTTACTAACTAAATAAGACTTAAAATTAGCATCTGGAATAGTGATGTAAGTTACGCTAACACTACAGTCTTCTACGACTCTAGTTTCTAAATCTCGCGTCCAACCCACATCATACAATCCTACGTTAGCGGGTGGCACAGTACCTGCATCTACTTGTATACAAGTAAGGCTAGAGTTGTTATAAGATTTCATATATATAAAATTAGCATTGTTGCCATTAGCTAAATTTAATTCTACAAGCTGATTGTTTTGACAATGAACTTGATTTAATGTTGGAATATTACTAACATCTAATGTGGTTATTTGGTTGTCCGCACAATGTAATCGTGTTAAACTAGTATTATTACTAACATCTAACGATGTTAGGTTATTTGCATACACTTCTAAAATGGTAATATTTACAAAGGCTTCAATTCCTGTTAAATCTGTAATGCCAAGTCCTGTTGCAGATATAGTTCCTGTAAAAGCCTGTGCTTCTGCTACAGAAATTTCTGAATCGCTATTGGTATTAATTGCTGTATTTCCTAATAAATAGTTTTTAAAGTTAGTATCTGGAATGTTCACATTTTGGGCCATTGCCGAAAACACACCAAAACACAAGCAGGTTATAAATAAGAGTACTGTTTTTTTCATTGTAGTTGAGAATTTTTATATTAATAGACTACAAAACAATAGTTATTGCCTGATTTTTCAATTTGTATTTTTCTGAAACTCTGCTATTTTTTTCTAAATAAAAAAAGAGTTTACAAGTTGTAAACTCTTTTTAAATAGAAAGTAAATGATTTATAAAATTTTATTCTATACAAGCAATATAATTACCATAAGGCGCTTTAATTGTACCTCTATTTATACCATTAAAATAAGCATTACCATACTCTCCACCTCCAGTGTAATCCCGTCTTAGAATAAACTCATAAAGCATACATTGGCCATCCGAGTTTTTCTGAATAACTGCACCAACAGCCCATTGATATAAAGGAAGTCCCGTTTCTTTATGTTTTACAGTAGACCAATTATTAGATGTTATATATTGGTGCGTATTACTCATACTATGCTTACTGTAATACAAATCTAAACCTTTTACAGCAATGGCTTTTAAAGCTTCATCGTTATCTAAAGTACCAGCATCTGGCAGCTTAATATTTTTTCTTTTTTCTAGCTCTTCTTCACTTAATTTTTTATCTTTCTTTTTAATCAAAGGTTTATCTAGTTTATCTTTTATTTTTTTTAAAAATTGTGCATGCGTCGGTTGAACAGCACCAATAGCTATAATAGTTAGAAGTATAAATAACTTTTTCATGATAAATAAAGTATTGAAAATTGATTGTTTATAACGTTTTAATTAGCATTTTCACAATTCATAATTTGTCCGTAAGGCATTTGGCCATGGATAACACCACCAAATTCTGAACTTCCATAACCAGCGCCATTGTAGTGTTGCTTAATTAAAAAGCCTTGTAAGTAGCAATCGTTATTTTTATTCTTTTCGGTGAATGCTCCTTTTATCCAACGGTACATAATGTGACCTGTATATTTATTTTTAACAACACTCCAATCGTTAGATTCTATATTTAGCATTAACAATTTGGCTCCATCTTTTGCAATGGTTTTAGACACATTTTCTTTAGCAAAATTCACTAATGGTGCATTACTATTCATGCTACCAGCTTTTGGCATTTTTATAGCATCTCTAGTAGATTTTGCCGCAGCTTCATAATTGGCTTTTAAGGTTGCTTCAAATTCTTGTACAATTGGCTTTGCTTTTTCTAACCATTCTAAATGAAATTGTTGCTCGCCTTTTCCAATTACGTTTAAAATTGTAATATCTTTTTCATGCATATACGATGGTACATTAAATGCGTGTCCGCCTTGGTGAGATGCAGCATAAATTACAAACACATCGTCTGCAATAAGCATACCTCTTACTAAAATTGGCATACCAGTGCCGAGTTCTAAAGTTTGTGATCTGTCTGCTCCCACTTTGGTTGTGAACATTCCTGAAACCAGTTCGTAACCTATATAACCTTCTGGTGACATAGCTTCTAATTCTGGCGTGGTTAAAAAGCGTAACCAAGAGTAATCTGGGTCCTGTGCAGGTAAAACATCTACATTATCACCCATATCTGTTAATTGACGTCTTAGTTTTACACGATCTACACCAACGGCACTCATGCCTTTAGTCATAGCAAATGGATACGACATGTATAAAAACTCATCACTTACACCAGAGCCTGTTTTAGGTTTATTGGCTTCAAGTTCTTTTTGTTTTTTCTCAAGATATTTTTGGTAATATAAATCTTGCTTTGCTTGATCGTTAGGATATTTTTTAGCTAATTCTGCTTTGAATTCTTCATCTGTATAATCGGTTTTAGATGAATTTTGATTCGAAGATGAAGTACTGCCAACCATTCCAGTAGCATTTTCATTTTTTGAAGATGAACTTGTATCTTCATTTTTATTCAGCTTTTTCTCTACTGCAGCTTTAGCTTTCTTCTTTAGCATTTTGCCTAATTGCGCATTAGCCGCATTGTAGCATAATGCTAATACTAATAATAGTATAATTTTTTTCATAAGAATTGTGTTTAATAGACTTCAAAAGAAGTGATTAAACACCCATTCTTAATAGCATTTTTTCTAAAGTGGTGGATTTTTTTTCTAAATGAAAACTTAATTACAAAACTAAAATCACAAAAACGTTTCCTTAATAACCTCTAAAAACTGATCGCGTTTAGATTTTGAAATAGGTATCCGTTTTTGGTTATTCATTAGTAAGTAATCACCATCGTCTTTTACCAATTCATCCACATATTTTAAGTTAATTAAATACGAACGATGACATTTAAAAAACATGGCATTTCGCTCTAATTGCTCAACAAAATGTTTTAATGGTTTACAAATGGTTTTTTGATTTCCGTTTATAAGTTGTACGTTAGTGTACATGCTATCTGCCTCAAAATAAACGATATCGTTATGAGACGCAAACATAATACCTTTAGGAATTTCTAAAGCTATTTTATCTATTGACAACTGTTTAAGCGAGTCGCGCAATTTGTTTAACTGGTCGTTTAAATTGTTGGCTTTTATGGCTTCTTCTGCTTTTGTAACGGCTTCTTTTAATTCAATAGTATCTAACGGTTTTAACAGATAATCTACCGCAGATAATTTAAAAGCTTCAATAGCATATCGATTATATGCTGTGACAAAAATGATTTTAAAATCGATACGATTTGGAAAATATTTTAGAATATCTAAACCCGATTGATTTGGCATTTCAATATCTAAAAATACTAGGTCTGGTTTTATAGACTTTATCAAGTCTACACCAGTTACTAAATCTTGAGCTTCAACGATATCTGTGATACTTGCACAATGCTCTGTTAGGAGATTAGACAGTAGGTGTCTGGCGCGTTTTTCATCGTCTATAATTATGGCTTTCATATCTTATTGAATTGGCATTGTTATAACCACCATAGTACCAGAAGCAATTTGATTTTGATTATATAAATCTTCAATACCGATGGTTATATTACGTTTTAATTTATTTTTATAAAGATGAACACGTTCTTCATTGGCTTTAGTAGCAAAGGGTTTGTGCTGTTGGTTAGGTCGTTTTAATTTTTCAGATTGCGCTCTACCTATGCCATTATCTTCTATTGTAATTTGTAAGATATTGTTTTTAACAATTTTAGCATCAACCGTTAGTTGTCTATCGTTAGATTTGTGTAATAAACCATGTTTTAATGCATTTTCCACATAGGGCTGAATGAACAACGAAGGTACTTTTATTTGTTTTGTTTTTATTTGATGATTTATGTTTATTTTATATTCTAACTCATCTTCAAAACGTACTTTTTCTAATTCTAAATATAGTTTTAAAGCGTTTAACTCTTCTTCTAAAGTAATTTCGTTTTGCTGGCTATAATCTAAATACATGCGTATTAAACGGCTAAACTTTACTAAATATGAGCTGGCTAATTCTTTTTCATTAGACACTATATAATCTTGAATAGAATTTAAAGCGTTAAAAATAAAATGTGGATTCATTTGAGAACGCAAATTTTCTAATCTCAAATTGGTTATTTTTTTATCTATTAAAATTTTATCAATTTCTGCAATACGCTGCTCTTCTTTTTGTTGTAAACGCCAACTAAAATAAAGCCATATTAATCCAAAAATAATAGAAAGTACTAAACCGTAAAACCAATAAGTTTCCCAAAATGGCTTTGCTATAATAAATGTTATTGGCCTAGCAAACACAGGTTGTTTTGCACTTACATTTTGCGCCTTAAGCTCAAAGGTATATGTGTTGCTTGCTAAACTATTAAAATTAACAAAATGTGTATTTAACGGAATGTCATGCCAGCTTGTATCAATTTGTTTTACACGATATTGATATTTAACGTTAGCATTGGATTGAAATCCGTTAGAATTAAATTTTAAACCAATGTTATTTAAATTATAAGGTAATTTGTAATGAGATTTAACCAAGGTGTCTATGTCGTTAATACTAACAGATTCTATTCTAACATCAGTAGTATTATACTCTTTAAATAGTCCTTCTTGTTTTGGAAGAATATAAAAGGCTTTAGGTGAGGTAATTATTATTTTATCTCGAAGAACCAAAAAGTTATTTACAGCAGTATTTAAACCATCTTGCTCACCCAACAACTTTAAAATTTTACTTATTGTATTATAATGAAATAGACCTAAATCTGTAGAAATCCAGAGAATATCACCATCTGATTGAATCTCATTAACTTGAAGTTGATTTGGTAGATTAATTTTAGCTTCTGATATGTTATTATTTTCTAATTTAAGTAATCCGTTGTGTTGTGTTGCTAACCAAATTGTCCTATTGTATTTTGTAATAGAATTTACTAGAAGACTATTTTTCTGGTAACTAATTTCTTCAGAATGAAATGTATTTAAATTATATTTATAAAATCCGTCTACATAAGAAACATATAATTGATTATTGAGAACTACTGACGCCTTTACTCGACTTTCTTTAATTATTTGTTTTTGTGGGTTGTTGAAAGGATTATTATATACAATACCTTGCCTATAATTACCATAAAATAGTTTTTCTTTACCAATTTTTGAAAAAGACTTGGCTACAGCAAACGTATGCTTTACATCTATAATTTTATTAGTTTTTAAACTTACTATATAAGATTCCGAAGAATTAATACTAACTATTAATTGGTCTTCATCAGTATCATAGTACAACTTACCAATAACTTTTTTACCAGGTAGTATTAGGCTTTTAATATGGTTAGATTCATTATAAAACAATAATTTACCATTGTTGGTTCCCAATACAAAATTATTATTCTCTAAAGCAACTGCTGCTGTAACCTTAGCATCAACCGCTTCTATATTTGTACAACGAATATTTAAATTTGGAGAAACAACAACACCATTGTCTAATGTTGTAAACCAATAATTACCATTAAAATCTACTTCAACATCTGTTATAGATTCGGCCTTAAACAATTGTTCTTTAAATTCTAACTTATTATGTTTTAAAGTATATAGAAACGCACCAGAACTTGTTAAGAACCAATAGTTTTCATCAATATTTAAAAGATTGTATATAATTTCATTTTGTAAAGCTATTGGTGTTACTATTTGTTTAGCATGGTTTTTAAATGTATCTACAAGATAAATAACATTGGTATTTGCATTTTTGTGTATAAAAAAAACTGCGTCTTTAAAAGCGAAAAGTTTTGGAGTTTGTATAAAATTTGAGCTTTTAATTTCTAAAATTTTAATAGGTTTATTATTTTCAAATTTGTACAATCTATGTTGCTTAATAAGACCTTCATTATTTATTAAAAATGTATAATTAGATAAACCAGTACTAGCACTGCTAAGACAAATGCCGTCAAACACTTTAGTAACTTTTTTAGTGGATTTATTAATATCATAAACACCTGTTACGGTAAATAATCGGATACTATTTCTTAGTATTTGGTAAGGTGCTAGTTGTCCTTTTGCTAATATATTAGCATCATAAAATAGCTTAAGACAATCGTTTTCTACATAAAATAATTGTCCATAAATATTATTACACCATAGCTTACCTTGCTCATCTAATTTTAGCTGAAATAGAGAATTGGCTTTTTGACTGTTATTAACAAAACGTTTGTAAGTCTGACCATTATAGCGATACAACCCTTTATCTGCTGCTAACCAAATGTAATTTTCATTATCTTCTAGTATATCATAAAATTCTACATCTGGAAGATTTGAAACACTTGCCATGTCTACAGTGACAGGATTTTGATTGACAGCCATTGCTATTTGGCATACAAAACCCAATAAAGCGATATATCTTTTAAAAATCCTCATTTTAAGAATAAACAAACTTAAACTATAATTATAAAAACAAATTTCTATTTTTCCGTAATACCTTAGTTTTTTTCTAAACAAAAAAAAGACTTATCAATTGATAAGTCTTTTTAAGTTCCATTTCTTTTAAATACTAACTAATAAAATTAATAGACAATGGATAGCTAGGTAATGCTCCATTACTAGCTTTTATGGCGTTTACAATTGGCATAACAAAAGCCAAGATTGCAACTAATATTAAAAGTAATATTCCCAATCCTAAAGCAAAAATTAAAGGAATGCTTATTAAAGAATATACAATAAGACTTATTTGAAAGTTTAATATAGATTTTCCGTGCTCATCCATACCTTCAACTTGTTCTTTCTGTGTTACCCAAAGAATTAATGGTGCTATTATTCCTCCAAAACCAGTCGCATAGGTTAGTAATTGAGATAAATGCGTTATGACTAATAATTGATTGTCTGTACGCTTTAACGTGTGATAATTTGATTCCATGATTAATGATTTTACACCTATATGACGTCATTGCATTAAAAATGTTACAGAAATTTTAATCCTAAAGATTAATTTTTATTCAATTTATAGAATATTAGCTTTGTGATTATCAGTCCAAACACACCACCAATTATAGAAAACAAGAAATTAATAAGCATTCTAAAAACACTAAAATCGCCATTATTCATTATAGACCAAGGGTCAAAACCTAAGCGTCCAAATGTTTTAATTAGTAAGATACTTCCAAAAACACCTATTAATGTATTGCCTTTAAAACCAAACGAATATTTCTTAAAAATATAACCAAAAGCATTAGCTGATATAATACCTATTGCAATACTAATTAATGATATGAGAGTTCCTGTCATTTAAATACAATTAATGACCATAATCCATGTTATCAATTTTTCCGCTTGTCAGTCGTTTTTGAATAATCATGTAAACAACGATAAGAATAAACCCAAGAATTCCCCATGTTAAAGCTACAGACAAACCATATTCCGATGCTGACGTGTTGTAAATCGTTAGATGCTCATGTACATCATTAACTGATGGTAATATCACAGGAAATAAAGACGCTAATGTTGACGTTATTCCTCCTAAAATTAATAAGGTTGAACACAAAAACGCATGACTATCTTTCTTTATTTTTTTAATAAAAAACAAACCAACCAAACCTGTTAAATAAACAACAGGAAAAACTAACAAATAAGGTTTGTCTGCAAAATTATCTAACGCGTTAGGATTTACATTCTGCCACACTATTAATGAAAGAACAGTTAGGACAGCTAGAGCAATATTCAATTTAAAAATTACGCCTTTAAGTTTATTATTGATTGATGCGCTGGTTTTTAGTATAACCCAATTTGCACCATGAATAGTTAAGGTGACTACAGAAATGATTCCGATTAACACGGTAAACCAATCAACGACACCAGGATGTTCTGTTAAAGGACTAAAACTACTATCCCATAATGGTAAGAAAAAATAATGCCCTTCGTGCGCAGCAATTCCATTATCTACAATACCTAAATTTACACCTCTTACGATGTTTCCTAAAGCAATTCCAAAGAATAAGGCTAATAATAAACTAGAAACACCAAAGGATTTATCCCAAATATCTTTCCACATTTGGTATTTAAATTGTCCCCTAAATTCTAAACCTATTGCTCTAAAAACAATTAACCAAAGCACAATTATGAGTGGTAAATAAAAGCCACTAAACACAGATGCATAAAATGTAGGGAATGCCATAAAAAGCATGCCTCCTGCTGCAACTAACCACACTTCATTAGAATCCCAAAATAAACCAGCAGATTTAGTAATGACTTCCTTATCCTTTTCTTCTTTTGCAAAGAACAAATGCACAATTCCTGCGCCAAAATCATAACCATCTAAAACAAAAAATATCGCTAAAACAATTGCTATTGCGATGTACCAAAATAGTTCCATAATTAATGTGTTTGATGTTTTGGACCTTCATTTATAGTTTTACCAACTAAGACCAAAAACAAGAGTCCTAGAAGCATATACAGCGCTACAAAACCAAGTAACGTAAATAAAGTATTACCTGAAGAGACTGTTGGCGAAATACCATCGCTAGTTTTTAATAAACCATACACTAAATACGGTTGTCTACCCAATTCTGCCGTGTACCAACCTGTTATATTAGCAATGTATGGAAACGGTACCAGAAACATTATCGTCCAAAGTAAAGGCTTCATGGTAAACAATTTTTTTCGCCATAAAAAGAACAGCGCTACAAACATTACTCCAATAAAAATGGTACCTAAACCTACCATAATATGGTATGAATAGTACAACGCAGGAATGTTATCTGGTAATTCTTCGGCTTCAAATTGGTCCATACCTGCAATTTGCCTATCCCAATCTTGATACGTTAAAAAGCTCAATATGTTTGGAACGGCAATTTTATTATCTAATTTCTTTTCTAACATATTGGGTTGCCCAATAAGGACAATTTCTGCACCTGCGTGTTCGGTTTCAAAAATACCTTCCATCGCGGCAAAAGTTCCTGGTTGATATTTTGCAACATTTTTAGCATTCCAATCGCCTGTTGGAAAAGCTACTAGTAAACTAGAAATTAATCCGAAAACCACACCTGTTTTTAAGAACAACTTTCCATACTCGGTTTGTTTATTTCTTAAAATATAGAATGCACCAATACTAGCGACAACAAAAGCAGACGTTACTACAGAAGCCATTTGATTATGTAAAAAAGCCGGAATTAACCAAGGATTTGTAAATAGTTCTGAAAAATTATCTAACACAAATTTTCCATTTTCTAAAACCTCATGACCTACAGGATGCTGCATCCAAGCATTAGTAGCCAAAATAAACCAACCGCTTGCCCAAGAGCCAATAAACACGAACAGGCCAGTTAAGAAATGTAATTTCTGACCCATCAATTTTTCTCCAAATATAAAGAGTGCCAAAAATGAGGATTCTAAAAAGAAAGAGAACATGCCTTCCATGGCTAAAGTCTGACCGATAATGCCACCTGTTAACTCAGAAAACTTTGCCCAATTGGTACCAAACTGAAATTCCATAGGAATACCTGTTACTACTCCCATTGTAAAGTTAACAGCAAAAATCTTCATAAAGAACTTCGCTGCATTGTTGTATTTTTCAATTTTGTTTCTAAGATATTTCCATTTGAAATAGACTATCATTAAAGACAATCCCATGGTTAGTTGCGGAAAAATGTAGTGAAATGTGATAGTAAAAGCAAACTGCAATCTATCGTAGAATAGCATGTCTTCCATATATCTAATTTTGGATATTACAAAGTTATGGATTTTACAAAGGTTTCTATGTCACATTAGTTACAAATTTTAGTGTAATTACGTTAAAATCAATTGATTTATTACGCAACAAATGTGATAATATTCTTCCCAGTAAATTTACAATAAGCAACTATACTATTTGAGCTTTTTCTTTACATTAATAAGATTACTAAAATTACAATAGCCATTTCATTATTACGTTCAATAACAAAGAAGAAATATTAGTCCTTTTATAAATACCCTTAAAAAAATAAAGATGCATAAACTTATATATTTCAGTATGTTATTTGTCACATTGGGTTATGCTCAATGCGGTGATAACGAAAAACATGGAGATTGTTACAAAGAAATTGATTCTAACTTCTTTGACAATTTATATCAAATTAATGATTCTATTTACCGTTCTGAACAACCAAATAAACAAGGTTTTAAAGAATTGGAATCTTCTGGAGTGAAAACCATAGTCAACTTAAGACGTTTACGTAATGATAATAAAAAAGCTGTTAATACTGACTTGCAATTAGAGCATATTCCTTTAGCCACCAAATATGTTACAGAAGATGATATCATTGAGGTTTTACAAGTTATGAATAGTGCAGAAAAACCGCTTCTAGTGCATTGTTGGCATGGTTCTGACAGAACAGGTGTAATAATTGCTTCTTACAGAATAATTTTTGAAAATTGGACAAAGGAAGATGCCATTAACGAATTTAAAATTAGAGAATTTGGTTACCACAAAAAGAAATATCCAAACCTTATTAGCTTATTAGAAAATCTTGATATTGAAAACATTAAGAAAGAATTAAAATTAGACTAAAAAAAAGGATAGCTAATCAAAACTACCCTCTTTTAAATATATAATTAATCCAATTTAGTTCTTTTTGTTTTCTTCTTCTAGCAAATCATTAGATACATCTTTTGGCCTTCCTTTAGACATAAAATTAATTAGTATACCAACTAAGGTTATACATACTACAGCGAAGATTGCAATCATTACAACGCCACTTGTCCAGCTATATAAAGCAATTGAAGATTTAATCATGAGATTGTTATTATTTCTTGATGTAAAATTAAGAACTTACTTCATCTAGAAATATGACATTTATCATGTATTAAAAAAACTTAATTAGAATTTGATATTACTTTAATTATTTCATCTTTCTGTAAAACGCCAGACTGTCTCCAAACTTGCTTGCCGTTTTTAAAAAGTAACATGGTTGGCACACCTCTTACTTGGTATTTTGTTGCTAAAGATTGATTTTTATCTACATCTATTTTAATGATAGCAACATCATCGCCTAACTCGTCTTTTACCTGTTTTAAAATAGGACTCAACATTTTACATGGTCCGCACCAATCGGCAAAAAAATCCACTAAAACGGGTTGGTCTTTATTTATTATTTCTGAAAATTTACTCATACCTGATATTATTTATTTATCAAATGAAATACGCCATATACCTCTTACTTCATTTTCGCAAAAATCATCTGCTTGGTGTTAGTCGTAATAACGTAATAAACCTTTACACTATTACTCAATTTTCCTTTGGCTTAATTCTATTAGAGAAACCGTATTTTTACACCCAATTATGGATTCACTCACACAAATTGTTTTAGGTGCAGCCGTTGGCGAAGCTGTTTTAGGAAAAAAAGTTGGTAACAAAGCCCTTTTGTATGGTGCTATTGCTGGTACAATTCCAGATTTAGATGTGTTGGCTTCGCACTTTACAGATACGGTTTCTGCATTAGCTATGCATCGTGGCTTTACGCATTCTGTACTATTTTCAGTGCTCTTTGGGCCTATTTTTGGTTGGTTGGTTTCTAAATATGAGAAATACAAAGATTTTAAAGGTTGGGCTTGGTTATTTTTCTGGGCATTTATAACGCATCCTATGTTAGATGCACATACCACTTGGGGAACACAATTCTTTTGGCCTTTAGATTTGAGATTAGCTTTTAAAACCATTTTTGTAGTAGACCCAATATATACCTTACCGTTTTTAATTTGTGTTATTTTAGTGCTGTTTCAAAAGCGAACGTCTAAAAAAAGACGGGTTTACAATACTATAGGTCTTACATTAAGTACAACTTATTTAGCACTTACATTTCTGCTTAAAAGTTTAGCGTTTGCCAAATTTGAAGACGCTTTAAAACTTCAAAATATAGCCTACCAACAATTAGACACCAGACCTTCTGCATTAAATACAGTACTTTGGAATGCTAACGTAGACACTAAAGACCATTATCTCATTACCGATTATTCCTTTTTTGATACACAAGCCATTTCATTTCAAACGTATCCTAAAAATCATCATTTATTAGGCAATCTTATTGAAAACGAGAAAGTAAAACGAATGATTGCCATCTCTGAAGGTTGGTACACCATTAATCAAATAGACGATAAATTATACTACAACGATTTACGTTTTGGTTTGATGAATTTAAAACCCAATTCTCAAGATTTTGTGTTTAAATATTTAATAGACGTAGATGCTTCAGGCCACGTTAATTTTATTGAACAAGAGAAAAACCAAACCGACGGAAAAGCATTATTATTGCGTTTATGGCAACGTATTAAAGGTAATTAATGCCATTTTAATTGTTTTCGTTCTTGCCAATATTTGTCACTAGAAATTCCAAAAGCACTTAATTGTTCGGTTTCAGAATTGGTTAAAGCTATTGACTCTGCTCGTATATTAGCTTCTAAATGAGCTTTAGAATTGGCACCACTTAAAACAATAGCTTTCGGAAAAATAGACCTGCAATATGCCAATGCAATCGCGTCTTCTCCTACTTTATATTTTTGGGCTAAAATACCCATAAACGTATACAGGTTTTTATAATCAAAATAATTTGAATTCGGAATTAATCGTCCATTAGCCAAGGCTTCCTTTATGATAAACGGCCCAGACAATTTTTGTAATTCGTTTTTATATTGTGCTAAACTTTGGTCTAAAATATTGAATGTACTTTGATACGATTGAAACAAGGTTTCATTCTCAACTTCAATAGATAACGCTTCCTCTAAAATCTCAGTTTGGTTATTGCCAGTTGTAGACAAACCAATGGTAATATTGTGCATTTTCTTTAATTCGTGCAAGCGTTTTAGTACCTCTAAATTATCTAAAACACCAGTGTCTAATGTTGCAGAATGTATTTGATACAATCCTAAATTGGGTAACAATAATTGAGATTGTTCCCACTGTTCATTTAGTTTTTTAAGGGAATGCTCTTTTACTTCATGTATTGTGGCATCTGGCTGAAAATTGGCCACATACGTATAACCCCATTTTGTAGAGACTTTGATGTTTGGGTCGTTTTTTTGTTTTAACCAACCGACCAGTAATTCTTCTGCTAAACCATAACCAGGCGATGTATCAAAAAATCGAACACCGTTGTTGTAAGCCTCATCTAAAACTTTTAATCCATCAGTTTTAAATGCTGATAAGTTAAAGGGTTTCTCATCAGCATTTTCCTTAATATTAATGTAAACTGGTCTGCCAATTGCAGCTGTTCCTAGACCTAAATATTTTAGTTTCAATACGTCTTAAAAGTTTTAAAATAAGTTGGTATTAGATATAAGACTCTTCAAATCTTAGAAAATGACATGTGTAGCCATTTGGATTTTTTACTAAATAATCTTGATGATACTCTTCTGCCTTCCAAAATGGTGCAAAAGGTTCTAAGGTTGTAACCACTTTAGAATCCCATTTACCAGAAGCATCAACAATTGCTATCATTTCTTCTGCAATTTGCTTTTCTTCTTCATTCTGATAAAAAATAGCAGAACGGTAACTAGACCCTTTATCATTGCCTTGTTGGTCTACTGTTGTAGGATTGTGCATTCTAAAAAAGTAGTCTAAAATTGCTTTAAACGAGGTTACATTTGGGTCGTAAGTTAATTCTAATCCTTCAGCATGGCCTGGATGATACTTATAAGTTGGGTTCTCATTTTCGCCACCTTGGTAACCAACTTCTGTATCTATAATTCCGGGACGTGTTCTAAACAAATCTTCCATTCCCCAAAAACAACCGCCTGCTATATATGCTTTTTTATATTCTGACATTTTTCTCTTTATTTTTTATTTAAAATAACACTAATCTTAGTCTCTATCTTTATAATAAATTACACTGATTTAGTAAAAATTTTTCTGTTTCTAAGAACTACAAGATAACATAGAACACCCTACTTTATCTCTTGCCCATTCTGGTCGTTTTACAAACCATTTTTCTGAATTTGGTTGCTCATCGTATGGTTTTTTTAATAGATTGAATAATTCATCTATTAAATCATAATCGCCTTTATCTGCATCATCTATAGCCAATTGCGCCATATAATTACGAAGCACATATTTAGGATTTACCTTATTCATTTTAGATTTTCTTTCAGCATCTGATAAGGTTTCAAGCGCTAAACGTTCTTCATAAGTTTTAAACCAAGTAGACCATTGTTGTTTAATTTCGTCTGAAATCTCTTCTGGTTTATAAAAGGCATATTCAATTGAAGCGTACCAATTTTCTGTATTTTCCTTTTCTAAATTTGCTAAGTTTCTGAAGAAGATAGTCATATCAGTTTCCGAGAGTTGTAATACGTTTTCTAAGGCTTCAATGAGTTGAATATCATTTCGGTCTTCCACTTTTAAGCCTAATTTAGAGCGCATCATATGTTGAAGCTCTAGTTGTACTTCAATTTGGTAATTATTAAGAATTTCTTCTAAAGGTTCTACCTCTTCTACCAATGGATACAGTGCGTTGGCCAGTTGAATTAAATTCCAAAGTACAATATGTGGTTGTGTACCAAAACGATACCTTTTGTGTGTATTATCAGTTGTATTTGGCGTCCAACCTTGGTCGTAACCTTCTAACCAACCATAGGGTCCGTAATCTATGGTTAATCCAAGAATAGACATATTATCCGTATTCATTACACCATGCACAAAACCAACGCGTTGCCAATGTACCACCATATCTAAACTGCGTTTTGTCACTGCTTTTAGAAAAGCGATATAGGTTTCTTTAGACGGTTCGCCTAATTCAGAGTAATGATTTCTAATAGTATAATCTACCAATGTTTTTAGCGTTTTTGCATCGCCTTTTGACGCAAAAATTTCGTAACTACCAAACCTTAAAAACGATTCTGCTACTCTACTTACAATGGCACCTTTTTCGTAAGCTGCATTACCATTATACATAACATCTCGTAGCACCTCATCTCCAGATAAACTTAAGGATAATGCTCTTGTAGTTGGCACACCTAAATGAAACATGGCTTCACTACAAAGGTATTCTCTAATGGAAGACCTTAAAACTGCCAAACCATCTGCTGAGCGCGAATATGGTGTTTCGCCAACACCTTTTAACTGCAAAGCCCAATGTTTATTATTGTGCTCTACTTCCGTTAAATTTATAGCGCGACCATCGCCAAGTTGTCCTGCCCAATTACCAAATTGATGACCTGCATAACACATGGCATACGGTTTTGTATTGGGAATGACCTCAGCACCTGTAACTACGTTTAAAAATTCTTGTGTTGTACTATCAGCTTCCGTAAGCCCTAAATTCTCTAACATCTCTGGCGACACATGAATTAAAGACGGCTTACTAGGAATTTTTGGTATAACATAAGAAAAGCACGCTTCCTTTACCTGTCTTCTAGAATTCTCTAAAATTTTATCTGCAGGAAGCTCTTTATTAAACCTATTTTTTATGTTGAATTGAATTGCCATAGTATAAGTAAACCTTATTCTGAAACTTGTTCTTCTGTTTGAAGCACCATAGATTCTGAATTGATGCAATAACGTAATCCACTTGGTTCTGGTCCATCTGGAAACACATGACCTTGGTGTGCATCGCAAGTATTACATTGCACTTCTACTCTAACCATACCAAAGGCTGTATCTTTTATATATTTTATAGCGTTTTCTTTTATAGGTTGCGAGAAACTTGGCCAACCAGTACCTGAATTAAATTTAATTGTAGAGTCAAACAATGGTGTATTACAACAAACACAATTGTATTTACCAGCTTCATAAGTTGTACATAATCCACCAGAATGTGGTGCTTCTGTACCTGCTTTTCTGGTAATTCTAAATTGTTCTGATGTTAAAATTGCTTTCCATTCTTCTTCTGTTTTTTCAACTCTTCGGTCTGGTTTTGGGTTTCCATTTACCGAAAAACTGATAATATCTTTCCACGTTAACATAGCTCTATTTTTTATCGTTTAGACGTTATTTTATTAAATTAATTACATCTACGTACAAAGGTATTAAACTCCTACTTATTATTTCTTTTTTATCGATATTGTATGTTAATGCATAAAAAAAGAGAGCCATATAGACTCTCTTTCCTTGATAATATTGAACGTGTACTAACGTCTTTTCTCAAATATTTTCTTAATAATTCACTTATTGCTTTCTATTACATTAAAAATTATAATTCTTATTTACAGTCTAAGAAAAAAGTCTAATGTTCAAAACACTGACATTGGAAGGATTGTGAATAGGGTTCCAATGAAATAAGTGATTGCTATTTTATTCCGAATATATCCTTAAATTAATAATATAAAGACGTCTGTTTACATGTTTCAATATGTTTTTTGTAATATGTTTGTTTTGCATTTAAGCAATAATCCTTAGCTAATGTGTAATCTTTAAATAACCCAATTGGCGTAACATCATTATACATTTTCCTATAAAATCCTATTAGTAATCTGCTGGCTGCCGAATTTATTACGTAAGACTCGGTTATTTTTAATTTTTCTAACTCTTGATTCTTAGCAATTAATTTAGCTATAGATATTGTATAAGTGCCACGTGTTTCTTTTAAATCAATTAAAAACGGCATTGGTTTTTCGTTACATAAGTTAGCGATAGCTTCTATATAAGATTCAATAACTTTTTGTTCTAATTTTAAATTAGGGACAGAATTATTAAACTCACAATAGAGTATTTCTGTATGATCTGTCCAAAAAACAGCATTATTAAATCCTATTACTTTACTCATAACTTTGTATTAACTTACGTTATAAAAAAACTGATAATCTTTATGACAGTATCTTAACGCCAAATTACTATCGGTATAAATTCTATTAGGCACAACCCTTTTATTTGTAATATTGTTAAGCGCAAGTATCACATTTAAACTTGTTGTACGTACTAAAAACACTCTAGAAATAACTAAAGTATTTATGGGTACACTCTTAGAAATAAGCATAAATATCTCAACAGCATGAGTACCTCTGAGTTGTTTCATATCTATTAGAAACGGCATGTATTTTTTATCATATAAAAATGTAATAGCATTAAATAATGCCTTTTCCGTTCTAATTCTGTTATAACTTTTAAAAAAATCTGGGTTAATTTTACAATGAATTACATCTTGATCTACCCAAAGTTTAATTCCTTCATATTGAATTATGTTACTCATATAGTCTAATTTTGAAAATAATAAACCAATTGATGTGCCAAAAACAAATAACTCTTAAAACAAAATGTCTAAATAATTGATTTTCAGTTAATTGCATTTTGTCGGATTTTTTGACCAAAGAACTTAACACACGGAATACCGTGACTAATAATTTCAATTTTAGCCAAACAACGGCATACCGTTAATTATTTTGACTATAATTATATGTTTATCAACACATTACACCAAATAAGTTTTATAGGTTATATCTGCGTTTTGAGCCTTATTTTTGAAGATTATCATTAAAAATGAAATAAATTGAGAAGAAATTGAAGTACAACAACGGCAATTGATCCTTTTACCGATAGCCACATCTATCGCTGTATTGACAATAAAAATTTGAATGGATTAGCATTTTATGATTTTTAAACTTTTATCGTATAGGTGCTTATATATCTTAAACGTTCTAATTATAACCGCACTATTTTGTACTATTTCTCCAACTACTTTTAAATTTAAATGAAATTTAGTCTGAAAAACTATTTTGTTGGTTGCGTATGCCAAACCAATACAAGTCTAGAGGGATTACTATACCTGAAGGTGTTTAATTAATTGCTATTATGAAAATTTATGTCTACTTACTGCATTAAAACTTAAATAATCTTCCTTACAAAATTTCATTGCTGCCTTATAGTTTTTAAAAATCTTATTAGGCACCACTTGTTTTACCAAGAGATTGTTTAACATTAAAATAAATTTAAAACGATATGAATTGACAACAAAAATTCTAGAAAGCACCATTTGTTTAATCCTTGAATTAGTGGAAATAATATTAAAAAGCCTTAAAGCACAAGGTCGTTCTAGTTCTACGACATCAATAAGTAAGGGTAAATATGAACCTTCTGATAATAGCGGTATAACATCGCTAAAACATGCAATCATTTTTCTACTTGTATATTTTGAAAAGAAATCAGAATTTGGTTTACAATGAATTACATCTTGATCTACCCAAAAACTTACACCATCTAATTGAAGTACGTTTCTCATATTTAAATATTTAAGATACAGTATTCAATTGCTGTGCCAACTTAAATACAATCAATGCAAAACATTAATTATCAGCGCATTATAAAAGCAACCCAACATTAACAAACACACTTAATTCACGGAATACCGTGAACAAAAATCATAAATACCTAAGATATAACGAATTACCACCTTATTAAATTAACTTTTTCACGCCGAGTTTTGTCATCCTGTCTCGTAGTGTACTCGGCTTTAAGCCTAACAACTCTGCAGCACCATCAGAACCAGAAATTTTCCAATTACATTGCTCTAATACCTGAAGAATATGATTACGTTGAACCGCGTCTAATGATAAATCTTTACTATTAATAGACTTCGTCTTTTGACTTGTAGATTCGAACCCAGGAATTATTAACGTGTTTTCTGAAGATAAAATTGAGGCGCGTTCTATTAAATTTTCTAATTCTCTAATATTTCCAGGCCAATCATAAGCAATGAGTTTAGTCATCGCTTCATCGCTAATAAACTCAATATGTTTACCATATGCCTTGTTAAACTTATCTACAAAATGTTCTACTAACAAAGGAATATCATCTTTTCGTTCTCGTAATGGTGGAACATTAATAGGAAATACATTTAACCTAAAATATAAATCTTCTCTGAACTGTTTTTTTCTAATTTCTTCAATAAGATTTCTATTGGTCGCAGCAATAACTCTTACATTTAATTTTTTGACGTGAGCTCCACCTACGACTTCAATTTCGCCTTCTTGTAAAAATCTTAGAATTTTTGGTTGCATATCTAACGGCAACTCTCCTATTTCGTCTAAAAACAAGGTGCCGTTATTTGCTAATTCGAACTTACCAATTTTATCGCTGAATGCACCTGTAAAAGAGCCTTTCTTATGTCCAAACAATTCACTTTCTATAAGCTCTCTTGGTATGGCAGAACAATTTACTTTTATTAATGGATCATTATTGCGATGCCCAATATTATGAATTGCTCTTGCCAACAATTCTTTTCCTGTTCCAGATTCGCCTAACAGTAAAACAGTAGCATCAGTTGGTGCCACTTGTTCAATTTCTGTTAAAACATTTGCAAATTTAGCACTTCCATAAACCATGTCTTCATAATTAAACACAAGATCTAACTCATTTCTCAGGTATACATTTTCTTGTTCTAATTTTTCTCGTAATTCATTCAATTCTTTATTTGCAATTGATAATTCATCATTAGCTAAGACTAATTTTTTCTCAGCAAGCTTGCGTTCAGAACTTTCTACTAATAACGAAATAATACTAGCTATGGAAGAAGCAAATTCTAACTCTTCCGCTGTCCAGTACCTTAACTCATTATTTTCACTAATGTGTTCAAAACAAACAATTCCATAATGCCCTTTGGTACTATTAATAAAGACATCCATTAAAGACGTTATATTATTAGGTTTTAAATACTGATCCGTAAATCGTTTTGTTACTGCATTATTTTGGGCGTCATTTATTAAAATGGTTTGATTTGTCTTTAAGGCTTCAAAGTAACTAGGATTATCAGCATAGGTGATACAATTACTACTGTTTTTACTCGCATCATTTAATACACTTAAATTTTCGCAATTAATTGCACTCCTATCTTCATTAAAACTCCAAATGCTTACCCTTTCTACATTTAAAGTTTTCGAAGCTAAGCTTGTTATTTTTTTAAACGAGGTAACTAAATCTTTACCAACTAACCTCGTTAATTCTAAAATCACATGTTTTTTTTCAGTAGATTTTTTTTCTTTTTCTATTAAAATTTGTTTTGCTTTTTCTACTTCAGAAATATCTTGCATGGTAGCAAATATCGCAATGACTTCATCATTATTATTTTTAATGGTACCTGTATAAAAAGAAGCTTTTATTATTTTGCCGCACTTCTTAACAATATCGTATTGAACCACTTTTGCTTTTTCTTCAGCAACTTCTTTATACCTATTTAATACACTGGCATGATCTTCTTTTTTCCAAAACGGATAAGGATGTTGAAGACTTAATAGTTCTTCCTTGGAGTAACCTGTTATTTTACTTATTGAATCGTTTACTAAAATGAGCTTAGTATCTAAGCTTGCTATGAGTAAACCTTCTTGCATTGACATTATTAGTTTATCATTAAACTCTTTTGATAATTTTAGTTCTATTTCTGCTTTTCTTCGTTCTGTAATATCCTGAACCGTTGCAAAATTTGCGACTTTGACACCGTTTTCATCATTAATTCTAGACACTATAAGCTGAACAGGAAATCGCTCTCCATTTTTTCTCACATAAGTATTAACGTAACTTGTTTCATTTTTATCCTCTACTAACTGTTGATAGCGCTTGTTATTGGCATCTACCAATGCTGGGTCAGAAAATGGATAAGGTCGTTTAACACCTAAAAGTTCTTGCTCAGAATAACCCACCATTCTACAAAATGCAGGATTTACACTTATGATTTCGGACTCTGAATTAATAACATACAAACCTTCTTGCATGCCTTCTAAAAGACCTGAAGAAAATTCTTTCTCCTTTTTTATCGCTTTTAATATTTTTTGCCGTTCTGTAATATCCCTAATGATACTTACAACGGTTCCATCGCGTTGCATTTTAGCAGACACCTCACCCTCAATTATTTTACCATTTTTACAACGAAATTGTCTTTGGAGTACTACAGATTTACCATTTAGTACGTCTTGATATAGGGCTTCATCTCTGATAATAGAATCTACTAAAAAGTCTTGCAATTTTAACTTTGAAAATTCAGTTTTGGAATAACCTAACATCACGTAAGTTACCTTATTAAAACCGTATATGTTACCATCAAAATCATACGTTATTATAGCATCTATCGCTTGCTCAACCAAAGATTTATAGGATTCATCCTTTTTCTTAATTTCCTCGGTAATTCTATTTTTTTCAATAGCTATTACAGCCAAACTTACTGCAAAATCTAGATCCTTAATTTCCTCCGAGGTTGGCGAATTAATAGCGTTACTGTATATAGCGAATGTGCCAAGTGTTATATTATCTTTTGAAAGTACAGGGACACACCAGCACGACTTTAAATTATGCTTTAAGGCTAATTCTCTATCGAGTTCCCATAATTGATCTGTTGCAATATCAGCAACTACAACCTTTTTTTTAGAATAAACAGCAGTGCCACATGAGCCTCTATTTTCTTGTACCTCAATTGTAGTAATCGCTTCTACATAAGTCTGTGGCAATGAAGGTGCAGCACACATTTCTAAATGAGTTCCTTCTTTATTTAATAAACTAATTGATCCATAATAGCCACGATTTTCAGATTGATAGTTTAATATTAATTGTTCTAAAATTTTATTGAGAGGTGTATTAGACGCAAATAAATCTAATATCTCATTTTTATGAATTAATGATTTTTCAATTTTTTTTCTCTCTAATATTTCTTTTTCTAGCTCTAGATTTTTTTGTTCGAGCTTGCTAATTAATCGTTTACTATAAAACCTTAATACTTCCTTTTCTGAAAAACCTTCGCTTTTAATGTTTTTAGGCTCAACAATTTCTTGTTTTAGTACATTTTGTATAACCGGAACTATCTTATCATAATCTGTTGGCTTACGTAAAAATTTTACAGCTCCTAATTTTAAAGCTAATTCTTCATCTAATTTTTCTGTATATGTAGAGGTATAAAATATAAAGGGAATGTTTGAATAGGCTTCCTCTTTTTTACAGGCTTGACAAAACATATAGCCATCCATTACAGGCATTAATATATCAGAAACAATGACGTCTACTTTGTTTTTAGATAATTGATCTAATCCTTCTTTACCGTCATAAGCTTCTAATACTTTAAAACCTGATTTTTCTAATATTACTCTAAGTAAATAGAGGTTCTCATATATATCATCTACAATTAATACAGTACTCATTCCTCTAGTATTTTAGTTTTTTAGCATAAATAGTTTCCATTTCGGTTACAAATGTATCTGTGTTTATTGGTTTTTCTATATAACCGTCTGCTCCTGCATTAATTGCTTTTTCTCTATCTCCTGCCATTGCATACGATGTTACCGCAATTATCGTCGTTTGTTTGGGTAAGTCGCTAATTCTTAACCTTAAACAAATTTCATATCCATCCATATCTGGTAGTTGTATATCTACTAAAATAATTTTTGGATTATTTTTAAGCGCCAAATCAATCCCGTCGTTTCCGTTGAAAGCTTTTAGAACATTGTAGTTACTACCTTCTAAAAGGTAGGATAACATGTACATATTTTGTTCATTATCTTCAATAATTAAAATAGTTGACTTCATTTGCTTTTGACTTCATTAAACAAGTTCTGAAATTAATTTCTTATTCAACTTGAAAAATGGGTTAATTTAAATCTTCTTTTTTAACGGTAACGTAAATGTAAAATTACTGCCTTTTCCTAGTTCACTATTAACAAAAATAGTACCTCCTAGTTTTTCTATAAGGCTTTTACTTATTGTTAATCCCAATCCTGTACCCTCTTGTTTACGACTTAAACCATCTTCTAGCTGAATAAATGGTTCAAATAATTTATTAATATCTTTTTTGCTTATTCCTATCCCTTCATCTATGACTTGAGTTATCACATCTTTATCTTTAACTTCTACCTTTACTGTAATTACACCTTTATCTGAAAACTTAATTGCATTGGTAATTAAATTGATTAAAACTTGCTCAATCCGTCGCTCATCGCTATTTAATACGATTTCTACTTGGTCTATTTCTGTAGTTAATTCTAGTTGTTTTTTTTCAATTTGTGGTTGTAAAAATGCTATTGTTTTTTCTATGGAAGTGAGATAATTAAATGGTTGATAGGCTACATTTAATTTGCCAGCTTCAATTTTAGAAATATCTAAGACATCATTAATTAATCGTAATAAATTTTGCCCACTCTCTTTCACCATAGAGAGCTGCTTTTTTTGTTCATCATTCAAAGGTCCTGCTAATTCCATTAAAAGAATTCCTGTAAAACCAATTATGGAGTTCATAGGTGTTCTTAACTCATGCGACATTGTTGCGAGAAACGCAGACTTCATTAAATCTGCAGATTGTGCCTTTTGTTTTTCTTTTTCGAGTTCTATAGATTGTTCGTTTATATCTTCTATTAAATTTAATAAGGCTTCTTTACTATCATTTAGCTCTTCTGTTCGCTGGCTTACTATATTCTCTAGGTTATTTTTTAGGTTAAGCAGTTCTTTTTCACTAATGATTCTTTCGGTTATATCTTGTATGGTTCCAAAGAGTTTAATGAGATTATTATTTTTATCATATAATAATTCGCATTGCTCATCTACATATTTTATACGTTCTCCATCTAACAATAAACGATAGGTTGTTTGATAATTTTTATTGTATTTAATAGCATCTTCAACGGTTTCATACAGGACATCTCTATCATCTGGATGCACAATAGCATAATACCCTTTTCTAGTAACCTGAAATGAATTAGGGTCTTTTTCAAAAATTCTATACATCTCTTCAGACCATTTAATTTTCTCCGTATTAATTTCTAACTCCCAACTACCAATGCTCGCTATTTGTTGCGCTTTATTTAAGTTAGACTCACTTTTTCTAATTTGTTTTTTGGTGTTTTCGTGTATAAACTTTAATTGTGTTTCTTGACTTTCTAACTTTACCTTAATTAATCTATTGAATCTAGCCGACATCCCTATAAAGTACCAAAACACCCAACCCGTAAATAATGTAATACTTAATCCGACTAGCATAAACCATATCGCCGAGTTTATTTTCTTTTCTTTATGTTTTATATATAGTCTCCATTCTCCATATGAAATCTTTATCGGTACCACATATTCTTGCATAGACGATAAATCATTATCAATAAAATAGCTTTCCTCTCCTGTCATTCCGTTTACTCGTGAAAGCTGATATTCAAATTGACTATCATTTACATAATTAATACCTAATTCATCAAATAAAGTGGACAGTTTCGTAATGACAGCGGCAAAACCATGGAATTTATTATCTATATAAATGGGTTGCCTACTAATAATGCCTACACCACCTTGCTTTAATTTTACAGGACCAGCAATAAAAAAATCTTTTCTTTTCACAGTAGTATATGCACCTGTGCTCGCGGACTTACTGGATCCAATATTATAACCAACTACGGCATTTCCTTCTAAAGGACTTACATGTGTAATCGTCCAAGTGCTATCTACTAATTCTACTACATCAAAATAATTTTGATTATCTAGTAATTCTGTTGCAATGTCATCAAAATCTTCAGGAATACCATTGCGTTCTATAATATATGCTAACGACTTTGTTGCAGAGTAATTATACATTATTAATGCTTGTAAACGCTCTTTAATAAGACTTACTTCTGCATTTAGTTTACGTTGTTGCTCACTTTCATTTATTAAATACTTTTGGTAAGAAATAAATAATGCCATTCCGCTTAGAATTACAAAAACCAAAACAGCAGCTACCATTGGCCTTTTTATATAATGATATAAGCCTTTTAGAACCATACAAAAACCAATTTATTATTTACTAATAAAACTGCCATATAGATTTTAATCATTCTTGTTTTTTAATGTCTTTATAATGTCTTTTAGTTCTCTCATTCTTATTTCCCGACCTACAAATAATTTGTTCATACGCTCTAATTGCGCATTTTTAGAATTCACCTCTTCTGTTCTCAATGCTACCAATTCTTCAAGGTTATTTCTATAATTTTCTAATTCTTGTTCTGTTATTTTTTTCTCTGTATTATCAACTACAGCAAATAAAGCATGTGTTTCTCCTGCAATTTCTATTGTTTCTACAGAGCACAATAAACTTATTTTTTTTCCGCTTAATAAGGTTCTGTCTATTATCTCATTTTGTAAATATCTATTCTCCAGAAGTTTTTCATACAGTCTCTTTTTTTGGTTATAATAAAAATCATCTAAGACTTCTATATTTGCCCCTTCCATAGTTTTACCAATTAAATGCTCTCTTGTAGACTCTAGCATTTTTGCCATGGCTTCATTAACATCTACTCTAACTTGATCTGTATTGACAATGGAATAACCTATTAAACTAGAGTTAAATACTTTTGAGAACTTCTCTTCACTTTCCGCTATTCCTTTTTCAATTTCTATACGTTCGGTCACATCTTGAACCATGGTAAAAAACGACTCTATTTCTTTTGTTGGCGATAACAATACCGAATTATACCACTCACAATATATAATGTTTTTGTCTTGGGTATAGTTACGATTTATATATCTATTATTTTTAACAGTTCCGTTAATTAATTCGTTGTATGCAACTCTAAAAACCTCTTTATCTTTTTCGTAGATTAAATTGAGTTCCTTAACGTTTTTACCTACAACATCTTCTGCAGACCAACCAAAAATATTTTTGGCCTGTGGTGACCAATTGGTAATTTTAAAATCCTTATCCCATTCTATGATACCTAGAGGAGAATTATTTAAATGCGTTGTAAGACGCTGATGTGTTTTTCTTATTTCTTCTTCTGCCTTTTTTCTCTCTGTAACATCTCTGAGTACACCTAATAATAACATATTTCCACCATCGTTATAACTGGTTTTTTTAATTGAAAATGTCCTAGGTTCTTTACCATTAAAATTTACTGTTTCTTCGTTAACGTGCTCTAGACCAGTCTCAAACACTTTTTTATCTATATTGAAAAAAGATTCGCGCTGTCTTGGCGGTAATTTTTCTTCCATTGTTCTACCCAAAATAGATTCTTTAGGAAGACCAAACACAGCACAAAACGCGTTGTTTACTAGCACCAGTCTACTTTGATCGTCTTTAACAAAAATAGGATCACCAATATTGTTAAGGATATTATTAAGGTATTCTTTATTTTTCTGTTCTTTTTCTTCTGCTATTTTTCTATCTGTAATATTTAATGTAATGCCTATATAACCATTAAAATCGTTATTAGAATCTAAAGTTCTAATCGCCTTATTAGAAAGCCAAATTATTTCCCCATTGGGATCAATAAGCCTAAACTCAAATGTAATGTCTTTATGGTCTTTTACGGCCTGTTCCCATTCTTTAATGGCTTTTTCTTTATCCTCTGGATGTATCGAATTTGTCCATCCATAACCCATAATATTCTCGAATGTTTGACCTGTATAAGCTAGCCATTCTTCATTTACATAATTACACATCCCTTCCCTATCTGTTTGAAAAATAGCAACTGGAGCATTAGATATTAAACGCTTAAATAGTTTTTCACTATCAATTAAATCAATTTCTGCCTTTTTTCTTTCAGTAATATCTAACACTGTACCTTGAAGTCGTATGGCTTGGTCGAATTCATTAGTTACCACTTCTAAGTCTACCTTAACATATTTAATAGAATTATCTCTCCATATGACTCTATATTCGAAGGATTCAGAACCTTTAATTGCAATTGTCTCTTGGATTAAATTATCATGAATGAATTTATCTTCTGGATGTAATCTACTTAATACTGTTTCATAATTTAGTTGCGTCCCCTTATCAACATCATAAATATCATATAATAAGTCAGACCAATAAATTTCGTCATTTTTAATATCCCAACTCCAATACCCTATTTTACCAATTCTAATTGCTGCATTAACTTGGGATTGCATTTTCGCAATTTCTTTTTCAACTTTTTTACGTTCTGTTATATCTCTAATAACACCTATGATAAACTTATTACCATTACCGTCAATAAAGCGTGTTTTCTTAGTGGATAAAGATCTCGTATTTATTTTATCTAGAGTGAGCGTTTCTTCTTGTATATTAACCAACCCTGTGTCTAAAACACTTTGATCATTTTGTAATAAACGGGATCTTGCATCTTCAGGAAAATAATCTACTAACGTTTGGCCCAAAATATTTTCTTTGGACATATTAAAAATTGAACAGAATGCATCAGTAGCCAAAACAATTCTGCTTTGGTCATCTTTTACAAAGACCGGATCGCCAATATTATTTAATATATTTTCTAGATACCTTTCGTTTTCTATAAGTTGCTTTTCTGCATGTTTACGCTGCGTAATATCTATACAAACACCAATAAACCCTTGTAATTCACCTTTAGCGTTATATAAACGCTCTGATTTTACCGTGAGCCAAAAGGTTTTACCTATCTTTTTATTATAAAATCTTAAATCTACATTATACTCAGTTTCATTTTCTACTGAATCTTGCCAAAGTTTTATAACCTTTTCTTTATTATCTGGATGTAAAGCATTAGACCAACCAAAGCCCATCGCTTCTTCAAATGATAAGCCTGAGTACGCCATCCATTGCTTATTAACAAAACTACAACTTCCTGATGCATCGGTTTTAAAAATACCCACAGGTGCATTGGCTGTTAATCCTCTAAATAGCAACTCACTATTTATTAATTGTTCTTCTGCTAATTTTCTTTCTGTAATATCAATAGCCATTCCTATATAACCATTAATATTGTCATCAGCATCGCATGTTCTAACGGTTTTTACAGAGACCCAAACTACCTTATTATTTTTATGTAAAAACCTAAACTCAGTTTCTAATTCTACATTTTTTGAAGACAAATACTCTTGCCATTCCTTCTTTACTCTTTCTGAATCTTCTGGGTGCATCGCAGAAGCCCAACCGTAACCCATAGCTTCATCGTATGAAATACCAGCGTATTGCGTCCACTTTTCATTCACATAATTACAGGAGCCCTCAATACTTGTTTGAAAAATTCCGGAAGGCGCTTCAGAAGACATGGTTTTAAATAAACTTTCGCTATTAATTAACTTTTCTGCCGCAATTTTTCGTTCTTCTATATTAGTAGCAACTATACCCATAGAGATTGGCTTACCTGTTATGTTGTCTCTGATTAAAAAACCAGACATCTCCATCGGTATTAATGCGCCTGTTTTAAAATGTCTAAACAGTACCTCACCAGTCCACTTACCATCTTTAAATAAACTTGGCATATGTTCATCTTCAATCACACTTCGATACGCATCTGGAAAAACATCAGCTATAGACTCTGGCAAGCTCTCTTCATCTAACCCAACCAATGCTCTACCCATAGAATTTAAATAAAAAGGAACACCTTCTAATGAAGCCAAACCAATAAACTGATCACTAGTTTCTATTAAAGAACCCAACATTTGATAAGAGTTATCTCTTTTCTTCTTTTCCGTGATATCCTTAAAATAAATAGTAACACCTTCTGCTGAAGGGTATATTCTGTTTTCAAACCATTTATCTAATCGCTTGTAATATCCTTCTATCGTCTGAATTTCTTGTGTTTGTTTTGCCTTATGATATTGCTTAGAGAAATACAAATCTTCATTATCTGGAAATACAGACCAAATTTGTTTTCCTATTAAATCTTCAGGATTTTCTCTTAAAAACTCACCTGTCTTTATATTAGCAAAAGTAAAACGCCAATCATTATCTAAGGTTACAAAACCATCTGAAATATAATTTAACGCATTCTCAATTTTAAAAGCTGGCTTCTGTGCCAATACTTCTTTTTCGTAATTAACATCTATGGTTTCTGTACTCGATTTGAATATTGAAAGCACCTCTTTTCTTTGGGTACGTAAAAAATCGAGATTAATTTTCTTTTTATCAATGACTATTAAATGGCAATAAAGTAAGGTTGCATATAATATTCCAACAACAATGTTATGCAGAAATTGAGATACAAAGCCTGAAGATTCTAACAACTCAGGTTGAGGCATTAACAAATAAAAAACAAAGCTATCAAATACTAAAACGGTAACTAATGACAGTACTAAAACAAAAAAATAAGGAACACGTCTTATTGCTTGTACTATATACTGATAAACAATAACCAATAAAATCAATTCTATCACTAAAATAATAACATTTAGAGACAACATTTTAATATTATATAAAAGCACAAGGTTTTCCCATCCATGATGGCGTAAATCCATAAGTTCAGCATTTTGAACCCAAGGCATCATTACAGCCAAAACTAGAGTTAACAAGAGTGCACCAGTAATAAGTGCTCTTGTACACTTTACGCCTTCTTTAATGTATATCAGCAGCACCGAAAATAGAAAACCACCAAACAAAACTACCGATACTAAACCAAAAAGGTGGTCATCAAAAATTGTTACATCTAATCTTCTTCCCAAATATCTAGAAAAAAACAAAACAGCACCTAAAAACATAAATAGAGGTGCTAAACCAAAATTGGATCTTAATTTATACAGAATGGAGAAACTACATGTTGCTAACAGCAATCCTAGTAGCAAAATAAAATAAATAATCATAAAGCGGTTTAGTTAGTTAGTGAAGCGAAAGAAGTTAAGGGCTTATTCACAAATCAAACTATACGGCATAATTTACAAAATTATTGCAACTATTTTATCAAATCAAAGTTATTAAAATTATATTTTTTTTAACATTTAAAACGCTAGTTAGGTAGTCACTTATGACTCAATCAATTATGATAATCTTATAAACTTTCGCTACAAAATCCATCTAATCACATTAGGCTCAAATAAAAACCAGAAGATCTTAGTGCTTAGAATTATTAATAAGTATGAAATTAAAACTATTACTTTCTGATACAATATTTAACGTCTCTTTATTATAAGGGATAAGAATATATGCATGGTACACATGAGGTACAAATAGTATTATTTATAGATACAGAAGTATAGTAAAAGAAGATTATTACTGTGACTTTTTATACTTGCCTATAATTTCTTCAAAATCATCCTTTATAAATTCCCAATGTTTTCCATTAAGGCAAATAGGATTAAAATCTTCATTGGCTTCGTCAAAGAACGTAAAATTTTGGATAATTAAATCTCGATCGTGTGTATAAGGATATCTTTGCTTGTGTAAATCTAACATTTGGCTAATACCATAAGATTTAAGCAAATCGTGTAAATCCCAAAAATCCTTTTTTCTTCCACCTCTTTGTACTACATCAACTTTCATTGCTATAATTTCCTCAATAGTTGCCATTCTTATATCATCAACTTCAATATAGGGTTGAATGAAAGTGTCTGTATAATATAAATCGAGTTTTATTGTATGGTCTTTGTCCTCTCCAACAAAATAACTTTTTCCCATTGCTGGTGGAACGTTTAAAAAATCTACATATTGAAAACTTTCTGTTAGATGTTTTTCAATGGTATCAAAATCTAATGTTCCATATTGCAAATCACTAAACAAATCAATATCAATGGACTCTCTATGCCCTATTTGTAAACTCAATGCTGTACCACCCACCAATCTAAAACCATTGAATACATCGGATTGCATTAATTTTAGTAAGCTATTTTTCAATAGTTCATCAACCGTATTATAATATAGCATTATACCTTTTCTTTGTTTCTATAAATAGTGTAGGGTTTACGAATACCTCGTGCAAGTGCTTCTTCAATTTTTTCATTGGTGTAGAAACGTTTAATTTCTTCTTTTTCAATGTCGTTTCCACGCTCAAATACACGTTTAATAACTGCAATACTTTGCTTTTGCCAATCTATTTTAGAAATATCTGTATCCCAAAACAATGAAGTTCTTAAAAGATTTAAGTTTGGGGTATTTTTTTCTACTTTATTTTTTTCTTCCTTAATATCAAAATAGGTTTGTAGCAATGCAAGTGTTCCCTCTTCTAAATTTAGTTTTTTTTCAATTTTTAAAGCTAGAGGCGTATTCAGTTTTCGTTTGCCTTTGGAAATGGCATTAATTGTCTGCGGATATTCATCAATAGACAAAGCAAAAGGGCGTTGTGAAATGCCTTTTTTGTTTAGTAAGCGTTCCAAAATTATGCCTGGATGAATGCCTTTGTATTTGTCTATTAATTTACTCATATTACGAATGTAAACAATTTTGTTTACATCTTTCCATATAACTTTAAGTTTTCATTTTTTCTAATGTGTCTTCGTTTGTAATCAGCTGTAGTTTCACAACCTTTATCGTATTCTATTGACAAACTAATTTTACCACTTGCTAGTTTGCGCTTTTATAATGTTATCTTCATAATGCAGTATGTTTGTACTACATATTAAAAAAATGCAGTACATATGAGGTAACATATATAAGAACAAAGCGAAGGAAAAGAAAAATACGCTAACTACTTGACAGTAAGAGAAAAGACATTTTATTTACCAATACAGAAATTAGCGAAAATATTACCCAACAAATCATCATTGGTTATCTCACCTGTTATTTCTCCAAAATGATATAAGGCTTGACGAATATCTATAGCTAATAAATCACCAGACAATCCTGTTTCTAGTCCGTGTTTTACTTTTTGTATTTCTTCAAAAGCTTTTAGTAGAGCATCATAATGACGTGAGTTCGTCACAATAGTTTCATTATTTCTTAATGCACCTGTATTAATTAAATTGAGAAGATTATTGGTTAACTGCTCAACGCCAAAACGCGTTTTTGCAGAAATAGGAATCACTTTTATGGCATTGGTATGTAAAACTGTACTTATATTGGCTAATTCTGTATCCGAAATCTGATCTATTTTATTCAACACAACCAAAAGCTGCTTTTGAGGAAACTTATTCTTTACCTTTTCAATCTCAACTGTAATATTCTTTAAGGCTGCAGTATTAGACGCCAACTGTGCACTATTTACTAAAAACATAACGACTTGAGCTTGTTCAATTTTCTCAAATGTTTTCTTTATCCCAATACTCTCAACAACATCTTCAGTCTCTCTAATGCCTGCTGTATCAATAAATCTAAAACCAATACCTCCTATAGAGATTTCATCTTCTATGGTATCTCTTGTTGTTCCTGCTATTTCAGATACAATAGCACGTTCTTCATTTAACAAGACATTTAGCAAAGTAGATTTCCCTACATTTGGTTCGCCAACAATGGCTACCGGAATTCCGTTTTTTATAACATTACCAACTGCAAAAGAATCAATTAAACGTTTCAACACAAAATTGATACGTTCTATGAGTTGTTTAAACTGTGTTCGGTCTGCAAACTCAACATCTTCCTCTGCAAAGTCTAATTCTAACTCAATTAATGATGCAAAGTTTAAGAGCTCTTCTCTCAACTTTGCTATTTCTGAAGAAAAACCGCCACGCATTTGTTGCATAGCAATTTGATGCGAGGCTTCGTTGTCACTAGAAATTAAATCTGCTACAGCTTCGGCCTGACTTAAATCGAGCTTACCATTTAAAAATGCTCTTAAGGTAAACTCACCTGCCGTTGCCATTCTACATCCATGCCTTAAAAAGAGTTGAATAATTTCTTGTTGAATATAAGATGATCCATGACAAGAAATCTCGATAACGTTCTCTCCTGTATAAGAATTTGGGTCTTTAAAAATTGAAACTAATACCTCATCAATGGTCTTATCGCCTTCAATAATATGACCTAAATGAATGGTATGCGTTGCCTGCTGACTTAAATTTTTGCCTGATATAGATTTGAAATATTTAGACGCTATAGTTATAGCATCATTTCCTGACAATCTTATAACTGCAATGGCACCACTTCCTGAAGGTGTTGCTAAAGCTACAATAGTATCGTTATGCATTTTTCAATTCTTTATTGCAAAAGTATTGTAAAATATGTGATTTAAAATGAGAAACCGGTTCTAATTAGATGGTAACTTACTTCAACTTCCCTGTTTTATGTAATACAAAGAGAATAATTATAGGAATGGCTAATAAGCCAACGTAGCCCAAATTTGTTTGAAATATACTTGGATACAATATTAAAGTAATGACATAACCACCAACTGCACCACCAAAATGGGCATCGTGCCCAATATTACCTATACTTTTTTTCATCCCATAAATGGAGTACAATAAATAACCAATACCAAATACGTAACCAGGAATTGGGATAGGAATAAAATACATGTACAAACTCATACCTGGTTCTAATAAAATGGCCGAATACAAAATACCTGTTACTGCACCACTTGCACCAATAGCACTGTACCAATATTCGTCTTTATGAAAATACAGAGATAAAAGATTTCCAAAGATTAAACTAGCAAAATAGATGATTAAAAAATGAACCGAACCTAGCCTAGCGACAACAAAATCTGCAAAGAAATACAAAGTAAACATATTGAAGAAGAGATGTGTTAAATCAGCATGAAGAAACCCAGAACTTAACATTCTTATTTGTTCGCCACGTCTTATACTGCCTACATTGAATTTAAATTTTTCAAAGAATCCACGATCGTCAAATCCCTTAAACGAAATGATACCGTTCGCTGCAATAATAACTATGGTTACTATACTTATTCCTAAATTATCCATAAACTCTATTCTTAGAAATCAAATATATATATTTGTGCTTAAATGCAATCATACTTTAATGCAACTTATTGCTTACATCTTAGTTTACCCAGTTCTTTGGATAATTTCCATCTTACCTTTTAGATTACTCTATGGTTTTTCGGATTTAATTTACCTGTTAATGTATCGCGTTTTCGGATATAGAAAATCGGTTGTAAAAGAAAATCTACGCTTAGTTTTTCCGGATAAATCAGAGAAAGAAATCGCTAAAATAACTAGCCAATTTTATCATCATTTTTGTGATATGATGGTAGAGGCTTTAAAATCTATGACTATTTCTGAGGCAGAATTAATTAAACGTTATAAATTCACTAACATAGAATTAATTAATAATCTTGAAGACAAACAGCGAAGTGTAATTTTAATGTGTGGACACTATGGAAGTTGGGAATGGATTTTTATTCTTCAAAAGTATGTAAAACATAAAGGCTATGCGGTATACAAACGATTGGCTAATAAGTATTTTGACAAATTAGTAAAACAAATTAGAGCAAGACACAATACGTTTTTAATAACGACTAAAGAAACATTTAAAGTTCTATATGCTGCAAAGCAAAAAGGAGAATTAACAATTAACGGCTTTGTATCAGACCAATCACCAAAAGCGCATAAAGCATTATATTGGAATACCTTTATGGGCATAAATGTACCAATGTATGTTGGTGCTGAAGTTTTGGCTAAAAAACTAGATATGGCAGTTGTGTTTTTTAGTGTAAAACGCATAAAGCGTGGTTACTATGAAACCACCTTTAAAACGATAACAGAACATCCAAAAGAACTTAAAGATTACGAAATCACAGATATATTTTTCAAACTTCTTGAAGAACAGATTATCGAAGCTCCTCAGTTTTACCTTTGGACACATAAGCGATGGAAACATCGTGATAAAGTGCCTGCTAAGTTCTCTTAAGATTTAAGAATCAAATTGTCTTAAATGATGATCAAAATGCTTCCATTGTAAAATCGCCCATTCTTCTGGAGTAAATTTCCCGAAAAATGAATGCGGATGAGTAGTACATTTTTCTGGTCCGTTGTTATGAAACGTTTTTACTAATTCAATAGCTTTATTTTTTTCTTTTTCAAATTCTCTAACATCGGTAAATACATAATTATTATCCGTAGGAGAGTTTTTAGAAAATGGTTGTTCATTCAAAACCTTACGTTTCATAAAGCCTCCAATTAGTCTTCCAATAAATATGCGGTTAGGAAAATTTAATCCCATGGCTGTTTCTAGAGATACATTTAGATGTGCAAGCATTTGACCGATATTCATTTTCCCCCATTTCCTTTCAGCGTTTGGAGAAAGTTTTTCAAGCCGTTCTACAATGCCATTTAAATCAGATGTATTAAATAAATTGTTCATTACTACAGATTACATACTTAAATTAAACCAATTATTAACTTCAGAATAACCAGAAGTTTTATCTACTAAAGTTTTATGCACAAACTCATTATTACACTTAGAATATTCGTAGTCCTTTGCCCATGTCTCATGATTTTTAGCTAAATCAAGAATACAATCACAGACAAATTCAATTTCAGCATTAGTCGTTGTAGGATGAATAGACATACGTATCCAACCCGGTTTTCTTACCAATTCACCAATTGAAATTTCATTCGTTAACTCATGAGACATTTGCTGATCTACGTGTAATAAAAAATGTCCGTAAGTACCTGCACAACTACAACCACCTCTTGTTTGAATGCCGAATTTATCATTCAGTAATTTTACAGCCAAATTAAAATGTAAATCGTCTATATAAAATGAAATAACACCCAACCTGTCTTTATGTTGACCTGCAAGAATGTGAATATTTTCAATTCCGTCTAGCTTAGAAAAAATAATATCCACCAATTGATGCTCACGTTGCAACATATTTGTCACACCCATTTGCTCTTTTAAACGAATAGATAATGCTGTTTTAATAGTTTGAAGAAATCCAGGTGTACCACCATCTTCTCTATCTTCAATATTATCGATATACTTGTGTTCTCCCCAAGGATTCGTCCAACTTACGGTGCCGCCTCCAGGACAATCTGGCACCATATTTTTGTATAGTTTTTTATTAAAAACCAATACACCAGAGGTTCCTGGACCACCTAAAAACTTATGCGGCGAAAAAAATATGGCATCGAGTTTCGCTTCTTTATCTTCTGGGTGCATATCCATAGTAACATAAGGCGCAGAACAGGCAAAATCTACAAAACAAACACCTCCATGTTGATGCATTAATTTAGCAACATCATGGTGCGGAATTTGAATTCCTGTTACATTAGAACCGCCTACAATAGATGCAATTTTAATAGTACAATCTTTATATTGCACTAACAACTTTTCTAAATTCTTTAAACAAAACAAACCCTCTTCATTAGGAGGAACCACTTCAACTTTTGCCATCGTTTCTAACCAAGTTGTTTGGTTAGAGTGATGTTCCATGTGCGAAATAAAAACCACAGGCCTCATTTCATCCGGAATGGTTGTAAACTCCTTTAAATTCTCAGGTACCTTTAATCCAAGTATACGTTGAAACTTATTGACTACACCTGTCATTCCATTGCCAGAGACAATAAGAATATCATCTTCGTTGGCATTTACATGTTCCTTAATAATATGCCTTGCTTTATGGTATGCCTTTGTCATTGCTGTACCAGACACCGTCGTTTCTGTATGTGTGTTCGCAACAAAAGGGCCAATATCATTACAAATCTTTTCTTCTATAGGTCTGTATAAGCGACCAGATGCTGTCCAATCTGTATAAATGATTTTTTGCTCACCATATGGCGACACAAAAGTTTGATTTTGGCCAATTATATGTTGTCTAAACTTACTGAAGTAGTTTTCTAATTCTGTAGATTCTGTAGTGTTAGGTTCTATAATCATAGCCAAATATTTTAATCAATAAGACTTCTATTCATAGAAAATAGAAGTCTTATTATTTAATAATTTAAAAGTATTTAAAGATACTAAATATTAGCAACTTTCTTAATTTCTGCAATAAAACGATCAGCTAAAGTATCTGCTGCTTCTTGGGAAGGCGCTTCTGTATAAATTCTTATAATTGGCTCTGTATTACTCTTACGTAAATGCACCCAACTATCTGCAAAATCTATTTTTACACCATCTATAGTTGTTAAGTTTTCATGACTATAATTAGATTCCATTGTAGATAAAATACCGTCAACATCTAAACCAGGTGTTAACTGAATTTTCTTTTTACTCATAAAGTAATTTGGATAAGACGCTCTCAGTTCACTCACTCTCATTTGCTTTTCGGCCAATAAACTTAAAAATAAAGCCACACCAACTAAAGCATCACGTCCGTAATGAGAATCTGGATAGATAATACCACCATTGCCTTCTCCTCCAATAACTACATTGTTCTTTTTCATTAAAGTAACCACATTCACTTCACCTACTGCACTCGCTTCATAAGTTCCGCCATGTTTTTCAGTAACATCGCGTAAAGCTCGTGTAGAACTCATGTTACTAACCGTATTTCCTGGGTTTTTACTTAACACGTAATCTGCACAAGCTACTAATGTGTACTCTTCACCAAACATCTCTCCTGTTTCGTCCATAAAAGCCAAACGATCTACATCTGGATCTACAACGATACCAAAATCTGCATTTGCCTTTACAACTGCATCTGCCAAATCCCCTAAATGTTCTTTAAGTGGTTCTGGATTATGCGGAAAATGACCTGTTGGGTCACAATATAACTTTACAGGCTCTACACCTAAACGTTCTAACAATAATGGTATAGCTATACCTCCTGTTGAGTTTACACCATCTACAACGACTTTAAAGTTAGCATCTTTTATGGCATTTACATTAACGAGTTCTAAGTCTAAAACTTCATCAATATGCATATCTATATAAGCATCATTTACTGTAATTTTACCTAAATCATCTACTTCAGCAAAATTCATTGTATTCGATTCAGCGATCTCTAAAATTTTCTGTCCTTCAGCGCCATTTAAAAATTCGCCTTTAGCATTTAATAATTTTAAAGCATTCCATTGTTTTGGGTTATGACTCGCAGTTAAAATAATACCACCATCTGCATGTTCTAATGGTACAGCTATCTCAACGGTAGGTGTTGTAGACAAACCTAAGTCAACAACATTAATACCTAAACCGACTAATGTATTCATTACTAAATTTTGAATCATTTCTCCAGAAATACGAGCATCGCGTCCTACAACTACTTTATAGGAGTCTTTTTGACGTTGCGATTTTATCCATGTACCATAAGCTGCCGCAAATTTAACCGCATCTATAGGTGTTAAGTTATCGTCTACTGGTCCTCCAATAGTTCCTCTAATTCCTGAAATTGATTTTATTAAGGTCATACTTCTTTTAATTTTTAGCAAATATAGTATCTTAATCTTATTTTGGTCTTTAACTCAGCTTGACTTTTGTCTTTTAACCGAAAAAAAAAGATAAACTCTAAACAAAAAAATAGTTTACTTATTTGTATAAAAGTCAGAATGGTTGGATTTGAATTTGTAATTTCGACATATGAATTTTCTCGCTCATATTTATCTATCCGGAGACAACAAACTAATCACTATTGGAAATTTTGTTGGTGATGGTGTAAGAGGTAATAAATACAAAATGTATCCTGTTGAAATACAAATTGGGATTCAACTCCATCGTCATATTGACACGTTTACGGATGCGCATCCTATTTTTAGACAATGCACCAAAAGGCTTCATAAAAATTATGGTCATTACAGTGGTGTAATTGTAGATATCTTTTTTGATCATTTTTTGGCAAAAAACTGGTCCAGTTATTCAGATATTCCTTTGGCAGAATATATAGATGATTTTTATAAAATTCTAAGTCAACATATAGATATACTGCCGCCACGTTTCAAAAGAATAACACCATTAATGATTGAAGGGAATTGGTTGTTAAGTTATGCTACAATTGAAGGCATTCAAAAGGTATTGAATGGCATGAATCAGAGAACCAAAGGTAAATCTAAAATGAATGAAGCTACTACAGAACTCAAAGCACATTATATTGCTTTTGAAGCTGATTTTACCTTATTTTTTGAAGACCTCATTTCGTTTAGCCAAACAAAGCGTATTGAAATTGAAAACGAATTTAATTTTATTGGATAATTATTTATAAAATGATAAAACAATTTAAGCTTAAGAAAATATTAAAAATTACCGTAGGTATTATAGTCTTTTTCACATTGCCCTCACTCCTACTGTTCGGCTTTGTATATTTTAAATATAACGAAGATTTACCAACAGGACCACAAGGCGCTGCAGCAGATCAACTCGCTACAAACATGCTTAAATCCTTGAATGAAGAAGCTTACCTTAACACAGATTACATTGAATGGACGTTTAAAGATATACATCATTATAAATGGTACAAATTACATAATACTTGTGAAGTTTATTGGGACAACATTAGTGTCATTCTAGATTTTAACAACCCATCTGATTCTAAAGTATTTGTACTAGAACAAGCCTATAATGGCATAGAAAAGCAAGATTACATTACAAAAGCGACGAATTACTTTAACAACGATTCGTTTTGGTTAGTGGCACCATTTAAAGTCTTTGATCCTAATACTGAGCGTAGGTTAATTAAAACTAAAAATAATAAAGACGCCTTATTAGTTACCTATAATGCTGGAGGAACAACACCAGGAGATTCTTACCTATGGCATTTTGACGATGAAGGCAAACCAACCAGCTACCAAATGTGGGTCGATATTATTCCTATTGAAGGCTTAGTAGCTACTTGGGATAACTGGATCACTACTGAAACAGGTGTACAGTTATCTACGTTTCATAAGTTTCTGTTTTTTGGTATTGAATTAAGTAGTGTCAAAGGCTTAAAATTAAACTAGATTAGCAAAGCATCTATTGCTTATAGCACACTACATATCACGTAATTCTCTATTTAATCGTTCGTTTTCCTCTAGTTCTGCCTGAGGAATGACTTTTAAAAACGAAGGATGTTGCTCTATAGCATATTCAATTTTTTCAACAATATCTGCAATAGACTCGTTATCATAATCTATTTCTAAAGGCGCTTTTACTTCAAAAGACTGAAAAATATTTTTCTTTTTTATTCTTAATCCTTTTTTATCAAAAGAGCGTCTAAACCCATCAATAACAATAGGCACAACAATAGGCTTATACGTTTTTATAATATGAGCGGTTCCTTTTCTAATGGGCTTAAAAGGTGTTGTTGTTCCTTGAGGAAACGTTACAACCCAACCATCATTAAGTGCCGTTTTTATCATGGTAATATCACTCATTTTTACCTGACGATTAACATCTTTTCCCTGAGAACGCCATGTACGTTCAATACTAATAGAACCTGTGTATGCAAATATTTTAGGCAATAGCCCAGATTTCATGGTCTCTTTTGCTGCCACGTAATACATATTTAACTTAGGATTCCATAAATAACCTACATTTTTTATATTGTCTAAACGACCACTTAAACTTGCATTAAACACATGAAACATGGCAATTACATCTGCAAAATAGGTTTGATGATTAGAAATAAATAACACATTAGTATCTGGCAGATTTTTTATAATTTCTGAGCCCTCAATTTGTAATTCATTAAAGCCTCTAAAACGTCTATGTGTAAATAAACCTAATATTCTAATTAGCCATTTTTTAACCCAAAGTATATGTCCAAAAGGATTCTTTTTGAATAATCCCATAAATAATTCTAAATTTTTAGTCGTCTACAAATGTAACCATTAAGTTAAGTTATAAAACTTGTTTTAGCAAGTCTTTTATTTCAATAAGCATCATCGCTGTTGCTCCCCAAACAATGTGCTTGTTAAATTTAAATGCAGGCACATCCACCTCCACATTAAAAGAGGTTGATACTGTTGTTGTTACACAATTCTTCATATCCATAAAATCACTAAACTTAATTTCTAAAATAGACTCCACCTCTTCAACTTGCTTAACAAATTTTAATTCATTTTTAGAAACACCTATAAAAGGATGCACAATAAAGTTACTTGGTGGTATATATAAAGGTGTCATTGGTTTTATAACTTCAATATGCGTTCTAGAGACACCAATTTCTTCTTCCGTTTCTCTTAAGGCCGTTTCCATAAGATCATTATAATCACCTTCTTCATATTTACCTCCAGGAAATCCAATTTGCGCAGAATGCACGCCTTTGTACGTTTTTCGTAATATGAGTACTAAGTGTGTTTCGTTATTGTCATCGGGATAAAACAAAGCCATTACGCCTGCTTTTTTTGCTAATTTACCCGCTTCTTTATTCTTTTGAGCTAATTCTAAGCGATAAGGAGGCGACATTTTAGCATGAGAGTCTTCGCCTAAAAGACCAAGATGTTTTATTTTTACTACGGATTCTAAAAACGTACTAAACTGCATTTATGAAATTTAAATTGATATTACCGATGATTCTCGGCATAGGATTATTGCTTCTTAATTGTGAAGATAAACAAACTTCAAAAAAAACAAATACATCAGTCGTAAAAGATTCTATTGACACGGCTTCTAAAATTAAATTCAAAAAAGAACCAACAACAGAATATCCTTTACTTACCGATGCCAATGCCATGGAATTCTTTTTAGAATACGACAAAATACATAAAGAAAACAAGGCAAGAATAACTACCGATTTTGGCATTATTGAAATTCAACTGTACGATAAAACTAAATTTCATAGGGCCAATTTTGTTTACCTAACCAAACGAAACTACTTTGATAATACCCAGTTTTATCGTGTGGTAAAAAACTTTGTCATTCAAGGTGGAAGCAGTGACGATTATAACATTGCTAAAAGGCGTCAAAAAATAGGTAAATACTTACTGTTGCCAGATACTAAACGTGGTTACACTCATAAAAGAGGTGCTATCTCTATGCCAAGTAGCGAAATTGAAAATGCTTATAAGTTAGCGTCGCCATTTCAATTTTTTATTATTCAGCGCGAAGGTGGTGCAGCCTATTTAGATAAAGACTATACGGTTTTTGGAGAAGTCACTTCTGGTATGGACGTTGTAGATAAAATTGCCAATGTAAAAACAGATGAAGGCGATTGGCCTTTAAATAATGTATACATTAGAAAAGTAGAATTAATAGATTAGTTACATGTTTTCACATTAAGAAAACAACAAAAATTCAAGAGTAAGAATTATAATATTTTTAAGACCCTTTACTTTTATATTAATTACCTTGGTTTCCAATAATATTTACATATTTTTTGAAATAGTTAATACCAACCAACATGATTTCTAAAACCATTAAATTCTCATTAGTGTTTAGCCTTGCTCTTATAACAAGTTGCAATGAGGACCAAACAAAAACATCAGAAATAACTATGAGCGATAACGTACTCATTCAAGAATGGACAGGTCCTTATCAAGGTGTTCCGTCTTTTGATAAAATGTCTATAGACGCCATACAGCCAGCAATTGAAGAAGCCATGGCTCTAAATTTAGCAGAAATTGAAAACATTGCAAATAACGAAGCGGCTGCAACATTTGAAAACACCATAGTCGCTATGGAAAGTGCAGGTAAAGCCTTAGATCGTGTTTTTACATATTACGGAATAATGGGAAGTAATGTCTCTACTCCAGAATTTAGAAAAATACAATCCGTTTTGGCACCAAAATTATCAGATTTTAGATCTCAAATTTCTCAAAACGAATCACTTTTTCAACGTATTAAATCCGTGTACGAGGCTTCTCAAAAAACACCGTTAGAACCACAAGCGCAGCGTGTTGTAGAGTTAACCTACAAACAGTTTGAGATGAATGGTGCTAACTTAGATGCAGAAAAGAAAAAACGTTACGCAGAAATAAACAAGGAATTATCTTCATTATACACCGATTTTTCAAACAACGTTTTACATGACGAAGAAAATTACATCACTTTTTTAGACGATAATCAATTAGGTGGTTTGTCTCCTGGTTTTATTAAATCTGCAGCAAACATAGCTAAAGAAAAAGGTAAAGAAGGAAAATATGCCATTACCAATACAAGGTCTTCTATGGATCCTTTTTTAACCTATTCTACAGAACGTGAATTGCGAAAACAAGTTTGGGAAAACTATTACGCCAGAGGCGACAATGGTGATGACTATGACAATAACAAAATTATAGCCCAAATCTTAAAATTACGTAAAGAACGTGTCGCATTAATGGGTTATGACAATTTTGCAGAATGGCGCTTACAAAACCGCATGGCTAAAACGCCTGAGAACGCTATGGATTTAATGATGGCTGTTTGGCCTGCAGCAACAGCAAGAGTAAAAGAAGAAGTTGCAGATATGCAAGCTATAGCCAATGAACTTGGAGATTCTATTACAATAGCACCTTGGGATTATAGATATTATGCAGAAAAAGTACGAAAAAAGAAATACGACTTAGATAGCGATGAAGTCAAACAATATTTACAATTAGACCAACTTACAAAAGCTATGTTCTTTGTGGCTGGCGAGCTGTTTAATTATAATTTTACACCTGTTGAAGAAGGCACAGTTCCTGTATTTCATGAAGACGTAAAAGTGTGGGAAGTAACAGATAAAAATACTGGTAAAAATATAGGATTATGGTATTTAGACCCATACGCGCGTCAAGGGAAACGCTCTGGAGCTTGGGCCACAACCTATAGAAGTGCAGACTCCTTTGAAGGCGATAAAAATGTTTTAGCCTCTAACAATTCTAACTTTGTAAAACCAGCACCTGGAGAAGCCGTTTTAGTATCATGGGATGATGCCACTACGTTTTTTCATGAGTTTGGCCATGCCCTTCACTTCTTTTCTGCCGACGTCAAATACCCAACCTTAAATAGTGGTGTTAGAGATTATACTGAGTTTCAGTCCCAATTATTAGAGCGTTGGTTATCTACAGATCAAGTTATTAATAAATTTTTAGTGCATTATAAAACAGGTCAACCGATACCTGCTGAATTGGTTGAAAAAATCAAAAAAGCCTCCACTTTTAATCAAGGATTTGGTACCACTGAATATTTAGCCTCTGCTTTAATAGATATGAAATTACACTTAGCAGATCCTACAGATATTGACATTGATAAATTTGAAAAAGAAACCTTAGACGAATTAGGTATGCCAAAAGAATTACCAATGCGTCACAGAACACCTCAATTTGGTCATGTGTTTTCCGGTGAAGGTTACGCCACAGCCTATTATGGCTACATGTGGGCAGATGTTTTAACTAGTGATGCTTCTGAAGCTTTTAGAGAAGCAAAAGATGGTTTTTATGATAAAGCGATTGCCGATAAATTAGTAAAGTATTTGTTTGCACCACGTAACGCCATGGAACCAGCCGAAGCGTATAGAAAATTTAGAGGTCGAGATGCTAAAATTGAAGCACTCATGCGAGATCGAGGATTTCCAATTCCACAAAACGATTAAGTTTTAGCAGTTTACAATTAATTAACTATCTTAGATACGGCATCAAAAAGCACTAAACATTTTAGTAATTTTCAAAACCGTATCTCAATGAAAAGCACAGTTATACTTTATATTGGTTTAGTAATGACGTCCTTTTTTTTAGACGCTCAAAATCTAATATTAAAAAAAGGAAAATTAATTTCTGAAGACACCGAAATATGTAATTACAAAATAGATCTGTCAGAAGGTTGGTTGCGTTTATATGATTTAAAAACCAACGACACCTTAATTATTATAGAAGAATCTTTTAATAACACAGACGCTAATTATGACGATGACTATGTTATATTTAAGTTTCCAAAACAAGAAATTAAAGTAGAAATCTCTGGCACTTCATTTTGGATAGATTATGTAAAACTATTGTATAGAAACAAAACCTTTGATCTCAATGGCCAATTAAATGATTTACAAATAAAATTATTTAAATTAAGAATGGACGAAAACATAACCGAAATGAATAGTCTATCCTATTCAGAAAAATTAAATAAAATGAAAACGTTCTACCCATTTAAAAATTGGATAGAATATGCCGTTGATTTTGACATGAAACAATACACACAAGAAAATTGTGATGCTGCAAAACATATTTTTGATAACCTAATAGATAAGCTAATCAAAGCCGGAGAAGACGTATCGAAAGAAAAAAAAGCCCAATATTTTGAAACAGCCGTAATAGCATTAAATGCACTAAACAACAAAGTAGAAGGATTAATTGAAACTGGTGAAAGGGAAGACTTGTGTTTTTTAATTGATAAAATAACAATAGCTTCAGGATTAAATCCTAAAGATTATGCAGATGGTGAAGGTATCGCTGATCTTTGGAGAGAATGGTAATCTATTTACAAAATAAGTCAACTTATAAGGTTGTATTTTAGTACCGACAAGGTTTTTCAAAATTCCATTCGGATTTATTTTTAATTTTTTATTTGTTAACTTTAGGCCATATTAATCCCACTATTGCCAAGGTAAACCAACACTTCCGAGGCAACATATTAAAAATGAGAGCTATGAGCACATTATCAAACATTAAATCTGAAATTGAAAATTATGCAGCGTCAACTAATTTAACAGAATTACAAATCGTTGATAAGCTAGAAACACACTTTTTCAATAAAAAAGTAAATGCTAATATAAAATTATATAAAAAAGGTAAGAAAAAGGTAAGTGATATCACAAGAGATTTAAAAATATCGCCACGCAAATTTTACGCAATTTTAGAAAAAAAGAAAATTGAACATAAAAAATATAATAAAGACTAATTTTAGGGCTTAGTTTACAGCCGCTTCCTTCTTTAATTATTTTATTTGTAAAGGTTGTTATTCCGAAATCGTAGTTAGGCGAACAGTAATGATGCTATCTCACGAATCGTCCTGAGATATTACCTTCAATAATTTTAATAACATCATCCACGTTACTATAATTCACATCACCTTCGTAGGTGTGTTTTAAGGCACATGCGGCACAAGCAAACAACATGGCTTTATAGTCATCGTAGTGTTGTAATCCGTAAATTAAGCCACCAGCAAAGGCGTCTCCTGTTCCTATTCTATCAACTATATGCGTAATATCTAAATCTTCTGTTTCTCTAAATTCTGTGCCATTCCACATACGTGCTCTAATTTTATGCCAAGACGCATTTAACGAAGTTCTTATTTTATCAAATACCTTTTCAATAGACGGAAACGTTTCTATTAATTGCTGACTCGCCTTTTTAAAATCATCATTAGAGTATGAATAATCCGTTCCTAAAACTTCATTAATTTCATTAATTCCACCAATAAAAATATTAGAATAATTTAGCAATTCAATTAAGGCTTCTTTTGGATCTTTACCATATTTCCATAGTCCACTTCTATAGGTTGGATCTGCCGAAATTGTTAACCCTTTTTCTTTTGCAAGCTTTAAGCCGTCTTTTAATGTATCAAAAGCACCTTGAGTTAAAGCTGGTGTAATACCTGTCCAATGCATCCAATTGCCTTTTCGTAGTGCTTTTTCCCAGTCTACCATAGATGGTAAAATTTCAGAAAATGAAGAATGTGATCTGTTATACGAGATTTGACTTGGCCTCATTACAGCACCTACTTCTAAAAAATATACACCTAATGGTCTTTTAGAACGTTCTACCGAAGATGTACTTACTCCAAATTTTCTTATATACGAAATCGCAGTATCACCAATAAAATCTTCAGAAACAACACTAATATGCTTTACATTACCACCAAAATTAGCAATAGAAATCCCTACATTTAACTCTGTTCCTCCAAAGTAAAACTCTACAATATTTGATTGCATAAATTTTTTATTTCCTCTTGGTGAGATACGCATCAAAACCTCTCCGAATGTTATAATTTGTTTCATCTAGTTAAATTATTTTGGCTTATTATTTAATTTATAAAGGTAATTTGGACATAAAAGATACAGACTTAAATTTAGATGACTAAATTATTTGTTATATTTTGTTTGAAATTAGTATTCCTTAGGACTAAAAACACTATTAATGTTTAAAAAATTATATGTTTCCGTACTCATTTGTATCTTAATTACAACTGTAGGTTTTGGTCAAATAAAATCTGCAGCTACTGAACCGTTAATTTTTGAAGAAACACTAGATGTCTTAGACAACTTAGAATACACAGAAATCGATTTTAATAAAATGAAATCGTATTTTAAAGCAACTGGTATGGGCTTAAAAATGTCTACGGCTAAGTCTTCAGCCCAACAAAATCATTTAAAAGATTTCAATACCATATTGAGTAGCACCTATTTTGAAGCCTCTCAATTATATGGCACTAAGACTATAAATGCATTAATTTATTCCTATTATCAATCTGTAGAAATTCAACAAAAATTTGATAAACTTAATGCTAAATTAGACAGAGAAATAGACAGTTTAGAAACCCTAAAATCCATTTACACCAAAACCACAGATAGCTTATCCTTCTACAATACCACTAATACGCAAACCGTACTAAACTTTATTGAGGCCTATAATAAAAAAGATTCTATAGCTACGATGCAGCTATTACACCCAGAATTTTCTGAATATTTTAATACGGAATTAGCTATTAAAAGCAAAACAGATTACGCACACCATTTTGCTTGGGGAAAAGTCATGAACGACAACATGGAAGTTCAAATTGTTTATTCAGATGGTAATATTATAGAACTTCTTTCTACCTATCATTGTGATAGAGATAAGCTGTTGAAAATTGAGCCTTATAAATCAATTAGAAAATTTGAAATTAAAGATGATAAAATCTACAAGATTATAGAATCAGAGTTTCCGAATTATAAAGAAGCCTATCATCAAAGACAACAAACGTTTCAATTGTTTTTTGATTGGGCTTTAGAGCAACAAAATTTAAAGATTATGGACTTTAAATTTAATCAATTTGGTGCAGAAACATTAAAAAAAAGTCTAACAGCATATTCTAAAAAAGATTAAATGGATACAATTATTGAAACGGAAAGACTCATATTAAGACCAATCACTCTTGCCGACAAAGATGATTTTTTTGAGTTAGACTCTAACCCAAAAGTGCATTTGTTTTTGGGAAATAAACCGGTTAAAACCATTGAACAATCAGAGGCCATGATTCTAAGTATTTTACAGCAGTACAAAACTAATGGTTTGGGTCGTTTAGCCATGATAGAAAAATCTACAAATGCTTTTATTGGCTGGTCTGGTCTTAAATACGAAGACTATGTAAGACAAGAATTTAATTATTACGATATAGGCTATAGATTAAAAGAGCAATTTTGGGGCAAAGGTTTTGCAACAGAGGCTGCAATAGCATCGTTGAATTTTGGTTTTAAAGATTTAAAACTTAAAGAAATTGGTGCAGCAGCATTGGTCAATCATACGGTTTCTAATAAGATTCTGAAAAAAATAGGATTAATTCCATCTGGAACTTTTATCTGTAATGACGAGTTATGCAATTGGTATACTAAACAAAATCCATATTTATAATGGTCAATAAACATAATAACGCAATAAAGATCATATTGGTCTTTACTGCGTTAATTACAGCTTAATGCTTTTACTGTTGTAGCTTAAAATTTATGGGAATACTATAAGGTACACTAACGTTTCTATCTCTCTGTTTACCTGGTTCCATTTTAGGCAATAAACTCATTATACGTTCCGCTTCAGCTTCTAACAATTTATTTGGTCCTCTACTTTTTATTTTTGTGATTTTCCCAGTATTATCTATAACAAAAAATACAAACACTCTACCATGTATATTCAGCTCTGCTGCAGCTTCTGGATACCTAAAGTTTTTTAATAGATGTGATTGCATCTTCTCTTCAAAACATTTTCGTAATTGCGCGTTTGTCCCTTTACAACCAGGAAATGTTGGTACTCTTTCAATAACAGAGAAAGGCACTTCAATATCCTCTTCTACCTCAACAACTTCAACCTCCTCTACACCTACAACTCTATCATCTATAACATCATCTTGTCCTATTTCGGTACTTTTCACAACGGTTTCTTCTACATCTTCAACATCTTCAACAATGGTTATTAATTCTGTAATCATTGGCTTTTGAGAAGGTGGTGGAGGTGGTGGTAAATTAATGGTGGTAATAGGAATGTCTTCATCAAATTGTTCATCTAACGTTATCACATCTGCTATAATGATGTCTTTCTCGTAAGTCTTATGTTCTAATCCTATATAAGTAAGGATTAACATGAGGTTTAAGCCGACAGCAAAGTATAGATTGCTGTTTCGACCTACATTGGCTTTTGGGTTTTTTTTGAGTTCCATGATGATTAATTTTATAGTATAAATTTACCATCCAGAATCCTCATTAATCATGATTTTAATCATGTTTAAAACCAAATAAATTCTATAAATTATCGAGTTGATTGTCTTGTTTATCTTCACTAATGGTCCAAAAGAATCCAACAAAAAAGAATTGATCTGCAGCTGGAGTTAATGCGCTTCTTTGAAATTGACCATTCATATCTGGTGTATTAGAATATTGATAGCCATTTATATTTCTAAATCCTAAAACGTTGTTCACTGAAAAGTATAGTATTTTTTGTTGATCTAACAAATAGGCCCAATTTAGACTTAAACTGTTAAAAGATTTTGTCCGTTCACTTAATAATTGATTTGTATTAGGATTGGTATATGGTCTACCAGATGAAAAGTTATACGAAACACCTACTTGACTTTTCCATTTATCTATCCAGTATTTACCAACTACAGATAAATTGTGATTAGTTGCATAATTTGGTTGAGCAGCGGATTCAAAATTTTGATAATTACGCTCGGTATCTAAATATGAATAGCTCAACCAATAATCTACATTTTTAATACTTGTGTTGTCTCTCCAGAAAAAATCTAAACCTTGCGCATAGCCAATTCCCGAACTGTTAAAATCGCTATCATATTGCACAAAATCCGTATCATATTTAATTAAATTGTCATAATCCTTTCTATAAGCTTCGGCTCTAAATATTTTGCCATTGTTTACATATTGATAATTAAGAATATAATGCGCTGTTTTTTCAGCCTTTAAATCTTGATTAAACTTTAGCACATCTCTATTTGGGTTTTGAAAAAAGTTACCATAAGCCAAAGAAAACTGTCCGTTTTTTGAGGTTTTATAAGCTAATGCAGCTCTTGGTGCAACTTCTGTGGATTTAAAAATTGAACTATAATCTGCTCGCATTCCTACTTTTAAGGCTAAATCTTTTGAAAAAATAAGATCGGCTTCAGCAAAACCTGCTGTAATATTATTGTCGTATCCATAGGTTTCGTCTAATGTATTGTCCATGTAATTTTCCTTATAATCTGTTACAAATTGCTCTACGCCAAAATTGAGTTTGAATCGACTATGAAAACGTTTTTTCAGTTTCATCTTTATATGAGCCGAGTTCTCAGTACCATCAATAGCACTCGCCTCTATTCCTATTTTATTTTTTGCATACGTATAACTTACACCTGTAGTCATGGTCCAATTAGAACCCAAAACACCTTTGTAAGAGGTATTGAGATAAAAATTACTATTATTTAATTTAAAATCTATTCCGTCTACATCATTAATATCTTCTTGAGTGAGTTCAAAATTAGAAGTGTCAAAAGCAGCATAAAACTTAAGCATTCCGTTATCTAGTTTTTGTCTAAAAACGGTTTCGCCTTGTGCGCCACTATAAGGTGTTTTCCAATCGTTTCGGTCTTCAAAAACGGCTAGATATGGTCCTAAATTAATATAAGACACATTAAAGCTAAGCGAAGATTTTTCCCATTTTTGAGTATTTCCTAACGTAGCGCCTACAGTCATAATACCTATATCTGTTTTTTCTTGTGCTGGTTCGTCTATAGTATTTAAAAGCAATACACTAGATAATGCCTGACCATATTCTGATGAATAACCGCCTGTAGAAAACGTAATACCATCAAATAAAAATGGTGAATATCGTCCACGTGTAGGCGAATTATTTGGAGAAGGCGTATATGGTGTAAACACTCTTATGCCATCAATAAATATTTGAGTTTCGTCTGCATTACCACCTCTTACAAATAGACGTCCATCTTCTGATACATTAGAAGTACCTGGCAATGTTTGCAATGCGCTAACAAAATCGCCTAAAGCACTGGCTGTGGTTACCACATCTAACGGTTTTAAAACAGAAACCTTGCTGTTGTCATTAGCTTCAAACGTGCCTGCACTTAATACTACAGCATCTAAGGATTCTACATCTTCTCTTAATTTAATAATAAGTTGATGCATTTCTGAAACGTCCATCTGTACCGCTTTCGTTTCAAAGGACAAAAATGAAATTACTAAAGTCTGTGCTCCTGCTTCTGTTGTTGTAAATGAAAAACTGCCGTCTTCAATGGTTGTTGCACCATCATATGTACCTTCTAAGTACACATTAGCTCCAAAAATTGGATCATTTTTGGTATCTGTAACTTTACCAGAAATAGTCGTTTGCGCATTGGCAATACCAAAGATTAATAAAATGAGAATAGTGATGAGCTTGTTCATGTTTTTGATTGATTAAAAGTTCGTTTCTTAATTGATGAAACAAACTTCTACAATTTTACATGCACATAGAATTCTAAGTGACCCAACTGTAACTTTTAAATGACGAATTGACTATTCTGAATAATAAAGGAAGAAAAACAGTAGGTTTAGCTATAATCATTAAACAATAACTATAAACTAATTACAACCAACCAGCAACCAGAATATTTATTTCTTAAACGGACGAATAATTAAGCGTGCTGCTTTATCAAAATTAATATAGTTGTACGTCCAGTTGAAAAGCACAATCACACGATTTCTAAAGCCCACTAAAGACATTAAATGCACAAACATCCAGATAAACCAAGCAAAAAAGCCACCAAACTTATAATGTTTTAGATCTACTACAGCTTTATTTCTACCAATGGTTGCCATTGAGCCTTTATCTTTATATACAAAAGGTTTCAACGGTTTTTTATCTATTAAACGCAACAAGTTTTTACCTAATAAGTTGCCTTGTTGTATCGCTGGTTGTGCGACTTGCGGATGCCCTTTAGGATACGCTTCTGTTGGCATTAAGGCTATATCTCCTATCGCAAAAATATTAGCATAATCTTCTACTTGATTAAATCTGTTAACATTATAACGGTTTGCTCTTTCCATTATAGCTTCTGATTTTAAACCATGAATTGGTGCACCCGTAACTCCTGCAGCCCAAATTAAAGTTTCAGATTCCATAGCTAAGTCAGCATTAGTTGTTACTGTTTTGCCGTCGTAATGTTTTACAATGGTATTACAACTGACCTTTACACCTAATCGCTTTAAAAACGTTTCTGCCTTTTTAGATGCATGTTCACTCATTGGTGGTAAAACGCGGTCTGCACCTTCTAATAAATGAATGTGCATATCATTAGGATTTAAATCGTGATAATCCCTAGGTAGTATATTATTTTTAAGTTCTGCAATGGCACCAGCTAATTCTACTCCTGTTGGTCCTGCACCTACAATTACAAAGTTAAGATAAGCCTCGCGCTCCTTTGCAGAATTAGCTATAGCTGCTTTTTCAAAATTCTGTAAAATTAGACTTCTAATATTTAGAGCCTGAGGCACAGATTTCATTGGCATACTGTATGATTCAATAGCTTTATTACCAAAATAATTGGTTTTAGTACCTGTAGCAATCACCAAATAATCATAGGTTAAATGTCCTATAGAGGTTATAATTTCATTAGACTCAGGCAAAATCTGTTCTACCTCTGCTAATCTAAAAAATGAATTTTTATGTTTTTTAATGATTTTACGCAGTGGATAAGCAATAGAATCTGGCTCTAAACCAGAACTTGAAACTTGGTATAATAATGGTTGAAATGTATGATAATTGTGCTTATCGATAAGCACCACTTGAACCTTTTTATTCGCTAACGTTTTTACTAAATTCACACCAGCAAAACCGCCTCCAATGATAACGATTCTGGGATGTTTTGTATCTGGAATATTCATAAAATAATATGAGGCATTTACTACGCTAAATTTACGAATAATACAGGTAAAAGCAGCGCTTTTTAACTTTTGTTAAATAAATTTGTAACAATACATAAAGTTGTACTACTAATAAGATAACTAACCAATGTCATCAATTGAATAAAGAATTAGAACAAAGTTTTGTAGAACAGTTGCAGAAACATCAAAACATTGTACATAAGGTGTGCAGATTGTACACTAACAATGTAGATGCTCATAACGATTTGTTTCAAGAAATTACGATACAATTATGGCGCGCCTACCCAAAATTTAGAGGCGATGCTAAATTTAGTACTTGGATGTATCGTGTGGGCTTAAACACGGCAATAACGTTATACAGAAAATCGAAAAGACGAATAGACACACAGGCTTTTGATACTGTGCAGTTTAAAATTAAAGCAGAAGAGTATGATGATACCGAAGAACAACAGCTAAAGCTATTATACCAAGCAGTACATCAATTAAACGATATTGAGAAAGCTTTGGTCCTATTGTATTTAGAAGATAAAGATTATAGGGAAATCAGTGAAACCTTAGGTATTACTGAAGTTAATGCACGTGTTAAGATGAACCGTGTAAAAAAGAAATTAAGAACCATACTAAATCCGTAAAAATATGGATGAATTAGAATTATTAAAGAAGGATTGGAAGCAAAACGAAAATCAATTTGAAGCATTTTCGAACAGCGATATCTATAAAATGAGTCACAAAAAATCATCGAATATTGTTAAAACCTTATTTTATATAAGCTTAGCAGAATTGGTGTTTTGGGTATTAATAAATTTTTTGCCTTTTGTGTTATCTGATCGTTTAAAAGCACAGCTTGAAGACATGAGTCATAGCTGGTTGTATATGAGCTTAAACGTTATTAGTTATGGTGTTATCGTATTATTTATATGTCTCCTATGGAAAGCTCACAAGGCTATTTCTGTTACAGATAATGCCAAAAAGCTCATGGAAAGCATCCTTAAAACTCGTAAAATCATTAAGTATTATGTACTTTATAATTTGTTTATTGCCTTATTAAGTATTCCGTTTTCGCTATACTTCTCTGTGAATGAACATCCAGAAATATCACAACAAATAAGCACAGCGTCAACAAAAGAACTTACATTAATTACGTTAGTTGCTGTGGCCATCACAGCTGTCTTTTTAGCATTAATTTGGCTATTCTATAAATTAATTTACGGTATACTCATAAAACGTTTAAATAGAAATTATAACGAATTGAAAAAATTAGAAGTATAATTGTAATAGCCGTTTAGCATTTACAACAACCTAAATATAAAAACAGCATCAAATTTCATTGTATAAATTTGATGCTGTTTTTTTTTAATGAAGAACTAGTTATTTTCTCTGACCAACAAATTGCTGACTCTTTAATTTAAACAATACATTAAAGCTTGTTAAGCTACCATAACTTCTAGTGATATATTGCTGTAAATCTATCTTTTCTTGTTCTTCTAAATTACTAGAATTTATCTTTTGTTCCATAACACGCAATCGGTCGCGTACCATAGTTATTTTATGAAAAAACGTGTCTATAGGTAATTCCTTTCCCTTTAAATTTGTGTCTCCTGGCTCCATAATTAGTTTTCCGCCTTTCCATTTGTCTGCAATAGTAACAACTTCAGAAACATCAGACCATTTTTTTAAAATCGATTTTAGACTACGTTCTACTTCATAAAAACTTACACTATCCACATCATCTTCCGAAGCTTCAATAACTTCAAATTCTGAATCAATATCAATAGTTTCTAATCCAGTTTCAATAAACGTAACCCAATAATGCTTTGATGTAACATTAGTCACTACACCTTTGCCATATTCTAAGTGATTAATTCTTGAACCTATACCTAATAATTTCATAATTATGCAATTGTATTTAATGTATTAATAAAGAACTAAATTAATTAAATTTTGAATTTTTATTGCAGAAAACTCTTACGAATGTTAAAAATTCCATAAGATGCTATATTATTTTAAATAATCTTATGATTTTAAATTATTATCAATTTAAAACAATTTTATTATGAAAAATGTATTTTTTTACTCTATTATTTTTTGGATTTTGTTTTTTACTAAGTACTAACAATCAACCAAAAGTTGGCGATGAATTAATTATTAAGAAACCTACAACCCAATATTATAAGCACATTTATTTTCCCAAACCTAATATTTTAATTAAACGAGGAACAGTCACAGGATATAAAAGTGTTGAAAACAAATTGGTGGTTGTAAAAGAAGTCATTTCGAAAGAAAATGGAGATTATCATGTGGTATTAACCCAACAAAATAATTCTAAATTTTTCGGTTTTCAAAGTCATGTTAAAAGCGAATTACACAAAGGCTATAGAAGCAGAAGAGCTCGCAACTTTTGACTAATTAAATTATAAACATAAAAAAGTGCTTTCAATTATTGAAAGCACTTTTGTTTTATAGCGATTACGTATTAAATAAGCATCATTGGTTAAACCAATTTAAAATCTAGCAACAACTCACCTTCAATTGATGCTTGTAAATGATCTCCTTTAACATTAGAGCCTTTACCTGCTGCAGGTGTTCCTGTAAATATTAAATCGCCTTCTTCTAAAGTCATAAAAGAAGAAACATACGAAATAATTTCTGCAAAGTTATAAATCATTAAACTGGTATGACCTACTTGCTTTTGTTCGCCATTAATTTTTAAATCAAAATTTATAGCAGCCAAATCAGGAAATTCTGAAACCGACTTAAACTTAGACATTGGTGATGCACCATCAAACCCTTTTGCTAAAGCCCAAGGCCCTTTATTTTCTCTACTTGCTGCTAATACATCTGTAGCTGTATAATCTATACCAATTCCTATTTCAGAAATATAAGCATTTGCATCCTCTAGTGAAATATCTTTTCCTTTCTTTCCTATTTTTGCTACCAATTCTACTTCATAAACAAGTTGATTTGTAATCTTAGGGTAAACAACATCAGCGTTATCTAAAACCAAAGTAGACTCTGGTTTGGTAAATATGGTTTGACTTCCGGTTTTTGCCGCACTAAGTTCTGAAATATCGTTAATGTAGTTTTTACCAATTCCTATTATTTTCATCTGTATTAATTATTTTAGTTTTAAGAACGTAAAGATAAATAAAGCAGATGAGCCACAAAACTGCATAATCAAAATTTTAGTTGTTAAAAACGAGAGAAAACACCACACAATTAATAATTATAAATAGCTTTGTTACTCCTAACAGATATAGCAAAACATGATTAAAACAACACCTTGCTTAATAGTACTATTACTTTTATGTTTTAATATAAATGCACAAAAACTTATACAAAAAACAACCTCACTAAAATCTATCACAACGGTTTGGGATTTAGACAAGGCCAATAAACAAGGAACGTTTAAAATAACAGCCTACAAACCCATTTATATTACTGGTTCTAGATATTCAGACCATCCTAATACAAAACCTTTTAGTGAAAACCCAGATTATTCTGTAACCGACGATATAAATTACAACAGTTTTGAAGCCAAGTTTCAGCTTAGTTTTAAAACCAAATTAGCCGAATCTATTTTATTTGGAGAAGGCGATTTATGGGCTGGTTATACACAAATTGCGCATTGGCAAATATACAATACCGAAATTTCTAGAGCCTTTAGAGAACTGAATTACGAACCAGAACTTATATTAACCTATCCTTTAAATTTAACGCTTGGGCATTTTAATATAAAAATGGCTAGTATCAGTTTTAACCATCAATCTAACGGAAGAGACTTACCTCGATCGCGAAGTTGGAATCGGATTATTTTTAATCTTGCCATGGAAAGTAAAAATCTAACACTTTATCTTTCGCCATGGTTAAGACTTTCCGATGAAGAAGATGAAAACCCATTAATCACTAACTATATTGGTAATGGTAGCGTTACAGCCTTATATAAATTAAAGAAACATACATTTTATGCCATTGCATCTAATACGTTTTCTTTAAAAAACAATCGTGGTAGCCTGCAATTTAATTACCTCTACCCAATTAATAATAATTTAAATATACACGCACAACTGTTTACAGGTTATGGAGAAACTTTAGTTGATTATAACCACTATCAAAACACTGTTGGTTTAGGCGTTTCTTTTTCCGACTGGTAGATCAATACGCTTATTTATGATGAATACAACTTTTAGCTTAAAGTATTCGTCTATATTTATCAAAGCAAATATTTAAAACGTATAGTTTAAGAAAAATAGAGATGAATTTTATAACACGAAATCTTTATACACTACTGTTAGTATGCCTTTCAATTACTGTGCATTCACAATCTTCAGAGATTGTTATTGATGGTATTTTTGATGATTGGGATGCTAGTCTTACCACCTTTACAGATATTAATGAATCTTTAAATGGTATTGATATTATTGAGCTTCAAGTTACAAATGATGATGCCTTTTTATTTATCAAAATTAAAACAAATATAGAGTTTGATTTAACCGATAATCTAGTTTCTCAACAAATCCGTCTCTTTTTAGACACAGATAATGATGCAAATACAGGTTACAACATTCAAAATGGCTATGGCTCTGAAGTCGGCATTATATTCAAAGAACTATTTGCTCATTATAACGTATCACCTTATTCAGAAATAAACTTTTCTGACTTAAAATTAAGAGCAGCACCAACCGTAACGTCTAACGAATTTGAAATTGCAATAGGCAGACATCAAATACCAGATGGTATTCATCCATTGTTTCCAAACGCTACCATTAAGATCTTATTAAAAAACGACGATAATTTCGATAAAATACCAAACGAAGGACTTACCTTTTCTTATACATTTGATGACACTCCTGTAACACCATACACACCAATAGATATTACTAAATCTCACACTGACCATATTAGATTACTCGCATACAATACCTTAGCCAGTGGATTAAACGACCCAAACAGGGTTGATAATTTTGAGCAAATAATTAAAGCTATTGCGCCAGATATTATAGGATTAACAGAGTGTTGGGACATTGATGCTGTACAAGTAAAACTATTGTTTGATACATGGTTTCCTTTAGGCACCACTAATGGATGGTATACTGCAAAACTCGGTGGACTAATTACGGTTTCACGCTGGGAAATTATACAGCAATGGACACAGCTTTCAAGGCAATTTCCTGTTTTAATAGATCTTCCTAGTACTTATCCAAAAGATTTATTATTCACCAATGCTCACCTCAATTGTTGCGATGCCGATGATTTAAGACAAGAGCAAGCCGACCAATATGCTGCATTTATTCTAGATGCAAAATCTCCTGGTGGCAGTATAACGTTAGAAGAAAATACGCCGTTTATGTATTCTGGAGATTTAAATTTAGTTGGCTATTCTCAACAACTGACAACCTTAAAAACTGGAGATATACAAAACACCACAACCTACGGTCTTGGTGCAGCATTAGATTGGGATGATTCAGATTTAACAGAAGAGAACTGTTTACAAACCGATTTACGAATGGGATACACATGGCGATCAGATGGTCAAGGTTTTCCTCCTGGCAAATTAGATTTTATCATTTTTTCAGATTATACGCTAACAGCGCAAAAATCATTTGTTTTACAAACCGAAGTGATGCCTATTGACAGGCTGTGGCAGTACAACTTAAATGCCCTTGATACCTCTAGTGCATCAGATCATTTCCCAGTTGTAACCGACTTTTCTATGAATGAAAGTTTAAGTACAGAAATCTTTACTTTGGCCAATGTAGACATTTACCCTAATCCTACACATCATTCAGTACATATAGACTTAAAACACCATAACCTCTACAAAATACAAGTATTAAATACTTTAGGAAACGTATTATTTACTACTGCCATAAATTCTAATTCTACGGATTTAAATTTGTCATCACTCCCTTCAGGATTTTATATTATCGCAATAGAAAATGCTACAGGCCAAAAGGTCTCTCAAAAACTCATAAAACAATAATTAAAAGTTATACGACCTAAAACCTCAATACTTTAACAGTTTTTGCCTGTTTAATTAACTATTTCACAAAGTCATAAATTAAAAATAATAGTAATTTTGATGGCTTAATCTTTTAAGGTAATCGTTCATTAATGGAAAAGGCAAAATCAAACACCTGGCGAAAAGTTTTAAAATGGACTTTAGTAATTGTAGGCTTATTAATTATAAGTTTATTTGCTATACCTACGATTTTTAATGATGTTATTTCTAATGAAATAAAAAAAGGAATTAACAGTAATTTAAACACCGAACTTCAGTTTAAAGACTCGCACATTTCCTTCTTTAACCATTTCCCTTCATTAACGTTTTCTTTTGAAGACATCAATTTAGCAAGCGCTCAACCTTTTAAAAATGATACTCTAATTAGCGCAAAAGAATTAGGATTTGGAATCAACGTATTTAAACTCATTTTTTCAGACAAAGTTGTAGTACATGAAACCTATTTAACCGATTGTAATATTAACTTTATTAAAGATCAATTTGGAAGACATAATTACGACGTTTATAAACCTACAGACACCACATCTATTGATACAGACACTACATCAGCTGGTTTAAACCTTAATCTTAGACGTCTTCAACTAGAAAATGCAGCGATTCATTATATTGATAAAGCCAATGGAATCACCATTAAATCTAGTGGTCTCAATTACAAAGGAAGAGGTGGCATTGTAGATGGTCGTTTAGAATTAGGGTCGCGATTAGACGTTTCAAGTGTCGATGTGGTTTTTGACAATACAGATTATTTAAACGGAAAAAAAATTAAAGCCAGATCTTTTACTATATACGACACTGAAAACTTTTCTGTTGCCTTAGACAAAAACACTATTTCTCTAAATGATTTAAAAGTAAATTTTAATGGAAATCTCGATGTATTTGAAAATGGTTTTTCTTATAACCTTCATTTTAAAACTGAGGATGGTACTTTAGAAAATGTTGTAAGCGCATTACCTCCTAAATATGCAGAATGGTCTAAAGATGTAAAACTTAATGGCGATTTAGATGCAAAATTTCAACTTACAGGCTATTCTGGTGTGGTGCCAGATTCTTCTGCAATTAACAAAATTGAAGTAGATCTTAATATCGTCGATGCTACCGTTAAACATAATGCCGCAGATAAGCCTATAGAGGATTTAAACTTAAAATTAAAAGGACACTTAACCGATAATTATATTAACTTAAGTTTAGACAAGTTTGATTTTTTACTTAACAATGAAAGTACATCAGGACAGGTTTTTATAGAAGGCACCACAGATTCGCTCTATGTAAAATCTGATATTACATCTCAAATTGACCTTACTATTCTTAATCAAACATTACATCTTCCTGACTTAAAGTTTAATGGTGTATTAACTACAGATATCCACACTGATGGCATTTACCAACCGCTATTATCCAAACTACCAAAAACCTATGGTGTTTTTAAGTTAACCAATGGCACATTACAAACCTCTGGTCATCCAGAACCAATAAAAGATATTCAGTTAGATGCTATTGCAGAAAACAAAGGGCAAACCTACCAAGAGTCTACCTTAATCATTAATGCGCTTAACTTTAGTTTTCTAAATAATCAATTTACAAGTGCTGGCACTTTTAAAAATTTTGATCATCTAGAGTATCATATAAAAAGTAACGGAACCATTGATTTTACAGCATTAAACCAGGTTGTAGAATTACCAATAAATATTACAAATGGTCAGCTATATGCAGATGTAGATTTAAATGGTCAACTTAATAGCACAACAAATACCAATCGTAATACAGGACAATTAAATCTATCTAATTTAGAATTCAATAGCCCTATTCTACCACATGCCATAACTATAAATAAAGGTGAATTTTTATTTTTAAATGATAAAATGGCGTTTACTAATTTATCTGTAAACCACCAATCATCTCATGTTGTGATGAATGGTTATTTTCAAAATTATTTAGATTACGCACTCTACTCCAAAGGCATTTTAAGAGGCGATCTTACTCTAAAATCGCCCAAAGTTGATATTACTGAGTTTTTTCCTAAGGAAGATCAGCTTACCCAAAGTACAGACAGTTTAGCTATGACCACTGTAGAGACTGTTGTTAGTGGTGTAATGCAAGTCCCTAAAAATTTAGATTTGGCAATACGCGTACAAATAGACAGTTTACTATACAACAACTTAAAAATTAGTAAACTATCTGGTGATTTAGGCATTAAAAATCAAGGTTTATTTTTAAAAAACAGCACATTAAACATGGTCGATGGAACCGCCAAAATAGACGGATTTTATCAACCAACCTCTACCAAAGCAGCCTTGTTTTCTTTAGATTTAAATGCTGATCATTTAAACATTGAAAAAGGTTATAACAGCATGGCTTTGTTTAAAGAATTAGCACCTGCTGCTGCTCAGGCTTCTGGTATTGTTTCTATAGATTATGAATTGGCTGGTAAATTAGATGAAGATATGTTACCGAACCTTCCATCCTTAACCGGAAAGGGGACTATAAAAGTTCATGATGTAAAATTCGATGGTTACAAATTACTAGGAAAAGTTTCAGAAAAATCTGGATTTGAAGCACTAAACGACCCAAAGATTTCTGAAATCACCATTAACTCTGTGGTAAAAAACAATGTATTAGATATAGAACGCTTTAAATTTAAAGTCCGTCCATTTAAATTGAGATTAGAAGGACAAACTTCTCTAGATGGCGATTTAAGTCTTAAAATGCGTATTGGCTTACCTCCTCTTGGTCTCATAGGAATTCCTGTGGTTATTCAGGGCAACAGTGAAGATTTCGACGTAAAACTAGGAAAAAAATCAAAAGATTTAAACACAGACGATACGACTGTAGATAGCGCCTTTAATGATAGTATAGAATCTATTTCCGAACAAAAAGATGCCTTGAGAGAAAGTCAGTCGGCACAAGAAATAGATAAATTACAAGACACTATAAAACAAGTAAAAACAGATAGTTTAAAAACAAAAAACTAAAGTGCCATTAGGCATTCCTATTTACATTATCTATCACAACTATAATTTGTACCTTTGCAAATCTGTCTTCTAAACAGATATAATTGCTATAACACAAACGGAAGATTAAATCTAACATGAGCCAATTCAACGATTCCATTGAAGTTAAAGGTGCACGTGTGCACAACTTAAAAAATATCGATGTCACTATTCCTAGAGAAAAGCTTGTAGTCATAACAGGTTTATCCGGAAGTGGAAAATCATCTTTAGCCTTTGACACTATTTATGCAGAAGGCCAACGACGTTATATTGAAACATTTTCTGCCTATGCTCGTCAATTTTTAGGAAGCCTAGAACGACCAGATGTTGACAAAATTGATGGTCTCTCTCCTGTTATTGCTATAGAACAAAAAACGACGAGTAAATCACCACGCTCAACCGTTGGGACCATCACTGAGATTTACGATTTTCTCCGTTTGTTATATGCCAGAGCAGCAGATGCCTACAGTTATAATACTGGTGAGCAAATGATTAGTTATAACGACGAGCAAATAAAAGAATTAATAATAGATGCATATCAAGGTAAACGTATAAATATCTTATCTCCAGTTATTCGTTCTCGTAAAGGCCATTATCGCGAGTTGTTTGAGCAAATTGCCAAACAAGGCTTTGTAAAAGTAAGAACCGATGGCGACATAGTAGATCTAGAAAAAGGCATGAAATTAGATCGTTACAAAACCCATGATATTGAAATTGTTATTGATAGACTAAAAATCGATGACACTCAAGATAATGAAAAACGATTAATGGAATCCATTAATACAGCTATGTATCATGGAGAAGACGTCTTATTAATAATTGACCAAGACACCAACGAACCACGTTATTTTAGCCGAAATTTAATGTGTCCGTCTTCTGGTATTTCCTACCCAAATCCCGAGCCAAACAACTTTTCTTTTAATTCGCCTAAAGGTGCTTGCCCAAATTGTAATGGCATTGGTGAATTATACGTTGTAAATGATCAAAAATTAGTTCCAGACGAATCATTATCTATAAAAAATGGAGCTCTTGCTCCTCATGGTCCTCAGAAAAAAAGCTGGATTTTTAAGCAATTCGAAACCATTGCCCAACGTTTTGAGTTTTCATTAAACGATGCTTGGAAAGATATTCCTGAGGAAGCCAAACACGTTATACTTCATGGTGGAAAAGAAAAATTCACTGTAGAAAGCAAATTATTAGGTGTAACCCGAGATTACAAAATAGATTTTGAAGGTGTCGCAAACTTTATAGAAAATCAATACAAATCAGATTCCACATCGCTCGTCCGTTGGGCAAAAGACTATATGGACAAAATTGAATGTCCAGAATGCTCAGGATCTCGCTTGCGAAAAGAATCGTTGTACTTTAAAGTAGACGGAAAAAATATTGCAGAGTTAGTGAAAATGGATGTTGTAGAACTTGGTGCATGGTTAGACGGTTTAACCACAAGACTGACTCAAAAGCAACAAAAAATATCAGCAGAAATAATAAAAGAAATAAGAAGTAGAGTTCAATTTCTGCTAGACGTTGGCCTTACCTATTTATCACTCAACAGAAGTTCTAAATCACTGTCAGGAGGCGAAGCACAACGAATTCGGTTGGCCACTCAAATTGGTTCACAACTTGTTGGCGTATTATATATTTTAGACGAACCTAGTATTGGCTTACATCAACGCGATAATGAAAAATTGATTAATTCATTAGTATCATTACGCGATGTTGGTAATTCTGTTATTGTTGTAGAGCACGATAAGGATATGATAGAACGTGCAGATCACGTTATTGACATTGGACCATTTGCCGGAAAATATGGAGGCGAAATTATTAGTGAAGGCACACCGAAAGACCTTTTAAAGCAAAATACATTAACTGCGGCCTATTTAAATGGTGAAAAAGAAATAAAAATTCCGGAGACAAGACGCAAAGGCAATGGAAATAAGTTAGTCTTAAAAGGCTGTACAGGTAATAATCTTAAAAACGTAGATGTAGAATTTCCTTTAGGTAAAATGATTGGTATTACTGGTGTTTCTGGTAGTGGTAAATCTACTTTAATAAACGAAACCCTATATCCTATTCTCAATGCACATTACTTTAATGGTGTAAAAAAACCGATGCCTTATAAAAGCATAAAAGGATTAGAACATTTAGATAAAGTGATCGATATAAATCAATCACCAATTGGTAGAACACCTCGTAGTAATCCTGCAACATACACTAAAACTTTTGATGAAATAAGAAAATTATTTGCCATGATACCAGAAGCCATGATAAGAGGCTATAAACCTGGACGCTTTAGTTTTAATGTTAAAGGTGGTAGATGCGAAACATGCCAAGGAGGAGGATTAAGAGTTATAGAAATGAATTTCTTACCAGATGTCTATGTAGAGTGTGAAACGTGTCAAGGTAAACGCTTTAATCGTGAAACGCTAGAAATTAGATATAAGGGTAAATCAATTAGCGATGTATTAAATATGACTATTGAAGAAGCGGTAAGTTTCTTTGAGCATATTCCTAAAATTCATAGAAAACTCAAAACCATTAAAGATGTAGGTTTAGGTTATATTACGCTTGGCCAACAAAGTACAACACTTTCTGGTGGCGAAGCCCAACGTATTAAATTGGCAACAGAATTAAGTAAGCGGGATACAGGCAACACTTTTTATATTTTAGACGAACCCACAACAGGTTTACATTTTGAAGATATTAGAGTACTCATGAAAGTACTTAACAAATTAGCAGACAAAGGAAATACAGTTTTAATTATTGAACATAATCTCGATGTGATAAAAACTGTAGATTACATTATAGATATTGGTTACGAAGGCGGAAAAGGTGGTGGCCAAGTTGTTGCCAAAGGAACACCAGAAGAGATTATAAAAGATAAAAAGAGCTTTACAGCTAAATTTTTAAAGAAAGAATTGAATTAACAATATATTGACATTTACAGTTTGAAGAAGTAGAGATAAAATACCTACTTTAGGGAGTTGTAAATTCTAAATAAAAAATATAGACAACGACGTATGAGAAACGAAATAAAAAATAAAGGCTGGAACGAAATCAAAACCAATGACTCTTGGGCTATTTTTAAGATCATGGGTGAATTTGTAAATGGCTATGAAAAACTTAGTAAAATAGGACCATGTGTCTCTATTTTTGGTTCAGCCAGAACCAAACCAGATCATAAATATTATAAATTAGCGGAAGAGGTAGCTGCCAAAATCGTAGACCATGGCTATGGTGTTATTACAGGTGGAGGTCCTGGTATTATGGAAGCTGGTAACAAAGGAGCGCACATTGCAGGAGGAACTTCTGTAGGTCTTAATATTGAATTACCTTTTGAACAGCACGACAATCCATATATAGACAGTGATAAAAGCTTAGATTTTGATTACTTCTTTGTGAGAAAAGTTATGTTTGTAAAATACTCGCAAGGCTTTGTAGTAATGCCTGGCGGATTTGGGACATTAGACGAATTGTTTGAAGCTATCACTTTAATTCAAACGCATAAAATAGAAACATTCCCAATTATATTAGTAGGCAAAGAATTTTGGGGAGGTTTAATGGATTGGGTGAAATCTACCTTACTTGGAGCTGGAAATATTAGCGAAAAAGATTTAGACCTTATTCACTTAGTAGATTCTGGAGATGAAGTTATAGACATCCTTAACAATTTTTACAAAGAATACGACCTGAGTCCAAATTTCTAAAAGAAACCATATTTTTTAATTCAATGCTATGAAAAAGAAAATTCTTGGTTTTTTTATATTAATTCTTGTTTCAACATCATCGGTTACTGCACAAGAGACCATTAAAGTAATGTTTTACAATTTACTTAATTACCCTCTTGAAGATGCTGTACCTAATAGAATTAATGATTTAGAATACATTCTTAATGACTATCAACCCGATTTATTCTTGGTTTGTGAGCTCAATAACAGCACTGGCGCATCTAATGTGTTAAATGCTACACGAACTGCAATTAGCTCTAATTTTGAAATGGCCACCTATGTTTCTAACACTTCTGATGATGCCGTAGGAGATCAAAACGATTTACAAAATCTATTGTATTATGACAGCACTAAATTTACCATAGAAGAAGAAATAATTGTACCAACATACCTAAGAGATTTTAACGTTTATCGCGTTCAGTTAAACACTATAAATCAACATACTAATCCAATTGAGATTTATATTATTATAGGTCATTTAAAAGCTTCTAGCGGCACAACGAACGCACAAAAACGTTACGAAATGATCCTAGATTTAGAAACCTATTTAAATACATTACCTGCAGATACTAACGTCGTATTGGGTGGCGATTTAAATGTGTATACCTCAAGCGAAACTGCTTTTCAAACACTGATTAATTCTAGCAATACGATTACATTTGTAGATCCTGCTAATCGCATAGGTAGTTGGCATAACAATTCGGATTATATTGATGTATTTACACAATCTACGAGAACACAAACAGGAATGGGAGGTTCTACTGGAGGATTTGATGATAGATTTGATTTTATTTTAACCTCAGAACATATGGTAAGTGCGTCCAATCTTACTTATGTACCAGATTCTTACCAAGTTTATGGTAATAATGGACTGGTGTCTTGCTGGAACAAATCCATTAACTCTTTAGATTGTGAAACCACAGGCTCTCAATTTTCGTATACCTTGAGAAACGCATTACATAATTTTAGTGATCATCTTCCCGTTACTATATCATTAGAAACCGATGCATCATTTTTAAGTATTAATGAGGTTGAAATAAGCAATGTATTTCACTTAGAAAACACGCAAATTAAAGAAACACTTAGTATTAACATCAATGCACCCAATGGGATGCACAATACAGCTTTAGTGTATAATGCATTAGGTCAGAACATAAAAACATTAACCCTAAACTCGGCAGTAAAACAACATTTCAATGTTTCAGATTTACAAAATGGTCTATACTATTTAGTACTATCTAACAGCAATCACAAACCCGTTAAATTCGTTATTTCAAATTGAGAATATCTAGCATCATACCTATATTAATTTATGTTTTTAGCTTAGGTTGCCTAGCGCAAAACCAGCTAGATATTGATGCTATTGTAAATGTTGAAGATAAAACCATCGCTATTTCACAATCAATCGTTTATAAAAACGAATCTAACACCACACTAAAAACGATTTATTTAAGTGATTGGAATAATAGTTTTTCAACAAAATCTACGCCATTAGCCAAACGTTTTGAAGAAGAATATAGCACAAAATTTCATTTGGCAAAAAATGAACAACGTGGATACACTGTCATCACTTCCATACAAAATAAGCATCACGTTGATTTAGAGTTTACAAGACTAAAACAACATCCAGATGTGTTAGCCGTAACTTTAGCGCAAGGCATAAAACCAGGCGAATCTTACGCTATTAATCTTAATTACAATCTACGCATTCCAGATGCTTCGTTTACAGATTATGGGTTTACCAAAACGGAAGATTTTGAACTGAAATACTGGTACATAACACCAGTTGTTTATAATGGAAAGTGGCAGTATTACAGTAATAAAAATTTAGACGATCTTTTTATCCCTAAGGCAGATATTACCTTAAAAATTACACATCCATTAAATTATAAAGTAACCTCTGAATTAGATTTTTATGATATAAAAAGTGATCCAAAAGATGCCACACAAACTACGACCTTAATTGGTAAAGACAGAGTGGATTCTTATTTGTCATTAAATAAATTCCCAGACTTTAATTTTGTGCAAACTGACGATTTTATAGTGGTCTCAAACATACATGAAAAAGGACTAAAACCAGGCCCAATAAAAGCAGTCATTACAGACAAAATCACATCTTTTTTAACAAAGAATTTAGGTCAATATCCACATAAGCAATTACTTGTTTCAAATATTGATTATCAAAAAAATCCATTGTATGGTCTTAATCAATTACCGAGTTTTTTCAGACCATTTCCCGATGAATTTCAATATGAATTAAAAGTTCTAAAAACCGCCTTAAAAAAATATTTAGATAATGTCTTGTTGTTAAACCCTAGAAAAGACCATTGGCTGAGTGAAGGTCTTCAAATTTATTTTTTAATTAAATATGTTGAAGAATTCTATCCAGACCAAAAACTGTTAGGATCTCTTGCCAATGTTTGGGGCATTAGATCTTTTCATGCATCAGATTTAGATTTTAATTTTCAGTATTTTCTATACTCTATGGAAATTGCCCGAAAAAACAGAGATCAACCTATTGCTACATCAAAAGATTCTTTAACAAAGTTTAATGCTAATATCGCCGGAAAATATAAAGCCGGAATAGGACTTAAGTATTTAGACCATTTTACAGACGATATTAATTTAAGCCATAATATCACTGAATTCTTAGCATTAAATCAATTAAAACACATTGAGGTTAATGCGTTTGAAACCTATTTAAAAGCCAACACACAAAAAGATATAAATTGGTTTTTTGAAGATTACATAAACACAAGAGCGAAGATAGATTTTAAAATCACATCTATTTCAGAGGATAAAGACTCCTTAAAAGTGACTGTAAAGAATAAGAGACATAACAATATGCCAATCTCTTTATATAAACTAAAAAATGATTCTGTAATAGATAAAATTTGGATTGAACACATAAAGGGTAAAAAAACTATCTCACTGGCTAAAGATGATACAGAGAAATTTGCTTTAGACTATGACAATGTCATTCCAGAATTTAACCAACGTGATAATATAAAAGCTGCCAATGGTTCTTTCTTAAAAAACAAACCTTTACAGTTTAGACTTTTTAAAGATATTGAAGATCCAAATTACAATCAAATTTTCTTTATGCCATTAGTAGAGTTTAATAACATCTATGATGGCCTAACACTTGGAACAAAAGTGTATAATAAAACCATTTTAAGAAAACGATTAAATTATAGATTTTCGCCTCAATACGCTACAAAATCGAGAACACTTACAGGATCGACATCATTATTTTATTCGCATAATTTAGAAAATCAAAATCTATTTGATATCACTTTTGGCGTATCTGCCAGTTACAAATCCTTTGCCGAAGATGCGTTTTTTACAAGGATAAGACCATCTATTTCATTTAATTTTAGAAAGGATACCGATTTTAGATCAGACCAAAGAGATCAGATCTCAGCACGATATGTTAGCATTAGTAGAACTTTAGGAGAAAACGCCAATGTTGTGATAGAAGAACCCGATTATGGTGTATTTAATTTAAGGTACACACATCACAATCCTGGAATAATAAATTTTTCAAGCTTTTATACCGACGTACAAGTCGCAAATAAGTTTAAAAAACTAGCCTTTAACTATGAGTTTAGAAAACTCACTAAAAGTAACAGAAATATCAATTTTAGATTTTATGCTGGCTTTTTTCTAGATAGCCAATTAGATCCTGCCTCTAATGATTTTAGTTTTGCATTAGATAGACCTACTGATTATTTGTTTGACTTTAATTATTTAGGGCGTTCGGAGGACTCAGGCTTATTTAGTCAGCAAATTATTATTGCAGAAGGCGGTTTTAAATCACAATTAGATCCTGCATTTGCAAACCAATGGATAACCACAGCAAATTTCAGTACATCCATATGGCGATACATACAAGCTTATGGCGATTTGGGTTTAGTTAAAAACAAATTTCAAAATGCAAAATTTGTATATGACTCAGGCATAAGATTAAATTTAGTTGAAGATTATTTTGAAATATTTTTACCTATTTATTCTAATTTAGGGTGGGAAATTGCCCAGCCTAATTACGATCAAAGTATTCGGTTTATGTTTACGGTAGACCCAAATGTCCTATTAGGTCTATTTAGACGAAAGTGGTATTAACAAATTCTTATTGAAATGTTAAAATACTTATTTAAATTATATTATTCTTACTAAAAACCAAATTACATTAGTAAATTCACAATAATATAACGTTAACAACTATTGCATTTAGCCTTAAATTTTCGTACTTTTGTTAGATATTAGCTATACCTACATGAAGACAAATTCTAACACCAAAACAGAGATTACATTCGAAGATTTTAAAACAGAGGTTTTAAATGATTTTAAACTCGCTGTAACAAGTAGAGAATGTAGTTTGTTGGGTCGAAGAGAAGTTTTAACAGGTAAAGCTAAATTTGGCATTTTTGGCGATGGTAAAGAAATCCCTCAAATTGCATGGGCAAAAGCCTTTGAAGATGGCGATTTTAGATCTGGCTATTATAGAGATCAAACCTTTATGATGGCAATTGGTGAATTAACAATTGAACAATTTTTTGCCGGTTTATATGCCAATACAGACTTAAAAGAAGAACCCATGTCTGCTGGTAGACAAATGGGTGGCCATTTTGCCACACATAGTTTAGATGAAAATGGACAATGGAAAAACCTAACTAAGCAAAAAAATTCTAGTGCAGATATTTCGCCAACTGCTGGTCAAATGCCTAGACTTTTAGGTCTTGCTCAAGCATCGAAAATCTACAGACAGGTTGAAGGAATAGACACCACCAATTTCTCTATCTCTGGTAATGAAATTGCTTGGGGCACCATTGGTAACGCAAGTACTAGTGAAGGTCTTTTCTTTGAAACCATAAATGCTGCTGGTGTTTTACAAGTGCCAATGATTATAAGTGTTTGGGATGATAATTATGGCATATCTGTACACGCAAAACACCAAACAACTAAAGAAAACATATCCGAAATACTCAAAGGGTTTCAACGTAACAAAGACCAAAAAGGTTATGAAATTTTTAGAGTTAATGGTTGGAACTATCCTGAATTAATGGATACCTACCAAAGAGCAGCTAAAATTTCTAGAAAAGAACACGTCCCTGTCATTATACACGTACAAGAATTAACACAACCACAAGGACATTCTACTTCTGGTTCTCATGAACGATACAAGGATATAGAACGTTTAACTTGGGAAACTGAATACGATTGTAATGCACAAATGCGTCATTGGATAGTTGCTAATAATATTGCTACTGATGAAGAATTACTCAATCTTGAGCGTAGTATAAAAAGAGAGGTTAGAGCAGCTAAAAAAGAGGCTTGGCTTACATTTATCAAGCCCATTATTGCCGAAAGCAAACAAGCCATACAACTCTTAGATCAGTTAGCCACAACTAGCGCTAATGGTGTTTTTATTAGAAAATTAATTAGTGACTTAGAATCTATTGAAGAACCGCTAAGAAAAGATATTTTATCTACCGCTCGCAAAGCACTTCGCTATGTGGTTTCCGAAACCTCTAGCGCAAAAACGTCATTACAAAATTGGATTACTAATTATTTAAATAAGGTTCAACCTAAATATAGTTCGCATTTACACAGTGAATCGTCACTAAGTGCATTAAATCAGAAAGAAGTTTTACCAACGTACAATGAAGATGCAGAAGAGGTAGATGGACGATTAGTTCTACGAGAAAATTTTGATGCTATCTTTAAAAATTATCCCGAAAGTTTAATTTTTGGTGAAGACGCAGGTTATATTGGAGACGTCAATCAAGGATTAGAAGGGCTACAAGAAAAATACGGCGAATTAAGAGTCGCTGACACAGGAATTAGAGAAGCAACCATAATTGGGCAAGGTATTGGTATGGCAATGCGAGGCTTAAGACCAATCGCAGAAATACAATATTTAGATTACATTATGTACGCCTTACAAATAATGAGTGATGATTTGGCTACGGTGTTATACAGAACAAAAGGACGCCAAAAAGCGCCTTTAATTGTAAGAACACGTGGTCATCGATTAGAAGGTATTTGGCATTCTGGATCACAAATGGGTGGTGTTTTAAACTTAGTTAGAGGCATACATGTTTTAGTTCCTAGAAATATGACTAAAGCCGCTGGCTTTTACAACACACTATTAGCAAGTGACGAACCTGCATTAGTCGTAGAATGTCTTAATGGTTACAGACTTAAAGAGAAACTACCAAACAACATTGGCGCGTTTAAAACACCAATTGGTGTTGTAGAAACCATTAGAGAAGGCGAAGATATAACTTTAGTATCCTATGGCTCTACTTTAAGATTAGTAGAGCAAGCCGCTAAAGAATTACAAGAAGTTGGCATTGATGCAGAAATTATAGATGTGCAATCCTTATTACCATTTGATTTAAATCATGATATCGTAAAAAGTATTGCAAAAACCAATCGTGTTATGGTCATCGATGAAGATGTCAAAGGTGGCGCTTCTGCATATATATTAGATCAAATCTTAAATGAACAAGATGCTTTCCAATATTTAGATAGCAACCCAAAAACTTTAGCCGCTAAACCGCATAGACCTGCTTACGGAACCGATGGCGACTACTTTTCTAAACCATCTGTAGAAGATATTTTTGAAGCCATATATGAGGTCATGTACGAGTTAAATCCTGCTGATTTCCCGAAATTGAGATAGCAACGCTATGTTATAAATTATACAAAAAGCGTTATCTATTAAAACAGATAGCGCTTTTTCGACTTATCCCCTTCCCATTTTAAAAGTTTAATAAAATTGAACATAATTAATTATTGTATTTTTGTGTGCTGATTTATTTTCAGCAAATAACATCAATCACTAAATAATTATTATGAAAAAAATTATCCTTGCGTTATTAATAACGCTTCCCTTATTAAGTTTTGGTCAAAAAATAAAAGTAAAAAAAGGAATCGTTACCTTCGATGGTAAAGAGGTTGCTAAAGTTGATGACGACACTAGAGACAACTATAAATTTTCAACATTAAAAGGCGAAAAAGCCTTTGACGTTGTTTTTAAAGGAATGTCTGCAAATAACCTTGAAGGTTTTCAATGGTTAGAGATGACTTCGGCAGATGGAAAGAAAACAGAAATTCCCTATGAAGTTTTAATGACGTCATTTAGTGTCACTAAATTAATCATTAAATTACTAAGTGAAAAGTATGAATTAATTACTTCTAACGGCATTGACATGGCAAAGGTCAATGATTTTTTTGCCGTAGAGCGCGAAATCTTAAGCGATAAATATGCAAAAGCAGTGGTGGCTGCAAAAGCAGATGAAGAGGCTCGTCAAAAAACGGTTGGGAGATATAATCCTTTTGTAAAAGATGACGGAACTATTGTTTACGGAGGATCACAAGGCACTAATATCGCAGGATATGCATCATATCATAATAACACGTATACAGTAAAAGATTTAGATGGCATTGTCATTGGTACAGCAAAAGGCTGCTCTACATGTACAGATGTAGACGCTACAACCTATACCGACGAAACGTTTAAGTTTGATTACGGCTCTAAAACCATGATGACAGGACGTTTTTCGAGATCATTTGCCCAAATATTTGTAGAAGAATTATTAGGCAGAGGTTATACACTTCAACATGAAGCAAAAGCCTATAAAAAACGATTACATAATGAACGCGTCAGTGTTGCAAAAGAACAAAGCATTAATCTTTATGGTGTAGCAGGAAATGTCACAGATACAGACGGAACAGTTTATAAAGGTACTGTTTATGCTATTTTTGAACAACTACAACTCGATCCTTCTCAACAAGAAAGCAGTGTTTACGACATGAATTCTATTGATAAATTTGGAAAATTTGTAAGTGTTAAATACAAAAACGAAAAAAATAGAGATCGTACAAAAAAGTTTGCAGCTAAGGATAATGTTACTTTTTGTGCTAATGATAATGGAACCGAAAAGTGCTTTATGGGTATGAAAACAAAAGGTAATGCCCTTAAAAAATTATCTAATGCTTCTAATTTAGGGTTTGATAATTCTTATTTCTATGAAATTATATATGAGAAAAACGGACACATGGTTTTAGCTAAACCAGGTGAAGAAGGGACTTATGTCTTAAAATTTACTGACCAAAAAGTTGGTTTTATGATTGATAGTAGAAAGAACGATAAAATTTCTGAAAAATTAGCCAAGTTTATTGGTAGCTGTAAAAGTTTAGCTGAAGATATTAATAATGGCGAATTTGATTTAAGTAACTTAGATAATTTAAAACAAATAGTAGACGAGTATTGTAAAAAATAATCCTGATCACATATCAAAAAAAATAAGGAAGGCAATTTTGCCTTCCTTATTTTTTAACCTTAATTTTAAACCATGAAGATTGAATCTATCGTTACTATAAAAAAGGAATTAAAGCATTTATCTCAAGAAGAACTTCTAGAATTATGCTTACGCTTAGGAAAGTTTAAAAAAGAGAATAAAGCATTATTAACGTATCTATTGTTTGAATCTCATGACGAAGATGGTTACATAGCAAGTGTTAAATCTACATTAGATGAATTGTTTGAAGGCATAAATACAGACAGCTATTTCTACATGAAGAAAACGATTAGAAAAATTCTTAGACAGATTAGAGTTTATAGCAGATATTCATTGAAGAAAACAACAGAAGTAGAACTCCTACTCTATTTCTGCGAACGTCTTAATGAATTACAACCTTCAATTCATAGAAACACAACACTCAGTAATCTTTATGAGCGCCAAATCTTATCAATAAAGAAAAAAGTAAGTGTATTGCATGAAGATTTACAGTACGATTATAATTTACAATTAGATGCATTAGATGGAAAATCGTAACACCTCAATTTTAGAGTCTAAATTAAAGCGACACAAAATATCGTTTATCTCTGACAACGGAACTATTACAATCGGAAAATCAAAAACAGATTATACCATTTTAATAGGTCTAATTATATTTCCACTTTCAACAGCTGTAGGTATTACCATATTTCTAATTTGGGATAATTTTGATTTTTTTGGAACTCATCGTGGAAAAATAATCGCTGGAATTCTGTTTTTATTTGGAACTGCAATATTCAACTTTACAAGGATAGTTTCTAAAAAGCAATCCAACAAAACCCTAAAAACTTTAATCAATAGAACAATTAAAATCAAAAATAAATTTGGCGAAAATAGTTTTGACACCAACAACATTAAGGCGTTTACACACAACATTAAAGAGATAAATGAAGAACTTTATGAAGGCACTCTTTATTTAATTGACAGCAAAAATCAAAAGCATCGTATACTAGGATTCGATGATGACAATGAAAAATATGTCTCAGATGATTTAATTTGGTTCTCAGAATATTTTAAAGAATATACGCAAACTACAACACCTTAACAAAGTATTAAAAACTAAAGATTCTTCTTTGCTTTTTTACTCCCTTCGTACATTTCGTATTTAACCAATCTAGATTCTAGTTTAGCATTAAACACTTTTATTTTACGTGAAGGTCTTAAGCCAACAAACTTCAGCGCTTCAAGATTAGAGGTAACCAACCATGCATTGGTATTGGGATAACCATGTTTTAAGGTCGATCCTATATTACCGTAAAATTCTTCAACATTTAAATTTTCTAATCGTTCACCATAAGGCGGATTAAAAACCATGTGAAGTTTTTCATTTCCAGATTTTCTAGTTTTAAAGAAATCTTCATGTTGAATATGAATAAACTCATCTAAATGCGCATTCTTAATGTTTTCTTTAGCTTTAGCAACTGCAGATGGCGACTTATCATAGCCTAAAATTTTATGATGAAAGTCTCGTGTTTTCTTTAAAAGTGATTCCTCAATTTTTTCAAACAAATCCACATCCCAATCTTCCCAACGTTCAAAAGCAAACTCCTTACGCATTAGGTTAGGTGGAATATTACATGCAATCATAGCAGCTTCTGCAAGCATGGTTCCACTACCACACATAGGATCCATAAAATCAGTTTGGCCATCCCAACCACTCATTATTATTAAACCAGCAGCTAAAACTTCATTAATTGGTGCTATATTGGTTGCTGTTTTATAGCCTCTTTTATGCAATGATTCTCCAGAGGTATCCAAAGAAATTGTACAACGTTGACGATCTATATGAACATTAATTTTTAAATCTGGAAAACGCAAATCTACATCAGGTCGTACACCCTCTAAATCTCTAAAACGGTCTACAATAGCATCCTTCGTTTTTAAGGCCGTATACAAAGAATGGGTTAAAACACTATTGTGTACTGTAGCATCAACAGCTAAAGAACCTGTAGCTTTCATATAATTTTCCCATTTCATTTGCTTTACATGTTTGTAAAGGTCTTCTTCTTTGGTAACTCTAAACGTATGTATTGGTTTTAAGATTTTTATGGCTGTTCTCAACCCAAGATTAGCTTTGTACATAAAGCCTTTATCGCCAACAAAACTCACATTTCGCACGCCTTTTTCTACTTGCATTGCACCAAGTTGTGTAAGTTCTTTTGCTAAAATATCTTCAAAGCCAAATAATGTCTTGGCTAACATCTTGTAATTATTGTCCATAAGTTCCGTCAAATAGATTGCAAAAATACAGTATTTTTGCACTACATTTTGCATTATGAGTAAATCAACTAAACAATGGTACGCTTCATGGTTTGACACACCTTACTACCATATTCTATATAAAGACAGAGATTATACAGAAGCCCAAGGTTTTATGGACAATCTTACCAACTATCTCAATATTCCTGAAGGTGGAAAAATATTGGATTTAGCGTGTGGTAAAGGCAGACATTCGTTGTATCTCAATTCTTTAGGTTATAATGTTACAGGTGTTGATTTATCTGAGAAAAGCATTACACATGCACAACAATATGAAAATGACACGCTAAAGTTTAATGTACATGATATGAGCAAACCATATCCAGATACATTTGATGCCGTTTTTAATCTATTTACAAGTTTTGGTTATTTTGAAGATGACAAATGTAATCTCAAAACCATAAAAGCTATTAAAGCCGAATTGAATACGTTTGGTTTTGGCGTGATTGACTTTATGAACACCAATTACGTCATTGAAAACTTGGTTGCTGAAGATACTAAAACCGTTGAAGGCATCGATTTTCATCAAAAGCGCTATGTAAAAGATGGTTATATCATTAAGGATATTAATTTTGAAGCTGACGGAGAACACTTTGAATTCCAAGAACGCGTAAAAGCATTTACATTAGAAGATTTTCAACTACTTTTTGACAAAGCTGGTGTACATTTATTAGATGTTTTTGGAGATTTTAAATTAAGTAAATACCATTCTAAAACGTCAGAGCGTTTAATTATGATTTTTAAGTAATTTAGGTATATGACTAAGTATTTACTTCCCATTTTGGCCATAATTATTGGTGTTGGTATTGCTTTCTTTACTAAAAAAGAAAAATCTATTAGTACCAAATTACTGTTGTCTTTTAGTGGCGCATTTTTACTTGCACTTACGCTTTTTGATTTATTACCAGAAGTCTACCATCACATCGATAATGCCAAACAAACTGGCCTTTTTATAATGTGTGGTATTCTATTACAAATTATTTTAGAGTTTTTATCTAAGGGCGCAGAACATGGACACGTTCACATCCATAAAGAAGATACGCAATTTCCGTGGTTACTCTTTATCAGTTTATGTATTCATAGTTTTTTAGAAGGCTTCCCAATCCATGAGCATAACGATATGGTTTATGGTGTGTTAATCCATAAAATACCAATTGCTGCTTTAATTGGTGCTTTTTTGTTACAATCTAATTATACAAAACTTCACATTATAGGTTTCTTAGTTGCTTTTGCTGCTATGACACCATTAGGCACGTTTATTTCTAATACCATTCCTTTTGTTGCCAATTATGTAGATGTTATCAATGCCTTTGTGATAGGTATATTTTTGCATATTTCTACCACGATTTTATTTGAAGCCAGTGAAGGCCATAAATTCAATTTATCTAAACTAGTTGCTATTTGTTTGGGAATTTTAATTGCATATTTTTTATAACATGTTTTCAAAAGAAGAATCTAGACAACTACGACAAGAATTTTGGACCAGCTTTGGGAAATCATTTCCTAGAAAATGGCTTCTATACGATACCAAAGCAAAAGGTGTGTCATTTAAATTTCATTTTGATACAAAATCGGCACTTATTGCATTAGACCTAGAAGATGATTTAGAAAATAGAATCAATTATTGGGAAAAACTAGTCGCTTTAAAAAGCATATTAAAAAACGACTACTTACCAGACGTTATTTTTGAAGAAGAATTCTATTTAGAAAACGGAAAAGAAATTTCGCGCATCTATTTACCTTTAGAACAAAAAGTATCAATACACAATAAAAATTCATGGAGAGCGGTTATGGAATTCTTTAACGTTAACATGATTTTATTTGAAGCCTTTTTTGAAGAATACAAGGAAATTATAAAAGGCTAATTCAACCTCCTAAGAGCAACATGCTTCACACTGTCCAAGTAATAAAATATCTGTAGAATCTACTTTGTGGTTTTTTAGTTTCGGTATTTTTACATCTAAGGACAAACATTCGACCTTATCACATTCCGTACATTGAAAATGTGGATGTGAATCTAAATGCTTATGAGAAGAACAGCCTTCGTCACATTTGGCATACCATTTTAAACCATCTCTACCATTAAACGAATGGATTACACCTTCCTGTTCTAGCCTATCTAACACACGGTAAACGGTTGTTTTGTTCATTACGCCTTTTACAAGTTCAATAAGACGGACGACAGACTTAGCCTCATTTTGTGCTTCAAAAATATTGAGTACTGTTGTTACAGCTTTTGTTTTCCTAACGATTCCCATGTCTACAAATTTAATGCAACTACGTTGCAATTACAAATTTAATTCTATAGTTTTGCAACTCAGTTGCATTAAATTAGACTGGTTTCTTAAAATAAATTACAAATAAAATGATTCAAACAAAACACATCAATTGGGCAGATAAGTTAGGCGCTTTCAGTGCATTTCTTTGCATTGTACATTGTTTAGCTGTGCCAGCACTACTTGCCATGGGAATTGGCTTTATAAGCAACCCATTAATAGCATACCTTTTTATTGCCATAGCGTTTTTCTCAATTTACAAGGCAACTAACGGGCGTTTTTTTAAACCGATTAGCATATTTTTGTGGGTTTCATTTGTAGGTTTTGTGACCTCAGTACTTCTCGAAGACCAAGCCGAAGTTTTTGAATACACGATGTTTCTTTTTTCTGTTTTAATCATACTTGGGCACCTTTATAATATGAGATCGAATTCCCATTAAGATCGATACAATAAGTTTAACCAAAACAAAAAACAGCATCCATAAGATGCTGTTTTAATTTATACAAGTTTAAGTTGAAAACATAAAAGCCTATTTCTCAACTTATATATTTATTTACCTAGAGTAATTTGGTGCTTCTTTAGTTATGGTAACATCATGCGGATGACTTTCATTAATACCAGAACTTGTAATCTTTACAAAACGACCAGACTCTTTTAATGTTGCAATATCCTTTGCGCCACAATAACCCATTCCTGCTCTAAGTCCACCAATAAACTGATGAATACTTTCAAAAAGTTCTCCTTTATATGGTACACGACCTACAATGCCTTCTGGTACAAGTTTTTTAATATCATCTTCAACATCTTGAAAATAACGATCCTTACTCCCTTGTTTCATTGCTTCTACAGAACCCATTCCACGATACGATTTGAATTTACGACCTTCATAAATAATGGTTTCTCCAGGACTTTCTTTCGTTCCGGCTAATAGCGATCCTAACATTACTGTATCTGCACCTGCAGCAATCGCTTTTGGTATATCTCCTGTATAGCGAATACCACCATCTGCAATTACAGGAACTCCTGTTCCTTTAATTGCGGCAGCAACTTCTAATACCGCAGAAAACTGGGGAAAACCAACACCTGCCACGACTCTCGTTGTACAAATTGATCCAGGACCAATACCTACTTTTACAGCATCTGCACCAGCTTCAACTAAATATTTTGCCGCCTCACCAGTCGCAATATTACCAACTATAACCTCTAATTTTGGAAACTTCTTCTTTAATTCTTTAAGCACCATAACCACACCTTTGGTATGTCCGTGAGCTGTATCAATAATAACCGCATCAACACCTGCATTGACTAAAGCAGATGCTCTTTCTATAGCATCACCAGTCACTCCAATTGCCGCAGCAACACGTAATCTACCGTAAGAATCCTTATTGGCATTTGGTTTTTGCGTTACTTTAGTAATATCCCTAAATGTTATAAGACCTTTTAGAATAAAGTTATCGTCTACAATAAGTAATTTTTCAATTTTATTTTGCTGAAGAATTTTTTCTGCGTCCTTTAAAGATGTTCCAACAGCAGCAGTAATTAAATTCTCAGAAGTCATCACTTCCACGATTGGCTTTTTGTTTTCATGTTCAAAACGCAAATCTCTATTTGTTACAATGCCTTTTAAGGTTCCATTTTCATCTACAATAGGTATGCCGCCAATGCTATGCTCTGCCATGTTAGACTTCGCATCAAAAACGGTTGCTGTTAATGGTAATGTCACCGGATCGATAATCATTCCACTTTCAGCACGTTTTACTTTACGCACTTTATCCGCTTGCTGCTCTATGGTCATGTTTTTATGCAAAACACCAATGCCACCTTCTTGAGCCATTGCAATAGCCATTTTACTTTCGGTAACGGTATCCATGGCCGCCGAAATCACAGGGACATTTATTGTAATATTTCTTGTAAATTTTGTTTGAATATTAACTTCGCGAGGAAGAACTTCAGAGAATGCAGGAACCAAGAGTACGTCATCGTAAGTAAGACCTTCTCCAACAATTTTATTTTCGTGTGCTATCATGGCAATTAAGATATAATTGCGTACAAATTTACGCTTTTTTTTCAACATAATGGCCACATTAAAGAAACGATAACATAAACAACCAATTATTTAATATTAAGCAGTTAATGGAGTCAAAATTTCGTTTTTCGCATATTATTTAAATTTAGTCTAAATAAATTTTGCTTTTTAAAATATTAAAAATAGTTTTGCTTTTTTTAAAACTAACACACCTATAAAAAATGAAAAAACATTCAATTTTATTATTAGCATTATCATTAAGCTTAGTTTTCGCTTGTTCTGACGACGACGATAACAATTCTAGCAATAACGACGTTTCTAAATCGGAAGTTGTTGCTAACTATGCAGATATTGTTTACCAATCATATCTCGATAGTTATAATACAGCTGTTACCATGCAAACGGCTATTGAAACTTTTGTTGCAAACCCAACCGAAACTACTTTTACAGCTGCCAAAGATGCATGGTTAGCTGCAAGAGAACCATACGGACAAACTGAAGTATTTAGAGAAGCTAACGGACCTGTTGATACGGAATCTGATTCTTGGTCTTTAGGAACTGAAGGACAAATGAATGCTTGGCCAATTGATGAAAGCTATATAGACTACGTTGCTAACGGAACAGAAGATTACGCTGGTGACTATGGTAGTATAATCAGTGACACAAGCGTAACTATAAATGCTGCTACTATCGCTGGATTAAATGAAGGTGTTGATGATAAATCCATCAGTACAGGATGGCATGCTATTGAGTTCTTACTTTGGGGACAAGATAATACGGCTCCAGCAGAAGACTTAGCTGGTCAACGTTCTTATACAGACTATACTACTGCTGCCAATGCAGATAGAAGAGCATTATACTTAACTGTAAGTACTGATTTATTAGTCAATGATTTATTAGATTTAGTAAATACTTGGGCTGTAGGCGGAACTTACAGAACTGTTTTTGAAAGTTTAGATACAGATACAGCATTACAACAAGCAATTAATGGTGCATTCTTTATTGCTGGTGACGAGTTAAGCTCTGAGCGTATGATAGCACCTGTAGATTCTACAGATGGTATTAATGCAAGTGGACAAGAGGATGAACACTCTTGCTTTTCAGATAATACTAATAGAGATGTGTATGCCAATGCACAAGGTGTCATAAATGTTATTTATGGGTCTTATGGAAGTATTGATGGTCCTTCTTTTTACGATTTAGTAAGCCAAGCAGATGCTACACAAGCATTAGCCTTACAAACGGCAGCTACAGATGCTATGACAAAAATTAATATCATTGGTGATAATGCACTTCCGTTTGATTATTTAATTACGCAAGAAGCAACCGATGATCTTTCTGGTCCTGTAATGCAAGCTGTTGAAGCCTTATTTACCTTAGCAGATGAAATTAGTGCATCAGCTTCTGTAATTGGCATTAACCTCAACTAATTTATTTAAATATTTATTTTAGTATATATGTATAAATCCCGAGCTTAGCGCCTTGGGATTTATCTATTTTTAAACATATCGATTTTGTTAAAGAGAAAAACGCAATTCATTATATTATTAGTTATTACTTTAGGTCTTACATCTTGTAAGTCTGATGATGATAATTACTCATCTATAGAAGATCTCTATGAAGAAGGTGAAGAATATTTAACTGGTGAGTTAGGTGTAAATAGCACAAGTGCCAATGCCTTTGGTTTTGAAATTGACGGCTTATCTTTTACTGAAATTGGAGAATTTTCTACAGGTAATTCTTTGTTTAATCAAAATTGGGTATCTGCACCAGCATCGACAACAGCAAGAGACGGTTTAGGACCAACTTTTAATGCGAGAGCTTGTGCTGGATGTCATTTTAAGGATGGACGAGGTGGTCCTTTGGTTAATGGTCAAAACTCTGACGGCTTTTTAATGCGTATTAGCATGCCTGGACAAGATAGCTTTGGAAATAATAATCCTGTACCAAATTATGGCACACAACTGCAAGATAGAGCGAATAACGATATTCCTTTTGAAGCCAAAGTTAATGTCACCTATGAATACATTAATGGAACATACGCAGATGGCACTACTTACCAATTACAAAAGCCAATCTACTCCTTTTCTGAAGAACAATTTGGGAGTTTAATAGGTGTACAAATGTCACCAAGAGTAGCGCAACAAACTATTGGTTTAGGTCTCGTAAGTGCATTACCTGATAGTGAAATTTTACAGTTTGTAGACGAGTTTGACTCAAATAATGATGGGATTTCCGGACGACCAAATTACGTTTACGACGAAGAAGCAGAAAGCGATAAAATTGGAAAATATGGCTGGAAAGCCAATATGCCAACATTAAAACAACAAATTGCTGGTGCTTTAAGTGGTGATATGGGTTTAACGACTTCACTTTTTCCAGAAACAAATTGTCCTTCGCCTCAACAAGATTGCATTGACGCTCCTAATGGTGGTGATCCAGAAGTTACAGATGAACAATTAGAACGTATATTATTTTACCAATCTACATTAGCAGTACCCAACAGACGTAATGTTACAGAAGAATCTGTTTTAAAAGGGAAAGTCCTTTTTAACGAATTAAATTGTATTGACTGTCATTCAATTAACCAAACGACAGGAGTTTCTGATATTAGTCCGCTACTAGAAAATGTTACTATAAAACCGTATTCTGATTTCTTATTGCATGACATGGGAGATGACCTAGCAGATAACAGACCAGATTTTGATGCCAATGGCAATGAATGGCGTACCCAACCACTTTGGGGAATTGGTCTTATATCTACGGTTAACGATCACACATTTTTATTACATGATGGTAGAGCACGTAATGTAGAAGAAGCCATACTTTGGCATGGTGGTGAAGCGGAATCTATAAAAAATGCATTTAAAAACCTATCTCAAGAAGAACGTGAAAACGTTATTGATTTTATCAACTCATTATAATACATATGAAAAAAACAGCCTTAGCTTTAATCCTCCTCACTCTTATTATTTTAGGATGTAATAGTAATGACGATTCTAATGATGGATTTAACGTTAAAACCTTATTAACGGATTTAACGGAACAACAAATTATGCCTTCTATTGATTTATTTGTTGCCTCAAGCATAAATTTTGAAGCAACGGTTAATGATTATGTAAATACACCAACAACAGCTAATTTAGAATTAGCAAAATCACAATGGCAAGTTACAGCTATAGCCTATGAAAAAACCTATGTGCACCATATTGGAAGCGCAAGAGATCAATTTATACATACGTCTATTTATAATTGGCCAACTGTGGAAGGTGCTATAGAATTTTTTATATCAGATAATGACACTATAGACGAATCGTTTATGGCAACCATTAGTGCTCAAGCAAAATCACTTGCCGCATTAGAATATTTATTATTTTCTGAAGATGGTACCACAACGAATACTACGTTTATTGATTCCGAAAAAAGACGAAATTATTTAAGATTAGCTGCAGCCTATTTAACGTCAAGAGCAGAGAAACTTCAAGACGTATGGTCTGCTACTGGTGAAGATTATGCGACGACGTTTATTAATAGTGATGATTCTGGAATTCAAGGTTCCTTCAACCAATATTATAACGGCATGCATAATGCTTTAGATGTTACCAAAACAACCAAAGTAGGAAAACCAGCTGGTTTAGAAAATTCGCAAGTGATAAACTCAGAACTTACCCAAGCCTATTACAGTGAAACGTCTAAAGCACTTGTACAAGCGAGTATAGAAAGTGTAGAAACGGCTTATTTTAATCCTAATGGTTTAGGAGTGGATGATTATGTGTTTTCTATTACCAATACAACCGATTTAAATGATGCTATACAAAACAAAATAGATGACATCTATATAGCTCTAAATGCTATTACTATACCATTAAATGAAGCTGTTGAACAAAACCACGATTTAGTAGAAGATTTACATTCTAAACTTGAAGATTTACGTATTCTTTTTGCTGTAGATGTAAGAAGTATTTTATCTATTGTCATTACAACTACAGATACAGATGGCGATTAAATTTTAATTTCTAAAGTTGCATACCAGTTTCTTGGTGGCGATGGTAATATGCCTGGTCCAGGATAACCTGTTGCTCGTCTTGTAAAATAGGTGTTATCTAAAACGTTATTTATTCCTGTTTCTAATTTAATTTGTTTGTATTGATAGGATAAAGAAACGTCTAAAATATCATATGCTGGTATTAGCCCAATGATACCAGAACTTCCTAAAGGATCATTACCTGAGTTGGGTGCGTCAGAAAATTGTTCAGAAATATAAGTGTATTGCACACTGGTTTGAAAATTTTGATATGCGAATTTTAATCCGGTTTTTAAATTAAGTTGCGGTACAAATTCTACCTGGTTCCCTTCTATTCCTGTTTCGTCAGACTTGGTATATTCTGAATGTATCAAAGACGTATTTACAAAATAGTTAAATCTATACTTACTGCTATCAATAAAAAGTTTATTTAAATCGAAATCAATTAAAGATTCTAAACCAAAAATAAAGGCATCTCCTATATTGTCTCTTACTTTTCTAACACTATTATCATTTTGTACTTCTAGCGTAATCCCTATTCTGTCATTATAGAATAAACTAAAGGCGCTAATATCAAAAGAAACCAAGCCTTTATAATGACCTCTAAAACCTAAATCTCCTGTAAGTCCTGTTTCATCTTCTAAAGGTCTTACACTAAAATTGGGATTAACTAAATTAATATCAGAAAAGGTTACTGACCTATAATTCTGTGATGCATTGGCATAAAACTCTACATTTTCATTTGGCTTGTAACTTGTGCCTAAGCCAAACAACACAAAAGAACGCTCGTTTAATTCATCTGAAAATTCTGTTTCATTAAGAATTACGTTGCCTGCTCCATCTAAATTAATACGTTTAGAAAATCCGTCGCTTTCCGTTTTTATATATTCTAATCTAAATCCTGGTGTAACCGACCATTTATCATTTAAATAAATAATATTCTCGCCAAAAACAGCCACATTAAGATTTGGATTACTAAAGTTAGATTGACTCTCATAATTTGGAAAATCTTCTAATTGCAGTTCGAAATCTGGACCAATGCCATCAGAACCTGGCCCTTGGATTGAGGTATTATCAGCTTTATAGAATTTTGTTCCTATAAGTCCTGTAGCATCCTTGCCAAACAATTTATACTTATTAAGTAATCTGGCTTCAAAACCAAAATTATTATACTCACCTATTATTAAGTCGCGCTCTTCAAAATTATCTGGAATATCTTGTCTGTTGGTTCTAAAACCTAAAGCATTTCGTTCTGCATCTAATCCAAAAAAGTTGAATGTAAAGTTGGTGTTTTCAGAAAACTCATGTGCTATTTTAAAATTATAAAGTAACCAATCTACCTGAAACCAGTTTCGGGTTCTATTACTCTGAAATGCGTCTTCATTAAACATAGCATCACTTAAACCACCTGCCTGCTGTGCTAAATAGCGCATATAAGTTAATTCTCCTGAAAGCTTGGTTTTATCAGATAATTGATAGCCCAAATGCATAAAAGCATTCTTGGATTCAAATTCAGAATTTGGCCGAAAGCCATCGCCTTTTTTATAATTGAAATAAGTATAATAACTGAACTTTTCTTTAGTACCACTCAGACTTGTAAAGTTGGTATACAATCCGTTACTTCCTACAGTATTTCTGGTAATAAGCTCAATAGTTTTATTAGGATTTGGCTTTTTAAATATAAAATTGATAAGGCCTCCAAACTGTGTGCCGTACTGTAAAGATGCTGCACCTCTAACGACTTGTATTTGCTCTAAGGCTTCAGCAGGTGGTGTATAATAACTTTCTGGATATCCTAAAACATCTGCACTAATATCGTAGCCGTTTTGTCTGGTGTTGAAATTAGAGGTTCGGTTTGGGTCTAGACCTCTACCTCCAATATTTAGTTGTAAACCTGCATCATCATTCTGAAAGATATTCAATCCTGCAACTTGACTATAAATTTGTCTGGCATTATTAGAAGCTAAATTCGCCATAGATTGGTCAACTAAAATCACTTCAGTTTTCTTGCCTGCATAAATGGCTGTTTCTTCAACATCATTTAATCGGCTTAATTCAAAAACTTTGGCTTTTCGGGCTGTAATTTCTACAGCTGTAAGTTGTTCTCCTAAAGTTTCAAGGGATTGATTTACTGTTGTATCTCCATCTACCACAACGCTTATTTCTACCACCTGAAATTCATAAGAAAAGAACACTAAGGTTAGTGTTTTTTTTGTGGTTGTAAATTCAAAATAACCTTTAGCATCAGTCTTGGCTAATAAGCCAGAGGCTTTTTCAAATATTTCAACATTAGATAATGATTTGTTAGATTCTTGTGATGTTACAATGCCTGAAACTTTGCTTTGAGCTAAAGCCGAAGACACTGTAATGAATACAAGTAATATTGTGTTATAAACCTTTAATTTCATCATTGAATGGTAGTATCCAGTTTTTATGTTTAAATGATTCTTTCTCTTGGTATAAATCTACATTTGGGTCAATATAAGGTTGACTCATTCTTCCATTTAACGCAACAAAGCAATCTACAAATACCTGAATGTTTTGATTGCCTTGACTTTTAAAATGGTCGCCTAAATAATGAGCGTATTCCAAAATAAAATCGGGTTGAAAGCTCATTTGTTTTTCTTGAAATGGCGTTAAAAAATCTAAATTATCGACATAGAAAAAATCTTTTGTTTCGCTATTTACAATTTTGAAATTAGCGTAGCCTGCTTTCTCCATGAGCATTACGCGCCATGAAAATCTATAGCCTTCTTCTGTCCAAAACAACTCATTGGGATACAATACATATCGCCAAGGAAACACAAGTTGCACAGCAAAAAACAAAGCTAATATTGGAATGATAATCTTTCGGTTTGAAAACCTATATGTTTCAGTTTTTGGTTGTTCAACCTTCAACTTTAAGGGTTTTAAAAGTTGTCTAAAAACGTTAAGAATCTTCTCGTGAACATGAGCATCAAAGAATATTAATGTAGACACAATCATAATATATGGAAACATGCCAATAGGAAATAAAATCCTTGTAAACACATGAAAAATAACAACCAATACAAAAGCCAATGTTCTCGTTTTCTTATAGAGTAATAAAAACGGAATGGCCAAATCATATAACATACCAGACCAGCTCATGGCAAAGTGAAACCAATCTTTATGCATTAGGGTTTCGCCTATAATTGGTATATCGTATTTAGATGGCAACCAGATTTTTAATGGCATGGCTTTAAACAACCAATCACTATTAAGTTTTGCTAAGCCTGCATATATATAAACCGTTCCGAGTAACAATTTGATGACATCAATAGTCCATTTTGGGATTTGCTTGTAATGCGTTTTTTTAAGAAAGGCATCTACAGAAAAGTAGGCATTTGCAGGTAAAAAGCACATTAAAAAACTAAGTACACTTATAAAATAATAGTGATTGAGATACGTGGTTTTATCCATTAACTCAATGTACGTAAAACTCAGAAAGAAGGAAATAATTGCTATTCTGTATTTAAAACCAATTAGAACAAAAAGAGCAGCTAGACCACATAAAGCAAATAGTAAATACGTATAGTTTCCAATAGGTTTTACCCATTGAAAACCGTAATAAGAAAACTGAAATTTTGGTTGCAGGTACAATTTATCTATCCAACCCAAGCTCCAAAATCTAATAATGCTTGCTAACATCATCGCACCAAACCCAATCCTAAACACAGCCAAAGGCGCTGCATTAGTATTAGTGTCTAAATACAATTTTAGTTTTTTTAGCATTTAATATGTAATACAAAAAGAGGTTGCCATTAGACAACCTCTTTGGTTTATTTTTTAAAAACAATTAATCGCCATCACCATCTACATAATCAATAACAAAATTTAAAGCTTGTTTCATATCCACTTTTAATTTTGGCACTGCAGCTTGAATAATATCATATGCCGCTGTCATTTGTATACTGTTATCGCTTAATTGTTGCGTATAATCATCGTTAAGACCGTTAATAGCATTTCGTCCTGCGGCAAACTGATTATTAATTTCAGTAACTAAATCTTCTCGGTCTAAAAATTCTAAATACGTACTAAAAGATGAGCCGCTAACAGAACTTACACTGTTATAAGATATGCCATTAAATAAATTCTCAATTCCTGTTAAAGCCTCTAAACTTAATTCTTTTGAAACATCCTTTTTATAAAATGCCTCAACGGTTTCTGGAAGTGTACCACCATTAGAAAAAATACCTGCAGGAATTCCTATTTTTTGAGCTCTAAAATCTTTCTCATAAGAATAAACAATATCATTAGCTAACTTATTAAAAGACCCATTAAGTCCACTATCTGTATTGGCAATAAATGTACTTCTATAACTCGATACCCAGTTATTAACTATCGCAGTATTTAAGCTTATCATTTGAGTGACCACATCTGTTAAATAGGTAGTAAAACCTTCAAAATCGCTATTTGTAGTAAATTTATCTAATGGTAATGAATCTCCTGTTGCAATGCCGTGAATTAAAAAATCTAAAGCCGGAAACCCTTGAGCATCATGATAATTAGCAGTATTTAAATCATAACTCCCAGTGTTTGCTGCATTTTCAATATCTGCAACAGTTACAGGATAAATATTAAAGAAACTTACAAAGCCTCTTTCTCCTCCACCTAAATTATCTGCTTCGCCTAAGTTATAAATTTGTACATGTTGCCAAACTTTATACGCTTCTAACCAAGCGTCACTTAAAGCATCTAAATTACCAGTAGACTTATCATTTATAAAACTGGTTGTGGCAACATCTACAGAAGCGAGTTTAGATTGCAAATCTTGAAAGGCAGGAATGATAATATTATCAGCCACATTGGTTAGCAATGCCGTTCTGTCAAAACCATCATCATTATTAGAACCACCATTATCATCAGATGAACTACATGAAATCGCTGCAACGACAATTACAAAAAGTATTATTTTTTTTAACATCTATATTTTTCTTTTTCGGGTGCAAAGATAAATAAGCATAAGCTTTCAACCTAATGAATGCTTATGCTTTAAATTTTTAGTTTAAATATTTTAACGTTTAGCTTGCTGCTTCTGTTACAGTAAAGCTAAAACGATCAGCAATATCTTCTGAAATACTATCTAAAGTTTCAGTAGTTACGTCCCAAAATCCATTACCTTCTAAAAGTTCTGACATAAAAGCATCTACTTCAGTTTTTGATAAATATGGTACATCAGTTCCTGGTTGACGTGTAAATTGAAGACTATAAACAAAACCTAAACCTTCTGATAAATCGTGGAATACAGACGCGTAATCAGATCCTAAACCTGCCTTACCAGCTTGTAAGTAATATACTGCTCTTACACCAATTACTATTGATATTTTTTCTTTAATAATAGCAGCTTGTTCATCTCTAACCGTATAATTTTTAGCAACAATTGCTGCTCTTCCTAATTTAAAGGCGTCATAGATATCTTGGGCAATGCCAGCAAAATCATCATCGCCTTCTACACGCGATAAATATTTGTTTAAAAAACTATCTACATTTAATTGTGGTGCTAAAGCATCATCAGTTCCATATAAATAACCAAAAGCTTCGTCCCATTTGTGCTCCATAGTTGTATAGTTATTAGAACCATCTAAGACGTCATTATCATTATCTTCTACATTATTACCAGCATCTAAGACCGCTGGACTTAAATAATTATTAAGGATTTGGTCTGCCATTAATCCACCAATTAACCCTTTAGTGATTGCTTGGTTATATTCCACACCTTTAGCACTTACATAGCGCGTTGAGCCTCCACCTGCTTCTTGTATTTTTCCTGCTGTACCAGCAACAGCATCTGTATTCCAATTAGGAAACACTTCACTAACTTGACTAGCAATCCAAGTATCAAACTGTGCTTTTATAGCTGTAGCATCTGTAGTATTCGCAGAAAAATAATCTGTAGAAGCTGCTGTTTTACTTCTAATATCTTTTCCTGAGGTGTTTAAAGCACTTGTAGAAAAATAATCTCCTGTATTTGTAAACATACCATCTAATTCGGCTTCTGATTTACTTGCATCACTAAGTGCGGATACAAACTCCTCACCCATTTCTATACGTGTTGTTTGGCCGTCGTAACTTACTGTAGTCGTTCCGTTTCTTTCAAACTCATATGTTGCAGGTTCAATTACTTCTGGACCTGTTACGCCATTGTCATCGTCACTAGAACATGACGTGAATAATGCACCTGCTGCAAAAATGCTTAATACTAGGCTTTTCGAAATTTTCATTTTGTTTTGTAAATTGTTACTTAACATCATAGATGGAATTAATTAGATTGATAATTTTATTTAGACTTGATATAAATAAATTCATTTTGAAGTCCCAAATTTAATACACAAACATTTATTTACAAAGCTTATTTAGAATAAATTAAAATAACCTTGATTTTTACAGAATTCGCAAAATTCTAATGCTTTAATTAAGAATTAAATTATAATCAATATCATCAACATTCAAGAACTTATTAAATATCTCACCATTAAATACATCATAATTTAAAAGCGTACGTAATTCCATTAATTCTTGCCTACTAAACATAATGACCAAATTCTCTTGAGTAGATGGTAATGGAATTTTTCTTCTCACGGAACAGCTATTATATTTTTGTTCCCAATACTCAGGGTCAATATTATTTACGTAATATCTTAGACGTTTTAGTTCTTCTAAATTAATTGCAAAAAACAAATTATTAAATGCTAAATGATAGAGCTCACACTCTTCACAAAACAACAATTCACCACTATTTACTTTAGACAATACTTTTATATTTTGACACATAATTATTTATTTTAATAACAATCCATTCGCAGCTGATCGTTATTTTGAAACGTACTCAATGGTTTGTTTAATGTTTTTATTGTAATATTATTTAATACCTCTAAAACGCAATTTTGCATTGCGATAGATCCACAAATCATAACGACACCTCCTGCCGATAAATGTCTAGCTATAAAGGTTTTATTTTGAGGTAGTATATCTTGTACATATATCTTTTCCGCTTGCTCTTGTGAATATGAAACATAGAGTTGGGCTAGTTTACCATCATTTAAGTAATCGGTATATAAGTTTAGGGATGCCTTAGTGCGTCCACCCCAAAATAGATGTATATTATTCTGGTTTTGATGTTCTTGAATCATGCCTAAGAATGGCGCAATACCTGTTCCGTTTGCAATTAATACAACATCTTTAGTTGCCTTTGGTAAATGAAAATCTTGATTGGGCTCAATAGTCGCAGTAATTAAATCTGATGGAAGTAATTGACTAAAATAGGTAGAACACACACCTTTATCATGTTTTTTAATACTAAGCAGAATATCATTTCCTATTTGGGCTATGGAATATTGTCTTGCTGCTTCGTCCGTATTTGGTCTAAACGCTAATAAATCGCCAGACTGAAATTTAATATGCTTCAATGGTTTGAGTTGAATTAAAAACGTATTATCCACATTTAATGCAGTGCGCTTTACAACTTCAAATTGTCTGGTATATTTTGAACTATGTTTTTCAACGGGTTGTTTAATTTTTAGTTGACTATTATTAATTGTATTCCATTGAGAAACCCAATTATTAAAGGCTTCAAACGACTGATTATTAATTTTAACAAGCTCAAGTGTTCTATTGAAGCTTTTATGCTTAAGCAATAAGTCATCTATCACTTCGGCATATTTACAATAAGCTGGATACAACAAAGATCCGAAACCTACAACAGCGTAATCGATTACCTTGTTTTGAGATGTGCTTTCTAATAATTTTTCAAATTTATTAGCATTAATTGGAGCTTCGCCTTCACCATAGGTCGATGTAAAAATTGTTAATTGTTCTGCATTATTGTACGCTGTATAATTATTTAAATCTGAAATAAAAGCCGTTTTGCCGTCTGCCAATAACGCTTTGTAAAAGAGGTTGGCTAATTTGTAGGTACTACCTGTTTCTGAACCGACTAGAATAATATGCTCTGCTTCCTCTTTTGTGTATTTGTTTTTAACTTTTTCTGCTGTTTTTCGACGTTTTAAAGTCATAGCGAAACCAGAATATATAAAGAATAGCAACGCTACACTCACCAAGAATAAGACTATGGACCACCATATGGAACTTTGACCAGTATGCAAAAACAAACTCCAGTCTGATAATATCTTGACTATTGGATAAACTTGCTCACTAACGACTATTCCATTAAACTGATTAACTAAAAGTTCTTTATCCTTTAATTTTAAAAAGAAGTAATCTTCGATATCATCTGAAAATGGAAACTCTAAACTTTCAACTTCTGAAATTTTTAACGCATTGAATAGTTCAAAATCTGAAATATGCATACGATCAACGGTTCCTAATTCAGCATCAGGATAGGTATGTGATATGTTTGTTTCTGGTAATAATGAAAACTTTTCAAGCGACAAATAAACACCAGTAAGTGCAACAATAATGACCGGAATTAATAACCAACGTCCTATGATGACGTGGTAATATTGTTCGAAATTTTCGTTTATAATTTTCGAAAAAAAGCGCATTATTCCACCTTGTCTTCTCGCTATTAACACCATGCCTGTTAAGGCCATGAGAATTAAGAAGAACGATACTAAACCAACAATAAAACGGCCAGTAGATTTTAAAAATAAGGAACGATGTAAATTGGTAGTGAATCTAAATATTGGTGCTTTTTCAATGCGTTCACCAAGCTTTTCTCCTGTTTCTGGATTAATGTAAAACGTTTCGTTATGACCTTCTTTTGTAATTACAGAAGCTACAACAAAATCATTTTCATCGGTTGCAATGGTAATAATTTCGTCATAGCGTTCTGATAGACTACTAATAGTCGTACTTAAAGATGTATTGCTATTAATCTTATAAGGTTGTAGCTGGTTAGAAATAGGCTCAAAAGCCAAAATTGCACCAGTTACTGAAGCTAAAATTATAAAAAGTGAAGACACTAAAGCCAACATAAGATGACTAAATCTCCAAATAGAAATGGTCATTTCATTGGATTTTATTGAGCCATTAAACGTATATATCTAATAAAGCCTTTGCCTTCTACTTTACTTTTTACACTTGCTGAAGTTAATTCTAATTCCACATCACTTTCGTAATATTCTTGATCTTCAACAGCCGTTTCAAATCTTAATTTATAACCTTTATCAATTTTATCGTTATCAATTTCTATAACGCTAATAGCACGTTCACCACCACTAATAGTTGCTCCTGTAATAGCATCAATATTAGGTCTACGTTTACCGTAAAATTGCCACCAAGATTCTACTGTATTATACCACTCATCATCATCACCTTTTACATTTAAGGTTTCTACATATTCACCTTCTGGATTTAATAAAGAAATTACAATATAAGCGCCTTCTCCAGTATAATTTGTCATTTGAATCATGCATTTGTATTTGCTAGATTCTGTAAAATTTGTAAAGGATACCAATCCTAATACAAGAATAGATAATAAGGTTATTAATTTTATTTTTTTCATCTTTAAAAGTTGTTATTTTAAAAATTCAATTGAAACTTTTTGCTTTGAAAGTAATTCGTTTTCTTGAGCCAAATCATAGGCAGATTCTTCAAAATCTGTAGTTACTTTTTTATCTGCGCCTTGTGCTATTAAAAATTTAAGAATAGCATCATCTTTAGCTTTCATTGCTGCTAAATGTAATGCTGTATTGCCTTCACTATTTTTAGCATTGATATCTTGCTTCATTTCTGTTGCCAACTTTAACAACTCTAAACTGTTTTTTTCAACCGCTAAATGATACCAAGTATTTCCTGATTTTTGCACTGTAGACAAATCAATATTTCTACGTTTTAGTAATGCCAGCTTTTCAGAAAATTGGGCCTTATTTCTGCTTGAATAAGAATTGATTAAGTAATAGGTTAAATCGTTTCCTTTTTCATCAATGACTGAGGTATCAGCACCATTATTAAGTAAAAATTCTACAACATCAGCATCATTTCCACCAACTGCTAACGATAAAGCAGATTGACCTTTTTTGTTTTTTAAATTTACCTCCTTTAAATATTGAGATAACGACTTTACTATAGTTAAATTATTTCTTGAAGCCGCATTCATAAATGCAGAATTACCACGATTATCTGTAGCGAAAACATCGACACCTTTTTCTATAAAATGGTTAATTACCGTTTCATCTTTACTACTTGACGCTAAAATGTGTAATGGGTTAATGCCATCATTATTTGAAACATTAGGATTTAAGCCAACACTTTCAAGATATTTATAAACCTCAATTCCATTAGATGTTCCTCGTGTGCCAGTTGCTGCAAATAAAAAGGCTTGGTCTGTGCCTTTTAGCCCTTTTTCTATAAGTGATTTCATTAATTCTATATTGCCAGCTTTCGCCACATAATTAAAGATGCCGTTGTCATCGTTATCTACACTTTTAATATCTAATCCTTGTGACTGAAAATAGCTTATTAATTTAAAATCCGTATCCTTTGGCGCACCTAATAATAAGGCATTAGCGCCATTGGGATTTTTCTTTTTAATAAGATCTGGATTCTTATTTAAAATGAGGTCATAAACTTTAGTGTTGGCTTGGCCTGCTCCTGCTGCAAAATTGATAATTGTACTGCCTTTATCGTCTGTAAGATCAGTTTTAGCACCATTTTCTAATAAGTATGCTACAATTTCAGTATTGCCTTTATAGGCAGCCCAAAAAATGTAAGTTCTACCATCGTGCGTTAGTTTATTTACATCATTTCCTTTTTGTGACATTAAATAAACAATAGACTTAAACGGTGCATTTTGTAAAATAGCATATACAACACCATCAAAATTATTGTTATTGGCTTCAGATGGATTATTGCCTTCCTTAATCTTTTTCTCTAAGATTTCAACACTTGGTTTAGAGTCCCAAAATTCTCTGTGTAAAAAAACATTACTTTGAGAAAACGCTTGAAAACTTAAGGCGAATACTAAAACGGCTAAATAGGTTTTTAAATGCTTCATATTATTTTTTTACAAACGACTCTATAGTAGTCTCAATTTCTTTTTGCTCTACAACGGCATCATCAAACAAATGCTTATATAAAGGCTTGTTATCTACTTTAGTTTCTAATACTAAATCTTTATTTCTTCCGTAAACCTCATCCCATTTACTTCTCACTAAAGCCCATTTGTCTTGATGTTCTTTCCACCAGTCTTGTGCTGCTTGGCATCTGCTGTCATCCACTTTTACATAGGTATTATACCCCTTTTCTTTGGCTAAAACAACATCGTCTTTTCCTTCTTCTCTTATTATTTTAGAATTATCTTGGTCATGTAACCAACCGTATTTAGTGATTTCTTGTCGGTTACCTCTCAAGGTCACATTATAATCGCTACGTTTTGTATACTCTCTTCTAGGTAAAGGTGCTGTAGTTTCGTTTTCCCAATAGCTTTTACCATCTACATGTACCCAAGTTGAAGACCCTTCGTAACGTGGACTGTCATCTACTTGATATACTTTTTGTGTCCATTGTCCTTTAACCTCGTCTTTAGATTTATTTTCAAACACCCATTCGTTATCGCCATTATACATATAGAAATCTTTGTTTTCAAACAACCAATCTTGTCTCCAATGCTTTATTATCATTGGTTGGTCTGGTCGTCCTACCTGCAATAAATGCTGAATAGAAATTTTATCATCGGCATCAGTTACTAATTGTGCCCACTCTAATCCTTTGTCTACTTTAGTTTTTGAAGGTCTATATAAAGAATCTTCACTATAAGAAAAGGTTTCGGCAAAATTAAAGGTGACTTCATAACAACCACACATCTCTTTAATAGCTTCTTGATCTTGTGATTTCTTTTTTTGCGCATTAATACTAAAAGTAAGTGCTAATACTAAGGTTAAAATTACAGTGCTTTTCATTTTATCTAATTTACTTTTTGTGTTTGAAAAAAAATTTAAAAAAAACTTATTCTTATTTAGAACGAATTAAAATAAGATTATATATTTGCGACAAATTTAACTAGAATGAGTCTAAATAAAAATAAAATTACAATTTATTTTTTTCTTTTTTTCTTTTCGTTCGCAATTGCTCAAGAAAGAACGGCTGCTGTTGATAGCACCAAAACAGAATCATTAGACGAGGTAGTTGTCACAGGGCAAATCAACCCTACTTCTATTAAAAAATCTGTACATAATGTCATTGTTATAAACAGGAAACAAATTGAACAAGTTGCTGCCAATAATCTTGCAGATTTACTCAACTTTAATCTTAACCTTAATATTATCCCGAATGCTCAAACAGGTCGTTCTACGATTTCATTTTTTGGTTTAGACTCACAATACTTCAATATATTAATTGATAACATACCAATGGTTAGTGATAATGGATTTGGTAACAATATAGATTTAACCCAAATTAATCTCGATAATATAGAACGAATAGAGATTGTAGAAGGTGCAATGGGTGTGGAGTATGGTGCCAATGCGGTCTCTGGTGTTATTAATATTATCACTAAAAAATCTATAGATAACGATTGGCGCATACAAGCTTATGTACAAGAAGAAACCGTTAGCGATGAATATGCTTGGTTTGATAAAGGTAGACATATACAAGCCTTAAGTATTACCCACAATATCAACGATAAATGGATGGCAAAAATTGGAGCTAATCGCAATGATTTTGCCGGATTCTTAAATAACAGAGAAGGTGAAAATTATTATCAAAACGATGGTCTTAGAGGTTATGAATGGCTTCCTAAAGAACAATTAACCACAAATGCCTTAATAAATTATAAAGGAAATAATTTTAGACTCGTTTATAAATTTGAATACTTTAATGAAAACATAAACTTTTACGATGCCTCAGTAAGAGCCAATATAGACACCGAAAGCCAAACTAGTAATCCTTCTGCTACAGACAAGATTTACACTACCAATAGGTTTGTAAACAACCTTAATATCAATGGTAAACTGAACTCTGGCGCTAACTATAATGCCTCAATTTCTTATCAACAACAAGAGCGCGATTTAAATGAATTTAATTACTATATTTTAAGTAGAGAACGTAGTAATGAAACAGATGAAACCTATCAATCTAGTAAAGTTTTATTCTCCAAAGGAACCATTGGAAATTTAGTAAAGAGCGACAGTTATAATTTTCAATTAGGTTATGAAGCACGTTACATGGAAGGCTTTGATACACAAGCCTCAGGAAGCATCACACAACAAGATAAAACAAATACCCAAACTAATTTAGCGGTCTTTACAACGTCTGAGTTTAACTTAACTGAAAACTTCTCACTACGTCCTGGCTTTAGATATGAATATAATACGCTTTTCGATTCTAAATTCTTAGCCTCATTAAGCGCAAGATATCTCATGAATAAAGGTTTTGAACTCCGAGGAAACGTTGGCACTTCTTACAGAGTGCCCAATTTTGAAGAGCTCTATTATTACTTTGTAGACTCTAACCATGACGTGCAAGGGAATGAAGATTTAAACCCAGAAAATGGCTATTCTGCATTTTTAAATTTAAAGAAAAAAAGCTGGTTTAACAACTCATCCTTAACCAATAATTTAAAAGTTAGCTATTTAGATGTTTCAGATAAAATTGATCTCGCTGTTGTTAACACAACACCATTACAATATCAATTTATTAATATAGACAAATATAAATTATTAGGTTTTACCTTAGAAAACACTTTACAAAGGGAAAACGTCTCATTTAATTTAGGTGCAACCCTTCAAGGTATTTCTAGAATTAATAATAGTGAGACTAATAGTAATGATGATTTTTTATACAATCTTCAGCTTAACACAAGTGCATCCTACTATGTAGAACCATGGAAAACTAGCTTTACGCTACTTTTAAAATACAATGGAGCACAAGAACAGTATTATGCTTCTGGCACAGACACAGATGGCAATTCTACATTTACTTTGGCAAAAACTGATGCCTATAGTTGGGTAGATACCTCTATAAAAAAATCCTTTTTTGAAAACAAAATAGATCTCACATTTGGTGCGCGCAACCTTTTTGATGTAACTAATGTCAACGTGAGCAATTCTGCAACAGGTGGCACTCACAGCACAACCAATAGTTCACTACTATTAGGCTATGGTCGTTCTTTTTATCTCAAATTATTATATAATCTTAATTTTTAAACACTAACACATATGAAACATAATTTTTTAAAACTCGTACTTTGCTTTGGTATTATTGCTTTTAATAGCTGTAGTAGCGATGACGACACTTCTGGACCAATCTCCATTGTTATAGAAGGCGCAGAAGTTACTCCAGATGTTGGAGGTTCTAATGAAGAAAACCAAGTATATATTGACTTAAGTACAAATACTTCAACAGCTGTACAAAGAGACTCTTGGGATTTAGGATTTTACTCTGGATCAGATTTTAGAGTTGCCATTAACGGTTCTATTTATATGGCGACCGCAGAATTATCATCTACAGATATCGATGCCATCAATTCTTCAACGACTGAAGTACAAGATCTACAACCACAAGTTGCAATCGGTACTTTTGACGCTGATAACATGGAATTTATTGATGCACCATATGGTCAAATTACAGAAACTGCAATTGAGGCTATTTCGTCTACAGAAGCAGAAAACCCAGTCTATTTAGTGAATTTAGGCTATGAAGTGGGTACAGAAGAAGCTGCTACAGGTAGCGTTGCCGTTGCAGGTGATGCAAGAGGATGGAAAAAAATTAGAGTTCTACGCGATGGTAATGATTACGTTCTTCAATATGCTGATTTAGATGATACCACACACCAAGAAGTTACTATTTCTAAAAACAGCACGTATAATTTTACCTTCTTTAGTTTTAATACGGAAACTGAAGTAAGCGTTGAACCTGAAAAATCAGAATGGGATTTAAACTTTACTGTGTTTACCAACGAAATTGAAGGTTATGGTTCTTATGGTTATTCAGATTTCGTAGTCACTAACACCAAAGGTGGTGCAGTTTCTTATAAAATTGATACTGAAACTGAAGCTTACACCTACGAAGATTTTACACTAACTGATGCCCTATCAATTGCTTTTGATAATGACCAAAGAAACATTGGTAGTTCTTGGAGAGTTGGTGGTGGACCAAGTAGTTCTCCTGCATTAATAGATACCGTATTTTATATCGTAAATGATACTTCAGGAAACTATTACAAATTACAATTTATAGCTATGTATAGTGACGATGGTGAACGTGGTCACCCAAAATTTGTTTATAGCTTACTACAATAAAAACAACAACTAAAAAGGAGTAGTGCTCTACTCCTTTTTTTACCAATGAAGTCAAACATTAGAATCATTTTAAATAACAAACCAATGAAAAAAACATTACAATTTTTAACTTTCGTACTCATTAGCACTACAACTTTCGCGCAAGAAACAGTTGTTAACTTATCTATGCAACCTACCTACGCTGACCAAGTGTATTACAAATTAAGTACCGAAACAGCAACCGCTTTCGCAAGGGATTCTTGGGATATAGCTTTTTTAAGAACTAGTGCTTATAGCTTTGGAATGCGCGTTAATAGTGGTATTGGGATAGAAGTTTTCGAAGCAGCTAACACTGCTGCTGGTTATGATACAATCGATATCGCCAATGAAGCCAATTGGACACCACTTTATAATAGTGAAACAACATGGAGCGATGGTGCTTTTGAGAAAGGATCTGCAACATATGGCTTTGGCGAATACAACCCTGTGACTCATGGTGTTGAAGGAACAATTGTATTTGTATTAAAATATGCAGACGGAACCTACAGAAAGTTTATTAACGAAGATTATGCTGCTGGTTATACGTTTAAATATGCAACTTGGGATGCTAGTACTTCTACTTGGAGTGCAGACCAAACTGTGACGATACCTAACACAAATAATCCAGACAATAAATTCAACTACTACTCTTTACAAAATGATGCAGAAGTTGTCGCGGAACCAGCAATTAGCGATTGGGATTTTGTTTTTACTAAGTATGCAACAGATTATTATGGAGATGGTAGTTTATATTATCCTGTAACAGGAGCATTACACAGTGATGAAGTAACTGTTGCACAAAATGATGAAGCTTCTGGGATGCCATCAAACCCAACGTTAACTTATTCTGATGAGATAAATACAATTGGTTCAGATTGGAAAACTTTAAACGCCTCTTATACATACGATGTTAACTCTAACAAAGCATATTACGTAAAATACGCTGATGATACTGTATATAGATTTTATTTTACAGCGTTTGGCGGAAGCAGCACAGGAGATATCACTTTAAATTTTGAAAATGTAACCAATGCATTGAGTATTGAGGACATTAATGATTCCGTTTCATTTGGTATATATCCAAACCCTTCAACAGACAAAAAAGTGAATTTAATTTATGACGTTGCTGCTTTATCTTTAAATAAAAACGAAGTGTCTATATTTTCTATAACAGGTAAAAAGGTATTTCAAACAAACCTTAATTCAAATTCAGGTTTCTACAATACAGCTTTAGATTTATCTTCATTAGTAGATGGTGTTTATGTATTACAGTTTACATCGGGTAATCAAAGTGCAACGAAAAAATTAATACTTAATTAAGTAAACCCTTAGATTTTGTTTTATTGAAAAAAGTCCTTGCATTAAGTTATGAGGGCTTTTTTTTAATGAAATACACTAAAAATCTTAGTCGCTTCATTATGCGAACTTTCAAAACACATGGCATTAAGATCGTGTGCTTTTTTCTGAGTGAAATAAGACAACATTTTTTCTGTTGGCATATTACCAGTTAATACATCCTTTGCCATAGGACAACCACCATAACCTTGTATTGCACCATCAAAGCGTCTACATCCAGCCTTGTATGCTGCATCAATTTTTTCAAACCAAGATGTTGGTGTTGTATGTAAATGAGCACCAAATTCTATATTAGAATATGACGGAATTAAGTTTGAAAACAAATAATCAATATTCTCTGCATCCGAACTACCAATAGTATCACTTAACGACAGTATTTTTACGCCCATTTTAGATAAACGCTCTGTCCACTCGCCTACGATATCTACATTCCATGGATCTCCATAAGGATTTCCAAATCCCATAGATATATAAACAACCACTTGTTTATTGTTTTTATCAGCAATTTCTAAAATTTCTGAAAGTGTAACCACAGATTGTGCTATGGTTTTATGTGTATTACGCATCTGAAAGTTCTCTGAAATCGAAAACGGGAAACCTAAATAATCAATTTCGGCATGTTTTGAAGCATCTACTGCTCCTCTAGTATTAGCAATAATTGCTAACAATTTGCTGACCGTTTTACTTAAATCGAGCTGTGCTAATACTTCAGCAGTATCTACCATTTGAGGTATCGCTTTTGGCGATACAAAACTGCCAAAATCTATCGTGTCAAACCCTACTCGAAGTAAAGATTGTATATACTGTACCTTCTTTTCTGTTGGTATAAAGGCCTTTATGCCTTGCATAGCATCTCGTGGACATTCTATAATTTTAACAGCTTTATTCATTGTTTCAAATATACATTAATTGAATATGAACTCGAAAATGAAATTGAAACTTAACATTCTATTATATTAATATAAAAATAGCTATTCCAACAAATACAACAATCTGAAGCCACTTTAAAACCATCCCAGAATTGTTATGTTTTACAACATATGTTTTTATGTTTCCCGCCAATAAAGCAATTGAAGAAAACACTAAAAACGACACTAGCATAAAAAGACCACCTAAAATATAGAATTGAATAACATGACTTAAAGTGTCACTAAATAAAAATCCTGGAAAAAAAGCTAAAAAGAATATCGTCACTTTAGGGTTGAGTACATTCATAAAAAAACCCTGAACAAATAAACCTGTTAAACTTTTTTTAGGCGCTACGTTAGATTCTAAATTTAACTGACCATCAGATCTATAAACTTTAAATGCTAGGTATAACAGGTAAATGGCACCCAATAATTTAATGCCAAAAAATAAATCTTCATTTGCAGCAATTATTGCCGAAACGCCAAATGCCAATAATGTGGTATGTATTAAGCAACCTGCTATTAAACCACACACTGTAGCCATTCCGTAAGATTTACCATTACTGATACTTTGTACTAAAACATAGATATTGTCTGGTCCTGGCGAAATGGCTAATGCTATTGTTGCTAGTGCAAATGATATAAGAATGTCGTAATTCAATAAAATTACCTCTTTAAAATGGCTTTATTAATTTTCTTTACAAGCTTTGGCCCTTCATATATAAAACCAGTATATACTTGTACTAAATCTGCTCCTGCGTCTAATTTCTCTATAGCATCTTTTGCAGAATGAATACCTCCTACTCCAATAATAGGAAATGCTTTATTGCTTTTATCTGCTAAATATTTAATCACATTTGTAGATTTTGCTTTAATTGGCTGTCCGCTTAAACCTCCATTACCGATTTCTTCAAGTCTGGCATCAGTTGTCTTTAATCCCGTTCTATCTACAGATGTATTGCTGGCAATAACACCATCGAGATGCGTTTCTGCAATAAGCTCCACAATCTCATCTAACTGTATGTTGTTTAAATCTGGTGCGATTTTTAATAGTATAGGTTTTTGTTTACTACACTTTGAATTTGCTTTTTGTACTGATGATATTAGCTCTAACAAGTAATCTTTATCATTCAGTTTGGCATGGCTACTAACATTAGGGCAACTAACGTTAAGTACAAAATAATCTACATAAGGATGCAATGCATTAAAACAGTCTAGATAATCTTTGGTATAATCTTCTGGCAGTGTTTGTGTATTTTTACCAATGTTTCCACCAATAATCACTTTTCCTTTATTCTTTTTTAGCTGCGAAATTGCGGCTTCTAAACCTTCATTATTAAAACCCATTCGGTTAATAATGCCTTTATCTTCTTTAAGTCTAAAAAGCCGTTGCTTCGGATTTCCTTCTTGCGCTTTTGGTGTTACGGTCCCAATTTCAATAAATCCAAATCCAAAATTTGCTAATTCATTATACAACACGGCATTTTTATCAAATCCTGCCGCTAAACCAACTGGGTTTTTAAATTTCAAGCCAAATAATTCTCGTTCTAGTTGTTTGTCTTCAACAACATACATCGCTTTAAAAAGATGCTTTACACCTGGAATTTTAGACAAATTCAGAATTAAAGAAAAGGTAAAATAATGGATTTTTTCAGGATCGAAACTAAATAAAACTGGACGAATTATAGATTTATACATCTTTTTGGTTTTGCTACGCAAAAATAAGTCAATTACTGTCAAATTAAAAGAAACAGAACTAAGACTTGTGCTTTAGTTAAGGGTTAACTATTTTTGAAACTATAATAAATAACCATGACAAACAAACAACATATCATTGATCGTTTTATCAGCTATATAACAATAGATACAGAATCTGACCCAAGTTCTGAAACCACGCCGAGCACAGAGAAACAATGGGATTTAGCAAACAAATTAGTTGATGAACTAAAAGCTATAGGTCTTAGTGATGTTACTATAGATGACAATGCTTACATTATGGCAACTTTACCCAGTAATGTAGATCATGAGGTCCCAACCATAGGATTTATTTCGCATTTTGACACTTCACCAGATTTTACTGGTGCCAATGTGAATCCTCAAATTATAGAAAACTACGACGGCAAAGCGATTGTACTTAATGAAGCACAAAACATAATATTATCTCCAGATTATTTTGAAGATTTATTAATGTATAAAGGGCAAACCCTAATAACTACTGATGGCACCACACTTTTAGGTGCAGATGACAAAGCCGGAATCACAGAAATTGTGTCTGCAATGGAATACTTAATTCAGCATCCAGAAATTAAACACGGCACACTAAAAGTCGGTTTTACACCAGATGAAGAAATTGGTAGAGGTGCGCATAAATTTGATGTAGAAAAATTTGGTGCTGAATGGGCTTACACCATGGATGGCAGCCAAGTTGGAGAACTAGAATATGAAAACTTTAATGCTGCTGGTGCAAAAATTACCGTTAAAGGTAAAATTGTACATCCTGGTTACGCTAAAGGTAAAATGATTAACGCCATGTACTATGCTTCTGAATTTATCAATGCTTTACCACGATTAGAAACTCCAGAACACACGGAAGGTTACGAAGGATTCTTTCATTTGCATAATATGGAAGGAGACGTCGAAGAAACGACGCTTCAATATATAATTCGAGATCACGATAAAGATAAATTTGAAGCAAGAAAAGCGTTAATGGTAAAGATTGTTGAAGACTTAAACACGAAATACGAAAGTGAAGTATTTAAGATAGATGTCAAAGATCAATACTTTAACATGAAAGAAAAAGTAGAACCTGTAATGCATATTGTAGATATTGCAGAAGAAGCCATGAAAGCTGTTGGTGTTACGCCATTAATTAAAGCAATAAGAGGCGGAACGGATGGTTCTCAACTTTCTTATATGGGTTTACCTTGTCCTAATATTTTTGCAGGAGGTCATAATTTTCATGGTCGCTATGAATATGTTCCGGTAGAAAGTATTCAGAAAGCCATAGAAGTTATTGTAAAAATTGCAGAACTAACAGCGCTAAAAAAATAACTCATATTTAATTATAATATTGATAAGCAGCGTACTAAACAACCTTTAGAACGTTGCTTTTTTTTTGTACTTAAAATAAAAAATCTTAATTTTCTAAATTAAATAGAAAAACAATGACAACGACTCCAGAACATGATGATCGTGTAGCAAAATTAACCTTTGCCTCAGTTTATCCACACTATGTGTCGAAGATTGAAAAAAAAGGGCGAACCAAAGCAGAATTACACCAAGTTATTGAATGGTTAACGGGCTATGATCTTGAAACACTAAACACGCTTATTGAAGACAAAGTTACATTTAAAACGTTTTTTGAAAACGCAAATATCCACTCCAATGCGCATCTTATAAAAGGGGTTATTTGTGGCTATAGAATAGAAGAAATTGAAACAAAATTAACACGTGAGGCCAGATATTTAGATAAGCTTGTTGATGAATTAGCGAAAGGTCGTAAAATGGATAAGATTTTAAGAGCAGGTTAAACAAGACTTTGAATTAGAGCGACTACTTTCATTCGGTTACGTTGTAACATAAAAAAAGAACAAATCATTAAAAATGATCTAATAATAACGTTGATTATGGTAAAACAAAAAAAACTAAAACAATTCGCTTTACTTATACTCTTCGTTGTAAGTAACACCGTATTTGGACAAAATACAAACCTTTCTAATGGAGTCGTTTTTGATGGCGAACCTTATTTATCTATTAACCCAACCAATTCTCAGCATATTGTTGTAGCATGGATGGGATGGGTTAATTTATCGAATCAATTTAAAATAAAAACAAAAACTAGTTTTGATGGAGGGCAAACCTGGAATGCGGCTACAGAATTACCGCATACCGTAAGCGGTTACACCTCTGCGGACCCTTCAATAGATTTCGATCATAATGGTAATGTATATGTTTGTTATATAGACTTTACTGGCACTGAGGCTCCAGTTACAGGTGGCGTTTATATTTGTAAGTCTACAGATGGTGGACTAACGTGGAATGCGCCTACTGAAGTCATTAACACAAATTATGATGGCACCAAATGGCCCATTGATAGGCCTTGGATGGTTATAGACAAATCTTCTGGCTCTAACCAAGGAAACATCTATGTTACCAGCATGAATTTAAATAGAGATAACCCAAGTTACAATCCTTATTTATCCATATCTAGTGACGCTGGCGCTACGTTTACAACCACATATATTGATACTTCTGGCTGGTTAGCAGGTAGCATTAATCCCCTTCCTATGTGTTCGCCTACTGTAAGTGCTTCAGGTAAATTTTATGGTGCCTATCCATCATATGTTTTAACTCAAAGCCTCTATCCGCAGGTGTTTCTCGCAACGTCTTTAGATGCTGGTTCAAATTTCTCGTATAATACCGTAATTACACATCAAACACCAACAAATAATGGCAACTATTCTAACGCAAAAAAAGCGAGTCTTTTACTTTGTAATCCATCTAACGAAAATCATTTGGTCTACATTTATCTCAGTGCAGAACTTGGAGATTTAGATGTGTTATTAATAGAATCTACAGATGCTGGCAGCAACTGGTCTACTCCTACTAGAATCAATGATGATCCTATTGGAAATGACCGAATGCAAGACTTAATTTGGGGCGATTTTGACTCAGATGGTGATCTTATAATTAGTTGGAGAGACCGAAGAAATGGAACCGATGGGACGTATCAAAACCCAACTGAGATTTGGGCTTCTTACCGTAGTAATACAGATACTGAGTTTTCTTCAAATTTTCAAATTTCCAATCAATCTGTAGCACATGATACGGATTTAGAATATGCCGGAAATGACTTTATGTCTATAAAAACACAAGATGATATATTATATGCGTCTTGGGGAGACACAAGAGATGGCGAATTAAATATTTGGTTTCAACGCATGGCTACTGATGGTTCTGTATTATCAACACATCAAATTGCATCAGAAGATATTCCTAATATATTTATTTACCCTAATCCTACAGTGTCTAAAATTTTTGTTGAAAGCGAAAGCTTAAAAAAAGTAGTGTTATATGATCTCTCCGGAAAACAGATGCAATCCATTGATAATGACGACAACTCTACTACAATAGAGATCAATACAATGTCTATTCCTTCAGGAACATATATTGTAGAAGTTACAACTACTGAGACTACCGTGACTAAAAAAATCATGAAGCACTAATTATTAAAATGAAGTAATCCCTATTTATTAATGACAAAAATAAGTTCCGTTGAAGAATATATTGAATTAAATACGCATTACGCAGAAGCACTTCGCGTGTTGAGAAACATTATTTTAAAAACAGAATTAACTGAGACTATAAAATGGAGCATGCCAACGTATTGCTTAAATGGAAAAAATGTTCTCGGTATTGGTGCATTTAAAAATCATTTTTGCCTCTGGTTTCATCAAGGTGTGTTTTTAAAAGATGAACTCCAATTACTGCAAAATGCTCAAGACGGTAAAACTAAGGCCATGCGTCAAATGCGTTTTAATAGCAAAGTCGCAATTAACGAGGTAGCCGTTTTAGCTTATATTAAAGAAGCTATTGAAAACCAACGTATAGGAAAGGAACTAAAACCGCAACGCCAAACGCAGCCTATTGTGATACCAGAAGTATTAAAAACAGCGTTTAAATCAAATGCTAAACTTAAAGCGGCATTTAATACGTTTTCACCTTCCCATCAACGCGAATACTGTAATTATATTATAGAAGCTAAGCGACAAGACACGAAACAACGACGTTTAGAAAAAATTATTCCTATGATTATAAAGGGCAACGGATTGCATGATAAGTATAAGAACCGTTAGTAACTCTTAGTAGAAAGGTAAAAAAAAAGACCGTTCGGTTAAGAACAGTCTTTTACTATGTAGTATTAAATACAAAACTTACTTCTTAGAAGCAGGTGCATTTAATTTATTACTCATTTCCATTGATATTGCAGAACGATCAAATTTAATCTTACCAGCTAATGTTTCAATAACACAACTGTTATCTTTATCATTAAGCTCTACAACTTTGCCGTGCATTCCACTTTTTGTAATAATACGATCGCCTCTTTTTAATTCAGCTGCGAACTTTTTTTCTTGTTTAGAGCGTTTAATTTGTGGTGCTAGAATAAAAAAATACATCACAGCAAAAATGCCAATAATAGGTAAAAATGATCCTAATGATTCCATCTATAAAATATCAGTAATTATTAATCGTGGTTATGACCTTCATGACCTGGTTGCGTAGAATACTTTCTAGGTGCACTTGAAGCATCAGTAGATAAAGGATTGATTGTAGCTTTACCTGGTTGTTGTGTAGGTGTCGCTGCTTTTGCTGGTGCATTTGGATCTGCTTTTACAGAAGCCGATATTTTAACTATTTCTTTACCACTTTCAGTGTTTGTTGTCATTGTGATAGACTTAGTAACTTTACCATTACCTTTTCCGTTAAACTTTACAGCAAATTCACCTGTTTCTCCTGGTGCCACTTCTTTAGTCCAGTTAGATGGTACTGTACAACCACATGTACTTTTAATATTACTTACTACTAGTAATGAATTTCCTGTATTGGTATATTTAAATGTAGTTTCTACAGGCGTTCCGTTTTCAATAGATCCAAAATCGTGCTCAGTTTTATCTAAACTTATTACAGGAAAATCACCTGCATTGGCATCTCTTTCTGCTGCTACTGCAATGTTTTCTGTTTTAATTTTACTTGCTGCATCTTCTTTACAAGATGTAAACGCGACCATACATAATGCACTAAGTCCTAAGATTACTTTTTTCATTATTTTTATTATTAAATTAAAATTTATTTTAAGCCTGCGAAGTTAATGAATAATTTAGTCAATTAAAATTTTTAAGTTCTCGTTAACAGAATTTTGTACGAAAAAACTGTCTTTTAAAGTGGTTTTAACCTAGAAATCGTCAAAATTGTTATCTTTTTATTCATTTTCCCTATTATTTTAAGCTTATCTGTTAAAATAATAATGTCGGGATTACATTAAACCTCTTCCCGATTTAAGATATTTATTATCCGCTTGATATTCTTTTACGATTTTATCTAAAATACCATTAATAAACAGACTGCTTTTTGGTGTAGAATACTCCTTTGCTATTTCTAAATATTCATTAATGGTAACTTTAACAGGTATCGATGGAAACTTCTGAAATTCACAGATCGCCATTTTTAATAAAACATCATCAATACTCGCTAAACGCTCACTATCCCAATTGGTTGTTTTTGTAGCAATTTCATCTGTAAAATTAGAATTGTTTAAAAAGGTTTTTTGAAATAATTCTTTTCCAAAATCTAAATCGTCTTCATCTTTAAATAAGTCTGGCAACAATGCCGTTTCTGGCGATGTTAACTTCAACTTTCTAAGAATCCTAAGAATCGCCGTATTTACTACAGGTAAATCATCTACCCAAGTTAATTTCTTATCTTCAAAAAAATCGTACAGCTTTTCGTTTGGTGCTATTATTTCTGTAAAAACATCAATAATAAAATGCTTATCCTTTTTAAAACTGCTATCTTTTTCTAAACAGTAATCCCTATACAATTCACTCTTTAATATTTCTTTAAAAAGTATGTCTACATATTCAAAATCTAAATGCCAGAAATTCAATTTTCTACTCGCAATGGCCTCTTGAAGCATCGTATTACTACTAATTAAGTGTAATAATTGATTCTCTTGAAAATTTAAATTTAAATTCTTATCTGCTTCAGATTTAACGAGCTTGTTTTGTATACGCTCATTGTGGTCTTTACTTTTTTTATGAAGCTCAATTATTAAGACTAGTTGCGCAAGATATAAATCATACATGCTCTCTAAACTGTGAAGTAAAAACTTTTGTTCTCTTAATAAATCGTCACTTTCTGTACCTTTAAAAGCATACATCGATTGCATTACTTTAATTCTTATATGTCTTCGGTTTAGCATGTGTAAGAACTTACTTGATTTTAGTTATTAAAAAAAGGTGAACCTATTTAGATCCACCTTGCAAAAGTACTATTAAATAATTTTTATTTCAGAATTAAAATAAGACTATTTTAAATTTTCTTGCTTTCTTGTTTCAATTCGTTCTCTAGCAATATTAAACGCAGCATTATGCGTGGTAATATCGTTAATCTTAGCATTATCTAAGATCTCTAAAGTTGTATTATAAATATTCTCGGTTTTACGCATTATTTCTTGTCTGCCGTAATTTTCTAATTCGGCATATACGTTTATTATTCCGCCTGCATTAATTAAAAAATCTGGTGCATATACAATCCCTCTTTCTTTTAAAATTAAGCCATGTTTTAATTCTTCAGCTAACTGATTATTGGCAGCACCTGCAACTATTTTAGCATTTAACTTATAGATGGTATCATCATTAATGGTGGCACCTAATGCACAAGGTGCATAAATATCTACCTCTTCACTATAAATGTCATTTCCGTTGTAAATAGTAACACCATATTTATCTCTAACTTCTTCTAAACGTTCTCTATTAATGTCATCGATAATTACCTTTGCTCCTTCATTCATTAAATGCTCTACAAGCTCCTCTCCTACATTTCCAATGCCTTGAACTGTTATTTTTTTATCCTCTAACACATCAGAACCAAACTGAAATTTGGCTGCTGCTTTCATACCCATAAAAACACCATAAGCTGTAATTGGAGAAGGATTTCCAGCGCCTCCTTTGCTTTCTGAAATACCTGTAACATATGGCGTTACTTCTCTAACGGTATCCATATCTTCAGTAGTCATCCCAACATCTTCTGCGGTAATATATCGTCCACTTAACGAATGTACAAACTCACCAAAGCGCTTCATTAATTCTGGTGTTTTCTGTGTTTTAGCATCGCCAATGATAACCGCTTTTCCACCTCCAAGATTTAAACCCGTTATAGCAGATTTAAATGTCATACCACGCGATAAACGCAGTACATCATTTAAAGCTTCCCATTCATTGGCATAATTCCACATTCTAGTACCACCTAAGGCAGGACCTAAAACTGTATTGTGAATACCGATTATAGCTTTTAAACCAGTATCTTTGTCATTGCAAAAAACAATTTGCTCATGATCGTCAAAAGAATACTGCCCAAAAACAGGATCTATTTTCTTTAAATCTTTTGAAGTAATTAATTCTGAAGTCATTTTAAAATTAGATTTTAGGGTGTTTTAGAGTATTCTAAAAACAGCGTGCAAAAATAAATTATTAATAGAGGATTAGCAAAATATTAACTAATAAATACGATTATCGTAATATTTTTGCCGTACCAAATACAACATGAAAGCACTAAAACATCTCAATAAATATTTTTACAAGTATAGATCGCGCCTTATCATAGGTGTCATTATAACCATAGTTTCTAAAATTTTCGCCCTATTTACGCCTCGTTTAGTAGGTGCATCAATAAATGTGGTTACTAATCGTTTAGACGGTAAAATTACCCAAGAGGTTTTTAAAACTGAAATTTTAACTAATGTAATGTTCATCGTTGGTGCCGCCATTGTGACTGGTATTTTTACGTTTTTAATGCGTCAGACCATAATAAACGTATCGCGATATATTGAATTTGACCTCAAAAATGAAATCTATAAACATTACCAAATACTGTCTTTAAATTTCTATAAAACCAACCGAACAGGAGATTTAATGAATCGTATTAGCGAAGATGTCGGCAAGGTAAGAATGTATGTTGGTCCTGCTTTAATGTATACTATAAACACTATTACTTTATTCGCTGTGGCCTTAATCTACATGATAGATAGGTCGCCTTCCTTAACGCTGTATACGTTACTACCACTTCCTGTTTTATCTATTGCGATTTATAAACTAAGTCGTCTTATAAATAAACGCAGCACTATTGTACAACAATCCCTATCGACCCTTTCTACATATTCTCAAGAAACCTTTAGTGGTGTTTCTGTTATAAAATCTTATGGTATTGAATCCGTTACAAATGCAGCATTTGAAAAACTGTCGATAGAAAACCGACAAAAACAAATTAATTTAGCTAAGGTACAAGCGTTGTTCTTCCCTATGATGATTTTATTAATAGGTATTAGTAATCTCATCGTGATCTACATTGGAGGCATGCAATACATGAATGGTAAAATTGAAAACATTGGTACCATTGCGGAGTTTATCATTTACGTCAACATGTTAACTTGGCCAGTAGCCACTGTAGGTTGGGTTACGTCTTTAGTGCAACAAGCGGAAGCTTCACAAGAGCGCATTAACGAATTTTTAAAAACGGAACCAGAAATTAAAAACACTACAGAAGCACACACACCGATTAATGGAAGTATTGCGTTTAAAAATGTATCTTTTACTTATCCAGACACCAATATTAAAGCCTTGAAAGATGTTAGTTTTACGCTAGAATCTGGTAAAACTTTAGCCATTTTAGGAAAAACAGGCTCTGGAAAATCTACTATTCTAGATCTAATTGGCCGACTGTATGATATTGATAGTGGCACGCTGTTAATAGATCAAACAGACATTTCACAATTAAATCTTTATAGCTTAAGAGAAAGTATTGGTTATGTGCCACAAGATGCCTTTTTATTTTCGGACACCATTAAAAACAATATTAAATTCGGAAAAAAAGAAGCCACAGAAGATGAAGTTATTGAAGCCGCTAAGAATGCTAAAGTTCATAAAAATATTATTGGTTTTTCTAATGGCTATGATACTATTTTAGGCGAACGTGGTATAACACTTTCTGGAGGCCAAAAACAACGTGTTTCTATTGCTAGAGCCATCATTAAAAAACCAGAAATCCTCTTATTTGACGATTGCTTATCTGCAGTAGATACAGAAACTGAAGAGAAAATATTAAAAAACCTAAAGAAACTCACAAAGGATAAAACAACAATAATAGTGAGTCATCGCGTATCTTCTGCGAAAAATGCCGACCACATAATTGTCTTAGAAGACGGAAAAATAATTGAGTCTGGAAATCACAAAAGCTTAATTAATGAAGGCGGTTACTACAAAGAATTATACACCAAGCAACGCTCCGAAAAAGAAATGTAATTATTTGTTGCAGAGGTTACTTTTTTTTTAGATTTTTGGATTGAAATTAAAAATATATTGAGTTATGAGTGGTTATGAAATGATGGACAAAGAAGAAATATATTCTAAAGTATTACGTGCTGGTAGAAGAACCTATTTTTTCGATGTTAGAGCTACAAAAGCTGGTGATTATTATTTAACAGTTACCGAAAGCAAAAAGTTCACTAATGATGATGGTTCTTTTCATTATAAAAAACACAAAATCTATTTATACAAAGAAGATTTTACAGAATTTAAAGAAATTTTAGCGGAAATGACTGATTATATCATTAATGAAAAAGGTCAAGAAGTCATAAGTGAACGTCATCAAAAAGACTTTAAACGTGAGGAAGATTTTGTAACTGAAGAAGCAAAAACAAAAGAAGACACTGAAAGTTTTACAGATATTAGTTTTGATGATATCTAAAAAAATGTTTAGTTAACACCTACAAAACCTCGATAGTCTCTATCGAGGTTTTTATTTTTAGACCAAACACCTCATACCTTATCTCATATAAATACCTAAGAGACCGTAACACCATTTTTCACTTTAGTGCTAGGATGTAATAAAAACACATCATGTTCTTTAACCGCTCCAAGGACCAAACAGTCACTCATAAAATTAGCAATTTGTTTTGCCGGAAAATTAACTACGGCTACTATTTGTCTTCCTATTAAATCGTGCTTTTTATAAAGTGTTGTAATTTGTGCAGAGGTTTTTTTTACACCTAAGTGCCCAAAATCTATGGTTAGCTTATAAGCAGGACGACGCGCCTTAGGAAAATCATCAACCTGTATGATTGTTCCTATTCGTAAATCTACTTTTGTAAAGTCTTCATAAGTTATTATCTTTTCCATTCATTAAAATTAATAAATAAATCAAATAATATAAAATGGCTCGTACAGAATCTAACATGTTGCCACTAGGTACAAAAGCTCCAGATTTCACGCTACTAGACACCGTAGATAACACTAAAAAATCATTAGAAGAATTAAAAGGAATACGTGGTACGTTAGTATTTTTTATTTGTAACCATTGTCCGTTTGTAATTCATATAAATTCTGAATTAGCTCAATTAGCCAAAGATTATATTTCTAAAGGACTTAATTGTATCGCTATCTCAAGTAACGATGTCATTAATTATCCTCAAGATGCTCCAGATTTAATGAAGCAAAATGCTATAGAAAATGATTTTATTTTTCCCTACCTATACGATGAAACACAGACCGTCGCCAAGGCCTACGATGCTGCATGCACACCAGACTTTTTCTTATTTAATGAAGACTTAAAATTAGTCTATACTGGCCAATTAGACAGTTCTAGACCAGGAAATGATCTGCCAGTCACAGGTAAAGATCTAAGATCTGCGATAGATGCTTTAATTAACAAAACACCAATAAATCCTGACCAAAAACCAAGTATGGGTTGTGGTATTAAATGGAAATAGAATTATTTCTTACTGAACGTACATTGTTAAAACATAGGATATTCATTATCCTTTAATTAATTAAATACATCATGAAAAATATTTTTGACAACACCATTACAGCAGACGTTATAGCTCGTATTAACAAACTAAATCGTACATCTCAACCTAATTGGGGAAAAATGTCGGTTGGTCAAATGCTAGCACATTGTAATGTAACATACGAGTTAGTTTTTGAAGATAAACACCCTAAACCAAACGGTTTTATGAAATGGATGCTAAAAACATTTGTCAAAAACGTAGTCGTTAGTGAAAAACCGTACAAAAAAAACAGTAGAACTGCACCAGTATTTTTAATCACTAGTGAAAAGGAATTCGAAATAGAAAAGGAACGTTTAATTGCCTACATCACTAAAACCCAAGCTTTAGGAAGTGCTCATTTTGACCAGAAAGAAAGTCATTCATTCGGGACATTATCGGCTACAGAATGGAATAACATGTTTTACAAACATTTAGACCACCATTTAACACAATTTGGAGTATAATTCTTAATCTAGTTTAGTAATAATAAGTCAGCGGTTCTAATAAAAAATCACTCTTTTTTATATAAACTTGGCAAGCTAATTTTAAACATTACGGCTAATAATCTTACTGTGATAACCACGAGACCTGCTATAATAAAAAGGTAATTTTCATCATCGAAAAAACGTCTCAATAGAAAATAAGTGAATCCTCCTAAAATACATGCCGTAGCGTAAATTTCCTTTCTAAAAATCACAGGTATTTCATTGCATAGAATATCTCTAAGTACACCTCCAAAGCTCGCTGTCATTGTACCTAACGCAATACAAATAATAGGATGCAAACCAGCAATAAGTCCGGTTTCTATACCTACAACAGTATACAGTGCAATACCAATAGTATCAAATAAAAAAAGGGATTTTCTTAAATAACTAATTTGTTTTCTAAACACAACCGCGAACACAACGGAACCAAAAATAACATACACAAAAGTCATGTTCTTCATCCAAGACACAGGTGTAATACCTATCATTACATCTCGTAACGTGCCACCACCTACAGCAGTAACAAAAGCGATTATAAGCACACCAAACGGATCCATACGTTTATTCATAGCAACTAAAACGCCAGAAATAGCAAAAGCTATGGTTCCTAAAATATCTATGGTTTGAAAAAACATGAATTATTATTTTAACTGAGACCTTTGTATTCTTTTCGTTGTTAGCAATGCATGATTACTCAACATTATTTCTAATAGGAAAAGCGGTTATCTATGATACTTCAACAGTACTCGACATAAGCGATACATGCACTTTTGAGCAAAACAAGTGGTTCGCTGCTTACATGTTTTGAGTATAATAATTATAATCCTTTAATATGGTATCTATAAATTGTACATCGTACAATTTTGACTCAATTTGAAGGGTATCACAAATCTTATTCTTCAAAATCGTTAAGGTTTTAAAATCGTTATTCTTCTTAGAAATGGTAAAGGCTTCTTTAATAATTCTTACATCTTTATCGGTTAACTGTGTAACATTGCTAAAAACAGGTTCGTAATCATCATTTATATCCTCTAAAATAGTACTTGTTATTTTGTGCTTTTTCTTTACACTAATTACCACTGTACCTGCTGCCGCATCGCCAACTCTTTGTTTTTTATCTGATAGTAAAATACTTAAAACACCAATGGATGGCGAAAAAATCCAAAGATCAACGATTCTCAGCATCCATCTTACAAAAAAATTATACCATTGCGTAGGCGAACCATCAACACTAACCACTTTTATTTTAAGTATCATTTTTCCAACCGTTTGGCCTCCAAAAAATATATTACAAAGCACAGAATAAAAAAGAGCTGGTAAGGTAAATAATCCCAAAAAGCCTCGTCTTGTCCAGCCATCTGCATCAAAAATTTCGGATACAGAAACTAAGCTTTCAATAATAGTCATATATGTTATTAAAATAATACCATCTATTAAGAAAGCTACTACACGTTCTCCCAAACCAATTAACTTATAGTCTAAGTTGACATTTTGTGCCGTGTTAATTGCTAATTTGCTCATGGAAATGTATATTCGTTTATAATTAAAAAAGATTTATGCGCGAAGCGTCTTTCGTGAAGCAAAATAAGGAAAAATGGATTGGTTTTGAAAATGCATTGGAGAATAATGCAAAAATAAATCCGGATGACTTAGCTTCTTATTATATTCAACTTACAAATGATTTGTCTTATGCTCAAACCTATTATCCTGAGAGTAAGACTTTGTTATATCTAAATTCTTTAGCATCACAAGCGCATCAAAAGATTTATATTACTAAAAAAGAATCTAAAAATAAGATCATTTCGTTTTGGCGTGATGAATTTCCTTTATTCTTTTATCAATACCACAAAACTTTACTGTATACCTTTTTAATATTTATGGCTGCCGTAACTATTGGTGCTGTTTCTACTTTAAATGACGATTCATTTATTAGACTTATATTAGGTGATGGTTATGTAAACATGACCTTAGAAAATATAGAAAAAGGTGAGCCAATGGCGGTTTATAAAAGCGGAAGTAACATCGGATCATTTTTAGGTATTACCATTAACAATATAAGAGTTGCCATCATTGCATTTGCTTGTGGTGCCATTTTTAGTGTTGGTACTGTATATGTTCTTTTTAGTAATGGCATTATGCTAGGTGCTTTTATTACATTTTTTTACAATCATGGTATTTTAGAAAAAACATCGACCGTGTGGCTTCATGGCACCATAGAAATCTCGGTAATAGTTATTGCTGGATGCGCAGGTTTAGTTATGGGAAACAGTTTTTTGTTTCCGAAAACGTATGCAAGACGAGTAGCTTTTATGAAGGGAGCAAAAGATGGATTGAAAATTGTCGTCAGCACTATTCCATTTTTTATTATCGCAGGTTTTATTGAAGGTTTTATTACACGATATGGAGAACAAATGCCTTGGTTTATTGCCTATGGTATTATTTTTTCTTCTTTATTTTTAATCGTTTATTATTATATCATTTATCCTATTGCCCTTAACAAAGCAAGTAAAATTACTGCTGTTAACTTTAATCCCAATTCCCAAATAACGTGAACGAAAAGTATATTGAATTAAGAACAAGAAGTACGTTTGGTGATATCATTAATACCTATTTTTTATTCCTTAAACATAATTTTAAAGCTTATACAAATCTTTATCTTAGATACAATGCAATTAGCATTATCCTTACCTTAATAAGTTCTTATTTATTAGTGACTGGTTTTATGGGACTAGCAAGTCAAGATTTTAGATTTGGTATGGGATCAAACATAGCAACAGACAGCTATTTTATAGCTGGTGCCATTATTCTATTTTTAATTATTTTTATTACATCACTCATTAATTATAGTTTTTCAAGTGCATATGTCTCTGATTATGTAAAAAACGAAGGTGAGGTAGACTCCAAACGCATCTGGAAAAGTATAATACAAAGTATCGGTACTATCTTCGTATTTATTTTAATAGGAGGTGTTATTGTTGTTGTCTATTTTATTGCTTCAATGATTTTAGCCTTTATTCCGTTGTTAGGGATGCTAGCGCAATACGGTCTAAACTTTACGCTTTCAGCAATTTTTGGCTTAACGTTTATGTCTATATTTTCTACCGGAAAAGGCATTGGCGAAGCCTTATCAGAAGGTTTTAATTTTACAATGTCTAATTTTTGGCGCATTGTATTGTTCGGTTTAGTTATTGGAATTCTTAATACAATGATTACAATGCTCATTATCTCTATACCAAGTGTTATAATTGGCCTGTATGTTTATTTTACTGTAGAAAGCAATGTAGATATAATGACTAGCACATTTGCAACCTTAGTATTTACATTTGGTTTTGCGGCTTTTCTACTATCATTTATATACACACAAGCTTTGTCGCAATTATCCTATGGCGTGTTATACTACAATCTTAACGAAGTTAAATACAACCTATTTCTTCAAAAGAAAATTGATCAAATTGGTGTAAATGAGTAACATAAAACTCAAACATATAACCTCAGGATTTTTAACTGCTTTTGGTGCAACACTATTACACGCTCAAGATGCCATTGTAAAAAAAGATTCATCGCACTTAGACGTTACCTATTTTAAGGAAAACTTTAAAGACAATTACTCTGGTGATGACTTTAATTATGCTATAAATGATACAGGAGGTATTAATTTAATGCAACGTGTGCTAAGAAAGTTTTTCAATTGGTTGGGAGATGTCTTTGGATTTGATATCGATTTTATTGATTATGAAACTTTAGAATTTATAGTCTATGGATTATTAGGCATTATTGTCCTATACCTTCTCATAAAATTCTTGTTAGAAAATCCGGTAAGCTCTGTATTTAAAACAGAAACCGCACCTATTGATGGATTTAGTTACGTGGAAGAAAATATAGAGCATATTGATTTTGACCAGCTGATTTCTAATGCCTTAAAAGCTAAAAACTACAGGTTAGCAACGCGTTACTTATATTTAAAATCATTAAAATCTTTAGCCCATAAAAATATCATTGAGTGGCATTTTGAAAAAACAAATACAGATTATTTAAATGAAATAAAAGACAGCCAACTCAAACCATTATTTAAACGTGTATCATATATCTATGATTATGTTTGGTATGGTGAATTTCCAATTGACGAAGCTAGTTATAATAAAAACAAAGCCGATTTTAATCAATTAATAAAAGCAACTCAGCATGGATAAGCGTTCTAAAATTGCGCTCTATATTATTGGTGCTGTCATTGTTTTTATGATGATTGCAGAAATCACCAAACCGAAGGCATTAAACTGGCAAGATTCATTTTCTGCCGCAGATAAAATCCCTTTAGGATGCTACATTCTATTTAATGAACTAGAGACCTTCTCTACGGACGACGTGTTGGTTTCAAAAAACACTATTTATGAATATCTAAAACGTGAAGAATTCTCAGAACCAAAGTCCTTAATCTTTATCAATGATCATATTAATTTTGGACAAGAGGAGTCTAAATCATTATTAAACTTTGTAGAAAACGGAAACACCGTGTTTATTAGCAGTACATACTTTTATGGCAATGTTATGGACACCTTAAATGTCAGTGTACAACGTCAATATACCAACATCTATAGAAAAGAAGGTGACAGCAAATTTACAAGCCCTAGCCTACAGTCTAATAACAAAACATTTAAAGAGGTTATTGAAAATAGTTTTTTTGAATCTGTAGATACACTAAAAACAACCATACTAGGAACGTTAACTACAAAAAACAATGACGATATAGTAGAAACGCATGCTAACTTTATTAAAGTAGAATATGGCGAAAATAACGGGCAGTTTATTTTACACACCACCCCATTTGCCTTTACCAATTACCATCTTTTAAACGATAAAGAAGATTACGCGGCAACTGTTTTATCTTATTTACCAAAACAACAAATTATTTGGGATAACAATTACAAATCAGGTCGAAAAGTAATCACTAGTCCTCTGCGCTTTATTCTATCTAACACCGCATTAAAATGGGCGTTTTACATAAGTATGTTTGGCTTAATATTATTTGTAATATTTAGAGGAAAACGTACTCAGCGTATTATACCTGTGATTAAAAAATTAGATAATGCCACTGTAGACTTTACCAGAACCGTTGGAGAATTATATTACCAACATGGCGATTTTACTAATATCATTGAAAAGAAAATACAATATTTTTTAGAATTTATAAGAACCAATTATTACCTAGAGACCTATCAATTTAACACTACTTTTATAGATAAATTGGCCGCAAAATCTAGCAACTCTAAAGAAGATACTAAAGCCTTAGTAGATTACCTTGTTTTCTTAAAATCTAAAACATATCATACAGAGCAAGAGCTCATAGAATTGAATAAAAAAATAGAACATTTTAAACGAACATAAGTTATTATGGAAGATCAAAATACACCATCATCCGAGCATTTAGATGATAAAGCACCAGCTGAAGAGCATGTCGTAAACGACACTAATGTTTCAAACGACACAAATGAAGCGATAGCACCAACCTCTGAAGGTTTTCAAAACCGAATTAATTTGCAACCCTTGCAAAATAGTGTTGAAGACATAAAGCGCGAAATCGCCAAATTCATTGTAGGACAAAATGAAATGATAGAACTTTTAATCATTTCAATTTTAACAAATGGGCACTCACTTATTGAAGGTGTTCCAGGTGTTGCCAAAACAGTCACTGCAAAATTACTTGCCAAAACCATGGCTGTAGATTTTAGTAGAATTCAGTTTACCCCAGACTTAATGCCTAGTGATATTTTAGGAACATCTATTTTTAATGTAAAAAGTAGTGAATTCGAATATAAAAAAGGGCCAATTTTCTCTAACATTGTTCTCATTGATGAGATTAATAGAGCACCTGCAAAAACACAAGCTGCTTTGTTTGAAGTTATGGCAGAACGTCAAATAACAATGGATGGTACGCGTTACGACATGGAATTGCCATTTTTAGTTTTCGCGACTCAAAACCCAATTGAGCAAGAAGGGACTTACCGTTTACCTGAAGCACAATTAGACCGTTTTCTATTTAAAATTGAAGTGGACTACCCTTCATTAGAGGATGAGATTCAGATATTGGTAGATAATCATTCGCGTCAAGACAAAATGGATTTTGATTCAATTAAAGCTGTTCTATCTGCTGAAGCCATTAAGAATTACCAAAATCTTATAAAGCAGATTGTTGTAGAAGACAACCTCTTAAATTACATTGCAGCCATTGTAAATAATACCAGAACCAATGCTAATCTGTATTTAGGTGCTTCACCTAGAGCTTCCATAGCAATTTTAAATGCAGCCAAAGCAAATGCCGCAATCAACGGAAGAGATTTTGTAACTCCAGATGATATAAAACGTTGTACTAAAGCCGTTTTAAAACACCGATTAGTATTAACACCAGAACGTGAAATGGAAGCCTTTACTGTAGACAAAGTCGTAGATCAAATCCTTGAAACCATTGAGATTCCAAGATAGTGAAACGTTTTTTTAAACATACCTACTTAACCTTTCGGTTTTTTGTTGTTGCCATGATTATGGTAGCGCTGTTTATACTCGCCTATATTTATCCTGGCTTATTAAGCATAGTAACATTTCTATTTTTTATTGCAGTTGCTTTAGTGGCACTAGATCTAATTCTGCTATTTAAACAAAAAGGAATTTCGGCATCTAGACAATTACCAGAGAAATTGAGTAATGGTGACGACAATCCCATAGAATTAACCATAGAAAACAACTACAATTTTAAAACAGATTTACAATTAATTGACGAAATGCCTTTTCAGTATCAAAAGCGCGATTTTGAAATTAACACCCAACTTAGCAAACACAATCAAAAGAAAATAACTTATACCTTAAGACCATTAGAGCGTGGCGAATACTACTTTGGCAACTTAAACATATATGCCAATTCGCCCATTGGTTTAGTCACAAGACGCTTTCAATTTGCTAAAGATGCTATGGTGCCTAACTATCCATCGTTTTTACAATTACGAAAATATATGCTGTTGGCATTTTCTAACAAATTATTTGAATACGGTTTAAAGAAAATCCGAAGAATTGGTCATACCATGGAGTTTGAGCAAATTAAGGATTACGTTAATGGCGATGATATTAGAAACATTAACTGGAAAGCCACTGCCAAGCGTAATCAATTAATGGTGAATCAGTTTCAAGATGAACGCTCGCAACCTATTTATTCGGTAATTGACAAAGGTAGAGCCATGAAAATGCCTTTTGATGGATTAAGTCTTTTAGATTATGCCATCAACGCAACATTAGTGATAAGTAATGTGGCTTTAAAAAAGCAAGACAAAGCTGGTATGTTTACCTTTTCTCGTAAGGTTGAAAACAAGGTAGCTGCAGAAAGACGGCCTTCTCAGATGAATAAAATTCTAGAAACCTTATATAATGTAAACACTGATTTTTCTGAATCTGATTTTTCAAGATTATATATTGACGTAAAACGAAGCCTTACGCAACGTGGTCTGCTTCTACTCTACACTAATTTTGAAACTTTAGACGCTCTGCATCGTCAATTACCTTATTTAAAAGCCATTGCAAAGAATCATCTGTTAGTGGTTATCTTTTTTGAAAACACCGAATTGCAAAAATTAACTGCAGTTGAAGCCGATAATACCTTTGATATTTTTCAAAAAACCATCGCTGAAAAATTTATGTACGAGAAAAAACTCATTGTCAACGAACTTCAAAAACACGGTATTCAATCTATATTAACAGCACCAGAAAACCTAACTATAAATACTATTAATAAGTATTTAGAGATTAAGGCAAGAGGGTTGTTGTAGAACATTTGTAACTTTATTAAAAACTTAATGAAATGAAAAAGAGTTTTATTAAAATGTTTACCATCATACTTTTTATTTCTTTAATAGTAAGTTTCATTTGCTATCGAAGTGGCTACTTTGATAAATCTGAGGAATCTAATAAAAATGAAATTAGTAATTCTAACGATTCAATTGTAAAAATAGAAACTATATCGTCCTCGAAATCATTAATATTAATTGATCATTATAAAAAGAAGGACACAACTTCTAAAGACACCTTAATCAATATTAAACCACTTATTTACAGTTCTAAATCTGGTGTTATTTTTAGCACTAAAGATTTAATCTTACTAAATAAAGACAGTATCTCAATAGATTCAATGGATAGCAAATGATAGATAATGACATTTGGGATATCATTTTAATTACAGCGCTGAGCTATCTTTTTCTTAGTTTAGTTTTCATTCCAATGGAAAAAGTGTTTCCAGCAAAAAAAGGACAAAAAATTTTTCGTCCAAATTGGTTTTTAGATTTTTGCTTTTTTATTGGTCAATATGTTATTTGGAGCAGCTTAGTATTGTGGACAATTAATTATTTTGGTGAATCGTTATCAGGTATAATTCCAAAAAAAATTCAATCATATATATCGTTTCAACCTTTAATACTGCAAACTTTAAGTGTTTTAATTTTAAGTGATTTTTTAATTTATTGTGGTCATAGACTTCAGCATAAAATTGATTTTTTATGGCGATTTCATAAAGTTCATCATAGCGCAAAACACTTAGATTGGCTAGCAGCACACAGAGAACATCCATTAGATTCAATTTATACAATTGGGCTAATTAATTTACCAGCATACATTTTAGGCTTCCCATTAGAATCTATTGCAGGAATTATAGCTTTTAGAGGTATTTGGGCAATATACATTCACTCAAATGTAAGATTACCACTTGGTCCACTTAGAGTATTAATTGGTGCTCCTGAATTACATCATTGGCATCACGATTTAGATAGAAGAGCTGGCAACTATGCTAACATTTCTCCAATTATGGATAAACTATTTGGAACATACGTATGTCCTCCTAATGAACCTGATGCATTTGGAATAAAAGAAGAAACATCTAACACATACCTTGGACAATTAATAGAACCTATATTACCCTATCGCATATGGCAAAGCATCAAAAAGTATTTTAATTAATAACTTATTACATCTCGTCTATATTATTCTACAATTCAGTAATTTGAAATTTAGAAACCAAGCTGTTTTATAGATATTTGATACATCAACAAAAAACAATTTCACATTAACCATTAAATCAAAACATTATGACATCTACATTACATTCATTTTTAAGCAACAAATCATCTCTAATTCTAAAAAAATTAATCTTTACGTTAGTATTTGCGCTATCAACTTTATTTGGCTTTGCTCAAGATACTGGTGTTAATATAACTGTAACCATCGATAATGTTACAAGTGATAAAGGCACTGTAAAATTATCATTGCATACTGCAGACACGTTTATGAAAGGAAAAGGTGTTATGAATGCAGAATCTAAAATTAAGGATGGAAAAATAACCGTGACCTTTAAAAACGTTGTAGCTGGCGACTACGCTATTATATCTTTTCATGATGCTAACGATAATAACCAAATGGACTTTAGAGAAAACGGAATGCCTCTAGAATCTTATGGCATGTCTAACAATCCGATGTCTTTTGGACCACCAAATTATGACGACGCTAAATTTACCGTAGCAGAAAAAGACTTAGAATTGAATATTAAATTCTAATTAAAAACTAAAAAACCTTCAGAGTGCTCTGAAGGTTTTTTTAGTTATAAGCCTAAGACGTTTTAAACCGTCTCTCCTAACCAGGCTTTCATCATCCAAACCGTTTTTTCTTGTTCTGTAATGAAGTCACTCATCATAGAACCCGTTCCTTCATCGTTTGCATCTCCTGCAGCACTTAATATAGAACGTTCAATTTTTAGTAATTCACTTAAAGAATTTACAATAAGTTCTACCGCTTTTTCATCTTTAGAAATATTTTTTCCTACTGGCACTTTCCCTGCTTTGGTATAATCTTCAAACGTATGTAAAGGCGTTGCACCTAACGTTAATATTCGCTCTGCAATTTCATCAACTTTAACATTGGCATCTGTATACAATTCTTCGAACTTAACATGAAGATCAAAAAAACCACGACCTTTTATATTCCAATGTATACCTCTTAAATTCTGATAATACAATTGAAAATTGGCCAATAATCCATTTAAATCATTTGCTAATTCTTCTGTTTTCTTGGTATCTAAACCTATACTATTTAGTGTCATAATCTCTTGTTTTTGTTACATCAAAATTAAGACATAAATAAGCAAAATATATTATAGTTTTTATGAATAGTTTTAATACTTTTATAGCCAAAATTAATAGTTATGACCATTACACAACTTAAATATGCTTTAGCCATAGCAGAACATAAAAATTTCACAAAGGCAGCTGAAAAATGTTTTGTCACTCAACCTACCTTAAGCACACAAATTCAGAAATTAGAAGATGAATTAGACATTACAATTTTTGATAGAGGAAAGAAACCTATTGAGCTTACTGAAGTTGGAAGAAAAATAGTTTTTCAGGCTAGAAACATAGTCAATGAAGCTGATAGAATACAAGATATTGTAGACCAACAAAAGGGTTTTATTGGTGGCGAATTTAGATTAGGCATTATACCTACTATTATGCCGACGTTATTACCAATGTTTTTAAAAAACTTCATTAAAAAATACCCAAAAGTTAAATTAAAAATTGAAGAATTAACCACTGAAGAAATACTAACACGTATTAGCGATGGCCACTTAGATGCCGCAATTGCAGCCACACCTTTAGAAAGCGATAATATAAAAGAACGTGTTTTATATTACGAACCATTTGTGGCTTATATACCTGAAAGCCATAGATTAAAAGACTTTAAATCTATTGAGGTTTCTGATTTAGATATTGATGACATGCTACTTTTAGAAGATGGGCATTGCTTTAGAGATGGCGTCATTAATCTATGTAAAACCTTTAAAGATCAAATTGATGATAACTTTCAACTTGAAAGTGGAAGTATTGAAACATTAATTAAATTATCTAATGAAGGTTTAGGCATGACGCTTTTACCTTACTTACATACCTTGGATGTGAGAGAAAAATTAAGTCCAAATTTAAAGCATTTTAAAGAGCCTTCACCAGCGAGAGAGGTCAGTATTATTTATCATAAGAGTGAACTAAAAATGCAGATCATTGATGCTTTACACAGTGTCATTTCGGGAATTATAAGAGGTGCTATTGCTTTTCAGAATGTAGAAATTATTAGTCCTAAGGCCAAATAATAACCAAATAAAACCTCATAACATGTCTCATCTGTTATGAGGTTTTTTCTAATGATAACAACCGTTATTCTACAATGCAAAATTGACATACAGTGATAACCGTTGTTTAGATTGCACATTGTCTCCAAACAAATTTTGATATATTGGTAGTGTATAACTCGCTCCAAAAATAAACTTCTCAATAGCCACTTCAGAGCCTAAAGAAGCATTTAGTATACTTCCATCAGTATCATTTAGGCTTTCATTGTACTGCTTAATGGTGTCATATTCATCTCCAGAAATTCCTGCGAAAGGCATAATATTCATTTTTTCTTTTGAAAACACTGTATATACATTAACGGCATAACTAAATTGATTACCAAACTGATATTCATTTTTGTTTTCTCCTTTTAAATAATAACTTAAAAGTGTATTAACACCTATCTTATCACCACCATAATTATAGCCTAAGGAAAAAATACCATCTACACTACCTGTACCGACTTGAAATCCTGGATTTACATTATCTATTAACCGTTCTTCAAATTTTCCTGTTGGTAATTTTACTCCTAAACCAAATTGTAACGAATGTCCAGACGGTTCTTTTGTTAAATTATAATTTATCGCTGTGGTATCGTTACTTTTTTTCTTATAAAACATAAGCTTATACCATCCTATTGCACTTGCATCGCCTAAGCCATTTAAATGTTCTGTTTGCCCTTGGTAGGTTCTACTCAAATCTTGATACGGTACATTTGCAGTGACATAAAATTTATCATTTAATGGAATCTGTGCCCAAAGTTGTACTGTATTAAAAGTTTCTTTACTCACAGGAGAATTTCTAAAAATCCCTGTTTTTGATTCAAAATTTTGATATATATATCGTAAGCCAATAAAATTAGCATTACTCAAAGTTCCAAAACCAAAACTACCACTACTTGTAGAACAACCGCATAAATCACAAAACCATGCATAGGTGCTGTGCTGATTACACGAGGTTGTATTATTATGAGCTGAGAGCACATTAGTACTTAAACTAATTAAAAGGAGTCCTAATAGACTTAATTTAATATTCTGAAAAACGTTCATCTTCTAAAAATTGGTCATCGGTTAAAGTATATAAGAAAGCGATGATGCTTTCTTTTTCATAATCAGAAAGCGTAATGCCATAACTGCCATCAGCTCTTAATAATACGTCATCTACATTGCCATTATCAACCACAGCCGAATCGTAAAAATCTAAAACGGCTTGCAGCGTTGAAAATCGACCATCATGCATGTAAGGATACGTGACTTCTACATTTCTTAAACTTGGTACTTTAAATTTGTATAAATCATTTGGGTCTTCTAAAATATCATAACGACCTTGATCGTTTAATAACGGATTAATTGATAGTCCGTTATTTCTAAAGCTTTGATCAGAAAACAAATCTGTAGCATGACATGTTGCACATTTATTTTGAAATGTATTTAACCCATTCAACTCAAGTTCTGTTAAAGTGACATTATCTTCATTTCTTACATATTTATCATATTTAGAATTTGAAGAAATCATCATAACCATAAATTGAGATAGGGCTTTTAACATATTTTCTGTATTCACTTCGCCATCTTCAAACGCTCTAGTAAATTTTTCTTGATAGTATGGTTCTGCTTGCAACTTAGTGACAACATTGCTAAATGTTTCTCCCATTTCAATATCACTAGTTAATGGAATTATTGGTTGTAGGTCTAAGTGCGAAGCTGCACCATCCCACATATAAGACGTTTGAAAAGCTAGATTTTGTATAGGTTGTGCATTTCTAAAACCGACACCTCCATTTACACCATGACTTAAATTATGGCCATGATGAGTAAATGCAAACGCTTGTTCATGACAAAACGCACAAGCAATTGCATTATTTGAAGATAACTTTCCTTCATAAAACAAATCTTTACCTAACTCAAAGCCGGCTTCTGTAAGAGGATTATTATCTAAATTATATACTATGTCTGGAAAATTAGATGGTATCTCTAAGGCTAGAGTAACTGGTTCGTACTTTACAATATCTGAGGCTTCCGAACAAGACAGAATGCCAATCACTATTAATAACAACACACTAATTTTATTCATAATCAATACATTAAAAAACGACTGAAACACTAGCGCCTCAGTCGTTTAAGATTATTAGTCGTTGTGTACGTGATGTACTTCAAATACAGTTTGCATATTATTTGCAATTACTGGTGTCTCAGTGGCATCAGTATGTACCTGATCATAGCCTTCTGAAAAATTTACCGATGTTGCACCATCAAATACTTTTGAAATATCTGCTTTGATATGAATTTCTGGTGTTTTATCTTCCCTTACTAAAACCGTATTAGGAAAACTTAAAGTAACTTCTCTATAATTATCTAAGGATGAACCAACACTTCCCATATGAATATTTAACGGTTCGTCTGTTAGTGTAGACGTCGTAAATACACCATCAAACCTAACAAATTTATAACCAGATGCCCAACTCCACATCATACCTTCTTCTGATGCCAAATCTAAAAAGTCACCTTGTCCTTCTGCACCTAAAGCAAAACGTTCTTGGTCTATGCCAATGCCAAAAGTAATCGCTGTATAATCTGCAGCATCTATATCATCTAAAGTGATAAAAATTTCACCAGCATTGTTGCCATCTAATTCATCTACAATAAAGGCATTATCCTCTGCAGGATAGGTATAGACATTACCATCAGTATCTGTAACACGAACGTTACTAATGATATATTTTAAATTATTAAGTTGATACGATTCACCGTTAGATTTGGTGTAAGACGTTTCAAAAATAAAATCGTAATCACCAACAGCATTGTCGAATTTTAGTATTAAATCGCCTTTTTCATCCGTTAAATCTTCGTTATTGTCGTCATCATCAGATGAACAGTTTATTAAAATTGCACATGCAAAGAGTGCAAATGTAAATTTGAGTAATTTCATTTTAAAAAATTTTATGTTTTAATATTAAATACGTGACAATCTCTATAAACTTTGTTGTTGTTGTTGTTGTTGTTGTTGTTGTTGTGATACTAACACAACACAAAAAGACATATAACGCGCTAAAACTTCAGTTTATAGCACAGCAGATATGATCTCAATACATAAGAGATTGCAAATAGGGAATCCTTAGATTCAGAAAAAAATAAAATTAAATAATGGGTGGTTTAAAATGGACGTACTCAAAATGATAGGCGTAATTTTGAGAATAGGCGCCTATTTTTTGTTTATTATAATATAATTTGAAATTCTTGATATCAATAGTGATAAATGTTCCTGTAAAAACCGGAAAAAAGGAATCAAATAAACTTATAATGGCTTGCCCTTCATCATCTGTATTATCTACAGCAGATAATTGTTTTGCTAAATGACATTTACCATTACATTGCAATTCTGGCTGATCCTTGTTTATACAATAAGTCTCTATAATATAATCTATATTGAGTTGATAGTACAACACGTTACCCACAAAGTATATAGGACGTAATGCAAACACAAATAGCAATATAAAAACTATTAATTTATTCAGAAGTAAAGATTTTTGGCAAAGATAAGATTAGGTATAAAAAAAAGCGACACGTATGTCGCTTTTTTTTTATGCTTTTAAATAAATTAAACATTTATCTAGTTCTGGGTTTTGATTGATTAAGGATTGAATATATATTCTTAGTTCTTCAAGTTCATGAGGTAATAAACGTCTCACCGCTTTTTCAACTTCCTTACAGAATAATGATGCATCAAAACTCACTTTGCTAAGTACAGTTTTTGTATACTCATACATTGCTCTTGCCATAGGTTATTTTATGTTTTAGGTTTAACAAAAGTAGATTTTTATAATAGGCTTAAGTTTTAAATATGCTTAAAGATAGCAAAAAAAAAATAATGACATTTAGATATTAAAAAAAATTAACAGCTTATTAAGTTAAATATTTTTTGCCGTACCTCTATTTAAATAATTCGTATTGTAAAATAACAATGTCATTTTATCCGAATTTTAAAACCGATTATCGCCATCTAGAAGGTCACCAATACCACCTAAAATACTGCCTTCTCCTTTAGATTTTCCGCTTCTAGGAACAGAAGCCAAAACGCGGCCAGCCAATCTACTGAATGGCAAGGATTGAATATATACTTTGCCAGGCCCTTGTAATCTGGCAAAGAATAAACCTTCACCACCAAATATAGAGTTTTTAATACCTCCAATAAATTCTATATCATAGTCAATACCTTGTGTAAACCCAATAATACAACCTGTATCTACTCTTAAGGTTTCACCAGCAGCTAAGGTTTTTACGGCAGTTGTGCCACCTGCATGTACAAATGCCATACCATCACCTTCAAGTTTTTGCATAATGAAGCCTTCACCTCCAAAAAGGCCTCGACCTAATTTTTTTGAAAATTCCACTCCTATACTAACCCCTTTAGCGGCACACAGAAAGGCATCTTTCTGGCAAATAAATTTCCCGCCAAACTCTGTTAAGTCAATCGGAATAATTTTCCCAGGATAAGGCGAAGCGAAAGAGACATTACGTTTCCCTGTTAAGTCGTTATAGAAAGCTGTCATAAACAAACTTTCACCGGTTAGTATGCGTTTTCCTGCACCTAAAATTTTTCCTAAAAACCCAGTATCTTTTTGCGATCCGTCTCCAAAAATGGTGTCCATTTTAATACCATCATCCATCATCATAAAACTACCCGATTCTGCAATTACACCTTCTTGTGGATCTAGTTCTATTTCTACATATTGCATTTCTTCACCGTAAATACGATAATCTATTTCGTGTGCCTGCCTGTTGTTATTGTCTGGTAATCTTTCCATAGCTAATTATTAAATTGATTTTATTGATTCAGATATATGTAGGTAATTTTTAAAATTTGTTACAGTAGATTATTCATGCATTTATGATTTCACTTTTAAAGTCCATTGAAAATTAAATGTTGAAACCTCTATTCCTTCTGCATTAATGCCTTTAGAATTTAACCATACTGTTTGTCCTTCACCAGTTTCAATCGCTTTGGTAATAGTATCATCAATTTTATGACCTTCATTACAAGTAAATGTAATTCTTCCTGTCGCTTTTTTTGTAAATGATGCGTTATTTGAAGCCACAAGCATAGATACTTTTTTACCACTATCGTTAATTTTTTTCATTACTAAAGCACCTGTTGTTAACTCTGCAGCCATGCCTTGCACTGCCCAAAACATAGATTTAAAAGGATTTTGATTTACCCAACGGTGTTTTACCGTGACAATGCAAGAATTGGCATTTAATTCTTTAGTTCTCACACCTGTAAAGTATGCTGCTGGTAGCTTAAACATGAGATATTTATTAAGTTTTGATGCTGTGATATTCATATATGTTTTTAATATTTTTCACTAAAATAACCGAAAATATTTAACCTCACTAATGTTAAGGAAATGTTAATTTTTAGTACTATGCGTAACATAATACCTTTTTAAAGACATATATTTGTATAAGCAACTATTATATACTTTTTATTATGTTAGAAAATCATCATAAAAATTTAGCCACATTTATCCACTTATCTACCTTTTCAAGATTTGTAATACCATTTGGAAACTTTATAGGTCCTATAGTCCTTTGGGTTGTTAATAAAGACAAGTCAGAATTTATAGATGCACATGGAAAGCAAGCTATTAATTTTCAAATTAGTGTGTTATTATATGCCCTAATCATAGGCACACTGAGTGTTCCTTTTTTTATTTTTAAATTATTTAGAGGCTTAGATGTTCTTGATTTTAATGGATTTCATGATTTTCATATCAATGTTGGCGAACCTTCTCCTCTACTATATATTGGCGGCAGTTTAGGAGCTATTGCCATAATTGCCTTTATCATAGAATTGGCTTTAATTGTAAAAGCTAGTTTGTCTGCAAGAGATGGCCAACCCTATAAATATCCATTTACCATCAATTTTTTAAAATAATACAATGTGAATTAATCACTCACGATTTCAAAATACATTAATCATCAATCAAAAAATGAACCGTTTAATAGAATTAAAGACTCATAACACATGAAGATAGAAAACACAAAAGCACAAATGCGTAAAGGTGTTCTGGAGTATTGCATTTTATCTATTTTAAAAGATGAAGATGCTTACGTCGCAGAAATTCTTGGCACACTAAAAGACGCAAAAATGCTTGTTGTAGAAGGTACCATATATCCACTATTAACAAGATTAAAAAATGCTGGATTACTCAATTATCGTTGGGAAGAATCTACATCTGGACCACCAAGAAAATATTATGGACTTACAGAAACAGGAAAACTATTTCTAAGCGAGTTAAACTCTACATGGAGTGACTTACAAAATGCCGTAAACCTAGTAACCAACACAAAAACAACAAAAAAATGAATAAAACAGTCAATATAAATTTAGCAGGTATATTCTTCCATATAGATGAAGATGCTTACCTTAAATTATCACGCTATCTTGAGGCTATAAAACGTTCATTTACAGACTCTCAAGGTCAATCTGAAATTATTTCAGACATAGAAGCTCGTATCGCAGAACTGTTCTCAGAACGAATACAGAATGAAAAACAAGTCGTTGGTATTAAACTCGTTGACGAGGTTATTACCATAATGGGTCAGCCTGAAGATTATCTTGTAGATGACGAAATCTTTGAAGATGAACCAAAACGCAGTAACTATCAGCAAAAATCATACGCGTCTAGACGTTTATTTAGAGATACTGACAATTCTTATATTGGTGGTGTTTCTGCTGGACTAGGACACTATTTTGGAATTGATCCCTTATGGATTAGATTACTATGGTTTTTATTAATCTTTGGTGCTGGTACAGGATTACTGCTTTACATTCTTCTTTGGGCTTTAATACCTGAAGCAAAAACAACTGCAGAAAAATTAACGATGTCTGGAGATCCCGTTAATATCAGTAACATTGAAAAAAAAATTAAAGACGGCATTGACACCGTTTCAGAAACCGTAAAAAATGTAGATTTAAAAAAACATGGAGACAAATTAAAAGAAGGATTTGATCACGTATCTGATAACATCTCTGAGACTGTTAGAAGCGTAGATTTTCAGAAACAAGGCAATAAACTAAAATCGAGCTCACAACACTTTTTTGAAGGCATAGGATCTATAATCATGTTTTTCTTAAAAGTCATAGCAAAATTTATAGGTGTATTGTTAATCATTATTGGAATTAGCACTATTATAGGACTCGTTGTGGCCTTCTTTACTGTAGGTGTAACCAATGCCGTTCATTTTCCAGGTATGGATTTTATTGAAGCTTCTAATGCTGCTAACATACCTATTTGGCTTATGTCACTTTTATTGTTTTTTGCTATCGGAATTCCGTTTTTCTTTGTCTTTTATTTAGGATTAAAGATTTTAATAAACAACTTAAAATCTATAGGTAGCATTGCTAAATTCACACTTTTAGGTCTATGGATTATGGCCATAATTGGTATAGTCATTACAGGTATAAGGCAAGCAACAGAACATGCATTTGACGCTAAAGTAACACTGAATGAACAATTACCTATTAAAGCCAATGACACAATACATGTATCGATGGTAGGTTTTGATAGCAGCAATGATTATTTCTATAACAATAATAGAGGATATAGAATTTATGAAGATGACAATGGCCGTTCAATTACCTCCTCTAACATAAGGTTAATAGTCCGTTCTACCAAAGATTCTTTAGCTTCTATAATTATAAACAAAGAAGCTACAGGCAGCAATTACAGGACTGCAAAACATAGAGCAGACAATATAATTTACAACTATCATTTTAACAATAATCATCTCAATCTTGATGCTTTTTTAACTACTGAATTAGACAACAAATTAAGTGACCAAGAGGTAACTATAATTCTAAACTTACCTATAGGATCTATCTTATTTGCTGACCAAAACACGCATCATTATCATCAAAATTCTAGATACTACAACGATATCCTAAAAAGCGGTATGGAAGCGCATTATCTTAAAATTATTGAAGGCGATGTGGAGTGTTTGGATTGTCTACTAGAGAACGAAGAAAAATCTGAATTTGCGGATGAAGAAAATGAAATAATTGAAGCCATCACTAACAAAAAACCATCTCAAAAGGATACACCAGAGGTCAGCGTTAAAATTAATGAAGATGGTGTAGATATTGAAGTAAATGACAATTGAGTTATGAAAATTTACAGTTCAGTATTAAAAATTATAGTCATAACTAAATAAACTACACTTTTGTAGTATAATTTATCAATCAAAAAACGAACAAAATCAATCAATCAATCAATCAATCAATCAATCAATCAATCAATCAATCAATTTATCATGACCACACTTACAAGAATTATCGTAACCAGTATTATTAGCATGTTAATGTTTTCTTGCAACTTTTCAATGCAATTAGGAGAAGGTGTTAGTGGAAACGGCAATGTAATAAAGGATGAAAGGCCAATTCAAAATAACTTTGATAAGATTAAAGTTAGTCAAGGCTTAGACGTACACATTACACAATCTTCTACGCCTTCACTTACCGTAGAAGCAGATGAAAACCTTATGGATCTCATAATGACAGATATTGAAGATGGTACTTTAAAAATCTATTCTTCTGAAAACATAAGACGTGCAACATCTAAAAAAGTTCTAGTAAACGTTGAATCTATTGCTTCCATTAAAGCCACAAGCGGAAGTGATGTCTTATCAAAAAACACCATTGCAGTAGATCAACTAGAGCTCCAAACGACTAGCGGAGCAGATATAAACTTGGATGTAAAAACCAATCATTTAGATTGTAATGCTACAAGTGGTAGTGACATAACTTTAAGTGGCGAAACCACCACTTTAAACGCTAGTGCGACTAGTGGAAGTGATATTAATGCACAGCATCTGAAAGCAGAGACTTCTAATGTAAAAGCAACGAGTGGTGCAGATATTTCCGTAAATACCTCAAAAGCCCTTACGGCCAAAGCCACAAGCGGAGGCGATATTAGATATTCTGGAAACCCAGAAAAAATAGATAAAACAGACACATCTGCCGGAAGTGTTAGACAAGAATAGTAAGATAGAACAAGAAGTCCAACCAACGCTTAACACGTTAAAATTCAACAAACAACATCCTAAATTCTAACTAAAAAAGAGTTTGGGATGGTTTTTGTTTACTTTAGTTTATTAGTTATTAATTGACCAATATTAAATAGAAATCATTAATATTGACAAACAGAACGAAAATTATAGGTCAAAACAAACAAAAAGTGACTATTTTAGTGCGTTGTGTGTCTCTTATATGACAGTAAACTTAAGAATATGAAAAAATTACTACTCATTCTTCTTTTATCTATCACTTTGGTGCCAAATGTTATAGCACAATCAGAAGAGAAAATTAAAGGTAACCGCAACGTTACAATTAAACAAACGTATATCGATGACTTTCATACCATAGTTGTGGATGGCGATTTTTCAATTGAAATAGTTTATAACAGTAAGCCTTCTGTAAATATTGAAGCAGATGATAATTTACACGAGGTTATAGATTTTAATGTTATTGAAGGCACACTTACCTTTATTGAAAAGAAGCGTATTTCATCAAAAAAGAAACTAAATATTACGGTAAATTATGGTGATGGCTTACACACTATTGAAACCAAAGGTGATGGCGAAATAAGATCATTAACGACAATGAATCTCGACGATGCCATATTAGTAACCTCAGATAATTCTAGAGCCTATTTAAATATTGTTTCAAAAACGTTTGATTATAAAAGTTCTGGTAAATCTAAAACAAGATTAAATCTAACAGCAGATTCTACCAAAATTGAATTGAGTGATAATAGCAAGCTAGACGCTTTAATTACATCAAAAATTTCAGATTTTGATTTGTACCAACGTTCTGATGCTGTTATTGAAGGTAATACCAATTCCTCTGTAATACGATTAGATAATTCTACAAATTTTAATGGATCTAAATTTGATGTTACTTCTGTAGATGTATATACTGAAGATTCTAGCGACTTAAGTATTTCCGCTTTAGAAACTATTTCAATTTCTTCTTCAGGAAATAGCGAGATCTATTTATTTGGTAGTCCTGCGATTACTATTACTAAATTTGAAGACACTTCAAAATTGCAAAAAAAGAAGCTATAAATTTAAGAAGCTTTTATTTTAAGTGAAAATTCTATTTCTATTAAAGGAGAAACTTTAACCATTCCTAACATTTTTGCTGGTGCAACTAAGTTAAAGTCTGTTATATCTAATGGCATAACGCCATTTACATGTAGTATGTCATTATTTACTATAGACACTGGTATGTTGTAAGTTTTTACCACATTACTTATAGAAATTTCAATTGTAGCTGTTCTAGAGTTACTACTTGTTTTAACTTTAGATAATTCTATTAATTTAAGTGTAATTTCTGGAAATTCTTCTGTTTTTAATAAGGCTTTAAAATCTTTATTAATTGCTTTACCACCACAATCAAATTCTACATTAGGCAGTATTAATTTAGCGTCGTCAAATTCTATATTGTTTTCAAAATCTACGTAGGTAATAGCTATGGATTTTGAGATAGCAGACATATTAAACTCACACTCAAAAGTACTCACATTGGTTTTTCCATTAATTTTTAAAAAACTATCTGTTGCCAAAACAACCGTTAATTCTTTAGTTGTAGCATCCTCCTTTTTGTACTCTGTTTCAAGAGCGCATATAAAAAAGAAAACGAGAAATAATAATGTTCTTACCATAATGAAAATAAAAATGGTCTTCATCTAAACAGACAAAGACCAAGTTAATTATTCCTTTTAGAAACTAATAACAGCCTCAACTATAAGTCCATTAAACTTAGCATCTTCTAAAAGATTAGCTGTAGGGTAATCGTTATATTCTTGAGTTACATATTCTGCTTTTAAAAGTACATTTTGAGTCAAAAACCAACCTGCACCAAACTGAAATCTATTTACACTAACATCGTCACCACTAGCTAATTCTGCACTAACTGTATTGTAACGCGCTCCCATAAACACATTTTCTTTTTCTCCAAATCTGTAAATAACCTCACCTGCATATTGTTCTGCATTTCTTCTATCTGTTTCGGCTAAATCTCTTCCAGATGTTAATTCTAAGGTACCAAACACTTCTAAGCCACCATACTTAACAAATGGGTTAATCATTATCGCTGTAATTTGATTTGAAAAAGATGGATCAAAACGTCCTGATCTAAAGTTATCATTTGTTGCAGAGGCATCTTGTAAAATATTGTAATATCTAGAACCTGCTCTATCTGCAGAATATAAGTATACATTTTGTGCATAACCTGTATTGTAAACAGAACCAGATAATCTAAATCTAAAGTCATCAGATATTTGCTTATCATAGCCTACTTTAGCCAAAAATGCAGCTCCACCAGTAGATCCGTCAGAAATAGAAGTACTTTGATTTAGTTTACCATTTGTAAAGCCTACCATACCAAAGAAACCATTACCTGTATTGTAATATACTTCGGCACCAACTTCTGTTGTAAAAGAATCCATTATTAAGTTTCCTACAAATGGGTTATGTATAGCTTCTGCATTATCACTTCTTCTAAAGTGTGCATCACCATAGTTATTTTCCATGTGACCTATTTTAATAGTCGTCTTTTTCATAAGTTCGCCTAAGAAACCTTCTTTTATAAAATCTAATTTATCAACTTGAAAATAACCACCTTTTACGTATGGTTCATTGTGGTGTCTAGAAGACAAATAAGTTCTTAAGTGCATATTTACACCATCAAAAAGTGCTACATCTAAATCTAAGTTAGCTGTGGCAAGGTTAAAGTTACTACCAACTTCTGCTAGTGCTACAGAACCTGAGTTTTCATTATCTAAAGCCTGATACTGTAATGCGAACGCACCTCCTATTCTTACTTTTATATCTTCAAAAGTTGAAACTGTGTCTTTTTTTGCTTCAAATAAATTTACACCTCTTTGATCTGGAGCTCTATAGTTATCTAAATCTCTTTTTGCTTTGTTTTGTGCTGATACTGTATATCCCATTGTAATTACAATGAAAAGGGTTACGAGTTTTAATACTGGTTTCATATTTATTTGGTTTAATTGTTATTAATTAATTTTTATTGAATATTGATTTAAAGATGATTTTTATTTCATCTCCTGTTTTAATTGTTCCTAAAAGTGCTTTTGGCGGATCTACACCAAAATCTGTCATTTTAAAAGACTTTTCACCCTCTAAAGACACTTTAGATCCATCGAGTTTTACGGATAAACTTATTGCTAAGGATTTGGTAACACCTGCAATCGTCATATCGCCTACAATGGTAACTTTAAATGAAGTGTCTGTAAGTTTTTCAACTGAGCTAACAGAAGTAAGCTTATAATCCAAAGTCTTATAATCATCCGTGTTTAAGGCCTCGTAAGTATTGTTATCCATAGAAGATTTTCCGCTTTTAAGGCTTTCTGCTTCTATAGAAATACTTAAACTTTCAATTGCTAAATCTTCTGTATTAGAAATTACTAGTGTACCAGATTGTTTTTCTGTATCTAAATGCCAATCGTGTAAAGAAGATGTACCGTGTACTTCTAATACTGAATTAGAATTGCTTAAAGTGAAGTTTTGTGAATATGTTATTTGAGTAGAAAATAGACTACTCATAATAATTAAAATAAAAAATACTGGGAATTTAATTGAATGTTTCATTGTCTTGCTATTAATGTTTATGCAAAGATTTACATTAATAACATTTTAAATTATGACAAAAATCATATAACTGATTATATCATATTTTTTAACACAAAAATTGAATTATCTCTAAAATTTATACATAAAAAAAGCCGAAACATACGTTTCGGCTTTCATATAATATGGTAAAAAATTTAGTTATAACTAGACGTTGCAATTTCAAAATCTGCATCCTTAGCTGCTAAATATCGTTCTGCATCTAATGCTGCCATACAACCTGTACCTGCAGCTGTAATCGCTTGCCTATAAACATGGTCTGCAGCATCACCACTTACAAATACACCTTCTACATTGGTTTTACTTGTACCTGGTTTTGCATTAATGATATAACCCGTATCATCTAAATCTAAAATCCCTTTAAATATATCTGTATTAGGCTTATGTCCAATAGCAACAAAGAATCCTGTTGCATCTATGACATGCTTCTCTTTGGTTTGATTATTAAACACGCTCACACCTGTAACCACCTGACCATCACCTAAGACCTCATCGGTTTCTGTATTATAAAGGATGTCTATATTTTCTGTATTTATAACACGTTGTGCCATAATCTTAGACGCTCTAAACTCATCACGTCTTACCAACATTGTTACTTTTTTACACAATTTAGATAAGTAATGTGCTTCTTCACAAGCAGAATCTCCTGCTCCAACAATTACGACTTCTTGATTTCTATAAAAGAACCCATCACAAACCGCACATGCTGAGACACCACCTCCTAATTTCAAGTATTTTTGCTCAGAAGGCAAACCTAAATACTTAGCAGAAGCTCCAGTTGAAATGATTACTGTATCTGCATGAATTTCTTTTTCTTCATTGATCCATGCCTTATGTATATCTCCAGAAAAATCCACTTTTGTTACCCAACCATGACGTACATCAGTTCCAAAACGCTCAGCTTGCTTTTGAAGCTCCATCATCATTTCTGGGCCAGTAATACCTTCTGGATATCCAGGGAAATTCTCAACATCATTAGTTGTGGTTAGCTGACCACCTGGCTGCTCACCTTGGTATAAAACAGGCGCCATATTAGCTCTAGATGCATAAATTGCTGCAGTATAACCTGCTGGACCAGAACCTATAATTAAACACTTTACTTTTTCAATTGTATCTGCCATTTTATTCGTTTTTATTTCGTTAAACAAAAGTAGGTTTTTTGAATAAAACCTTACAGAATAGTTATTAACACTTCTTATCACACTATAAACATATTAAATACGCCTGATTTTAAATTTTAATTCACTAACTTATAGGTGTTTAACCATTAAAACATCAAGATTATGAAATTAAAATTTTTATTATTAAGTATGGTTTTTGTGTTCATTTATGCTTGTAAAGATCAATCAAAAACCGATATGGAAGTATCTACTGTAGATACTGAAATCAGAGCAAACACCAATCGTTTAAAAGGAACTTGGGAACTTGTAGGATTTTATAATTATAAGGATAATGTCGTTGTAGATTCATTTTCTAACAACACCATTTCTAGACAAATAAAGATGTATTCAGATAGTAAAGTTATGTGGTGTAAACTATTAAAATCAGATTCTATTGAGTTTTTTGGATTTGGATCCTATTCTTACGATGATGGCCATCTTACTGAATCCTTAGAATTTGGTTCAGCCTTTATGAATGAAGTTATAAAAGAGAAACACCAATTTAATTTTGAGCTTGAACTTACCGAAAATCGTTTTGAACAAATTGAATTAGATGAAGACGGCAACAAAATTTATTCAGAAAACTATAAGCGTATTGAATAACTCGTGTTTTATTTAAACAAAAAGTCTGCGAGCATTGTTGGGAACCAATGCATCGCAGACTTCAACCCTAACTAATAAATCATATTTCAGGACAATCCAAAGCCTATAAACGCATTAATCTTTTAATAAATAAACTACGGTTAGTCTTAAATATGAAGGTCCTGAATTTGGTGTTCTCCAGTAAGCATCGCCATCTAAATCATAACTATTTATTGAATAAATTCTATCTAGTTCTTCACCTGAAGCCTCTGTAAGTAACAGAGCATTGGCTTTTGCTTTTTTTAAAGCACTGTTTACCAATTCTTTTAATTGATTTTTAGATACAACATCTCTAACTTGTACATAACTCGGCATCACTTGAGCCATATTTATACTTGTTACTTTTAAAATTTCTGTCTTCTCTAAAGTTTCGAAATGCAGTATTGTACCGTCTTTTCTATAACCTGTTGCTGCATAAGCCAAATCATCTTGAACAAATTTTGAGGTATCTACGCCTAATTTTTTAACTGCTTCAAAATATTTTGCTTTTAATTCTTCTAGTGTTGTACAAGGGTTTTCAGCATAATAGTTATTCTCTAAAGACAATGTAACATCTGTTTTATATTGCTTTTTTTCTGACTGTATTTCTACCGATCCATAAGTCGTAATTGTACGAACCGCTTTATTATCTTGTGCTATTCCTAATGTAGACACACACAATAGTATTACTAATATTAACTGTTTCATTTGTATTGTTTTTATATCAATTTATTTTGAAATCTTTATCCTATTAGACTGTGAACATAAATGATGCTGCAATCATCCAACCGCCTACTATGAGTCCTAATATGCCCAATTTTCCAAGCTTAGGCGCTAATTTCTCTCTCAATTTTGCTGCTTTTTCTTTAGCGGCTTCGTTTTTACTTAACAATAGTTTATTAATCATACCAAAACCTAGCATAAATCCTAGAGTGGCTTCAACAAAACTACCAGCTAATAATGTGATCCACCACACAGGTGCTACTGACAACCAACCCATATTAAGGAAGGCTGAAATAATTCCCCAAACACCAAAGAAGCAAAAGACAATACCAATCCAACCTTGGTAAGGTGCTACTTTGTCTAACAACTCTTGTGCGTTAGGCTTTTTTGATAAAATAAGTGATGGTACTGCGATAATGCTTAAAAGGATTAATGAAATTCCGTAAATCATAAGTTCTAATTTTTAATGGTTAATTATGTTATTATTTATGATACAAATTTCAGTAAATAAGCACGCCTGAAACAGACGGTAAGTAGTAAAAATGATTACCCTGTTTTCAGGGATAGCGATATTAAGTTACAAAAAAACAGACCCAATGGCCTGTTTTTGTATTAGTTATATAAAAATGTGGTCTAGAATTTAATCTAACATACCTTTTTCTACAGCGTAGCGCGTTAAACCTGCTAAATTTCGAACACCCAATTTAGATATTAAGTTTTTACGATAACTTTCAATAGTATGTTTACTTAAAAATAATTGATCTGCAATTTCTTGGGTTGTAAATTCTTGCGCAATGAGTTTTAGTACTTCGGTTTCTCGTTTACTTAAAGCTATTTCTGGTTCGGACTTTTCTGAAAACATAGCTTCCATTAAAACTTGCTTTATACGAGGCGAAAAATAATTCTGTCCATCTAATATGGATTTTATCGCTTTAAGTAATTCGGTTTTTTCAGCATTTTTAGAAATATAGCCATTAGCATTTGCTTCCGTTAAGGTCTTTATTTTTTTAGCGTCTTCTAGCATGCTAACCACTAAGGTCTTTATTTTTGGAAACTCCTCTTTTATAGCTGCATTGAGTTCTACACCATCCATTTCTGGCATGTTTATATCAGTAATTACCAAATCAATTTTTTCTTCTGTATTGATTCTTAAATATTTTAAAACCTGCGTTCCTGTTTTTGCAGTAAGCACAATATTTATTGATGGTTCTTCTGCTAAAATACTAGTTAATCCATCTAAAAACATGGAGTGATCATCTGCGATTATAATTGAAAATGGTGTATTCATAATTTATTTTTGTGGTAAGCTTATACTTATAACAGTGCCTCTGTTTTTTGCTGTATTTATTGAAATGGTGCCCTTAAACTCGGCAACTCTGGCTTCTATATTACTTAGTCCTATACCTTTATGTTCTATATCTAAATTAAACCCAACACCATCATCCTCATAGATAAGTTCTAAGCTGTTTTCTTCTGATAAAGATGTTAATTGAATACTAACTTCTTCCGCTTTTGCATGTTTTAAAGCATTAGTAATTAGTTCTTTTATAATATTAAACAATGCCACTTGCAAGGTGACTTCTATGGCATTTATAGCGTCTTTTGGATACGCATCAAAACGTAATTTCACGGACACATCTTCACTGATGTTTTCAATATAATTGGTCACTAAAACGGTAAAGGCTGAAGTTTCAAATTCTTTAGGAATTAAACTATGCGAGATATCTCTAACCTGATTATACGTTGCATCGAGCTGATTTAGGATTTGCCTAAACTCGGGTTGATGATCTCCTAAACTATTCATTTTTAATTTTATGCCTGCCAAATTACCACCAATACTGTCGTGCAACTCTCTCGCTATTCTGTCGCGCTCTTTTGCCTGAACTGCCATCGCATTTTTTGCCAATTCTAATTCTTGCGATTGCAATAAGGTTTTTACTTCTTGTTGGTTAATGGCGTCTTGTTGCTTATTTAATAAACTTTGTGTCTGTAATTTTTGATAATACACTATTAACAATAAAATTACAGGAATTAAAATAACTATAAAACCAATTAAAAAGGCATATTTTATGGTAGACTGACGCTTTATTTCTGCCGTCTTCAATATTTGATCTTCTTGTAATTTATTAATTTCCTTTTCCTTTTTTAAGGTTTCATATTTTAGTTCTAAATCCTTTACTAATCTTTGATTTTGTTTGCTAGCTATTTCCTTTCTAATACTTTGATATTGCGTCATTAGACTATACGCATTTTTATAATCCTCTTTTACAGTATAGAGTTTTACTAAGGCACTGATAACGTTTTGTTGCAATTCTAAACGGTTCCATTGCACTGTATTCACGTAAGCTGTACTTAATGCCATTTCTGCAATATCGTAGTTTTTTAACATCGCATAACCATATCCAACTTTTAACGTTGCCGCTATAAACACATCATAAAACCCTTTATTTAAGGCTTCAACCTTTACTTGCTCAGCAGAATGAATCAATTTATTAAAATGAGCGTTTCTTAATTCTATTTCAGACAAATTGAGTTGTAGTTGTAGTTTTTCTTTTGGAAAATCTAACAAAAACCCTTCAGACAACGCACTATCTATCATCGTTTTAGCCAAATCATATTCCTTATTTAAGATTAAATAAAGGCTTTTTACGATGACATTCTTTAAATAAAAATCTTGATCGTTCTTGGTTTGAGGTAATTCTTCTAATAATGTCTGAGATTTTTGAAATTCGCCTTTATATAAATAAGTTTCGGCAAGCTGTAATTTTAAATAATTTTGAATATTATGTTCTGAGGTAGATTGTTCTATCCCAAGAATATAAGATTTTATGGCCTCATCAAACAAACCCATTTTTTGAGTCGCAACACCTTCAAAATACAAGGCGTTTAGTCTAATGTTTCTTATATTTTGATAGGTAGAATCTTTGTAATATGCTTCACTTTTTATCAATTGCGCATAATGCATCAGTGAATCTGCGTGACCAGATTTTAAATAAATCTGAGCGATCGTATCTAAATATTGAAACCTAACTTGTTGTGATTCTGAAGCGTTTAAGTTAACATGAAGACGATTACTTACCACTTGAGGCATATGACCAAAGGCCTTAAAATTTATATCATTTTGGCCATGACCAAAAAGGCATAAAATTCCGAATAAAAGAAAAAGTGGATTTTTAATTTGCATTACGATTTTAAAATTCTAGACACAAAAGTAATGTTTTACTGTTTTGTGCGATTTGGTATGGCAATATTAAATATTAGTATGACTTAATTTATCACGGTTTTCCGTGAAAACAAAAAAAAAGCCTAGAGGTATTAACTCTAGACTTGTTTTATTTATGGGTTAACTATTTATTTCTTAACGATTCCTTTTAATAAAGAAAGTACAAATAGTACTAAAAATATAAAGAAGATAATTTTAGCAATTCCTGCTGCTGCTCCTGCAATGCCTCCGAAGCCTAATACAGCTGCTATGATTGCTATTATAATGAATGTGATCGTCCAACGTAACATATTTTTGATTTTTTAAATTTATACCAGAAATTAGCCTATCTAATGTCTTAGTATAAAAATACGAAGGCTAATGATGACACCTTAACGCAAATGATGAGATGACTAACGCATTTAAAAACATTGTATAAAAAAAGTGCCAATAATACTTGACACCTTTCTAATTGCTAACGTTAGCCACTTTGTCATTAATAAATATCTTCTAAGGCATTAATTTTAGCCAACCCATTATTAATTATAGATTTTTGAGATTGGAGTATAGATTTGGTACTCATCGGAAGACTTGTTTCGTTTAACAAATCCTCATATTCTTCAATTGCTGCCTTTTCTCCTCTAATAGCCTCATTTAGCATAGACTCTTCATCACTTGCTGAAAACACACTTTTAATATCCATCCATGCACGATGAGTTGCACCTGCTAGACTTCCTCCTGTCTCTACATCTTGGTTAAAACTTCTAATTTCTTGCTTTAATTCTCTACCAAAGTTGAAACGCTCTTGAGCTTTATGCCTAAAGTATGTTTTTAAGACGTTGTGTTCAATATGGTCAGCCGCTTTCGTAAACCCTTTTTCAGCATCGTATGTTTTTTCTAATAAGTTATTTAGTTTTTTTCCAACTTGTTCTGTGTAAGTACTCATTTTTTTATAGTTTAAAATTAATGGCACTATTTGATGAGATTCGTGCCATATTACATCTTTGTATTTTTTGCCAACGCGCTAAATCTTCATTATTTTTAATTAGCTATTGACATGGTATTTTAATCGTTTAAAATTTAATTCTATTGATCATTCCTCTTAACTATAGACCAACCGCTTACGTTCGGATTCTATCTTAAGAAATGAGAAAAATGACCTATTCAAATATAGATTAACAGCAGTTACAGACTTTGCTCATTAGATGTAATGATTAACGGTATCCGAATAAAAAATAAATTTTCAAACCAAATTTCATTTATCTTTACATTAAAACAATCCACATTTTTTTATTTGTATTAAACGATGCGAAAGAAAATGTGTTTTTTAATAAACCGATTAAGTGTTTCTACGCTTTAAAAAACAGAAACTAGTGTCCAGTATATTTAACAACTAATGTTAGTAAATAATTTATGACAGAAATAGCTATTAGTGCCGAAAACACAAAAGACATTATAGAACAACTTCAAACTAATATTGGAGGAGAAATATTAGAACGTTGGGGAGAATGTACCTTAGTTGTTGATAACAAAAAAGCGAATGGCACAGTGAAGGTCATCCCGTTTGATTGGGGTGTAAATCTTATGATTTATGATATTGTCTTTTTTAACGACGTTGTTTTAAAAATAGAGGCTACAGAATTTAATCCTATTCGTTTTATTTACAATCTAAAAGGTGAATTTTTACATCGCTTTAGTATTCATAGCAGAGAAGCTTTGATAGAACAGTTTCAAACGTTAATTTTTACCAATAAAACGGATGGTATTAATTGTTTACATTTTAAAAAAAATGTAGCTATTGAAACTAATATTATTCAAATAGTTAGGAAAGACTTTTTAAAGAAACGTACAACAAAGGTTTCTACATTAAATAAAAAACTACAAGAAGTATTTGTAGATACTGACCACGACAATCGTTTTTATCATCATGGTTCGCTTAATTTAAAAATGGCAGACCATGTAAAAAAATTGCACAACATTAAAACAAAAGGGATGTTGCGTATTTTAAAAATGGAAGCTAAAGTTTACGAGATTTTATCTTTGCACATACAGCAATACAATAGACAATCTCAAGGTGTAGAATTACCAACATCGTTAGTTAAAAGCGAACTAAAACGAGTTAGAAAAATTGGTGAGCAAATATTAAAAAATCCTGCTAAATCGTATAATTTAGAAGATTTATCCATTGAATCTGGTTTGTCGCAAGCCAAGCTTCAAGATGGCTTTAAATTTTTATACACCAGAACTGTTACAGAATTTATAAGGCATGTAAGATTAGAATTAGCTAGAGATTTATTAAAAACTAGTGATTTAAATATCTCACAAGTGGTTTATACTATTGGGTTTACTAGTAGAAGTTATTTTTCTAAAATCTTTAAAGACAAATATGGAATTTCACCAAATGAGTTTAGTAAACAAATTCCGTCTAAAGTTATGGTTAGCTAAATTATCTTTTAAATAGCCATTTTTTAATTAAAGCAATAAGGCTGTATTTACCTGTTAATTTTAAAGCTGTACTCACCCAATTTAAGGGTTGTAAATCTTCCTTATATTCATTTTTTATAAGTTTTAACTCTTCCCAGGCAATATCGCGCTCTAGTTTATAACGTTTTAAATCGTTATTTATATCTTTAAATGATGTGTATGTCTTCATGCTAATTGAAAAAATTTGGTCCTACCTTTTTTATAATTAAGCTATTAAATTTAGCTCTAAATAGGTATATTAATATTGCCATAGCTATATAAATGAGTCCCATAAGTAAAAAGCCTAATGAATGACTTTGAAGAAGCCTACTCAATTCCATTGCACCTGCAACAGACAAGAATACAAGGCCTGCAAATAAAAGACTACCAACAGCTAGTACCTTAGCCATTAAACTCAATGACAAGATTAACTGTTGAAAAATCTTTAATCTAAGATATTGGTGAGATGATTTAATATAGCGTTCACCAGCATTAGATGCTTTTTCTGTGGTTTGATTTATGTCTTCAAATACACTCATCAATTAGGCTTTTTTCTGTAAATTCTTATTCTTTGCTTTCAAATCTTTCAATTTAGCTTCAAGCGTTGTAATTACATCTTCAGCTTTATAACTGGCGTTAGATACTATAGATTCTACTTGGTGATCTAAATTCTCTTTATGCGAAGAAATTGTGTTACCTAAAGAATCTCTAAGTTCCGTTGCTTTCTCTGCCATTAAATCTCTTTTTGAAGCAGCTTCGTCAGCAATTCTCTGTCTTGTTACACTTCCTTTATCTGGCGCAAATAAGATGCCTAATACTGCTCCTACTGCTGTTCCTGCAAATATTCCTAATACTGTATTTCCGTTATTACTCATAATTGTTTTTTCGTTTTAATTATATTTTATATTCAGCGCTTTGCTGTGATACAAAGGTATGACCAACACTAAGTATAGCTTAACTCTTTAGATAGCGATGTTAGCTGTAATGCTATTTATTGTTAGCGTTAAACATTATAGCAATAGCATTAAAACATAAAATTGAATACATTTAAATTTGCAATAGAAAAAATTGACTATGACAACAGAAATCACAACATACAATCCCTATAAAGGAGACACACTTAAAACCTATACTTTAGATACTAAAGACGTTTTAAATAACAAATTAGAATTGGCTGACAGTGCACAAAAAGATTGGAAAGTTTTAAAAATTTCTAAACGCATTAAATTATTACAAAATCTTGCGAATGAAATGGATAAAAAGAAAGCTGAATTAAGTGAACTGATGACAAAGGAAATGGGTAAACCAATTCTAGAAAGTAAAGCAGAAATTGAAAAATGCACCTTATTAATAGATTTCTATATTGTTAATTCTGACCAGTTTTTACAAGATGACATTATTGAAACGGAAGCGCACGAAAGCTTTATAAGTTACGACCCATTGGGTTGCATTTTGGCTGTTATGCCTTGGAATTACCCTTTTTGGCAAGTTTTTAGATTTGCCATACCAACCTTAACAGCAGGTAATGTTGGGCTATTGAAACATGCCTCTAACGTTACAGGTTGTGCTATTGCCATTGAAAATTTATTTATAGATGCCGGATTTCCAAAAGGTTGTTTTCAAACTCTCGTTACAGATCATGATGGTATAGAAACTATTATAAAAAATGATATCGTTAAAGCCGTTTCATTAACTGGAAGTGAAAAAGCCGGAAGAAAAATAGCAGAATTGGCAGGTAAAAACCTTAAACCATCTCTGTTAGAGTTAGGCGGAAACAATGCTTGTATTGTTTTAAAAGATGCCGATTTAGAAAAACATATGGATACAATGGTTAAAGCAAGAATGCAAAACTCTGGTCAAAGTTGTATTGCTGCTAAACGATTTATAGTAGTTGAAGAAATATATGATGAATTTATTAAGCAATTTAAATCTAAAGTAGAAGACTTAAACTATGGCAATCCTACAGATGAAACTACTACTATGTCTTGTCTTGCGCGTGAAGATTTAGCTCAAATTTTAGAAGAACAGGTTAATAAATCTATAGACTTAGGTGCTAAAGTTTTAATGGGACATCAACGAGATGGCGCTTATTACCATCCTACGCTACTAACCAATGTTTCAGCAGAAATGCCTGTTTTTAAAGAAGAAACTTTTGGACCTGTAGCGGCAATCATTAAAGTAAAAGACGAAGATGAAGCTTATAATTGTGCCTCTCAATCAAGATTTGGTTTGGGAACAATGGTATTTACATCTAATTATGAAGCAGCCTCTAAACGTATTTCAGAGATAGAAGATGGTGCTTTTTTTATTAATGAGATGGTAAAATCAGATCCAAGATTACCTTTTGGTGGCACTAAAATATCGGGCTACGGAAGAGAACTATCTAAAGAAGGTATGTTGGCATTTGTCAACAAAAAAACAATTTACATTAACAAATAAGATTTTTTTTAAACGTTTTAAAGAAACGCTTTACTACAATTTTAATTTAATAAAAAAAGCTCAGCAAATGCTGAGCTTTTTTTATTAAAAAGTCGGGGTGGCAGGATTCGAACCTGCGGCCTCCACGTCCCAAACGTGGCGCGATAACCGGGCTACGCTACACCCCGAATTTTGGTATCCCTTTTTTCGGACTGCAAATATAGAGTTTTTCTTTATAATCTAGCAACATTTAGTTAACTTTAAAATCTAATCTTATTTTTTATAAAATTTACATGAAATTAAGACACCTCATAATTAGTTTTACAGTATGCACTACATTAGCTTGTGCCCAAGACAAGACGCCATTAAATACCGAAAACGGTTATGAAGTCATTGTGCCAGATTTAAATATTCCATGGGGTTTTACATTTTTACCAGACAAATCACTTCTCATAACAGAAAAGTCAGGATCGCTAATTCACTTTAAAGACGAAAAAAAAACAATTATTTCTGGCTTACCCGAAATTTATAATAGAGGTCAAGGCGGTTTACTAGATATCGCATTACATCCAGAATACAAAACAAATGGCTGGCTATATTTTACTTATGCATCAACCAAAGGAGAAAACTCTGGAGGAAATACAGCCATTGCAAGAGCAAAACTAGAAAACGATAGCTTAACCCATTTAGAAGTACTATATAAAGCACTACCTAACACCACAAAAGGACAGCATTTTGGATCTAGACTAGTGTTTGATGACAAAGGATTTTTATTCTTTTCCATTGGCGATCGTGGCAATAGAGACGAAAACCCACAAGATATCACAAAGGACTGTGGAAAAATATATAGACTTAATGCAGATGGCTCTATTCCAGAAGACAACCCATTTATTAATGATTACAACGCTAAAACAGCGATATATTCCTACGGCCACAGAAACCCTCAAGGCATGACTATACATCCTGTTACCAAAGAAATATGGACAAACGAACATGGCCCTAAAGGTGGTGATGAAATCAATATCATTAAAAAAGGCGCTAACTATGGATGGCCAATAATCAGTTACGGTGTTAATTATAGTGGCACAAAATTTACCGAGATTACTCAAAAAGAAGGCATGGAACAACCCTTTCATTACTGGGACCCTTCTATTGCGCCAAGTGGCATGGCCTTTATTGACAGTGACGTATATGGCAATTGGAAAAACAACCTACTTATTGGTTCTCTAAAATTTCAATACTTAAATATGTGCACTATTGAAGATAATAAAGTCATAAAAGAAGAACGCCTTCTAGATGGTTTAGGTCGAGTAAGATGCGTTAAACAAGGACCTGATGATTACATTTATGTCGCTATAGAAAATTTAGGCATAGTAAAATTGATAAGAAAATGAAAAACTACGCTTTAATATTAACACTACTATTTTTGTTAATCGCATGTCATTCAAAAGAAAAAAAACAGAATTACATTTCTGAAAATCAAGATCAATCTTCCCTTAAAGAAAGCATCAAGCGCGGCAGCGTTGTGTACGATGATTTTTGTATTTCTTGCCATTTACCCAATGGCAAAGGTATCCCAAAAGTCTTCCCTCCTTTAGCAAATTCAGATTACCTAAAAAACAATCAAATCAAAAGTATAAAAGCAATTAAATATGGTTTGACAGGAAAAATTACAGTAAACGGAACATCTTACAACGGAACAATGACCGCATTAGGACTGTCCGATGAAGAAGTCACTGATGTGACCAATTATATTAATAATAGTTGGGATAATAAGATTGACAACTTTGTTACATCTGAGAAAGTTTCCAAGTTATAACTATACTATAATACTTAAATAACTAAATTTGTAAAACTCAAACAAATTAAGATTAATCATATGCTTATAATAGGAATTGCAGGTGGAACAGGCTGTGGAAAAACCACAGTAGTCAATACAATTTTAAAAGAATTGCCAGAAGGCGAAGTTGGTGTTATCTCTCAAGATTCTTACTATAAGGATACAACTCATCTCAGTTTTGAAGAACGCGTAAAAATTAATTTTGACCATCCAAGATCTATTGATTTTGAATTGCTTGAACAACACTTAAAAGACCTAAAAAACGGCATATCAATTAACCAACCAGTATATTCATTTGTAAAACATAATAGAACTGGAGATATAATTGTGACTAAACCAAGAAAAGTAATGATCGTGGAAGGAATACTTATTCTTTCTCATCCCGAAATTCGAAATCTTTTCGATATCAAAATATTTGTACATGCCGATTCAGATGAAAGATTAATTCGAAGGCTAAAACGAGACATTTCAGAGCGCGGAAGAGATATTGATGAAGTTTTACAACGCTACCAGAACACGTTAAAACCAATGCATCAGCAATTCATAGAACCAATGAAAGAGTATGCCGATATTATTATCCCAAACAACAAATACAATACAGTAGCTGTAGACATTGTAAAAACTATTATTAACGAACGTTTGTAATGAATTTTTTTAAATCTAAATACCTAAAACCTTTTAAGAACATTTACGTAATCGTTCTAACTGTTTTTGTGGTTTGGATGCTGTTTTTTGATGCACATTCTTGGATTTTTCATCACGAATTGAATAAAGACATTGAAGAACTCGAATACCAAAAAGAACATTATAAAAACGAAATGGCTAAAGATGACAAAGCCATAAAAGAATTAAGTACTGAGGAAGGCATTGAACGAACTGCTCGAGAAAATTACTACATGAAAAAGCCAAATGAAGATATTTATATAATTGAGTATGAAGACAGCTTAGTGAAACAACAACAAGATGAGTAAATCCTTATTTAACGATTTTGAAGATGTATCTTCAAAAGCATGGAAACAAAAAATACAAGTAGATCTCAAAGGTGCAGACTACAATGAAACTTTAGTTTGGAAAAATAATGAAGGTATCGATGTTAAACCTTTTTACCATGCTGATGAGATGGATCCTACTCAAGATTTTTCATCAAAAAATTCAATTCCCGAATGGAAAATAAGTCAATTCATAGTCGTTACCCAAGCTCACGAAGCTAACCTTAAAGCCCTAGATGCGATTAATCGTGGTGCTGAAAATATTATTTTTCAAGTTCATTCTGAAGATATTTCTATTACAGACCTACTTAAAGACATTGACCTAAAAAACAATAGCATTGATATAATGTGCGGCTTTCTTTCGGAAGACTTCGTAAATAAAGTACATCACTTCAGTCAAAATATTCCTGCAGCATCAAATATAACCATCCACACAGACATAATAGGTCAGTTAACCTCAACTGGCAATTGGTTTTACAATCTTAAAGAGGATCATACAACCTTTAAAGCTATCGTAACATCGACCAAGCAATTAAGTATAAACGTAGATGTATATCAAAATGCAGGTGCCACTATTGTACAACAATTGGCATATAGCTTAGCACATGCTAACGAATACTTAAATCATTTAGACTCCCTAACATCTAAAGCTTTTAAATCCTCTCTTAAGGTTACATTTTGTATCGCAACAAGCTCAAATTATTTCTTTGAAATAGCAAAACTTAGAGCCTTAAGACAATTATGGTCAACCCTTGCTTCTGAATATGGGTTTAACACCGAATGCAGAATCATAGCTTCGCCAAGCAAACGAAATAAAACCATTTACGATTACAACGTTAACCTACTTAGAACCACAACAGAATGTATGAGTGCTATTCTAGGAGGCGCGAATATTGTTTACAATCTTCCTTACGATTCGTTATTTCATAATCCCAACGAATTTGGAGATCGTATTGCCAGAAACCAACTTTTAGTTTTAAAAAACGAAAGCTATTTTGACAAAGTCAATAATGCCGCAGATGGTGCTTATTATATAGAAAATTTAACCCAACAATTTGCAGAAAAAGCACTTAAACTTTTTAAAGATATTGAAGCTCAAGGCGGATTTTTAAAACAACTAAAAGACGGAACAATTCAAAGAAAAATTAAAGAAAGTGCAGCGCAACAACAAGCTGATTTTGAGTCTGAAAAACGTGTGCTTTTAGGTACAAATAAATATCCAAATAGTGCAGAAAAAATGAAAAACGACCTAGAAATCAGTCCATTTTTAGAAATAAAAAAACGCAAAACACTTATTGAACCTATCATTAAGAAAAGATTATCTGAAAATTTGGAAATCAACAGATTAAACAACGAATAATATATGGTATTGAAAAAATCAATAGCACTAAAACTAAGCCTAATTTTGTTGCTTTTTACGTCTTGCTATGAAGTTGCAAAAGAAATTAAAGACTGGACGCAAAACAACGCATCAGACCACATCATTAGCACACAACACCTTTTAGAAAAGGACGGCATAAAAATAGGACTTCCAGATAGTTTTGAGCGTTACAATTTTGCAGATTACGAATTACTATTAGACTCATTGGTATTAGATAATAACAACTTAAAAATTGAACATGCTAGATTAAAAAACATGAGAGCCATGGAAGGCAACCATTACGTATTTTTTGACCATTCAACATATTCAACCTACACCATTAATAGCATACCTTATACACCAATCTCAAGACAGGATGCTAAATTTTTACTAGGTCTAATTAGACAAAACCAAGATTACATTGCAAGCACAACTGATCTTACCTACACAAAAATAACCGCAAAACACAACACTACTGGCAACACTCAAATCTTTAAAGCCATATACAAAATAGAAAACACCAATCTCAACCATCACGCTTTTCAACATGTTTACTTTGTTTCATCTAACAACAAAACGGTTCTCATAAATCTATCAACAAGCTTTAACGTAGATTTTGATCCTTATTTAGAAAAAATGATACTATAATGAGCCGAAAAAATCTTCAACATTTAGAACTAGGATCAACACCGAACAATCAAAATTCTAGAACAGAAAGCGATTTTTTAACAGCAGAAGACATCGTTGTAAAATCGTTATACTCAAAAGATGACATTAAAAATATCGAACACCTTGATTTCGTTGCTGGCATAGCGCCATATTTACGTGGCCCATACTCAACAATGTATGTGCGTAGACCATGGACCATTAGGCAATATGCTGGCTTTTCTACAGCAGAAGAAAGCAATGCTTTTTATAGACGTAATCTCGCTGCAGGACAAAAAGGCTTATCAGTAGCATTCGATTTAGCAACACACAGAGGCTATGACTCTGACCACGAACGCGTAGTTGGCGATGTTGGCAAGGCTGGTGTTGCGATAGATTCTGTGGAAGACATGAAAATTCTATTTGACCAAATTCCACTAGATAAAATGTCCGTTTCTATGACCATGAATGGTGCCGTTTTACCAATCATGGCCTTCTATATTGTAGCCGCAGAAGAACAAGGTGTAAAACCAGAACAACTCTCAGGAACCATACAAAATGACATCCTAAAGGAGTTTATGGTAAGAAACACTTACATCTATCCTCCTACACCATCGATGAAGATCATTTCGGACATCTTTGAATTCACTAGCAAAAACATGCCTAAATTTAATAGTATTAGTATTTCAGGCTACCATATGCAAGAAGCAGGAGCTACTTGCGACATTGAATTGGCATATACGTTAGCGGACGGTTTAGAATATATTAGAAAAGGTCTAGCGGCTGGTATGGATATTGACACTTTTGCACCACGACTTTCATTCTTTTGGGCCATAGGCATGAATCATTTCATGGAAATTGCCAAAATGAGAGCAGCGCGTATGCTTTGGGCCAAATTAGTAAAACAGTTTAACCCAAAAAACCAAAAATCCTTAGCACTCAGAACACATTGCCAAACCTCTGGCTGGAGCCTAACCGAACAAGACCCTTTTAACAATGTCGCCAGAACATGTATTGAAGCCTCTGCCGCAGCTTTTGGAGGCACACAAAGTTTGCACACTAACGCACTAGACGAAGCCATTGCCTTACCTACAGATTTTTCTGCACGTATCGCCAGAAACACACAAATCTATCTGCAAGAAGAAACATACATTACTAAAACCGTAGATCCTTGGGCTGGCAGTTACTACGTAGAAAAACTAACCGACGATATTGCTAATAAAGCTTGGGAACTTATTCAAGAGGTTGAAGGCTTAGGCGGAATGACAAAAGCTATTGAAGCTGGCATACCCAAATTACGTATTGAAGAGGCTGCAGCACGAAAACAAGCACGTATTGATTCCGGTCAAGACATTATTGTTGGCGTTAACAAATACCAACTAGAACAGGAAGACCCAATATCAACATTAGAAGTTGACAACCAAAGTGTGCGTTTGCAGCAAATTGAGAGGTTAAACACTATAAAAGCAACGAGAGATGCTGAAGCTGTTGCTTTAGCGCTTTCAAAATTAACTAATGCAGCAAAGACAAATGAAGAAAATTTATTAGCTTTAGCTGTAGATGCAGCAAGAAAACGTGCTACTTTAGGAGAAATTAGTGATGCTTTAGAAGCTGAATTCGGACGACATAAGGCACAAATAAAATCATTTTCAGGCGTGTATAGTAAAGAAATTAAAGACGACATTTCTTTTGCAAAAGCAAAGGAGTTAGCAGATCAATTTGCACAGCAAGACGGCAGACGCCCAAGAATAATGATTGCAAAAATGGGACAAGACGGTCATGACCGTGGCGCCAAAGTAGTTGCAACAGGCTATGCAGATGTAGGCTTTGATGTAGATATAGGACCACTGTTTCAAACACCTAAAGAAGCCGCAAAGCAAGCTGTTGAAAATGACGTTCACATATTAGGTGTATCTTCCTTAGCAGCAGGACATAAAACGCTTGTACCTCAAGTTATAGAAGAACTAAAAAAATATGGTCGCGATGACATCATGGTTATTGTTGGTGGCGTTATCCCAAAGCAAGATTATCAATATTTATTTGACGCTGGTGCTGTAGCTGTTTTTGGTCCAGGAACAAAAATTAGTGATGCCGCAATTCAGATTTTAGAGATATTGATAGATGACTAAATTCACGAGAAAGCGTAAAATCAAAATCCTTAAAAATGTCTTTTTATTTGTTTCAATATTAAGCCTTTTCCTTATTCACTTCTTTATCCCTAGATTAATTACAGAAATTAGAAATCCTATTGTTGGACTCATCAAAAGAAATAAAAATATAGATTTTAACATCGCCTCCAAAGCGAAAAATAACATTTCAAGAAAAGAATTTACAATCTCATCTTTTGATAGTGTGAAATTATCGGCAAGACTAACTTACTCAAAACTAGACGCTACCAAAGGCACTATTATTTTATTACATGGCATTAGATCCAGTAAGGACACATTTTTTGACTTAAGCACTTTCTTAGCAGAAAATGGCTACAATTCTGTTGCATTAGACGCTAGAGCACACGGAAAAAGCGAAGGTCAGTTTTGCACATTTGGTGTAAATGAAAAAGTAGACGTTAAATATGTGGTAGACTATTTAATAAATGAAGAACACCTTAACAATATTGGTATTTGGGGACAATCTCTAGGTGGAGCAATTGGCTTACAATCTATGGGTTTTGATAAGCGCATTAGCTTCGGAATCATTGAAAGTACATTTTCAGATTTTAGAACAATAGTCAATGATTATTTTAAACTTCATGTCGGCTTTAATTTTACTCCCTTTACAAATTACCTAGTTAACAGAGCAGGCCAAATTGCAGAATTCAACCCTAATGATGCCAATCCTAGTCAATTTTGTTCAAATATTACCCAGCCAATTCTTATCGTTCATGGCAATAAAGATGAACGCATTAAAATAGATTACGGCAAAGAGAATTTTAACAACATTAAAAGTTTAAACAAAACGTTTATTGAAATAGACACAGCAAACCACAGTAATGTTTGGCACGTTGGAGGCGATTCGTATTTTAACAACGTTTTACTTTTCCTAGACCAACAAAAACCCATAAATTAACACCATTACCAACCGATACACGGTCAACGGCAAAAGCAATCATTAAACCACTTCAAAACTTAACGAGTGCTGTGTAAATTATTTAAATCAATGTTAACAACTTCAATTTTATAAACCCGTAAATAATCGTAATTTTAAGCCCTTATAATAAACCAAATCATTTGATGGGTAAAATCATTGCAATAGCGAACCAAAAAGGAGGTGTTGGAAAAACAACAACTTCTGTAAATCTAGCAGCTTCGTTAGGAGTATTAGAAAAAAAAGTATTACTTATTGATGCAGATCCTCAGGCCAACGCAAGTTCTGGGCTAGGTATAGATGTTGATGCTGTAGAAATAGGCTCCTATCAATTAATTGAGCACTCTGCTAAAGCAAAGGATGCCATAGTCGCTTCAAACGCACCTAACGTCGATGTCATTCCTGCACATATTGATCTCGTTGCCATTGAAATAGAATTAGTAGATAAGGAGTCTCGAGAGTATATGCTTAAAAATGCAATAAATGACCTAAAATCTGACTATGATTACATCTTAATTGACTGCGCACCTTCATTAGGCTTGTTAACACTAAATGCATTAACGGCTGCAGATTCTGTAATTATTCCTATTCAATGTGAATATTTTGCCCTTGAAGGTTTAGGAAAACTGTTAAATACTATTAAAAGTGTACAAAAAATACACAATGAAGCGTTAGACATAGAAGGCATGCTTTTAACCATGTTTGATTCGCGTTTAAGATTATCTAACCAAGTGGTTGAAGAAGTACAGAAACACTTTAGTGATATGGTTTTTGAAACCATTATTCAAAGAAATGTGCGTTTAGGTGAAGCTCCAAGTTATGGCGAGAGTATCATAAATTACGATGTGAGTAGTAAAGGCGCAGCAAATTATCTGAGTTTAGCAAAAGAGCTCATTAAGAAAAACGATATATAATGGCGAAAGCAACTAAAAAACAAGCTTTAGGCAGAGGGCTTTCTGCTCTATTGAAGGATCCTGAAAACGAAATCAACTCGGCAGAAGACAAAAATGCAGATAAGGTTGTAGGCAATATCGTAGAACTAGAATTAGAAAGTATTGAAATGAACCCATTTCAACCTAGAACTAATTTTAATGAAGAATCTTTAAGAGAATTGGCCTCGTCTATTCGAGAACTTGGTGTTATACAACCAATTACGGTTAGAAAATTAGCCTTTAACAAATACCAATTAGTCTCTGGTGAAAGACGTTTTAGAGCTTCAAAATTAATAGGCTTAGAATCTATTCCTGCCTATATAAGAATTGCTAACGACCAGGAGTCTTTAGAAATGGCTTTGGTAGAAAATATTCAAAGACAAGATTTAGATGCCATTGAGATTGCCTTGTCTTACCAACGATTAATAGACGAAATTAATCTTACTCAAGAGCAAATGAGCGAACGCGTTGGTAAAAAACGGTCTACCATAGCTAACTATTTACGTTTACTAAAATTAGACCCAATTATACAAACAGGCATAAGAGATGGCTTTATTAGTATGGGTCACGGAAGAGCTATGGTAAACATAGAAAACCAAATAGACCAATTAGAGGTTTATGAAAAAATAATTAGTAATAAATTATCCGTAAGAGCAACAGAGCAACTTATTAAAAACTTAGGTTCTCAACCGACTGACCTAGAAACCAAAACACCTAAAATTGAAGTACCAAAACATATCAAAAAAGGCGTAAAAGAATTTTCTGAATATTTTGGTCATAAAATAGACGTTAAGGTTGCAAAAAACGGCAGTGGCAAAATCACAATTCCTTTTCATTCTGAAGAAGACTTTAATCGCATTAAAAAACTAGTAAAACGTGATAACAAATAAAGTTTTATTTACCGTTCTATTAGGCCTATTTTCAATGCTATCTTCTTTTTCACAGATAGCAATTGACAGTACTAGTATTGCCACTGAAGACAAACTAATTATCACTAATGACTCTTTGGTAAAAAAAGAGATTGATCCCTTACGACCAGCAAAAGCGGCATTTTTATCTGCAGTATTACCAGGATTAGGACAAGCATACAATAAAAAATATTGGAAAATACCGATCGTTTGGGGCGCAATAACTGGAGGCATTTTAGTCTATGACTTTAACAGCACACAACTAGATCGCTATAGAAATGCTTACAAGAGACGTTTAGCAGGCTTTAAAGATGATGAATTTTATGGTGATGGCGATACACCCAACATTTCTTCGGATGCCTTAGTGCGTGCGCAAACACAAGCAAGACGAAATAAAGACCTTTCTCTATTGGTTACAATAGGGTTTTATGCGTTAAATATATTAGATGCTAATATAGACGCACACCTATTACAGTTTAATGTTGATGACAACCTTAGCTTAAGTCCACATTACCAATACAACAAACTCGAAAACACTGCGGATTTAGGCTTAACACTTAATTTTAATTTTTAGTATGAAAATAGCACTACTCGGTTATGGTAGAATGGGCAAAAGCATTGAAGCTATTGCTGTAAATCGCGGTCATAGCATTGCTTTAAAGATTTCTGATAAAGACGATGATTATGATTTTAAAAATGCAGATGTCGCTATAGACTTTAGCATTCCTTCCGTTGCTGTGTTTAATATTAAGAAAGCTCTAGATGCAGGAATTCCTGTAATTTCGGGAACAACAGGTTGGCTAGAACACTATGATGACGTTATAGCATATTGTAACGACAAGGATGGCACATTTCTTTATGCATCTAACTTTAGTTTAGGCGTCAATATCTTTTTTGAAATAAACAGAAGATTAAGTGAATTAATGTCTGGCTTTGATGAGTATTCAACAGAAATGGTAGAAATTCATCATACTCAAAAACTCGATGCGCCAAGTGGTACAGCCATTACATTAGCAGAGGACGTCATACAACATACTAAGTATACCAACTGGACTATTGACCAACCAAAGTCTAACGAAATATTCATCGACGCTAAAAGAATAAAAGACGTTCCAGGCACGCATGAAGTTACCTATAATTCTCAAATCGATTCTATAAGTATTAAACATACAGCTCATAGCAGACAAGGTTTTGCCATGGGAGCCGTAATTGCTGCAGAATGGATTAAAGACAAAAAAGGCGTCTACACCATGAAAGATGTGTTAAACATTGGTTAATTTGCCAAAGTTTTGAAACAAATTGAAATAATTTTCAACCTATATAGATTAAATATTGCATTATGAGCTGGACACAGTGGTTTATCTTTTTACTCGTTATACAAATCATTCATGGATTAGGCACATGGAAATTATATATTAAAGCTGGCCGTAAAGCTTGGGAAGCCTTTGTCCCTATTTACAATGCTGTGATATTATTAAAAATAATTTCGCGTCCTTGGTGGTGGGTTATATTAATGTTTTTACCAATTGTAAACTTAATTATGATACCTGCTGTTTGGGTAGAAACTGCACGTGCTTTTGGTAAAGACACCAAAATAGATGCGCTTTTGTGTATTGTAACATTAGGGTTCTATCTCTATTATTTAAATTATGCGACAGATGTCAACTATATTGAAAACAGAAAATTAACACCAAAAACATCTGCTGGTGAATGGATAACATCTATTTTATTTGCCATTGTAGCGGCAACAATAGTGCATACCTATTTCTTTCAACCCTTTGTAATCCCATCATCGTCTTTAGAAAAATCATTACTAGTTGGCGATTTTCTTATTGTAAGTAAATTGCATTATGGCCCAAGAGTACCAATGACAACTGTAGGTGCTCCAATGGTACATGATACCATTCCAAAATTAAATACAAAATCGTATTTGTTTGATGATAATTTTGAAGACCGAAACACATCGTGGAAAAACAAACTACAGTTACCGTACTTTAGACTACCTGGTTTTGAAAGCATAGAACGTAATGATATTGTAGTATTTAACCAACCGGCTGACACATTATTGAGAATGGATAAATTTGATCCAGACCGTAACTATTACAAACCAATCGATAAAAAAACCAATTTAGTAAAACGTTGTGTTGGTGTTGCTGGTGATACATTAGAAATAAGAGATGGTTATGTTTTTATCAATGGCGAACAAAATAAATTACCACCTAGAGCACATATTCAGTTTTCTTATGATATTGTTTTTAAAAGACAGTTACAGCCCTTTAGAATAATAGAAATATTAAAAAAATACGATATTACAGATGGTCTAGGTTATGGAACCGTTGAAGGCTCTTACAGAATTCCTGCTGCTACAGCAGAGGCTATCTCTAAACTAAAATCGCATCCTGAAGTTGCTTCTATAACGGCCATTAAAACACCTGCTGGTGTAGATGGCGAAATTTTCCCAAGAGATCCTAATTACAAATGGAATGTAGATAACTTTGGGCCAATGTGGATTCCTAAAGCTGGAGCTACAGTTCAACTTCATACGGACAACATAGCTATTTATAAACGTGCCATTTCAGAATATGAAGGCCATAGTGTTGTTACTAGAGGGAATCAAATTTTTATTGACGATCAACCAGCAACCTCTTATACTTTTAAACAAGATTATTATTGGATGATGGGTGACAACAGACACAATTCTATTGATAGTAGATATTGGGGATTTGTGCCTTATAACCATGTATTTGGAAAGCCTGTATTTATCTGGATGAGTATTGACGGCATCAATGAAGGCATTAAGAATTGGAGACCACGTTGGGATCGTATATTCACTACCGTAAGTGGCAGTGGTGAACGCACCTCTTACCTCATACCTTTTATCGTTTTAGTTCTAGGTATTACGTTTTTCAATAAATGGCGTAAAAAGAAAAAGGAAAAGGAAAGCTAAATTTTGAATCGTTTAATACATCCAACCTATTTCCCAAATATTGCGCACGCTTCGGCAATTGTAAATTCAGACCTTATTTATTTTGAAGTCTGTGACAATTACCAAAAGCAATCCTACAGAAATCGTATGGAAATTTATGGCGCTAACGGTAAATTAGCGTTAACAGTACCAGTGCGCTATTCTCAAAAGAATAGAAAATTATATAAAGATGTAAAAATTGCAAACGAAGAGCAATGGCAAGTGCTTCATTTAAAATCCTTACAATCCGCTTACCGCATGTCTCCTTTTTTTGAATTTTATATTGATGACTTAAGGCCTCTTTTTGAGAAGAAATTTGATTTCATTTTAGATTTTAATTTAGAATGTTTTGCATTGCTTCAAAATTGTTTTCAAACAAATATTAGACCAATACATACCACAACTTTTAATAAGGCACCAGAAGAAATTTGTGATTTTAGACACTTGGTTAAACGGAATATTGAGATTAAAAACCTACAACCCTATACGCAAGTATTTACAGAAAAACATGGGTATATTTCTAATCTCAGTGTTTTAGATCTCTTATTTAATGAAGGGCCAAACGCAGAGATGTATCTCAAAAAACAAAATATAGTCATTAACAACTAAAATATGCTTCAACCCATAATTCATTATGGTATACATTTCGGCTTACCATTAGTCATAGCACTATTATTTTTCAAAGCATTTTGGCTAAAAGCCTATTGCATCATGATTTTAGGCATATTAATAGATTTAGATCATTTATTGGCCGACCCTATTTTTGCTCCAAACCGTTGTAGTATCAATTTTCATCCACTCCACTCCTATTATGCTATAGTAGTTTATTTAATATTGCTAATCCCTAAAAAAACACGACTTTTAGGCTTAGGATTAACTATTCATATTATTGCAGATATTACCGATTGCTGCCTAATGTAGTTTTAATGTTGCTTTGATTGGATAATGATCCGAAAGCTTTACGTCAAAGGTTTTAAAACCATTAACCGTGAAATCTTCTTCACACAATATAAAATCAATTCGCATAGGGAAAAATTTAAAATCATAAGTTCTACCAAAACCATTACCCGCTTCTTCAAACGTATCTTTTAAATCATCTCCTTTTATCTTTCTATAAATATAAGAATAAGCTGTATTATTAAAATCCCCTGTTACAATAGTTTTATAATGTGATTTGGCCTTATGCGCTAAAAACAAATCTACTTGATCTTGTTGCGCCTTAAATGTAGAACCTACTTGCTTAAATAAATGCCCTGAGGTTTCATTTTTTAAATGCTCAACATCTGTAGCAATACCTGAAGATTGTAAATGTAAGGTATACACTCTAATGGTATCTTTTTGCTTTACTATATCAACAAAAATCGCATTATTATACGTATCAGGAAACTCTAAAGAACCCGAATTAATTATAGGGTATTTTGAAAAAATTGATTGTCCTCCTTTTATACCCGAAGTATACGTAGCATTAAAACTATAGTAACCATCTAATTTTATAGCATTTCCTCTTCGGTATTCTTGAAAACACATAATATCTGGATCCTCTTTAGTGACCAATTTAATGACCTCTTCTTTTATTGTTTTACTCGGCAACCAACCGTACTTATTTAATAATCTTACATTAAAGGACATCACAGTAAAGTTGTCGGGATCTGAAACTGCTGCTGATGCCGAAAACTTATACATTGAACTAATATAATTCCAACCTAACAGTAAGATAACTAGCGATAACAACATTTGTTTTTTTACGCGTAACAGCCAAAATATAAAGAATAGCACATTAAGAATAATCAGTAAAGGCACACCTAAACTTAAAACGGAAAGCGTAGCAAAGCGCTTTGGAGGTATATAGGGTAAAACGTATGAGATAAGCAATAGAAATGCCACCAATGAATTGATGAGAAACAAAATCTTACTACCAAATTTTAATCCTTTCACTATTGTTTTATTTACCAGCTTTAAACAAAAACGCCTTCTCTTCCTTCGTTAAACTTTCGTAACCACTTTTACTAATTTTATCTAGTATTAAATCTATTTTCTTTTGATTATTAAACGAATTAAACTCTTCTTTAGTCTTGCCAGCGTATTCCTTTTTATTCGTTTTACGATGTACCGTTTTTAGATTAGATTTTGGTTTAAACAAACTCATAAAACTATCCATAGAGCGTTCAAAACCTAAGCCAATATCTGTACCTTTCAGTAATTTAGTAGCATAGATATATCCTAACAAATAGCCACCAAAATGTGCTACATAACCACCTTGATTAAGACCAGACAGCATTCTGAATAAATCCAATCCTACAATAACCATTGCAATATGTTTCCATTTTACATTGAAAGCATTAAATAATCTTATTTCAGTATTGGGTATGTACACTGCTACAAATAGTAACAACGCACTAACACCTGCAGATGCACCAACTAAGACATCATTTTTACCTATAAAATTTAATGGAATAAGGTTGGCAACAGCCAAATAGGCCAAACCACCACAAATAATTCCTAAAAAGTAAATATTAAGAATCATTTTTGATCGAAAAAGATTGGTAGTCACTCTACTTAAATAAAAAAGAAATAACATATTAAATACCAAATGGAAAGGGCCACTATGCAAAAAACCATATGTAATTAAAGACCATGGCTGAAATACATAATCCATGATACCAGATGGTAATTCAAAATAATTGAATAGGTCTATGCGCAACACAGATTGAAGCACCAAACCAACTAAAAACACGATAACATTAATGGCAATAATTTTACCAAAAACATCTAAGTTTTTATATCTATATTTTAAATTTTCAACTGTACTCATCTTAATTCCAACGGTATGTATCTTTTTCCTTTTTTTTCCAATACCACATAACTATAAAACCTAAAACCGCACCTCCAACATGAGCCATATAGGCTGTATTACTAGGACTAAAGAAGGATTGCCCTGTAAATGCAGAAATGATATCTAAAATAATTATTCCAGGTATAAAATACTTTGCCTTTATGGGTATTGGTAAAAAAATCATCATTAATTCTGCATTAGGATTCATCATACCAAAGGCAACCATTATACCCATAATACAGCCAGATGCACCAACCATAGCACTTAAGTTGAGCACATTTAAATCAAATAATGCACTAAATTGAGGTCCAGAAATTGACGTATTGAAATGGGCTTCATTTAATAGAGGAATCATTTTTTCTTGCAAGATTTCTCCTTTAATCATATCGCCATCAATGGCATTAATGTTCATTATATTATGCAACAATTCATTACTTATATTTAAATCTGCTAAGGGTTGCATTGCAGTATAAAAATCGAAATAATAATAGCCTAGCTGAAACATCAACGCTCCAAAACCTGCCGAAAAGTATAAAAACAAAAACTTTGTAGTACCTAAGCGTTGCTCCACAGGTGTTCCAAACATCCATAATGCAAACATATTAAAAAGTAAATGCGCAGGACTTCCATGCATAAACATGTGTGTCACCACTTGCCAAGGCTTAAACAAATCGTTGGTTGGGAAATACATCGTAAACAATTCATCAAACAAATGACCATCGCCAAGCGTTAGTTTACCAACAAACATCACGACGTTTATAATAATTAAATGCTTTACTGCATCTGTAATATTAAATCTCATACCTTACATAAATTTTTTCTCTATATCATCTACAGCCATTGTAATAAACGTTGGTCTATTGGTTGGTGATACATTGGGTTCCTTACAGGCAAATAAACTATTTACCATATGTTCTTGCTCTGTGCTATTTAACGACTGACCATTTTTTATTGCCAAACTCTTAGCCATTGATTTTGCTAATAAATCTGAAGTGCTAAAATTTGTATCTGGCACATCGTTTTCCACATCACTTATTAACTGTTCTAAAATAATAGAAACCTCACTTTCAGGTACACCTACAGGCACACCTGTTATTTTTACTTCTTTTTTATTTAACTCCGAAAACACAAAACCAGTATGCTCCAAATTTGCTTTTAAGTCTTCAATTATTTTAACTTCATTTGGTGTAAAATGTAATTGTAATGGAAATAACAATTGTTGACTTGTTGCTTCTTGAATCGTAATGTGCTTTAAGAAATTTTCATACAAGATACGTTGATGTGCTCTATTCTGGTCTATAATTAACATTCCAGATTTTATAGTGCTTACAATATATTTTTGTTGAAGTTGAAATGTAGTCTTAGTCGTTTCTATGGTTGAATCACTAAAAATAGACTCATTTTTAGAGTCACTCTCAAAAGTCACTTCACTAAAATCAGAGTGCGTATTATTCCCTTTAGACTCTAAACCTACATATAAGCTTTCCCACGATGCTGCTGGTGCCGATTTAAATCCTTCAGCATTATATGATCGTTTCACTGGGTGTTCTGGAGAATCATCAGAAAACGGATTAAAGCTTCTATCAACTTCTATTGAAGGCGCAGCAGCCGACTTATTTTTAAAATCATAAGGTGTATCAAAACCATTTTGTTGTTCAAAATCTAAGATTGGCGCAATGTTAAATTGCCCTAAACTATGTTTCACTGCAGAACGTAAAATAGCGTACAGCGTGTGTTCATCATCAAACTTAATCTCTGTTTTTGTAGGATGAATATTAATATCAATAGATTTAGGATCTACAGTGAGATTCAAAAAATAACTAGGATGATAACCATCTTTTAACAATCCTTCAAATGCCGATTTAATGGCATGATTAAGATATGGGCTCTTAATAAAGCGTTGATTCACAAAAAAATACTGCTCAGACTTCGTTTTCTTAGAATATTCTGGTTTGCCCACAAATCCTGAAATTTTTAGCACTTCTGTTTCTTCTTCAACAGGCACCAATTTTTCATTTGTTTTTGTGCCAAAGATATGAACGACGCGCTGTCTATAATTTCCTTGCGGCACATTAAACAAATCGCTTCCGTTGTGGTAAAAAGAAAATGCAATATTTGGATGCGCCAAAGCCACACGATGAAATTCATCTGTAATATGACGTAATTCCACAGTATCTGATTTTAAAAAATTCCGTCTTGCCGGAATATTAAAAAATAAATGTTTTACAGCTACCGAAGTTCCTGTAGGTGTCACAGAAACGTCTTGGGATTTTACTTCACTACCTTCTATAACGAGCACAGTGCCTAAATCATTATCTTCTTGCTTTGTTTTTAATTCTACATGAGCAATGGCAGCAATACTCGCAAGCGCTTCTCCTCTAAAGCCTTTGGTACTGAGTTGAAATAAATCTTCAGCAGCTCTAATTTTAGATGTGGCATGGCGCTCAAAGCTTAATCGCGCATCTGTAACACTCATGCCTTTTCCATTATCTATAACTTGTACCAAGGTTTTACCAGCATCCTTAACAATGAGTTTTATTTCTGTTGCGTTGGCATCAATTGCGTTTTCTAATAGTTCTTTAACTACTGAAGCAGGACGTTGCACCACTTCACCAGCTGCAATTTGATTCGCAACATGGTCTGGTAAAAGTTGAATAATATCTGACATTAGCTATTTGGGCGGAATATAGATAAATCAAAACCGATTATAAATAAAAACAACAACACTAAAACGGCAATAATGATAAGAACACGTTTATTAACACTTGTATCTTGATTATGCTTATAATCATCAATAGCTGCATTAAGTTTACCTTTTATTCCTTTTGCAGGATTTACCGTTGTTCTCTGATCATCAAATTTGTGTTTAAGCTCAAATGGACTGCCTTCACCTTTATAATAACGTGGCTTATAATTATACTTACGGTTTTTTTTCAATTTCAATAATCCCATAATTCTCTTATTTTATATATCCTTCTAGAATATAAAGTAATATAAAAACTAGTATTAAGATTGAAACTAAAACTGGCAACGACGCAAACACATTTCTTTTGCGTTTACTCTTGCCATTAGCTTCACTCCACTTAGTTTCAAAGTCGACTTTCGACTGATCAATATTGGAATCCTGAAGTCGAGATTTATAAGTAAATCGTTTATTTTTTCTTTGATTAAACAAATGACTTGTAAATTAAACTTGATTAATCTCAAAAGTACTGAAAATACAAGGAAAAATGCCTTAAGGATTCTTTAAAATTATTAACAAAAAGAATGCCAGAGTTGGGAAGCGTTTGCAGTTTGCGGTTTGCGGTTTGCGGTTTGCGGTTTGCGGTTTGCGGTTTGCTAAAAACTATTGAAACAAGATTGGAGCGAAATAACTTTAATCTTCTTTGTTATAAAACATATTTCAACAAATACTATACTGTGAACTAATTACAAGTCTTGTTTAACGTTTCACTACTGACTGAGACTGTAGACTGTAGACTGAAAACTGAGACTGAAAACTGAAGACTGAAGACTACAAAGATTGCTTACGTAAATCTGCCATTTTTATCGCAGCTATAGCAGCTTCGGTACCTTTGTTACCATGTTTTCCGCCAGAGCGATCTATAGATTGTTGCATAGTATTATCTGTAAGTACACAGAAAATAACAGGTATATCACCTTTAAGATTTAAGTCTTTTATACCTTGAGTAACACCTTCACAAACAAAATCAAAATGTTTGGTTTCGCCTTGTATAACGCAACCAATGACAATAATAGCATCTAACATTCCTGAATCTGCATAAATACTTTTGCTCATTCTTGCCGCACCATAAGTGAGCTCAAAAGTTCCAGGTACATTCCAACGCACAATATTTTCCTTTAATGCGCCACAATCTATTAAGGCATCAAAAGCGCCTTGCCAAAGACCTTCCGTAATGTTATCATTCCATTCTGAAACAACAATCCCAAACCGAAAATCTTTCGCGTTTGGGATTGTAGCTTTATCGTAATTCGATAAATTATGATTTGCAGTTGCCATAAACTATAAGCTTGCTTCTACTTTTCCTATTAATATATCTGCATCTTTTACTTCATTAGACGTAGAAAACTCAGTTTGGATACGTGTTAAATAGCCTAAAGCCTTACTATTATCGCCTAATTCTATTGCAACCTTAGCCGCTTTTAGTAAATATAAAGGTGTTGTAAAATCATTAACATTAGCTTTAAAAGCATTTTCGTAATATTCTAAAGCCTTATCTGATTGATTTAATTGCACAAAGGCATCACCAATTCCACCCTTAGCAATTGGGTTTAACATTTTGTCATTACCAGAAAAATTATCTAAATGCGTGATTGCATTTTGGTAATCTTTTAAATTTAAATACGCCATACCAGCGTAATAGTTCGCTAAATTAGCCGCAGGTGTTCCGCTATAATTGCTAATAATATCTAGCATTCCATATTTACCTTCACCACCATCTAAAGCCATTCTATATAAAGAATCTGAAGAAACACCATTAACAGCGTCGTTAAAATATTTCTTCGCAGTGTACATTTCGTTCATTGCTTCTTTTTGCTTAGGCTCAGCAACAAAATTATTGTATGCCATATAACCTAAAACAATTAATGCTATCGCAGCGACGATACCAATAATATACTTTTGGTTTTTTACAGCCCATTCTTCTGCTTTGGAAGCTCCTTCATCTAAAGAATTAAATACCTCAGCTGTTGTTGATTCTTCTTCAACAATTTCTACCTGTTCTTTTTTAGTTTTTGGTTTGTAGCCTCTTTTATTATACGTTGCCATAAATTGTCATTTTGTGCGTGCGCAAAAATAAAATTTTTATTGGGATTTAAAAGCCTATTTATTTGTTATTTTTGAATAATTAATTTTAAGACCTAAAAGCTTTTCTACATCAGTAAAATCAAGGAAATCGTTCGTTTTTCATGAATCTAAACACACTTACGTTAACTAATTATAAAAATTTTGAATTTCAGGTTTTCGATTTTGACGTCAAAATCAACTGTTTTGTTGGTGCAAATGGCATCGGAAAAACAAATGCCTTAGACGCTATTTACCATTTAGCTTTTGGTAAAAGTTACTTTAATCCTATTGCGATTCAGAATATAAATCATAATGCCGATTATTTTGTAGTCGATGGACGATTAACAAAAAACGAACGTGATGAAAAAATAATTGTGTCTCTTAAGCGCGGACAAAAAAAGATAATAAAACGAAATAATAAAGCTTACGATAAATTTAGTGAGCATATCGGTTTTATACCATTGGTTATAATTTCTCCAGCAGATCGCGATTTAATTATAGAGGGCAGCGATACCAGACGCAAATTTATAGATAGTGTTATTTCCCAAAGTGATAAAAGCTATTTAGCCCAACTAATTAATTATAACAAAGTATTGTCTCAGCGTAATGCGCTTTTAAAATATTTTGCCCTAAACAACACATTTAATGCAGATACGCTAGCCGTATATAATGACCAATTAAGTGCGTATGGTAGTGAAATTTTTAAAAAACGAGATGCCTTTTTACAAACCTTTATACCAATTTTTAAATCGCGCTACGAAGTCATTAGTCAAAGTAAGGAAGCTATAGATCTTAAGTATAAAAGTGATTTGTTTAATGCAGATCTTATAGATTTACTTAAACAAAACATCAATAAAGACAAAGCTTTACAATACACAAGTGTTGGTACACACAAGGATGATTTAGTATTTTTAATTGATGATTTTCCGATTAAAAAATTTGGAAGTCAAGGGCAACAAAAATCGTTTTTAATTGCTTTAAAACTCGCCCAATTTGATTTTATAAAACAACAAAGTGGTGTAGCGCCTATTTTACTTTTAGATGATATTTTTGATAAACTCGATGAAAACAGAGTCGCCCAAATTATTAGATTAGTAGATGATGAACATTTTGGACAAATCTTTATAAGTGATACACATGCAGAACGTACTGAAGAGGTTATAAAACAAACCCATCAATCTTATAAAATGTTTAAGTTATGATAGAAAAAAACAGATTTAAAAGTACAATTGCTGATTGTTTTGGTACGTTAAACCTTCTAATGAATTTCAAATCTATTTTTTTTACCCTTCTAAGTGTATTCGTGTTGAGTTGCTCTAAAAACCCTGAACGTTTTATAGAACACATTGAAGGCTATTGGGAAATCCAAGAAGTTACCTTAGCAGATGGCAGCAAAAAAGAATACAAATTCAATGAAACCATTGATTATCTATCTATCAATGACAGCTTAAAAGGGTTTAGAAAAAAACTAAAACCAGGAATTAACGATACTTATTTTACCTCAAGTGATGCCGAACAAATAGCTTTAAAGATTGAAGACAATAAGGTAATCATTCACTATTCTACACCTTACGCCAATTGGAGTGAAACCGTTTTAAACGCAGACAACAAACAATTACGCATCCTCAATGAAGACGACAATATCTATTTATATAAACGCTATGAATCCATAAAATTAGAGCTACAAGACTAGAGGCTCTCTACAACTTAAACATTTTATTTTCAAAGTATTAGAACCAGTTCATTCATTTACTTAATAATTAAGTAACTTTACACTATGGCAAAACGAAATAACGATAACCAACCAATACAAGATATTCTAAAAGAATTTGTACAGACTAACAACTTACAGTCTGGCTTAGATAAAGTAGATGTGCGTGAAGCTTGGGCAAATCTTATGGGTAATGGCGTAAACAACTACACAACCGCAATAGAACTTAAGCATGAAACGCTTTACGTACAATTAAGTTCTAGTGTGTTGCGCGAAGAATTAAGCTATGGCACTGACAAAATTATAAAAATGCTCAATGAGTCACTTAATAAAGAGATTGTTAAAAAATTAGTGCTTCGCTAAATTTAACTTTTATAAACTCTAAGCCTTAAATCATTATGCTGAGAATAGGGTTAAAAATTATTATTCTACTACTAGCTTCCTTATAGCTTTAGAATTAACACCTTCAAATTCTAATACATATATCCCTGTTTTTAAATTGAGATGCATTTCTGTAGAACCAAATTGAAGCGCCTTTGTTGTAATTAACTTGCCTTCAATACTATAAACACGCATGAATTGATAACTCGTATTATTTTCTAAATTTAAATTACCATTGCTAGGATTAGGATAAAGTTTCAACATATCGAAAGCAAAATCATCTACACTTAAAAACGCACAATTAACGGGATCAAACGTCACTAATCCAAGAGACACATCATCGTTAGCATGCACAATTACAGCTTCGGCATCTGCAAGGGTGTTTGGCGCATTAGTTTCATCCCAGCAGTTATGCATAGCCATTATCGGATGACTTGTATTGTTATAAAGCGCATATGTTACACCTCCATTTCCGTTATTATCAAATACATTTTGCCCAGTATTATCTACATTGTCACCTAAATTAATAGACGCCTCTCCTATTACTGTAATGCCCCATAAATTTCTTCGGATTTCATTGCCACTTGCTATAACTTCTAATCCAGCCGACGATGTATTTAACGAAATGCCACTTCCTCCTTGCAAAGGAATGCCTTGCGTATCATTATCTTCAATAACATTATTTCTAATATAAGCCAAGGCATTATTACCAAGAATGGTTAGGCCATAACGATTATCTGTTATAGTATTATCATCTATAATGGCATTGATAGCGCCTCCTACAAAATTAGAAACGGCAATACCTCCTACCATATTTAAATTTCGATCACCTATTATAGTATTCTGAATTATTTGCAGCGGCTCTGTAGCTAAGGTCGTACCAATATTAATTTGTGGTCTATTAGAATTTTCTTGATTATTACCTTCAATATAATTATTAAAAATATATGCAGATACCATATTGGTAGCTCCAGAACTAATGGCTGGCGTATCATTAAAGGTTATTGAATTATTCGTTATTTGAGCCATTCCTCTAGACAGCGAAATCACAGCACCAGTAGATACACCAGAAACATTATTCCTTATTATACAATTATTTATAGTAAAGGTTTCAGTAAGAACACGTAATCCGCCACCATATTCAATAGTCGCATTTTGAATATCGATCACAGAAAATTCTTCAAATCTAAAGCCTTCATAAGGTGCATTTGAATCTATAGCAGTGAATGTAAAACTCGGAGCAGTTACCGTCATGCTTCCAAAAATGGTAATTCTAACATCTGCACCGATCTCTAGAGTCGCTTCCGTATCCATACTAAAAACATCAGATGCAGAAATAGTGAGATCATCAGTTAACGTATAAGTTGTGCCAGAAACAGAAATTGTAGCCGGACTAGCCGTCACAAGGTCATCTAGAGTATACGTTAAACCTGTATCTGGAGTAATGTAAGCTTGGGCAAAAAGGCCAACAACATTACCAATTACGAATAATATAAAAAGTAATTTTTGTTTCATAAGTTTTGGATTGGTTAAACACCAATTTAACGTAATTATTTAAGATAAGAAAGTCAGATGCTTAATTTTCGAATTTATCTTTATTCGCCTTCACAAACCGTTTCGCTTTCTTGTTTTCCGGATAAATCTCAAGTGTTTTTTTGAAATTTATATAAGCCTCACGATCATTTCCGTTTAACATATAAGCTTCACCTAAACTATCATAAACATTAGCACTATTAGGATGAAGTGCTGCATTGATTTTTAGAATTTCAATGGCTTTAGGATACTGATGTTTTCTAATATAACCATAACCCATACTATTAAAATCCCATTCGTCAATAAAATGGCTTGTAGAATCTTTTGCTTTTATTTTTAGATACCCTTCTAGTGCTTTGTCATAATTTCCTTCTTTAAGATAAAGACTTGGTGTTTTATAACCCTTTGGCACTTTAAGATAATCGTACGTTGTATTGGCTGGGTCATCCTCAGATATAACAGATAAATACCGTGCTTTTGTTTTTGGGTGTTGTACAAACTTAAATTTCTTATACATATCTGCCACAAAAAATTCATTTTGAGATAAAACAACAGGCTCTATTTTACCACCTCGCCAATTTAGAAAAAGCTTATCATTTTCATAATATACCTTTATTAAATCATCTTCATTATAAAGGTAACCACCTGAAGTTTCACTTTTGAATGTTTCAGGATATTCTACGTTTCCAGAACAACAGATAAATAACACGGCTAAAATTGACAAAAATAAAAATGATTTCGTTTTCATAAAGATTGGTTTGGTTCATTTTTGAGCAAAAAAAAGTCTCACTATAAGTGAGACGATTTTATATAAATTTTGTTACGTTAAAACGATGGTTTTATCCTTTAACGTCCATAAGTTCTACATCAAAAACTAAAGTGGCATTTGGTGGAATTACACCTCCAGCACCTGCAGCACCATAACCTAAATCACTAGGAATTACTAAGCGCGCTTTATCGCCTACGTTTAATAAGCAAATACCTTCATCCCAACCAGGAATTACTTGACCAATACCGACTTGAAAATCTAATGGCGAATTTCTCTTGTAAGATGAATCAAAAACAGTTCCATCGGCTAATTGTCCTTTATAGTGAACAGAAACCATATTTCCTTTTTCCGCTTTTTTACCGTCTCCTTTTTGAATTACCTTGTAGCGTAAACCAGATTGAGTTTCATCAAACCCAGCTGCTAATTTATCTAACTCGGCCTTTGCTGCTTCGCGCTCTGCCGCAATACGTTTTTCACGAGAACCTTCAAAAGTTCTAAACGCTTCTATTGCATTAAATTTTTCTGCCGCAGCACCTTGCTTTACTATCTCTATACTTTCTATGGTATCACCTTGGGCTATTGTATCTACGACATCTTGCCCTTCAACAACATTACCAAAAACAGTATGTTTACCATCTAACCAATCTGTAGCGACATGTGTTATATAAAACTGACTACCATTAGTTCCAGGACCAGAGTTAGCCATGGCTAAAACACCAGGACCAGAATGTCTTAAATCTGGATGAAACTCATCATCAAATTTGTAACCAGGATTACCTGTACCAGTACCTTGAGGACATCCTCCTTGAATCATAAAATCTGGAATGACTCTATGAAATTTTAAGCCATCATAATATGGATTTCCTTGTGGTTTAGCCGAATTTTCTAAATTTCCTTCTGCTAATGCCACAAAATTTCCAACTGTTCCAGGAGTTTTCTCAAACTCTAAATTAACTAAAATTGAACCTTTTGTAGTGTTGAATTTTGCGTATAAACCGTCTTGCATTGTGTTTTCTTTTATTTGAAGTTGCAAAGATAGTCAATGATTTATGAATTCCGAATTTAGACCAAAGATTTGCGAATATGATAAAAGATGACTGAAGACTGAAGACCGAAGAGTCAAGACACTAGATAAGACTGAAGACCGAAGACTGAAGACTAGCAACTGGCAACAAGCAACTAGCAACCAACAATAAAATTTGACATTTACCGTAATAAGTTTAGTTTTGAGAAAAAATAGCACTTATGGCATTCTCGTTATCTAAAATATTTGGCAATTCATCATCACAATCTAAAACTAAAGACAGCGTTGAAGCTATAATAAGAGAAGTTGAAAACCAACCTTATGGTGTCGCAGAACATAATGTGCTTTTTGCAGGTTTAAATGAGTTAGGTGGTTACTACTTTTTTCAAACTGTAATTGTTGGTCAGCTTAATGTGAAATGTAAAACAGGTGCAAAACTTACGTTTAGTGGAGATAATTTTGAATTACAATTAGATTCTGACATGCCAGAGTTTGAATCTGATCGCTCGCGTTTAAAAGGCAGAAACATTACAAAAATAGATTTTCAAGTAGAAGAAAGTGACGTCAAAAAACTAGAAAATGCAAGCCTCAATAGTGTACAGATCGCAGTTAAAAAGCATAATTTATTATTTAAAAAAGTAGAGGTAGTAGACACAACTGATGAGGAAGAATAAAAAACAATCCGATTACTTTTAGAATACTAAATTTCTAAATTCAATCGGACTGATCTGTGTTTTATCTACAATTAAGGCTTAATTTGCTACTTCACTCATAAATTTAATTCGGTATAAACGTAATTCTTCATCATCATAATCACCATCAAATTCTTCTATAGCATCGTCTATTTTATCACTTTCCGATTCCATAAAATACTCATGAATCTCTTCTTGTTGATCTTCATCTAAAATATCATCTATCCAATAATTAATATTTAGCTTGGTACCAGAAAACACAATAGATTCCATTTCTTTTATAAACTGTGGCATCTCCATTCCTTTTGATGATGCAATATCACTTAATGGCAATTTTCTATCTACATTTTGAATAATGTATAATTTTAAAGCAGAATTTGTACCTGTTGATTTAACAACCAAATCATCTGGTCGCATGATGTCATTTTCCTCTACGTAATCTGCAATAAGTCCAATAAAATCATTTCCATATTTTTTAGCCTTGCTCTTCCCTACACCATGTACATTAGATAACTCTTCTATGGTTATAGGATATTTTAAAGCCATATCTTCTAAAGAAGGATCTTGAAAAATTACAAATGGTGGTACACCTAATTTTTTAGCATTTCGTTTACGCAAATCCTTAAGCATTTTCATAAGCTTTTCATCTGCGGTAACACCTCCTCCTTTTGCATTAGACACAATATTATCATTGGTTTCTTCATCAAAAACATGATCCTCTGCCATTAAAAAGGATTGCGGCTTAGAGATAAAAGACGCACCTGCCTCACTTAATCTTAAAACACCATACGTTTCTATATCTTTCTTTAAATATCCTGCGACTAAGACTTGACGAATTAAGGCCATCCAAAATCTTTTATCCTTGTCTTTACCAATACCAAAGAAATCTTGTGTATCCGTTTTATGCGAGGTAATTAAGGCATTGGCATTACCAACAAGAACCTGAACCAAATCTTTAGATTTATATTTTTCATTGGTTTTTTGTACGGTTTCTAAGAGTACTTTAACTTCATCTTTAGCTTCAACTTGCTTTTTTGGATGACGAACATTGTCATCCATATCACCACCTTCACCTGTTTCATTGTCAAATTCTTCGCCAAAATAATGAAGTATAAATTTCCTTCTAGACACCGACGTTTCTGCAAAAGCAACCACTTCTTGTAACAATGCATGACCAATTTCTTGCTCTGCTACGGGTTTTCCTGCCATAAATTTTTCAAGCTTTTCTATATCTTTATAAGCATAGTATGCTAAACAATGGCCTTCACCTCCATCTCTACCTGCTCTACCTGTTTCTTGGTAATAACTTTCTATACTTTTTGGAATATCATGATGAATGACAAAACGAACATCTGGTTTGTCAATTCCCATCCCAAAAGCAATTGTTGCGACCACTACGTCTGTATCTTCCATTAAGAACATATCTTGATGTTTCACACGTGTCTTTGCATCTAAACCTGCGTGATACGGAACTGCTTTTATACCATTTACCTGAAGGACTTGTGACAGTTCTTCAACGCGTTTTCTACTTAAACAATATACGATACCAGATTTACCTTCATTTTGTTTAACAAAACGAATTATATCTGCATCCACGTTTTTTGTTTTAGGCCTTACTTCGTAATATAAGTTAGGTCTATTAAAAGAGGCCTTAAAAGTTACTGCATTTGGCATTCCTAAACTTTTCAAAATATCTTCTTGAACTTTAGGTGTTGCTGTTGCTGTAAGACCAACAATAGGAATATCATCTCCTATTCGTTTTATAATAGTTTTTAAATTTCTATATTCTGGTCTAAAATCGTGTCCCCATTCACTAATACAATGGGCTTCATCTACCGCCATAAATGAAATCTTAACTGTTCTAAGAAAATCTACATATTCTTCTTTTGTTAAAGATTCTGGCGCTACATATAGCAATTTTGTGATCCCATTAGTAATATCGTCTTTAACGCGCTTTACTTCTGTTTTGTTCAATGAAGAGTTTAAAACATGAGCCACACCTTCGTGCTCAGAGACAGCTCTAATTGCATCGACCTGGTTTTTCATCAGCGCAATAAGTGGAGAAACAACAATAGCTGTTCCGTCTTTTATTAATGCTGGCAATTGGTAACATAACGATTTACCACCACCAGTTGGCATAATAACAAAAGTGTTATTGCCGGCTACGACGTTTTTAATAACTTCTTCTTGAAGACCTTTGAATCCCGAAAACCCAAAGTACTTTTTTAGTGCGGAGTGTAAGTCAATTTCTGCAATACTCATTAATCCTTATTGGTATTTTATATACATTTGCAACAACTTTAAAGATAACAAATTCTTTAGATCTAGAAAACTCTATAAAAAATAAGTTTTGAACACGAAGCAATCTATCTTAAAAACTGCAAAGGCAACGATACAATTAGAAAGTAAAGCTATAAATAATTTATCAGAATTACTAACCGACGATTTTGCCAACGCTGTAGAGTTAATCTACCACTCTAAAGGAAGAGTGATTATCACTGGTATAGGCAAAAGCGCGATTATTGCTAACAAAATTGTTGCAACTCTAAATTCTACAGGTACTCCAGCGGTTTTTATGCATGCTGCAGATGCTATACATGGCGATTTAGGTTTAATTCTAAAGGATGATGTTGTTATTTGTATCTCAAAAAGTGGCAATACTCCCGAAATAAAAGTTTTAGTGCCTTTAATTAAGAATGCAAAAAATAAAATGATTGCCATTACAGGCAATAAGGATTCCTTTTTAGGGCAACAGGCAGATTTTATTTTAAATACTTTTGTTGCTCAAGAAGCTTGCCCAAACAATCTTGCACCAACAACCAGTACTACTGCTCAGTTAGTTATAGGAGATGCCTTAGCGGTTTGCTTACTAGAGCTACGTGGCTTTTCTAGTAAAGATTTTGCCAAATATCATCCTGGTGGCGCGTTAGGGAAACGTTTGTATTTAAGAGTAAATGATTTATCCTCTCAAAATCAAAAACCTTCGGTGCACTTGGAGGCTTCATTAAAAGAAGTTATTGTAGAAATCACTGAAAAAATGCTCGGTGTTACTGCGGTTGTAGAAAACGAAAAAATTGTTGGTATTATTACTGACGGTGATTTAAGACGTATGCTCAGTAAAAGTGATGATATTTCTGGCTTAAAGGCAAAAGATATTATGAGCAACAATCCTAGATTAATAAACGATGACGCTATGGCTATTGATGCTAAAGAGGCCATGGAAGCGTTTAACATTACGCAATTATTAGTGGAGCAAAACGGTCACTATGTTGGCGTTGTTCATTTACATGATTTAATAAAAGAAGGCATTATATAATGGCGAAAAAGCAAGTAGATGAGATGTCTTTTTTAGACCATCTCGAAGAATTACGATGGCATTTGGTAAAAGCTGTAGCAAGTATTGTTATTGCAGCAACTTTAGCATTTATTTTTAAAGATTTCATTGTTGGCATTATAATGGCTCCAAAGCATATGGATTTTCCAACGTATGTTGCCCTTTGTGAAATGTCTACATATTTTGGTATGGACATGTCCTTTTGTGCTAAAGAATTACCATTTCAAATTGAAGTAAGATCTGTTGGTGGTCAGTTCTCAGCGCACATATGGACTTCTATCTATGCTGGTCTCGTCATTGCTTTTCCGTACGTGATATACCAACTATGGTCGTTTATAAGTCCTGGCCTACAAGATAATGAACGTAGAAGTTCAAGAGGATTTATTCTCATTGCCTCCATGTTATTCTTTTTAGGTGTAGCTTTTGGTTATTATGTGATTACACCATTATCTCTTAACTTTTTAACCAATTACGAATTTGCCGAGGAAGTTTCTAATGCCTTCGATTTAAGCTCTTATAACTCAATTGTAAGATCGTCTTCGTTGGCGGCAGGTTTTGTTTTTGAACTCCCAATTGTTATTTACTTCTTAACAAAAGTTGGTTTAGTTACACCGCACGTTTTAAGAAAATACAGAAAGTATGCTTTAATTGTAGTTTTAATTCTGTCAGCGATTATCACACCTCCAGATATTGCTAGCCAAGTTATTGTAGCTATTCCCATTTTAGTATTATATCAGGTAAGTATCTATATTTCTGCTATCGTTATTAGAAATCAGAAAAGAAAAACAAAAAGAGCATAATGCTTTAATGGTGCATCACGATTGTCTTTTGGTTAAACTTATTATAAATGCAACCTAAAGTCAACGCGTTACATATGAATTTATTAATTTTAACGTTCTAACACACACTATGAAGTTACGAGCAGAACATTTAATGAAGTCCTACAGCGGACGAAAAGTCGTAAAAGACGTTTCTCTAGAAGTTAACCAAGGGGAAATTGTGGGTTTACTCGGTCCAAATGGAGCCGGAAAAACAACGTCTTTCTATATGATTGTTGGTATCATTAAACCCAATGGTGGTCATATCTTTTTAGACGATACCAACATTACTAAATACCCAATGTATAAGCGTGCTCAAAACGGTATTGGCTACCTGGCTCAAGAGGCTTCTGTGTTTAGAAAACTTAGTATTGAAGATAATATTTTAAGTGTTTTACAGCTTACCAAATTAAGTAAGAAACAGCAACACGACAAAATGGAATCACTAATTGAAGAGTTTGGTTTAGGCCATATTAGAACCAATAGAGGCGATTTACTTTCTGGTGGTGAAAGACGACGAACAGAAATAGCGCGTGCTTTAGCAACAGACCCAAGTTTTATTCTTTTAGATGAACCTTTTGCTGGAGTAGATCCTGTAGCGGTAGAAGATATTCAGCGTATTATTGCCAAACTTACCAAGAAAAATATCGGTATTCTAATTACCGACCATAATGTACAAGAAACATTAGCTATCACAGATAGAACCTACTTAATGTTTGAAGGCAAAATTCTTAAAGCTGGTAAACCTGAAGAATTGGCTAGTGATGAAATGGTTAGAAAAGTTTATTTAGGACAAAATTTTGAGCTACGTAAAACCAAATTAGAGTTTTAAGTTACGTATCACTCTGTTTTATTTTTTGGATGACTAACAAAACACCATAAACAAATACAGATTGTATTACTAAGTTAATGCCCCAATAAATTAATACCATCAACAAATTTTCTGAAACAAAAAATGGTAGCTTACTATTTATTAGACTTAAAGGCAAACTACATACCGAGACAAGTATAGAAGTTATTGAGGTTAAATCGCTTTCTGCTTTGGACAATAGGATATCTACTACACCTATGACTAACTGAATAGCCATCAACGTAAAGAATATATATATAAAATACTTAAGCTTATACTTTTCCATATAACTAATTAGTTTTATTGTTTTGCTCTGTTAGCTCTTGCCCCTTCGCTTTCATTAATTTCTTTTGATATCGCCCTTGTACAACATCTACAATTACTAACACTACAATCACAAAATAAAATGTGGTTTTACTCATTGGAACTATCTCATTTCCAAAAATCTTTAAGTGAGCTAAATGACCACCTTCAGTGATTAACATTATGCCTACTATAAATAAAATAAACAACCCTAACACTTCATACATTCTATTTTTTGCTAAAAACGTAGAGATTCTATCAGCTAAAAACAACATTAATAAGCCACTCGCTACAATAGCTATAGCCATAACAATAAACGCCGTTGTAGAATTTTCAATTTCACTGGTAAGTCCAATTGCTGCTAAAATAGAATCGAATGAAAATACTAAATTCATAATTACAATACTAACAATCACAGCATTTGCCGACTTAGATCGCTTATCACTACCGCCTTCTATATCATGACTTAAATCTGATATAGAAATCATATGCCAAATTTCTTTAATAGCGGTATAAATGATAAATCCACCACCTACTAACACTATAATACTATGACCATTAAATGCATATTCTAAAACATTTTCAAAATGGCCTGTTAACCAAGAAAAAGGTTCTTGAAAAAATCCAATGACCTTAACTAAGACAAAAAGCAATACAATTCTTAACACTATGGCGATAAGTATACCTATCTTTCTAACGCGTTTTTGTTCTGAAACTGGTGCTTTTTTAGATTCTAAAGAAATGTAAAGTAAATTGTCAAAACCTAAAACTGCTTGAAGCATTACAAGCATTAAAAGTGTAAAAAGTATTTCTGCCATAAATTATAATGTATTGAAAGTAAAGGTACTTGGTTATTTGTTTTTAATAAATATTTTTTCTACTAACTAACGACAAAATTAGATACAATGCAATAATTAATGGAATTGCAGCAAATTGAACCACAATTAATAACACAACACTTAGTATTAAAAACATATAACGAACAGCATTGTCTTTAAAACTCCAATTCTTAAATTTTAAAGCAAACAATTTTATGTTAGAATTTAGTAAATAACAACTCAATAAGGTTAATGCAATTAAGAACCATTTATTTATAATAATAGCATTTATGACATCGCTATTTTGATATTCTAAAATTAATGGTAAGGACAAAATCATTAAAGTGTTCGCAGGCACAGGTAAGCCTTTAAAATAAGTTTGTTGATCTTCATCCAAATTAAATTTAGCCAATCTATAAGCCGATGCTAATGCAATTAACAAACCAAATAATGGTAAAATTGGAATCTCTAACAGCTTTAATTCAAAACCAGAAGACCAATTGTTTTCATTGCCATTAAAATTATATGCATCTGTTGTTAATGCAATAAGTTTAAACATAATAATACTTGGAACAACACCACTGGTTACCAAATCGGCAAGAGAATCTAACTGAATACCTAAAGGACTTTGCACATTTAATTTACGAGCTAAAAGTCCGTCGAAAAAATCAAAAAATATCCCCAAAAACACAAATACAGCCGCAGCAACAAAGTTTCCATAGACCGCAAATATTACCGCAATACAACCCGAAAACAAATTCAGCAAGGTTACAATATTAGGTATATGACGTTTAAGACTCATAATTTTTAATTTTTGTAAAAATATAAAAGTATTTCAGTGAAAACTTAATTTTTTTGAATTTGAATAAAAAGAAAACAATAACAATGGCTATTTACTGTTAAATAGATAGAAAAATAATATGCATCTTTGTAAAAAAATATTGCTGTTGAAAAATTACATCGTAATTATCTTAACATTTGCTACGCTTTTAGTTTCGTCTCAAACCACAAGAAAATATTCAAATGAATTTATGAATATTGGTGTGGATGCTGCGGCTTTAGGGATGAGCAATGCCGTTGTCTCGCAGACTGCAGACGTTAACTCTGGATATTGGAATCCTGCAGGATTAGTACATCTTGAAGACCACCAACTAGCCCTAATGCACTCTAGCTATTTTGCTAATATTGCCAACTACAACTACATTGGTTATGGCATGTCTTTAGATGATAAAAGCGCTATAGGTATATCGTTGATAAGATTTGGTGTCGATGATATATTAGATACAACTCAATTAATAGACGACCAAGGAAATATTAATTATGACAGAATAAGTACATTTTCTACCGCAGATTACGGCCTTACGTTCTCTTACGCCAGAAAATTACCGTTAGATGGTTTAAATTATGGTATTAATGCCAAAATTATTAGAAGAATTATTGGAGACTTTGCCTCGTCTTGGGGATTTGGTTTAGATGCTGGTATACAGTTCGAAGGTCAAAATGATTGGAAATTTGGTATCATGGCTAGAGATATTACAACCACATTTAATGCTTGGTCTATTGATGAAGAAAAATTTGAACAAATCAGTGGTGCCATTGACGGCGAAAATCAAGATTTACCAGAAACGACAGAAATCACAATTCCAAAATTAGAAATTGGTGTATCTAAAAAATGGGTATTTCATTATGATTATGCCTTATTGGCTGCGGCTAATTTAAATGTACGCTTTGAGCAAAATAATGACATATTCTCAACCTCTTTTGCGAGTATTAATCCGGCTTTAGGATTTGAATTTGGCTATACAGATTTGGTTTTTTTAAGAGGTGGTGTTGGTAATTTTCAAAATGAAATTCAAATAGATAATTCTGAACAAATTTCGTTTCAACCTAATTTTGGTGTTGGCTTTAAATACAGAGGTATTCAAATTGATTATGCATTTACTGATATTGGCGACCAAAGTGCTGCCCTATATTCTAATGTATTTTCTTTAAAAATAGATTTTGATGTCTTTAGATAGTATACGATCAATTCACATGAAATTAAAACTAGCCATAACGTTTACGTTCCTTTCTATTGCATGTTGTTTTGCCCAAATGGCTCAACTTTCATCCAATTCTGAAATATCAGTATTAACAATTGGTCCTGGTGAATCATTAAACGACGCCTTTGGTCACAATGCTTTTAGAATTAAAGACAACAACTTAGGTATAGATGCTGTATATGGTTATGGGCAATATGACTTTGACGCACCTAATTTTTATTTAAAATTTGCACAGGGCAAATTAAACTATCTTATCAGTAGACATAATTTTGCAGATATCTATTACCACTATACCAACTACAATCGCACTATAGAGGAACTTGTTTTAAATTTAACTCTAGATGAAAAACAACGTCTATTTGATGTTTTAGAACATAATTACCAACCAGAAAACAGAGGCTATTTGTATGATTTCTTTTTTGATAATTGTGCTACAAAAATTAGAGATGTGACGTTAAAAGCAACACAGAGAACAGTAGATTTTAAGACACCTACAGATTTTAAACCAAAAACTTTTAGATCTCTTATTCACGATCATGTAGGCTTAAATACTTGGGGAAGTTTTGGAATAGACATCGCTTTAGGATCAGTTATTGACCACACAGCCTCTGTTAATGAACATATGTTTTTACCCTTTTATATTAATGCGTTTTTTGAAACGGCCACACTAAATGGCACAGAAAAATTAGTTAAAACATCTAAAACGGTTTATCAGAAAAAACAGACGAGTTCCTCAATTTTAAATTTTATTTTTAGCCCTATACTAATTTTAGGTATACTAGGCTTAGGTATATTATGGCTAACGTATAGAGATTATAAAACCCAATCTAGAACGGTTTGGTTAGATGTCGCTTTGTTTAATATAACAGGTCTTGTAGGTATTGTTTTATTGCTATTATGGTTTGCAACAGACCATTCTGCTACAGCATATAATTATAATTTACTTTGGGCAATGCCGCTAAACATCTTAGTCCTAGGGCAACTATTTAGACCTGTGCTAAAAAACTGGTTTAAGCGCTATATAAAGTTCTTAATAATTATGTTAGTGCTTATGACCTTTCATTGGATTAGTGGTGTACAAGTTTTTGCAGTTGGCATCATACCGTTAATTATAGCGCTTTTTGTACGCTATATATTTCTAGTGAAGCACAGTACACACCACTAATTACTGACCTCTATAATACAGAATTGTACTCAGCGTTTTTATGGCAATACTGAAGTCTAAAAAGACACTTCTGTGTTTTATATAGTATAGATCATATTGCAATTTTGTAAGGCTTTCATCTACTGTTGCACCATATCTTGTACTGACTTGAGCCCAACCTGTTAATCCAGGTTTTATAATATGTCTTGTTTCATAAAAAGGAATAATCCTAGCAAGCTCTTGAACAAAAAAGGGACGCTCTGGCCTTGGTCCTATAACACTCATATCGCCTTTTAAGACATTAAAAAACTGCGGAATTTCATCTAATCGAGAGCGCCTTAAAAACATTCCAAAAGCCGTTATTCTTGAATCGTTTTTAATAGCCCATTTCATACCATCCTTTTCTGCATTGACCACCATCGTTCTCAATTTAATGATTTGAAAAGGTTTACCATTACGACCAACTCTTTCTTGTGTGTAAAACAATGGCCCTTTATTTCCTATTAAATTTCCTATTAAAATAATCGGTAAAATGAGGACACCAATTAACAACCCAATAGTAGAAAATACAATATCAAATCCGCGTTGAAAAAATATATATAATTTATTCTCGTTACTTCTGCTAAATGGAAAATGTTTATAAAAATCCTTACCAACAAACTGTACTGGTACTTTTTGTAGCAACTCTTCGTAAACTTGGGTGTAATCTCTAATCTTAAAACCGCGCTCTAGCAAGTGCATTAAATCGTGATAAACCTCTGCTATAATAGCATCTGAGTTAAAATTAGCGACTAAAATTTCTGAAATTTTCTCCTTTTCAATAACATTCAAAAAATCTTTTGAATCAAATTCTTTTCGGCCTTTAAATTTTACAGATTCAATTGATGAGGCTTCACTATTGATAAATCCAATTATTTTATAATTTGGATCTTTAGTATCAAGCGCATTGATGAGTCCATCTATATTTGAAATCTCTCCTACTAATAAAACACGTTTATAAAATCGTGGTGTTTCTATTAAGTTAATATATAAAAACCGCCATATCAGCAAAGAAACTATTAAAGTTAAATACAGATAAACGATTTGCATTCTTTCCATGGGTAGAAACGGAGAAAGCACTGGTGTTAACAAATAAAACAAAACAACTATTGAGGCTGTAATCACAACATTTTGAAACGTAGTCTCTATTTTACTCGCTTTTTTTAAATCGTAAAGTTCAAAAATTGTTGCAAATATTGATACGTAAACACCCAACAATATTAAAGCGACACTATTTTCTTTACTCACCTCTATGTATACAAAATCGAAATTTAAACTTAGGCAGTAGACGCCTAAATATACCATAACCAAATCAATAATTCTCAAAAGAACCTTGCGTTCGGAAACTTCGAAATGTATACCTTTTTTTTTAGACATTATGAGGGATAAATAAGCGTTAAAGATAGTAAGTTCATACGATTTCTAGAATTTATTTACGATAAAACAGCATCCCATTGTGGTTTTATAGTTTTCCATGAAAAACTTTCTACTTTTTGCCTGGCATTTAATACTAATTGTGCTCTTAACGCTGTGTCCGTTTTTATTTTTAAAATTGCATTAACAAAAGCCTCAACATCATTTGGCAAAACTAATAATCCATCGGTTTTATCTGATATTAAAAACGGAAGCCCTCCAACATTAGTAGATACAACAGGCATGCCAAGCGCCATAGCTTCAATAACACTCATAGGCGTATTGTCTACATTGGTTGTATTAATAAATATATTAAAATCTTTAGAGCGTGAAATCCATTCTTGCTTAGTGAGTTTTCCCGTAAACTCAACATTTAAATTAAGGTCAAACACACGTTGTTTAATAGCCGCTAAAGAACCATCTGCGTCTGGACCTACCATACATAATTTGGCTTCAGGCTCTGTTTTTTTTAATTCAGACAATATGCTAATGGCCAGAGTTGGATTATAAATCTCGGAAAACGAACGCACCCATAACAATTTTGGATATTCTATAGTATTGCAATTAAAAGGGTATGCCTCTATTTTAATGGCATTGGGTACATAGATAATATCATGAAAACCAAAGGCTTCAAATTCATTTTTTAAATACAATGATGGCGCAACATTATGCTTTGCATAGTTAAAAATAAGACCACTTAATTTAGGGTTTCTTTTTAAGCGCGACGGTAAATTGCCACCATGCAAAATTGGGATATATGCAATCTTTAAAACTCTACATAATTGACTAACGAGTAAAGCATAGTAAAAATTATGTGTACTATAGGTATCTATAAGTACCACATCAATTGTGTTTTTTAATTTTAATACACGAGACAGCATATCTAATAGTCGTAATATCTTATTATTTTTAGACGACGCATAGAATACTGTATAACCTTCACTTTCTAACAAAGGCCCTAATGTTTGGATACTAGAAATATTAGATTTTTTGCTCTTTAAGTTGTTTCCTATGTATAGGACGTTTTTCATTTTTCACATTTAATAAAGCCAAACCATATATAAAAGCTGGCATTGCAAGTCTCATAGACATATGGTTAATTGTTAAAAACCAAAATGCCATTAACGCATAAAAGTAATAATTCCCTCTATTTCTTCCACGCATTTCGAGCGGTTTAAAAATAAGAATTAATAAAATTATGACTCCAAAAATACCATGTTCTGCTAGCGTTCTACTAAACTCACTATGAGAGGTTACACCTTGACCTTCTAGCTCAATTCTTTCGTCTTTAGCTCTACTAGATCCTATACCAAAAAATGGGCTAGAGATAAACCCTTCGAGCTCACCTTCAAACAATTCACTTCGACCTGTTGTTAAACTTTCTTTTTCACGACCCAAATGATCTTTGTTAGCATATCGTAAACCCACAAGTCCTCCCGTTTGCGAAACACTAGCAAACCATGTTATTACAAGACTTATGCAGAGTAAACCAAAAATTGATATTATTTCATTTTTCTTGCTTATTTTAGATTGTCTATAATAATAAAAAAGATAAATGCCTATTGCTGCAATAGCTGTAATCACTCCACCACGGCTCATTGTTGTAATTGCTCTTAGAGAAATTAAACCAAGTATGGAAGCATTTAATAGTTTTAGCGGTATGGTCGGAGATTTAGTGAACAATCTAATGGTCATTAAAAACATGCCTAAGCCTAAGATTGCAGATACTTGATTTGCACCCCAACCACCTGCAGCTGCTCTATTTGAAGCTGTACTCGAAATGATTTCTTTTAGATTAGGTGTGTAAAAATAAATATAAGCTGCATGCGCTATGATGGGCAGCAACATAAACAACATTATTTGCGATATTTGGTTAAAACTAATACGCTTATCATAACAGAATAACGCGACCAAACCAAGACATACTGGTCCACTTAACACAAAGGCTATATTGGTTCTAAAATTGGCATCAAAGCTCAAGGTGGTGGATGCTACAAAAATAGACGGAATTAAAAACATCAGATAAATAAAATAAGGATAACCCTTACCTGAAATACCTTTATAAAACATACCAATAAGCACAAACAGAATGACTAAATATTTACCTGCTTCATAAGAAATAGCGCCTTTTGTTGTTCTCATCAAAACCTCAGCACCAACAAAATAGGCACAGGCCTTCAAAATCTCAAAGGTTCTTCTTTTGTCCGAAGCTGTTATTATTTTGTATAAAAAATAAAATAGGGCAATAAAAAAATAAGGTTTTGATAAACTCTCATTTAAATATAGTACGATACCTAATACAGCATGAAAAGCAATGGCACTTATATACGTAATATTAGTTTTCAAATGGAATAAATAGTATTTATAAATTTCTATGGCAAGATACCATAAAATGATAACTTTTATTTTACGAAGTTACCCTTTACGCTTCATTAAAAATAACCTTATAATCATCTAATGGAAAACGGTAATGATAGCTTTTCCTAAGCACATACACTATAAAATGAATTAAAAAAATAGGTAAAAACGGTTTTGTATATTTTAAAAACCTGTCATAGGTTTTATTTGAATAATTACATATTAAAAATGGAATAGTATCTGGATTTAAATAATTACGCTGAATACTTTTAACCTTTAACTTTTTCTTAGCGTTAAAGGTCTCATATCTAATTTCTTTATTTTCTCGAATCAATTGAAATAATTCAACAACAGACAATGGTGTGTCACTATCTGTTTTATAAAAAACCAAGCTGTTAGAAACATCAATGAGAATCCATTTATTTAATTCTTTACTAAAAATCTCGTTAAAAGAATGACCTCCAAAATCAGTATTAAAAGGGGCTCTCGTTGTGCCCCATTCTCTTACTTTAATGGAATTAATTACGCAAAAATTATTAAAAACTTGTGCCATATCACTGCAAACACCACCTTTCCCGGCAAGCATTATTTCTAATGCTTTATCAGAAGGCTCACTTAATCCAGGTCCTCCCTTTATATTGTTATGTAACCAAGTACTTAATTCTTTTACTCGGCCTAAATCGGATTGTGGTGTACTGTGTTTAAAGATGGTATTGTTAACTTCTATATAATATTTAGATATATCTTCCTTTTTATTTGTGACATTATAAGTACAGCTACTGATATCATCAACACTTACATTTTTTGAAAGTAATTTAAAACGGGTAGTATATAAAAATGGATGACGCTTTAGCATCCAAAACATTTTCTTTAATATCATTTAGAATTACTCTTTTTTAACGGTCGATAAATGTAATTAAATTTTATGTACATCTTATAAAAAAACTTATTTTAACCAAATTATTATCAACCACTTACACAACACTAATTATTTTTTTAAATTGACAAAATTTCGCTTTTTATTCTATGATTATAATAAGAATACGTAAACTTATAAATATTTGAATCGTTTGAGGCTATCATTCTCGAAAAAATTACATCGGAAAGATGTAACATTTTTTGAATTTTCACTTTTAAACCTGTTTCTGTTATTTCAGACAGTAAAAATCCATTTTTATCATCTATAACGTAATTTGATATCGAAGAAACATCTGAAACAATTGGCAAACAACCATAATTCATTGCTTCCGAAATGACTTTAGGAAAGCCCTCTGATGCCGAGGGTAAAATAATAGCATGCGATACGTTATAAATATGATGAACATCCTCTCGAGATAAATAGCCATGAAAAATAAAATTAAGCTTGCTATCTACAGTCTGTTGACGATAATACTCGTGTAATTTACCATCACCGACAATATGAATAGATCCTATTCTATTTTGATCAGATATATCTAAAGCCTTAAATGCATGTATTAAAATCCCAATGCCTTTTTCTTCTTCTAATCGACCAATAAAACAAAAATCTACGGCCTCAGAATTAAACTGTTTCTTTTTGATAACGTCGTGACCTTCGGTCAACTCATCTTGGGTTAAACAAGGGTTTTCAAACGTTAAACAATGGCTTGGTTGGTCATTCCACTTACCATTTATGGTTACCTTTTGTTTTTGTTTTTTTAATAACCAACGTTGAAAACTATAAGCCAAAGGTGCATTTTCTTGTTTCCAGTTACCTGCATATTTATACCAACCTTTATGGTTACTAAAAAGCACCAAATACGGTATCACAAAAACACCAATTCCTGTTGGTGCTCTAAATTGAAAATAATCTGATGTACGTAATGCCTTCTTTATGATTCCAATTATCTTAGGGGCCTTCCAAATAATATCTAATTTAGAACGTAAATTGGTACCACCTACAGCTGGTAATGGTACAAATGTAATTTTGTTTGACGCATAAGGCAAAGCACTTGATGGCGCAGAAACAGTATGAAGCATCCCTACATGTATAATAGCTTCAAATATTTCTAACAAATGATTTATTTCTGTGACTGTTGGTCCTAGTCCAACGATTGTACCATCAGGTTTTTTATAATGTTCGGTATGCGATATAATGGTTAACGTACTCATGACAATAATGCGATATATCGTTCAATTACAATGGCCCAATCATGTTGGTTTGCCCATGCTACAGCACCTTTTGAAAACATGTCTTTAGCATTAATTATAGCATCTGTAGCTTCTTTAAATGCCAATGAATCATCAGAATTAATTAAAACACCTGATACACCAGTTTGTACCGCATCTTCAATCCCACAATTTAAAGCTCCAATCGCTGGTACACCAATAGCATTTGCCTCTAAGATTGCTATTCCAAAACCTTCAACATCTCCTGTTTTACTTTCACTACTTAACATAACAAAAATATCGGTGTGCTTCAAAGCTTGCTTAAGCTGTTGCTCCTCTAACGCACCATGAAACGTAATATGTGACTGTACATTTAAATCTGCTGCAACAGTCCTAAAGTGATCCGCTTCAGAAGGAATACCTATACAGTGATAGTGTAACTCTGGATAATATTTTAAAAGTTCTGGCAAGTGTTTTATAACATTTAATTGCCCTTTTCTAGAACTCACTCGGCCTACTGTAGTTATCACAGGATTCCCTTTTAATTCCAACTCACTATGCCCACTATTTTGCCATTCCGAACAATTAATTCCATTAGGAATCACAACAATAGCTTTTTTTAAATGCTGTACTAAATGTTTCGTATAGTTTGAAACCGCAACAATTGTATCCATCCTTTTTAAAGCAATATTGACTGATTTTTTTAGCAATATTGGTTTAAAATTAACTTCTGTACCATGAATAACAGCTAAGGTTTTTGCTTTCTTAAATAGGCTGATAAAAGCTACATTCCATAGTGAAAACTTCCCAGTTGCGATAACATGACTAGAATTTGAAAAATTTTTATAGGTTTTAATAATTCTATTGAGATACATTTTTAATCTAAAACGGTCGCGCTGTATTCTAATAACAGAAAATGGTAAAGTTAAATCGAATTCCGTCTCCTCATTGCCTTGTAAAGAGCGTTCATCTGCTATTACCTTTACTTTAAAACCTTTTTGGTTCAAAGCCAATGCCAATTGATATGCATGATTTCCAATACCGCCTGGTTGTGGCGGAAACTCTGATGTCACTATAAGGATTTGTTTATTATCTATTGGCATAATAATGGTTCTATTATTGGACCTTCATGTATTTTTTTAGTCGCCAATCTCCAAGATTTCAATACCTGATAGAAAACAATGGGTAAGATTAATAATGTAAGACAGACACCAACAACCAACAATGGCTTGTTTTTTTTAAATTGATAAGGAAAAATTGATAAAGGAACCGTTCGTAACAAAGCTAAACGTGTGGCTTTATGACCAAAGTACTGTCTAAAAAAATAAACCACACTCGGAATTGGTCTTGGCGCAAAAAAGTGAGACGGTCTAAAAGCATCCCAACTTCCCATTTCTCTAAGTCCACCTGTCCCAGCTTTAACATCAATACAAGATGCCAACGGATTAGACACACTTTTAATACCTTCTAAGTAAACACGCATTCCAAATTCGCCATCACCCATTCGTTGTTTTTCAAATTGTCTATCAAATAAGCCAACGTCACTAAATACCTGTTTATATAACATGGCATTTCCTGTGGCAAACTGAGACGCTAACGCAAAAAATGAACGTTCTGTTGGAATCGTTTTGCCTTCAGGATAAAAAACACCTGCAGATACCTGAGCTTCAAAAAAATCTAAACATTTTAAATGCATACGTATCCAATTTGGTTGTATTCTTACATCATCTTCAGATAAGGCTATGAATTTTCCTGTTGCATTTTTAATGGCTGTATTTCTAGCTAGCCATAAGGCTTTCTCTTCTTGCCTAATAAGTTGTATATCTAATTTAAAATTGTCATAAAAAGCAGCATCAAAAGGATCGGACTGATCAACGATGACCACTTCAAAATTAGAATAATCTTGTTGTTCTAAATCTTGTAATACATCCTTTAAAAAATGATATCTATTTAAGGTTGGGATTACAACACTTACTTTTTCGTTTTGCTGAATTAATTTAGATTGAAAAGATGACCAATCTAAATACTTAATAGGCTGCTTACCTACTAATTGACGCTGAGTGCTACGGGTTTTAAACCAAGCTCTTATTTCTATAAACGGATTGTGAAATGATAACAAACGAATGATTAACACATACAAGACCCAAGCACTATTGAAATATTTACGAATAAAATGATAATTATCTTTTACTGAAATAGTTTCAAATTTGCTATAAGTCTCTGCATCACCAATGTATCCGTTTTGAATCGCTTGCCATGATAAATCATAATTTTGAGCCGCTTTAGACTGGTAATTTTGATCTACATTTAATTGGTTTAATAGTGTTTCTGACAAATATTCTACCCTAGGAAATATAGAAGTGTTTGTATTTAAAAACTTCTGAAAATAATGTGTGGGTTGTAAATATTTTAAAAAACTAAATAACATTAAATAGATTTTGGAAGTTCAGCTTTTTGCTCAACCCCTTTTAGATATTCTGGATACTCTTTTTCCTTTGGCAACAGTAATAAATGGCATTTTCCTCTGTTCTTAATTTCTTCGGCATTCTGTAACAAATCGCCTGTTTTTAAATACCAAGCTCTATAATTCATTTCATTACACCAATCAATCATTTTTTGGCCAGCCGCTTCCATTCCTAGATTTTCCACATTATGCATTTCAATAAAGAAAGTACATTTTGATGCATTCGTCATTTTCTTAGCACCTCGCATGACTAAAGTTTCTGCGCCTTCTACATCAATTTTCACTAAATCTGGTTGTGTATTATAATATTCTGACAAATAATCTAAAGTCACGGTTTTTACATCCATAAACGAATTCATAGACGCGGCCGTTTCTGCATGCGAAGCATACATACTACCAGCTGCACCAGAACCAATAGTATAAAACTGTATGGTTTGATCTACAGAATCGCTTACAAAAGCAGACATAAAGTTTGCTCTATTAGCCATTCCATTCTGGATTAAGTTTGTCGCAGCTTGCTGCAACGCTTCAGGATTTGGATCTACCAAAAGAAATTGTTTATTAGGATTCTGAATTAAACCTAATAATGCGGTATAACCTATGTTACAACCAATATCAAAAATATTAGAATGATGTTTTGTTAAATAAAACCACCATGCATCATCTTGATCTACATGTTTTCTCACTGTGCCTGGAAGTACATTTAGAGAAACATCACATATTTTTGCACTTAGAAACTTAGTTTTCGGCGGATTGATTGCGTAATACAATCTTTTAAGTGCTTTTTTTATTTGCATTTTAACGTGTTCTTTTATCAATTTATTTATAACCTATTGCTACCAAATGTGCTGTTTCTTGAGACGTGTTTTCTACGCCTTTAGACTGAAACCTATTCACTATATTAGCATATATAGATTGTAATGTGCTCAATGGTCTACTGAGTTTAAAACTTTTTAATCCCATTACTCTGTATTTCCCTGTTTTTACCGCATAATGCACATCGACAGTATCAAAATACTTTTCTAACAAAGTCTGAAGTTCTAATCTTGTATAATGCCTAACGTGATCTGGATTTTTATCTGGCCCTTCGTTTTTAATGTAATCACCATTTGGTGTTGTAAAATAAGCCCAACCGCCTTTTGCGATGACCTTCTCTATATTTTTCACAAAAATATCATCTGCTTCGACATGTTCTATAACTTCTATACAAACAACCGCATCGTATGAACCATCTGCTAATGTAGATTTCGTCATATCTTCTATAACAACATCCTTAATATTACTGCGCTTTTTCTGAATATTGGATAGAATCTCAGATGTAAATCCTAAATTTAATTCTGCTCGTGCACCTTCTTCTTGCGGTACATCTAATAAGGTTACTTCTGCTGGTAAATTAATGGTATAAGGCGATTTACGACCACCAACATCTAATAGCGATGCTTTTTTAGACTTAAATTTTGTAGATTTTAATAATCCCTTGATATCGTTGCGAACAGTTACTAAATGAGTTGTCATAATAGGAAATGTCAACCAACGCATTAATTCATAATTTGTCATTTTTAGGTCTAGGTGTTTTCTGTTTTTCAAATTATTATACAATAATAGATATTATGTATTAAATAATCATGGAGTTATAATAAAACCTGTTAACTAAGATTTAAACAATTGAAATTTTGACTCAATTTTGATAAAAACGAACAAATTCGTCTTGTTGCTTTTCTAAATTAAATTCATTTTTCACGCGCTCTATTGCAGTAGTTCTAATGTTTTTCTTAATATCTTCGGGTAGATTTATGATTTCAATTATTTTTTCGGCTAATAATATAGGTTGTCTTTTAGGAACCACCCAACCTGTAATTTTATCTAGAATATTTTCACTTAAGCCTTCTGCATTAGAAACAACACAAAGTAAACCTAGGGCTTGCGCTTCTAACACAGCATTACAAAAGCCTTCTTGTATGCTGTATTGAATATAAATTGAAGATTGCTCTAAAGTCGCTTTCACTTCCTCTTGTGGTAATTTACCAGTAAATGTTATGTTTTCTAATACACCTAACTGATATGCAGCAAAAGTGATTCTTTCTTGCTCACTTCCGGCACCAATAATTGTGTATTGAAAATCAATACCTTTTTGTTTTAAGTAGGCTAAGGCTTCTAATGTGTATATAAATCCTTTTTTCCAATGTTGTCTCGCAACAGTGACTAGTTGTAGTTGCTTAGAATTAGAAGGCGATTTTTCTGATTGAAAAAGCTTAGTATCGATAGCTGGTGTGATGACTTGTATTTGATTGCTATTAATAGCATAGGCCATGAGATCGTGTTTCATTTCATTAGACAATACATGATACCTTATCGCTTTCTTAAACAATACTTTATAACAGTTTTTATGTTTTAATGGCGATAAGTACAAATCAAACCCTCTAAAACTTACTGCCATTTTTGCATGCATTGCGTTGGCCACATTTTCTCTATTCACGGCAAGCATTCCGAATCCAAAATGCAACCAATCCACGTTTTCGGCAAGTATGAATTGATTTAATACGAGTTGTTTAATGTTGTTTGTGAAAGTAACCTTGTCTTTTTTATTTAGACGAAACAATCTTAAACTTCTGGCAGGATGTATAAAGGCAGATTTGACCAGCGCCTTAAAACTATGCCACAAACTCAAATAGCTAACACTGCTATAATTGTTGGCGGCAACAATTTTACATGAAAAATCAGCATCTCCTTTTTTAAAATAATCAACAAATAAAATAACCTCAAACCCATGCTTTTGTAAACCTTTAATTTTATTTCTAAAAAAGGTTTCGGAATATTTTGGTACTGTAGAAAGTACAAGTCCTATGGTTTTATGTTTTTTAGCCTTTTGTTTCATACTAAAGGTCTTGGTAAAATTGAAGCATACCTGAGATCATTTGCTTTTCATTATGTTGCTTTTTCACTGTATGCAAAGCACAAGTACAAATCTTTTCTATTTGATTCGTAGACAAGGTACTAATCTCTAATATTTTTTTCGCTAGATTTTTAGCATCTCTAATAGGCACAACAAACCCATTAACACCATCATCAATTACCTCTAACATGCCGCCACAATCTGTTGTTAATACCAGAGTCTTTAAATACATCGCTTCTAAAACAACATTGGCAATGCCTTCATTTAAACTTGGTAGCACTAATAAATCTGATGATTGCATAATCTCCTTTACGTCATTAAATGGTTGTTTTCCTAACAGCGCCACCTCATTCTGTAATCCTAAATCTTTTATCTGGTAGGCCAATTCAATGTTTCCGTGAGCACCAACAATTGTATATTGAAATTTAAAACCACTATCTTTCAGTAGTTTACAAGCATCTAATGCGTAGGTATATCCTTTTATCCAATGCGGTCTGCCGACAGAGATTATTTTAAAAACGTCTTCCTTATTTTTTATTGGCGTTGCAGGTTCTATTTCAAATCCGCTATAAATAACCTTAATTTTTGAGTCTTTAGCTCCATATTTTTGCGCTTCCAATGCCATCGCTTTAGAAACGGCATGAAAAGCATCTACTTTAGGAAATTCTCTTCGATACATTGCAGCTAGTGCTTTATCGGCAATTGGCGAATGGTTTATTTGAGTGCCTCTTAGACTTAAAACAACTTTAACACCAAATTCTTGCAACCATATCCAATCTTCAATTCCTTTTGCCCATTGTAGATGAAAAATATCTGGTTGACACCAAAGTACTGGGTAAAATTTAACCTTATCTAACCGTGTCTTTCGGTTTTTAGATTTAAGAATAGCATCTAATTTCTTTTTGTCCTTCCCCTTAAAAAAAAATAACAAAATGCTATATTTCACTAATTGAATAAATTTTGAAAGCTTTGAGTTTCTATAACCTACAATCTTAACATTGTTGTTATAAGGTAACTTTTGTTGTTCTGCTCCAAAAAGATAAATTTCACATTGGTTAGAAATAGACAATCCTGTGATTAACCGTTCTATAAATGTAGACGACGGAATAACACCAGAATATATTGCTATTTTAAGTTTGTGATTCATTTACTGCTGAAAAATTTAAATGTCCATTTTAGCATTTTGTATTTGGTTATAAAAAAAACGCCATAAGTTTAAATCTTCTTTCCATAAGTTACGATTACTTTTTTGAATGGCCTCAAAGGTCTCTTTGTCTAATGATTGATGAAAAGCATTGATCTTTTCATCTATTCGATTTATTTCAGACGGTTCCACCCAAACCACATGTGCTTTCCAATTGATACTATTAGATAATGGCAGTAGACCATCTGTATTTATATAAACCGGAATTCTTCCCATGGCTAAGGTTTCATAAAAACGAACAGAAAAATTACCAGCACCTCGATAACAAATTATATAGTCTGAATTCGTCATGTTTTCAAAATACTCCTCTGCAACTTTTGTGGTACCTCTACCACGTTTTACACCACCTCCATATTGGTCTCTGATAATAAAATTAGTTGTAATACCTGATTTAGCATTGAGTTTATCTAAAATTTTAAATCTATTGTAGGAGGTTGATTGTATTTTTTGCGGACTCTTTTTAGCTAATCCTAAATAGTATTTCGTGTTATTATATATAATTCTAAGGTGCTCTTTAATTCTGTTGTCAATAGATTTTATGGCTTGGCCACAAAACCCTACGGTTGGAATCTCTGTATAGGGTCTTAATGCAATATCTTTTGAATTGTAATAACGTTCTAATGGATCTCTATGAAAAACAGGCAAGCCAAAATGCGTGTTAGGCAACTTACTTTTATAACCACTGCATCTATACACACACACATTTGGAAAATCAGGGATTTTAACACCAAAATCACCTGAAATAAAGATAAAGACAATTTTTTGAACACGTTCTATAAACTCTTGTGCTATATTTTCCTTGTTTTCATTCACATAATAATCCCATGACATTGGTAAAACAGCAACATCTGCATCATTGACATCTTGAACAATAGAAACAGGTTGATGAGATAAACCAAACACCTCTAAACCTGGATTTTTTACGATTGTATCAGACTTAAGAAAAACCTTTAACAGCGGAAATAATGCAGAACGATGTTTAGGATTAGAATCGTAAAGTGGTTTTGGATAGTACAGTTTCATTTAATGCTTTGCAGTGAATTATGCTCTTTGGTATAACTGCGTTTCAAATATATCTAATATTTCATTAACCCTTGCCCTATCTACCTCAGTGATTTTAGCTTTCGTTTGATTTTGCTTTGAGATTAATTCACTTTTAGGATGTGTTTTACTTGAAGGTCTTCTGTAGTGGGATTCTAAATTGCTAATTGGTTCAATGTCAAAAGATTCACATAGGTAATAATACACATCAATATCAGACACCAAATCTTCATATTTTACAACTGCTGCTTTGTTTTTATAACCGTTGAACACTTCTAAAGGCACCACATTTTCTATACACCAACGCAAACAGAGTTTTTCTATATTGGTAAGTTTAGTATATGTGCTTATATCGTAATTAAATTTCTCTTTAATTAATTGCACTAATTTTTCTTGTGCTGTAAAGATGGACAAATCATATAACCATGGAAAATTAGAACGCTTTTGCGATAAAATCACATCATAAGGATTTCTGATAATATGAATTACAGGTACATTGAAAGCACTATTTATGTATTGTGCGGCAAGATTAGCACGTACAAATTTGATGACATACTTTTTAGGAATAAAAGGCCATAGATGTAATTTGTATTTACGATTGCTATTTTGCGCAATCCAATCACAATCGACACGGTTTTTTAAAACTTGACTTATATAGCGATGGGTTTCACTAGTATTAGTGTTTGACGTTAACCATTGATCACATAATAAATAACCTTTCTTTGTTCGGGTTTCATGCTCTGGTTCAAAAAGCATACGATATCTATGCTGTTGCGCCATGGTTTCACTCAACCAACTTGTCCCACTCCTGGCCGTACCCACTACAATGATATGTTTATTGAATTTTGGCATTAGGACTTTGTTATTAGTTTTGTATACAATTCTTCATGTGCCTCAATAAATTTATGCATCGCAAATTCCTTAACACAATACACTCTTAACTGTTTGCCTAAATTATGTCGTTCGGAAACACTTAACTTCTGATTATGACGTATTTTTTCTGCTAAAACCTTAAAATCTCCTGCCGGAAACAATAAACCTTCAAAAGCCTTTAAAACAAAATTGATGCCTGTAATATTAGATCCTAAAATTGGTATTCCCATACTCATAGCTTCCACCAAGGCCATTGGCATACCTTCTTTTCTACCTTGATCTAAAGTAGGAATGACATATAAATCTGAATTTGCTATATATGGACGTACATCTAATTGTTTTCCTAGAAAAATCACTTGATCTTCAACCTTTAATTCTTCACAAAGTGCTTTAATTGAAGCTCCATAGTCATTAGCATTATCACCTAAAACGCTCAATCGAATGCTCTGATCTTTTAAGTGTGCTATCGCTCTAATTAAAACTTCAATTCCTTTTACAGGCACAAGGTTAGCGACCGTTATGATTTCAAAAAAACGCGATTCTTTTTTTTCAAAATTTGCCGCATTATAATAATCCGTATCAATACCTAATGGAATTAATTTTTGTGATTTTTTATTGGGAAAATACTGTGTCATTTCATCGTTGATGGTGACAATAAAATTGGCTAAATAGCTTTTTATTTTCCAATGTTTATTAAATCCCATTGCCTTTTTAGTGTAAATCCATTTTTTACCTACTAAGCGTGCTGCAAGGGCTTCCGTCCAATCATTACTCCATTGCCATGAGTGAACAATATCAAAATGATGCGCTTTGTAAAATTTTGAAATAGGTCTTAACCTTTTTAAAAGTGAAACATAAGGTCTATAATTTGTTTTTGTATCGAAAATATAAATAGGATGTCCTAGAGCTTCTACTGTTTTAAAAAAACCTCCTCTATTATGTGTGCATGCAATAGCAACATCAAACTTTGACGTATCTAAGCCTTTAACTAAATCATACACCACCTTTCCACTACCAGCTGTATCAAAGTTAGGAATGGTATATAATATTTTTATTTTTGATGTCGTACTCATATCATTTTGTGCGCGCCACACATTTTAAAACTATTCATTATTGAAATGCTTGTCCCATAAGCTCAAGGTTAAGAACATACTCACTGCATGTGCATGGTAAACCTTATCTTTCGTCTTAAAATCATTAAAAACTTCAGAAATTATATCTTTTGGAATAAAACTATTTTTAAAAAGATAATCTCTTAGCATCGCCTCATTAGATTCACCGATAAACTGTAATTCCCAATTACGTTGTACCAATGGTTTACCTATGAAATCCTTAGACATTCTATTAAGTTTAGAATACACTCTATAAGGCAAATTAAATGGTGTTTTGTTATACTGATACGTATTTAAATTAAACGGTTTTTGTTGATGCCATACGATTTTAGCCAACTCTGGAGCTCTTCTTTTTATATACGCAATTTGAATCGCTCTTTGAGCCAAATAAGATTCCGGAATTTGGCAAATAAACTTACACATTTCGTCATCATAATACGGCAAAGTTATTGGTTTTACTTCGCTAAATATGTTTAAATTGATACTTGTCCAGCGTGGTGCCCAATAGGTACTTTTAAAAGCTCTAATACTAGCGTTAGCACTGCTTTCAATATGAATATTTTTATACAGCTTATAAATTCTTGCTGTAAAGTAATCTTTAAATTTACCATCTAAGTTAAAATGCTTCCATAATTTTTCAGCAAGCGCTATACCTGAAGGTTTAACTATCTTTTTTAGAAGTATGTCTACTTGGTCATTACGTCCTAAATTATCAGAAACACCCATATCATCAAACAATACGTCGCCCCAATGCCCTAAACTAAAAACGTCTCCCATAGTTTTATAGGCATCAATAATAGCCATTTGCCTTGGGTGCGAAAACTCAGAATAACATTCACTTATTTTCGCTAAATCATCAATCTTAGACCAAAGATAATTGGGTTGAATGGTAAATGCTTTAAAGTCGAAATTACAAGTTTTGGCTATAGATTTTCCTATTTTCGCTTCAGGATAGCCACCTTTAAATGCATAACAATAAGACGATACATTTTTATTTAGCTTATGAAGTGTAACAGCTTGTGTTCTGCTATCTAAACCACCAGATAATGGTAAAATCACTCGCTGATCGCCTACTTGTCTATCTATAATTTTCTCAAATAATGCTCCGAAATTTTCTACAGCGTCAGAAAAAGATAACGATTCATCGGGCTTGTAGTGCCATTTAAAATGCTGGCTACTAGACACTAAATTACCATCGCTATCTAATATATTTTTTGTTCCTGGCCTAAGTACTTTTTTATGCTTCCAAAAGGTATCATCATCTAAAAAAAAACCTGTAGCCACGTACACACAAATAGCCTCTAGATCTATGACCTTAGGTTCATTTTTTAGCGTCGCAAACTTTTGCTTTACAGGAATAATAGATGTATTAATTTCTGGCATAATTTACAATGACTGTTTTACAGATTTAAGAATTGTTTGTGGGTACGTAACCTCTGTAATAGCCTTAACCTTTCTTTTGATGAAAGAGAAGTAACGTAAATGTTGTAATGTCTTCAGCTTGGCTTCTGTAATTAAAATATTATCCTCAAAATACCTTTGTAAAAATAAATCATCAAATTGAGGATCGTTAACCATATCTCGCCAAAGTGTCTTTAATGATCCTATTTTATTTCCACTCAAAAATGTATTTGGATGTGCTTTAAAATTCTGATATTTCTTTATAAAATCTTGATAATCATACAAATGATAATGAAGCAAATAACCGCCTTTTTCGCTTTTTAAAGCTGTTTTATCTATCGTTTGGTAGCGATGCACATTTTTAGGGATTGTATTAGAGTCAACTCTAATCGCCAATTTTCCCATATCATGACCTAACCAATGTGGATGAGAAAGGGACTGCTTATTATAAGGATTATAAAATTTAAAATAAATACGATTAAAATGACTTTTAAAATTCTTTTGAATTTTGAACTTTACTTCTTCTAACATCACCTTATTATAAGCCATTTTTCTGGCTAACACTTCTATTGTCTTAAACTGAATTACATCATAAGCCTTATAAGCTTCAAAAAAATGAGATAAGTTAATGGGTTTTATATAATCCGTTAAAAACAATTCATCAGCATCTAATGAAATTAACCAATCGATTCCTAAAGCTTGGCACTTCATTTGTGCATCGTAAGTATTTAAACATTGCCTTGCGGTGTGAATGACATCTCTATTATCACAAAGATGCTTTAAGTAACCTAAATGACTATATTTCTCCGCAGAAATAGACGCATTCGTCTCTACGCCTTCGATGTCTTTAATCCGTTGTTGACCATTATCTGTTGTGCCATCAAAATACACATACACTTTCTCTATACCAATGGCCAAATGGTAAAGCAAGTTTTGTCGAAGCAAACGTGCTTCGTTCTTTACTGTAATAACTAAAGCAACTCTCATTTACTACGTTTTAAGTTTAGCTTATAGGTTATGTACATTTTTAAATAATTGGTATTTAATTTTTCCTTTCTAGACATTCTATATCGTGCTCTATTAAAAAAACGCGTAACATAAGTATTGTATAATTCATTACTAAGATCGCTCGTTTGTTTAACGTGTTTTATGAATTTTAGATGCTCTAAAAAGTAATTTTTATAATACGTTTTACTTCTATTACTCAATGTTGAAACACTATCTCCAGATTTTCTAAAATACGAAATTGTTGAATCATTTTTAGTTATAGAATAATTTAAAAATGCTTCATGATAAAACACTCTGTCTCCTATAATATTATAGCCGGTAAACGTTTTTGCAAATTTACACAAATGCGATTTAAAAATTACGGCACTGACATTTAATATTGGACAATAGAGCACTTCCTGAAGATTCAATATTTCATTTTGGTTATTCCTAAAGACTGGATGGTTGACCTCATCAAAAACACCTTTCTCGTTAAAGTTTAACGTTTTTGCAACCACAACATCGCTTGAATATAATTGTATAGCTTCTAGCTGTTTTTCAATAAAATTTAGCTCTGCTTTATCGTCGCTTTCAGCAATCCAAATGAAATCGCCTTTTGCTAAGTTAAATCCCTTTTGCCATTGCTTAAACGGCGATCCTGTATTTTTAGAATTAACTATAAAATGTGATACTCTGGGATGATTTTTATAAGCTTCTAAAAGCTCTAAACTGTTATCTGTAGAGCAATCATCTAATATAATCACTTCTATATTCGAATACGTTTGATTAAATATACTGTCTAAACGCTCTTGCAAAAATGATGCATGATTGTAATTGGGAAGTATGATTGATACTAAGGGATTCACTTTATCAGAGTTTTCTATAGCTATACAATATTTAGTTGTGGCTAATTATTTTATAAATTTAAGTTTTATCTTTTTCAGAGCCGTTTTTAATGGGAAATGATAAAATAAAAAGAGCATATTCTTCCTATAACTATAACGGTATTTTTGTTTGTACTTATATGATAAATTTGTAATATCTTCCTTAAAATACTTTTCAATAAGTTGTAATCTTCTTCTATTATAAAACAAAGAGTAATGCTTAAATTTCTTTTTGGCTACCTTTTTTTTGGCTTCAAAAAAACCGTCTTCCAAATTTAAATCTCTTTCTAATTCCTTAAATTCAAATAATAAATTTTCAAAATGAAGAATTTTATCATATTCTATCAATTTTCCATTTAATTTCAGATAGTCTGTTTGTGAATTAAGATGATCTCCTCTGTAATATCTATCCTTTAGAGTCAATCGCTTTTTAAATCCGCCTTCCCGTTTTATAAATTGAAAAAAACTCCCATAACCTTTAATTTGCTTTAGCATCCAAAGGTAATCAGAATACAATCTGTCCCAAGGATTTCTAATTATTATAAACTTATAATAACTATTCCATATCTCATCATTTAAATATCCTAAATCAAATAATTGCTGAGGTGTTGCATGCTGAAGAAAGAGCTTATCTTTATCACTCCAACCATACAAATGCTCATAATCTGCAACATTAACGCGCTGATTTAGTAATCCAAATGCATTCTCTACACTTGTGCCAGCACATTTAGATATATGAATATAGATTATCTTATGTTCATGGTTAATCATTAAAGGTCAATATTTTAATTTTTTATTTTAAATACTGTTTTTAATTTCAAAACTATTCTCTTCTTATAGGATTGAAAGTAATATTTTATTATCCTCAATCTATTATCTATATAGAAAAACATTGCGTTTTTATAAAACAACTTATTAAAGAAGTACAATATGGCTCCAAAATTATGTGCTTTTAAAGTTGCCTTTCTACTTGGACCAGTGAAATGAATAAAATCTACATTGGTGTTTACTTTGTCTTTTACTGTGTTAAGGGTTAACATTTGGTGTTGTGCTTCCTTTGCCTTGCCATAAATTCCACTATTTACACCTACTACATTTAATTTATTTTCAATACACAACAGGTTTACAACAAAATTAAAAAATCCTTGATCTCCAAATTTAAAGCGTGTTTGCTTAGAAAACCCTGTATTTAGCTCAGACCTATATGTTTTTAAATTATGTTTTAACTGTTCTATAAAATAGGAATTCATAATAAAATGTCCTGAAGAAAAGTACCACATATGGTCCAAATGAAACGTTAAGTTTTCAAAAGTACTTGGATTATAGGCGAAGTTGTTAAATAGCTTTGCTAGCTTTTCATCTTTATAGTTGATTGCTTTGCCTTGTAGAATATAAAAATCTCCTGTTAAGTCATTTAGTTTTAATTTAAAGTCACTACTCGTAATAATAGAATCTGCATCCATGTGCAAATAATAATCATACTTATGACCCATTTTAGACAAAAAGCATATGTTTATTTTAGTGAGTAAACCTGTTAACTTAAAATCATGGAACTGATTTATTTCTTTGGTAGAGATAACGGTTACTTGCTTCTTATTTTGAATAGATGTTATATTAAAATCGCCATCTTTTATGACTATGACATCGTTTTCAATGCCGTAATGCTCTATACTAGCAATTAAAGCCTTACAATAATGAATATGACTTTTTGCTAATGAAATTACTATTGCTAACGATTTTTTTTCCATGACCATTACTTATACACGTGTTTAACAGCCCATTTTTGCCAAGCATAAATATGCCAAATTCCCCAAGCCGAAAACAATCCCTTTTCATAATAATCTTTAACGGCTCCTTTGATTCGATTTTCATCTAAAAATTCTGCGCCATAAAAAGGTATCTCAAACACATGATATAGGACATCTTCCTTTAATTGGTTTTTTAACCAATCATCTAAAGGTACCATAAAACCCATTTTGGTTTTATTTATCAATGTTTTTGGCACATACTGACCTAAACAATCTTTGAGTGTTTTTTTAAGAATTTTATGTTTTGGTAAACTTGATGCTGTTTTCCACGAAAAGTCAATACTCTCTTTGTCTAAAAAAGGAACACGCACTTCTAAGCTATTTGCCATACTAGAGCGATCCACTTTTATGAGTACACGTTGTAAATGAGCATAAAACTCGTTGTGTTTTAAACTATGAAGTAACGTTTGTTTATTCGTAACCTCTTTAAAATTGTACAACGCTTTAATTTCTGTAGAATAATCAACACCAGGAAACATTTCATCTAAAATATTAGGAAATATATGTAAATGCTTTGCCATTTGCCAATCACCTATAGTTTGGTAATAAAAAGGTGCAGACACTTTACTTATTTTGGTTTTATTCAATAAACGCACCAATGGTTTCCTAAGTCCGAATGGTAGTTTATACAAATAGTAATGGGCCATAAATTGTCTAAATCTTGGATAACCCATAAATAATTCGTCTCCTCCATCACCAGACAACATTACTTTATAATTTTTGGCGGCATGCTGCGTGAGGAGAAAAGTGGGTAAGGACGAATAATCTCCAAAAGGCTCTGAACATTTCTCAAAATAGGCATCAATACTTTCTAATATTTCCGATGCTTTTATCTCAAAAATATCTTGCTTTAGGTCTAGTGCTTCTGCATAAGATGTCGCTATTTCGCTTTCGTTTAAAGTTTCATCATCTACCTTTAACGTTATTGCTTCAACATCATTTTTATTGGATTTAGCATGTGCTGAAATTAATGGGCTATCTACACCTCCACTTAAAAATGTGGCAATTGGCACATCACTTATTAATTGACGTTTTACAACGTTTCCTAATAATTCATTATATGATGTTGCAGTTTGATTATCTTCAATCTTCTGATTACCAGCAACATTATCAAAACTTATAAGCTGCTGTTTTTTGATGGTTTTATCTTTTTTAATTACAATCCATTCTCCAGGATTTACCTGAAATATGGATTGATAAACCGTATTTGGTGCTTGCATATAACCAAACCCAAAATACTCCTTCATAATGGAAGGCCTTAGTTGTAAATTAGACTTTAACCAAGGGTGTTTATAAACTTGATCAAACTGAGAAGCTACAGCAACACCTTTATCAGTTACACCATAAAACAAAGGTTTTATTCCTGAAAAATCTCGAGTGAGATTAAATGTATTTTTTTCAGTATCTACAATGGCAATAGCAAACATACCGTTTAATAGGGTTATGGTTTTTTTAATACCAATTACATCTAATAAATGTATAATCACTTCTGTATCCGAAGAAGACTGTAAATTTTTTAGTTGATACGTTTCCGCTAACGATTTATAATTATAAATTTCTCCATTAAAAACAACATGATAACGACCAGATGGACTTTGTTTGGGTTGATTGCCATTTGGAGAAAGATCTAAAATAGATAAGCGATTAAACCCTAATTGAAAATTTTGACCACGCTTAATCTCAGTGGCATCTGGTCCACGATGTTTAGATAAAGCTAAAATATCTGAGAATGCAGAAGTTGATAATAAATCACTTTCTTGAAAACTAAATTCACCTATAAATCCACACATTGTTATTTGCTCATTAAGGATTGATATAAATGACTTAATTTTTCGACCTCATTTTGTATGGAGAACGTAACCTGACTGTGTTTTACCGCAGCAGAAGAAAACGATCTATAAAGATCTGAATCATTCCATAAAGTCTCTATATAATCTGCTGCTTTTTCAATGGCATAGGGTTTAACACAGTAACCCGTTTTATTATGAATAACAACTTCTGGAAGTCCATCACTATCTGAAACTATGGCAGGCAAACCATAGGTCTGTGCTTCAATGATTGACATGCCTAAAGATTCTGAATGGCTGAGCTGTACATAAAAATCTGCCTCATTTAATTTTTGTTTTAAAGCTTTATTTTCAATACTTCCGTAATACTGTACGGCTTCTGATAATTGATATTTATCTATTAAATAAGGTACTTGGTAAGCATCTGGACCATTACCGTAAATACTGTAATTTACCCTAAGCCCTTTGTCTTTTAGTAACTTCACAACGCGTAAATTACCTTCTATATTTTTCTCCCAACACATTCTAAACGCTGAAATGAGTTGAATGCTTTCTGTATTTGGTAGTCGTTCTGAGGTCTTAAAAGCATTGCCATAAGAAATAGGAATAACATGAATCTTATCTAGAGGTATTCCCCATTTTTGCATATAGTTCTTTTGATGCTCAGACATGGTAATAAAAGCATCTACATACTGACCATATGTTTCATAAAAATTTACCCAGTTTTTATCAATCCATGGCTTCATGTAGGTATCTGCGCCTCTAAGGGTAATAACTATTTTGGGTCTTTGAGCTTTTGGTATGGCGAGTAATCGTTTAACTTTTTTGTGCAAATACGAGTGCTGTAAGTGCACTATATCAACTTTGTTTTTAAGATATTTATTCTCGATATAATTTAGTTTAACCGCACCTTTATTAGACAAAGACAACGCTTTTTCTTTAATCTTTCTCTTATAATATCCAGGAATAACATTTACATCATCTGCCTTTGCATGCTCCTTAAAAACATCTATTTGCATATCAAAATCGTCTTTCTTTTTTAAAGATTCCATCACAGGCGGAATGTACGGCTGATATATATCGCCATAGGCTTCAAAAAGTTGAATGATTTTAATTTTTTTCATGCTTTATTTTACAGTTATGAAAGCCAGTTATATAATTTTAATTTAAATGGGATTACGATATCTTTTACTTCCCATAAGCACATGGTCTTATCTGCATATTTCTGTCCTTTCATTGTATATTTTTCATCAATAACGTAGATTGGTTTTTTAAAATAAAACGGAAACAATTCAAAGTTTAATTTTCGCCATTGCCCTGTAATGATATCTCTATTACTATCACAATTATAAAATGATGTGGTTAACAGATACTTACTTTCACTTTTTTTAATATTAACCAATGCCTTATAAATTTCTTTAAATGATAAATGCACTAGACAATCTCTACAAAAAATAACGTCAACTTTTGGTAAAGAATCTTTTGTTAAATCTAATACTGAAAAATTAATTGATGCATTGCCATGATTAAAATTATTCTCAGCAATTAAATTCTCTACAATATCGCCTCCTATATATTTAATGTTTTGCAAATTAGTGTGTTGCATCCAATTAAAATCGCCACAAGGTATATCTAGCATCGATTTAATATTCTGCTTTGCTAAAAAAAGCTGTAATTCACTAATTAACGGTTGGGTTACTGCTAATTCTGAACCATCTCCAGAAACACTTTCTTCACTTCTCCAATAGTTACTCTCATTAATTAAGGTAAACGTTTCCTTAATAGGCTTGTTCTTAAAGGCATTTTTCTGTCTTTTTAATTTAATAAATTCAACAAACCGATTTGGTAGTATTTCTTTTAAAGCTTTTTTCATTAAAGTTTAATTATAATCTTTTTTTGAATCTAATTTACTTCTTAAAATAAACTAATGATTTTGTTAACAGTTTAATTTCATTGTAAAAAGATAATTTAAAATTAAAACGTCTCTTAACTTTTAAATAATTTAAAAAAATAATTGGTTTAAAATTTTCTCTATAAGAGAAGTAGTCATTAATAATAATATGTTCTAGATAGTTTAAATACTTATTAAAACCAACAGAATTAAAAAATCTTATACTGTTTGCTTTGATTAATTTCTGCTTTGTTTTCGTTACAAAGGTATTAATCTCATTAAACTCCAAAATCTCTTTTTCTAACTTAATAGAAAGAAGTATTTTCTCTAACAAATGTTGTTCTTTTTCGTCTAAATTAGGTTTTAAATAATTTAACAGCAAAAATTTTGTTTTAACACCTCCTATTTGCTGCGATACTTTCCTTTTTTTTGAAATTTGATCTTCATGTATTCTGTATTCTAATAAGACCTCTGTTAAATTATGTAATTCACCATACTGCAATAACCTTACCCATAAATTATAGTCTTGAGCAGTCTCTAATGTAGTGTTATACGCTATTTTATTATCATGAAATACGCTTCTTCGCATCATTACTGTTGGATGACCAAAACAGCTACCATATAATAATTCTACCTTTATATCATCATGCGAACTTGGCAAATTTTTAATAATATCTGTATCTAAAATTTTATAATTAGTGCCACAGACTATAACATTTGGGTTAGCATCCAAATACGTTATTTGCTTTTCAAAACGTTTTGGCAAACTAATATCATCACCATCCATTCTAGCGATATATTTGCCTTGAGCTATTGTTAAACCGTAATTTAAATTATGAGTAATCCCATAGTTATTTTGTTGTTTAATTACCTTAATTCTGGCGTCTGAATACGTATTGATAATCTTTAGCGTATCATCTGTAGAGGCATCATCTATAATAATAAATTCAAAATCTTTAAAGGTTTGCATTAAAACGCTATCAATTGCAGCACTAACATATTTAGCACAATTGTATACAGGTAACAATACCGTTAATTTTGGACTTTGTTTTATATCTGAATCCATTCTTTTGGTATTAAATCAGTAGTGTTTCTACTTTGGTCTGCAAACCATTGTTTTGGGGCAACAACCTTTTTTTCTGAATTTGAATTTAACCAAGCTGCCCACCAACTAAAGGAACTATTTGCTATAATATTATGATTACACTTACTCATTAGCAGCATATCTTTCCAACTATGACTACCTGTATTATGATTAACAAAAATTTTAGGGTTTGATAAATGAGAAAAAGTCTTTTTTACCCAATCGCTATCGTCAGAAAAGAAAACTAATGTGGAATTAGCGTTATCTTTTGTTAATACATTGATAGATGCCATGTAGTATTCTATATCACAAAGTCCATGTGTGTTATTAATATTTAAATCCGTCACATAATCTCCACGTCTTACATGAATAGAAATAGTATTAGCCTCCTCTATACTTGATAGTAAACTAGTGTTTTTCGCATCTAAATCATCTGTAGAAAAGTGAAATAATTTTTTTACAAATTCTTCATAACCTAGGAAATATTTATAACTCTGAAAATACCCATTTACATAAACAGGTGCTTTTAATTTATAATCCTCATCCTGATACAACCTTGAACCTTCATTGTGTTTCTTCGGATAGTTAAAACCTAGTTTTCTTTTTATTTTATTATAAAAAGACAATTCGGTAAATGAATTTATCTCATTTAAAGTCGCAATTTGATATCTGTTTTTGAATACTGTCAGTTCAAATTCTCGCTGAGTTACACCAACCATATCCTTACTTAAGCTAAAAAATTGAGTATCTATTTTTAAGGGTAAATTACACTTTTTGGCAAGTATACTTGCATATGCATACTGAAACATTTGATTCCCTAAACCTCCTTTTAATCTAATTAAAATCATATTTTTCTTGCCAACACATGAAATCCAAAACACAATAATTCTGCGGAATTTTCATCTTTTTCAGACAGCTCTTGCAACGTTTTTTTTAAATTGTTGATGGTTTTTAATTGGCTAGAGTTAAGCGTCACGTTACTAAACCTCTTTGAGACATAAGATAATCTATTTACCTCTTGAGCAAGAAACTCAAAATAATTTCCATTTGCTTCCATCTCTACGATTTCAAAACCATGTGCTTTCAATTCTGTTTCATAAAAAAAACGATTAAATCCAGAATAGAAATGATAAGGAGCAAAATGAGTTAGACTACAAAATGGCGCTGTAAGTATAAGAAAACCATCTTTTTTTAAAAGTCTTGAAAATTCTTTAACGGCTTCTCTTGGGTTAATAATATGCTCAAAAACCTCTGTACACATTATAGCGTCAAACGAATTATTCTCTCTAGGAATTGATGCAATGTCTGAAATAATATCTAATTTCCCGTAATCCCACTTTTCTCTATGTAGTCCATCTTCTAATGTTTCAGGTTTATATTCTGCAAAATCTTGACACACATAGTCTAAATGAGAGCAAAATCCTCGGTATTGTTGTTCTCCTGCACCTGCATCTAATATTTTTCCACCTTCAGGAATTTTTTTTAGAACACCCTCAAGCCATTCTTTTCTATTTCTTACATTGTGCTTACCTACAGTCAATTTTGAATGCGACTTGTTCTGGAAAATACTTCGTATTTTATTTTTTATATTCATTTCAGAATTTAATAATTTCACTTATTTCTCCATAATTCTTCTCTAACAAAAATGGTATTGATATATGTATCTGCATAAACCATATAGCCTTTACTAACAATATATTCGATCAATGCCGAGTTTTTTATGCCATTTCCATTTGTAGAAAAAGAGATACTTTCAACACAAATAACTATAGGAAAGTTGCTTTCATAGTCAATAGATTTAATTATTAAATCATCTATACCTTCCGCATCTAAATTTAAAAATTGAGGAAATTTTCCGTTGACGTATTCTACTAAGACACTATTAACAGTTTTAACCTGAATTTTTTTTACTTCTTTTATTGAATAATTTCCTTCCGTTTGATAGCTTTCTGCTTCTTTTTTAGAAAATGTATTCAACGTTGGTGACGATATTACGTAAAAATCTAATTCTGCATTGGTATCGCCAATTCCTAAGTTAACATTAATATCCTCTTTTCTATATTCTAAAAAAGATTTAAATAAATCTGGATCTGGTTCAATATTTACACCTCTACTCCCTGTTTTATATAGCAAAGCTGTATTACTTAATTTAAAGGGATGATGCGCGCCAATATCTATATACGTTGGTGCTTTTATTCCCAATCTATCAAATATAAATTTCACTATAACATCCTCTCCTGTCTGTGAATAAGACTCTTGCTTAAAATCAGTAAAAGTTGAATCAGTAAACACTTTTTTCAACTTTCTTTTTATTTTCAATAACAACATATTTATTTTTAGATTCTATACTTAAGTTTTATAAACATTCATTTTCATCTGATTTGAAAACACACCATTGCCATTTGTTAAAACAGTTTTATCTTGCTTATACACAACTTCAGATATTGTAATATAAACATTCTCATCTAGATATTGTATGGAATGAAATCCTTTAGAAATGCCGATTTTCAATTTATACTGACCATGATTAAACACCACAGAATCCTCTACAAATTCAGCAATATATTCACCAGGTGTTAAATTATTTGATGGCGTCCATGATGTTCTAATAGGTGCGTTCAACATATCTGTCATACCCAAGCCAATAATCAAATTATTAATTTCTTGACAAACCGTAAAATGAATTTTAACTTTCCATGGTTTACCAATAGGAATTTCATTCATTAAATTATCATTTAGATCTACAATAGTTAATTTTGTAGCATAGGCTTGAATGTTATTGTTTTTCGGAATATCAAAATTAAAAACGGCATCATTACCTATATTTTGCTTTAAATAGGTATTAATAACATGCTCCGTTTTCCCCTTCTCTACAAACCTTCCATTATGTAATAAAATTGTTTCATCACATAGACTCTGTATAACTCCCATATTGTGACTCACAAAAAGTACAGTACGACCGTCTCCTTTACTAATGTCTTGCATTTTGCCAATAGCCTTTTTCTGAAATTCTGCATCTCCAACAGCAAGCACCTCATCTATAACTAAAATATCTGGCTCCAAAAAAGCCGCAACAGCAAAGGCTAAACGTACACGCATCCCAGAACTATAGCGTTTTACAGGCGTATCTACATAGCGCTCACAGCCCGAAAATTCAATAATCTCGGCCTCTTTTGTTCTAATTTCGGCTTTGGTCATTCCCAAAATAGCACCATTCAAATAAATATTTTCACGGCCAGTTAATTCTGGATGAAACCCTGTACCAACTTCTAAAAGTGATGCTATTCGGCCTTTTGTTTTTATTACTCCAGTCGTAGGAATCGTAACCTTTGATAAAATTTTAAGTAAAGTACTTTTACCTGCTCCATTTTTACCAATGATGCCAAGAACTTCGCCTTTTCTTACTTCAAAGTTAATATCTTGTAAGGCCCAGACATAATCACTATCGGCTTTTGTACTTCGGTCATTTTCTGAACCCACCTTTAAATAAGGATCTTCTTTACCTCTAATTCCTGCCCACCATCGATTAATGTCATGACTTATTGTACCAGTACCAACCACACCAAGTCTATATTGTTTGCTTATATTTTCAGCTTTAAGAATGATACTCATATGGCTTTTTAATCAAATTTAAATAACAAGAATTTATACTGTATCGATAAATGTTTTTTCGGTTCGGTTAAAGATAATGATTCCTAATAAAAACACGATTATAGTTACGATTACCGTGTAAATAATCCCAAACCAACTAAACGTGCCTGTACCAAGAAGCATATATCTTGCTGTTTCAATTATATACGCCAAAGGGTTATACTCCACTATCCATGAAACTTTAGGCATTTCCTCTTTTATAAGAGCCAATGGATACATTACGGCAGAAACGTACATTAGTAATTGCACTCCAAAACTTACTAAAAATTTTAAATCACGATATTTCGTAACAAGACTAGAAATAATCATTCCTAATCCAAGACCCATCATACCCATTAAGACAACTAATACTGGAAAAAATATCACAGTACTATCAAGGTTTATCGCTGCTCCACTAAATTTATAAAACACATAAAATGTTATAAAAATGAATAACTGAATACCAAATTTTAGTAAATTAGAAATAATAATAGATAAGGGAACAATAACACGAGGGAAATATACTTTTCCGAAAATAGCCGAATTAGTTGTAAAAGTATCACTCGTAGACGTTAAACAGGTATTAAAATAATTCCAAATTGAAACACCTGCTAAATTAAATAGAAACGGTGGCACTGTACCTGTTTCTATATTGGCCACTTTATTAAATATTAAAGTAAATGTAAGTGCGGTGAATAAGGGTTGAATTAAATACCAAAGTGGTCCTAATATGGTTTGTTTATAAACGGTAACGACATCTCTTTTTACAAAGAGCACCAACAGATCTCTGTAATTCCAAATTTCTTGAAAATTAAAGTCAATTAATTTTCGTTTAGATGAAATTGTATACAACCAATCGTCATCTTCTAGCTTACTCAATTTGCATCATATTTTTAGTTAGGTAAAGATAATAATTCTAAAGAAATACGGAAAAATTATGACAACCGATGCTAGCTAAAACGTAGGATTAATTTTTTACCAAAATTATCAGAGAGGATTAGCAATCCTATACCACAAAAAAAAGGGATCATTGAGCACTATTGACAAGTGTACAATCATCCCATTATAAAATTTATTTAGAATAGACTAAGAATCGAAACTATCCCAAGTTATCTTAAGTCCTTCTCTTACTGTATATTTTGGTTTATATCCTAAAAGGTTTTCTGCTTTTGAGATATTTGCTAAGGAATCCCTAACATCACCTTGTCTAGTAGGTCCGTAAATTGCTTTTAAATCTGAGTCTGCAGCAATCCTTAACGATTCCCACAAATAGTTAATAGTAATACGTTCACCACAAGCCACATTAAACACTTCGTTCTTAGCGTCTTTTGATGCAAAAAATCCTTTTACATTGGCTTGTACTACATTATCAATAAATGTAAAATCTCTTGTTTGCTCACCATCGCCATTGATCTTTGAAGGCACATTGTCCTTTAGAGCTTGCATAAACAAAGGGATTACAGCTGCATATGCACCACTTGGACTCTGTTTTGGCCCAAACACATTGAAATATCTTAAACCAATAACATCAGTATCATACGTCGTCCCAAAAACATCTGCATATAATTCATTTACATACTTTGTTACAGCGTAAGGCGACAAAGGCTTACCAATAGTATCTTCCACTTTTGGTAAAGATTTACTATCTCCATAAGTAGAACTTGATGCCGCATAAACCATGCGTTTTACCGTTGGACTATCTTTTAAAGCAATCATCATGTTTAAAAATCCTGAAATATTAACTTCGTTCGTCGTTGCAGGATCGTTTATAGAACGTGGTACAGAGCCTAATGCTGCTTGATGAGAGACATAATCAATGCCTTCCATGGCTTTTTTACAGGTTTCTAAATCTCTAATATCGCCTTCCATTAACTCAAATGAAGGATTATCCATAAATTCTGCTAAATTTTCGCGATGACCATTAGAAAAGTTATCTAATACTCTTACTTTTTTAGCATTGTATTTTAATAAGTATTCTGTTAGGTTTGAGCCTATGAAGCCTCCACCTCCAGTTATTAAAAAACTTAATTGAGATAGGTCTGTTGTGTGATGTGGATTTGAGTACATTTTTTTATAATCTTGCGTCTACAGTGTCTATTGGAAGTAACGATTTTACATCAAAAATAACACCTGTATCTGATTTTAATTTATCTAATTTTAATTCTAAAAACTCTTTATGAGACACGGCTAATATGATTGAATCATACGCAGTACCTAATTTATCAAAGTCGGTAATTAAGTCTAAGTTATATTCATGTTTTACTTCTTCTGCTGAAGCCCAAGGATCATAAACATCAACATTAACGTGATACGTTTGAAGTTCTTCAATAATATCAATAACTCTAGAGTTTCTTATATCTGGACAGTTTTCTTTAAACGTGATGCCTAAAACAAGTGCTTTTGACCCTTTAATGGTTGCTCCTTTTTTAATCATCATTTTTACAGTTTCTGTAGCAACGTAGCCACCCATACTGTCATTCATTTTACGACCAGCTAATATAATTTCAGGATTATATCCTGTTTCAATTGCTTTTTGAGCTAAGTAATATGGATCTACACCTATACAATGTCCACCAACTAATCCTGGTGAAAACTTTAAAAAGTTCCATTTTGTACCTGCCGCTTCTAAAACTGCCTTAGTATCTATATCTAATAACCTGAAGATCTTAGACAATTCATTTACAAAGGCAATATTGATATCTCTTTGAGAATTCTCAATAACTTTTGCAGCTTCTGCAACTTTAATACTTGGCGCTAAATGCGTTCCTGCAACGATAACTTTTTTATAAAGCTCATCAACTTTAACGGCAACTTCTGGTGTAGAACCAGAGGTTACTTTTAATATCTTGGTTACGGTATGTTCTTTATCACCTGGATTGATTCTTTCTGGAGAATAGCCAGCATAAAAATCTTTATTATATACTAATCCAGACGTTTTCTCTAATACCGGAATACAAATATCTTCTGTTGCACCAGGATACACTGTAGATTCATAAACTACTATATCACCTTCATTCAACACTTTACCCACGGTTTCACTCGCTTTTATTAACGGTGTAAACACAGGTTTATTCAATGCATCAGTTGGTGTTGGCACCGTAATAATATAATAGTTTGTAATCCCTAATGCGTCTAAGTCATCAGTTATATATAAGCCTTTATCAGCATTCAAATCTGTTGTTAAAACAGATTTTAAGTTATCGTTTTCAACTTCTAAAGTTTTATCGATACCATTATTTAATTCGCTGATTCGCTGTTTATTAATATCGAAACCAACTACAAAGAATTTTTTGGCAAACTCTACGGCAAGGGGTAAACCGACGTAACCTAATCCAATGATTGCAATTTTGTCTTCTGAATGTGTCATTTGTTTAAAGTAGATTTTAAAATGAGTGTCAAATCTAAGTAAAAACTGTAATTCTCAACATACTTTTTATTGATTTTCACTTTATCTACCCAAATAATCGTTCTATTGTACTGATTAGGATTGTTTTGACGTTCTAATACGCGTTCTTCATTTTTATATTTAAGTGTTGCGGGTCCAGTAATTCCTGGTTTAACTATTAAAATTTTTCGGTCATCGCCTTTTAATTGATCTGCAAATCCCTCTAAATCAGGTCGTGGCCCAACCAAACTCATATCACCTATTAACACATTATACAGTTGAGGAAGTTCATTTAATTTAGACGCACGTAAAAATTTTCCAAACGCTGTCGCATAATCATTTAGGTGTCCCAATTGGTGATCGCCATCCTTTAGAGTTCTTATTTTATATATTTTAAATGGCTTGCCATGTTGACCTATACGATACTGACTATAAATTCCGTAGCGCTTCGTATCTATTGTAGCTATACAAACAAGAATAACTATAGGCACCAATACTATAGGTAAGAACAGCAACACAACCAAAACATCAAATCCGCGTTTGATTTTAAGTTGTTTTTTTGTGATCAAAATTTAAATGGAATTGAATTATATTTTTTTAAGAAAATTCTTAATTCTTTTAAAGATCGAATACTTATCTTTTTCATGATATGCATTGCCATATACACCGTAACCATAACCGTAACCGTAACCATAGCCATAACCATAGTTATAATTGCTCTTATGCTTATAAAAGTTCAATACAAAACTAACATTTTTAAGTTCGCCAGTTCTATATTTGGCATTAACTAACTGCAACATGCCTTTCTTAGTATAATCTAAACGCACCATAAAAATGGAGGCATCTGCATATTGCACTAATTCTAATGCATCTGTTACTAATCCTAAAGGCGGTGTGTCTAACACAATCATATCATACTCTTGCTTGAGCTGATTTATTAGGTCCTTCAACTTATTACTCATTAACAATTCTGAAGGGTTTGGAGGAATAGGACCAGACGGAATTAAATCTAAATTCTCTATATGTGTATGTGTAATGACCTGCTCTAACTCATCATCACCAATTAAATAATTTACAATACCTTTTTCATTGGTAATATTAAAATCACCAAATATTTTGGGCTTTCTTAAATCTAATCCCAACAAAATGGTCTTTTTTCCTGAAAGCGCATAGACCGTAGCAATATTAATTGACGTAAAAGTTTTCCCTTCACCACTAACAGAAGAGGTAATCATTAAGGTATTCGCTTTGCCTTCTGTGTCCTTATTATTTTTAAAAATAAATTGTAAGCTCGATCTTATCGCTCTAAAGGATTCTGCAACTGCAGATTTTGGTTTCTCGTAAGCTATTAAGTTATTTTTGTATCTGTATTTCCCTATTAAACCTAAGATTGGGATTTTAGACATTCTTGTAACTTCATCAGATCCATGTATGGTATTATCTAATAAATAAACAACAAATATCAGTAGCATAGGAAAAAAGAAACCAAGCATTAAACCCATCATATAGTTCAATGACTTATTTGGACCTATTAATCCGCCTCCAATATCTTTAGCTTCATCGATAACTGATAAATCAGAAATGTTTGCTGCCTTTACAATTGCTGCCTCACTGCGTTTTACCATATAGATATTATACGCTTCCTGGCTTATGTCTAACTTTCTTTGAATTTTTAGAAATTGCTGCTCATCTTCTGGTAAGCCACTCAACTTAGACTCTAAATTTGCAATATTTTTATTTAGGGTAGAAATCTGAATTGATGTAATTTTCTTTGTAGCATCAACCGTTTCTAATAGTACATTTTTTTCTGAATTAATACGCCTATCTATTTCTTTAAAAAGCCCTGAACCTTCTTTAGTTGTGTATTCTAAATTTTGGCGTTCCGCAGCTAAAGCCACTATTTTTGAAACGCTATTCAGTATATTTCCTTCATCGATCCCAACACTTGTTGGCGCTGCAATATTGGTATAATCCGTCTTTGTATTTAAATACACCTCAAGGTTATTTAAATAATTTAGTTTAGATTCTTCCTCTTGTTTCGTTAATTCTAACTCTCGTAATTGATCTGAAATTTGGGTTATTTCTTCGCTTATATTAAAAACTTTATTTTCATTCCTAAAGGTATTCATCTCATCGGTAATATCTTTGAGATTCATATTAACTGCAGCCAAACTACTATCAATGAATTTTATAGTATTGGTTGCATATAAGTTCTTTCGCTCTAGTTCGGTTTTACTCAAAATCGCAGAGGTAGCATTAAGATAATCTACAATCTTATCCTTATTATTACCAGATAATTGCAATCTTAAAATTGAAGGTGATGTTGCCGAAAATGTTCCGATAATTATCTTTGATTTGTATGAATTTACAACACCATCAAAACTGCTAAACTTTATAAAATATTCCGATCCTGGCGCAATATCATAACCCGATTTAAAGACGAGTTGCCCATTTAAAAAAGGTAAGGCTACAGTATCACCATTTTTAAAGGATTTTGTAAAGATACCTTCAGGCATTTTTACGCGAGTTACTTTTTTGGTGTTATATTGTTGCGCGTTAGCACTTGTTCCTTCATACTCGGTAAAAACTTCATATTCATTTTTATTTAAAAAACGAATTCCTATAGGATAGCCTAATACTTGGTTTTTAGTCTTATCTAATTTAAAATCAAATGGTGCATTTTTGTATATATCAATTTTACGATACTTCCCTTCCACCAAAAAATCCATGTAATACTCTAGAGAATCTACGACTTTCTCATTATGACTTCTGGTTTTTATAGCAGTCATTATTTTCCCTACTTTACCAGACACTCCGCCCCAATTAAATGAAATACTTGTGTTTGCTGTAAAAAAGGGATTCTGATCGTTATCGACAGAAATTAGTGAATCTAATTTATAAACGTTTTGTTTTCTTACATTTATAAAATAGGCTATTAACAAGGCTGCACCTACACATAGCAATACAAATTTCCAGAGATTTAATACTTTAAATAAATAACCTCTAAAGTCAAAACTTATACTATGTGATTCTACATCGTCTATATCGTCGTAATTTCTCATAACATTTTAAAGTCTTGAATATAGTAAAATCCCAGTTGTAAGAAGTGAAAGAATAGATGCTATTGCAGAAATACTGGATATTGCTGTCTCGCCTGTTCCTATTGACTTTTGTTTTAATGGCTTCACGTAAATGATATCATTGGGCTGAATATAATAATACGGAGACTGCATTACCTTTAAGTCCGTTAAATCTAAATGATGAATTTGTTGGCCTTGCGGATACTGCCTTATGATCAATACATCTTTTTTGTTTCCGGTAATAGGGATTTCTCCAACATTCGCAATGGCCTCAAAAATATTAACACGCTCTGTAAATAACACTTTACTACCTGGTGCGCCTACTTCGCCATTTGCTGTATATCTTAAGCCTGCCAATTTAACCGTAACAAATATGTTAGCGGTTTCTTTAAATTGCTCTTCTAATAATTGTTGCTCAATTTTTTTTTCAATTTCTTCCGTTGTAAACCCTAAAACATTAATATAACCTAAGGTAGGCACTCTTATATTTCCATGAACATCTACAGTAAATCCATCAAAATAAGCACGTTCTGCACTTCCTGCATTTAAATTGTCCTCGCCTGTTGGATTTAGAATTGACACCGTTTCTTGGTCTAATGCTTTAACACGTATATTTAATATATCATTAACCTGAATACGATACGGCTTTTGAATTTCACTTAAATTATATGGAATAGAATCGTTTGTTGAATCCGCTTTGTTTTGTAAGTAAATTGTGTCCTTGTGCGGAATACAAGAGGAAACAAGAATACAACTCAGTATAATAATTAAAAGCTTAATACGCTTCATAAGTACAATGGATCTTTAAAGACAAATATAATGTATCAATAGTAATAACAAAACAATTACTTTTGTTTTTGGTTTTATTCCTTTTAAAAACAATAAACTTGAATTATCTTAACGTAGAAAACATATCAAAGTCCTTTGGAGAGCTAGTACTCTTTAAGGATTTATCTTTTAGTATTCATAAAGATCAAAAAATTGCATTTGTCGCTAAAAACGGAAGCGGAAAAACTTCCATACTTAATATTTTAGCCGGCAAAGATGCACCAGACAATGGGCAAATTGTAGTTAGAAAAGGGCTTAGATTGGCCTTCCTAGACCAAGAACCCGATTTAGACCCAAATCTTACACTAGACGAAACCATATTTGCTTCAGACATTCCTATTCTTAAAGTTATTGAAGCTTATGAACATGCCCTTAAAAATCCAGAAGACACAGATGCTTATCAAAAAGCATTTGAAGCCATGGATAGAAACAATGCATGGGAATTTGAAACCCAATACCAACAAACGCTCTCTCAACTTAAACTAGATGATTTAACGCTTAAGGTTAAAACCCTCTCTGGTGGCCAAAAAAAACGATTAGCATTAGCCCAAGCGCTTTTAAGCAAACCTGATATTTTAATATTAGATGAGCCAACCAATCATCTCGATTTAGAAATGATAGAATGGTTAGAGGATTACTTCGCTAAAACGCAACAAACCCTTTTTATGGTAACGCACGATCGTTATTTTTTAGAACGCGTTTGTAACGAAATTATAGAATTAGACCAAGGTCAACTATACACCTATAAAGGCAATTACTCCTATTATTTAGAAAAGAGAGAAGCCCGAATTGAAAATGAAGCCACCGAAGTTGGTAAAGCCAAACAACTCTTTAAAAAAGAGCTCGAATGGATGCGTCGCCAACCTAAAGCACGTACCACAAAATCTAAAAGTAGAATAGACGATTTTTCTGAAATTAAGTCTAAAGCACACCAACGTCGTAACGACCACCAAGTGCAATTAGAAATACATATGGAACGTCTAGGAAGTAAAATTATAGAGTTCCATAAGGTATCTAAATCATTTAAAGACAAAACCATTTTAGATGGTTTTGAATACACCTTTAAAAAAGGCGAACGCATTGGTATCATAGGTAAAAATGGCACCGGAAAATCTACGTTCTTAAATCTCCTTACGCAAAGCATGCAGCCAGATAGTGGCAAGGTGGTTATTGGAGAAACGGTTAAGATTGGCTACTATACACAAGGCGGCATTACAGCTAAACCCAACCAAAAAGTCATAGACGTTATTAAAGAATTTGGCGATTTTATTCCACTAGCAAAAGGCAGACAAATTAGCGCTCAGCAATTGTTAGAACGTTTTTTATTCGATAGAAAAAAGCAATGGGACTTTGTAGAAAAACTAAGTGGTGGCGAACAAAAACGTTTGTATTTATGTACTGTTTTAATTCAGAATCCTAATGTTTTAATCTTAGATGAACCTACTAATGATTTAGATATTGTAACCTTAAATGTTCTCGAAGATTTCTTAATGGATTTTCCTGGTGTACTTTTAGTTGTGTCTCACGACCGTTACTTTATGGACAAAATTGTAGACCATATGTTTGTCTTTAGAGGTCAAGGTGTTGTTGATGATTTCCCTGGCAATTATTCAGATTTTAGAGCTTATGATAGTAGTCAACCAAAGCAAATAGAAAACGTAGAAAAAACAGATAACACCAAAGCTTTAAAGAAAAACGAAGCCAATAAACTAGATTATAACGAACAAAAGGAATACAAAAATTTAGAATCTAAAATTAGGTCGTTAGAATTAGATAAAACAGCATTAGAAGCTAAATTCAATAATCCAGATTTATCTCAAGACGACATAAAAAAGCTATCAGATCAATTACAAGTAATTATAGATACCATTGAAGAAAAAGAAATGCGTTGGTTTGAATTGTCTGAAAAATTAGAAGGATAAAAAAAGACGCTCGCAAAAGCGCTATTTCGCAAAGAAAAAACTAATCTTATACTTTCACTTTGCGCCTTTGCGTCTCGCGAGAACATAAATATGTACCAAATAAAATCCTACATAAAATTCTTAACTAAGGCCACCAACCAACATGGTGTCCACTCCCCTTTTATCTATAATTTTGTTACCAAATGTCTTTATGACAACACAAAACATCCTGAATACAACGCGTTAACAACTTATCGTGAGGCTTTAAAAGCATCAAAAGTCGAATTAGAAATAACCGATTTAGGTGCTGGTTCAAAAGTACTCGATTCAAAAAAACGAAAAGTGAGTGCTATGGTTAAGGCTTCAAGTAGCTCAAAAAAGGAGTCTCAATTAATGTTCAGAATAGCGAAATATTTCAAGTTTAAAACTATTTTAGAATTAGGCACGTCTTTGGGTATGGGAACATATTCCATGTCGTTAGCCAACAAAACCGCTCAAATTACTACTATTGAAGGCTGCACCAACACATCAGCTTTTGCACAATCTGAAATCAAAAAACAAAACATTAAAAATGTTGAATTTATAACAGGAAGTTTTACCGATACCATTCCAAACTTAACAACAGAAAAGTTTGACTGCATCTTCTTTGATGGCCATCACAACAAAGACGCAACCATTCAGTATTTCGAAGCCTTATTACCCAAAATTCACAACGATACCGTATTTATTTTTGATGATATTTATTGGTCTAAAGGCATGACAGAAGCTTGGTCATTTATTAAGCATCATAACACCGTTAAAGTGACTATAGATTGCTTCCATATAGGCTTTGTATTTTTTAGAAGAGAACAAGTTAAAGAACATTTTAAAATTAGATTGTAACATACGTTATACTTTAACGTCTTATAATAAAATTGATGCAAAACTAGTATCTTGCAACAACAGCTAAGCAACTAAGACCTTAATTATGAGTGACAACGTCATTGAAATTAGAAATATCATAAGAGATTTTAAATTAGGACAAGAAATTGTTCATGTATTAAAAGGTATAGATTTAGATATAAAACGTGGCGAATATGTGGCTATTATGGGACCATCTGGTTCTGGTAAATCTACATTAATGAACTTATTAGGTTGCTTAGACACACCTACAGCTGGTTCTTACAAGTTAAATGGAAACGATGTGAGCCAAATGTCTGATGACGAACTTGCAGATATTAGAAACACAGAAATAGGTTTTGTGTTTCAAACCTTTAACCTTTTACCTAGAACCACAGCATTAGACAACGTTGCATTGCCTATGGTTTACGCCGGAAAATCTAAAAAAGACCGAGAACAACGCGCTACAGAAGTCTTAACAGATGTTGGTTTGGCAGACCGAATGGATCACAAACCCAATCAACTTTCTGGTGGACAACGACAACGTGTTGCTGTTGGTAGAGCTTTGGTAAATAAACCTTCCATTATTTTAGCAGATGAGCCAACAGGAAACTTAGATTCTAAAACCGGAACAGAAATTATGGCTTTATTTGACCAAATTCACGCGTCTGGTAACACCGTAATTATGGTAACACACGAAGAAGATATTGCAGCACATGCCAAACGTGTTATTCGTTTACGTGATGGTATTATAGAGAGTGATACATTTAATAGCTAGTGATATAAAAATGTGTTTAGATATTATAGATAACAATTATTTCAGAAACCACAAATACGCGTCAATTTACACTGGTTTTGTTATCATAAATGCATCTATTTATTTTTTAAAACTATTTGATTTAATCACTCTAACTAAACCATATAGTATAATATTTGAAGTATCGTATGGCATACTTTTATTAACTTTTCTCCTCAATTATTTTTTATTTACAAGAATTGGAAAATTAGAATTAGTAGCTAACAAATTTATAATTCTTCAAAATGATATTCCTGAAACGCTATTAACAGAATCGGTAAAAACAATTAAAATAAAGCACTCTAGTGGTCATCATTATTACTTAAAATTTAACACCGGATTTAATGTCTTAGTAGACATGAAAAATGATCAACTTAACCAGTTTAAATTGTTTTGTAAAAATCATAATATTGAGGTTGAAGCATCAAATTTTTCAAGGCGTCTAAGAACTATTTTCAAGCAAAATCAATCATAACTATACCTCCTGTTATAGTAAAATAATTTTTCTATTTGAAAAAATAATTTCCCTACCAAGCTTTAAAACGTTCAACTTTATAACTTTCAACATTAAAAACTTAACTTTGAAAACATGAAAGTATACACAAAAACAGGAGATAAAGGTACCACTGCATTATTTGGTGGTACACGTGTTCCTAAACATCATATTAGAATTGAAAGTTACGGAACCATAGATGAGCTCAATTCTCACATAGGTTTAATAAGAGACCAAGAGATTAATCAATTGTATAAAAACACGTTGATGCATATTCAAGATCGTTTATTTACCGTTGGTGCTATTTTAGCCACAGACCCAGAAAAAGCGCAGTTAAAAAACGGTAAAGCCCGTTTAAATATTCCTAAAATATCCAATGAAGATATTGAGAAATTAGAAAAGGAAATGGACCTTATGGAAGACAGCCTTCCTCCTATGACGCATTTTGTTTTACCAGGCGGTCACCAAACCGTGTCATTCTGTCATATTGCACGCACAGTTTGCCGTAGAGCTGAGCGTTTGGCGTCGCATCTTAATGATTTAGAACCCTTCCAACCCGAAACTTTAATGTATATAAATAGACTATCTGACTACCTTTTTGTATTGGCACGGAAGTTGTCTTATGATTTACACGCTGAGGAAGTAAAATGGATTCCTGAAAAAAATTCATAATTCTAAAGCCTTTAAATTATGGATAATGCAATATTCTGGTTTAAACTTGTTGAATAATGTACGCTCTTTTTATTAATGATTAATTAATTTAATTTTTTCTTGAATTGTTCAACTAAAAAATTATTTTTGCAAAAATTAAATTATACACGCAATTATGTATTGGACATTAGAATTAGCATCTTATTTAAGTGATGCACCTTGGCCAGCAACCAAAGATGAGCTTATTGATTACGCAATTAGAACAGGAGCTCCTTTAGAAGTTGTAGAAAATTTACAAGCAATTGAAGATGAAGGAGATTCTTATGACTCAATTGAAGAAATTTGGCCAGATTACCCAACTGATGAAGATTACCTCTGGAATGAGGATGAATATTAACATATAAAATTATCACAATAAAGTCTCTTGCGTTATCTTAACTAAGAGACTTTTTTTATTTTCGGATGGTTTTTACCGAAAATTAACCAATGAATATGATCTAAATTAGAGTTTAGATGAACTAACTGAAATTAATTCAAAGATTGAAAATCAATTCAATCTATTACAAATTATAGAATATGACATTTTTAGATAAAGTGCTTAAAATTTTTGTGGGAGACAAATCTCAGCAAGATGTAAGTGCAATTAAGCCTATTGTTGAAAAAATTAAATCTTTTGAAAAAGCCTTAGAAGCTTTATCTCACGATGAGCTTAGAGCAAAAACAGCCGAATTTAAAGCTAAAATTGCCGAAGCCAGACAGCCTCTTAACACTAAAAAAGAAGACCTTTTAGAAAAAGCACAAGTTACAGAAGATATTGATGAGCGTGAAGATATCTACGTAGAAGTAGATAAAATTGAAGACGAAATCTATGAAGTAACCGAAGGCGTATTAAACGACATATTACCAGAAGCGTTTGCCGTCGTAAAAGAAACAGCAAAACGTTTTGTGCATAATACTCAGGTTCCTGTTACAGCAAATGCCTTTGACAGAGAAATTTCTGGAGAAAATGATTACGTAACCTTAGAAGGCGACCAAGCCATTTGGGCAAACTCTTGGGATGCTGCAGGTAAACCTATTACTTGGGACATGATTCATTATGATGTTCAACTCATTGGTGGTGTTGCTATGCACCAAGGTAAAATTGCAGAGATGCAAACTGGTGAAGGTAAAACATTGGTAGCAACGCTTCCTGTGTATTTAAATGCTTTAGCTGGCAAAGGGGTTCACTTAGTAACGGTAAATGATTACTTAGCAAAACGAGATAGCGCATGGATGGCGCCATTATTTCAATTTCATGGTCTAAGTGTAGATTGTATTGATTACCATACACCTAATTCTGATGCACGTCGCAAAGCCTACAATGCAGATATTACTTACGGAACAAATAACGAATTTGGTTTCGATTATTTGCGTGATAATATGGCACATTCACCAGACGATTTAGTACAACGTCCACATCACTATGCTATTGTAGATGAGGTAGATTCTGTATTAGTAGATGATGCTCGTACACCATTAATTATTTCTGGTCCTGTACCAAGAGGTGACGAACACGAGTTTGATGCACTAAAGCCTAAAGTTCAGCAAATTGAAGAAGTACAACGAAAATATTTAGTTGGTGTCTTAGCCGAAGCTAAAAAATTAATAGCTTCTGGAGATTCTAAAGAAGGTGGTTTTCAATTATTAAGAGCCTATAGAGGTATTCCAAAAAACAAAGCATTAATTAAGTATTTATCTGAGGAAGGAATTAAACAATTACTTCAAAAAACAGAAAACTTCTACATGCAAGATAACAACAGAGAGATGCCAAAAGTAGATGCAGAACTCTTTTATGTTATCGATGAAAAAAATAATCAAGTTGAGCTAACCGATAAAGGTGTAGAATTTTTGTCTGGTAAGGATGATCCTAATTTCTTTGTAATGCCAGAAATGGGTACCGAAATTGCAAAGATTGAAAGTAAAGGTCTCTCTTCTGAAGAAGAAGCTAATCTTAAAGAAGATTTATTTAGAGACTTTGGTATAAAATCAGAGCGTATACACACCCTTAATCAATTATTAAAAGCTTACGCCCTTTTTGAAAAAGATAATCAGTACGTTGTTATGGACAACAAAGTAATGATTGTAGATGAGCAAACGGGTCGTATTATGGATGGTCGTCGTTACAGTGACGGATTACACCAAGCCATTGAAGCAAAAGAAAACGTAAAAGTTGAAGCGGCAACACAAACCTTTGCGACCGTTACACTTCAAAATTATTTTAGAATGTATCGCAAACTGTCTGGTATGACTGGTACTGCGGTTACAGAAGCTGGCGAACTTTGGGAAATCTACAAATTAGATGTTGTAGAAATACCAACCAACAGACCAATCGCTAGAGATGATAGAGACGATTTAGTTTATAAAACGAAACGCGAAAAATACAATGCCGTAATCGATGAAGTAACAGCTTTATCTCAAGCCGGAAGACCTGTATTAATCGGTACGACTAACGTTGAGATTTCAGAGCTTTTAGGTAAAATGTTGAGTATTAGAAAAATTCCTCATAATGTCTTAAACGCTAAACAACACAAAAAAGAAGCAGATATTGTAGCACAAGCAGGTAATGCTGGGCAAGTTACTATTGCCACCAACATGGCTGGTCGTGGTACAGATATTAAACTAAGTGACGAAGTAAAAGCAGCAGGTGGTTTAGCCATTGTGGGTACGGAACGTCACGATTCGCGTCGTGTAGATAGACAGTTACGTGGTAGAGCTGGTAGACAAGGAGATCCAGGAAGTTCTCAGTTTTATGTCTCTTTAGAAGATAACCTTATGCGTTTATTTGGTTCTGAGCGTATTGCGAAGATGATGGACAGAATGGGACTTAAAGAAGGTGAAGTGATACAACATGGTATGATTTCTAAATCTATTGAGCGTGCTCAGAAAAAAGTAGAGGAAAATAACTTTGGTGTACGTAAGCGTTTATTAGAATATGATGATGTGATGAATGCGCAACGTGAAGTTGTATACAAACGTCGTCGTAATGCATTGCATGGTGAACGTCTTAGAGTTGATTTAGCCAACATGATTTATGACACATCAGAAGGTATTGCCTTAACAAATAAAGATGCTAACGATTATAAAAACTTTGAGTTTGAATTAATCCGATACTTCTCAATGGAATCTCCAGTTTCTGAAGCTGAATTTAACAAACTAGGCGCGCAAGAACTCGCAGGTATTATTTATAAAGCCGCATTTAAGCATTATAGAGAAAAAATGCAACGTGCAGCAGATTTAGCATTCCCTGTAATACAAAATGTATATGATACACAACGCGATAAATTTAAACGTATCGTTGTACCATTTACAGATGGTGTTAAGAATTTACAAGTTGTAACCGACTTAGAAAAAGCATACGAAACCAAAGGAACACAGTTAATTAACGATTTTGAAAAAAATATTACGTTAGCTATTGTAGATGACGCTTGGAAAGTTCATTTACGTAAAATGGATGAATTAAAACAGTCCGTTCAGTTAGCGGTACACGAGCAAAAAGATCCATTGTTAATCTATAAATTTGAATCTTTTGAATTGTTTAAGGCGATGATAGACCAAGTAAATAAAGATGTAATTTCATTTTTATTCAAAGGGGAAATTCCGCAAGAAACAGCGAACACCATACAAGAAGCAAGAGCTCGTAAACAAGAAAAATTAGAAACTCAAAAAGAAGAGATTCAGAATTTAGACGAACGCGCATCTCAAAGCAGACAAGTTGGTGAAGGCGCTTCTCGCCAACAACAAGTGGTCGAAACGATTGTGAGAGAACAACCAAAAATTGGACGAAACGATAGAGTTACCATAAAACATGTAATGAGTGGTGAAGCAAAAGAAGTGAAATACAAGCAGGCTATTCCTTTAATTGATAAAGGAGAATGGGTCCTTGTAGAGTAATCGTCTTTTTAAATGTCATAAAATTTAAAAATCCTGAGGTTGGTTCCTTCGGATTTTTTTATTCAGACCAATAACAAGGTTATTAAAATAAAAATTGCTACATGCTTTAGTTTAATTCATTTTTCTCCATCAACCAAAATACCCCTTGTAATTTATGGTTATTTGTACCGCTAGCCATACGTCCTTCAGTAAAAATCGATAAATTAAAACCCACTACAAAACACACTAACTTGTTAATTGTTAATAAAATACAATCCAATATCCCGTAATCGTTAAAAATAATTATTAACTTTAAGCAACAATTAATAAGTGTTATTCTTAAATAAAACAATTAATTGAATTAACTATTAATCAACATAACTTAGAAACAGCTATACGCTATTATCATTAAGGGATCATTAAAAAAGGTATTGCTACGATTTCAACGCTTCTAATTACCAAATAACGTTCGTACTTCTTTGAATGTGCACTATGTAAGTTCTAAGGGTTTCAATGATTACACATTGCTTTTATAATTAATTTATTAGACCATTTGTTAATTGTTATAAAACAGGTAGTTATTAACAAAAAAACAAGAATCGATGGTAGCTGATATTCAAAACTTAAACGCTGAACGCTATTCAAATGAATTATTTGATTTATGGGCAAACAAAGAAAGTTTAAATACATCTGAAGCCTATGTACTAAAAAAATACCTTATAGACACTACAAAAAACGTATTAGAGGCTGGTACAGGTGGTGGACGGTTATCATTTCAAATTGAGAAAATGGGATTTAGCAACGGTTCTGCTTTCGATATTGTGCCAGAAATGGTTAGTCATGCAAAAAAAAGAGCTTCTAAAACCAACTCTTCAGTAAATTTTAGAGTATCAGACGCAGCTAATTTATCTGAATTTAAAAGTGATAATTTTGATTACCTCATTTATTTACAACAAGTGCTTTGTTTTATTGATAAAGAAGAATTGTTTCTAAAAGCTCTTAATGAAGCTTACCGCGTTGCTAAAAAAGATGCTATAGTTATTTTTTCATTTTTAGATTATGAATCTAAGTTTTACAACCCTATGTTAAGTACTGTAGTAAATACTTTACGTAAATTTAGACATGAAAAAATTTCAAAACACCACTTGCCATGGCTAAAAATCAATAACGATATCAATTGGAAACTTTTTAATAAAAATCAACCTAAAACATATTGGGTCACCCGAAAAAAAATTATTGCTCAATTAATGGATATTGGCTTTATTATTCTGGAATCTAAAAATGCAAATCAGTTGTTATCTGACAATAAAAAAGGGAAAGGAATTCTATATATCGTTTGTAAAAAATAATACACATCTTTTTTTCTCAGATACCAGTGCATATTTAAAGTTTATTTTAAAACCAACCCGATTGTCTGCACACATTTTTCACACCAAATCCTTAGCTTAACACAATCAAAAACATCGTTAAAACAACATAAAAAAACAAATAAAACGCACTTATTTGTAAGAATAAACTTAACATAATTTGTGTTATTCATTTATTTTCATATGTTTACGGCATAAATTAATATTTAACCCAAATTTTAACCTACTATTTATGAAATTAAATTTATTTTTAGTTTTTACCATATGTTCTATTATGGTATCAATGGCTCAAACCAAAACGGTTAGTGAAGCAAACAGTTTATCAATTGCAGTAACAGAATCTAATTTAGCTGTAGTAACCCAAAATGAAACCACAGAAAATGCAGACAAAGTAAAAGTTTACCCAACAATTACTGAAGATATTGTTTACTATGGTCTTGTTGACGAAAACATCAATTTTACTATTACAGTTTATGATGTTTATGGTAAAAAACAAGATGTAGAAGTTTACAAAGGTACTATTGACATTAATCAATTAGACGCTGGGATTTACATTATTCAGTTTAGTTCTAAACATTACACTGTAACAAAGAACGTTGTAAGAAAATAAACGTTTGTTGAAAATTTATCCTTTTAGAAAGGTTAATATTAAACTTTAAACCACTTTGTTCTGCATCGTGGTTTTTTGTTTCTAATTTGGTATAACTCAAATCCACTATGATGTCACGAAATTTAAAGGTCCTTTTTTTAATATTGCTTTACGGCGTTGTTCTTGGATGTGCGCAAGAGGAACTTAATTCTTACGAGCCAGAAGATACTAATGCTTTCACCTATAATGGTGCGACTTATCCTCTAATGGCTGCCATTGTCTTGGATGAAGAGACTAGTGCTAATACAGCAAGCGACATTAAAATTAGTTTATTTAACAAATCGAGCGCTGAGATTACCAGCAATAGTGATGTAACTGATTTATCTTATGTGTCTTTTGAAGTTGTTGATATTGATTTGAACCAAACCACATATAATCAAATAGATGATTATACAGTTTCTATTAACGGTTCTGTTACAGATAGTGAATTTCATCCAGGCACCATACTTTTGTCTAGCAGCGACGCAGATTCCCATTTGTTCGCACAATCTGGTGTGGTCACAATTACCAACTACACAGCATACAATATTGTGTTTACATTTTCTTTCACTAGAACCGATGGTACCCTTATTTCTGGTAGCTATGATGGTAATTATCTATTATCAGGTAATTAAACACCTACAATGCATCAAAATTGGTATGGTTTAAGGATTTAATATCTTCTAAACCCCATTTGTCTAATTGCCGTAACAAGCTCTCAAGAGATTCTCCGCGTTCGGTTAATTTATATTCCACTTTTGGTGGTACAACCGGAAACACTTTTCTCGAAATAAGTCCATCTTTTTCCAACTCTCTAACTGTTTGCGTAAACATCTTATTTGATATTTCGGGAACTTTTTTCTTTAAAACACCAGATCGTAATGCGCCTTCCAACAAATGAAACAGCACTAATGGCTTCCATTTTGTTCCTATTAATTGCATGGTATAATTAAGCGGACAATTATTTTTCATATATATTTTTATATAAAGCCTTAATAATCAACAATTAACTCTTTTAGTATACTATATTACTTTTTAGTAAGTTATTGCCAATTAGACAAATATAAATTAATTTTGAAGTCTTAAACAAACATTATGACCACTAATAAGAGTTACCCAAAATCGTTTTCGCATATAGGTATTACTGTACCAGATATTAAAGCCGCTGTTAAATTTTATTCAGATGTCATGGGCTGGTATATCATTATGGAACCTTCCGTAGTAAAAAAAGAAGCTGATACAGCTATTGGCATTATGTGCATTGATGTTTTTGGAAACGACTGGGAAAGCTTTGAAATAGCACATATGAGTACTTCTGATGGTATTGGGATAGAATTATTTTCGTTCCCTCAAGGTGTAAAAAAAGCGCCAGAATTTAACCCGTTTAACACAGGTTTATTTCATTTCTGCATACAAGATCCTAATATTGAAGGATTAGTAGAAAAAATTGTTGCCGCAGGTGGTAAACAACGTATGCCTATTAGAGCTTATTATCCAAAAGATAAACCTTATAAGATGTGTTATGTTGAAGATCCTTTCGGAATTGTTTTTGAAGTATACACACATAGTTACGAGCTTACCTATTCGTCTGGTGCTTATACCAAATAATGCAACGTAGGTTTAATGTTTGTAATTTTGGCTCAACCTCATCACAGTATTGTAAGAACTATTGGGTGATCTTTGGCTTTTTATGATCTTCTAAAGTCGCGTTGAATAGTACGTATCATAGGCTCCAATCCATTGATTTTAATATCAAACATTTGGCGCATCATGTTACCCAATTTGCCTTCAGGAAATCCTTTTTGCTGAAACCAAACATAGTAAGCTTCAGGGATATCAACTAAATATTGATCTTTATATTTTCCAAATGGCATTTTGTAATGTGCTAATTCTATAAGCACCAGTCCGTCTAATTCCATTTTAATACATTAACAATATTCAAAATATGCTTAAGAAAGGTATATTAGGATTTAAAAGCATCAAGTAATTTAAGTTCTTTTTCAATAAAATTAGACCATGCTCTTTGTTTTACAGCATCTATAGAGTGCTGTGTTTCTTGGTCGTATTTTGCTTGAGTAGCACTGAGCTCTACATTAATGTCCTCATGCAATTGGTTTAATTGCTTTTTAATATTTTGATTTACTTGAAGTTTAGTTATTTGTTGCCTTAATTTTCTAGAATAAAGTTCAGTAATATCAAAATGCAATTGCTCATGCCTTAATATATGAACATTACTTTCTTCCTTTTTATACCAAGATTTATTTGGATAAAAATGAGTTTCTACAGTAGACGAAAATTCAACAATCCGTTTACCCGAAGTTTTTACACCGTAACCAAATGTTATACCAGAAGCCGTTAATGCTACAGCATCAGAATCGTAATCTGGCTTGGCCTTAAAGTCTGCCCAAGTAAGTTTGTTGGCTGCGTCCCAAGTCAATGTCTCTTCATTAGTTTCACTACTAATAAATAACACAAACAAACAAATAAGAATATTTTTCAAGGGATGCAAAAATGGATTAAATAGATACCTACGAATTGACTTCATACGTACCTCTCAAAAATAACGTCCTTTTTATCAAAAAAGTATATTAATCGTTAAAGCACAAAAAAATTAAGTTGAGATTAGTTTTTTAATCTCTAAATACATTTAATTCGCCTTTACCACACGTAAATCATCGAATTTTACTACATAAACGGCTTGGTTTACATAACCACCAAAAAAGTCTGTAGTATATCTAAATTTGTTTTCTATGTATTCTGTCTCTACTGTATCTGGAGAAGCTTCGTATAAATCTTCCGCAGAAGATAAACGCATTAAGATATCTAAAGTGATATCAAAACCTCGTGCAGCATATTTACTTGGTGTTATACCATATTCTTTTCTGTAAGCCTTAACGAATCCGTTGCCTTTTTCATCATCAAAATCTTTGTATACTGAAGCATAATGAAATTTAAGGTTAGACAAATAAATGTTATCAATGTTCTTTCCTTCAAAACCTTTCCCTTTGTCTAAAGTAGCTAAAACAATCTCTGTTCTATCATTAATAAAACCATTTAGCATACTTATAATACTCGATGCAAATGAATCATTATCAGTTTCTAAAAACACTATTGTTTTGCCTGCTGTGAATACACCTTCTAATTCTGTATGATATAAAAAGTAGGCATCTTTAGTTTTATCCTTTTTATTCAATCTAGAGAAAAACAGCTTTGCACCAGGAAATTCCTTTTGCAATGCTTCACTTGTCGCTTTATTAGCTCTATCAGAAATTATAACCACTTTAGTCTTTAAACTATCAGCTTTTACAAAATCAATCATTGTTTTACTCAACAATTCCTTTTCTGGTAAGGTTTGAAAAACGTTACTATACACTTGTTTTGGTTTATTCATTGCCGCAATAACTGGCACACGATCGCCTTTTAAAGCAGAAGCTACACGATCAAAACAATCTTCTTTCATCGGACCAATAACAGCATCATAATCTGAAAAATCATTTTCGGCCAATATCCTCGAAGTTACCGCACTGTGGTACTGGGTATCAAACACTTTTAGATCTGTTGATATGCCTAATTGCTTTGCAGAATCTAATGCCATCAGCGCACCAACATGAAAATCTAAAACTATGGATAACAATCTGTTATTCTTTATTCTATCTTTTGCTTCTTCTACTGAATCTACATCAATTTTATGCAATTGATATGGCATCATTAACGCAATCTTTTTGGTCTTATAATTAACTAAGTTTCTTTTTAAATTAGTGATTTGTACATCGGTCTTAGCCTCTGATTCTGTTGTCGCTCCGGCTGGCACCTTTAAAACCATTCCTGCTTTTAATCCTGATGTTTTTAAATCAGGATTTAATTGCTCTAACTGCTCTTGCGTTAAGTTTAACTTTCCTTTTAAACTGTAGAATGTTTCTTTTGGTAAAACTTCATAATACCCAAATGCAGCTTCAATTTTCTTTTCCTCTTTATCTTTTATATTAGGAACATTTAGTATGTCTCCTGGCTGAATGACGTCATTCATATACGGATTTAACGCTTCTAATTCTGACACAGAAATTCCAAATTTATACGCAATTCGCCATTTACCTTCGGATGGTAAAACGGTATATTTTTTTACGGTATTACTATAGGTTTGCTTTGAAATTATGGTTCTGTACTGTGGAATTCTAATTTTGTCGCCTTTTTTTAGGTTTTCAGAATACAGAGAACGATTTGCTTTTTTTAACTCCTCTTCAGAAATATTATACTTTTGGGTTAAACCATATAAGGTTTCTTTTCGCTTTACTTTATGGCTCTTATATCCAAGAAGTTCGCGTTTATTTTCAACTATTGGTTCATTCTTAATTTTTGAATTTGGGATAATTAAAACCGTATTGGGTTGAAACTTTTTCTTAGCATCAGGATTTAATGCATAGATATCAAAGGGTGTTACTAAATACTGTTTTGCAATAGATTCTATTGTTTCTCCAGATTTCACAGTATGCTCTGTATAATTCTGAGCATTTAAAACCATTGTAAATACTATGAGCAAAAAGCTTAAAAAATGTTTCATAAATTCTAGTTTACTTTATTCTGAAAATTAAGGTCATTTCTGAAGAACACTACTTCTAAAACGCACTTATTCCCATTCAATTGTAGCAGGTGGTTTAGAACTGATATCATATACAACTCTGTTAACACCTTTTACTTTATTTATTATTTCGTTTGAGGTTTTTTGCAAAAACTCATATGGTAAATTTACCCAATCTGCCGTCATTCCGTCTGTACTTTCTACAGCTCTTAATGCAACACATTTTTCGTATGTACGTTCATCACCCATCACACCAACACTATTTACTGGCAATAACATAGCGCCTGCTTGCCAAACCTTATCGTACAAATTCCAAGAACGTAGGTTATTTATAAAAATAGCATCTACCTCTTGTAATATACGTACTTTCTCCTCCGTTAGATCACCAAGTATTCTAATAGCCAAACCTGGACCTGGAAAAGGATGACGACCTAACAACTGACTATCCATATTCATAGAGGCACCAACACGTCTTACTTCATCTTTAAATAAAGCGCGTAATGGCTCTACCACTTTCAATTTCATATAATCTGGCAAACCACCAACATTATGATGACTTTTTATGGTTGCACTTGGACCTCCTGTTGCAGATACACTTTCTATTACATCTGGATAAATAGTGCCTTGCGCCAACCATTTTACATCTTTTATTAAGTGCGCTTCATCATCAAATACTGCGATAAACTCTGCTCCTATGGCTTTTCTTTTCTTTTCCGGATCACTTAATCCTTTTAAGGCTTCCAAAAAGCGTGCCGAAGCATCTACACCTTTTACGTTTAATCCCATGCCTTCATACTGTTGAAGCACATCTTTAAATTCATTTTTACGCAATAAACCGTTATTCACAAAAATACAATAGAGATTTTTGCCAATAGCCTTGTGTAATAACATAGCTGCAACTGAAGAATCTACACCTCCAGATAAACCAAGGACGACTTTATCATCACCTAGCTTCGCTTTTAAATCAGCAACTGTTTCTTCTACAAATGCATTTGGTGTCCAATCTTGGTCCACCTTTGCGATTTTGATTAAGAAATTTTGAAGCAATTGATGACCATCTGTACTATGATATACTTCAGGATGAAACTGTATTGCATAGGTTTGTTCGCCTTCAATTTTATAAGCTGCATTTTTCACATCACTTGTACTCGCTAACAATACACCATTGGTTGGTAATTGTTTTATTGTATCACTATGGCTCATCCAAACTTGGCTACCTTCGTGTATGTTTTCAAAGAAATCTTCGTTGTCTTTTACAAAATCGAGATTAGCTCTACCGTATTCTCTTGTGTTAGATTCCGCAACTTCGCCACCAGAAAAATGGGCTAAATATTGCGCTCCATAACATACAGCTAGCATTGGTTTTTTTCCGCGTATGCCTTCTAATTCTGGATGAAGTACATCTTCTCCTCTCACAGAATTTGGGCTACCAGATAAAATAACAGCTTTAAAGCTATCTGAATCTGAAGGAATTTTATTGAATGGGTGAATTTCGCAGTAGATATTTAACTCTCTAACGCGACGCGCAATAAGTTGTGTGTATTGCGATCCGAAATCTAAAATTAGGACTTTGTTGTGTTGCATGCGCAAAAATAAACATAGAATTTAAATTTACGATTGACGATTTACGATTTTTTGAATAGTTTTTAACAGTTTTTTGATAACTATAAAGTCACGATGGTAAACTCGCCTTGCAATGGTTGAAGAACTTTCAGTAAACTTGGGATTAATTGGTCTCCAAATTCTAAATATAATTCCGAAAAATTAGTGTTTCGCTCTTGTAAGCTTTGATTAGGAAACAACTGCTCTTGCAACTCTGTACAACGGCTAATTTGGTCTGCTAATTTTCGTTTTTGTGCTTGTAGCAGACGTTTTTCTAGATGTTTTAAGCCTTTTAATTGTTTTACTTCTTGCGCTTTTACAGCACCAATAAATGATTTATCGGTTTGTTCTGCTAAATCAAAAAGCGATTTAAACTGTGCTTCTAAATGTGTAATTTGCTCTGAAAAATCAATATCTATATTGGATATCTTTCTCACCTTTTTATTGATAAACGCGTGTCTGTCTAAAAATAAATCTTTGTCAGAAATATTCAATTTTTCAAGCTTTTCGGCTTGTTTGCTTGTTTTTATTAAGGCTGAATTTCTTAACAACAACATAGGAAATGTGACGTTTTGCGTTTCAAAATTAGATTTTAATTGCAACCAATAAATCATTTCTCCACCGCCTCCAATGTAACACAGATTTGGCAAAATCACTTCTTGGTACAATGGTCGCATAATCACGTTAGGTGAAAAACATTCTGGTTCCTCATCTAAATGTTTTAGAAGTTCTGTTTCATTCCATTTTAATTCTGAATCTAAAACGGAATAGATACCATCACGTTCTACAATACGTTCGCGCAAGCCATCCTTTATATAGAATAGATTTATTTCTCTTGGGTTAACTTGAATCTTTAAATCTAATGCTTCTAGTTTTTTATTGGTTTCAGAGACTGTTTTAAATGCCGTTTGCTCTAGCATTTCTTTTTTCATCTGCGGAATAAACAAACGTTTTAATGCGCTATCGTCAGCATCTACAATTACTAAGCCATGTTCACCAAACAATGCGTTTGCCAAATAACGTGTGGCATCTGCTAAATTATTATGTTTTAAATAGCCTTCCTTAAACCATGTTTTTAATTGTTCTGCATGTCTTCCTTCTCCAAATTCTAAAGCAATAATATCGAAAACATCGTCTAAGCCTTCGGTATTAAAACAACCAACAGCACCTGTTTGGTTGGAATTCCACTGTATCTTTTTTCCTTTAAAGTTAAAGTAATTGATTTCTTCAAAATCGTGGTCTTCTGAAGCCATCCAATAGATAGGCAAAAAATTATACGATGGATATTCGGCTTTTAACTGCTTGGTTAAATTTATAGTTGAAACAATTTTGAATAAGAAATACAAAGGTCCAGTAAACAAATTTAATTGATGACCTGTTGTAATGGTGAAGGTATTTTCTTGCTGTAGACTTTCAATATTTGCATACGTCAAATCTGAAGTCTTTATATCTTTATATTGCTGTTTTAATGTTTCAACTAATACCGTTCTTGTTTCACGTTTAAATGAAGTCGATTTCTCTTTTATCTGAGCTTCAAAATTTTCAAGCTTAGGAAAACGATGATAGAATTCTTTTAATTCTGGTTTTTCTGCAAGATAATCGCAAATAAAATCAGAAAAATAATGGGTTTCCTTAAATGGAATACAGTCAGTTGGCATAGGTTAATCTAAATTTCGGCATAAAGATAAGACTCTTCAATTTTTTATCTGCTAATTTTTAGTTAATTCAGTTGCACTAACTATCTTTACTAGCTTACAACCTTAATTTTAAATTAAATGCAAAAATTAGTCTTCGTTTTATTGGTCGTTTTTGGCAGTCTATCCTTAACATCAGCACAAACCATTCCCTCGCCTAATGCCGTTTTAGGTTACGATATTGGTACACAATTTAGTAGAAATCATCAGGTTATTGATTATTTTAAAGCTGTTGCAACTGCTATTCCTAAGCAAGTAAAATTGGTGAACTACGGAAAAACCAATGAACGTAGAAACATGTATTTAGCTTTTGTTACAAGCGAAGCTAACATGAAAAATCTTGAAACCATTAGAGAAAACAATTTAAAAAATGCAGGTTTATTAGATGGTGAACCAACTGCAACAGATACTGCAATTGTATGGTTGAGTTATAATGTGCATGGTAACGAAGCATCGAGTTCTGAAGCTGCAATGCTTACACTTTATAAATTACTAACAGAAGAACAAGATTTATTAAAAAATACGGTTGTAATTATGGACCCAAGTGTCAATCCAGATGGTAGAGACCGTTACATTAATTGGTATAATGAAACCAAGAGTGAACCTTATGATGTAGACAAACAAGCCAGTGAACACAACGAACCTTGGCCAGGCGGACGACCAAATCATTATCTTTTTGATTTAAATAGAGATTGGGTTTGGGCAACACAAGTTGAAACGCAACAACGTTTAGAAGTTTATAATACTTGGATGCCACATGTGCATGTCGATTTTCATGAACAAGGCATTAACGAACCATATTATTTTGCGCCAGCTGCAGAACCGTTTCATGAAGTCATTACAGATTGGCAACGCGATTTCCAAACGCAAATTGGTCAGAACCATGCTAAATATTTTGATGCAGAAGGTTGGTTATTTTTCACAAGAGAACGTTTTGATTTATTATATCCAAGTTATGGTGATACTTACCCAACGTTTATGGGAGCTATGGGAATGACCTACGAGCAAGGTGGTCATGGTATGGCAGGTTTAGGGATTTTAAACGATGAAGGTCATGTTTTAACTTTGGTAGAACGCTTAACGCATCATACCACAACAGGAATTTCTACTGTAGAAATGGCTTCAAAAAATGCAAAACAATTGAATATTGAGTTTGGTAAATTCTTCAATAATTCCAATCTCAAATATAAAAGTTACGTACTTAAAGGGAATGAAGACAAAATTAATAGCTTAAAAATGCTTTTAAACAAACATGAAATTACTTTTGAAAACGCTACAAGCTCTAAAGTTTCTGGTTTCCATTATGCCACTGGAAATCAAGGTAGTTTTAATGTAGATGCTAATGCTTTGGTGGTACATTCTAACCAACCCAAAGGAAAAATGGTAAAGGTTTTGTTTGAACCCAACACATTGCTTTCCGACTCATTAACCTACGATATTACAGCGTGGTCATTACCTTATGCTTATGGATTAGATGCAATTGCTACAACGTCTAAAGTGAAGAGTAACAAAATGGCGAGTAAAAAAGCGCTTCAGGTTTTAAATGATGCTTACGGTTATGTTAGTAAATGGAATTCAATGGAAGATGCGCAGTTTTTAGCTGCATTACTGAAACATAATTTCAAAGTGCGTTTTACTGAGAAACCATTTTCTTCTAACAATAAAACCTTTGGTCGTGGATCTTTAATTATTACTAAAGGCGACAATAAACATATTGAAAAAATGGTAACTAAATTAAATACCATTGCACAAGAACATGCACAGCCTTTAACAGAAATCACATCAGGATTCTCTCAAAAAACACCAGATATTGGTTCGCCAGATATAAAGCTAGTGAACCAACAAAAAATTGCTGTACTCTCTGGTGAGGGTACCTCTTCATTAAGTTATGGCGAGATTTGGCATTTCTTTGAGCAACAATTGCATTATCCTGTAACCTCTATAAATACAGACGACTTAGGAAAAACCAACATGAATAAATACAATGTTTTGGTTATACCAAATGGTTATTATGGGAAAGTATTAACTACCGATAATATGACCAAATTAAAAGAATGGGTAAGCTCTGGCGGAAAAGTCATTGCTATTGATGGTGCACTTAGAAGCTTTGCTGGTAAAGACGGATTTAGTTTAAGCTACAAAGATGCTGACGATGATAATGACGACGACAACTTAACACCTTACGCACAGCGCGAACGCGAATACAGTAACCACTTAATTACAGGCGCCATTTTTAATACTAAAGTAGATGCTACACATCCTATGGCATTTGGTTATGATGATAATTATTTTACATTAAAATTAGGGAGTTCTGCATACAATTTATTAGACAGTGGCTATAATGTGGCTTACTTAAAAGACACTAAAGTATTTTCTGGATTTGCAGGTCAAAATGCTGTAAAAAACTTAGACCAAACTTTAGTTTTTGGCGAGGAAACTTTAGGCAATGGTAGTTTAATTTATATGGTGGATAATCCACTGTTTAGAAGTTTCTGGGAAAACGGAAAGTTATTTTTTGTAAACGCTCTATTTTTTGTAAACAACAATGCTTACGAGTTGTAAATGCCATTTAAAACGTTAATTAAAATTAAAGACTATCTTCAGTTACTAGAATATGGGTAAATTGAATTTTTATTAAAACATTTAAAAAAACTTACTCAAATTTAATACCTAATATGAAAACACTAAAAGAACAAACCGACGCTAAAATTGCAGCAGGACGAAACGCAAAACCTGAATTTATGCAAGGTGTAGATGATGTCATAGCTAAAGCAAAAGCCTTTGAAGACGGAAAAGATGCTCTAAAAGTTGGTGATAAAGCTATAGAATTTGAATTACCAAACCCAAAAGGACAACCGATTTCATTATCTGGCTTACTAGACAAAGGACCTGTTGTAGTTACTTTTTATCGTGGTAGTTGGTGTCCTTATTGCAACTTACAATTAAGAGCATTACAAGCTAAACTTAGTGAAATACAAGCTTTAGGTGCAACTCTAGTTGCTATTAGCCCAGAAGTACCAGATGATTCTTTAACTGAAAATGAAATTAGTAAAATGGAATTTACAGTGCTGTCGGACCAAGATGCTAAAGTTGCCAAACAATATGGTGTAGCTTGGGAAGTCCCTGAGTTTTTAATGGAACATATGCGTGTAGATCGTGGACTAGATTTAAAAGCCATTAATAATGGTAACGCTAATGTTTTACCAATTCCTGCGACCTTTATTTTAGATAGAAATGGCATTGTAAAATGGAATTACGTCAATGTAGATTACAGAACGCGCTCTGAACCTGATGAAATTGTTAAAGTGCTAAAAAGTATGAGTTAAGCGATAGTAAAAAGCTTGTGAGTTGCTGAATAAATGGTGTTTTGCCTTATTAACAATTGATGATAAAAAGCTATATGTTTAAGAGTTAGATACTTGTATATAAATCTTAAACAAGCTACCTTCGTTTAACGTTAACGATGGATGTAAAATATTGAAATGCTTTTATATCTGCGAGACAATAACATTAAGATCTAGATGAGAGCAACAAGCCTACAAGTGAATTATTATTCGGAATCGGAATCTTTCTCAAAAAATGGAGTAACACTTTTTGATTTAATATATTCCTGTATCATTTCTGTTTCATTAACATCAACATATTCAACCAAATGACTTTCCATTACATGTTTCCATGTTCTATGGTTTTTTGGATGGTCTTTTTTATTAGGTTCTTGTCCAACTAAAAAATATTTTCCTTTTTGGTCACGAGAATAATCAACAGCTTTAGAAAAAGAAACAAAGCTAGTTAAATCGTGTTCTAAATTATAATGACGCTTTACAAAATCAATGGTTTGTCCTGCTACTACAACCCCATTCTTTCCAATAAAATTTACATCAACAGGAGTTAAAAGCTCTTTGAAATCTGATGATTTTAATGTAACATTCAAGTTTACATTTTCTTCTATTTTCGTATATAATTGAGCTTTTACTCTAGAATAAATAGTGGCTTTTTTTACCTTAGCAATTTCATCTTCCAAATGAAACACGAATTTTTCGAATAATCGTTTGAAATTATTTATTTCTATATCCATGTCGATTTTTCTAGGTTCTGAAAACATAACCAAATTATTAGAATATCTATTCAAATAAGAAAAATAACCTTCATTTATCCAATCATTAGAATTGTTTAACTTTAAATCAAATTGACCTAATTTGTTATTTTCAATTTCATCATTAACTAAATTATTCAAATAGTTCTTTAAAATTGAAAATTTATGTGATGATATTAAACTTTTAATTACATTTAACTTAGAATTAGAAACTCTAATTATTGATTCATTACCATTAGACATAACCATTCCTATGCTAATTTTCTCTTGAAAATCAGAACCTAATGGTAAATATATTATGCTAAAAAAAGTTTTCATTAAATTTATAAGTTAGTCTGAATCAATTCTCTAAAATGTAATACACAACTATTACACCAATCATTGTTAAAAATATTTTCTCTAAGTAAAGTTTCAAATTCAACTACATTGAAGTTCCATTCTAACGGAATACTAAGCAATATATTGCTTAATTCTTGCTCACACCTTTCCACGCAAAGGTAAAAATCTTGTACAATTTTATCAACAATTTCTGTTAAATTATTCACATTACCAAATAAAATCGTCGCAAGTTCAGATGTGATAAGTGATTCATCTTCAGTAATTAATTGAATTCCATGAATTAAAGAACTTGTATTAAAGATTGCTCCATGGTCAAATACATTAAAATAATACTTCCCACTTTCACTTTGGTCTAAAATCAAATTACTGTTACCTTGATGTCTATCGTCATTTCCTATCCAGATATCAAATAATGCTATTTTTAACAAATCCTCTTTATTAAGAATCTTCCGTTTAAAAGCTGTTTTCTTGAATGAAGCTAATAGAGATTTATCAATAACTTGACCTTCTTTAAGTAATGAAGAGCCAAAGCATGGCTTATTAAAAAAAATCGGTTGTAATTGCGGAGCAAATTTACTTGGTACATGCTCTCTATCTACAGTAATTAATGCGATTTCAGGAGTTCTCAAATTCCAATTAATAGCAAATAGAGAACCTATTATTTCGTTAACTAAAGGGGAAATTGAATTACGACTATGCTTACATACCCAATCAGTCAAGTCTGTACAAGTAACCAATATGGGAATATCACCTGTGGTATACATATGCTCAGACTTAAATAAACTGTTCTTTCTTTCTATCATTTATATATTACTCACACGTAAAGATATATTATTTTTTAATAAGATTTTTAATTTTAATTGATTAAACACCAGCACCTAACACCGTATAAAATTCATTGTTAGTTAAATCCTAATTACTTAACTAACGCGTTGCACATATTATTAAAAAACATCCAATAAACCTCATAATCAAAACTTTCATTATCTTTAAGTCAAACAAATTATTAGATTATGAAACTAGGCGCATTTTCAGTAAGTCTCGCTGTAAAAGATATTAAAGCTTCTAAAACCTTTTATGAAACATTAGGATTCTCCGTTTTTGCAGGAGAGATAGAAAACAACTATCTCATTATGAAAAACGAAGCAACTCTTATTGGCTTATTTCAAGGCATGTTTGAAAACAATATTCTTACCTTTAATCCTGGTTGGGATCAGAATGCACAAACTGTAGAACAATTTGATGACGTACGCGAGATTCAAAAGCATTTAAAATCTAAAGACCTTTTGTTTGCAAGTGAAATTGAAACTACAGCATCAACAGGACCTGCGAGTTTTGTGGTTTTAGATCCTGATGGAAATGCTATTTTAATAGATCAGCACGTGTAACATGACTTGGGAAGACACCTTAAAAATATATGATGATATAACAGAAGCCTGCAACGGATTTGAGCGCAAAGGCAAAAAGATGATTTACACTTCCTCAAACGGTTATATGTTTACATTACTCAATAAAGACGCACAAATTGGCATACGTTTACCTAAAGACGAAGCCCTTAAATTTAAGACTGATTACAATTCTGACGATTACTATTCTTATGGTGCAAAAATGAGAGATTATGTCTTGGTACCAGAAGCACTTTATACTAAAAAGGAACTTTTAGTAACGTATTTTGAAAAAAGTTTCGCGTATGTCAATAGCTTACCTACAAAGTAAAAACACTTAAAACAAAAAATACCAGATCACAAAACTGACTAAGGCATAACACGACAATAAAACAATTTGCATCCTATTATGTTTAATTGACCTGTTCATTTTGATTAAATTTATATTCAATTATAAGACACACAATGACGTCTTAAGTCACTAAAAACGGAATACATGGAAAAAGCATTACAAACAATGATTAATAATATGCCTGAAAAAACAGGTAAATCATTAGACCAATGGAAAACAATTTTAAAAGCAAAAGCATTTGCAAAACATTCTGAAGGTGTAAATTTTCTTAAGAAAGAACATGGTGTAACGCATGGCTTTGCTAACACTATTGTAACATTATCTAAAGAAGAAAATAATTCTGCAGACGATTTAGTTGCTAATCAATATAAGGGTAAAGCTTCATTGTTTCCTATTTATGAAAAACTGCATGCTATACTTGAAGCCTTTGGTAGTGATGTTACTATTACACCAAAGAAAACAAGTGTAAGTTTTATAAGAAAACGACAATTTGTGCTGATAAAACCTGCGACTAAAACACGCATAGATTTAGGATTAAAATTACCTGAGAAACCAACAACGGATAGACTAGGCAATTCTGGACCTTTTGGAACCATGTGTACACATCGTGTACAGATCACAGCAATAAGTGAAATAGATGATGAATTAATTACCTGGATGAAAGAAGCGTATACTAAAGTAAATTAAGAACACCGTTTTAAGAGATTAAGCACTATAAATTGTGCATTCACAAAGAATTTACACTTTTTTCACAATTTATTTTACAATAACATTTCCATTCAATAATACATTTGAATCTATTCATCTCAAAAAACAACAACTTATGAAAAAACGTATTATTATTTTCGGAACAGCATTAGCTCTATTCAGCATCCTATTTTTTGGTTTAACAAATATGGAAACAACTAATGCTAAAGATTTAAGTGTAAAAAGCAACGACAGTATTGCTACAGATAGTACCATGAATTATGGGCCGTATTTAAAAAAACTACCAGAATTGTATTATGGTGTTGACGCTCGCTTTGAAGCCGTTAAAAAAGCAGATATACAAACAGCAACAAGTATTTATGATTTTCTAAATGAAGACGAAAAAAATCAAATAGAAGACATAAAATCCGTAAATCTTATAGTCGTCAAAGACAATCAACTATCAGGATTTCAAGAATATGGAACCACTGCGCAACTCACAAAAGCTCAGATAAAATTGTTGAGATCCTTAGATTATTTTAATCATTTTACAATTAGAACAGAATTTAAAGGAAAAAACAAAGAAACTGGTGTTATTGAGGATAAGTTCTTTGGCCCTCATATTACTATTGTACCAGAACAACAAGCCACTTATGTCGATGGCAAACAAGCCTTAATTGCCTATCTCAAAGAAAACAGTTTAGAAGCATTAAATGTTATAACGGACAACCGACTGAATGCCATAAAGTATTCATTTATAATTTCCAAAGAAGGTAAAGTTAAAGACGTTAAACATGATGCTATGGAAACAGGATATCCTTCTATTGATAAAAAATTTAAAGAACTCCTACAAAATATACCAGGTCAATGGCTACCTGCAAAAAATAGTCTTGGCGAAAAAATTGAACAAGAACTCGTTTTTACGTTTGGTCCAAGTGATGGCTGTTAATTAGTGTAATAACTACGCTATAACTTCGCCATATAAATCAAAATCTTCAGCTTCAGTTACCTTTACAGTGGTATATTCTCCAGTTTTTAGATACACTTTAGATGCATCAATAAGCACTTCGTTATCAACATCTGGAGAATCATACTCTGTTCTACCAACAAAATAATTTCCTTCTTTTCTATCAATAACAACTTTAAACTCCTGCCCTATTTTAGCTTGGTTCAATTCCCATGAAATTTGAGATTGAATTTCCATAATTTCATTTGCACGTTGCATTTTTACGTCCTCAGGCACATCATCCTCCAAATTATAAGCATGTGTATTTTCTTCATGAGAATACGTAAAACAGCCTAAACGTTCAAAACGCATGTCTGAAACCCATTGTTTAAGTTCTTCAAAATGTGCTTCTGTTTCGCCTGGATAACCAACAATAAGTGTTGTTCTAATTGTCATTTCTGGCACAATCGCTCTAAACTCCTTTATTAATTTAGTCGTCTTTTCTTTAGTAGTACCACGACGCATAGATTTTAAAAGATCATCAGAAATATGTTGTAATGGAATATCTAAATAATTACAAATCTTTGGCTCACGATTCATAACATCTAATACATCCATAGGAAAACCCGTTGGAAAAGCATAATGCAAACGGATCCATTCAATCCCTTCAACTTTTACCAAATGCTCTAATAATTCTGCGAGATTTCGTTTTTTATAAAGATCTAAACCATAATATGTTAAATCTTGTGCAATCAATATCAATTCTTTAACACCTGAAGCCGCTAATTTTTCAGCTTCCGTTACCAAATTTTCAATAGGTGTACTTTTATGCTTTCCTCTCATAATAGGAATAGCACAGAAACTACAAGGTCTATCACAACCTTCCGCTATTTTAAGATAGGCGTAGTTTTTTGGCGTTGTCGTTAAACGTTCTCCAATTAATTCGTGCTTATAATCTGCACCTAGCGCTTTTAATAAACCAGGCAACTCAGTAGTACCAAAATATTGATCTACATTTGGGATTTCTTTTTGTAAGTCTGGTTTATAACGCTCACTTAAACAACCAGTAACAAATACCTTATCGACATCGCCTTCCTCCTTTTTCTTCATGTACTCCAAAATGGTATTTACACTTTCTTCTTTGGCGTTATTGATAAATCCACAGGTGTTAATCACTACAACATTTCCTTCTTCTTCATGTACAACGTCTTTGCCACTTGCTTTTAGCTGACCCATTAAAACTTCACTGTCGTAAACATTTTTACTACAGCCTAATGTAATAACGTTGATTCTATTCTTTTTTGTAGTCTTGGTTCTCATGCTTTTTATAAATCAGTTGGCAAAGATACGGAATGATTTACGATTTATGATTGAAGTTTTACATTTCAAATATGCTGGTTATTAAACCTTTTGTATATTTTAGAGTCTTAATTAAAAACTTAACCATGAAATCTTATCAATTTACCTCAATTTTGCTCCTATTTTTAGTGTTTTTGTCATGTTCAGATGACGATAGCAGTTCTGATGATGTAGATCCTCAACTTGAGGATATTTATTTTCCTCCTAATAATTCAGATACTTGGGAAACAAAAACTATTTCAGAATTAAACTGGAATGAAGACCAACTACAGCCACTCTTAGATTTTTTAGAAGAAAAGAATACCAAAAGTTTTATAATTCTCCATAATGGCAAAATTGTAGTAGAAGAATACATGAATGGCCATAATAGCAACACTACTTGGTATTGGGCAAGTGCCGGAAAAACGTTAACAACCGCAATTTCTGGTATTGCGGAACAAGAAGGTTTTATCGATATAAATAATAAAGTATCTGATTATGTTGGTACGGGTTGGACAAGCGCTCCTGCTGAAAAGGAAGATTTAATTACATGTCAACACCTACTATCTATGACATCTGGTTTAGATGATGAAGCAGGCGATGATATATCTCCAGAAAATCTACAATATGTCGCGGACGCTGGTACACGTTGGGCTTATCACAATGTATTTGTAAAAATGCAAGACGTTGTAGAAGAAGCGACAAATGAAACTTGGGATAATTACTTTACAAATAAACTTAAAAATCCAATTGGGATGAATGGTAGTTGGACAACCCTAGGAAACATTAATGTATATTGGAGTAACACCAGAAGTATGGCAAGATTTGGCTTATTAACCTATGCCAATGGTAGCTGGGAAGACACGCAAATTTTAAATGAGAACTTTGTAGTAGAAGCAACAAACACTTCTCAAGATATTAATTTAGCCTATGGCTATTTATGGTGGTTAAACGGTAAATCTACATATCATTTACCTCAAAGCCAAGTTGAATTTCCAGGAGAACTTATTCCAGATGCACCTAGTGACACCTTTACTGCGTTAGGGTTAAACGACCAAAAAATATATATTGTTCCTAGCAAAGAATTGGTAGTAATAAGAATGGGACAAGCAGCTGATAGTGAAAACTTTGCCCTTTCTAGTTTTGACAATGATTTATGGGTAAAGATTAACACCTTAATTAATTAGCCATTCAAATTAGTTTTAGTTTAAATTTTAAGCGCATTAAACGCAAGTTATATTTAAAAACGACATCTAAATACTAAAAGCTACTCTAAACCTAGGTAGCTTTTTTTTAGTCACGTTTTAAATATTTATAATTTGTACATTAAACAGTTACTCACATTTATTTGTCTCTTATTATTCTTTTTGCAATCTCATGCCCAATTATGTGAAGGAAATTTAGGTGATCCCTTGGTAGAAATAGACTTTGGATCTGGCACTACGAGAGGTGCTGCATTAGGCAGTGACATCACGGCATTTACGTACAGTAGCGCTGGAGAATTAGATGAGGGCGAATATACCATAGCCAATACTACAAGTGGACTAAAAGGAAATGCTTGGCACGTTACCAGCGACCACACAGGTAACACCAATGGATATATGATGGTCATAAACAGTGCTGTAATTGCCAATGAAGGTGTTTTCTATACCAAAACAGTATCAGGATTATGCGCTAACACAACCTACGAATTCTCGGCATGGCTCATAAATATTATGAATCCATCTGTTGGTACTGACGAGTATCATCCTGATGTTACTTTTAGAGTGAGTGATACTTCTGGAAATATTTTAGGATCGTATAATACTGGCGATATTCCTCAAACATCTAGCGGAAGCTGGCTACAATATGGTTTCTTCTTTACCTTAGAAAATGACACTGAAGTGGTCATAACAATATTAAACTCTGCACCAAGTGCGCATCCTGGCAATGACCTTGCTCTAGATGATATTGCCTTTAGACCATGTGGTCCTACCATTACAAACTCAATAAATGACGAATTAGGAAGCACAATCACATTGTGTGAAGGTAATTCTGCCCAATATACATTTCAAGCTGATGTCTCATCTGGTTATCTAGATCCTCAATACCAATGGCAATTTTCAGATGACTTAGGCATAACTTGGGTAGATATCGAAAACGAAACCACTACTAATTATAATTTCACAGAAACTGATACACCAGGAAATTTTCAATATAGAATTACGGTTGCCAATGGTATTAATATCGCATCTACGTCATGCAGAATTGCTTCAGAAATATTTGATATAACCATTTTAGAAAAACCTGAAGCTTTAACTGGAGAATATGAACAAGTATTTTGTACAACACAACAAGCAACTGTAGCTGATCTTGAAGTAAATTCTAACGCAGTTTGGTATGACGCAGATACTAATGGCAACGTAATATCTAATGAAACACTTCTTATTGATGGTAATCTCTATTATGGTGCTCAAATAACAAATGCTGGTTGTGAAAGTGATGAGAGAATTGCTGTAGAAGTAAGTATGATAGTACCAACATTAGTTGTAAATGATTTATCTATTATTTTATGTGACACAAATAATGATGACATAGAAGTAACCGATTTAACTTTTTACGAATCTGACATAACAACATGTACAGACTGCAATTTTAGTTATTTTGAAAACTTAACTGATGCTCAAAATTACAATGAAGATGGCATTATAGAATCCATTAATTATTCAACAAATTCCGAAACGAATAGCGTTTTTGCTAGAATAGATTCTTCTGACAACTGTTATCAAATCGCTGAATTAACCATTGATTTAGAACCGACTCCCATTATATCAATTTCAGATGTTGTTGGTATTTGTGAGGATGAAGATTATATAACAATTGATGCTGGCTCAGGTTTTTACAGTTATTTATGGTCTACAGGAGCCACTACAAGTACTATTAATATTACAAATGAAATGATTGGAAATTATTCAGTTACGGTAACGGAAAATCATTCGTCATACTTATGTGAAACCACAAAAACTTTTGAAGTGCTACAGTCTAATACTGCTGTGATTGCGGATATTGATATTGAAGATTGGACAGACAACAACAATGCCATCACTATTTATCTATCAGAATTAAGTTTAGGCGACTACGAATATTCTATTGATGGTTTTTATTATCAAGATAGTCATCGCTTTGAAAATTTAAGTTCTGGTGAATACACGGTTTATGTCCGAGACAAAAATGCATGTGGTATTACAGAACAGGTTGTTTACCTTTTAAATTATCCAAAGTTTTTTACACCAAATGGTGATGGTACTAACGACACATGGTATATTAAGAATGCAGCAACAGAACCTTCTCTACTCGTCAAAATATTTAATCGATACGGAAAACTATTAAAAGTTTTAGACGCAAATGCAGTTTGGGATGGCACTTATGATGGCAACCCATTACCTACATCAGATTACTGGTTTGTGGTTACAAGAACAAATGGTTTAACCTATAGAGGTCATTTTACGTTGAAACGGTAACTGACTTCTACGAACAGGAAACTATTATTTGAAGAAAGAATCTACAAATTCATATTTATTAAAGACTTGTAAGTCTTCTATGCCTTCGCCTACTCCAATATATTTAACAGGTATTTGAAATTGATCGCTAATACCAATGACAACGCCTCCTTTAGCAGTTCCGTCTAATTTAGTCACTGCTAAAGAGGTAACTTCTGTCGCTGCTGTAAATTGTTTGGCCTGCTCAAAAGCATTCTGACCTGTAGAACCATCTAATACTAAAAGTACATCATGTGGTGCATCACCAACTACTTTTTGCATAACACGTTTTACCTTTGTTAACTCGTTCATAAGGTTAATTTTGTTATGCAAACGACCAGCTGTATCAATAATAATAACATCTGCATCTTGGTTAACACCAGACTGTAAAGCATCGAAAGCCACAGAAGCAGGATCAGAACCCATTTCTTGTCTTATCATAGGTACATCTACACGATCTGCCCAAACTTGTAATTGATCAATTGCCGCTGCTCTAAAAGTATCAGCAGCACCAAGTACTACCTTTAAACCTTTCTTTTTAAACTGATACGCCAATTTACCTATAGTCGTTGTTTTACCAACACCATTTACACCAACGACCATTAGTACATATGGTGTTTTTTGTCCATCTTCTTGTTTTGGCAATTCAGGAATGGTATACTCTGTTTCTTCTCCCGATTTTGTTTCAGAAAGTAGTGCCGCAATTTCTTCTCTTAAAATTTTATTTAATTCAGAAGTTCCTAAATACTTGTCTTTTGCTACGCGTTCTTCAATACGTGTAATGACTTTTAATGTTGTGTTTACACCAACGTCACTTGTAACTAAAATCTCTTCGAGATTATCAAGGACATCATCATCAACTTTAGATTTACCTGCTACAGCTTTATTTAATTTACTAAAAAAAGAGGTTTTAGATTTCTCTAAACCTTTATCTAGGGTTTCCTTCTTTTCAGAAGAGAATATTTTTTTAAAAAAACTCATTTTTGTTGTTAGGTTAAACATCAGCGCTAAAACTAGTCTAGCCTGATAATAATTTTATAAAAACTATTATACAACAACCTTGCCTATAGTCATTTACTGCAAAGATGTCATGTATTGGTTTTACTCATTTTAAGCAATGCCATCAGCCTCTTATAAAATAAAGCATGATCTGCTCAAATATAAACATAAAAAAACTGCTTCTAAAAGAAGCAGTTTTATAAATCTTTAAAAAAATAAAAATTATTTTTTGTTTAAAAAGTCATTGACAAATTCTGGTGCCATAACTGATTCTACAAACATGTAAGCTCCAGTTTTTGGTGATTTTACCATTTTAATCGCTTTTGTCAAACGCTTTGATCCTGTCTGTAAAGACGCTACTGATTTCTTTGCCATGTCTTAAATTATTTAATTTCTTTATGAACTGTCATACGCTTAAGGATAGGATTAAATTTCTTAATCTCCATACGATCTGGCGTATTCTTCTTATTCTTTGTTGTAATATATCTTGATGTTCCTGGCTTACCAGAAGTTTTGTGCTCTGTGCACTCTAAGATAACCTGTATTCTATTTCCTTTTTTTGCCATTGTAAATTGACTTAAGCGCTAAAAAACGCTATTATTTGTAAAATCCTTTTGCTCTAGCTTCTTTTAACATTGCTTCGATACCAATTTTATTGATAGTCTTTAATGCAGATGTAGAAACTTTTAATGTTACCCACTTATCTTCTGAAGGAATATAAAAACGCTTTTTCATTAAATTTGCATCAAATCTACGTCTCGTTTTATTCATAGCGTGAGAAACATTGTTCCCAACCATCGCTTTTTTCCCAGTAAGTTCACAAACTCTTGACATTGTTTTCTTTCTTTAGGTCTATTAATGTTTTTCTGTTAACTCTTAATTTTGTTCCAGTATTCTATGGTATTCCCTGTAAACACTAGCATTAAGAATCTAAAATCCGAATCAGGATATTTTAAACAGGGTGCAAATTTAATAAAACTTTACGTTTCAACAAACATAAAACTCTACTTTTTCAAAAAAAGTTTTTGAAGCATTTCAAAAGCTTTATTTGTAGCTCTTCCAATAACTTTCTCTCTGTTGCTACCAAAGTTAAAAACTTCAGAGTGTACGCCGTTATTTGAAGCTATAGCAATCCATACTGTGCCGACGTCTGCATCTGAGTCGCCTTTCGTTGGTCCTGCATTACCTGTAGTACTAATAGCGTAATCACTATTAAATAAGGTTCTCACATTTAATGCCATGGCTTCCGCCACTTCTCTACTCACTACAGAATGCTGCTTTATCAATGCTTCCGAAACATCTAGAACTTGTACTTTTGATGCCGTTGCATAAGTTACCACACTGCCTTTAAAATAGGCTGAAGCACCAGGAATTTCCGTAAAAGACTTCGCTATGTTTCCTCCTGTACAACTTTCTGCGATTGCCAATGTTTTTTTTGCTTTGGTAAGTTGAGAACCTATAATGGCTTCAATAGAACCATCTTCTTCATAACCTACAAAAACATCTTTAATTAAAGCTAATAGTAAATTAATTTGGTTTTGTAATTCATTTTCAAGCTCTTGCTTATCCTGAGATTTTCCAGATAATCGTAATCTTACACGTCCTAAACTTGGCAAATACGCCAACTTAATATAATGTGGTAAATTGTCTTCCCATTGCGATATGTGATCTGCTAATGCACTTTCTCCAATACCAGATGTCAAAATGGTTCTGTGTAATATGTAAGGAAATTTATACTGCTGTCTGAGTTTAGGAATAACTTGCTCTGTAATTAAAGCTTTCATTTCAAATGGCACACCTGGAAGGGACACAAACACTTTTCCGTTTTTTTCTAACCACATTCCTGGAGCTGTTCCATTATGGTTCATCAACACAGTAGATTTAGACGGTACTAACGCTTGTTGCTTATTGACCTCTAATAAAGGTGCTGTGCTATATTTTAGAAATATTTGCTCTACATGCGCTAAAACAGCTTTGTCTTCAATGAGTGTATCGTTAAAATATTCACAGATGGTATGCTTGGTAATATCATCTTTTGTTGGTCCTAATCCTCCTGTAATGATAATAATATCTGCATTTTCTTCGGCCTCTTTTAAAGCTTTAAGAATATGCGACTTTTCATCTTGTATAGAGGTTATTTGATATACAGAAACACCAACTTTATTGAGCTCTTTTCCTAAAAAGGCTGAATTTGTATCTACAACTTGGCCAATAAGAATTTCGTCGCCAATAGTAATAATTTCTGCTTGCATTTATAATCCGAAATCGGCTTTAATTTCAGTAACCGCATTATCTACAGCAGTTAATACTATAATAAGTTGCTCATCTACATTTTTATCAGTTTGCTCAAATTTTCCCCAATCTTGTACTTCAATAAGGGTATCTAAAACACCTAATTCAAACAAATCAATTGTTGGTTTCATTTTATGTGCAGCTTGATACACTTCCTTATAATCTTTTGCAGGTACTGCAGTTCTTAATCGTTCTGCATCTTCTGGTACTTCTTCTAAGAACGCGGCTGCTATAGCTGCAACGAAATCTTCATCGTTATCAGCCATTTCTCTTACTCTATCTAATTTATAATGTTGTGCCATTTATTTAATTTTTATTGAAAACATTTCCTCGTCTTCAAGATATCCTGTTAATCGATCTTCTGCAAAAACCTTTCCAACTCCTGCAGGTGTTCCGGTAAAGATAATATCTCCAATTTTTAAAGTGAAATATTTTGAAACATATTCTATAATTTCGTCAATTTTCCAGAGCATTAATTCTGTATTTCCAGCCTGAACAATCTCTTCATTCTTTTTTAAACTGAAATTTATATTATTAACATCTTTAAACTGACTTTTAGACAGCCATTTACCAACCACAGCTGCACCATCAAAAGCTTTTGCCTTTTCCCAAGGCAGTCCCTTTGCTTTTAACTGAGCTTGAAGATCTCTCGCGGTAAAGTCTATTCCTAGTCCGATGTCTTCATAATATTTATGCGCAAATTTCTTATCTATATACTTCCCTACTTTATTGATTTTTACTAAAACTTCAACTTCGTGATGAACCTCATCTGAAAAATCTGGAATAAAAAACGGCTGTTTCTTCAATAAAATAGACGTATCAGGCTTTAAAAAGATCACAGGATCTGTTGGCTTTTCGTTTTCTAATTCTTTAATGTGGTCTGTATAATTACGACCTATGCAGATAAGTTTCATGGTTTTTCTCGCTAAGGCGCTAAGGCGCAAAATTTAATTTGATATAGTTAAAGATATTGCTGGAATAATTTTTTTATCACTTTTATGTTTATTTGCTGCATAAAAACCCCATTTACCAGCGTTGTAAATAGATAGCATAAACTCACCATCATCTGCACATATACCAGAAATGGTCGGTGCATGCTTTATACCTTTTCGTTTATTTTTATTTTTTGGACCGCCAACATAAGTTACTTTCTCCTCATTATAAGCTATATATAACCATTCAAAAGCAACATAAAAACCCTCCCGTGGAAATATGACATTATATTCTGAAATATTAATATCTACAGTTTTTTGATTCTTCTTTAGACTAACAACTACACTCTCTTTTAGTAAATCTTTATCTGGAAGGCTATCTTTCCCTATAGAAAACACGCGTAATCTAAATTTCGCCTTTTTATTTCTGAAATTACCGAAATGAAATCTTATCGATTTTAAATAATCTGTAGTTTCATATGTTTCCTCAAATGGAAAATACAAGGCTAATATCCAAGGATTCTTAGCATGAGATCCATAACCTTGACATAAATCTTCTTCATTTATTACATTAACTACTTTAGTCTTTTCTTCAAACTTTTTAGAGATTACAACCTCATCTAATTTTTCCACTAAGGAATTCAGATAAACTTCTTGAGTCTCTAAAAATACAGACACTGGTATTATACTACTTTCATAGCCTAATGAAGACATTTTCACAGATTTGTTTAAATGTTTTTCTTCTACATTAAGGGTATAACTCCCATCTTCATTACTGGATGTGCCTATTTGAGAATCGAGAATAGAAATATTTACATAGGGAATAGGCTCGTTAGTAACTTTATCTAAAATAACACCTTTAGCTATTTCGCCTTGAGAAAAAGTTAAGACGGGAATTAATAAAAACAAAAGCCGGATACTATAAATTATCAGATTCATTATCTCATGTCCCTTTTAATCCAATTTATTATTAAACTGGCGTAATTTAATAGCCGTTAGAACCTTCTTAGTATATAATGGAAAGTCTGCATTAAGTAACCAGCCAAAATAACCTGGCTCTTTCTCTAAAACCTCCAATACGCGTTTTCCCTTATGCTTTCCAAAAGAGAAACATTCTTCGCCTTCTTTATTATATATCAAAAAACCTGCAAAATCCGCGAATTTTTTACGCGCACTAAATTCCGCTAAAAACTTCGTATTGTTTTCGAGTGTCTCATATCGGTCTAATTGCGCTTTTAAAACTTCGTAAGTAGCTTTGGTATCGGCTTCTGCACTGTGCGCATCATCTAAGTCTTTATTACAATAGAATTTATAAGCTGCTACTAATGTACGCTGTTCCATTTTATGAAAAATGGTTTGTACATCCACAGAATTTGTACTTTTCATATCAAAATCTACCTCAGCACGCAATAATTCTTCAGCCAATAACGGAATGTCAAAACGATTTGAATTAAACCCTCCTAAATCTGAATCCTTTATAAGGTTATAAATCTCCTTTGATAATTCTTTAAAAGTTGGCTTATCTGCAACATCTGCATCAGAAATGCCATGAATTTCTGTAACTTCTGCAGGAATAGGCATTTCAGGATTTACAACCCAAGTTTTGGCTTCTTCCTTTCCGTTAGGATACACTTTTAGGATAGAAATTTCTACAATTCTATCTTTAGATACGTTAATTCCTGTGGTTTCAAGATCGAAAAAACAGATGGGTTTGGTAAGATTAAGTTGCATTGTTTTTATTTTAAAAAACAAAGATAATTAGAATATATAAGATTGTATGGTTTGAAGACGAAAAGCTGACTTGACTATATAAATTCAATTGAGTAACTTCGTTTATCGAGCATTTCTATGTATTAAAATATATCTAGATCACATTATGATAATCTAAACACTATAGCCTTGCAAAAAACAGAGCAGCATATCATTTTAAACGATCAAAGAAGGTTATGTTTTGCTGAATTTGGTCATCCTGAAGGGTTTCCTATTATTTATTTCCATGGTTCGCAAAGTTCTAGATTAGAAATGCACTATGATATGAGTTTTGCTGTCACTCAACATTTAAGAGTTATCACTATAGATAGACCAGGACATGGTATTTCAGACTTTAATCCCGAAGGTACAATTCTAAGTTTCGCACATGATGTAAAACACTTAACTGAATTTTTAAATATCGAAAGGTTTTCGGTTATTGGTATGTCTGCTGGCTCTGCTTTCGCTTTAGGTTTTACTTATTTATTCCCTAAAAACATTTATAAAACGTCTATAGTTAGTAGCTTTGCTCCATATAATAAAGACAGCAAAAAACACCTCAATACAGCCGTAAAATCCATGCTAACTATAGCGAAGCATTTTCCCTTTTTATTAAAATTTCTGCTAAAGACGACGGCAAAACAGATAAATACGAATCCTAAAAAAGCGCTTGGAAGTTTTTTGAAAATAATGAGTGAACCAGATAAAAATGTATTAAAAAACGACGCTGTAAGCCTTGTCATTGAAACCATGTTTAAAGAAGCCTACAGAAATGGAAGCGAAGGCATTGCCCATGAAATTTCTAATATTTTAGTTAAGGATTGGGGTTTTTCACTAGAGGATATACAAACACCAGTTACGTTATGGCAAGGAAAAAAAGATAATAATGTTCCTTATAAATGGGCTGAATTAATGAAAAGTAAAATGAATAATGCCACTTTAAAACTATACAAAGACGAAGGGCATTTACTAATTTTTAATTTTGCGAATGAAATTTTCACTGCGCTAAAAGCAAATCCTTCTTAACCTTTTCTTCTTATAAATGAAAAAAGCACAGTAAAAAACTGTGCTTTATTTATGAATTGTAAGGTCTTCTATTTTTTAAATCTCGTGATCTAAATCCCAAGCTTCGAGGTAATCTTTAACTGCTTTTACAAATTGACCTCCTAGCGCTCCATTTACCACTCTGTGATCATAAGAATGGGATAAATACATTTTATATCGTATTCCTATATAATCACCTTCTGGTCCTTCTATTACAGCGGGTGTTTTTCTAATAGCTCCTAATGCCAAAATCCCGACTTGTGGCTGATTAATGATTGGTGTTCCCATGATACTACCAAATGTACCCACATTAGTAACAGTATAGGTTCCACCTTGTATATCATCTGGAGCCAATTTATTTTCTCTTGCTCTTGTCGCTAAATCGTTAACACGTTTTACCATACCGAATAAATTTAATTGGTCTGCATTTTTAATTACAGGAACAATTAAATTACCATCTGGTAATGCTGCAGCCATACCAACATTTATCGCCTTCTTTTTTATGACTTTATCGCCTTGTACAGAAATATTCATCATAGGAAATTCCTTTAAGGCTTTTGTAACCGCTTCCATAAAAATTGGTGTAAAGGTTAAATTTTCACCTTCACGCTTCATAAAGTCATCCTTTACTTTCTTTCTCCAATTCCAAATATTGGTAACATCTGCTTCAATAAAAGATTGCACATGCGCAGAAGTCTGTACAGATTCTACCATATATTTTGAAATGAGTTTCCCCATTCTGGTCATTTCAATTATTTCATCACCATTTGAAACTTCAATAGACTTTTCTTCAGTGACTTTTTCTGGTTTTTCTGGTGTTTTAATCGCCTTAGCAGATACAGGATTACTTTTAGGGACTGCTGCAGTATCAGCAACTACTGTTTCCTTTTTCTCTGCAACAGGTTCTACCTCTTGAGGTGCTACTTCTGTTACAGGCTGCGTTGCACTAGGCATAGAATTTCGAGATTCTAAATACGCTTTAATATCGTTTTTAGTAACACGATTATCTTTTCCTGATCCGGCAATGGTATCTAACTCAGCTTGAGAAATACCTTCTTGTTTGGCAATATTTTTAACTAAAGGAGAATAAAATCTATCTTCAGTTGAAACGACTGGCTCCACAGACGCCTTTGCAGCAACAATTGTTTGAGCCACATCAGCTACCTCTTTTGGCGCTTCTGGCTCCACAACAGGCGCTACCTCTACTGCTGGCGATTTTACTTCTATTGTGTCTCCGCCTTCTGTTTCTATAATAGCAATGGTTTGCCCAACTTGTACGACATCGTCAACGTTAAATAGTTTTTCTACTAAAACACCATCTACTTCACTAGGCACTTCACTATCAACTTTGTCTGTTGCTATTTCTAATACCGCTTCATCTGCTTCAATGGTATCACCAACATCTTTAAGCCATGAGGTTATTGTTGCTTCTGCAACACTTTCTCCCATTTTAGGCAACTTAAGTTCAAACTTTGACATATTTTTAATTTGAAGGTCTTTATTTTAAAATCGATTGCAAAATTAGTAAAAAAACCGATGATTTACTGATTTTAATTCAAAAAATACAATCTAGAAACTTAACACTTCACCTCTATTTGTGGCGCTATCGCTTCCGAGGATAAATTTACTGCTTTTTGGCAGAAATCTAAAAACAATATTTGGTTGTTTAGATTTCGCCTTCATATCCTTAAAAATATCAGTTGTTTTAAGAATGCTTAAATCATACAAAATGGTACTATTATCTTCGATTTGATGATGTATAGCTTTGTTTATATGCTGTGGTTCGGGCAACTGTTTACTAAGTTCTAATTCTATTGCTTTTGCATAGACATACGTTCTCTTAGTTATTGCAGGCTGTTGTCTTGTCGTTTTACTGAATAATTTTGCCATTCTTATACCTAACCATACCAAAACATTAAATACCATGTATTGCTTAAAATGATTTTTATAAAATATCTGCATCGCACCATAGAAGCGCTGTGCATATGTTGCGTCTTTTAATGTGCTTTCACCTTTAAAATGAATGACTGTAGTGTCGCCAAAATAGTAATTATCTAAGCCAGCTTTAATCACCTTATAAGATAAATCTATGTCTTCTCCATACATAAAATAGGATTCATCAAAACCACCAACAGCCTCATAAACATCTTTTTTTAACCACATAAATGCGCCTACTAAGATTTTCACTTTCCCAGTACCATTTGCAGTAACATGATTGGCATAATAGCCTTTAACATTACCCAAAACTTTTTTCAAAGCTACTGCTGGTGTAGGCACATTTCGCTTACTCTCTGGAAGAAATTTCCCTGTACCATCAATGAGCTGACAACCAACAATACCCAAATTCTCTTTTGAATCTGTAAACTCTAAAAGTTTTACAAACGTATCTTCAGCCACTATGGTATCTGGGTTAAGAATACATAAGTACTCTCCACATGCTTTTGCTACTCCAATATTATTTCCTGCAGAAAACCCCAAATTTTCATTATTCTCAATCAACTTTACAGAGGGAAACAATTCCTTTACCATTTTACAACTATCATCTGTAGACTGATTATCTACTACAATAATTTCCGCTTCAATATTAGCAATTGCAACTTCGACACTTTTTAGACAAACCTCTAAAAAATAACGTACATTATAATTTAAAATTACAACTGACAACTTCATTTTGGACTTACGATTTTAATGACGTTTCAAACGGCACACGATCAATTATGCTTCGTCCTAAGGTAACTTCATCTGTATACTCTAATTCGTTACCTGCGGCAACACCTCTTGCTATTGTTGATGTTGATACATTGTAGTCTTGAATTTGTCTGAAAATATAAAAATTGGTTGTATCGCCTTCCATTGTAGGACTCATAGCAAAAATCAATTCCTTTACCTTTCCCTCTTTTACTTTATCTACTAATGTTTTTATATTTAGATCTTGTGGACCAATACCATCCATAGGAGAAATTTTCCCACCTAATACATGATACAACCCTTTGAATGAACTCGTATTCTCAACAGCCATTACATCTCTTATATCTTCAACAACACAAATAATTTCACTATTTCGGCTAGGATTTTCACAGATGTCGCACAGTATTTTATCACTTATATTATGACAAGATTTACAGAAATTTATTTCTGCTCTCACTTTAGAAAGTGCATTGGCTAATTGAAACGTTTGACGCTCAGGTTGACGTAGAAGATGTAGCACCAAACGCAAGGCTGTACGCTTACCAATACCAGGCAATTGAGACACCTCATTAACTGCATTTTCTAAAAGTTTTGATGAAAATTCCATGGTTGCAAAGGTAACGTTTTTTAGGCATAATTTTACGACTGATTATGCCTTACGCATCGCATATTTTTGCAGGAGATTAGTTGAGCATTAGTTTTTTTGTAATCGTCCCTTTTGTAGAATTCAATTTCACAAAATAAATACCTGTTTCAAAACCAGACGTTTCAATTGTTAATGGTGTTGATAAATTTTGATTTTTTGAATAATACATCAGTTGCCCTAATGAATTAAACAACCTAACGGTTACATTCTCTGAAGTATCCCAATACAAATTAACCGTATTTGAAGCCGGATTTGGATAAACTTTTAAATCCTCTACCTCAAAATCAGCAACACTTAAGGCTTGGTCATACAAGTTAGACCTCCAAAGTCCTCTACCATAAGTTGCTGCGTATAATTTATTATCTGCTGAGTTTATTTCGAGTTCATTTATTCTAACATTAGGCAAGCCATTATTAAATAATGTCCATGAATTCCCTAAGGTTGTATCCGTGTAATACACACCATAGTTCATACCTACATATAATCCATTTGTAGTTCCAGACTGCCACACAACAGCTTGCGAAGAAAAGTTAGGTAAATCCCACTTTATAGAGGTCCAAGTTGACCCACTATCATCACTGACGTAAACTTTTTGATTATTGGTTGTAGCGATAGCTATCTTATTTGGATTTTGAGGATGAACAGCAATACTATTTATTTGACCTCCACTAAGGTTTAAGGCAGATTGAGTCCATGTAATTCCGCCATCATCTGTAGACCAAAACAATCCGTTAATCGCTAAATATATTTTGTTATTATTTGTTGGCGCTATTTTTAAATGATCTATATTATTAGAAAAATTCTGAGAAATAGACACCCAATTTAAACCACTATCAATAGATTTATAAACTTCATCGAATGCACAATATATTACATTTTGTAGTATAGGATCTTGCTCAAATGGCACTATCCAATTCCAAGTATAATCTCCACCTTTGTCATCTGGCTGTGTGAGATATGTGATGTTTGCACCACCATTAAAGCTTTTCACAAACGACCCAAATTGAGACGTTCCATATAAAATTTGGCTATTATTTTTATCTACGAATCCTTCCATGCCATCTGCGCCCCACCAATCTGTCCAATTGCCATCCGAACTTAACACTGAAGACCCATTATCTTGAGAGCCACCAGTAACAATAACGGGATTTGTTTGGCTTACACCTATTTTATAAAATTGTCTAATCCCTAATCCTGCGGTTAAATCTGTATAATATGAACTATTAACCACAGTTGGATTTTCTGCTCTATAAATACCGCCATCGGAAGCTACATAAAGCTTGACGTCTGCACCAGAACCTACAAACTCTAATAAATCGACATCGGCATGACAATACCCAATATTTTGATTATTGGCATCATAAGGTGTCCATTGTGAAGTAATGCCAAAAGTAACACCACCATCTACTGATCGCCATGTATTTATTCCTGCAATATGTACATCATCTACATTATTGGGATTTACAGCAATTGCCATATCTCTTGGTGCTTGGCCATTATCATCAACGCCTGCTGAATCATATCCAAAATAGTTTCTACCATCATGGCTTAGTTTTGTAAAACTATTTCCACTATCAGTAGACTTATATAATGCTCCAAATAAGCCACCGCTTGCTTCTAGCACATAGACTACAGATGGATCATTCGCCGAAACTCCAATCATTTTAGGTCCAAAACTAAATTGATTTGGAGCAACACCACTAATTTTATTAAAACTTGCACCATTATTCGTTGAGACATAAAAATTAGCGCCTGATGCATAAACCACACTTGGGTCATTGGGTTTAAATCTAAAATCATAACCATTAGATACACCTGCAAAATAAATTGAACTCCAGGTAACACCTCCATCTGTTGATTTATACAATCCACTTCCTTGTGAACTACAATACATAATTAAAGGATCAGTTGGATGAATTAATATTTTATTAATAGAACCACCTGGTAAGGTACTATGCAACACCCAAGTTGCACCACCATCTTCAGATTTAAAGAGTGCACCATTAGTTGAACCCCAAAAATAATTAGAACTATTATTTGGGTCTATCGTCAATGCATAGACATCAATATTCGCTAAATTATCCGTCAGAACCGTCCATGTTGTACCACCATCTATACTTTTCCACACACCACCAGTAACACTTCCAACAATGATATGATCTAAATTATTTTCGTCTATAGAAACGGATGTAATCCTGCCTACTCCTGGATTATAACCAGATGTAGCGTTCCAATAGGTAGGTCCCATTTCTTCCCAAGTACCTACAACCGTTCTTGCTGCAAAACCTTCATTATTTATACTCGCATTATAATTGTTTAATTCATTATAATAAAATGCTGGAGATTTTAACATACCGTTTTCATCCATAGCACGTTCAGCAAAATATTGCCAACGCCTAAATGGCTTATAGCCTTTCCCACGTTCTCGACCTACCGAATCGAAATGACTTTCTGCAACAGTTACAATGGCATCTACAGAATGTGATCCTTCCGCAATAAGTTGTTTAAAATCTTGTCCTGAAATATTATAGTAACACAAAGCAAAACTGACGAGAAATAGATATTTTTTCATAAAAAAATGTTTTTAGCAGCATCCAATTTTATCAAATGTACTACTTTTCAAAAATAATACTATAATTTCATAAGTCATGTCACCACTGTCTATATTATTACTAATTGCAGGTTACTTCGGGTTGCTTATTTTAATTTCATATTTTACTGGCAAAGAAGATTCTAATGCCGCTTTTTTTAAAGCTAACAAGTCGGCACCATGGTATTTAGTGGCTTTTGGGATGATTGGTGCGTCTCTATCTGGAGTTACCTTTATTTCTGTTCCAGGTCTTATTGCAGGACAAGAGTTTGCTTATATGCAAGGTGTATTGGGTTTTTTTGTTGGTTATTTAGTGGTTGCTTTAGTCTTAATTCCTTTATACTACAATCTAAATGTTACTTCTATTTATCAGTATTTAGAAGATCGCTTTGGTGTTGTTAGTTACAAAACTGGTGCATTTTTCTTTTTATTGTCGCGCGTTACTGGTGCTTCATTTAGGTTGTATTTGGTAGCATTAGCTATGCAATATATTGTTTTTAAAAATCTAGGTGTGCCATTTTGGCTAACCGTCGTGATATCCATATTACTTATTTGGCTGTATACTAACAAAGGTGGAATAAAAACTATAATTTGGACCGACACATTGCAAACCATCGCCATGTTAACCTCAGTAATTGTGGCTATAATATTAATTCTAAACAAACTTGATTGGACTTTAGCCGAAACGTTTACCAAAGACACTTTTAAAGCAAAAAGTCAAATTTTTTATTTTGATAACATCAATAGTAAAATTAATTTTTGGAAATATTTTATAGGTGGCATTTTTATTACTATCGCCATGACTGGTTTAGATCAAGACATGATGCAAAAGAACTTAACCTGCAAAAATGCCAATGAATCTAAAAAGAACATGCTTTCAATGTCGGTTTTATTGGTCATTGTAAACCTTGTATTCTTAACCCTTGGTGCTTTATTATTTATCTACGCTGATCAATTTAATGTTGCCATTCCGAAATTAAATGGCGTTACCAGAACCGATTTATTGTTCCCAGAAGTTGCGATGAATCAAGGTCTTGGCAAAGGACTAGCAATCACATTTATTATTGGACTAATTGCCGCAGCTTACAGCAGCGCAGATTCTGCTTTAACGTCTTTAACCACATCCTTTTCTGTAGATTTTTTAAATATTGAAAAAAAATCTATAGAAGCGCAAAAACCCTTACGTAAAAAAGTACACATTGCAGTGTCTTTACTTTTAATAATTGTTGTAATAATCTTCAATTCTTTAGAAGGCAGCGTAGTGAGTAATCTCTTTACATTTGCTACGTTTACCTATGGTCCGTTATTAGGTTTATTTGCTTTTGGAATCTTAACTAAAACAACTATAAAAGATAAATTTGTGTGGATTGTAGGACTCGTTTCAATACTATTAACCTATTTAATCACACTTTTACCAACCTATTACGCGTATAGCCAAAATCTATTATTAGAAGATTGCACAGCTTCGGCATGGGAATGCGCTGCTTTATATGCTCAAAATCATTTATATAATTTCAACTGGGAAATATTACCACTTAATGGTTGTATTACCTTTTTAGGATTACTCCTCATTTCTAGAAAAAGAACTAATATTGGCTAGTTGCCAACAACACCAATGTACACGCTTCTTCATATTTAATTGCATGTTGATTTAAAAGCTCATAAAATTCAGAATTTTCTGTTCCAGGATTAAAAATTACACGCTTAGGATTTATATTAATAATATAATCGTAATACGCCTTTTGACGTGTAGGATTAAGATATAATGTAATGGTGTCTATATCTGTAAACGGCTTTAATTCCGTATCTATACTTACATCCTCTACCAATCCTTGTCGTAAGCCAATAGCTTTAACCAAATGATGATGTTGTCTGAGCCTTTTAATAGCTTTATTAGAGTAACGTTCTGGCTTCAATGAAGCTCCAATAACTAAAGTTGTTTTATTCATAATGTTAAAAATGTGTTAACTTAAATAATTAAAGTAACATACTTTAAAGTTTGTCGTCTATCCTTTAATAAACTATCACAAATCAATCAAAAAACCAATCAAAATGAAATCAATCGTTTTATGCTGTGCGCTCTTATTTTCTTTTTTAGCCTCAGCCCAACCCAATTCTAATGCAGACATTAGAAACGGCTCAATTTATGGTCGTGTTATAGACGCCGAACTAAATGAACCGTTACCTTATGTAAACATAGTAATTAAAGATCAAACCAATAAAATTATTACAGGTGGCATAACCAATGAAGACGGCACTTTTGAAATTGAAAACATACCAGAAGGCACCATAAAAGTCTCTATTCAATTTGTAGGATTCAAAACCATAGATAAAAGTATTACCTTAGGAAAAGGGCAATATAAAGTAAATCTAGGTGATATTAAACTTGAAGAAGAATCTACAGGATTAGATGAAGTTACCATCGTAGCTGATGTCTCAACTATTCAGCAAAAAGTAGATCGTAAAGTTATTACTATTGGTAAAGACTTACAAACAGCAGGTGCAACAGCTAGTGAACTTATGAATAATCTACCATCAGTTAGTGTAGACCAACAAACCGGATCAATAAGTTTACGTGGCAATCAAAACGTAAGAGTAATGGTAGACGGTAAACTCTCCAATATTCCTGCAGAACAATTACTAAAGCAAATACCTTCAAACTCCATAAAAAGTGTTGAATTGATTACCAACCCTTCTGCAAAATATAATCCTGAAGGTATGAGTGGCATTATTAACATTGTATTACACAAAAACACAAAAATTGGATTTAATGGTAACATTAATGTAGGACTAGCTCATGATATTGAAGCTAAGTTTAACAGCTCCATAGATGCCAACTACAGAAATGGAAAAATAAATTTCTATGGCTCTTACGGCAATAACATTAATAGAAATGTCAATTATGGTTTCATCAATAGAACCGAACAAGACATTCTTCAGAATTTTGATATTTTAAATGACAACAAATCACATTTATTTAAGATAGGATTAGATTATTATTTAAATGATAAAAACACGATTTCTGTTTTCACTAACCAAAACATTTTTAATGGTGAAACTGATGTTAACTCAAAAATCAACTACCTATTTAATGATGCTTTAGACGAATCACAAACACTACAAGGATTTCATAACAATGATTCGCAACAGTATAATTTTAATTATAAACATGATTTTGACAAGGACGGACACCATATAGAACTAGAAGTAGATCATAACATTTATGAAGGTGTTGTAGATAATAGCAATGCATTTTTTAGTTCCCAACGACCAGACTTTATTGAAGATACAGATACTGACAGAAATAGCACAACCGTTAATTTAGATTACGTTAATCCGTTGTCTGAAACAGTAAAACTAGAATTAGGACTGCAAGCACGTTTATTTGACACAAGTATTTTCTACGAATCAGACGCAAGAGAGCAAAATGAAAACGGAGCTTACATACCAACAACAACACTATTTAATTATAACAGAAATATATATTCTGCTTATGCCACTTATGGTAAAAAGTTAGAAAAATGGAGTTATCAATTTGGCTTAAGAGCAGAAACCGTTTATGTAGATTCTGATGCTTTTAAAAAAGATTTAGACTCTAACGAAGAAATAAATATTCCTTTTGAAAACGATTATATAGAATTATATCCCTCTGCATTTGTTACCTACGCACCATCTGAAAAAAACTCGTATCAGTTTAGCTACAGCAGAAGAATTGACAGACCTGGCATAGGGCAAGTTAACCCATTACCAAATTGGAGTACGCCTTTAATTTCAGAATTTGGAAACCAAGAATTACGTCCTCAATTCACAAATTCTATTGAAACAAATTACACAAGACAATTTGAAAAAGGAAGCGTTACTGCAGGTGTTTTTTATAGAATTATCGAAGATGAAATACAGCAAGCCATCTTAATTGACAGAACAGACTATAACCGTCTAATATTCACAAATTTAAATTTTGATAATACATCATCTTACGGAATAGAAGTGTCTTCAAATTACAGGCCCACAAAATGGTGGAGTGTAAACGCAAGTTTTGACTTATATTCTCAAACACAAAAAAGTTTAGCTGAGTCTTTTGATACGAATGACGCAATAGTTCTAAACACTGTAGAAGTAGACAATATTGCCTGGAGCGCACGCGCTTTCAACAACTTCAAAGTGAGTAAAAGCCTTAGTTTTTCAGCATTTGGCATGTACCGTTCAAAAAACAAAAACATTCAGTTTGAAATGAACGACATGCTAATGGTTAATTTAGGTATGCGATACAATTTTATGGAAGGCAGAGCTAACTTCAGTTTAAGTTACAATGACATCTTTGATACCATGTATGCAGAGTTTGAAGGCGAACGACCATACGCACAAATTGGTCAGTTTAATTGGGAAAGTCAACAAATCTCCATGAGTCTCTCTTACCGTTTTGGCGGAGGAAAATACACGGCCAAATCCCGTAAACAAAGAGATAACGATGTGAAAGAAGGTGGCGGAATGTTTTAAAAATTTTTAATAGTTAACATAAATGTTGATGGTTAGTGTTAGTGCTTAACTATTAAATTTAGAAAACCCGAAAACTGCTGTTTTCGGGTTTTTGTTAAATACGCGTTAAATATCTCTATCCATAAAATAAAAACAAGTTTTTAACGTCTATAGTAGTGGATAAGTTTTTAAATAGTGGTATTATAAATTAAGTTTTATAATAGTGTTAATTAAAGTTGGTTAATGGTTGAAAAGCCCAAACAGAAAATCTGTTTGGGCTTTTTGCATTTGGTTTTATGTTCTCATAAGAAACCTTAACGTTTTCTTTTTTAACTGATACTCAATTTCTTCAAAATTTCTGTTTTCAATTATGTCTCTTTCTTTAGATTCAATGACAAAGCTAACCTTAGTCATATATGTGTTGGAAACATTCGAAAAGTCAGATTCAATTTCTTTTTCATCAGATTTAATTTCAATCTCATAATCTTTTGTCAGAATTGTAATTTTAGAGCCTTTTAATGTTTTTAAATCTACACGACTAAGCACAGTTGTATTCATAAACAAATACCCATTTAATTCTTGAAAACTTACCCAAAATTGACCATCACGAGATGCTGCTACTTTTAGGCCAGAAATATTTTTTATTTTCTCTTCGGTGAAAGTATCAACGTGCAATCTTTCCATTGCTCTTATATTTCCTAGAGCTGCTAAAAGTTCATCTTTTTTTCTAAAAATATTCATTCTATGTAATCCTTTATGCTCATTTAACTAATGATTATTACACTACCAGTGACTTTACAGCAAAAAAACGACGACAAAGTTTTAATATGACCGTGCAACTATTCTTCCTTTATTGTGAGTTCAATTACAAATTTTGATTTGGTTACTTTCTCCTTTGTAGAAATACCTAACTTTTTACCACGTTCTTCTAAACCGCCTTTATCTACACTTCCAGGATCTCCTGGCGCTGTTAAAACATTTTTATCAATTTTGGTTACAAATCCTTTTGGTGCTTTTATTTTAGCAATAATACTCGTGTTCTGAGGCTCTAACTCAAAAGTACTATCCGAAATTTGATCTATAACATGATCTGCATGTAAATAAGATGTAATTATTTGAGGCGAATTTGTTTCTACGTCATCAATTATAACAAAACTACCAGGTGCATTGAACTCAAACGTTCTTATAAATTTCTTTACACCTACTTCAGGTTCATATGCAGCAGTAGCATCTGCTTTAATGGCAACATGTTTTTGGTCCATTTTAACCTCAACAATGCGGATTTTATTTATTCTTTCATATGGTATTCCGTAAAACACATCATGGCCTTCGCCTTCATGGTTCTGACCTTTACCATCAAACAAAAGTGTATTATGAGAATGCGTCATAGTAAGGCCTTCGTAACCCGAATCACCAGTTAAATATTCACCATTTGCCCAAATAATAAAACCACCAGCATCTGGATGTGCATGTCCACTTGATAATCGCCATTCTGGAAATGTTTCTAATTTTTGCAAAGTCTTATGCCCTTCTGACGGTCCGCATTTAAATGAAAATGCGGTAGCATCATCTTCCCAACTCGATCTCCAAAACACAACATCGTGATCCGCAAAGTAATGAAACGTCTTTTGTTCTTCAATTGGTACAGACTTCACAGAAGGATTATACCAAATAAAACTCCACATTTCTTCTGCACTTACTTGACCCTTTTGTTTTAACCAATCTGCAACACCTTGAGCTTCTCCATTATTAAATTTATCTGCAACTTTATATAAAACATTATAGCTGCTCTGAAACTGACCATTAATGCGTTCTCTACTATAATCTTCTGCTTTTTTATCTCGCGTTAAGTTACCTGTATAGGTATCACCATAATCAAAATGAAACTCTGCGCCTGGCAATGTAGCATGTGAAATATACTTATGCATCAAATTAAAACCTGGTACTTTCTCATATAAATCTTCTCCAGTCGCGTGAAATTGTAAATCCATATAATGAAATAACCAAGGTGTAGAAAAAATCCAATACTCAATGCCTTCATAATAAAATCCGTCTTCTGAGTAGGTTTCTAAAACCCCTTCAAAAATGGCTCTTGGCAATTCTGCCCATTGTTTCGCTTCAGGTGTTTCGCCAGCCAAAGCATAGGCTGTAACAGCCAAACCTGACATAGGTATAAAGGTATGATTTTGACTATATGCATACGTTTTTCCTGGTTGTGGTTTATAAAAATCATAAAGCAATCTAGCTTGTCTTATTAATTTGGATTTATAGATATCGCGTTCTTTTGGTGTTAAATCATGGTACAACAAATCATAACCCCAACCTAATCCATATAATAAATGGCCAGCTGCTAAATCTACATCTGGCTTATTGTATTTATAACCCCAAACCTCGTAAGACACTGCGGCATCCATGTATTTTTTGGCTGCAACTAAGTATTTTTTTTTACCTGTAATTTTATAAGCGAGTGCTGCTTCTGCAATGCCTAATCCAACAGGATTCTGTACACGTCTTGCTTGCGCTGGCGCTGGTGTTGGCTCAATAGTCATTGCCCTAACTCTAGACAAGGCTGTTTCCCATAATTTTTTTTGGGTTTTCGTCTTATCTTTTAAATCATCAATCTCTGATTGTGTCAAAAACACACGTGGATGCACACCTTTTAATTCGTCCTTTAAAGTGGACGTTTTTGTTTTCATTAAATTAATAAGCGGATGCTCACCTTTAATTTTATCGCTTTTAGCTCGTTCGGCTTCTAGCTCTTGTGTGTCTTGTGCATAAGCTAAGCCTAAGAACAACATATGTAACAAGAGCACAGAGCGTATAATTTTATTGAATTTCATATCGAATTGTATTACATTTTTTCTTCGCAACCATGTGATCTCTTCTCTAAACACCCAGAAAATCTGCTAAAAAAGACCTAGTTGCTAACTAATATTACCACTTAATAATTACACTTCCCCAAGTAAAACCACTACCAAAAGCAGCTAACACAACGGTATCGCCTTCTTTTACTTTTCCTTCTTCCCAAGCTTCCGTTAATGCAATAGGGATTGATGCTGCAGTCGTATTTCCGTAATTCTGAATATTATTAAATACTTGATCATTGTTAAGTTTAAATTTCTTTTGAATAAACTGTGCAATACGTAAATTCGCTTGGTGTGGAATAAGCATATCTATATCATCAACCTGTAATTCATTTTTCATTAAACCTTCCATAATGACTTCACTAAAACGCACTACCGCATTTTTAAATACAAATTGTCCGTTCATGTGAGGAAAATAACTCACATCGTTAGGATCATTGTCTTCTAAAATATCGTTTACCCAACGTTTTCCCATACCAGGTGCAATGAGCACCAATTCTTCTGCATGCTCACCTTGTGAGTGTAAGTGTGTAGATAAAATACCTTTAGAATTATCGTCTTCTCGCGTTAAAACGGCAGCACCTGCTCCATCTCCAAATATCACGGAAACACCTCGTCCACGTGTTGATATATCCATACCATGAGAATGTAGCTCACTACCAATAACTAGTATGTTTTTGTACATACCTGTTTTTATAAAATTATCTGCAACAGAGATGGCGTATACAAAACCAGAACATTGGTTACGTACATCTAAAGCTCCAACCGTTTTTATATCTAAAGCATGCTGTACTTGTACGCCTGGACCAGGAAAATACATATCAGGACTCAGTGTCGCAAAAATGATAAAATCTATATCGTCTTTATCTAAACCAGAACGTTCTATAGCAATCTTTGCGGCTTTCACACCCATTGTAGCTGTAGTATCTCCACTACCCTTTTCTACCCAACGACGCTCTTTAATACCTGTTCGTTCTTGTATCCATTCATCATTGGTGTCCATCATTTTAGACAAATCCGCATTTGTCACTACATTTTCTGGCACATACTTGCCTAAGCCTATTATTTTAGAATTATACATGTTATCAATTTAATTATTTAGCATCAGCAAAATACAAAATATAAAGTGCAAATTCTAAAAACTAATTTTCTAAAAATAAAGTTGTGTCAGTTTGTCACATTTTAAGTCTTGGTATTTTATTTGACTAGTAGTAAAATGTAATTAAAACAATTATTAATTAGATTCCTGTCTACGCAGGAATGACAAAAACTAAATAAAAATGACAAAAGGAAGTATTAATGTATCGGTAGAGAACATCTTTCCGCTTATTAAAAAATTCTTATACAGCGATCACGAAATATTTTTACGTGAGCTAATTAGTAATGGTACAGATGCCACATTAAAATTAAAACACCTTACTAGTATTGGTGAATCTAAATCTGAATACGGAAATCCGCAGATTGAAATAAAAATTGACAAAGAAGGAAAAAAACTTCATGTGATAGATCAAGGATTAGGTATGTCTGCTGAAGAAGTAGAAAAATACATTAACCAAGTTGCTTTTTCTGGTGCTGAAGAATTTTTAGATAAGTATAAAGATTCTGCGCAAGATTCTGGTATTATTGGTCATTTTGGTCTAGGGTTTTACTCGGCTTTTATGGTTGCAGAAAAAGTAGAAATTATTACAAAATCTCATACTGGCGCACCTGCTGCACATTGGACCTGTGATGGATCTCCTGAATTTACTTTAGAAGAAGCTGATAAAGAAACTAGAGGAACAGAGATAATTCTTCATATTGCAGAAGACTCAACAGAGTTTTTAGAAGAGTCTAGAATCCGAGAGTTATTAAACAAGTATAATAAATTTATGCCTGTGCCAATTAAATTTGGTACTAAGGAAATAAACGACCCAGATTTTACACCAAAAACTACTAAAGATGCTGACGGCAAAGAAACAACAGAGCCTCATAAGCAGATTACTGTAGATAATATTATCAACAACCCAAATCCGGCTTGGACAAAACAACCTTCAGAATTAAAAGATGAAGATTATAGTGGTTTCTATAGAGAATTGTACCCAATGCAATTTGAAGAGCCTTTATTTAACATTCACCTTAATGTCGATTATCCATTTAACCTTACAGGAATTTTATATTTCCCTAAGATGACAAACGACATCAACATTCAAAAGGATAAAATTCAACTGTACCAAAACCAAGTTTATGTTACAGATAATGTAGAAGGAATTGTACCAGAGTTCTTAACCATGTTAAGAGGTGTTATTGATTCACCAGATATTCCATTAAACGTATCACGTTCTTACTTACAAGCAGATGGAGCCGTTAAGAAAATCTCATCTTACATTACCCGAAAAGTAGCAGATAAATTAAAGTCATTATTTAATAATAACCGTGAAGATTTTGAAGCCAAATGGGACGATATTAAAATTGTTATTGAATACGGCATGCTTTCTGAAGAAAAATTCTTCGAAAAAGCAGATGCCTTTGCACTTTACCCAACAGTGGATGGTAAATTCTTTACGTATGATGAATTATTCAACAAGATAAAAGCCAACCAAACGGATAAGGATGGCAAACTTGTAATTCTTTATGCATCTAACAAAGACCAACAACATTCTTATATCGAAGCTGCAAAAGCTAAAGGTTATGAAGTATTAATGTTAGATTCTCCTATTGTTTCACACTTAATACAGAAGTTAGAATCAACAAAAGAGAATATTTCTTTTGCACGAGTGGATGGCGATCATATTGATAATTTAATTAAAAAAGATGAAACTGCCATTTCAAAATTAACTGATGAGCAACAAACAGAATTAGATACATTACTAAAAGAAGTGATACCTTCAGAAAAATTTACTATTCAATTAGAAGCTATGGATAGTGAAGCATCTCCTTTTATTATTACGCAGCCAGAATTTATGCGTAGAATGAAAGAAATGCAACAAACTGGTGGTGGCGGAATGAATATGTTTGGTCATATGCCAGAAATTCATAACCTCATCATTAATACAAATTCTGAATTAGTAGGTGAAATATTAAATACTAAAACAAAGAAAAAGCAAGAACGCTTAATTTCTCAAAGTTTAGATTTAGCGCGTTTATCTCAAGGACTTTTAAAAGGTGAAGAATTAACTAATTTTATTAAACGTAGTTACGATATGATTAAGTAGAAAGCTTCTACAAGATCAAGAATTGTAAAATCAAAACCACTTTGTTAACTCAAGGTGGTTTTTTTGTAACTTATCATCTTCAGTGTCGTCTTATAAGTATTAATCAATCCAACGAAAAAATGAAAACCAATCACTTCATTGCCTTAATAGCATTTAGTTTCTTATTTACAATTTCGACAACAGCGCAAGATTTAACCAAACAATTTGATGCCATTGTATCTCAATATTACACAAATACAGAGGCACCAGGAGCCACTATTTTAGTAGCCAAAAATGGTAAACCTATTTACAAAAAAGCCATTGGTAAGTCCAGTTTAGAACTCAATGTAGATATGACGACAGAGAACGTATTTATGTTAGCCTCTATCACTAAACAATTTACAGCTGTTTCTATTTTAATGTTAGAAGAACAAGGAAAACTTAGCCTCAATGATCCTATCACTAAGTTTATACCAGATTATCCTACGCATGGAAAAACAATTACGGTACATCATTTACTAAATCACACATCTGGCATTAAGAGTTACACAGGCATTGGCAATTTATTAGAAGTTGCAAGAAAAGATTTTACTCTAGATGAATTAATTGACTATTTTAAAAATGAACCAATGGATTTTGATCCTGGTGAAGCCTATCAATATAATAATTCTGGCTATGTATTACTGGGTAAAATCATTGAAATCATATCTGGAGACACTTACGAAAACTATATTGAAAAAAATATTTTCGAACCTATTAATATGCATAGTTCTAGATATGGTAATAACAGAGAACTCGTAAAAAACAGAGTTGAAGCATATGAAGAAGATCCTTCGGGATTTGTAAATGCCAGCTACCTTAGCATGACATTACCTCACGCAGCAGGCGCATTAACTTCTACAATAGACGATATGCTAAAATGGCAAAACGCTCTTACTAATAACACCTTTATAAAGGCTTCTACATTAGAGAAAGCAATTAATGGATCTACGCTCAATGATGGCGAACATATTACATACGGTTATGGTCTTGCTGAGTTTAATTTAAAAGGATCTAAAGGCTACACACATAGTGGTGGAATTTTTGGCACTTCTACTAATGGTATTTATTTAATTGAAGAAGATATATACGTTATAGGTCTTAGCAATTGCAGTTGTAATGATATCGGAACTGTTACTCAAAATTTGGCAGCCGCAGCAATTGGTAAACCTTATCCTACCATGAAAGATGTCGTAAATATTGCAGAGGACAAACTAAAACAATGGGTTGGTGCTTACGAATTTGAAGATGGCGCTGTAAGACATATTTTTATAAAAGACGGCACACTTAAAAGCATGAGAGAATCTGAAACCAACACCGTATTTGAAATTTTTCCACTATCTGAAAATCATTTTATGTTTGAAGAAGGAAATATAGAATATAAATTCTCAAAAACAGCGAACGGAAAACGACAGGCTCTATTCATTGCAGATACCGAAAACGTTGGTAAAGAAGTTAACAAACCTATGCCAGCAGCACGAAAAGAAATAAAACTTACCAATGCGGTATTACAACACTATGTTGGCACTTATCAATTAGGTCCTAATTTTAACGTTGACATCACAGTAAAAGACAATCAAATTTTTGCTCAAGCTACAGGTCAAGGCCAATTTGAACTTTATGCCGACAACGCAACTAACTTCTTTGCTAAGGTTGCTGACATTAAAATTAGATTTAATAAAGATGACAACGATAACGTAGAAAGTTTTACCATTTTTCAATCAGGTCAAGAAAATGTGGCTAAAAAAATTGACTAAGCATTAAAAACGAGCTTTACAAAACCACCTTGAAATCGCAAGGTGGTTTTTTATTTTACAATTTAACGGATCATCCATTTTTTTAATCGTACACCGAACTATTATAGGCTTTCACTTCCCTTTACTTAACTTTAATTCTATTACTAAAGGCAAATGGAAGTTTCAGACAGAAATAAAATTTTTAATGATCTCGTTTTTACAGACGAAGAGATCAATATTATTAACTCTGTTTTTCAAAAAATAAACGCAAAAAAAGGTGCTATTATATTAAATGCTGGCGACATTGCAGATGCGCAATATTATATTGTAAGTGGCTGTATGAGAACATTCCATACCGATGAGGAAGGCAAAGAATACACCTTACAATTTGGCATTAGTGATTGGTGGGTTAGTGACTATACGGCTTTCTTTACGGGAGACAAAGCCATTTTAACCGTAGAAGCCATACAAGACTCCACCTTATACAGAATATCCAAGGAGGATAAAGAATACTTGTTTACTCAGATTCCTAAAATTGATACATTTTTTAGAATAAAACTGGAGAAAGCGTATACTGCATTTCAAAAAAGAATTCTCATCAATCTCTCTAAAACCGCAAAGCAACGCTATCTCAATTTTATTGAAACCTATCCTAAAATAGAAAAGAGTATCAAAAACTATCATATAGCATCGTATTTAGGAATTACCACAGAAAGCTTAAGTAGAATTAGGAAAGAATTATCATAAATATTGAAATTTCTTAACATACATCAATATTTTACGTCATTTATAATTATACTTTTGCAGTCCTAACAAGGTAATATTCCCTTATTGCCAAAAGATTAATAGCTGGAAAGCGCAAGTTGAATTTTAAACTTGCGCTTTTTTTTGTTTAAATTAGAGCATGAAAATTACATCTACAAACATTGCCCAACCAACAACGTTTATTTGGAATGGTAAAGAAATTACAACTGGCATTTATAAAAAACCAACGGATCACCCAATATACTTAACTAAAGACAATGTAAAAGATGATGAAGTATCAGACCGAAAGGTGCATGGTGGCGAATTTAAAGCATGTTACTTATTTTCTGAAGATCAATATCCATATTGGCAAAACCTCTATGCGCAATTAGATTGGACCTATGGCATGCTAGGTGAAAACCTAACCGTTAAACACATGGATGAAAAACAATTAGTTGTTGGTGATATTTATAAATTAGGAACAGCAATTGTACAAATCACGCAACCAAGAGAACCGTGTTTTAAATTTGCCCATAAATTTGGATCAAATGATGTATTAAAGCAATTTATTGATAACGGTTACTCAGGTACATACGTTAGAGTACTTGAAGAAGGTATTGTATCAAAAGTCGATCATTTTAAATTAATTGAACAACACAATAATAGCATTTCTATATTCGATTTTTTTCAATTATTATATGCAAAAGAAAAGGATAAAAACCACATTCAATTATTAATAGAAAATGATGCCATTCCTCCTCGTTTAAAAAAACGTCTAGCGTTTTTCCTCAAATAATAAAAATATTAAAATGGCAACGATTTACAACAAAATAGGACGCAACTACAATCAAACACGTAAAGCAGATCCTTACTTAACCAAACAATTTCTTAAACATCTCAATCCTCAAAAAGACGGACTATACTTAGATGTTGGTTGTGGCACAGGTAATTACACCAATGCCCTTCAGCAAAAAGGATTTCAATTTATTGGCATAGATCCTTCTATAGAAATGCTAAAACAAGCTCATGCACTTAATAAAAACATAGAATGGAATTTTGCTCCTGCAGAAAAAACCAATCTGGCACACCAAAGTATCGATGGAATTATAGCGACCTTAACTATTCATCATTGGCCAAATATTACAAGAGCTTTTTCAGAATTTAATTATATTTTAAAACCAAATGGTAAAATTGTTATCTTCTCCTCTACACCAGAACAAATGCAAGGTTACTGGCTAAACCATTACTTTCCAAAAATGATGTCAGATTCTATAACACAAATGCCGAGCTTAGCCGTTCTAGAAACTGCTATGGCAAATTCTGGCTTAAAAATTTCGGCTACGGAAATCTATAATATTCAACCCAATTTAGAAGATCAATTTTTGTATTGTGGAAAACATAATCCCGAATTATATTTTGACGAAAGCATTAGAAATGGTATTTCATCTTTTTGTGCATTAGCTAATAAAACCGAAGTTGAACAAGGATTACATATGCTAAGAAATGATATAGACAGCGGAAAGATTCACGATATCATTAAATCTTACGAAAATAGTTTAGGCGATTATTTATATATCATAGCCGAGAAAACAAACGTTTAACCAAATGCTTTTAGCGTACCTTTGCAATTGCATTTACCAATCTATTTATGAAACACTTTTACTTTTTTATCATTCTTGTGAGTTACCTAAATCATAGTTTTTCTCAAAATAATAGAACTAGTTTTTCTTTAGCATTAGGACCTACATTATCAATTCCAAGCACAAGTGAACTTACAAACTCTAACGTTGATGGAAGACCACAGATAAAATCTAAAATGAATATTGGGCTATTTGTACTACCAAGTATCAAATACTCACTAAACGAAAAATTTTCTTTAGATTTTGGTATTGGATATTATTTAGACCGATTTTCCGTTGAAGATAAACTAGGTGCAGTTTCTAATGAAGGAAATAGAAATGTTCATCAAATACAAATACCTATTAGCTATAATCTTCACTTTGGTGCAGGTAATGCTTATGAAATTGGGCTTGGAGGATTTGCAAGTTTTATATTGTCTGCAAAAGAAAAAGGAGATATCATTACAAATAATTCCCAAATCGGTATTGTTGACCCAAACGACCCAACATTTTCATATAACTCAACTGTAAGTTACAGTAAGGATATTAAAGTTAATTACAATTCAGTAAATTTTGGTGCATTCCTTCAGATTAAAAAGAATATAACTTTTTCGGAAAGTAAAAAAGGGTTTATTCTTTTAAAAATCAATCAATACTTCAACGCTATTAAGAATAATAATTCTGAATCTGATATAAATCAATATCTAGAATTTAAGAACGAAAAAGAGCCAATGACAGTTAATATTGGTATAGGCCTATTATTATAAAAACACTTTTCAAATTGCAAAAGAAGAAACAACATCCTACAGTAAAATCAGAACTTCATCCAAGAAGTCAGCATAGAGCACGTTATAATTTTAAAAATCTTATTAAAAGTTTGCCAGAATTAGAGGCTTACGTTGCACCTAATAAATATGGAGATACATCTATAGATTTTTTTAATCCTGCAGCTGTAAAAGCGTTGAACAAAGCGTTATTAATACATCATTATAAACTACAATATTGGGATATTCCGCAGCATTATTTATGTCCTCCAATTCCAGGCAGAGCAGATTACATTCATAATATTGCCGATTTATTAAAAGGCAATACTCCTGAAATCCCAACAGGCAACCACATCAAAGGTTTAGATATTGGTGTTGGTGCCAATTGTATTTACCCAATTATTGGTCAGCATGAATATGGTTGGTCTTTTATTGGTAGTGATACAGATGAGAAAGCGATAACCTCAGCTAAAGAAATTGAGCAACGCAATAAAAACTTAAAAGCAAATTTAGAAATTAGACGACAAGAAAAATCGAATGACTTCTTCTACAACATTTTAAAACCTGAAGAAAAAGTAGATTTCACCATTTGTAATCCACCTTTTCATGCCTCTTTAGAGGATGCTCAAAAAGCGAGTTTAAAAAAACTAAAAAATCTAAAAGGAAAACGACCAAGCAAAGCCCTTTTAAATTTTGGAGGTCAGCAGAACGAACTTTGGACCAAAGGTGGTGAAGCACGTTTTGTTAAAGATATGATTTACGAAAGCAAACATTTTGGTAAACAATGCTATTGGTTTACAAGTTTAATCTCTAAAGAAGTTACCTTAAAACCGACTTATAAAATTTTACAAAAAGTAAATGCTACTGATGTAAAAACCATTGAAATGGGACAAGGCAACAAAATAAGCCGATTTATAGCTTGGACATTTTTAACAGAAAAAGAACAAAAGGATTGGGTTGCTGAACGTTGGTAAAACATTTCATTTACCTTTGTCATATGTTTATCACATCTCGTTTGTAATTCCTGCGAAGACAGGAGTCTACAAATTTAACTTTCAAAGTGGATTCCTGCCTTCGCAGGAATGACAGATAATACAAATACAAAACACATGTCATTTAAAGACTTACATTTAATAAAACCAATTCAAAAAGCTGTTGAAGCTTCTGGTTATGCAGAGCCTACTTTGGTGCAACAACGAGCAATTCCGTTGATTTTAGATAAAAAAGACGTTATTGTTTCTGCACAAACAGGAACAGGAAAAACAGCTGCCTTTGCACTGCCTATTCTTCAGCAATTGTATGACAAACAAGATGCACCAAAACGAGGAAAAAAAATTAGAGCTTTAATCATTAGTCCTACGCGAGAATTAGCGGTTCAAATTCAGCAAAACTTTAAAACCTACGCACAGTTTACAAATTTGCGTTCTTTAGTTGTATTTGGTGGTACGTCTATTGAACCTCAGATTGATGTCTTAAAAAAAGGCGTTGATATTTTGGTCGCAACACCTGGTCGTCTTCTCGATTTACATAAACAAGATTACATTAATCTAGATTATATTGAAACCTTTGTTTTAGATGAAGCCGATTTAATGTTAGCCATGGGTTTTATTGATGATGTAAAGAAAATTGACAGACTTTGTCCTGAAGATAAGCAAACCTTATTATTCTCGGCAACTATTCCGTTTAAAATTGAAGAATTAGCCAAAACTATTCTTAAAAACCCAGAACGTATAGATGTTACACCAACTCGTTCTGTAGCAAAAGATGTAAGTCAGGTATTGTATTATGTACCTAAACGTAACAAAATTGAATTGTGTTTGCATTTAATGCGCAACACTATAAAAGGGAACGTTTTAATATTTAGACGTACTAAATTTGGTGTGAATAAGCTAGAACAAACCTTGCTTAAAAATGGGTATACAGTAGACAGTATTCATGGCGACAAAGCGCAAAGCGAACGTCAAACAGCGCTTAACAAATTTAAAAACGGTTACGTAAAAGTATTAATTGCAACAGATGTTGCGGCACGTGGTATTGATATTAATGAACTCGATAACGTGTTTAATTTTGATATGCCAAATGTAGCCGAAACCTACGTCCACAGAATTGGAAGAACTGGCAGAGCTGGTAACATTGGTAAGGCATATGCTATGTGCTCTGCAGATGAGAAAAGTTATGTAAAAACCATTCAGAATGCTATAAATGTACAGATTCCTGTGGAGACAGAGCATCCTTATCCTTTAGACCCAAAAGCAAAACCTATTGTACACAAAAAACAAGGGAGTAAGTACAAAAAAGGTCGTAAGAGTGAAGCTTCTAAAAAGAAGAAAAAACGTTGGTATTGATTTAGTCTTTGGTTGTTGGTTGATGGTTGTTGGTTGTTGGTTGTTGGTTGTTGGTTGTTGGTTGTTGGTAAAAGAACAAAAAGCACTTAGTATATCTGAGTGTTTTTTCTTTAGATAACTTAGATAACATTAAATGAAAGACGCAGTCTTCAAAACCTCTGATTTGTGATTATTATTTCACTGATTTGTCAATGTGAACTTGTTTCAGATTCTCAATAAAATATACCAAATTATCAATTCAGATTCTGAAACTAGTTCAGAATGACAGCTCTTAAAAAGTTCTTAATTAGTATTCTGACAAAATAATATTACTCATTAATTTCAATAAAGTCCTTTCCAAATCTTATAATACCGTGAGCAGCATTAATCTTAATTGTATTTGGGCTTTCCTCTTCGCCTATAGTCATCATTTTTGAATATTCATTTTTTCGATTTGCCGTAATATTAGTAATATTATTACCCTCATAAAAAGCTGTATCGTGTCCATAAGACTCAAAATAAAATTTTACATCTTTAGGATAAAAAAGGTTGATTTCTGAATATTCTGTATCCATTTGAAAATTATAGAAATCCTTGGAAAAATTATTTAGCCAAAATTTGCCATTAAAATCTACAATTTTCACCTTTCTACCTACTTCTCCTATAATTATGGTAGTAAATTCACTATCTATATTAAGATGATCTACACTTGCAATTTTTAAGTCACTGACATGATTAAACTTATACGCACCACCTTTTAAATCATTACTTCTAAATTTTCCATTAGCAATATCAAAGTTGTTTAACGGATTGGTTAAACTCATAAATTTTAAATTAGTATTCCTTGCATTCATATTAACTAATCCGGTTAAATCTAACTTAAAAGTCATGTGAGAATCAAAAGAGCGAATTCTTAAATTAATATCAGCAGGTATTTTTATAATAAAATTAGTTTTTAAAGTCTTTACATTTTTAGAATCAATTTTGTGTGTTTCTCCTTTACCATCTAACCCTCTTAAATCTTTAAGATACTCTTTTAAAGTTTCTACTTTAGTATCATCATTCATTCCATAAAAATACTTTTTAGGTTTCCTCCAACGTATTTCTGAAGTTTCTTTAAAAGTCATGTAATCACCCTCAAAAGTAATACCATGTAAACTTTCAATACTGTAAACTACATCAGACAAAGGGGTTTCACTAAAGGTTTCAAACACTAATTTTGAATCAACAATTTTTGCAATCGTTTTAATTCCTTCCAATTGTTCTTCAATAGCTTTCTTAGAGTAATTATCAAACTCGATAGTATAATTAAAATGGATTTTATTGTCTAAAGACTCTTCAATTTTGACGTATACACCATCAAGATTCAAGTCTAATGTTGTAATAGAATTTGCGTCAAAGCTTTTGTTATAAATTTTGTGTATTTGAGCATTCGCAGCCCATGATGTGATCAGCATCAATACCAATATTTTAAAAAGTGTTTTCATGGTGTTCGTTATTTTGATTTAATATTTTGATGTGTTTCTGTATGTCTTTTAGTATTTGCAATCTTGTTTGAAGATTATCTACCAAAGCTTCAATAACTAATATATTATTACTGTCGTTTTTGAATTGCTTTGAGATTTCTTGATAATCCATATCTAACTCATCAAGCTTTTTTCTAAAGCGTTTTACTAATTTTTCGTCTTCGGTTAAGGCTATAAAACTTTGCCATTCAGCTTCAATGCTTGCTAAATATTCGGCTTCAATGTTTTCGACTTGCGCAACAATCGGAGTTGTATTATTTTCTAATGCATCAGAATTAAAAACGTTAAACCCTATGGTAAGCGCAATTACCAAAGCAGCTGCTACACCTAGCCAAACCAATGGATTCTGTTTTTGGCTTTTCGGTTTTCTTAGTTTTGTTAAGAATTCAGCGCGATGATTTTTTGGAATCGGTTTTAAATCATCTTCCTCATCTTTAAATATGTGTCTAATATCTCGCTTCATTATATTTGTGTTTTAATAACTCTTGTAGTTTTAGTTTACCTCGTCTCAGATGTGTTCTCGATGTTTTTATAGGTATCTCTAGAATCTCTGAAATCTCTTCATGGTCGTAGCCTTCAAGTAAATATAACTTTACGACTATTTTATGCTTTTCGCTAAGTTGCCCAATGGCATTTAATATCTCTTGTTTTGAAATTGAACTATCAAACTGCCAATCGTCTTCGTTTGTAATTCTTAATTCTGAAACCTCAATAGCATCAAACTGCAACTGATTTTTCTTTAAAACATCTAAACATTGATTGATAATTATACGTTTTAACCAAGCACCAAACGTGGCTTTAGGATGATACTGTTCAATATTTCTAAAAGCTTTTAAAAACCCTTCTTGCATCGCATCTTTTGCATCTTCATCATTATTGAGATATCTACAAGCAATAGTAAACATGGCTGGTGCATAGGTATCGTAAACTTGCATTTGCGCAACTTCATTTTCTTTTTTGCAAAACTCAATAAGCTTAGTCTCTGTTTGATGCATTGTGATGATTAGCGGTTTCTATTATTAAAAACGATAGATTTTATAAAAGGTTTCAAATTATTAATAAAAAGATTGATTTTAACTGAATATGTTTAATTTTAAACTCATTATCAACCGACCGATTAAAACATGAGTGACAATTACAATAAACCAGCGTTTAAAAAGCTCCTCGAAAAATTACAAGAAGAAAGCTGGCAACTAGAACTATTAATCTCTGGTTTTGCCATATTTGGTTTATTTACGGCTTATAATTCTATTAAAATTGCGAGTATTGAAGCTTCCATAAATGGTGTTGTGCATGAAAATATTATAACTCAAGTAGCTCTGTTTTCTTGTGTTATTTTGCTTGTTAATCTACTCTTGCATGTATTATTACGTGGTTTATGGATTGGTGCTTTAGGATTGCGATATGTTTCTGGCGATATTGATTATGACTATCTTAAATACAGTCCAAAATTCACAAAATATTTAAAAAAAAGAGTTGGGTCTTTTGATAGATACATTGGGCGTTTAGAGAATTACTGTAGTATTATGTTTGCGGTTTCGTTCTTACTTATATTCTACGTTTTAGCCTTAACGTTTTCTCTAATCGCAATTGTTTTAACAGCCGAATATATAATTGAAAACGAAAGTTTCCCAGAATGGCTAAGACTTACTCTTGGTGTCCCAATTATGATTTTTATCTGTTTTGGTATGCTACTGACATTTTTTGATTTTGCTACGCAAGGTTTATTAAAAAAAGGCAAATGGATTTCTAAATTTTATTTTCCATTTTATTGGGTGTTTAGCTTTATTACTTTAAGCTTTTTGTACCGACCAATTGTATATAATTTTTTAGATAATAAATTTGGAAAACGCCTGAGTTTTGTACTCTTACCAATGTTTATTATAGTTAGTATATTTTCTTCTGTAGATTACAATTTCTCAAACTATTTTAGCGAACAATCTAAGTCTAATGCCTATACTACAAGTGATAATAATTATGAAGATTTAGTAAAAGAAGACAATGAACTTTTTATTGATGATGCTGCCATACAATCTAAAATTATTACTGGCAATTTTGTAAAAGTGTTTGTTCGATTTACTGAATCTATAGAAGATAATATTTTCAACTTCAACGAAAACTTAAAACCAGAGAAGGACAAACGAGGCATGATTACCGATTTTAGCAAAGGTTATAATAGTGCAAAATTTGATTCTAAAATTCAAAGACAAAAGTTCGATAGTTTAAAGAAAGACTACCTAAGAACATTTAATCAGTTATATACTGTAGAAATTGATACAATACAATTTACTTCAGATTTTGTAATCAATAAAAATACTTTAGGATTTGAAACCTATTTACCTACAGCATCGTTAAGCGAAGGAAAACATTTACTTACTATTAAATACAATACCTTAAAACAGCAAGACACTATAAAAAGAGACATGTTGTCTATACTCTTTTGGTATTATCCGGATTAAAACGTTATGTGTTTTTGGAAATAATATTTTACTACAGAAACTTGTATACTTACCATTAATGCTAATAGTATAAAGGCATACATTAATGCTGACGAAAATTCAAAGGAGATATTTTCTAACAGATTAAAAGGTACTTCTGGTAATTCTAAACGGTCGGTCCAGCTTGCTGTTGTTTCGGTATTGCCCAAAACAACATAACCAACTAAAGCAATAAAACTACCTAAAATGATAAACCAAACGGGTTTTGAAATTAATGGTTTATAAACCGTTGCATTAGAAGTAGAACTAGCTTCAACCTGAGACATAACATTGGCTGTAAAATCTAAAGAAGGTTGTTCTAAACCAGCTTCAGACATTATGTTATCTATAAATTCCTCTATGTTTTTATCCGCTTTCATGTTTCAATCTGTTTTCTGGTTTCAAATATTGCTCTAATAGTATTGCCAATTTTTTTCGTGCTCTAAAAAGCTTCACTTTTACAGTATTCGCTTCAATATTAATAATACTCGATATTTCATCTAAAGATAATTCTTCAAAATAAAATAGCGTTAATAATGCGCTACTATCTTCTGGCAACATATTAACACACCTTTTAATTAAAGCATGTCTTTCTTCCTTTATTAAATGGTCTAAAGCATTGTCTATGGTGTCTAATTTGTTAAAGGTAAATTCATCAATAGCCACATCATTGATATGCTTTTTATTCTTTTTTATGCGGTCTAGACAAGTATTGTAGGTCACTCTATAAATCCAAGTAGAAAATTTAGAATCACCTTTAAAATTATCTAATGACCTAAACACTTTTACAAATGTATCTTGTGCCACTTCTTCGGCCTCTTCTCTATGTTTTAACATTCTAAAAGCCAAGGTAAACACCAAATCCTTATAACGATTTACCAATTGCGCATACGCTTTAGTGTTGCCATTATGTATAGCGTTGATTAGTATTTGGTCGTCGTTGGTGGTCATTATATTAGTATAGACGACAAAACTTTAATGAAGGTTACACTAAAATAAATATTTATTTTTTTTTACGAAAAGTGTAACCTAAGATTAATTAGCATCGTCATAAGCTATGAAACAAATAAATTTAATCAATTAAAAATCGAACATTATGAATGAAGAAATATTAATCCCAATAAGTTTATTCTTATCTATTTTTGGAATTGTATATCTATACTTTTCCACCCGAAACAAAGAACGTTTAGCACTTATAGAAAAAGGTGCTGATGCCAGTATTTTTAACATAGGTAAAAGATCTGGCTCCTCTTGGAAAGTAGTTGTAATTAATGTGGCTTTTCTATTAATGGGAATTGGTCTTGGGTTTTTCTTAGCGATTCTTATAGAAAACTATACTGGTATCAATGATAACGCTGTTTATCCTGCTTTAATATTCTTAATGTCTGGTGTTGGCTTGTATGTAGGTTTTACGCAAACAAAAAAACACGTCGATTAATTAAGAATCACTGTAATGAATAACATCAACTAACGTCTCATAATTGAGGCGTTTTTTTATGCCTATAAATGATGTATCTTTAAAATCTATAAAACTTAGGCATGTACAAAATTCTATTTTCGCTTCTTTGTATTGGGCAATTGTCGTTTGCACAGATTGTTATTAAAGATAGTATTTCTAATTATCCTGTAAGTTACGCTACCATTTCTTTTGGTAATGGTAATGGTATTTTTGCAGATGATGAAGGTGTATTTATCTTTACTGAAAAATTATATCCAGATATCGATTCGCTTTTTATATCTGCGATAGGATTTAAAGATCTAAACGTTTCTACAAAAAACTTACCTAAAGCATTGATAATGCAAGCGCAGTCGCATCAATTAGATGAAGTAATGCTTAACTTAAAAAAGGACAGAAAATTTAAGGAAGATAAACTAAAACCGTCCTTAGATGATGACTATTATAATTGTTGGTTACCGACTATAGAATCTGAAATTGCCGTGTATTTCCCAAAAACGACCACTCAAGATCAAAACTTAAAAACCATATTTTTCCCTATTGCTTTAGAGTCTAAGGATTGGGAAAAACGAAATAAAAAAAACAGCGAAAAAAAGAAATTCTCAACCTTATTTAAAGTTCAATTTTACGACAACAACAATGGTATTCCTGGTAATGTGCTTACCTATGAAACTATAGTATTTAGAGCTACTGAAAAAGATGGTGATGCGTATGAGCTAAATGTAGATGATTATAATATACGTGTACCAGATAATGGTTTTTTTGTGTCGCTACAAGTATTAGGCTATACCAATAAAGCCGGAAAATTACTACCCAACAAAAAGTACAAAGAGATTGAATCTAAAGATGGTAAAATAGTAAAAATACCAACCAACTTTAGGCCGTTACTACCATTTACAAGTGAAGTTGAAGGGAAAAACACCTTTATAAAACGCGTATTTATTAATGGAAATAATTGGGTAAATTTTGATAAAGGAAATAAATTTACCTCTAGCCTATTAGATAAAAACCTCTTTAATTATGGTATTGGTATTACCTACAAAACATACAAAGATGAATGAGCCATTAGGCCTTTACGTCATGGCTGGCATATATGGTCTTGCAGGTATAATGCATTTTATTAAACCTAAGATGTACATGCGCATTATGCCAAACTATTTACCTTACCATAAAACTTTGGTTTATCTCAGCGGTTTAGCTGAAATAGTGTTAGGTATAGGACTCTGCATTCCGGTTTTAAAAACAAGTTCTATTTATGGCATAATTGTAATGCTAACAGTCTTTCTATTGGTGCATTTTTATATGTTATCGAGCAAAAAAGCAGCCGCAGGATTCCCAAAATGGGTTTTAGTATTACGTTTACCGCTACAATTTGTTTTGATGTATTGGGCTTGGACGTATTTAAATTAATAACTATTGAAAGCAGCAACATCCACAAGAGTATTACCTATTATTATTTTCTCACAGTTTTGCTGTACATCATTGTGGTTTGCAGGTAACTCAATCATAGAGGATTTAATTTTATTTTTTCAATTAAGTCCTGAATCCTTAGGCTACATAAGCTCGTCAGTTCAGTTTGGGTTTATCATAGGCACTTTTATTTTTGCCATCTTTACACTTAGTGATCGCTATTCTCCTTCACGTATTTTCTTCATTTGCGCTGTGATTGCTGCGCTATGTAACTTAGGCATATTGTACCAAAACAATACCATGACAACATTACTGGTCTTTCGATTTTTAACTGGGTTTAGCTTAGCTGGTATTTACCCAATAGGAATGAAAATTGCAGCAGATCATTTTGAAAAAGGATTAGGAAAATCACTTAGTTTTTTAATTGCTGCTCTGGTTTTAGGAACTGCTTTTCCGTATTTAATAACATCTTTTAACTTAAACCTAAAATGGGAAATGGTGATTTGGGTCACGTCGTCCTTAGCTGTATTAGGAGGCATTTTAATTTTAATGTTTGTACCAGATGGTCCTTATCAAAAATTAGCTCAAAAATTTGAAATATCTAAAATATTACAGGTGTTTAAGGATAAAGCATTTAAATCTGCAGCCTTTGGCTACTTTGGACATATGTGGGAACTTTATGCCTTCTGGACGTTTGTTCCTGTTTTACTAATAACACATGCGCAATTTCATACTGCAGAATTGAATATCCCTTTATTTTCTTTTATAATAATTGCTTCTGGTGCTGTATCTTGTGTCATAGGTGGATTTATATCTTCTAAATTGGGCATAAAAAAAACGGCAATTTTATCGCTTAGTATATCTGGCATTTGTTGCCTATTGTCACCTGTTTTTTTTATGATTAGCTCTAGTTTTGTGTTTATAGTATTTCTAATAATTTGGGGAATGGCAGTAATTGCAGATTCGCCTTTGTTCTCCACAATGGTTGCACAAAATTGCGACTCTAATGCTAAAGGTACTGCCCTAACTATTGTTAACTGTATTGGTTTTTCAATAACAATTATTAGTATACAATTACTCAACGCCCTAATAACCTATCAAAACTACATACAATTTGCGTTTATGGTATTGGCCATAGGACCAATTCTAGGCTTAATCGCTCTGAAAAAAAGATAGGTTATTCTATTTCAAAATCAAAAAACGTTTTAGGAAAAGGTTCCCAACGCAAAGTGAAATGCCACCATTCTTTTGGGTAATTTCTAAAGTTATGCTTTTTCATAACGTTTTGAAGTAATTCTCTATTACGCCTTTGATCATCGTTTAAATCCTCATCTGCAACCCAAGATGCTTCACCAAAAAAATCAAAAGGACTTCCCATGTCTAATGGCTCACCAGTTTCGCCATCTGCAATGGTTAAATCTAAAGTACTGCCTCTACTATGACCAGAACGCGATGCTATATAACCCGATTTAAATAAATTACGTTTATCTACATCTGGATAAAACTGCTGTTTCATAATAGTATCATTTAAGTCTTTTGCCCAACGAATAAAATGATTTACAGCGCGCTGTGGTCTATAGCCATCATAAACTTTTAAACAGAGATTTTGTTGATGTAAATCTTGTTGTACCAGTTTTAATTTTTCTGCCGCAGCTTGCGTTAAAATTAATCGATTGGTCTTATAACCATCAATCGTATCACCTACAAAATTATTCGTCGTAAAATAGCGTAATTCTACATCAATATCTGGTATAATAGTATCTACATATACAAATCCATCTGGCAAGGCTTTCTTGTCTTGAAAACCCAACAATACAACTAAACTTAACAGGTAAAAAAATGTCTTATAATTCATATCGATTACTAAATTAATCAAAAAAACTAATCTTCTAATTGTTTTAAGTGAATGAAAATAGATTGTGAAACTTTAAGACGATATAATTACAAGGGCACGAAAGAAAATTAATATTTTGAAGTTGGTAACAGCTATAAAAACAAAAAACCGAGATCCCTCAATCTCGGTTTTCGTTTATTTGCTTTTTTACTATGTCGGTAGATTTAGGGTTTCTAATTAAACACAACACAAGGCAAATATTAATTAATTAATCCATTGAACTAAAAACTAAATTTTAGTACATGTCAAATATATAATTCATTTTCAATTCACACGCTAAAAAACCAATTTAATCGATGAAATGCACTTAATTTTAACATTTATAGACGAAATAACGTATTTTACCGATAAAACACCTAGCGCAATAATTAAAAAATCATGGTTTAAAAACATAAAAAAAGAGAAAATACGTTACTAATTATAATATTCAATACTAATTAAATTAACTTTATAATCTTAAATCACATAAAATGAAACCATATTTAGTCCTTCTTATAGTTTTAGTGTCTTTTGTTAGTTTTGGTCAAGACAATTTATTCACAGAAAAGGAACTTTCTATAACTAAACACATAGATGGAACATTATTAGAGCCTAAAATAGATTCAAAAAAAACGAATCTTGTCATTATTATTGCTGGCTCTGGACCTACAAATAGAGATGGTAATCAGAATTTTTTAAAAAATAACTCTTTAAAAAAGTTAGCAGAACATCTTTCAAACAATGAGATATCTACCTTTAGATACGACAAACGTATTGTAAAGCAAATATTAACAAACAATGTGGACGATAACATAATGTTTGATGATTTTGTTTCAGACGCTTCTGATGTCATTGAGTATTTCAAATCCACAGAACGTTATAATAAAATCTACATTATTGGTCATAGCCAAGGGAGTTTAGTTGGTATGCTTGCCGCAAATGACAATGTCGATGGATTTATTTCTTTGGCTGGTGCAGGTAATAATATTGGCGATGTACTGGTTGAACAGGTTTCTAACATGTCACCTGCTCTAGGCAAAGAAACACAACGTGTCGTAGACACCCTAAAAACCGGAAAATCTACGACAGATTACCCAAACGAACTAGCGTCTTTATTTGGACCTAATATTCAAAAATTTATGATCAATTGGATGTCTTACAATCCTACAGAAATCATTAAAACTTTAGACATACCAATATTAATAATTAATGGCACTAAAGATCTTCAGGTTTCAGTAAAAGAAGCAGAACTCCTAAAAAATGCTAATGATAAAGCTCAATTAGAAATTATTGAAAAGATGAATCATGTTTTGTTTGAAATAGAAGGCGATGACTTAGAAAATTCAAAATCCTATAACGAAGCCTTTAGACCTATTTCTCCTCAACTAATTGCAACAATCACTGCGTTTATTCAATCATAAGAGAATCTAACATATAACATTATTAAAGCATCTTCTTCCAGATGCTTTTTTTATACCATAACCTATAAAAATGAAAAAGCATCCCAACCACGAGATGCCTTTTTCTAACTAACCAACCAATTGTAATGTTTCTACTTCGTAGTAGTGTTATTTTAAAATAACTAAAGTAATTTTCATTACAATTAATAGTAAACAAATGCTGTGCCAAAGTTTATTTAAAATAATTTTTAATTTTTATGTAACACTTAAATAAGTTTGGATACTAATATAATAAGTTATATCTTTATGATATTATTTTAATATCATATTAAATTATAACCATTACTAACCTTTTAAACTTATATATGATGACAGAAGAAAAAATTATTGTTCCGGCGAATGGCTACCTCATGCTATTTTTATTTTTAATTTTATTTATTGGCAGTATTGCCCTTATCCCAATTACAAAAACAGGTTGGTCTATATTTGGTATAGTCGCAGCTTTAATGTTAGCTTTTGGCTTTTTAATGGTACAACCCAATGGCTCTAGAGTATTACTCCTATTCGGAAAATATGTAGGTACCGTAAAGAAAAATGGGTTTTACTGGGTGAATCCGTTCTATTCTAAGAAAAAAATCTCATTAAGAGCGAGTAATTTTGATAGCGAACGCTTAAAAGTAAACGACAAACTAGGAAACCCTATTATGATTAGTACTATTTTAGTTTGGCGTGTACATAACACATATAAAGCAGCTTTTGATGTAGATAATTACGAAAACTTTGTACGTGTACAAACCGATGCTGCGGTTAGAAAATTGGCAAGTATGTATCCTTATGATAATTTTGCAGATGAAGGACATGATGAAGATATCACATTGCGCTCTAGTGTAAATGAAGTGAGCACAGCATTAGAAAAAGAAATTGACGAACGTTTATCCATAGCAGGTATTGAAGTCCTAGAAGCACGAATTGGATATTTAGCCTATGCCCAAGAAATCGCAAATGCTATGCTTAAGCGTCAACAAGCAACTGCTATTGTAGCCGCAAGACACAAAATTGTAGAAGGTGCTGTGAGTATGGTAGAAATGGCTATTGAAGAACTCAATAAAAAACAAGTTGTCGATTTAGACGAAGAACGTAAAGCAGCAATGGTAAGTAATCTTATGGTTGTACTTTGTGGCGATAAAGATGCTTCTCCAATAGTAAATACAGGAACTCTAAATCATTAGAATATGAAAGAATATAAAGTGATTCAACCTAAATTAGGTTTTATTTTTATCTTTAAATTAAAAATTGAAAATATCATGTACTTTTAGTGTAAAGTCTAAAAAGAAGGCTTGATAAGCTGGCAATAACGGAGGAAATCTAAATTACATTACTACTAGAAAAGAAAATTAAAATTATTAAAATGTCTAAAAAGAAAGCATTTGCATTACGAATAAATGAAGATATGCTTAAAGCGATTGAAAAATGGGCTTCAGACGAGTTCCGCAGTACCAATGGCCAAATAGAATGGATGCTCATGCAATATCTTAAAGCACAGAATAGGCAACCTAAACCAAAGGATAAAACTATAGAAAAAAAGTGATCGGAAACGGTCACTTTTTTAGTTTTTAATTTTTGTATTTTGCGATTAAATACCGTTAAATTATGAAATCACTATTAAAGACTTTTGTACTACTTCCTTTAGTACTTCTTGCTATAAATTCTACTTTTGCTCAGACCTTAACGTTTGAAAAACCTACTTCTAGTCATTCCGAAGTTTTTACGGTTCCTGTAAAAATTGATTCTATAAGCTTTAATGCCTTTAAAATTAATTTTGTTGTACCAAATACAGTTGCAGATGTTGTCCAATTTATTCCCAATAAACAATTAGCTCAAGGTACCTTTAATTATAAACAAAATAATAATGTACATACCATAGAGTATGTCGGTTATTCTAAACAAATTTTTGAAAAAAAAGCCGCTTTATTTGATATTATTTTTAAAACTGAAGATCGGTTTAAGGATGCTAAACTCATAGATGTAAAAATGAGTCACTTTATATTAGACCGAAATATTATAGCGCTAAAAAAAATAAAAGTTGAAAACGCGACTGCAAATCAGTGGGTTTTATTTAAAAACGATGCTATTGTTTTTGGTTTATTAATGATTGCTTTAGGTCTAGTGTTTTTTACTGAATCTAAAAGAACAGGATTTTGGCCTAAGTTTTATAAAATCGTTCCTGGCTTATTAATGTGTTATTTAATTCCTGCAATTTTTAACTCATTAGGCTTAATTTCAGACAAAATCTCAGAAAGTTATTTCATTGCCAGTCGTTATTTATTACCAGCATCGTTAGTGTTATTAACATTAAGTATAGATTTAAAAGCAATTTTTAATTTAGGTTGGAAAGCATTAGTAATGTTTTTTACTGGTACCATAGGTATTGTTATTGGTGGACCAATTGCGATACTCCTTATCTCAACATTTTCTCCAGAAACCGTTGGAGGTGCAGGTTTTGATGCTACATGGAGAGGATTAGCCACTTTAGCCGGAAGTTGGATTGGTGGTGGAGCCAACCAAGCAGCCATGTTAGAGATCTATGAGTTTAATCAAGAACTTTATGGCGGAATGGTCTTAGTAGATATCGTTGTAGCCAATATATGGATGGCGATAATTTTACTTGGTATAGGCAAACGAAAGCAAATAGATACTTGGTTTAAAGCCGATAATTCAGCGATTGATGCATTACAAAATAAAGTTCAAGCGTTTAGCGATAAAATTACAAGAAACCCATCCTTAACTGATATTATAGTCATTCTTACTTTTGCTTTTGGTGCCGTTGGTATCGCGCATTTTGGTGCCGATCATATTTCAGTTTATTTAAAGGATAATTTTGAAGCCGTAAGTAATCCCAAAAGCGCATTGTCTTCTTTTGGAAGTGGTTTCTTTTGGTTAATATCTATAGCAACATTAATTGGTGTATTACTCTCTTTTACAAAAGCCAAAAATTACGAAGGTGCTGGAGCTAGTAAAATAGGAAGTGTTTTTATTTACATTTTAGTCGCAACGATTGGTATGAAAATGGATTTAGGTAAGATTTTTGAAAATCCTGGATTAATATTAATTGGTTTGGTATGGATGACTATACATGCCATCTTATTAATAATTGTGGCCAAAATAATTAAAGCGCCATTCTTCTTTTTAGCCGTAGGTAGTCAAGCCAATGTTGGTGGCGCAGCTTCTGCTCCTGTTGTCGCTGCAGCGTTTCACCCTTCTTTAGCAACTGTAGGTGCTTTATTAGCTGTTTTTGGCTATGTGGTAGGAACTTATGGTGCTATACTTTGCGCAGAACTAATGAAAATAGCTGCGGCAGGTTAGTTTTTTTAAAACAATTATAAGATATTTACGCACTTAATTATTTTACAAATCATGACAAAAGTAAACAAAGCCTTAACACTCATCCTCTTAACCGTTTTAGCCATATCTTGTGCTAAAGAAAATGAGTCTTCATTCACGCTCAAAGGCACTGTTAAAGGTTTAAAAAAAGGAGTTGTTTATCTTCAAAAAGATGGCGATTCTAGTATTGTAGATCTAGATTCTATGGTTATCAATGGACAATCAGAATTTAAATTACATACCAATATAGATGAACCAATTCTTCTGTATTTAAAATTATTTAAAAACGATGGTGCTGAGCATTTCATACCATTTTTTGCAGATAAAGGAGTCACAGAAATCCATACAACCTTAAAAAATTTCAATTATGATTCTAAAATAAAAGGGTCTAAACAACAAGATTTATTGGCAGAATATATTGAAGTGATGTCTAAATTTAACGATCAAAATTTAGATATGTTAGAAGCTCGATTTTTGGCGCAAAAAGAAAACGATAGTATCGCTGTAGACTCCTTAAATAAATTAGGCGATAACATGGTAAAACGTAAATACGCGTACACCATACAATACGCTATGAATCATAAGGACAATGAAATTGCACCATATTTAGCATTGTACGAAGCTAGAAATGCCAATCCTATATTTATAGATTCTATCTATAATAATTTAACACCAGAGATAAAGAATTCTCTATATGGCAAAAAGCTAAATGACGTTATTGTGAATAGAAAAGTTACAGAAAAATAACTCTATTATAGTAAATAAAAACTATGTTTAATTAAAAAATCCAATCATACAATATGATTGGATTTTTATTTTTGAAGAGCCGATGGAGGGACTCGAACCCACGACCTGCTGATTACAAATCAGCTGCTCTAGCCAGCTGAGCTACATCGGCAAAAAGAGTTTGCAAATTTAATATAGATATTCAAATTTGCAAATCTATTTATTTTAATTTGTTGATTTTTTCTATTAGGTTTTTTCCTTTAGATTCTAAATCATTGTTAATAGCCTTAAAGTGCGCTTTTTTATTCTCTACACTTCTATCATTAACACGTGCTATTAACTCATCAAAAGTAGAAATAGCCTCATCAATAATTGCTTCACTATCTTTTGTTGGTTTTTCCGTATTTGTCAGTTCCCAAACGTAAACAGCTTCAATAATATCACCTAAAACGTAGTTTATATCTTTTTTTAAATCTCTTTTATTTGCCATAATATTTATCTTTTTTTTGTGTTTACAAAAGTAGTAATTACTTTTAGTTATATAACCAACTTGAAATTACTTTATCAAGAAGTTTTAAACGTAAACTTCTAGTAACTTTCCATAATTTGCTTTTATTTGAAAGGTTTTTATTTGCGCAGGAATCAGCACTGATTCTCCCTTAGTTACAGTTTCTGACCATGATTCCGTATTAATTTCTACCTGGCCATCCACACACATATATATAATAAAAGAATCAAAATTGTTTTGTTTTGTTAGTTCAGAATCAATTTCGATAAAATTAGTTGTAAAAAAAGAACAGCTTACCATGTTGTTTGAAGCGTTCTTTTTCTGTTCATAATCTATTTTAAAGTCATTCTTTAAATCAAAATCAAACGCATCTATGGCAATATCATTATGCAGTACACGCTGATGACCTTGCTCATCTACTCTATCCCAATCATAAACACGATACGTTACATCACTGGTTTGCTGAATTTCTGCTAATAGAACTCCTGCTCCAATAGCATGCACTCTTCCGGCTTCAATAAAATAAGTATCACCTTCTTTTACTGAATCAAAATTTAGAATTTGAGTTAATGTTTTATTTTCTAGATGTTCTAAGTAGGTTGATTTATCTACTTGTTGGTTAAAGCCAACTATTAGATTTGCATCCTTCTCAGCATGCATAACGTACCACATTTCTGTTTTTCCAAATGAATTATGACGCTCTTTTGCAAGCTCATCGTTAGGGTGCAATTGTATACTTAAGTCCTTTTTAGCATCAATAAATTTAATGAGTAACGGAAATGCATTACCAAAACGTTTCCAATTTTTTTCTCCTAAAAATTGTGATTTATATGTGTCAACGAGAGCTTGCAAGGACTGACCTTTTAAAGCGCCATTCTCTACAATAGAAACATCTTTGGGTACAGCACTAATTTCCCAACTTTCTCCTAAGTTTTTAGCCGCAGATTTCTTGTTAAAATGTTGATTTAATTTCTCTCCACCCCAAATTTTTTCTTTTAGAATAGGTTGAAATTTTAATGGATATAAGGTGTGCTTCATAGTTATTCTCCAGAATATGTTACAAAATTTCTAGGTGTTTCATACAACGTAATTTCGAGTTGAAATTTTGTCTCTAGCTTCGCTTTCAATTTATTATAAATTACAACAGCTATATTTTCTACGGTTGGGTTTAAATTTTCAAATTCTGGCACTTCAATATTCAAATTTTTATGATCAAAAGCATCTTCAACTTCAGATTTAATTATTTCTTTTAAAATCTTCACATCTATAACGTAGCCTGTTTCTGGATCTATTTCTCCTGTTACACTAGCAATTAACTCATAATTATGACCATGAAAATTGGGGTTGTTACATAATCCAAAAACAGATTCGTTTTTTTCAAAACTCCAATCCTTTCTATACAAACGATGTGCTGCATTAAAATGTGCTTTTCTGTGTACGGTAACTTTCATTACTTATTAACGTTTATGAATTCATAAAACTTTTCAAAGATAATTTTAAACCATGCAGTGTATACATTAGGATTTGTCTTTATATCGCGTTGTACATCGTCTAATGCCATCCATTTCCAAGCCATAACTTCATCTGTATTTATAAATGGCTCAGCATTATAATGACCAACCATCACATGATCGTATTCATGCTCTGTAAGACCGTTATCAAAAGGCGCCTTATATATAAATGATGTTTTCTCTGTTAAGTCTGTAACAAAGCCCATTTCTTCTTGTAGGCGTCTTTTACCTGCTTCTATATTCGTTTCGCCGTTGCGTTGATGACTGCAACAGGTATTGGTCCATAACTCTGGAGAGTGATATTTATGCGCAGCCCTTTGCTGCAACATTAATTCTTTATTGTCATTAAAAATGAAAACGGAAAATGCACGATGCAAAAGGGCTTTTTCATGTGCTTCCATTTTAGGCATTAAACCTATTTGTTTATCATTCTCATCTACTAGGATGACTTGTTCTTCTGTCATTATGCAAAATTAACATCTTAATTATTAAAAAAAGTAAAGGATTTCATAAAAATAGCCGTTTAAATAATTAAACGGCTATTTTATTCAATTAGATAAAGAATGATTTAGTCTTCACTTTCATCGTTATCATCGCATGTTTTTCCATCTATACTTGTTATAATAAACTCACTTCGTCTATTTAACTGATGTTCTGCTTCAGAACAATTAGAGTTATTTGTAGGTTCACAACCACAATCATTAATTAAACGTGATTCGCCATAACCTTTAGCCGTTAAACGTTCTGCCGCAATGCCTTTTTCTATGAGATAGGCTCTTGTAGACTTAGCTCTTCGATCTGATAATTGTTCGTTATATGCTGCAGTACCTCTACAATCGGTATGACTACGAATATCTATATGCATTGTAGGATACTTATTTAATACAGCTAATACCTTTTGTATTTCTATCTCTGCATCATATCTAATATTAGATTTATCAAAATCGAAATAAATAATAGGAATATCTAATACTTTTGCTAAATCATCACAAGGCTCAATTTGCTGCTCATCTTTCTCAATAAGCAATTCCATTTTTAATTCTTGATTTCTATTAGGTGTTGTAAATCGTTGCTCGTCTGATGTATATTTATCCTTTTCTACACGTATTAAGTATTCCTTTTCAGGATCTACATCAAATTTAAAATAAGCATCATCTCCTACAATTTGACGATCTATTTCATTACCATCTTCATCATATAAGATCACAGTAGAATTTGGTAATAATTCTTCTGTTTTCACATCTTGAACTGTACCTTCTACAACAAGTTTAATTTCTGGAATTTCAAAGGTATAAATATCATCGCTTCCTTTACCACCTTCTCTGTTTGAACTAAAGTAAACACGTTTTGTTACCAAATTTTCATAGTATCCAAAATCATCCCATTGGCTATTTACAGGTTCGCTTACATTTTCTATTGTGAAATTTCTATTAGAACCTCCTGTAACTTTCTGATCTGCTCCCTTTGATACGTATACATCTAATCCTCCTAATCCTGGAAAACCTGTAGAAGAAAAATACAAATCGCCGTTAGAATTTAAAAAAGGAAATGACTCTTGTCCTTCTGTATTTATTGCACTTCCAAGATTTTCAGGCTCTCCTAATGTTCCATCTTCATTAATATCAACCACAAAAATATCAGACTGACCTAATGTACCTGGCATATCTGATGCAAAATATAATTTTGTACCTAATAAATTAAGAGCTGGATGTGCTACACTATAATCAATACTATTAAAATGAATTTTATGAATACTTCCCCAAACGCCATCTTCACCCAATGTAGCTCTATACAATTGTAATCTATTAATACCTACAGCATCTTCTTTATATCGTGATTTAAAGTAATTATTTCGTGTAAAAAACATGTATTTACCATTCGGTGAAAAAACAGCGCTCGATTCATGAAATTTGGTATTGACGTTATCTCCAATACTTTTTACTTCGGCAAAGGTTCCGTCTTCAGATTTTTCAACTGTATATAAATCTAAATAAGGTTCTTCATTCCATCTGTATTTTCTTCCGCCTCCTCTTGCAGATGCAAACACAATTCCATTTTCGTATTCTGTTGTACCAAAATCTGAGAATTCAGTATTTACTTCGAGATTTACAATTTCAATATCATCTCTACTCATTTCTTCAATCGCAGATTTATAATCTACTTTAGATACAAAGGCTTTACCTCTTAGGTCATTTGGTTTTAATGTATTGAATTTTTCCATCCATTTATCAGAACCTTCATAATCCTTTATGCCTTTTAATGCTAGTGCATACCTAAAATAATATTCTGGGTCAACCACTTCATTAAGCGCCATTAATTCACCATACCATTTAGAAGCCTCTTCCATCTTATTTTGAAAATAAAATGAATTGGCTAACTTTTGAAACAAATCTGCCGACTTATAGCCATTATTAGCAACTTCTAACAAGACCTCACTCGTTTTTACATAAGCAAAATCCCTATAGTCATCTTTAACACTTTGTATCTTCCCATTCTGCCCAAATGCACCAAAAGAAATTACAATTACAAAAATTAATAATATATGTTTTAATACTGTTTTCATAGTCCTATTTTTAGAAGAATCGTGGTGATAATATTCTACCTAACCTTTTTACTTCAAATCTTAATGTTACTTCGTGTGTACCGCTATTATAATTGTTTAAACCTGTTGATGTCATATCATAACTATAACCAATAAACATTCCTGGTGTTACTTGAAAACCAGCTAGTGCACTGACTGAATCATCCCATCGCCAAGCTAATCCGAGCGTTAATTTCTTTTGAAACCAAAAGTTTGCAGAAACATCTGCTATTATTGGTGCTCCCGAAACTCCTTTTACTAAAAATGCTGGTTTTAATTCTGTAGTTTCACTAATATTAAATACATATCCACCTATTAAATAAAAATGCATTCGTTCCGTTGCTACAGATTCAGTATAATCATCATAATGGTCTGTTGTGATAAAATTTGGCACTGCTAAACCTAAATACCATTTACGAGTATGCATATATAAACCAGCACCAATCATAGGAGAAATAAGATTTAAATTCTCTTCAAATGCAGGATCTGTATGTCTATATCGCCCTTTACTCCAATCGGTATCTAAAATATGTAATCCGCCTTTTACACCAAAAGATAACTTTAAATCTTCTGCATTTAAAGGGATTGTATAAGACACATTGGCATCAATAAATGATTCTCTAGCAGGACCCAAAGCGTCATTTACAACATTTAGTCCTAAACCAATGCGTTCATTTCTTAGTGGTGAATGTATACTCAATGTTTGTGTTTGAGGTGCTCCATTAATACCAACCCATTGCGATCTATGTAAACCTACAGCACTAAACGTTTCTCTCTGGCCTGCATATGCTGGGTTAACACTTAATGTATTATACATATAATGCGTGTACTGAGGGTCTTGTTGTGCGAAACTAATAGTACTAATTAGTATAACTACTAAAACTATTAATTCTTTTATTTGCGATGATCTTTGTATCATTTTAAAATATATTATAATTAAGTACTAATTAGTTTTTTCTATTTATATATAACCATCCAACTCTTGGATCTGACCCATCTCCTAAATCAAGTACATAATAATATGTACCCACTGGCAACTCATCAGATTGGTTTATAACAGCTCTACCATTTGATATACCTGTCCAATCATTAAGGTAACCATTAGCGGTGTAAACTATATTACCCCATCTATTATAGACTTCTAGTTTATTCTCAGGGAAACGTTCTATACAGTCAATGACAAAGGTTTCATTTATACCATCTCCATCTGGTGAGAACTCGTTATAAATAGTTAAACAAATTGGATTTACCGTGGCATCATCTTCATTATTACTAAGATCCTCATCTACACCGCCTACAGCACTTTGTATATATGCTGTATTTAAATAATCTCCAAAACCTAATACTTCTACTGTAATTCTAAGAATTCCAACTTCATCTGGCTCTAATTGATTAATAAACCATTCTCCATTGACTACTGAATACGAACCATCTGGAGCAAATGGAATAAAATCAATTAATGGATCTCCTGTATTTGGATCTAGAGCTATTTCATAACCACTTGGAATTTGCTCATCGATAACAATATTAGTAGCCGTTACATTTCCTATGTTCGCTACTTCAATTGTAAATGTGACTAAATCTCCAATTAACGGCTGCACTTCATCTACCACTTTTGTTACTTCTAAATCAAAAATTGAATTAAGTATAACAATAGTAGGATCATCTGGTTCACCATCACCATTATCATCGTTGTCACTATTATCATTTGGATCATCACTAGTATCAACGATATCATCTAAAATATCATTGATATCACCACCTGGTTGCTCTCCTCTTACGGAAGCAGAATTTGTGACCGTACCAATATTAATATCTTCTTGAGTTATCAGATAAGTCGCGGTAAACGTAGTACTATCTATTGCACCTGGAAGTAACTCTAAAATAGGACCTCCCATTAAGTTTAAGTTAGGTAAGTTATCTTCTACCACTATATCATACAACGTTACGTTTCCTGTGTTTTCTACAATAAACACATAATTAATAATATCATCGACTCCACCTGCGATACCATCACCATTTGTGTCTTCTAATGGTAATATCGTTTTAATTAAATTAATTTTTGGATCAGAAGTAATTATAATTTCAGTTGGATCGTCTTCAACATTTCCATCATCATCAATACCATCATCACTAGTATCAGATACTGAAATGTCATCTGGACTATCACCACTCGCAACAACACTATTAGTAAATCCGCCTACATTAATAACATCTTGTTCTATAATATAGGTTGCCGTATAAGTTGCCGTTTCCCCTACTAATAATAGTCCTTCCGTACTACCTAATGACGATGGACTCACAAAACTAGGTCCTGTTACAAAAGTTAATATATTGCCATCCAAATCCGTAAATGTATCAACAATAGCTACGTTATCTAATGGAACATTTCCAGTATTTGTTACACTTATAGTATAGGTAATTTCATCATCTAAACTTGCACCAACAGGTAACACATCATTTGTAATTTCAAAAGTTTTTACAACTTCAATACTTGGATCTGGTAATAAGGTTACAGTTGGATCATTTGTAGGATCATTATCTGTTGAACCATCACCATCTGGCGTTTCTATTGATTCATCGCCTGCATCTGAAACATCACTAACATCATCTGTACCATCTGGACTATCACCGGTTCCTGTGGCACTATTTTCTATATAACCAGCATCGATATCATTTTGAGTTATAGTCTGCTCAGCCGTTACCGTTACACTTTCACCTGGTGCTAAACTAGCAATTGGGCTTCCTGTAATTGTTCCTGCATCTGCATTAGGATCTGTTATTTCAATATTTGTTATTGTAACATCTCCTGTATTTACAACAACAATATCATAAGTAATTACATCATCCAAATAACCTATTTCACCTTCCGATGATACATTGTTAACCGTCTTAGTTATTGTAATCTCAGGGTTTGTTGTTAAAAGCGTTACCGTTGGATCATTCGTTGGATCCATATCATCTGTGCCATCGCCATCTGGTGAGTCTACGGTCTCATTGTTTGGTATCGCATTTCCGTTTGGATCTACATCTGTATCAGAATCATCACTGACA
>NZ_JABRWP010000006.1 GCF_013249045.1 Winogradskyella eckloniae
TGCTAACTGCTAACTGCTAACTGCTAACTGCTAACTGCTAACTGCTAACTGCTAACTGCTAACTGCTAACTGCTAACTGCTAACTGCTAACTGCTAACTGCTAACTGCTAACTGCTAACTGCTAACTATATCATTAACCCAATTCTCTAAAATCTTTTTTCCATCTGGAGTTAACACAGATTCTGGATGATATTGAACGCCTTTTACATCATATACTTTATGTCTTAATGACATAATTTGTCCGTTGTCGTCAAAAGATGTGGCTTCTAAACTATCGGGTAAATTTGCGTTAACAACCCACGAGTGGTATCTGCCAACTTCGAATGATTGTCCCAGGCCTTTAAATAAAGGTTCGTCTTCCACAGAAAGTGTAATTGTGGTAGAAACACCATGATATACATCTTCTAGGTTCTCTAATGAACCGCCAAATACTTCGCCAATGGCTTGCTGACCTAAACACACACCTAAAATACTTTTTGTGGGTGCGTAGGTAGCAATGATTTCTTTTAATAAACCTGCTTCATCAGGAATTCCTGGTCCTGGTGATAACACAATTTTATCAAAAGCATCAACTTCATCTAGGGTTAATTTGTCGTTTCGCTTTACTATAACCTCACAATTTAAGTCTTCTAAATAATGGACTAAATTGTATGTGAAACTGTCGTAATTGTCTATTACTAATACTTTTTTCATTTTAATGCCTGCTGAAGCAGGTATCTATTAATTAAACTATTTTCTTTCTTTCTTTCTTTCTTTCTTTCTTTCTTTCTTTCTTTCTTTCTGTTCATTTGTAAAAGCACCATTCGCTTTCAGAACTTCGTGGTTGAGGCTGCGCCTCGCATTTTCGTTCTTTTGCTGATTATTTCTGAATTTTGATGTTTTCGACTATATCGGAATTTGGGACATTAATTTTTACTAATTTTTGTTCTTTCCCAAATTGTATTTTATTTTTCACCAACTACCAACTACCAACTACCAACTACCAACTACCAACTACCAACTACCAACTACCAACTACCAACTACCAACTACCAACTACTAAATATCCTTCGCCAACTCAATCGCATTTGTCAATGCACCAAGCTTATTATATACTTCTTGTAATTCACTTTCGGCATTAGATTTTGCTACCAATCCTGCGCCAGCTTGCCAAAATAATTTATGATTCTGACTTAAAAATGTTCTAATCATTATAGCATGATTAAAATTGCCACTGAAATCCATAAAACCAATTGCTCCACCATAATAGCCTCTGCTTGTTTTTTCGTATTTCTCTATAAGTTGCATGGCTTTGTGCTTTGGTGCGCCACTTAATGTTCCTGCAGGAAATGTATCTGCTACCACTTGCATTGTATCTGTGTTTTTATGAATGGTTCCAGTTACTTTACTTACTAAATGGATGACATGAGAGAAAAATTGAACTTCTCTATAGTTTTCTACAGTGACGTTGCTTCCGTTTCTACTTAGGTCATTTCTAGCCAAATCAACTAACATTACGTGTTCGCTGTTTTCTTTGTCGTCTTTTATTAATTTTTCAGCAAGTTCTGCATCTTTTAAGTCGTTTCCGCTACGTTTAAAAGTACCTGCAATAGGATGAATCTCGGCTTTACCTTCACTAACAACCAATTGGGCTTCTGGCGAGCTTCCAAAGATTTTAAAGTTGCCGTAATCGAAATAAAACAAATATGGCGACGGGTTTATACTTCTTAATGCTCGGTAAACATTAAACTCGTCGCCACTAAATTTTTGCGAAAACTGTTTAGATAATACCAATTGAAAAACATCGCCTCGTCCACAATGTTTTTTCGCTAATTCTACATGCTCTTTATACTCATCGTCTGTAAGGTTAGAATCAATGTCGCCATTGGTGTTAAAATCGTAAGACGCATATTGTCTGGTTTGAATTAATTGCAGAATATCGTCAATGTTGTTTTCTGTGTCAAAACAATGCGCAAAAATATAGGCTTCGTTTTTTTGATGATTTATGGCAATAATATTTTGATAAACAGCATAATATACATCTGGTATTGTTGCCGAATTTTCCTTTTTTGAAATTTCTATATCTTCAAAATATTTTACAGCATCATATGAGGTATAGCCAAAAATTCCGTTATTGATAAATTTGAAATCTTCATTTGTATCGACTTTAAAGCGTTGTGTAAATTTGTGAATTTCTTCAACTACACCAACGGTTTCTACAAAATTAGATTTAGAACTACCATCAGGATAAGTTTGATGAATATTATTGTTTTCAACCTTAATAGAAGCTATTGGATTGCAGCAGATATAAGAAAAACTGTTATCGTTAGCATGATAGTCGCTACTTTCTAGCAAAATACTATTAGGAAATTTATCTCTAATTTTTAGATAAATACTAACAGGAGTGATAGTATCGGCTAATATTTTTTTATAATGTGTATATAAACTAAATGTTTTCATATCAATTTTAAATTAAAAAAGGCTTGTCGTGAATGACAAGCCTTTTTTATATATTTTTTCATAACAAGGATGGTTTCACTAACATGCGTTTGAGAAATTCCACCACCAAATATGATTTGTATTTATTTTCATAATCAAGGTCAAATATAGAAATGAATTTTGTTAATGTCAAACATTTAATTAATTTTTTGTTAATTATTAAGAGTTCCATTAGTTAGAGTATTAATTTTATGACATGAAGCAGTTTTTTTTATTCATTTTAATTATCGGTTTACCATTTCAAGATGTAAAATTGGAGGTGTATGATTATGATGGTTTAGAGCCTTTGTTACATCAAAAAGATGATAAGGTACATGTGGTAAATTTTTGGGCGACGTGGTGTGGTCCTTGTATAAAAGAGTTGCCTTATTTTGAAGCCGTAAATGAGAAATACAAAGAAGATCAAGTTGATGTGCTTTTAGTAAGCTTGGATTTTCCGAGTAAATATGAGACGGCATTAAAACCATATATTAAAAAGCATCAGCTAAAATCGAAAGTCGTGGCATTGAATGATACGGATCAAAATCGTTGGATTGCAGCGATTGATGAAAACTGGTCTGGAGCATTACCTGCTACTATTATTTATAAAGGCGATAAGCGTCAATTTTACGAAAAGTCTTTTACACAAGAGGAATTAGAAACCGAAATAAAACAATTTTTAAAAAAATAAAACTATGAAAACTTTAAAATTATTTTCTGCAGTAGTGTTAGTTTTTGCACTATCTGCTTTTACAATTAATACGAGTGATAAAGGGTATAATATTGGTGATAAAGCAACTGATTTTAGTCTTGAAAACATAGATGGTAAAATGGTGTCTTTATCAGATTATAAAGATGCGAAAGGATTTATAGTAACATTTACATGTAACACTTGCCCTTATGCAGTGGCTTATGAAGATAGAATTGAAGCCTTAAATAAAAAATACGCGTCTCAAGGTTTTCCTGTTATTGCAATTATGCCAAATAATATAGATGTAAAACCTGGTGATAACATGAAATCAATGCAAACAAGAGCTAAAGAGAAAGGGTTTACTTTTCCGTATTTAATGGATAAAGATCAAGAGATTTACCCTCAATATGGAGCGACTAAAACACCACATATTTATGTGTTAGAAAAAACAAATGATGGAAATGTTGTCAGATATATTGGTGCAATAGATGATAATTACCAAGACGCAAAGGCCGTAAAAGTGAAATATGTTGAAGATGCAGTAGATGCTTTATTGAAAGGTGAAACCATAAAAGTAGCAGAAACCAAAGCAATAGGTTGTTCTATTAAAGTGTAACGATTTAGGTGGGTTTTCGCAAGAAATATGTTAAAAATTGAATCTGGAGTGTAACACTTCAGATTTTTTTTCGTCTATATCACAAGGAAATGTTAATTTTACCTGAAATTTAATATATAATATGGCAGATTTATCACAAGACGATTGGGTAAAACAATTAGAAGCAGACAATAATGCAGTAATTTTAGATGTTAGAACAGAAGCGGAAATAAACGATGGTTTTATTCCTAATGCAATTAAAATTGACATTTACAAAGGGCAAGAATTTATAGATGAACTCGAGGCATTAGATAAATCCAAAAACTATTATGTGTATTGTAGGTCTGGTGCAAGAAGTGGTCAAGCCTGTGGTATAATGGATCAATTAGGTTTTGAAAATGCATATAATCTAGAAGGTGGATTTATGGAGTGGGAAGGTGATGTCGCTACACCAGACTAGCATAAAATAATACATTATGAAAAAGATATATACTTTACTTTGTTTGTTATTAGTGTGCAGTAGTACATATAGTTGTTTAGAAAATAAGCAAGAGGCTACTGAAGTAAAATTAGTGACTGCAGCAGAGATGCAATCTATCTTAGAGTTAGAAGACGTGCAATTGGTAGATGTGCGTACACCTCAAGAACATGAAGAAATGCATATTGCAAACTCGCAAAATATTGATTTTTCGTCGGCTAATTTTGAAGAAGATATTTCTAAATTAGATAAAAAGAAACCTGTTATTGTGTATTGTAAATCTGGAGGACGAAGCTCAAAATGCTCAAAAAAGATGAAAGATGCAGGCTTTGAGAAAGTTTACGATTTAGAAGGCGGGATTTCTAAATGGAAACATTCCGACATATTAGACATTAAAGTTAAGTCTTAAACATTCACAACCGAACACTACGTTCGGTTTTTTTATTGGTACTATTCACTTTCAAAACTCTTAAGGTTTTTATAATTTAGACGAATGTAAACAGAAGACTACAAGACTTCTATTACATTTGTAAAATAATACGTTATTTATGAACATAAAAAGAGTATTTCTACTGTGCCTATTGGCGATATCATTCAATACATTTGCTCAGGTATATGACCCAGTAAAATGGGAAACAAAAACAGAAAAAATTTCAGACACGGAGTATGATTTAATTTCTATTGCCACTATTGAAGATAATTGGCATTTGTATTCTCAGAAGGTGCCAGAAGGAGGACCAATTGCTACAAGTTTTACTTATAAAACTAATTCAGATTTTAGTGTTGTTGGGAATACTAGTGAGGAAGAAGGGCATACTATAATGGACCCTGTTTTTGAAATGAAAATTAAGTTTTTCGAAAATAAAGCGGAATTTAAGCAGCGTATCACAGTATTAAATAAAGAACTTTCTATAGTGGAAGGTGAAGTAGAATTCATGGTTTGTGATGATGAAAAATGCATGCCACCGAATTATATAGATCTCAAATTTAATCTTAAAGAAGCGCAATTAGTAGAGGATAAGCCCGAAGCGTCAGCCATTAGTTTTGGCGCTACAGAAAAGCAGATTTTTGAGCCAGTAAAATGGACTACATCAGTTGAAAAAATTAATGATACAGAATATATTTTAGTGTCAAATGCTACAATTGATGACGGCTGGAAATTATATTCTCAAGTTGTACCAGATGGTGGACCAATACCAACTGGTTTTGAGTATAAGCGCGATAGTAATGTGACTTTAGAAGGTGAAACTATAGAGGAAAAGGGAAAGGAAGTTTTAGATAAGGTTTTTGAGATGAAGATTAAGTTCTTTAAAAACGCAGCCGAATTTAGACAAAAGATTAAAATTTCAGATAAGAATATATCGTCCATGTCCTCTGAAGTAAGTTTTATGGCCTGTAATGATGAGCGTTGTTTGGCACCGACTTACATAGATTTAGAATACGATTTAACTAAAAGTGTAGCTGTAAAAAAAAACGCTGACCATTTTGAGACGCAAAAAAACGAAGATAACAAAGGGCTTTGGTCTATCTTTCTAGTCGCATTTCTTTCGGGATTTGTAGCGCTGTTAACACCCTGTGTGTTTCCTATGATTCCTATGACGGTAAGTTTCTTTATTAAACAAAGTAAATCAAAAGCTAAAGGAATTAGAAACGCTGTTATATATGGTTTATCTATTGTTATAATTTATGTTTTATTAGGAACAATTATTACGGCAATTTTTGGTGCAGATGCATTAAATGCGTTAGCTACAAATGTTTGGTTTAACCTAATTTTCTTTGTTTTATTAATAGTATTTGCAATGTCTTTTCTGGGTGCTTTTGAAATAGTGTTACCAAATTCTTGGGCTAATAAAGCGGATAGACAGGCAGATAAAGGTGGACTTGTAGGCATCTTCTTTATGGCATTGGCTTTGGCTATTGTTTCGTTTTCGTGTACTGGGCCAATTGTCGGAACGATTTTGGTAGAAGCGGCTTCTAAAGGTGGCTTAGCACCAGTAATAGGTATGCTTGGGTTTTCATCTGCTATTGCATTACCGTTTGCATTATTTGCGGCTTTTCCTGGTTGGTTAAATTCATTACCAAAATCTGGAGGTTGGTTAAATACGGTAAAAGTAGTTTTAGGATTTTTAGAATTAGCATTAGCTTTTAAATTTTTATCTCAAGCGGATTTAGTTTTACAAGGACATTTGTTGGAACGCGAAGTATTTATTGCAATTTGGATAGCTGTTTTTGGTGCATTAACCTTGTATTTGTTTGGTAAAATTCAATTGCCTCACGATTCGCCATTAAAACACATTTCAGTTGGTAGGCTAATGTTAGGATTACTTACCTTAACGTTTACAATTTATATGATTCCAGGACTTTGGGGTGCGCCTTTAAATTTAATAAGTGCATTTCCGCCACCATTAGATTATTCCGAATCGCCTTATGGAGTTGGTTATGCTAAAGGTGGAGGGTCAGCTAGTCATTCAGATTTGCCAGAAGGTGCACATTTGTTAGCGCCTCATGATATTTTAGCTTTTAATGATTATGACAAAGGGCTGGCTTATGCAAAAACCGTTGGGAAACCAGTAATGCTAGATTTTACAGGTTGGGCATGTGTTAATTGTCGTAAAATGGAGCAAAACGTTTGGGTAAAACCAGAAATTTTGTCAAAATTAAAAAATGACGTTGTACTTATTTCGCTTTATGTGGATGAGCAAATTGATTTTCCTGAAGGCGAAGCGCCAGATTCTAAATTGAGACCGGGAAAAAAATTGAGGAATAAAGGTCAAAAATGGAGTGAAATGCAAACCATAAAGTACAAAACCAATACGCAACCTTATTATGTGTTAATGGATCATAATGAAGAAAATCTTAATGAGCCTGTTGCGTATACGCCAAATTATGTTGAATATAACAATTGGTTAAAAGAAGGTATAGAAAATTTTAAGTAAAATGCGCTCAGTTCCATATTGCTAGATATTAATACCTAGTAATAATAACTTACCATGTATGTTTTATTGGTTGAAATGGTCCTGTATTTAGACTTTATAACATGATTTTTGGTGTCTTGAATATGATTGTTGCTATCAAAAAATATAAAAGACTGTCCTCGATTTACTTCTACGCGAAATATTAATTTTAATTAAAATTTAGTGGCGCATTTTTAAAATGCACAAAATATAAAACCTCCTAGGTCTTATTTACGTATGTCTTATTGTAGCTGTCGAAGTAGTTTATGTTGACAAGCTATTTATAAGTTTACTAGTCAATTAATAATGCAAACCAATCCATTAGATAAAATAAAGATTAATTTGTTCAGAATAACCACAGTTGTTATTCTGATGGGTTATTTTTTTAGTTTGATGCCTACAAGATTACACCATATTTTACATTCTATTTCTCATTATATAGATGCTTCTAGTTTGGTGTTTCAGCAAGAAGATTTAAACACTAATGATAGCAATGGAACATTAGTGGTTTTGTCTGGTTCACGGAATATTCAACATAGTCATGAGCATAATCATGAGCATAATCATAGTCATGATCATAAGCATAATGTTATAGATTTTTTAGATTTAGTTATTAATAATACGTTTAATAAAGAAAATAAGCATCAAGGAGAATCCGTTATAGATCTCAAAATTAGTAAATATAGTATGCCATATGCTAGTGGTTTGGTTATTCAGTATTTGGAAAGGGAATCATCTGAAGTTTCTCTAGAAAAACCAACATTTTTTAAAAATCGATTTCTAGATCAAAGGTTTAAACCACCTAAAGTTTAATAACGCTTTTATATTAGTTTTTCATTTTCCTATTTATGATAGGACAGGAATTTCTAAGCCTTGAATAACGTAGTTTATTCAATAAAAACAGATTATTTATTAAACGATTTAAATTAAGATGATAAAACAATTTTTAATATGTGCTATATGTTTAGCACTGTGCCCTACCGTTTTTGCACATGAAATAAACGGCACAATTTTTACAGAAAATAAAACACCTATAGCAGGTGTAAATATCTACAATCAAAACACAGGAAGTTATGCATATTCCAATGTTTCAGGTTATTATGAAATCGATGATGTGTCAGAAGGTGATGTGATTGTATTTAGTAGTTTGGGTTATAAAAATCAAGAGATAGTGGTTCTTGGTAGTCAATTAGATGCTACCATCAATTTAGTGATGTTAGTGTCTGAAGTATCCTTAGATCAAGTGGTTTTGGTTTCAAAACTTAATGTTTTAAGTCAGTTTGCTAATGTAGATGTGAAAACCAATCCTATAAAATCTGCTCAAGAAATTTTACGAAAAGTTCCAGGATTAATTATTGGTCAGCATGCAGGAGGAGGAAAAGCTGAACAGATATTTTTAAGAGGTTTTGATATCGATCATGGAACAGATATAGCAATTAGTACGGACGGAATTCCTGTTAATCTTCCTTCGCATGCACATGGACAAGGTTATGCAGATTTACATTTTGTTATTCCAGAGATTATAGATAATATCGATTTTGGTAAAGGACCCTATTATGCAGACAAAGGGAATTTTAATACAGCAGGTTATATAGAATTAAACACAAAAAAATCTATTGATGATAATCTTGTTAAAATAGAAGTAGGTGATTTTAACAGCTTAAGATCGGTTAATTTGTTTAAAATCTCAGAAGGTGAGCATAGTAGTGCTTTTATTGCCTCAGAATTGGTGTTGACAGATGGTGTGTTTGATTCGTCTCAAAATTTTAATCGTTTAAATGTTTTAGGACGCTATAATTATAATAATTATAAAGATGAAGAATTAACACTATCAATGTCTCATTTTCAAAGTCGGTGGGATGCATCAGGTCAGATTCCTACGAGAGCAGTTGAACAAGGAATTATTGGTCGTTTTGGTGCTATAGATGATACCGAAGGCGGTAATACAAGTCGGTCTAACATTTGGGTAAACCATACAAAACAATTAGACGAACATCAACAAATAAAGTCTAAAGCATTTTTATCTAAATACGATTTTGAACTGTATTCTAATTTTACATTCTTTTTAGAAGATCCTGTAAATGGAGATCAAATTAAGCAAAAAGAAAACAGAACAATTATTGGTGCAGAGAGTGTTTACAAACGTACATTTCATTTAGAAAATCATGATATGCAATTTCGTTTTGATGCAGGTGTAGGTTTTAGATATGATGATGTCAATGATGTAGAATTATCACGCACAAAAAATAGAAGTGAAACTTTAGAAAGGTTAGCCTTTGGCAATATAGATGAGCTAAATGGGTATACTTTTTTAAATGGTAATTTAAAATTTAAAAAGTGGACATTAAACCCAGGAATACGTTTAGACTATTTTAAGTTTAATTATGTGGATTTTTTATCAGAAAATTATGAAACATTAGACAAAACGGATGTTATAGTTAGTCCTAAGTTCAATACTATTTTTGCGGCTTCAAAAAAACTACAAGTGTTTGCAAAATTAGGATATGGTTTTCACTCTAATGATGCACGTGTAGTTACAGCAAGCACAGGTGAAGAAACACTTCCATATGCATTAGGAGCAGATCTAGGTTTTATATTTAAACCTGTAAATCGTTTTGTTGTAAATACCTCATTTTGGCATTTGTTATCAGAGCAAGAATTTGTTTATGTTGGTGATGCAGGTGTTGTAGAACCTAGTGGAGCATCTAAACGTTATGGTGTGGATTTTGGTTTTCAATATCAGATCACGGATTGGTTATTTTTAAATAGTGATGTGAATTATACAATTGCTAGAAGTACAGAAGCATTAGATGGACAAGATTATATACCATTGGCGCCAGATTTTACGTCTACAGGTGCATTGACTGTAAATAATTTAAACGGTTTTTCAGGAAGCTTGAGCTATCGATTTATAGATGATAGGCCAGCAAATGAAGATAACTCAATTGTAGCAGATGGCTATTTTGTTACCGATTTTAATATTAATTATAATCTTTCTAAGAGTTTCGTTGTTGGGTTCGCTATAGAGAATTTATTTAATGTAGAATGGAATGAAACGCAGTTTGCTACAGAAACGAGATTGTTTAATGAATCCGAATCTGTTGAAGAAATTACATACACACCAGGAACACCGTTTTTCTTAAGAGGTAAAATTGCTTTTACCTTTTAAGTCTTATGCTTCATTGATGTTGTATTTAACGATATGTGTGGTGCACTTTTTTTAAGAGCTTTTGAATGAAGTTAAGATTATCATAATTACAAGTGATAATCAAGATTTCATTCTTTATTCTCTATTATTAATAATAGTTTTGCAACTTATTTAATTTGAAATTAAAAATATATGAGTCAAGTAAAAGAGAATGATACTGTAAAGGTTCATTACACAGGAAAATTAAAAAGCGGACAAATCTTTGATAGTTCCTTAGAGCGTGAACCTTTAGAATTTACGTTAGGGCAAGGTATGTTAATTCCTGGTTTTGAAAAGGCGGTCGTTGATATGAAGGTAAATGAAAAGAAAACAGTTGATATTCCTATGGAGGAGGCGTATGGTGCGATAATAAAAGAACTTTTCCATAAGGTGGATAAAGCACAATTGCCACCAGAAATGGAGCCTGCAGTAGGATTAGGTCTTGCTTCGCGTGATGCACAAGGTAATGAGCATCAATTTAGAATAGTAGAGGTAAATGATGATCATGTTATTGTTGATGGTAATCATCCTTTAGCAGGACAAGAATTAGTTTTTGAGCTTGAATTAGTTGAGATAAAGTAAGCATTACATATGCGACAAGAAAAAAACCTGTGAAACTTAATTCACAGGTTTTTTCATTTGAACAAATTGCTATTAATCAAATAAGGGTAGGATTAATTCTTAATATTAGTAGCACACCAATCCTTGTATGCGTTTTCTAATTGTTCTACAATATCTGGATGTTTTTCAGAAAGGTCATTGCGTTCTCCTGGATCTGTTTCAATATTAAATAATTTAAGCGTAAGGTCATCTTTTATTGGTGGGATGTATTGAGCAGAAGGTTCGCTCTTCCAGTGGTTTTCTTTTGTGTTGGTTAGTTTCAATTGTCCTAATCTTACAGCCCAAGTTTTTTGCCATTTCCAAACGAGTAAGCGGTCGTTATCCTTAGGTTCTAATAAGTCTTTGCCATCTAAATTTTTATCCGTTAATGTTATTCCGGCAGCATGTGTTAAGGTTGGTAATATATCAGTCGCAGACACATATTGCGTTTCAATTTTGCCTGCCTCGACATGGCCTGGCCAGCTCATAGCTAAAGGAACACGAATGCCGCCTTCCCAAAGCGCATATTTGCCACCAGTTAAAGGTGCGTTGTTGGCGCCAGTAAGTGGAGATCCTCCATTATCTGAAATAAATACAATAAGTGTGTTTTTGTCTAATTCTGTTTCGTTTAACGCGTCTAATACGCGTCCAATATTGTCGTCTAAGCAATTTAAATTTGCTAAATAATATTGTCGTAAATCATCTGTGTTAATGGCTCCAATTCTAGAGTATTTGTCGTAATATGCTGCGTAGCTACCAGGTTTGTGATGGCTATATTCAAGATTGGTTTTGGGATCGTATTTGGGTATTTCTTTTACATTGTATTTGTCGAGATATTGTTTTGGTACTTCATGGATTAAATGATGTACTGCACTATAGGAAATTGTAAGGAAGAAAGGTTTATTGTGTTTGCGTTTTAAATAAGCAATAGATTCGTCTGTTAAAATATTAGTAAGATAACCGTCTTCATAGCTTTTTTCTCCCATGTTATGCATCAGAGGGCCTAAAGCGGCACTGGTGCCATAAGGATCTGGAGTTTTGTCTTGAATACTTTTTGAGTTTGCCCAATAATCATGTGCATGTGCCGAAAATCCTAAAAATTCATCATATCCATGATTTAAAGGATATTCTCTTACGTCGTATTTGTGAAAATTGCGACCTAAATCATTTTTGCCAATACGTGCAGTCGTATAGCCCACTTCCTTTAAATATTCCGGAAGTGTTTTTACATTTTCTGGTAAGCCTGGTCCCCAACTTGCGGGAATATCCCAACGAAATTGGTTTTTTCCGGTGATAATTCCGGCTCTTGATGGACTACATACAGGTGCCGTAACATAGGCTTGTGAATATACAGTGCCAGTATTACCTAATCTAGCAATGTTAGGTGTAGATACTGTGGTGTCAAAATTATCGAAAGGCTCAAAATCAGCATAACCTTGGTCGTCAACTACAATTAAAAGTATGTTGGGTTGGGTTGTTTCTTCAGTAGAGCTTTCCTTGTTCTTTTTGTTGGTATAGCAAGAAAAAAGAACAGCAAAAACGATTAAATATAAATATGGTTTCATGAAAATTAATTTATAGTTCATCAACTATAGTGACTTTAATTTCTTTTTCTTCTAGTTTTTTTCGTTTGATACTTGAAATGCCACTATCAGTGATTATTTCGTCAACTACAGAGAGGTCACAAATTCTAGCAAAACTCTTTTTTCCAAATTTAGAAGAGTCTGCAAGTACAATGACTTTTTGCGCTGCATGAAGCATTTTTTTGTTTAATTCGGCTTCTTCTAAATTGGTGGTAGATAGTCCGTATTCTAAATCGATACCATCTACACCTAAAAACAATTTGCTGCACGACACATTTTTTAAAATGTATTCGGCATAATTACCAATTACAGAAGCAGAGCTATGTCTTATGTAACCACCAAGTTGTAGGATTTCAATGTTTTTATCATTGATAAGGTGTAAAACAACATGTAAGGAAGAGGTAATTACGGTTAATTTGTTCTTTGCTTTAATGTATTTAGAGAATGCTTGTACAGTAGTTCCTGAAGCAATTAGTATGGAGTCGTTTTCTACAATTCTGCTTGCGGCTAGTTGGGCAATACCGTTTTTTTCTATTACGGAAACCTTTTCCTTGTCTAGAACAGTGCGTTCGTTTATGTAAGGGTTGTCTAATGAAGCGCCACCATGAGTTCTGTATAAGAGGCCTTTTTGTTCTAATAATTTTAAATCCTTTCGTATAGTTACGGCAGAGACATTTAGTATTTCGCATAAGTCTAGCACTTCTAAGTGTTTTTCCTTAGCTAGTCTTTCTAGTATATCTTGGTGTCGCTTCATGCGTTCTAGGTGATTTGTTATTGTCCTCGTTTTTAAAATAAAACACAAATATATTAAAACGAAAGTAAATGAAGGGTTTTGTTTCGGTATTTTTTATTTTTAAGTAAATTTTAATTTCGTTTTGTTTCATTTTGTATTATATTTTATATATTTGAAACATAATTGAAATAAATACAATATATTTTGTTCAAAAGAGAAACTTTATTAGAGCAGTTAAAAGCGTCAAGTCATTGGGATGTGATAATAATTGGAGGTGGCGCAACAGGCTTAGGTGTGGCTTTAGACTGTATTACCAGAGGTTATAAAACATTGTTATTAGAACAGGTGGATTTTGCTAAAGGGACATCAAGTAGAAGTACAAAATTGGTGCATGGTGGCGTTCGATATTTGGCGCAAGGCAATATTGATTTGGTTCGTGAAGCGTTGTATGAGAGAGGTTTAATGTTGCAGAATGCTTCTCATTTAGTGAGTAATCAATCCTTTATTATTCCGAATTATAGATGGTGGGATAATTTTTTCTATACTGTAGGTCTAAAGGTTTATGACTTTTTAGCTGGTAAATTGAGTTTTGGTAAATCTATTAGAATAAAGAAAAATGAAACGATCTCTAGGCTATCTACTTTAAAAACAGATCAGTTAAAAGGAGGTGTTGTATATCAAGATGGACAATTTGATGATTCTAGATTAGCGGTAAATATCGCGCAGACATGTATAGAAAACGGAGGTACTATATTAAATCATTTTAAGGTAAAACAACTTCAAAAAAATGAATTAGGTAAAGTTAATGGCGTTATAGCTCTTGATACAGAAACTAATACGGAATATACGTTATCTGCCAATGTAGTGGTGAATGCAACAGGTGTGTTTTCGGATGAGGTTTTGCAAATGGATAATAAGCATGCTGAAAATAGTATAAGACCTAGTCAAGGAATTCATTTAGTATTCGATAAATCTTTTTTACCAGGTAATGATGCAATAATGATCCCTAAAACGGATGACGGTCGTGTTTTATTTTTAGTACCTTGGCATAATAGAGTGGTGGTTGGTACAACAGATACGTTGCTTAATAGTCATAGTTTAGAACCAAAACCATTAGATAGAGAAATTGATTTTGTATTAGAAACAGCGAACAGGTATTTAAATAAGACCGCTAATAAAAGTGACGTGTTAAGCATTTTTGCGGGCTTACGACCATTGGCTGCTCCTAAAGATAAATCCGAAAAGACTAAGGAGATTTCTAGAAGTCATAAAATTATTATTTCAGAATCTGAGCTAGTAACTATAACTGGAGGAAAATGGACCACATATAGAAGAATGGCTCAGGATACTGTCAATAAAATTATAGAATTAAATAAGTTGCCAAAATCGGAATGTAAAACACAGAATTTAAAAATCCATGGATCAAACGGTACTGTAGATCGTGAAAATCATTTATATATTTATGGTTCAGACCAAAAAGGTATTGAAGACTTAATACGTGAAAATCCTGCATTTGGTGAAAAATTACACAAGCGATTAGAATTTACAAAGGCCGAAGTGATTTGGGCGGCAAGATATGAGATGGCTAGAAGTATAGAAGATATATTGGCTAGAAGAGTGCGAGTATTATTCTTAGATGCTAAAGCTGCGATAGAAATTGCACCATTGGTTGGTGAATTATTAAGGGAAGAATTAAATGAAACCAATGAGTGGCGAGCTGCTCAAATTTCAAAATTTATAAAGATAGCAGATCAATATATAATAAAATAAACTAATGTTTACTGAACCTCTACATTCAGCAAACTAATTAATAAACAACAAACTATGGGGAAATATATTTTATCCTTAGATCAAGGTACAACTAGTTCTAGAGCTATTGTTTTTGATAAAAAAGGCAATATTGTTTCTAGTGCTCAAAAAGAATTCACGCAATATTTTCCAAAACCAGGTTGGGTAGAGCATGATCCCAAAGAAATTTGGTCTACACAGGCAGGAGTAGCGGCAGAGGCAATAGCTAATAAAGGGTTAGATGCGGAGCAGATTGCTGCTATTGGCATTACTAATCAGCGCGAAACCGTTGTGGTTTGGGATAGAAATACAGGAGAACCTATTTATAATGCCATCGTTTGGCAAGATAAACGAACTTCAGGTTATTGTGATCAACTAAAAAATGAAGGAAAAGCGGCCGTCATAAAAGAAAAAACTGGGCTCGTTGTAGATTCTTATTTTTCTGGGACAAAAGTGAAGTGGATTTTAGATAATGTCAATGGTGCTAGAGCTAAGGCAGAAGCTGGAGATTTAGTTTTAGGAACGATTGATTGTTGGTTGGTTTGGAACTTTACTAAAGGTAAACAACATGTTACAGATGTCACAAATGCATCGAGAACGTTACTGTTTAATATCAATACAATGCAGTGGGATGATGAGCTTTTAGAGTTGCTGACAATACCCAAAAGTATGTTGCCAGAAGTAAAAGCTTCAAGTGAAGTATATGGTCATACCAATTCTACGTTTTATGATACACATATTCCAATTTCTGGAATAGCTGGAGACCAACAGTCGGCATTATTTGGACAAATGTGTACAAAGCCAGGTATGGTTAAAAATACCTACGGAACAGGTTGTTTTATGCTTATGAATATTGGTGAACATCCAATTGCATCTAAGAATAATTTATTGACTACTGTGGCATGGAAAATTAACGGAAAAACAACATACGCTTTAGAAGGCAGTGTTTTTATCGCAGGCGCCGTAGTGCAATGGTTACGAGATAGTTTAAAAATTATCAGAAATTCTTCAGACGTGGAAGCATTGGCCTCATCCGTAAAGAGTACCGATGGTGTATATTTTGTGCCAGCATTTGCAGGTCTAGGTGCACCACATTGGAATCAACATGCACAAGGGACTATGTTTGGGTTAACAAGAGGGAGTACAGATGCGCATATCGCTAGAGCATCTCTAGAGTCTATAGCTTTTCAAACTATGGATATATTAAAGGCTATGGAAGCTGATTCTGGTTTGTCAATAAAAGAATTACGTGTTGATGGAGGAGCAACCATTAATAATATGCTTATGCAATTTCAGTCAGATGTTTTAGATACAGTAACGGTGAGACCAAAGGTGGTAGAGACTACAGCAATGGGTGCTGCATTTTTAGCAGGTCTAGCAGTTGGCTATTGGGAGAATCCTGAAGAAATACAAGATATATGGCAAACCGATAAAATATTTAATCCTACAACGGATAGAGCGGATATTGAAGCCAATATAAAAGGCTGGTATAAGGCAATCGATGCATTAGAATATTGGACAACATTAACTCATTAATCCTAGACTTATGACACCATTTATAGCAGAAATTATAGGTACAGCAATATTGATTTTACTTGGAGGAGGCGTTGTAGCTAATGTGGTTCTTAATAAAACTATTGGAAATAACAGCGGTTGGATTGTTATTACTACAGGTTGGGCATTGGCCGTTTATGTAGCTGTTGTTATTGCTGGTCCTTATAGTGGAGCACATATTAATCCGGCTGTTACAGTAGCTGTTGCTATTGCAGGTAAATTTCCTTGGGCAGATGTACCATTGTATATTGTGGCTCAAATGATAGGCGCAATGATTGGTGCATTTTTTGTGTGGGCGTTGTATAAAAATCATTTTGATGATACGGAAGATGCGGATTCAAAAAAGGCGGTTTTCTGTACGTCACCTGCGATTAGACATACGTTTTCAAACTTTTTTAGTGAAATGTTAGGCACGTTTGTACTATTGTTTACAATATTCTTTTTTACAGATGCAAGTATTAACGACACGGAAACCGTCATTGGTTTGGGGTCGTTAGGTGCATTGCCAGTAACCTTTTTAGTTTGGTCTATTGGTTTGTCTTTAGGAGGTACAACGGGTTATGCTATAAATCCGGCTAGAGATTTAGGGCCAAGGATAATGCATGCTATTTTGCCTATAAAAAATAAGGCAAAGAGTGATTGGGCTTATGCTTGGATTCCTGTTTTAGGGCCTTTGGTTGGTGGTGCGCTCGCTGCAATTTTAATGCTTGCATTACAATAGTATACGGTTTTATTTAATTTATTTTAGAAATGTCAATTCGATTAGGGTTGGCATTTTGTTTGTTCGTATACTAAAAACTATATTTACATGAGTAGAATTATTTTAATGAGACAAATGAAGACTTATTCGTTTTTTATTTTATGGTTTTTGTGTTTGATGACTTTTGGGCAAGAATTGCCTCCAATTGATACCTTTACAACATCAGATTATAAAGGTGAGAATCAGAATTGGATGATTACACAAAATGCTGATAAGTACATTTATGTGGCAAACAATTTAGGCTTATTAGAATATAATGGTACAGATTGGAAGCCTTATCGATCGCCAAATCACACTATTTTAAGAGCTGTTAAAGCTATAGATAATAGAATATATTCAGGTTGTTACGAGGAATTTGGATACTGGGAACGACATGAGTTTGGTCATTTAGTGTATGAATCGCTTATACCTAAGTTAGGTGATAAGATTTTAAGTGATGATCAGATTTGGGATATCATAGATTATGAAGATTGGGTGTTGTTTCAGGCTGGTCATGCCTTGTATTTCTTTGATAAGGTGTCAGAAAAATTTAAAACTATAAGCTCAAAAAATATAATATATAAAGTCTTTAATGTAAATGATAAAATTTATTATCACGTGGCAAATGAAGGGCTTTATGTGCTTGAAGAAGGGAAGCCTAAGTTAATCATAGATCACGAAATTGTTATTGAAGACCGCGTAATTGATGTGTTTTATAAACATGAAAAACTAATTATTCTTACTAGAAATTCAGGTTTTTTTCAATATTTAGAAGGAGAATTTAAAGTGTGGGACGTTACCTCTAATAAACGCTTAAAAGAACTTAATGTTTTTAGTAGTATTCAATTAAGAGATGGCAGTTTTGTATTTGGTACTATTTCTAATGGTCTTATAAAAATTAAAGAGAACGGAGTTGTTGATTACGAAATAAATCAAAAGAAAGGTTTAGCAAATAATACTGTGCTTACTCTTTTTGAGGATTTTGAAAACAATGTATGGACAGGATTAGATAATGGAATTAACTGTATTAATGTTAACTCTTCAATAAAAACCTTTATAGACTATAATGGTAGTATTGGTACTGTCTACACAACCTTGATTTTTAATAATTACCTCTATGTAGGGACAAATCAAGGACTGTTTTTTAGGTCATTAGAATCAAAAAGTCAAGATTTTAAAATTGTAAAAGGTACAGCTGGCCAAGTTTGGAGTTTATATAATGATAATGATAAGAACTTATTTTGTGGTCATCACTTAGGTACATTTTTAATTGATGAGGGGAAAGCTAATAGCATAAGCTCAGTTTTAGGTGCCTGGAATTTTAAAACCGTTCCAAATCGAGAAAATCTTTTGCTTCAAGGCAATTATGATGGGTTGTATGTGCTTCAAAAAGAAGATGGAAAATGGCACTTGCGAAATAAAATAGAAGGTTTTAAGAATTCATCACGTTTTTTTGAAATTAATGACAATAATCAAATATTAGTTAATCATGAATATAAAGGGGTTTTTAGAATTCAATTAGATAACACGTTACATAAAGTAATAGATATTAAACGCCAATCAGAATTAGATTTAGGGAAGAATTCAGGGTTAATTTCTTATAAGAATAACATACTTTATACCTCAGAAGATGGTGTTTTTGATTATATCAAAACCGAAGAGAAATTTAAAAAGAACATTGATTTATCCGAGAAATTTTCGCCCTATAAATCCGTAAAAATGGTTGTGGACCAAAAAGGTAAGTTGTGGTTGTTTTCAGAAGATAATATTAGTTATGTCAGTTATGACAATTTAACGAATAAGCCAGATGTTGTGACCATATCAATACCAGCTAATTTACGAAAAGGCGTTTTAGGGTTTGAGAATATTCAGCATATTGAAAAAGGGAAATATGTATTAGGTACCTCAAATGGATACTTAACTCTAGATTTATCTCAGTTAAAACATGAGTCTAATTATTATATTCATCTAAATGCTATAACAGTATCTTCTTTAAATGATGAAACTCAAGATTTACCATTAAATGAAGAGCGAGAATTTAACTATGATTACGGCACATTACATTTTAATTGTTCAGTGCCAGAATATGATAAATTTTTAGAAGTTAATTATCAGTATAGATTACATGGTAAAATGAATAATTGGAGTGCTTGGGTAGAAACGCCAAATATTCAGTTCGAAAATCTAACGTTTGGAAATTATAAGTTAGAAGTAAGAGGTAAAGTTGGTAATCAACTCACCGAAAATGTAGTGGCATATCAATTTAAAGTAAATAGACCTTGGTATTTCTCTAATGTGGCCATTTTTGTATATGTATTAATGCTTTTGGTAATTGGATTGTTAATTCATAGAGCCTATAAATTTTATTACGAAAGGATTTTGAGGCTAGAGCATATAAAGAGTGAACGTGCATTTATTCAAATTAAAAACGAAAAGTTAAATCAAGACATTGAAAGTAAAAATAGAGAGTTGGCCATTTCTACAATGAGTATCATTAAGAAGAATGAGTTACTTCGAAAAATTAAAAAAGAATTAAAGGTTACAAAAAATAAAGAAGACATCAGTAGTGCAATTAAGTTGATAGATACCAACTTAAATAACAATAAGGACTGGAATTTCTTTAAGCAAGCTTTTAATAATGCAGATAAGGATTTTATGGATAAAATAAAAGCGGCACATCCAGACCTTACGCCAAACGATTTAAGGTTTTGTGCTTACTTAAGATTAAACCTGTCTTCAAAAGAAATGGCACCATTGCTTAACATTTCTACAAAAAGTGTCGAAACAAAACGTTATCGTTTACGCAAAAGATTACAATTACATCATGATGATAGTCTTGTTAACTATATCTTAAAATTCTAGCACCTTGACAATAACATTAAATACCTAGACTTTACCACTACAAACGTCCATTTGGGCTATAAATCAAGGTTTTATTGAAAAATTTGCAATTTTTAAAAATCCAATGTTTACAGTATGTTGACGAGGATTTTTGAAGTAAAATGTTGTTAAAATTTGCGATGTTCGTTTTTTATCGAGGTATAAATTATCATATTAACATATTCTTAAGATTAAATTTACAATATCTTAAATTTTGAAGATCTGAATAGAGTTTCGGTATTTTCTAATTTTGGTAACTAAATAATTAATCAAAACAATATTTATGAAATTAAAATTTCAAAGATCAAGAATTGAAATATTCTTTTTTGTCTTTTTATTGTGTAGTTCATTTGCTGTTTTAGCACAGACTACAATAAAAGGAAAAGTGGTTTCTGGAGCAGATAATATGCCTTTACCAGGTGCATCTGTGATAGAAAAAGGTACGACTAACGGAACGCAAACAGATTTTGATGGTAGATTTACTTTAGAAGTGTCTAGTGATGCTTCAGTAATAACTGTATCTTATGTTGGTTTTAAAAGTCAAGATGTTAACGTAACTGATGGAGAAATGACAATCGCACTACAAGATGATAATTCATTATCTGAGGTGGTTGTTGTTGGTTATGGTACACAAAAGAAAAGTGATGTTGTTAACGCAGTAGCAACAACTAATTTAGAAAAAGCAATATTAACGCCCACTTCAGATGTTAATGAAATGCTACGTGGTAGAATCGCTGGTTTACAAGTAGATGTAGGAGGCGGAACATTAAGACCAGGTGGTACTTCAGATATTATCTTTAGAGGTCAAGGATCTATTGAAGGTGCGGTAAGTGCTATCTATGTTGTAGATGGTATTATTAGAGATGGTGGTATAGAAGATATTGATTCTGATGATATTGAGTCTATTGAATTCCTTAAAGATGCATCAGCACAAGCCATTTATGGATCTAGAGGAGCAAATGGTGTCGTATTAATTACAACCAAGCGTGGTAAAGCTGGTAAAATAAGTGTGAGTTATCATGGATTTGTCTCTACTAAATCCATAGAACGTAATTTTGATGTATATAGTGGACAAGAATTTGCACAATTAAGACGTGAGGCCATTAGAACCACAAGAGCAGATGATAGTTACGCGGATGACGAGCTCGATAATGTGTTTACGCCAATTGAATTAGATAATTTAGCGAACAATCGTTTTGTAGATTGGGAAGAAGAGTTAATGAAAACGGGTTCTGTAAATAGCCAAGCCATTAGTGTTAGTGGTGGTACAGATTTAACTAAAGTATTTGGTAGTATTAATTACTTTAAAGAAAATGGATTGATTCCAACATCAAGCTACGAAAGAAAAACATTACGTTTAAACGTAGATCAAAAAATTAGCGATAAGTTTTCTGTAAATTTTGATATAAATATTTTAAATGATGACACAGAAAGAGCAGCCAATGTTAATGTAATTACAACATCACCTTTAGGTAGTGCTTATAATGAAGATGGTAGTATAATGCGTTTTCCTAGTGGTGAAGAAGGGTCTGCGGTAAATCCATTATGGAATTTAAATGAACAAGATCACGATGAAAAAGGCAATGATTTTGTTATTAATGTTACACCTAAGTGGCAAATCACAAAAGATTTACAGTATCAATTAAAAGCCAATTTAACAAGAAGAACCTCAGAAAGAGGACAGTACCAATCTTCATTAAGTAGTGCTGGTGATGATGTTAGAGGTATTGCAAGAATAGATAATCAGTTAAGAGAGTCTTATTTAATAGAAAACATTTTAACGTATGATAAAAATTTTGGAGATGACCATAAGTTTAATTTAACTTTAGTGCAATCGTCTCAAGAAAATGAATATTCAAGAACGTTTACAGAAGGGCAAGGGTTTTCAAACGAAGATTTAGGCTATAATGGTATTGCTAGTGCTATTGGTAATGTTACTGTAGAGCGTGATGGAAATAAATTTAGATATTTAGGCTATATGGCGAGAGCACGTTATACGTTATATGATAAATATAGTTTTGAAGGCACATTAAGAGCAGATGGCGCTTCATTAAATGGAGAAGGAAATAAATGGAGTTATAATCCTGCTGGTTCTTTTGCTTGGAAAATACACAGAGAAAGTTTTATGGAAGATGCTAAGGCGGTTCAAGAATTAAAGTTTAGAGCAAGTTATGGTTCTTTAGTTAACGATTTAGGACGTGCGTATACATCGCTATTTACAGCAGATGCCCAACAATATATTTTTGATAGTGAAACAGCATCTGGGTTTTCTCCATCTACAATATTGCCAAATCCAGATTTAAAATTCGAAAGAATCACAACATTAAACTTAGGTCTAGATTTTTCTTTATTTGAGCGTGTATTATCAGGAAATATAAACTGGTACGATGCCAGAACAAATGACTTATTGTTAAGAAGAGGTGTGCCATCTACAACAGGATATACGTCTACGTTCTTTAATGCAGGTGAAATGCAGAATACAGGTATAGAACTTAGTTTAACCGCTAATATTATCAATAATGATGATCTAAAATGGTCGGTATCTACAAATTGGTCTAATAACCGAAACAAAATTTTAGAACTATACAATGATGGAAATGGAGATGCTATAACAGATGATACTACGTACAATTATTATGTAGGGCAGCCTGTAGGTGTTATATATCAATATGCATTTGATGGTATTTGGCAAGAAGGAGATGATTTTGCTAATGCGCCACAAGCCAATCCAGATTCTGCGCTTACTCAAACAGATTTAGAGCCTGGTGATATTAAAATTAAAGATATTAACGGTGTTGATGATGAAGGAAATATTATACCTGGTCCTGATGGTAAAATTACCCAAGAAGATCGTGTGTTTATAGATCCTAATCCAGATTTCTTCGGATCGTTATCTACCACTTTAGAGTATAAAGGTTTCGATTTACTTTTAGATTTCTATGCCGTTGAAGGCGCAACAAAAGTCAACCCGTTTTTAAATACATATAATAATGGTGGTACTTTAAGAGGTGATATAAATGGTGTAAAAGTAGATTATTATACACCAGAAAATCCTTCAAACTCTTTTCCAAGACCAAATGCAGATTCTGCAGATCCATATTTAAATGCATTAGCAGTTAAAGATGCTTCTTATATTAGATTAAGAACTGTAAGTCTTGGGTATTCATTATCAGAAAAAGTAACAGATAAATTAAATTTTGATCAAATAAGATTTTACGTAACTGCAACAAATGTATTTACAGATACTGATTATATTGGTTATAGTCCAGAAGTAAACATTAGATCTACATTTTCTAACGCAGACACAGGTTATCCTGATGCAAGATCGTTCACATTTGGTGTTAGAGTTAAATTTTAATTAAAAAAATAATAAGATTATGAAAACGAAGTTTTTTTATACAAAATTAAAGGGAAGCATATTGCTAACCATGGCGCTTATTATAAGTGTAACTTCTTGTGAAGATTACTTAGAAGAACAGCCAAGTACATTAATTGATTCTGATTATATATTTACTACAGAAGAAGGATTAAAATCTGGAGTTGTAAGTTTATATAAATTTGAACGCGATCGTTACGATAACGGAACAGAAGATTTTATGGGATCCGTTCTCATGTCATCTCGAAGTGATTTGGCCTTTTCTAGATCTGGTTATACTGGGTTAATGGGAAGATACGAAAGAGGAATATCTTCAGTAGATTATGGATCAACGTTGGCGTCTACATTGTTTTGGAAGCATTTCTATAACATGACGAATAAAGCAACGGCAATCATTAATGCAGCAGACGCTATTGATGGTGTCGATGAAGATGTTAGAAAAAAAGTACTAGCTGAAGCCAAGTATTTTAGAGCACATTCTTATTTCTATTTATACAGAATGTATAACAATATTTTTGTAACTACAGAAACTGTTACTGTTGAAAATGCATTTGATGTTGTTAACGATAGTTCAACAGAAGAAGAAATATTTGCACTAATCAATAGTGACCTTGATTATGCAATAGAAAACTTAGATTGGATAGATACATTTGGACGTGTCACTAAAGGTACGGCAAAACACGTTAAGGCAAAAGTTGCAATGTGGCAAGGTGATTGGACAGAGGCAAAAACGCAAGCCTTAGATGTCATAGAAGGACCAGATTCTCCTCACAGTTTAGTGAGTTCTACCGCAGACGTTTTTGCTGGAGATAGAAATAATTCAGAATCTTTATTTGTAATCCAGTCGCAAGATGATGTATTAGGAGGTGGATCTACAACGATGATGAATGCAAATTATGTCGCTCAGTTTTTCCAGATATCTGGTGTAGATTACAATAATGAGCAAGGAGGAAGAGGATTTGCTAGAATTTTACCAAATTTATATTTATTAAATCTTTTAGCAGAAGATCCTAACGATACAAGAGATGATAATACATATTTTAGATTAAAATTTTATTACACATCTGGAGATAGAATAGGAGAGGAAGTTGATAACTATGAACCGATAACGGATTTAAATAATCCAAGTTCTACGTATGCATCTTATTACCAAAGAATGCATCCATGTTGTATAAAATTTGCGCAAGAAGATGGTAATGAAGCGTCTTATTTAATTAGAGGCAATATTACCGTATATAGATTAGCTGAGACGTATTTAATAGCGGCTGAGGCTATAATGCGATCTTCAGGAGACCCATTACCATATATTAATGCCGTACGTGAGAGAGCTGGTGCTGCACCAGTTACAAGTGTAACGCAACAAACTATTTTAGATGAGCGCGCAAGAGAACTTGCTTTTGAAGGTCAAAGATGGTTTACTTTAAAAAGAATGGGACAAGATGTTATTGATTTTCAAATCACAAATTATGCAGGTGATGGTGAATACTTCCCTGCGAACCTTGGTTCTAAAGACCCAAGAGAAAATTGGCAATCACATTTCATTAATTGGCCAATTGCACAAAGAGATTTAGATTTATTAGGGCCAGATTACCCGCAGAATCTAGGTTATGAATAATTATTATTAGTTTTAAATTGGGCAAGTTCTCTTGCCCTTTTTTTTCTTTTTTAAAGAGGGTTTTACTCTATTTATTAAAACAAAATTCCAAATGAAATATTTATTAATTGTGTTTATATGTATAGTTTTTTCAGCATGTAACACAGCATCTACAGAACCAGAAATTGAATTTGCTAATAATCCTGTTATTGCCCATAGAGGTGCTTGGAAAACTAATGGCTTACCAAAAAATTCTGTAGCAGCCTTAAAGGAAGCTATTCGATTAAAATGTACAGGTTCGGAGTTTGATGTTCGTATGACCGCAGATAGTGTATTAATTGTAACCCATGATGCAGATTTCGCAGGTTTGAATATCGAAACATCTACCTATGAAACACTAGCAAAACATAAATTACCTAATGGTGAAACGCTACCAACCTTAAAGGATTTTATAATTGCAGGAATGACAGATAATATATCAACAGGTTTGGTTTGCGAAATAAAACCGTCTAAAACTGAAGGACGAAATATCTTAATGGCAGAAAAAGCTGTGGCTTTAGTAAAAGAACTAAAGGCAGAATCTTATATCTCTTATTATATCAGTTTTAGTTATGAACTTATAAAACATATTAAACAAATTGATCCCAATTCTAAGGTGTTATATTTAGATGGATCTAAAACACCAGACGTACTAAAAACAGATAATATTACTGGGTTAGATTATTTTGTCTACAAGCTAAAAGAAAAACCAGAATGGATTTCCGAAGCTAAAACCCTAGGTTTAAAGCTTAATGCTTGGACAGCTAATAAACAAGAAGATATAGACTGGTTAATAACGCACAATTTCGATTACATTACAACAGATGAGCCAGAACTGGCTTTTAAAAGACTAGAAGAAGCTGCAAATCATTAAAACAAAGATATACCTTTTATATGGTGTATATTTAATAATCGTTCTCTTTAGGTGCTGTTAAATCAAGAAGCTGATTAATATCATAGTTTTATAAGATAACATTAGATAATTTGGTCTAAACTAAAACGAAACGTGATGTTTAGAGAACTAACAGAAAAAGAGTCTATTGCAGTATTAATGCTTAATTATATTGGGTATTTATCTTATATCCACAGAGACCAGCCTTTTGTTGTGCCCATAACTTATTTTTTTGATTTAGAGAATAATGTTATTCTTGGTTATTCCGCAAAAGGACATAAGATAGAGGCTATGAGAAAAAATGCAAAAGTGTCACTTTGCGTTTCGGATATAGATTCTATTAATGATTGGAAATCTGTTCTTGCTCATGGTGAATATCAAGAAGTCAACGCTAGTACAGCTAAAGCCAAATTGCATCAATTTTCATTGGGTATAAAAGATTTAATTATAAATAAAGAATTTAGAAAACTAGACTTTATAAGTGAGTTTTCTAGTAAGATCGAAGCCGATGATAAGCCAATTATTTTTCAAATTAAAGTCAACGAATTAACAGGTAGATTAAGAAATCATCAATCAGTGAAATAAATTGAATACAGATGACTTCTAATACGTAAGAGAACGTTAATATATCGTATGATGTTTCGTGTTTTTCTAAGAGTATAGACTTCTATTAGCGCAATTAAAATTTAGATTTCAACAATAGTTTATGAAATATAATGTTATTGTTAAATAAAAAAAAAGCCACTCCCTACAGTGACTTTTTCTTAAAAATAATTGCGAAGAGTGCAATTACATAACTATTAACTAAATAATCTAATGAAGTTATTTTATAACTAAATGTTTTGGTAAATGCTCTACTTGTTCACAGCATAATTGTTCCATAACTTGTTGTAATTCTGTTTTTAAGAGCGAAATTGTATGATTTCCTCCTTTGTTTCCTAATGCGGAAACTCCATACATAAATGAGCGTCCCATAAATGTAAATTTTGCACCACTGGCAAGAGACCTTGCGATGTCTGGTCCAGATCTAATTCCGCTATCCATCATAACATCTATTTGATCGCCATATTTTGCGGCAATATTTACAAGCGGTTTTATTGTAGATTCTCCAGCATCAAGTTGTCTGCCGCCATGATTGGATACGATAATACCATCTAGACCAAGACGAATAGCTTCTTTTGTGTCTTCTTCAGATGCAACACCTTTAAGTACAATTTTACCTTTCCACATATCGCGAATAGGTTTAATTTTTTCTTCGTTTAATCGTCCAGAAAATGTAGCATCCATAAATTTGCCCAATTGTTTTAAATCTAGGCCTTTAGGCATATATGGTTTTAAAGTTTCAAAGTTTGGTTGTCCGTAGCGCAGTGTATTCATTGCCCATTTAGGTTTTCCTAAAACTTGAAGAATATTATTTATAGACATTTTTGGAGGCATAGCCAACCCGTTTCTTATATCTCTAGGTCTAAAACCAAAAGTAGGCACGTCACATAGAATGACTAATACTGGGCATTCTGCTGCGGCTGCTCTTTTAATAATATCGTCTCTTAGGCGATCTTCAGTTGGATGATAGAGTTGAAACCATGCTTTGCCTTCTGTCAATTCTGCGGCGCGTTCTATGCTTGTGGTTGTTACTGTGCTTAATATAAATGGTACATTATGTTTGTGAGCTGCTTTGGCTAATATTTCTGGCGCATTGGGCCACATTAAACCTTGAAGACCAACAGGAGCAATTCCAAATGGAGCATCGTACTCAATACCAAATAGTTTAGTTTTTAAATTGGCACCATTAAAGTTTCTTAGATACTGCGGAATTAATTGTACATCTCTTAGTTCAGAAGTGTTTCTATGTAGGTTAACGTCTTCGTTACAACCACCATCAAGGTATTCAAAAGCAAATTTAGGAATCATTTTTTCTGCCTTTGTTCTTAAATCATCTATTGATGGATATTTTGTGTTGAATTCTAAAGCCATATTAATATATGTATTGTCATTTCTGTTATTGTATCTCAAGGGTTTCTTTCTATTGAAAGGAACATCGAGATGTTTTTAGTGATCCTTGTATTTTTTTAATGTTCTATATCCATAAAGTGCAATAAAGCAGAAGCAAATAAAAGGCAAAATAAATGAGAAATTAACACCAGAAAATGGTCCAATTTTTTCAGTGTCTATCATCAATCCTTGTAAAATTGGCATTAAGGCTCCACCAACAATTGCCATAACTAAACCTGCTGCACCAATAGCAGTGTCATCTTCTCTAAGTCCATCTAAGGCAATACCGTAAATTGTTGGAAACATTAACGACATAAAAGCAGAAGTTGCAACTAGTAAATACAGGCCTACGATACCTTCAATAAGGATAACGCCAGACATGGTTGCCATAGCGCATAGTGCAAAAATCATAAGTAGTTTCCTAGAATTAATATACTTCATTAAGAAGGTACTAATAAATCTACTACATAAAAATATAGCCATTGCTACAATATTGTAATTCTGCGCGTCAGCTTTTGAAATCCCTAAATTACCTGCATATTGAATAATAAAAGTCCAACACATAATCTGAGCAGCAACATAGAATAATTGGGCTAAAACACCTTCTTTGTATTTTCCATTTTTAAACAATCTTTTGAACGAAGATGCCGCACTTGTCGGGTTCTCATTAACCGTTCTTTTAGGCATTTTAGTGATAGAAATTACAACCAGCATGGCAATAACTACGAAACCAAGTATAACATATGGATTTCTGATTATTTCTAAGTCGTGTGTTCTAATTACGGCTTTTTTTGCTTCATCAAGCGTATTAAAAATAAGTTCACCTGCAGCATTACGTTTATCAGAATCTAATGCTACAAGAATAAATTTTGAAGCCACAAACATGCCAAATAAAGAACCAATAGGATTGAAAGCTTGAGCCAAGTTTAAACGTTGGGTCGCAGTACGCTCGTCACCCATAGATAAAATAAATGGATTTGCTGTAGTTTCTAAAAAGGCTAATCCAAAAGTTAAGATATATAATGAGCCTAAAAAGAATCCAAAAACTTCAAATTTAGCTGCCGGAAAAAATAATAAAGCGCCAATCGCATATAGCGTTAAACCTAGCAATATACCTTTTTTATAACTGTATTTTCTAACAAATAACGCAGCAGGAATAGCCATAGTAGCATAACCTCCATAAAAAGCTAATTGTACCAATGCCGCTTTTGCCGTAGAAATTTCCATAACTGTTGCAAATGCAGCTACCATAGGATTAGTAATGTCGTTAGCAAATCCCCAAAGTGCAAATAAAGATGTAATGAGTACAAAAGGTACTAACACTTCTTTAGAAACAACAGGTATTTTTTTTGATGTCGTCATTTGTTGGTATTTATTAGTTTAAAGGAAAAAAAGCACCATTCAAGTTAGAGTCTATAGATGAATAGTGCTTTTGTAATGTGCTATTAATTTTTATCTGTACTGTGCGTAAATTACTTTAGTTTGAAGGTATTCTTCCATACCATGTTTTCCATCTGCACCTCCAATACCAGATTTTTTCCATCCAGCGTGAAACCCTTGGATCGCTTCAAAATGTTCTCTGTTGATGTATGTTTCTCCATATTGTAACTCCTCTGCGGCATGCATAACTTTATTGAAGTTTTCAGAAAAAATAGATGATGTTAAACCATATTCAGAGTCGTTTGCTAATGCAATGGCCTCGTCTAAAGTGCTAAAAGTCATAACTGGTAAAACAGGGCCAAAAACTTCTTCTTGAATAATTTGCATGTCTTGTTTTACATTGGTTAATAATGTTGGTTGGTAGAAATATCCTTTGTCAAACTGTGTAGATTTTCCTCCACCTAATAGAACTTCTGCGCCTTCCTTTTTTGCAAATTCAACCATTTCTGCAACCTTGTCTAATTGTGCTTTAGATACCATGGCACTCATATCTGGATTATTTTCTGAGAAGGCATCTTCTACTTTTATGGCTTTCATTTTAGCCGTAACCATTTCTAAAAATTGATCGTGTATAGATTCTTCTACATACACACGCTCTGCACAATTACAGACCTGTCCGCTATAGATAATTCTTGAACCCACCACGGCATTTACTGCCAATTCTAAATTAGCATCAGCGCAAACAATAGCAGGTGCTTTACCACCTAATTCTAAGGATACCTTAGTAATGTTTTCAGAAGCAGCTTCCATAACTTTCTGGCCTGCAAAAACACTACCAGTTAAACTGATAATTCCTGTAATTGGATTTTTAGATAAAGCGTTACCAACAACTGGCCCAGAACCACAAACAAAGTTTAAAACACCAGCAGGTAATTCAATTTTTTGAATTAAATCTACCCATTCCATAATCGTATTTGGTGCAATGCAACTTGGTTTAATAACACATGTATTACCTGTTATTAGAGATGCTGCAACTTTTCTTGCCATTACAAAAAATGGAAAGTTCCATGGTAAAATACCAACGGCAACACCAATAGGTGCTTTATGAAGAAAGATATGTTCTTTTTTACGATCACTTTGAATAATTTCACCTTCAATACGTCTTGCGAAACCAGCATAATAATCAAAATAATCTGCAGTAACGTCTATTTCTACTTGCGCTAATCCTATTACTTTGGCTTGCTCTGCTGCTAAAGTCTCTGCTAAAAACACACGATTCTCACGTATTACTGTAGCCATTTTGTGTAAATAACCAGCACGCTCAATTGCAGTTAAAGATTTCCAAGCAAATTGTGAGTTTTTTGCAGCATCCAAGGCCTTATTCGCATCTTCAACGGAACCTTTTGGTATCTCAGACAAAACTTCTTCGGTACATGGGTTAAGTACTTTTGTTGTTTCTGAAGATGTAGATTTAACAAACTTTCCGTTTATAAATTGATTAAATTCTTTCATATTCGTTTATATTTAGTTTATGATATGTGTAAATATTTCGATGGTTTTTTTGTATATAGATAAATATTCGAAATACTTTTTAGTAAAATGTAACACAAACTTACAATGACTTGCAGTATTTGCATTTATCCATTATAATCAATAATATGTACAATTTAAACATTGATAGATTTTCACGTTTTAATTTACGGTAGTAAAATAGTGATGTCTTAAAATTATTGAGTTACAAATTTGTGGGCCAAACCGCAAATGCATTTGGTCTATACAAAGAATGATAAATTAAGCTTAAGTCGATTTCTCAAATCCATCAATTAATTGCTCAAAATCTTCATTGACCTAAAAATAAACATCATTGCAGTATGTATTGTAGAATTTTGAATGGGAAGTTTAGGTGTATTTTCCTGATTTATAGGAGGCAGGTGTTAAGCCTGTTACGGATTTGAATACGCGTGAAAAATGGTAACGATCTGAAAAGCCTAAATTAAAAGCAACATTTTCTATAGATTTATTAGTGTGTTCAAAATACTCACAAGATTTTGCGATTTTTCTATTTTGAACAAATTGATGCAAGGTGACGTTCATTTCTTCTTTAAATAATCGAGCAAATGAATTTGGCGCCATATTAACAAGTGAAGACATTTGTGTATTGCTCAATTTTTTTTCGAGATTAACTTCTATAAACCGTATAACCTTTAGGACGCGCTCGTCAATATTAATTGTTTTCCATAATTCGGGACCAATATTAGTAAGTGCTTCTTTAATAAATGCCTGTAATTTTAGATTAAATGTAAGCTTAAAATTTTTGTTTTCAATTTTTAGTCGATGGGTTAAATAGTCTAACCGATCTTTTAAATAGTCTGTTAATTCAATTTTCAAAATGCCTGGGTAAACACTATCAAACGGTACACCTAAATTAAAATGTGCAAAAAAGTGGATGAGAAACATATTTTCTAAATCGGCTTCATTGTGCTTGATGTTTAATTGTTTCCCAGACACATGAATACCTTCATTATATGTGTGATTTTTTGTGTAACGTGAAGAAAAAGAAGTGAATGGAGGAATAATGTAAATATGATTTGGATCCATTTCAATTACAGTATCACGATGAATTAATTCGCCGCCTGTGTTTTTATTCCAATATAATCTCCAAAACGGAAAAACCATTTCATGGCAGTCCCATAAATCTAACAACCAATACCTGCAACATAAGAGTTTGAGTTTCAGGTCAATAAAGTTTTGGTGATTTGCAGAAGGATCTCCTAATTCAATTTCTTTTACAAACTTCATAATTCACTAATGTTTGAATTAGATACAAAAATACAGATTTTGAATATTTAATATCTCTTAATGTGTGTATAATTTTGTTACATAAATTTATTTATAACGGTATATGTCATCCATAACGAATACGATTTGTTATGAGTCTTTAAGACGTGTCATATGTCATATGAAACACAAAAACAAAAACAAATGAAAACGATAAAACTTCCAGTACAAGTAGAAGCAGAATTAAAAAAAGTATCCGAAGTTGCAGGTTATTTATGGCAACGTGAATGGGCAGAACGAAATGCAGGAAACATTTCTATGAACCTAACATCTTACTTTAAAAAAGAAGAAGTTCAGGGCATTGGTACAGAGGTGCCTTTTGATTTTCCGAAAGGAGCAGCTGGCTTTGTTATCTACATAACTGGTACAGGTTGTTATCTTAGAGATCTTGTTAATAAACTCGAAGAAGCTTCGTGTATCTTATATATTAATGAAGATGCTACCGCTTATTCTATTATTTGGGGCGGAAAACGAGAAAATTTTGGCCCAACTTGTGAGTTAATTTCGCATTCAAGCATTCATCTTTTTAATTCTATTCACCATCCAGAAAACTTAGCTGTTGTGCATACTCATCCTTTAGAATTGATTTGTATGAGTCATCATGAGTTATTTAATGATGAAGAAGAATTAAACAGACAAATATGGGCCATGTGTCCTGAGGTAAAAGTTTTTGTGCCAAAAGGTATTCACTGCACGCCTTATGCGCTTTCTAGTACTGCGGCTTTGGCAGAAGTTACAATGGAAGCTTTTAAAACAAGGAATGTTTCGTTATGGGAAAAACATGGTGCTACTGCTACAGCACCAGATGTAATGCAAGCTTGGGACTTTTTAGATGTGGCAAATAAAGGCGCTAAAATGTTAATGATGTGTTGGTCAGCTGGTTTTAAACCTGCAGGACTATCCAATGCGCAATTAACCGAATTAGAGCAATTTATATAATATAAAAAAATAATCATGAGTAGATTAATAGGTAGATTACCAAAAGTAGGCATTCGTCCGGTGATTGATGGACGTGAGTTAGGTGTAAGAGAGTCGTTAGAAGTTCAAACCATGGATATGGCGAAGGCTGCAGCAAAATTAATAACAGATAATTTACGTTTCCCTAGTGGCGAAAACGTTGAGGTTGTCATTGCAGATACTACAATTGGAGGTGTTGCAGATGCAGCAGCTTGCGCAGATAAATTTAAAAGAGAAGGAGTAGACGTGTCATTAACTGTAACACCTTGTTGGTGTTATGGTACTGAAGTGATGGATACGGACCCTTTAACTCCTAAGGCTGTTTGGGGCTTTAACGGTACAGAGCGACCAGGTGCTGTTTATTTAGCAGCGGCATTAGCAGGATATTCTCAAAAAGGATTACCAGCATTCGGAATTTATGGTAAAGAGGTTCAAGATAGTGGTGACCAAACCATCCCTCAAGATGTTTCAGAAAAAATACTACGTTTTACTAAAGGCGCTTTAGCAGTTGCTCAAATGAAAGGGAAGTCGTATTTATCAATAGGCTACAGTTCTATGGGAATTGCGGGTTCTATGGTCGATGTTAACTTTTTGCAAGATTACTTAGGTGTAAGGGCAGAGTTTGTAGAGTCCGTAGAGTTATTAAGACGTATGGACGAAGGTATTTACGACCATGATGAGTTTGAAAAAGCTTTAGCTTGGACCAAAGCAAACTGTAAAGAAGGAAAAGATTATAACAGTCCTGGAGCTCAAAAATCAGCAGAAGTAAAAGATGCTGAATGGGAAAAGGTGGTAAAAATGACTTTAATCTGTAAAGATTTAATGAACGGAAATCCAAGGTTAAAAGCCATGGGATTTGGTGAAGAGTCTAAAGGCAGAAATGCCATTATGGGAGGATTTCAAGGACAACGTCAGTGGACCGATTACCAACCCAATGCAGATTTTACAGAATCAATATTAAATTCATCTTTTGATTGGAATGGAATTCGTCAAGCGTACACATTTGCAACAGAAAATGATTGTTTAAACGCTATTTCAATGTTGTTTGGACACTTGTTAACTAACAAAGCACAATTGTTCTCTGATGTTCGTACGTATTGGAGTCCTGAGTCTGTAGAACGTGTAACGGGTAAAAAATTAACAGGAATAGCAGAAAATGGTATTATTCATTTGATCAATTCTGGTTCTACAACACTAGATGCCACAGCACAGCAAACGGACGCAGATGGAAATCCAACTATGAAACCATTTTGGGAAATCACAGAAGACGAAGTACAAAAATGCTTAGATAACACCAAATGGCCAGCAGCTATTGCTGAGTATTTTAGAGGTGGTGGTTTCTCTTCTCAATTTAAGACAAAGGGAACAATCCCTTTAACTATGTGTAGAATTAATCTTGTAAAAGGTATAGGACCAGTACTTCAAATAGTAGAAGGTTGGAGTGTTGAATTGCCAGAGGATGTACACGAGATATTGAATGAAAGAACAAATCCAACTTGGCCAACCACCTGGTTTGTACCAAGAACTACAGGAAGTGGATGCTTTAAAGATGTATATACCGTTATGGCAAAATGGGGAGCCAATCATGGCGCAATTTCTCATGGTCATATTGGTGCTGATTTGATTTCATTAGCAGCGATGTTACGTATTCCTGTTAATATGCATAACGTTAGTGAAGACGACGTCTTTAGACCAAGTGCATGGTCTGCATTTGGCGAAGGCTTAGAAGGTGCTGATTATAGAGCTTGCGAAAATTATGGTCCGTTATACGGATTTAAAAACTAGTTAGAATAACTCCAAAGGGTGCTTGGCTTTAAAATCAAACACCCTTTTTTTAATGTATAATTGTGATGGAAAATGTAATTGCTGTAATTGATATAGGGAAAACAAACAAAAAAATACTTCTTTTTAATGAAGATTTTGTTGTTGTATACAGAAATGCAACACGATTTGATGAAATTGTTGATGAAGATGGATACCCTTGTGATGATATCATATCCATAGAAAATTGGATACAAAATGAGATAAAAAAGATACAAGCGGAAGGTAATTATTTAATAAAGGCTATTAATTTTTCTACACATGGCGCAAGTCTTATTTATCTTGATAAAAACGGCAATAGAATAACCCCTTTGTATAATTATCTGAAGTCTTTAAATTTAGATGAATATCATGAGTTTTATGAAGTATATGGAGGTCAAGAAGCGTTTTCTAGAAAAACTGCATCTCCTGCATATGGTATGTTAAATACTGGGCTTCAAATTTTAAAACTGCAAAAAGAAAAACCAGAATTATGGAGTCAGGTAACAGCTATTTTGCATTATCCACAATATTTAAGTTATCTGTTTACAAAAAAAATAACTGCTGATTTTACGTCAGTAGGAGCGCATACAGCGACTTGGGATTTTGATACCATGCAGTATCATCAATGGGTTTCAGATTATAAATTAAATTTACCAATACCGCAAAATGGGAAAGCCGCTGTAATTACTAATTTTAATGGACAAGAAATTGCAATAGGTACTGGATTGCACGATAGCTCGGCTTCAATTATTCCATTGTTAGAATCTGAAAGCGAGAATGAATTTATATTACTGTCAACAGGAACTTGGATTATAGCTATGAATCCATTCAGTAAGGAAACCTTGACGCAACACCAATTAAAAAACAACTGTTTGTGTTTTATGACACCACAAAAACAGCAAATAAAATCTTCAATGCAGTTTTTAGGTAAAATTCACGAAGTTTATATCACAGCATTAAGCGACTTTTTTAAAGAGGATATGGATGCGCATCTCAGCTTAACACTCAATACAACTTTATGCCAAGAGTTAATCAAAACGGATTCTCGTGTGTTTTTAGCTGAGGGCATAGATAGTGATTTTGAAGCACATCCTTATTTGTTAACCAATTACAGTAGTTACGAAGCTGCATATTACCAAATAGTTTTTGAAATTAGTAAAAAAGTGATTCAAGGCATCCATTTAATTTCGGATGAAAACTCAACCATAAAAGATGTTTTTATTTCTGGAGGATTTAATAAGAATTTAATCTTTATTCACTTTTTAAAACTGTTAAAAACGGATATTGAAATACATATATCCGATTGTAAAAATGAGAGTGCGTTGGGCGCTGCCATGATGATGAAAGCTTATTTGGGTGACTTACCATCGCAGTAAGAATTCCAATTATTAAGAATAATTAATTATCGGTAATCGATGTTCAACTATAGTTTAAGGTTAATTTAGTATAGCAATAGAATTGTACTAAATTGCAGTAGCAATTCTAATTTAAAATTAAAGACAAGATATACTACTTTAGTATATTTATATTGTATATACTTTTATTAAGCGTATTGTTTTTGTGGTCTGATGTAAAAAACAATTATTTTATTAGTCCATACATTAAAATACGCATATTTTTATATCAAACTAAATAAATAACATGCGTAGAATTATAGGCATTATTAGTGTTGTAATTATATTATGTATTCAACAAGCATACTCTCAGAATTTTGAAAGAATTTCTAATAAAGAAGGATTTAATCAAAATACGGTTAATGCAATAGAACAAGATAAATATGGTTTTTTATGGTATGCTACACCTAATGGTTTAATCCGTTATGATGGTTACGAATTTAAAACATTTAGTACACAGTCTAACAGTGAGCAAACCATATCTAGTAATAACATAACCTATTTGTTTAATGATGAAAACGGAATTCTTTGGATCGGTACCAATGTAGGAGTTAATGTTTATGTGCCATGGTTAGAACGTTTTTTTAAAGTTCCGATAGGACATAATATAGATGTCAAAAAAATAGCAATAAAAAATAGCTATGTGTGGATCGCATCTTCTAAAGAATTAATTCGTTGTCAATTAAAGGATGTTAATAATGGCGTTTTTGAAGTATCAGAAAACATACTTGTTTTGGATGATGCTGATATGGATCTAAATACGTTTGCTTTTGCTGAAAACGGAACAATTATTTTAGGTACCACAAAAGGTTTGAAAAAAGTAAATTGTAAGTTAGATTCTTCGCTATTAAAGCCTGCGCTTCCAGATGTAAATGCTTTTGATTTTTTTAAAGATAAAGAGATTACTGAAATCCTAAAAGAGGATAACATTTTTTGGATAGGAACCACCCAAGGACTATATAGTTCTAATTTAGATTCTAAATCGGATTATCTGATAAAGAAAATAAATGTTCCAAATAAAGATTCAGAGTTTTATGTTAACAGCCTTTTTAAAGATAATGATAATGCTATTTGGATTGGAACCATTGGTGATGGTCTATACAAATTTAATCCAATTCTAAATTCATTTAAACATTATAATTACGATCCAAAAGATAAAAATAGTGTTAGTAGTCATCAAATAAATGCGGTATATCAAGATGTTTTTGATGTATTATGGATTGGAACTGCGCAAGGCGGTATAAATAAGCTAGATGTTAATCAAAAGCCATTTTATTCTTATAAAAATAACCCATACGATAAGAACTCTCTTGGAGATAATTTAATTACATCAATATTAGAAGATAATACAGGTGCAGTTTGGGTTTCTGGTTACAATAACAAATTATTTAGAAGTATTGATGCTGTTTCTGAAAACACTATTAATAAAATTAAGTTTGAAGACTTACAAGGAAAATTGTCATTAGATCATAATGATGTTATTAGGTGCATTTATCAAGATCAAAAAAATTATATCTGGTTAGGTACTGATAAAAAAGTGTTTGTTTATCACCCACAAAAAAAACAATTTAAGGAGATTCAAATTTTATCTAAAAACGGAAAATTATCCTTATTCTTAACGCGTAAAATTGCTCAAATTAATGAAACCGATATTGTTTTAGCAGGTAATAGAATTATAATAATTGAAAACCCATGGTTAACGGTTAATAATTCAAATCAACCAAAAGTTACAATAAAGTCGAGTGTAAGAATAGCTGCTAGCAGAGTACAATCTTATCTTAAAGATAGTAAGGGATTTTTATGGTTTGGAACCGATAATGGTCTGTTGCAGTGTAAATATATCGGTGGAAAATTAGAAATATTAAGAACATATAATAATAAGAAAAGTGAAGGAACTCCATTAAGCCATAATAGTATTTTTTCACTACATGAAGATGAAAATAACAATATTTGGATAGGTACTTTTGGAGGAGGAGTAAATAAACTAACTGTAGATAAAGAAGGGAACCCGGTAGATATCAAATATTTTAGAAAGCATGATATTCTACCTGATGATGTTATTTATGGTATTTTATCTAAAAAAGGAAGTGGTAACTTATGGATGAGTACAGACATGGGCTTAGTACGTCTCAACGAAGCAACAAACAATGCTAATGTTTTTGATGTTAGTGACGGATTAAAACAAAATAATTTTAGGCAATCTGCCTATACGTTAGGAGCTTCAGGTTACATGTATTTTGGAGGCCTTAATGGTTTAACTATTTTCGATCCTCAAAAAATCACATTAAATAAACAGTCTCCGCGTGTATTAATAACCTCATTGTTACTTAACAATAAACCCGTAAAAATTGGTGAAAAATTTAACGATATCACTATTTTAGAAAAAGCAATATCAGAAACCGATACGGTAACCATTTCTAAGAGTCAACGCATCATTTCATTTAATATAGTAGCAGAGCATACTTCTGCACCTGCTAAAAATAAAATTGCATATAAATTAGACGGTTTTAATAAAGATTGGGTAGAAACAGATGAAGGAAAATCAGCAATCACGTATACTAATTTATCCGCAGGTACATATACTCTAAAAGTAAAATCGGCTAATGGAGATGGTATTTGGAGTGACTCAACAAAGTCTTTAACATTAATTGTATTACCACTTTGGTACCAAACATGGTGGAGCTATACGATACTTGCGTTGTTGTTTTTTGGCATTGGCGTTGGGATTGTATTTTATTTTGTTCAGCACGAAAAATTAAAACAGAGATTAATTTATGAGCAATTAGATAAAGATAGAATGGAAGTAATAAATCAAGGTAAATTTAAGTATTTTACTAATTTGTCTCATGAATTTAGAACGCCATTAACGTTAATTTCTGGTCCATTAGACAGAGTTATTGATAACAATACTAATCCAGAAAGTGAAAAGTTTTTAGCAATTATTAAACGTAATACACATAGGCTTTTAAGTTTAATAGATCAATTAATTACGTTTAGACAAGCAGAGCAAGGTTATCTTAATTTGAACTTTACAAAATCTACTTTAGGCGATTTTTTATACCCAACCACAGAAGCTTTTGAAAATTATGCCTTAGAAAAAAATATTAATTTTTATTATAAAATTAGCTCTCCAAATGAAGAGATTGTAATTGATATAGAAAAACTAGAAAGGATTCTTTTTAACTTATTGTCTAACGCATTTAAAAATACGCCAGTTCAAGGCACTATTAGCATTGAAGCTTCAATTGTGTATGAAAATGATATAAAAAATATTAGAATTGATGTTATTGACACCGGAAAAGGAATACCAAAGGAAAGTTTAAAGACCATATTTGAACGCTTTTATCAATTAGGAAACCAGGATGGTAATGTGAGTGGAGGTGGTATTGGGTTGTCTTTTTGTAAATCCTTAGTAGAGTTGTTTAATGGTCGTATTACTGTAAAAAGTAAACCTAAAAAGGAAACACGATTTACAATTGTGATTCCATCGTCAACCATTGAGGATGTTAATTTTGAAGATAGTGATGCGAAGAAATCTTTTATAAAAAACTGGGTACCATTACAGGCTAATAAATTAGAAGACCTTGGAGCCAAACAAAAAACTAAAAAACAGCATAATGTTTTAGTTGTAGAAAATGAAGTGGATATTCAAGATTTTCTAAAAAATGCACTTTCGGATACATACAATATTACCATAGCGAATAATGGACTTGAAGGGCTAGAAGCCATAAAAAACACAGAATTTAGCACTGTAATAAGTGATGTTATGATGCCTGAGATGGATGGTTTTGAATTATGTAAACTGATAAAGGCTAATCCTGAAACCTGCCAACTCCCAGTTTTATTGTTAACAGCATTGGGTGATAATGTAGATTTAATAAAAGGTTTAGAATTTGGTGCAGATGAATATATCAGTAAACCATTTTCATTAAAACATTTAGAGCTTCGACTTAAAAAATTAATTGAAAATAATGAGAAGATAAAAAACTACTTTTCAAAGAATAGTTTACCACCTAAGAATAAAAAGGAATTAGGGTTTTCTAAAAGAGACTTAGAGTTTTTAGATAAAATTACTGAGATAATTGAAAAAAACCTATCAAACTCAAATTTTGGTGTAGAAGAGCTCTCGACAGAGGCAGGCTTAAGTTCATCTCATTTTTATAGAAAATTAAAGCAATTAACAGGGCAGGTACCAAATGCCTATTTACGTAATTTTAGATTACAAAGAGCGGCAGAGCTATTAGATAGTAATCATGGTTATAACGTTGCTGAAGTCATGTATCAAATTGGGATTGAATCAAATTCGTATTTTTCTACTTCATTTAAAAAATTGCATGGTGTATCGCCTTCTGAATACTCAAAAAGGTAAGATGAGCGTTTTAAGCAATTAAATGGTATAATATAGAATGAAATGACCGCAGTATTAGATTAATTTTGAGATTCAAACAAACAATTAATTAATAATTAACTATTTAAACATTATGAAAAAAGCAATATTATTATTTGTATTTAGTATCGCATTAACAAGTACGGTTTTTGCACAAAGTAAAACGGATAAAAAATTAAGTAAGAGAGTCACTTCTTATATAGAGACCGTTGAGAGTAAATTAACCCTTACTGCTGAAGAAAAGGAAACATTAATAGCGTTGAAAACAGAACACTTAAAAGAATCTTCAGAAATTAGAGCAAAGCACGAAAAAGGATCTGAAGAATTTAAGGCTGCAAGAAAAGCGAGCAATCAAGAATTTAATAAAGCCTTAGGTAAAGCGCTAGGAAAAGACCGAGCTAAAGAAATTAAAAATGCGGCAAAAAAGAAAAAAAGCTAAGCATTAGTCTACAATTTTCAATAGAGGTATCTTATAAGTTTATATACTTAAGTACCAAAATTAATGATAAGTCCTCGAAAAAAAGATTTCACAATACTTTTTTAGAGGGCTTGTTTTTTTATTAATGATAACTTTTAAAAGGGGCTGATCAGCTCTTGTAGTAATATTTAGCATCAATCTCTAAAGTTTAAAAATTAGACATATGCATAAGTTAACAGTTATATTAATTTTATTAATGGTCTCCGTTCATTATGTTCATTCTCAAGAAAAAACCTTAAAAATAGAAGGTGTTGTTAAAGACGAAACTAGTTTAAGTATCCCTTTTGCTGCGATAAGTATAACCTCAAAATATTTGGGTACGTCTAGTAATGAAGATGGCCATTTTTATCTAATGTTATCTCAAAACAATTTATTAGATACGCTAGAGGTTTCTAGTATCGGTTTTACGACGTCAAAAATTGTTGTAAAAGATTTTATAGCACTTAAGGAAAAAGTGATTGTTTTAAAAGAAGATGTTGTTTCACTTGATGAAGTGAATATCATGAACCCAAAACAATACGTTGACCTAGCTTTTAAAAAATTAAAAGAAAATATGGTAAGTTCAGTGCACGAACTAAAAATATTAAATCGATTTTTTGCTGTAGAAGATGATATTGCTAAGTTTTATGTAGAACATTATGTAAAAGTAAAAGATGTAGGTCCACGAGGTGGAAAAGAAGTGCGAAAAATTGATGTCGTAGAGGGTAGGCAATCCGTAGATTTTAGAAGTTATAAAAATCCAAATATGGATCGAATTTATCCTATAAATTTTATGACAAAAATAGACCCTTTAAGACGAGGGATAAACACAAGTAATTATGAGTGGACAAAAATTGGCGATACCTCCTATGATGGAGAAGATATCGTAATAATTCAAGGCATAAACCAAGTAGAAAAAAGAAAGAAATATTTAGATCCTGTGTTGTATATTGGCATTGATACCTATAAAGTTTATAAAACAAGGAACAAAGCTGCAAATGTGGTCTATATCTATAAAAAAAATAAAGATGGGAAGCTTTATTTAAGTTATCATAACCATTACGGAAAAAAGTTTGTAGAATTATCCGAAGAGCATCAAAAAATTCTTAAAACCACCAATGATAAAATTAAAATTTCTAAACGTAATGAAGTGGTTGTTTTGGGTATTGAAACTGATACGAAGAAAATAGATGTCAACTATACTAACGTACACAAGATGAAGATGGAAGAAGTAAAAGTTAAATATAATGCCCAATTCTGGGAGGATTTTAATATGCCACCACCAACAGAATATTACAAGAAAAGTATTAAGGAATTAGAAGCTAGTTTTGGCATTAATATCCAAACCCAGTTTGAGTATGCTAACAAATAATCATCTAACTACCTTTATAGATATTGTATAAAATATATGCTCAACGAGTATATATTTAAAAACCTCAAATGAATGTATTTTATTTGAGGTTTATTTTATTACTATTAATTTAGACCAAAGGATTGTCTATGTTTTATTGTAATGTGTAATTTCTAAATATTTATGCGTTTATAGATAAGTGTATCTGTTTTTCTCTTTAAAGATAGTTAAACTCAAAGATTTCTTTTTGGGTATTAAACTCTACAGAGTTGTTTTTTCTGTATTTAAACGAACTACGCCTTTAAATCTCCAAGGGTTTTAGTATTAAAATAAAAGTAATTATGAGTAAGCCTATATTACCAAGTTGATAAGGCAGCCCTTACCCATGTGTTAGCAGCTGTACAAATATAAATATAAGTTGCCGTTACTCTAATCTCACCTACAGTTCCGGTATCTGAAGCACTGGCAGGTGCCGTATTTAATGCAGATAGTTTATACTGCGTAGCTTCAGTTGTACCTTCTATTTCTAATGCATGTGTGGATGCCGTTTTAGCAATGCCAACTCTACCTGACGTAAAATCGCCATAAATTAATGGTGTTGCGCTACTTTCATTTTGAATCACTAAGGTATTAGAAACAAGATCCCAAGCACCATTGAAACCAGCTCTATTGCCAATAAAAACGTTAGAACTCCCCTTGTTATCTCGGCCAGCTTGTCTTCCTAAAAACACGTTCAAATCGCCTTCTAAATAACGACCAGATTGTTGTCCTACCAAAACATTATTACTGCCGTCTAATTCGTTTCCAGATAAATAGCCTATTATAACATTAGATGATGATAGATTATCATTACTAGCTATTAATTCTCCTGCATAAGAACCTATTGCTGTATTATTTCCTGATATATTTTGTTTAAGTGCGCCATAACCAAATGCCGTATTATTGCTACTATCAAAATTATTGGTTAACGCTTCGGTTCCGACAGCGGTATTATTATCTCCAGAGACATTAGTGGTCAAGGCTAAATTTCCTAAAGCTACATTTTCGTTTCCAGTGGTGTTATTACTCAAGGCAGCATTTCCTATTGCAGAGTTGGCACTTCCGCCACTATTATTAGAAACAGGATTATTATTGCCTAAGGCATCTGCACCAAATGCGGTATTGTGGTTGGCAATGGTGTTGTTTTCTAAAGCTCTTTTTCCAAATGCAGAGTTGCCTTGACCTGTGGTGTTTTCTCGCATTGCAACATAGCCAAAGGCAGAGTTGTTATTACCACTATTTCCAGAGATAGTAGTATTGTTTTCAAGTGATGCATAGCCAAAAGCAGAATTATGATCAGCGTTTGTATTGGCATTTAAAGCTCTATAGCCTATGCCTATATTTCTTCGGTCATTGCCATCATCGTTAGCACCAGCGTCTATACCAATAAAAATAGAAGACCCGTCTTCTGACCCATCTACATCAGATTTTGCGTCCGATAGATCATTTAATTTTTCAATACTAGACAGTCGTGTCCATCCATTCACTTGGTCCCAATGATAAAAACCTTTAGTGTTTAAACCTACTGTTGTAGTAAGGTATACCAGCATTCCATTTTGGGCTGCTGTAGGTGGTGTTGATGGAAAGTCATCAATTCTTGGGATTAATAAACCGTCTTCATTTGTTGGTGCGGCTTGATTAGATGCAGTTATATCTAATGTAGCTTGTGGTAATGTGTTTCCTATACCAATTTGAGCATACGAAAAAGTTGAAAAAAGCAATATGATATAAAATACAATATTCCTATAATACATTCCTTGTTGTTTAATTATGTTATTTTTCATATTTAGATGATTATTATTTCTTTATTATTTTAAAAGCCTGTACGTCATTATTGGATGAATATGCTTTTACAAAGTAGACACCTTCCTTTAATGAAGACACGTTAAAATAGGGTTCGTTTTGATTAAATTTTAAAATTTGTTGCCCTTCAATATTATATATGATTGCTGAAGAAATGTTTTTTGTTAGTCTAAAGGAATCTTTTACTGGGTTAGGATATAAGACGATTTGATTAAAATCAGTTTCAGAATCTATACTTAGCGTTTCACCAACTAAATAAGCGCCTTCTGGTCGGGTATAGGGAATAAAATCTGGCTTAGGTGACTGAACCATTCTATTGTTTATTTCTTGCATTATAGCCATTTCATCAGCGGTGATATAACCATCGGTAATGGTAGTACTCCATGTCATAGTGGCTCCTGGATCTGTAAACGTTCTTACAAAACGATATGCCTGCTCAATTTCAAATACTAAATCTGCACTAGCTACACTCCATTGTTGTCGTATTGGAACAAAATAGTGTTTTAGCGCTTGCTTAACTCCATTATAAGAAGACCAAGGGTTTTCTGTAACTAAAGGAAAAGAGAATTCTTCGTAAGCCCATGAGTTTGGAGGCGCGCCTTGACCTAATGGAGTTGGGTGTCCGGCTGTGAAATCCGTGTAAGGGTCATTTGCTTCTAAAAAGAACACTCTATAGTCCGTTGGGTCTTCGTCTGTTGTAGAATCGGAATCAACATATATGTTATTTCCATCCTCATCTTTTATAAATGATTTAGTTAGGTTTGTAGCAATAGCGGCTTCAGGATGTACGTCCCTAATCATGGCAATAAAAGCATCTAAGTCACCGGGTAAATTTGAAACATTATCAATCCAATACCCATCAACTAGTCCGCTAAAACGTTCAAAAAAACCTCTTGCTAAGGTTTGCCATGCTAAGCCTTCATCTCCCGCAAAATTAGTGTTATAATAATTCTCCCATCCTGTAATGATTCCAGCTTCAGTAGCATCAACATTTCCTTGAATAACCGATGGTCCAGCACCATTTACATACAGTATTACTTTTTTTCCTGCTGTTTTAAAAACATTAATGACATCTAATATTATTTGTTCATTTTCTATTGTAGGTACCATGCCTGGATGAATTTCGTTAGCAATATCTACGTAAGCATTATCTCTTAAAGTATAAAAGTAGCCGTGCGCAGGATGTGTAAAATTGGTGATTATATGTCCAACACTAGGTAAATTATCTACTATTTGTTGTGCACCAATTACCCAATCATAGTGATCTGTATTGTCTAACCTAATACCTCCATGAAGATTAAATCGCATTCCCCAAGATCCTGACAAAAATTGAGCTTTAGGTATGGTTTGCTCAGAATATCCAGAAATAGTGTCAAAATAATATGTTGAAGTTAACGCCGTAGTATCTTCAGAAGCTAACTCAATTTGTATTTGGTCATAGCCTCCTTCTAAAAGTACATTCGCTGGGATGGATTCGTTGTTAAAATCAAAGGTAAAAGACGCCCAAGTCTCACCTTCTGAAAATAGTAATTCTTCAAAAATAGCATCAGAATCTCCAAGATTTGAGTTCCTTAAATATAGTCTAATAGAAGTATTGGTTGCATTAAATTCTGAAGTTGCTAAAGATGTATATGCTTTAAGTGAAATAGTATATGATGTTAAATCTGTAATGGGATTTGTGAGATCAAAACTTATTGTAGGTTCAGGATTCCCATCTCTTACAAATTTAGAAACGGTAGCGTTAGAATTAATAGTATTGATTTCTGGATTGGTTTCATTGGTGGTAAATACGCCAGCTGAAACGCTGTTAAAACTAATATGCTCAGTACTACTTGCATTCTCATACCAAACTTGTTGCGAAGAGATGGGAATTATGTAAATAAATGTAAATAGAATTAATAAATTAATTTTTTTAACCATGCCTGATATTTTTTTATAAAGATAAAGCGAATCGAAAAACATTGTTTTCTCAAATGACCCATTCTCTTTCTGTAATCCATCTATACACATTTTTGTGCTTGGTTATTAAGGTGTTAAGGTTGTAGTGAGATTAATTTTTTGCTTAGTCATAATAAATTGAAATATTACAGACTGCATTGCTAGACTAAAATAAATTGATGGATTAAAGCAACACAAATGGCTATTTCAGATACGGTATTTCTAAATAGTTTTGTTATTTAGCAAAAGAATTTAGATCGTGTTTTATATTTAAAGATGTTGTAGAAAAACATTTGGATGGCAAGTGATTAAAAAAAAACAAAAATGAAGTACAGAAATTATGTGATAGGTTTTATAGCTTTAGCTGTGTGTTTTAATTGTAATTCCAAAAAGTTAGATGTAGTTACTCAAAGTAAAAAAGATACAGGTAGACCAGAACCTAACGTTTTGCTTTTACTTACGGATGATTTGGGTTGGCAAGATGTTAAAGCCTATGACATTGATGAGCCTTCTCCTTATGAAACACCAAATATTGACGCCTTAGCTAAAAAAGGAATTCAGTTTTGGCAAGCTTATTCTCCAGCACCTACTTGTGCACCTAGTCGATGTGCTATTATGAGTGGCAATCATCCTGCTAGAGCACAAAAGACACATGTTGTAGGTGGTGCTCCTCCAACAGTTAGTGGTCATAAAAATGTACAACGCATTATGGATCCTTGGTATAGTGGTCGTATGCCAGAAAATGAAATAACATTAGCAAGAGTATTACAACAAAATGGTTATACAACAGGACATGCAGGGAAATGGCATATGGCTATAAATCATCACGCCTTTCCTCAGCCCGAAGATCAAGGATTTGATGTTACTACCTCAGATCGAGGAGCAACAAGTCCACAAAAACCACATCGTTTAACAGATTTTGCCACTACAAATGCCACAGACCCTTACCGTCTAGATGATAATGGCTTTCCTTATCATCAAAACAACCAAGATGCTTTAAATTTTTTAAAAGAAAATAAACAAGATCCATTTTTCTTGTATTATGCAACGTTTTTAGTCCATGCGCCTATACATACTAGAAGTAAAGCACTTTTAGAAAAATATTGTAAAAAATTAGGGGTGCCATTTCCAACAGACCCAGAACATTGGGAGGTAGAAGGGCAAAATAATCCGTATTACTGTGCTATGGTAGAAATGCTAGATTACTACGTTGGGCAGGTTTTTGATTATTTAGAAGCAACCGATGATCCGCGTTGGCCAGGGCATAAGTTAATTGAAAACACGTATATTATTTTTACTTCGGATAATGGCGGTATGGAAAAGGCACATGGCGATATTGTTACTGATAATTACCCATTAGACAAAGGGAAAATTAATGCTAAAGAGGGTGGAACTAGAGTGCCTCTTATAATTTCAGGACCTGGAATTAAGTCTGGAGTAGCATCTGAGGTTGTTGTAAATGGGCTTGATTTTTACCCAACGATTCTATCCTTGTTAGGTATAGAAAAGCCAAAAGACAAACTTTTGGATGGCGCTGATTTATCAGACCTGTTATTAATAGATCCAACCGATTCTAAGTTAGTAAAGGATAAAAATGGTAACACCCGATCTGAGATGATGTGGCATTTTCCACATGCTTCTTTTCAAAGTACTTTGCGAGTAGGGGATTATAAGTTGATAAGAAATTATGACTATAAATCGAATGCTGATACACCAGAATTTGAATTATATCAATTATACAGTACGCGTAATGGTAAAGTGAAACGTGTAGATATCGAAGAGGCTCATAATTTAGCAACAACTTATCCGGAGAAAACAAAGGAGATGAATGACCAATTAACTTCAATATTAACCGAAATGGAGGCAAGTTATCCGTATTACAATCCTTTTTATAAAAATGACTTAGAGCATAAAGAAACAGTACCTACGGTATTATCAGATTCAAAAGAAAATAATCAAGTTGTTTTTAAGTTCAAAGAAAATGGTGCTGCGGTGGTAAAGGCAGATTTAATTTATACCACTAATGGAGGACATCGATATGAAGAATGGTTTAAGACTGATGCTACCGTAAATTCTAATGGCACCATAACTGCAATCTTACCGAAAAGTACAACGCACTATATTATTAACTTAGTAGATTCAAATAATTTCTTAATAAGTTATCCCGAAATTCCTGCGAATAAAACACTTAGGATGAATAAACAGAAGTACTCTGAATATGCATTGAATAATTAAAGCTGAAAATATCAAAATAAGAAATAAAAAAACTTCACGTTAAGTCACAATCAGTATGGGACAAAAGTTATGTAATAATTTAAAAGTGGTCGTTAACCATTTATTGTTTTTTGTTTGTTGGCTGTCATATGGTCAAGTTTCTAATTTATGGGTTGAACTCAACCCTAATGCAGGTCATTCCACTCAGTTAAATGAGGATATAAGTATTAACAACGGAACTATAATTCAAAATTTCACGTCGAGTAACGTCGGTTGCTTTGTTCTTAACGATGCTAATGAATTAGTGTATTCAGTTACCTATATCGAAGATGATTTAGACAATGATGGTGATAATGAACAAGTAGCTTTCGATGTCGTAATTAAAGCCTATACCGATGCCACGTACACTTACAGTGCAGAACCAAACGCTTCTTCTGTTACTAATTATGGAACCCAAACTGACGTCACTAATATAGATAATTCTTGGGGAGTTATGAGCGATTTTGATATTGACCCAGGCGAATCATTAGTTTTTGAAATCGATAATTTAATGATCAATGGATTAAACTCTAATTTTACTTATGCTATAGGTTTTTCGGCAATTGATTTGGTAGAAACAAATGGTGGTAGAGACCATACTATGATTTTTGGCTTAGGTAACGGTTTGGAATCTCTCGAAATTGATAGTAATCAAAGTTATATGTTTTCTGAGTTAAGTAATTTATTTTCGGTTACAGGTACAGGAAGTCTTACAACGGCACCGCGCGAAATTGCTATTAAAGCTTTAAAATTAAAGTTAGAAATAAACGGGCCAGATAATACCATTTGGGATGTAACGGATTATTCTGTTTTTGAAAAAGGCCCAGATTTTTATCATGATTACCCTGAACAAACGGTATTACTTCCAACTTTACCCAACTTTTCTTGGAATAAAATTCCTAGATGGGTAGCCGTTAGAAGTAATAATGCACTATCAGAAGAAGCGGTTACAAGTATAGCTGAGAATTATCAGTTAGTTATGTTAGAAAAAGCAAATTTTCAAGGTTTTGAATATATTGAAGATGGTATCGAAAATTTAGCTTCAAGGATTAAAACACAGAACCCTAATCTAACAACTCTATTTTATTACAACACACGTATCAACTACTTTGGTTATGAAGCCAATGAAGAATATAATAGCAATGTTGCTAGTTGGAGCACATATTTAGATGGTGAGATATATCTTTTTAAAGATCTTTATTATTGGTATAATCATGATGTTGAAGCTATGCGAAATTGGTGGATTAATACTTGTGTTAATATGGCAAATTTAGATGTTATTGATGGCGTGTTTGTAGATAAAATTACAAACCCAAATGAAAATGGGGATTTGTATAACACCAACGGAGCATTGGCAAATAATTATGTGACGATGTTAAGTGACCTTAATGATCAGTTGCCATCCGATAAGCTTATTGTAGGAAATACTTTAAGGAATGAGCGCGAAGGAGGAAATAGAGCGCTGATGGAAATTATGGATGGTTCTTATATAGAGCGTTGGGATTTTCCGAGTACAGACCAATCGCGTGCAGATGCAATAGCCGTGTCTATACAATTAATGAGGGAGGCATTACAAAAAGGGAAAATGATTAATTTTCAATCAAGTCCAAGTTATTCCGCAATTGAAGAAGAACCTGCAGATCCCGATGAATTATTGGCTTATACGATAGATAACGTTAAATTTCCGTTGGCCGTATTTTTACTTATCGTTGAAGAAAATGCTTATTTTAGTTATAAAACAGGCGTAAATGCTGCAAGTAATAGTTCTGACTTATGGGATACTAGTTTTATAGACGAGTTTAGTTATTTTTTGGGGGAGCCACTAAGCGATCCTATTAAAAATGGATATATATACGAACGCTCTTTCGAAAATTTAGATCTATGGGTAAATATAGAAACCAAGGAAACTGTTTTTAATTGGATAGATGAGACCGCATTATCTATCAGCGATATAGATATTAAGGATACGGTATATATTTTTCCTAATCCAGTTAGCCATACGCTTAGTATTTCAAAAAGAATAAATATGGCTACTATATATAATATGTATGGTCAAAAGGTTTTGTCGTTTTCTGAGTATAAAAAAGAATATGACGTATCTCAATTACAAGATGGTATTTATATTATTACGATCAAATTACAAAATGGCGAAAAGCATTCCATTCGTTTTGTAAAAAAATAAGTAGCATTTGTCTCGCTAGTTTTGTTTTTAACTACCTACTGTAGAATTTAATAAATTTTACTTTATTCTCCTATTTACAATTAAGTACTAGATATATTCATTTTTTTTAATGTGCCTTATTTTTATAAGATTTTTAGTGGTTTTACAAGATTTGAGAACGCTTTTGGGTGAATTAAGCAAAGAAGGTTCGTTTTATGTGTCTAAATTTGACTAACTAATTTAAAAACATTTATATTATGAGAAAACAACTACTTTTAGCATTTGCATTCTTCGCAGTAATTTGCGGCGCATCTGCACAATCGAACACATTTACATTTACTGGTACATCTTCTGACAGTGAGAATTTCTCTTTTGGATCATCTGCAGGTATATATGCACTTTCAGGTACAGAATTTAGCCAAGGTAATAGTTTTATTAGTTATAACTCAGAGGTTGCAAGCGGTAGCCCTGTTTCAGAATCGTTTGGTATTAATACCTCAGGCAGTACAATTGACGCAACGTTAACTTTTGCTTATAGAAAAAGAGCAGCTATGACAGGAGTAATAACCATTTCTATTCCTGGTCAAAGTGATGTGACTTATACTTTACCTGATACGTCAGCAGACGATGGTGGAACAGATAACTTAGTAGAAAAGACATTAGAATACACTACAACTTTATCCTTATCTCCAACAACGACTAATATAACAATTACTGTTGATGAATTAGCTCAGAATGCAGCTAATAATGTTCGATTAAGAGTTTATGATGTCACTGTAAATGGAACATTGTCGGCAAGTGATTTTGAGACTCCTGAAACAAGTGTAAAGCTTTATCCTAACCCAGTAAAAAACAGTTTTCAATTAGATTCTAATAATAATATTGAAAGCGTTGAGTTGTATAACATTACAGGTCAGTTGGTTAAGACTTATAAAGAAGCATCTACTTATTATGATATAAGTGATCTAACAAATGGAATTTATCTTGCTACTATTAATACAGAATTTGGAACTAAAACATTCAAAGTTTTAAAAGAATAAGTTTTGATTTCATTTTTTTTAACAAATTAAATAGTAATAACAACGTAATGAAAGGTAGTAATTTAAATTGCTACCTTTTTTTATTCCTTAAATTGATTAAAAACTAATCTTCTTATTTTTCTATGCTTTCTTAAAAGTATTACCTATTAACTACAGTTTGAATAAATTATAAGTGTAAACACAAAACCAAAGTTGCTCAATTAAAATATGAACTCTTTAAAAATATTGGGGTTAATCTTCTGTATTGTTACTTACGGCTTGTACAGCCAAACGACACCAGTCATAAATGGGATTGTTGTTAGTGAGTCTAAAACTCCATTAGAGTTTGTTTCTGTAGCTTTACTTAAAGAAAAAGATTCTACTTTTGTTACGTATACAATAACAGATGTAAAAGGGGAGTTTACATTTTTTGATGTTCCTAAGGATTCCCTGTTATTACAATTTTCATATTTAGGATATATAACGCATTACAAGGAAATTCATTTCAAAAAACAACCCATACGGCTTGGGGAAGTTGTGCTTAAAGAAGACACCTTTGAATTAGATGCTGTTACATTGTCTGCTGTAGTACCTATTCAAATTAAGGAAGATACCATTGCGTTTAATGCCAATTCGTTTAAGGTTAATCCAAATGATAATCTAGAAACACTTTTAAAGAAACTTCCAGGTTTAGAAGTTGGGTCTAATGGAAAGGTGGTCGCTCAAGGCACTGAGGTTACAAAGATATTTGTAGATGGTAAGGAATTTTTTGGTGGTGATCCGGCTATTGTTTTAAAAAATTTATCTGCAGATGCTATAGAGAAGGTTGAAATTATAGACAAAAAAAGTGATGAAGCTGAATTAACTGGAGTAGATGATGGTAATAAGCAGTTGGTCATTAATTTTACATTAAAACCGTCAAAAAAAAATCAAGGTTTTGGTAAGGCTTCTTCGGGTATAGGGTTAGATAGACGCTATTTTGCAAATCTTAATTACAACAAATTCTCGCCAAAAACACAATTGGCCGTTATTGGTAAATACAATAACATAAATATTACAGGGTCTAATATACAGGGATTTTTAGAAAATGCTGATGGTATTTCAGACGAGTCTGATGATGATAATGCCAACACCTCCAAATCAAAAAGCCTAAGCGGTTTTTTAAAAACGGGAATTAGCGGTATTAATATGAGCCATGAGTTTAAAGACAAAGAAGTATTTAATGCTGACTATTTTTATAATTTTTCGGATAATCGCGGAACCACGTTCTCAAAGCGCATATCATTTGCTAATTCTAATAACTTTAATTACCTCGCTGAAAATAGTTTCAATAAAATATCTAATAATCATAATTTCAATTTTAATTATAAAAACAAATCCAATAGTACTAACAGTCTTACCATAAGAGGCAGGTTGAATACGGATAAAATTATACAAAATTCTACGAGAACGGGCTTATATTATAATGAAGATGTTGTATTGGTAACAACAAACAATCAAGCGTATCAAAACAATAATCTAAAAAAATTATTCAATATCAATATTAACTTTTATCAGAAGTTAGATAAGATTGGTCGTAGCTTTAGTGTTGGCTTTAGAACGAGTATTAATGGGCAAACAAAAGATAATGAACAATCTACTTTGACTGTAAGAAATGTGAATACAGATACACCATCGCCTAGAGAGATTTTTGCAGTAAGAGATGAAACATTTGATAATGGGTTATATAATTTAAATTTTAAATACACAGAACCATTAGGAAATAATCATTATTTTAAATTGCATTCTTCTTTAAAAATTTTAAACCAAAATGAAGATATCTACCAACTTAAAACGACATTAACGGATGATAATGAGCAGGATCTTCTAACATACAAATACAACAATAGAGAAGGGAGTTACCAAAATAGAGCAGGCTATAATTACAGCACTAAGCAATGGAATGTTTATACAGGTATGGAGTTTCAACAGTTAGATAGATCTTTTGGTGTCGTTTCAGAAAATCCTTTTAACAGCACCCAATTTTATTTAAATCCGTTTTCTATCTTTCAATATAAACCAAAGAGAGGTATTAAATACCGATTAGTTTATAATAGAAGAATACGTAGTCCTCGTTCTTCAGAAAGCTCAACCGTTATCAACGATTTAAACCCGTTGTTTATTAGACAAGGTAATCCTAACTTAAAAACTGAAAAGACGGATGATTTTACATTAACGGCTAATATTTTTAATTACAAATCATCATTAAATTTTACAGGTAGTATTAAATATCAGTTTTCAAATGATGCTATTATCCCAAATATTACCATTGATGATGATTTTGTAAAAACAAGAAGCTATATTAATAGTGGAAACCGTCAACGATTAACTACTGCCTTTAATTTTAGCAAAAAAATAAAAGGGTTGGGCATTAGGTATACATTAAAAAACAGTAATTTATATAACGCCTATACCTCATTAATTAATCAACAACTCAATGATGTGGTATCAAAAGATTTTACTCTAGGGTTATCTGTAGAAAATGCTAATAAAAATTTAGTAGATTTAAAGTTAGGGGTTAATTACAGTTTAAATCATACCTCGTTTTCTATAGAACAAAACCTTAATCGTAGCTACAGACAACAGCATTATTTCTCGGCTATTGACTATGATTTTACTGAAAAACTGAATTTCAATACGCAATTAGATTATTTCATTTTTTCTGATAATCAATTCGCCACTAATCTAGAACTTCCAATATGGAATATGGCTATTTCTTATTATTTAAGAAATAGCCATAATAGTTTTAAACTCATTTTTATAGATCTTTTAGATAAAAATGTAGATTTTCAAAGACGAAGCACTACTAATTATTTTGAAGAAACCACTTCAGAGAGTTTAGGACGCTATATTATATTGAGTTATACATACCGATTAGGTAGCCGAAAGCAACAAAAAAGTTAATCAATAAAAAGCGTATTACCTATTTATTTATTCTTTTAATAATTTTAAAACAGACTGACTTCCATCTGTATTGGTAATTTGTAAAAAATACAAACCTGCTTTAAGTTCTGAGATGTCTATATCTTCATACTGATCGTTAAACTCAAAGGTCTTAGCACCTTGCAGACTATATAACACACCAGATTTTACTGCTTTAGATAAACTAAAAGTTCCTGTCACAGGATTGGGATACAACCCTAGAGGTTGCACATTTAAATGCTGGTCATCAACACTTAAAAATTCGTCTATTTCAAATGTAAGATCATAGATTCTAAATCTAGGACTCAGTCCGTTGTTATTTGTGAGCCCTGTGGTTACAATTTCTAATTCTTGGCTAGCATTGGTAAAGGTTATTGGTATGTTAAAATTAAAATCTACATCGTCTGTACTAGATAGACTAGTGTAATTAAAACTCTGAGTGTGCTCGCCAATGGTAACATCAAAACTTACAACGTCGTCTACTTGAGACCTCACACCAAAAGTGATATTGCTGCACGTTACTGCAGTATCTGTAGTAGATTTTACAAGAAATTTTGCGCCATCTCCTCCGCCTTCTGTACGTGTTTGTAAATAACTACCATTACCGTTTATTGTTGTGCCTCCAATGAGTTCTGAGTGATCTGTTCCTGGATTGTAAAGTTGTATAAGATCTGAATCATTTAAGGTTATATACGTTGTTTGTATTGTAGAAACTTGCTCAGAAATAATTAAGAAGTTATTCGAATCGATTAGCGTAAAAACAATACTAGATGAAGAAATAGGAACATCAGCAGTAATACTATTGCCGTTAATAGTGGCATCTACTTCAAACCATTCTGAACCATTTTCAGTATAAAGCATGTAGGCTTTGCTAATTGTGGCTTCAGTGGGTTGAGTTGTAACCAAGGTGGTTGCCGTTTGTGTGTCTTGATCGAAGTATGTTGAGACTATCGACGGGACATTATTCTGGTTTTCTAAAGGATAGTCACTACCGGAATAATCCGAATTCCATTGCGGATATCTCGCATTGTTTGCTGCTAAAAATGTTTCTAGCTTGTTTGTTAATTCATTAACGATTGTTGCATTAGCGGTGTTAATGATATTGGTAGTTTCTTCTAAATCGTGGTTGGAACCATCGGTATTATATAGTTGATAAAGTTCATAAGAGCCATCGATGTGATTTTTATAAAGTTTAAACTCATTACTTCTAACGGCCGATTGCATTTGGGTATCTTTATTGTGCGGGAAATGCCAATACAAATCGGTTCTTTCATTTCCGGTTGAATCTTCTATTATTGGAGACGTGCCTTTTAAAAAGGAAGATAAATCTACACCATCTAAATTATTTGAAATACTTGGGTCTACAGTTGTACCTGTTAAACCTAAAATGGTTGGATAGAAATCTAAATGTGAAGCGAGTTCATCGTAGTCCCCAACTAAAACATCAGGCCCTGTAATTACAAGAGGAGTACGTATACCGCCTTCTTGAATGTACTTTTTTCCTTGATCTAAAGGGTAATTATCGGTAATGATTTCTCCACTGTTAGATTCTGCTCCACCATTATCTGATGCAAAAATGATATACGTGGTATCATATAATTTCATTCCTGGATGTCTTGGATCGTCAGTTTCTTTTAAATAATTAACTATTTTACCTAGACTCCAATCTAAAGAGGCTACCATGGCACCATAATATGGATTGGTTTGACCTCCAGTAGTTATATCCGTATCTGTAGTTGGTACTGGAATTTCTAATTTGTTACAATAATAGGTTAGTAAGGCTAAATCCCTTGTTTGTATTGGTGTATGTACTAACCAAGTGGCCATATATAAGAAGAAAGGTTCTGTTTTATTGTCTTCCATAAATTGTAAACCATTTTCAGTTACGGTATCGTAAGGTCTACCGTCTTCGTCAATTCTGTAAGGGTCATCTACAGCATCTGTAGCATAACCCGTAGTTCTATCTCCCATTCCTGATGCAATTCCTCGTCCGGTAAACTGAAAACCGAAGCCTTGATCTACTGCTTCAGGATATGTATTATGACTAAAAGCCATATGCCATTTGCCTACATGTCCTGAGGTGTAGCCATTGGTACTTAATGCTTCAGCGATTGTAGATTCTTCTGTCTTTAATCGTCCTGGGAAATAAGGATGGATCAATTTATTGGCGTTATTACTACTATTTACTGAAGGTATACGACCACCACCAACATGTGTCATCTTTGTTTGCATCGTATGGCGACCGCTCATCATTGCACTTCGAGATGGTGCACACGTTGGTGCAGGAGAATAAGCTTGAGAGAAGTTAGCGCCTTCTGCAGCTAAGCTTAACATATTTGGAGTTTCCCATGGTACAATGGCACCTTCATCATTCAATTCGGTGTCTTGCCAACCTAAATCATCTGCATAAAAAATTATAACATTGGGTCTGTCAATGGTTTGTCCATGTGTTTGACCGATAAAAAATAAACTAAGGATACAAAGGAGTGTAGTGGTTTTCATTTTGAAATTATTTTGAGTAAAGGTATAAGGCTTTCAATCCTACATTATGCTTTAAACCACCAAAATGTTACTCGAATCAACCATTTGTTTTATAATATTATTAGTTGTAAAAGGACTTTGGTTATTTTGATAAATAATGTAATATTTTAATTGAATCATTAAATTCTTTCCATCACTGTTTTAGAATAGTTCTTTAACCAATTTGTTACATCTGTGTCTATAATGAATGAGTTGCTCTTGGTATAAGGGATTCGTTGCTAAGTTGTTCTGTTCTGTTGGATCGTTAATAATATCAAACAACTCTTCATAGATAGGTTGTTCATTTGTTTCAATGGTTTGTTCTGGAATGTATTTATTTCGGTCGTTCGCTTTACTAAACGAACGAATGTATTTAAACTTTTTACTGCGTACACCTTCTTGTCTAGGATACCCTTGATCTGTAAATAGGTTTTCTAAAAAAATGTCTTCACGCCAATTTTCATTTTTTCCCTCTATTAAGGGTAACATACTTTTTCCTTGATAGGTTTCTGGTACATCTAAACCACACATCTCTATAATAGTAGCCGGAATATCTTGCCCTACAACCAATTCATTTACCACTTTTCCTTTTGTTTTATCCTTAAAAAATGGGGAATAGACAATCATTGGTACATGTACAGATTCATCATATAAAATGGTTTTACCGCCTAAGCCGTGTTCACCTAAAAACAAACCATTGTCGGAACAAAAGACAATAATAGTATTCTCTGCTTCACCAATTTCTTTTAAAAAGTTACGTAATTCTCCAATCATTAAGTCAATGGCGTAAACCGCACGGTCCATTTTTAGTTTGTCGTTTAACAATTTTCCTTTATTAGACGTTACATAATACTTCATTAAATCCTTTGTAGCATAAACCTCTTCAGGGAGACTAATAGCTTGTGGGTAGCCAACAGGTAATACTATTTTATGTTTAACATCGTTATATTTTGTTTTGTAATAGTCTGGATCTTCTGGTTTACTACCCATTCCACCAATACTAGATGCATGTGGAAGGTTTAAATTTATCCAAGCAGAAAAAGGCTTGTTTGGGTCTCTTTTAGTGAGTTGGTTTTTGATGGAAGGATCTGCATTTTCAAAGAAGTATTCGTAAGCATTATCTTGAGACAGAAAAGCTTTTGTAGCTTCTAATAAGCCTTCCACTTGCGTCTTATTTTTTAGATTATTAAATTGTTTGTGCTTTTTGGCAGGATAAAAGCCTAAATGGCCATTACCATAATAACTGAAATCAGTATTTTCTACTAATGGAGTGTCTTTTTTATCGCCAATTTTGGTGTGATGTTTTCCAATAAAAGCTGTAGAATATCCCGCTTTTTTTAATTGGGCTTGCCAACTGTTTTGGTAAGTTTCATCAGAAATAACATGTTTAGAAATATTGGTAAATCCTATTTTATTTCTACGTTCCCATTGTGCTGTAAAAATATTGGCTCTACTTGGTCCGCAAATAGGACTTGTAATATATGCGTTATTAAAAAAAACACCTTCTTTGGCTAACTGATCAATGTTTGGGGTTTCGGTTACCGTATCGCCTGTCATGCTTAACGAATTGAAACGTTGATCGTCTGAAAATACAAAAATGATATTCGGTTTCTTGGGTTGCTTTTGTGCAGTACATGACACGAATGAAGCGAGTATAAATAGACAATATAATAATGTTTTCATGTATCTGTTATATTTAATTTTTATTGGTCAAATGTTGCTTTTACTTAGTCAATCTCTTTGGTCATGAACCTCTAGTAAGGAAGGTTCACAATAATTTAATAAGAACTGTAATAGTCGTGTCCTGGTAGTCGTTTTGTTTTCTCCCCATAACCGAATAGATTTTGCTCTGTTTCCGATTTTGGTAACTCTATGATGCTTAAATCTGTATTTTTTAATGACTTGGACGTGATGATAACCGATTCGTCTTTCTTTAAATTTATGTTATAAAAATCATCTCCGCCCTTTTTTACAGAAATTGACTTTCCGTTGATATAAAATTGAGGGTTTTCAAAATCAACTTGAACAATACATTCATTGCCTTTTAAACTTTTTACGGTAACAAATTCTGTGTGTCCATCTATCTTTTTAGCGCTTACTAAAAAGGCGCCTTGCGTTCTGAAATTGTGAAATGCCACGTCTTTCCATTTCTTTGGACTTGCAGGAAAAACACGAATTTTTCCGCCCCAACTTTGCAACATCATATCATGTAAGCTGGTAGCAAAGGATAGGGGACTTTCAATCACAGGATTGCTTTTTCCTTCGGAATACATGGTGGTTGATGAAATATTCTTATGCTTTATGAGAAAATCTAAATAATAATACGCCTTTTCGGCATCGCCTAAATGCGCATACATGGATGAGGCTCCGGTTGCTGTATAACCTGTTACTGGCATGGCTTTAACTTTTTTACCACTATTAAACGTTACATCTAACCAATGGTCTAAGGACGTGCGTAACAATTTTTTATCCGCCTCGTTTTCTGGGGTAATTACCATTAATGGATAAAAAGCGAGTAGGTGCGAATAATGTCTATGTGGATTCGCAAAAGGTCTGTCTTTACCAACCATAAGACCATTGTCATCAATTTGAAAATCCACTAAATTATCTAATAAATGTTGCCATTCTTTTTTAAGTGGGTCGTTTATGTGATGCTGTTTATCAATAGCGATGAGTGTTTGGCAGCTCCAACGAATTAACGCTAAGGTGAAATTTATATCTTGGCCACGACCAGGTTTATATTCTGGTGACCAACTGTATTTGATATGAATTTTGCCATCTTCAGCATGTACAGGATTTTCTTTGATATAATTTAAGTAACTATTTACGGTCTTTTTTAAAATCGGAAATAATTTATCTCGCATACGACTATCATCGCCTTCAAACTGGCAATGCAACCAATAATTATTTAAAATCCATGCTAACATATCTGGTACTTTTGAACCATTGTAGGCGATGAGGTCTTGTGGCATTAAAGCAGCAACTGCAGCACTGTTTTGCCAATGATTAGGCACATTGTCTTCTAGATGTTTTGCGTATTTATCAATGTTATTGGGTAAGGATTCGCCAATAGACATTCTATTTGCAGTTAAATGGGTCCAATAGATGAGTTGCACATTTAAATCGCCCCAAACCATTGGCCAAAAGGTTCTGTTATACCAAGGTCCCATTAAATCTAAAATTGGTCCGTTTCCTCTAGACGCTGAGCCTAGTTTATACATTTGTATCCAATAGAAGGATTCTTTTTCGGCATCATTAAGGGTTAAGAAACTTAACGGGTAATAGTCATGCCACCATTTTTGATGTGTAGAAATAAAGTTATTGTCTTTAAATAGCACTTCAGCTGCTTCTAAATTTTTAGTGACAATGTCTAAAGAGTTGTGCTCTGGGAAGCTATGATGTACACTGGCTATTAATTGTTGTTTTTTGGATGCGTTGCCTGTTATTTTCCAACCTGTAGTGGTCTCTCCTCGATTATTATATAAGGGTTGGTAACAAAAATTATAACTGTGTTTTGTACTATATGTAGGTTGAGGTGCCATTTCTAAAGTTACGGCTCTCATTTTATCCCAAGTACCACCTTTTGGGCCACCACCTTTTTGTAAGACTTCGTAAACTGGAGGAATAGGCGCTTCGGCATGCCAAGTTATTTCTATAGATTCGTTTTTAGCATCTGTTTCAAAATAGATAATATCGTTAGTGCTGTGTGTAAGCGCTTTAATGTTATAATTACCTTTAGATGTCTTTATTGTACCCGTTAACTCAGCGTTCCATAAATTTAAACGCATGTTTACACTAATTATATTTCCTGTGGATTTTAACTTAAAATGACCCAATGGTAATCGACTTCGTTTAATCCAAAGCATTTCATCTGCTTTCGTTTCTGCCTCTCTATGGTCGTAATAATCGTGTCTTCCTATATGAAGAGAAATAACATTGTCCTTTTCTTCTGGACTTTGATATAATAAAAATCCAATATTTCCATTGCCAGAATATGGCGCGGTTTGCCATTTGTCTGGAACCATATCCCAAAGCATATCATGTTTTGATAAAAAAGTTTCGTATTCTACTTTGAAATCGAAAGTTTTATTCTGTGAAAATGAGTTGCTAGCAAAACAAATAAATAAATATATAAGAGTATTTTTTAGTTGTAATCTATACATTAGTTTTTAAATATGGATTTTAGGTTTATCGGAAATCTATAACAAAGATAATTTTAATGGTATAGAGACAGGTGCTCTAATCCTTCAAATTTTATCTGTAATTTTCCATTCAGACAAAAAAGCGTCCCATAATCTTAATATTCTATAGATTTTGCGGCATCTTATGAAACGAACAGATTTGAAACAAATTTTAATTAGTTGAGTTTTTTTAGTAAATGATTTGAAAATCATCTCTTAATGAAACTCATATGTTTTTTAGTGTTTACTCTTTTTTTTGCAAAAAATGTATGAAATTTGAACGGGTTTAAGCTTTAGAGTTGAGCTTCTATGCTCCAATTTGTAACTAATAATTATAACTAAGAATGAGTAAAAAGGTATTTGTTTCAGGGTGTTTTGACATGCTTCATAGTGGGCACGTGGCTTTCTTTAAAGAAGCGGCAACGTATGGTGAACTTTACGTTGGTATCGGTTCTGATGCTACTATTGAGAATTTAAAAGGTCGTAAAACTATTACTTCAGAACAAGAAAGACTTTATATGATTAACTCAATTAAATATGTTAAAGAGGTATTTGTTAATCGTGGGTCTGGTATTTTAGATTTTAAAGAAGAACTTAAGAAATTAAGTCCAGATGTATTTGTTGTTAATGAAGATGGATATTCGTCTATGAAAGAAGAATATTGTAATTCTTTAGGTATTGAATTAAAAATTTTAAGGCGTGTACCAGATGCTGATTTACCTCCACGATCTACAACGGCTATTAGAACGTCTGGTAATTGTTCGCTGCCGTACAGAATAGATTTAGCTGGTACATGGATAGATCAACCTTATGTTTCTAAGTTCTTACCAGGATGGGCAATAACCTTATCTTTAGAACCTATTATAGAGTATAATGAACGTTGTGGGATGTCTACTTCCACTAGAAATGCAGCAAAAAAAATATGGCCACATTATTTGCCATTTGATAAACCTGAAAAATTAGCAGAAATACTATTTAAATTTGAAAACACACCAGGTTCAACACTGATTTCTGGTGCGCAAGATGCAATAGGTATATGCATGCCTGGACTCGTTAGGCACTATTATGATAATGGTTATTGGCCAACGAAATTTGAGTCTATTCATTCGGAATCAGTCCTTTCGTGGTTAGAAGATCATCTACACATGGTCTTACTTTGGCCAAGAGATGAAGGATTAGATCTTCTGGAAGAAACTTATATTAATGAAGCTAATGTAAAATCACTCACAGATGCTGCAGACGCCGTATGGGAAGCCGTTTTACAAAAAGATATTAAAAAATTTGCTGAAGGGATTTTAAATTCTTTCAATGCACAGGTTAAAATGTTTCCAGCGATGGTCAACCCAAAAATTAATACTGAGATTGCAAAATACAAAGATAAAGCCTTAGCGTGGAAATTAGCTGGAGCAGGTGGTGGAGGTTACTTAATTTTAGTTTCTGAAGCACCAATTGAAGGTACAATGCGCATTAAAATTCGAAGAAAAGAAATTTTATAACTTTTTATAATACCGTTTAGTCTATAGTCTGAAAATTTAATTTTTCAAGAAACTCAAAAGATAAATTCATAGTTCGGTTAAAGATTTTATCGTTTCCTCGTTTGCGAAAATAAGACCCATTAAAAAAACCATGTCTTTTTCCATCAAAAGGTACTAATTGGCATATGTTGCCTGCTTCTGTCATTAATTTGGTAAAGCGTTCTACATTTTCAAAAGGAACGGTTGTGTCTGCTGTTCCATGAAATATAAGTGTTGGTGGTATACCTTTTACTACATGATGGTTTGGGGAAATTTCTGTTTTTCTATTTTCGCCCACTTTATCCATACCATATCCTTTTTCTGTTGTATCCGTAACAGGATTAAATAGAATTAATGCATTGGGTATAGAACTAATTTTTAAATTTTCATCTGCTTCTTCAAAATTGTTAATTATACCAGTGCATGCAGCAACATGTCCACCTGCAGAGGCACCAGAAGCTATTATTTTATTAGGATCAATTCCTAAATTGTCGGCATGTGTTCTTAAATAACGTATGGCGGATTTACCATCTGTAACACATTCAAAAGGCGAAGTTTTGTGTTTACCACGAACACGATATTCTGCTGAAATAGCCACATAACCACTATCTGCAAATACACGTGCTTGTTGATAAAATTGTTTGGTGTTGCCACCTGACCAACCACCACCAAAAAAGAAAATAATTGCAGGACGATGGTCCGTAATGAAATGACTAGAAGGTTTAAATACCTTCATTTTTAAGTCCCCTTGTACCGTTGTTTTGTAAATTAAGGTGGAATCTGGTTCAAAATTGGTTTGTGCATTTGCCGTACCAAATAACAAAATTAATACTGATATGAGTTGTATTTTTGTTGGTTTCATAGTGTTTTTAGTGATTGGCTTTATTCTTTTTGGTGCTAGATTTCCATAAAACGATTTTATTTACATCATTTTTAGAAAATTCGCCCTTGGTACTTCTTCCTGTTTTTATATCTAACTCTAATTGCTTTAAAAGTTGTGCTGCAATTTCAGGACGTTTTTCATACAAATTTTCTGTTTCTGCAGGATCATTTTCCATATCGTATAACTGTGCAATAGGCATGTCTAATGCTTGTTTTTCTCTTGGTGATGACCAACCACCAGAACCTTTTGCGAGTAGCAATTTCCATTTTCCTAAACGATACGCAAAATGACCACTAATAGAATGATGGATAACGCCAGCTCTTGTGCTATTGATGTCTTCACCATATAAAGCCGGTAAAATACTCACGCTGTCTTCTCCACTTTTACTAGGAACCGCCACATTTGTTATTTCAGAGAATGTAGCATAAATATCCGTTAAACAAATTAAAGCATCACTGGTAGAATTCGGTTTGACCTCATTAGGCCATTTTACAATAAAAGGCACACGATGCCCTCCGTCCCATAAATCGGATTTTGAACCGCGATATCCTGCGCTTACGATATGACCTTTTTTTTCTAAATCGGGTATGTTTGCCGCTTTAGATGTACCGTTATCACTGGTAAATATAACCAATGTATTTTCTGATAAGCCGTTGGCTTTTAGAGCGTCTGTTATGGCGCCGACAGTAGCATCTGTTTGCATAACAAAATCGGCATATTTACCGAGACCACTTTTACCTTGCCATTCTTTTGAAGGTACAATTGGTGTATGTGGTGACCCTAGAGGCACATATAAGAAAAATGGTTTTCCATCTTTATTTTTAGCCTGATCTGTAATATATTTAACAGATTCTCGTGTTAATCTTGGTAGCATATTAATTTCATCATCGTAGAGCATAACTTTATCGTTTACAATCACGGCTTTCATGTCTCTAGCATGATGAAATCCATGAAAATAATCAAACCCACGATGTATAGGACCATCAGGTATGGTAGAGCCAATAGGTGGTAAGTATTTTTTAGATTTTTTTGCAATAGGTGTATTTGAAATAGAATCTAGATACTGAAAGTTAAGGTGCCATTTTCCTATAATAGCTGTATGATAGCCTTGGTTTTTAAGGAAATTTGCTATTGTTGGACGGTCTTCTGTAATTAGGTTAGGGGCAAAACCTTGAACAACTCCACTTTGTAGTTTTGAACGCCAACTATAACGACCAGTCATTATGCCATAACGTGTTGGAGTGCATACTGCAGAGCCAGAATGGGCATCGGTAAATGTCATGCCTTCTTTAGTTAGTTGATCGATATGAGGTGTTTTTATTTTACTGGTTTCAGGTGCTAAACTTTGCACATCACCATAACCTAAATCATCACAGATAATAAAAACTATATTAGGTTTTGTGGATTGTTTTTGAGCGCTAGAAGACCAAGTAAAGAGGCTTAAAAGTATTAAGATTAGGTAGGCCGTATTAATTTTAAATGAATTCATATTATGAAGTTATTACCACTGTTGTTGATTTTTAGCCTTATTTTATTCTAAATGAGATGCTAAATAATTGACGGTCTGATTGATGATTTCTTCCCTAGTTGGATCTATAGGATTATCGACTTTTCTCCAATTATGACCTGCATTTTTAACAATTAGTGTGGTAACTGGAGCACCAATTTTATTGGCTTTTTCTGCCATATAGTACGCATGTTTTACAGGGATTGTAGTGTCTTTATCTCCCTGGATGAGTAATAAAGGCGCACTGTTTTTAGTTAAGTAATTGATAGGGCTCATTTCCCTGTACAAGGCTAATTGGTCTTTCTTCTTCGTATTTGGTAATAAAATTCTAGGACCAAAACGGTCTTTAAAGTTTTTGCGATCATCATGATTGAATAAACTTGTTTTTTCAAAATCACAAGGGCCATACCAAGAAACTCCCGCTACCATTTTATAATCGTTTCCTTTTAATTTAGAATCTCCTTCTAATGTTTCAGGTGCACTTAATAAGAGCATTTGAGCTATTTGTCCTCCGGCCGAATCTCCAAAACTAAAAAAGCGGTTTTTATCTATGCCTAGGTCTTCACTGTTTTTAGACAAGTAACGCAAAGCGTCTTTACTATCTATAATACAATCGCGCATTGCGGTGGTGCCGTTTTTACGCCATAACCTATAACTTACGGATACTATGCAAAATCCTTTTTCTAATAGAGCGTTATGGACAATTCTAAATGAGGCATTGGCAGCTCCGTGTCTACTGCCAGCAGCCCAACCACCTCCGTGTGTGTAAATTACTACAGGTAGTTTTTGATTTTCTTTGCGTGTTTTTGGATAATAAATGTCGAGATATAAACTGTCTTCTTTAGTTGTTTTATATAAAATGTTTAATTTTCGTTTGCCTTCTGTTTTTAAATAGGGGATTACAACATTGGTTTTATATTCCTCATAAGAGACTACATTATCGTTATTGGTATCTAATATTTTTGCATGTTTCCAGCGTCTTTTATTCTCATTTTCAATGAATTTACCATCCTTATTGGTGTCTAATTCCTTCCATTTTTTATTTATAAATGCGGTTCTATAGGCACCATTGGATACATCGTCATTAGAAATATTCTGCGAAATTCCATTTAAGAAAAATAATATAGTAAATAAAAAAGGTAATGTTTTAATGTAATGCATCATGTTTATTTGTATTAGCTATTGGGTACGTTCTATAGGCATCTCAGCAGCAACGGATTTTTGCCACTTCTTTAAATCATTCGCTAAATCCTCAGCTTTGTCAGGGTGCGTATCAATTAAATTATGCGTTTCGGACAAATCCTCCTCTAGGTTATATAAAAATGCTTTTTGTGTATCAAAACCAATAATATATTTCCATTTTCCTTTACGGATGGCTGCACCCATAGAAAGGCCTTCTCGTCTGTAATGCGGAAAGTGCCAATAAAGTGCTCTTTCCGACACGTCTTGTTTTCCTTGTAGTAAAGGCCATATACTTTCGCCCTCTAGTTCTGAATATCGACTTGTATTTTCTCCTGCTAACTCAATAAATGTTGGAAAAAAATCAACACTTGTAACTGGTGTGTTGCAAACACTTCCTGATTTTACCTTTCCTTTCCAATTTACAACTAATGGCACTCGTATTCCGCCTTCATTTAAAGTCCCCTTTATGCCTTTTAAGGGTGCGTTTCCAAAAAGACCTCCGTTATCTGAATAAAACACCACGATTGTATTTTCTAACAAATTGAGTGATTCTAATTTTGTCATTACTTTTCCGACATTCTTATCTAATTTTTCAATCATGGCAAAATACTTATTGCCGTTATATTTTTCAACGGTTTCTTTAGGAGCTACCAAAGGTTTGTGAACGGTGTATGTCGCCAAATTCAAGAAAAAAGGCGTGTCTTTGTTTTGCTCTATAAACTTCACAGCTTCATCACCCAATCTGTCGGTTAAATATTCTCCTTTAGGTCCATCAGCTATAGTTCCGTTTTTATATGGGGAAAAATAACTTGCAGGTTGCCCATAAGCACAGCCTGCGATATTTACATCAAAACCGTATTGATCTGGATGATAGGCCGCATTGACAACTCCGTTTGTTGAAGCCCTTGATCCACCTCCAGCTAAATGCCACTTACCAATATAGCCTGTGGTGTAGCCTTGTTCTTTTAATGCTTCACCGATGGTAAGCTCGGTTGAAGGTAAATGATCTAAGAAAAAGGCCTCCTTTAAATCTTTATTGTGATTTTGTTTTTTTGCATATGTTTCCATACCTATACCTGGAATATGACAGGTAACCTTAACAGCTGCCGGAGATTTCCCAGTCATTATACTTGCTCTAGTTGGGGAACAAACAGGAGCCGCAGCATAAGCATCTGTAAAGACCATTCCATTTTGGGTCAATTGATTAATATGAGGTGTTTTTAGGCCTTTTTTTAGATTTATATATTCTACGTCCGAATACCCTAAATCATCCACAACTATAAAGACAATATTCGGTTTGGTTTTGGCCTCTATGTCTTGAATAGCATGGCTTGTATTTATCGTACTTGTGGAGTTACACGATAGAAATAGCGATGCAAGAATTAAAATTTTGATATGTAGAGTATATTTAATCATAATACATTAACGGAATGCTGTGGATTAGTTTATGAAATTAAATTAAGGTTTGTAAATCTCAATTTGTTCAATGGCGTATTGGTTTTATTATCATGGCTTTTACAAAGAGGATTACAAATTTTATAATTAAAATAGAGTTATACTTATTAATCTATAATCATTTCAAAACGCTGTAAATAGGTAAGTCCTTTTTTTGCTCTAATCATATTAATTCCCCAACCTGGAATTTTAGTGTTTGGATTGCCGTTTTCTAAATGCGGTCGATATAAACCTGGTGCCATTGGTGTGTTTTCTAAATCACTTACCAAGGTTGAAAAGTGAATACCATCTGGTGCAAAATTTATGGACTCATTAAGGGACGCTAATGTAGCAATACCACCTTTTTCTTTCCAAATTAAAACTTCGTGACTTCCTTCTAATGCGAAGCCATCATTTTTTTTAAATGGGCCTTCAGGATGTTTAGCAAACGCGACATTCATTTTAGTCTGCTTTGGAGATGTTTTTAGTGCTCTACCTTTGTAATACAAAGCGATTTTATCATCTATTATTGCCATGCTGGTGTCATCTATTCTAAAGCTATCAAAATCTGAAGCTATATCACTAATTTTAAGTACAGGATTATTGGCTACTCTAATAAAAGGACCATCAGGACTGTCCGAAACCGCCAATCCTATTGCTGTAATATCTGTGGTTCTATTGGCTTCAAATATATCTCCTTGGATTCCTGAAGTAGGTTTTACACCTGTATAATACAGATAATATTTGCCTTTATATACTAAGATATTTGGGGTAAATACAGAATGATTATCAAATTCCCCTTCTTGTCCTAAGCCAAGTGCTTCTCCTTGTTCGGTCCATGTATATCCTTCATCTTTTGAGGTGGCATACCAAATGGTTCCCCAATAACCAGATGTTTGCGGACTATCCATACGTGTGTACCACACATAATATGTGTCATCTACCTTTATGATATCGCTATTGTCACGTCTATTGTACGTTACATCTTTACCGATACCCTTAACTTCTTCGTACTTGAATTTTACTGTTTTCCAATCGGGATTATTATCTTGTTCTGTTACGACTTTAGAGGTGCCTATAACTTTAGTATTTTGAATTGATTTCCACGAAATTAGAAAAGTAGACACAGTAATTAATAGCCCTAAACTTAGTTTTATTTTATTCATCTAAATATTTTTAATTTTTAAAAGCAGTTTCTATTTCAGAGATTGAAACACCTAAAACCTTTTTTGAAATTTTAGATAGTTCTGTTAGTGTACCTTCAAAATGACAGGTCATTTGAATATGAGTACCTCGTTCACCTACTTTTAAATTTAAAGCTGGAGACGATGTTTCTAGCTCATAAAAGGGACCTAATGGTTTTTCTCCTGGAGCGGGTTCGCCATCGTTATAAGAATTTACAACATCACCTAAATATGGTTCTTTTTGAAACTCCCATTTAGAATTTACGTAATCTAAAATAGCATTAGGTTGATTGTATTTTAATATTGTCAATGTTTGACTTGAGGCATCGTACGACCCTAAAACATTTTTAGCGCGTTTTGGTGATAAGCCAATTTTACTTCTGAATTTGCCATCACCACTAAAGTATATTACATCGTCTTTAATTATTAAACGTTCAGTTGGCACTTTTCCAAAATAGTCGTCGTTTACAGGGACACCTAAAGTTGCCTCTTCACCAGAGTTATACGGAATAACAATAGTGGTGTCTGGTGAAGGATTAAACATTCCCAATAACCAAATAGATAATAATCCTGTTTCTTTTACCCAATCGGCATCTCCAATGTTGGTTAATGAATTAATAGTTTCGTATGCTACAACATTAATGCCTGGCATGGCGTCTAAACCAAATTCTTTTAAAACATGTGGTGTTTCTAATATTTTAATTTCGCGCTCTATGTTGAAATCAAATTTAAAACCCGAATAATTAGTTAAGGTAGCTTTTTTAGAGAAGGTTACTTTATGATTTGAGGATGCCTCTACATCAAATGATTCTAAATCGATGAGTTTTGGGGTGTACCAATTCTCTAAAGTAAAGTCAGTTCCTTTTTTAAAGAATATGGAATATTGACCACCTTCGGGTCCTAACCAAAAGCGTTCTTCGCCTCCGTAAACATTGATATGTTCTAGGGTGTCTTTAGCACTAAATAGTTCTCGATTTATCCAACCGTAGCTTCTTCCTTTTTCACCTTTTGAACTGGTTGTCATTACTCTACCTTGTAAGGCAGGGGAAATAGCAACTTTACTATTGCCTGTAGCATCACTTAGTTCTATAATTTCGGTATGTTTTTTTAGAAAAGAAAGGTCTTCTCCATAGGTATGAAAAGGGGACGTTTCTAATGTTTTCTCAATGCTATTTACTTCTTTTTTGTCCATATTATGTTTACAACTGGTTGTTAGTATCCCTAAACTAATAAGGGGAATGACTAAAAACTTCATTTGTGTTTGTTTTACTTTCATTTATGATTTAAAGTTATCTAGTACATCTACTAATTATAATGTGTTATTAGCATATTGTACTGTTTATTCGGGTCTAATCCACATGCAATGACCTCCACCAGGTGCCATTATAGCTTTAACATGTTTTCCATAATTAATTTTTTCTGTTCTTATTTGGTAAGCCTCTGGGTTTTTCATTCCATGCGTTTCTGAGGTATCTTCATAGTAGGTGATGAGATAGGTTTTATCTTTTTTTAGAAAATCTAATTTTATATCTAAAGTTCTTGCCTCTGTATTGGTAACTGAGCCAATAAACCATGATTCGCCATGTCTTCTTGCTGTAGAAATATATGTATTCATTTTACTGTCTAAAACGATACTTTCATCCCATTGTCCCACTGGCATATTTTGGATAAACTCAAATAAATCTGCTTTTTTATTATAAGCTTCAGGGGCATCTGGTATACACACAAAACCACTATAAATAATTAATGTTCTTGCAACTTCTGAAGTTACTGTTGAGAAATATGTATTAGGCTTTCTTGGTCCTTTGAGTCTAGAACCGCTATTAATACCTGTAATGTCAAAATTGCCATTGGTCATATCTAAAGGTCCTTGAATGGCATTAATTAAAGCCATCTTTATAAAAGCTTCTGGGGTAAATGCTTTCCTGGCATCTTGTTGAGCATGGCAATATTCTTTTGTAATGGCATTTGGAAATGTTCTTTCTATGCCTGTAAATGGCACTGGGTTATCATGAAAGTTTATTAACAAATGACTTTCGGCACTTCTTTGGATGGCTTCTTTAGAAAAAGGTACATTATCTTTCATAAAACCATACTTAATGCCACTCATTCCCATAGATTCGTAGTAAGGGAATAATTTTTCATCACCAAAATTTCCTTTACGCCTATCGTAGTACAACATTATTTTTACACCGTTTTCTTTGGCATAAGACGACACTTTTTCCATATCCAAATCTTCAGAAACTTCAAAGTGTCCAGTGCTAACTTTTGTTCTCCAACTAGCATCTATTAAGAAGTATTCAATGCCTTTGTCAGCAGCAAAATCAATAAACCGAATGTAGCTCTCTGTATTTGTTCCATAAACAAAGCCATCTTCTGTTTTATAACCATGGACTCTCCAATCCCATAGTGATTTACCTGGTTGTACCCAAGAATCATCTTTTAATTGTGACGGTGTGGCTAAATTAAGAGGGACTGTATTGGTTAATAAATCGCCAATTTTATTATTGATTAAAATAACTCTCCAAGGCGTGCTGGTATGGTTTCCTGTTAGTTGAGTTTTATTTATAGCTGTTAGTGTTTTTTCTTCTGTATTATATTCAAAATTTATGACTCCAAACTCTGGTGCTACATATAAATCGGATTCTAAAAAGGATAAAAAGATGTTTTCAGGTTGTTCTACAACAACAGGTACTAATAATTTAAGGTCTTTTTTAGAGTTTACTATTTCACTAGAAGATAAAGGACCATAAGGTTCACTTTCTCCGTTTGCACTGTAAAACAAATTGGATTCGTTCAATTTATATTCACAAGAGAAAATGGCTGCTTCTCCAGGGGTATAATCCTTTATTTCGTATCTAAGTCCGATACCATTATCAAAGACACGAACATATAATTTTGCAGATATGCCTTCAATATTTAGATTAAGAACAAGTTCGTTATAATGATTACGAATGTTACTAAACTGACCCCAAACAGGTTGCCAAGTTTCATTTTTTGAGTTTATAGTAGAACCCGTTATTTCAGTCTTTTGATGTGGTAAAATTGATAGTTTAGAAGGATTTACAAGGGGGTTACCTTCTTTTAAAAGTGTATATAATATGGTGCTATTTCTATGTAATAATTCTACAGAAATGTTTCCGTTGGGTGAACTTACCGTATAATTTGAATTTTTTTGGGCTGAAGCATTGATACTAACCGTAAAAAAGATAAAGATTAAAAGTGTAGATTTTATCATTGCTAATTTCACCATTTGGTTCATTGTTATATATAATAGTACGAGTTGATACCATTTCAAAATTAACTGAACACAATGGTAATGGCTTTCTCATTTCAACCATTCCTTTGCTAAGACTATGGTTATTTAGGGTTTTTAATTATGAACTAATAATATTAACATGGAATGCCACTACGCATTATGGCATAAGTAGTCTTGATTCACAAATAAACTTTGAAGACGGAACGATTAGGGATACATAGAAATAGCTTTCTTTACCTAAAATATCGCTTGTCAATATCTAATTTAATAGAGTCTGTTTGTATATTTTTTTAGCGAATTAGTTTTTGAAATAATAAAATACTTCTTCTTTTTGTTCCCTCCAAACCTTAATAACATGTTTACCTTTACTCATGGCGTGTATACGTCTAAGAAAGACATGTTCACTAGTAATGTCTTTATCATCAATTTGTAATACGACATCATCTACTTTAAATCCTATTTTAGCCAAACCACTACCATTGGGTACTGATATAAGTAAAGCACCGAATTTTCGAAACATTCCTGTTGCCGTTAATTCTGCTTCAGTTTTTAAGGTTTTAACTTTTCCACCCATTATTTTTTGAAATTTTGTATTCACAAAAGCATTAGGACTTTGTTTTTCTGGAAGGCGAATGGATGGCTTCAGTGCTAATTTTTTTAATTTATTTGAAGTAATTCCAAAATTAGTCATGTCGAAGTTTCTAAAGCCTAATTTTAGTGCATCTGATTTTTTTAAAACAGAAAAGTCTGCTGATTCAGGGGCTTTAAAGTATACATTTCCATACAAGCTTTCGGCATCGTCTTTTGTTTGTGTTTGTGCACCATAGGCAGGCTCAGTGTTTATAGCATTAGGGTTGTGAACAAAATTGTAATTTCTACTACCTCCCCAAAGCGTTGGGTTACTAGCTTTATACACTGTACTTCCCCATAGAATATTTCTTTCAAAAACATCATAGGTTGGTTTTGGGTAAGGTACATTACAAGTATATCCTTTTGAAAGTATAACATTGTTGGTAACAATTCTGTGGTATCCTTCTCTAGTCTTGATGCCTCCTGATAAACATAGATTGTTGTATATTTCGTAGTTAGTAGAACCATCATCTAGATCAATATCCCAGCCATGATCACATTGCATTCTGTTGTTTCTGAGGGTGGTTGTTTGGTAAGCATCCCATAACGGTAGGTTAGGGTATTTGTCTAATTGATGACTAATAAGAGCTTTTCCGTTATCATCTCTTAAGTTAGGTCCAGAGGGACTACTACGATACCAATAACGATCTCTACCCCAAGAGTTAAACGCACCATGATCGTGTGTTTCTAATACGGTTTCAAAACAATCATTATATTCAATCAAATGTCCACCCCAAGTTCCATCACAAATATTAATTGCTGCTCTTGGTGTATGACTAATGGTGTTATGTCTAAGCGTAATTCTAGAAGACATAGAAATGTTAATTCCTGAAGCTTGTTTTTCAAAACGACCACAACGCATCATTAAATTTCCTTCTACAAGACAATCTGCTGGATAGTCCATTGATTTTGGACCTATAATAGTATCTATTTTATCTACAGGAATAGAAAGGTGGTTAAAATTAAATAAAGGATTACGTACAGCTGCAAATGAACCTACAAAGTTGACATCTGTAGAACCATTGTCTAAAAATAAATTTTCTTTGATGGTAATGTTTCGGTTGTAACTATCTATAAAAACAGCATTACCTCCTAATTTTTGAAAGGAACAATTTTGAATGACAATATTTTCCGCGCCACGAATATGGATAGCTCCTCCACGGTACACACACCAATCACTTCGTAATAATGGTTCCATAGTTTCAATTAAAGTACGGTCTGTACCCGTAAAATAAAGATCTCTAAATTGGATGTTTTTAACAGGTTTAACGGTCTCGTAATTTTTAACAATAGTTTCTTTAAGTCCATTACCACTTTTAAGAATAGCCATTTCTTGTACAGGTTGTTTGTAGTTACCATAAACCTGAATTAGATGTTTTAATTGTAGTACGGCTTCCACTTTTACATGATTTAATTGCACTCCTTTCTCTGGCATATAATACAACCAACCCTCTTTTGTATTGTGATACCATTCTCCGGCAGCATCTAATTCCTCAAAAACATTCTCTATCATGCGATATTCTTTGTGAGGTGGTGCAAATCGATTATTTTGCCAACCACCTTTATAGATAAGTTTACCATCTTTATCTTTTCCAGAAACGAAATAATGTTGACTTCCCCAAAGTCCTCTATGCATTCCGTTTAGAATGGCTCCTTCTGGGTTTTTCCATTCTCTTGCTTTTTCTTGACTCCAAGCATCAGGCGCACAGCCTGTAAAAGGAACTGTTCCTGCTTTTTTACCTTCAAAAGAATTATTGTTGGTTACAAATCCTGCGTTAAAATTTGGGTATCTAGCCATGTGCTGTCTTTCTTCATTTACAAATAATTGATCTATGGCGTTTAGGTTTTTAACCTGCGTTCGGTAGATACCGTCTTTATATATTTCCCATTTTGAAGTTATAAGTTGTGCTCCAGTAATGGTTACTTTTTCGTTCTTAGCAGCACGGTAAATCACTGGAAACGCTTCACTACCACTATCGTCTATAGAAATGTTTAAAGGAGTCGTTAATCTGTAAGTACCTTGATGAATAATAATAGAGCAAGGTTCTTTACCAATACGGCCACTAGCTTTTAATTTATCTATAGCAGTTTGAATAGTACGTACTGGTTGTGCTTCTGTTCCTTTGTTTGTGTCAGACCCATGGACAGCTACATGAATATCAATTGCGTACACCGAGTTCATACACAACAGTATTGCAAGTAAATTTTTAGTTAGTTTAAAGATCATATCATACGTTTAACTTACTATTCTATAATTCTTGTTTGTATTGAAAATAATTATTGATTTGGCCAATTCAATACTTCCCCTTTTTTTAAATGAATTACAGCACTGAGTTGGTGACCATCATAAATTCTGAAAGAACTGTCTGTATTTGCAGTAACACTTGCGGTTACAAGTTGCATATTTTGCCATTCTAGATCTACAACGAGTCCACCTCTGGCTCTAAGACCTTCAACTTTACCCTGAGGCCAGGCAGAAGGTAATGCCGGTAATAAATGAAGAATGTAGGGTGCTGTTGTCAAATCTTTAGAGGGTACAACAGGAAGGAAGTGATTTGAATTTTTAGAATCAACTTTATACGCAACATAAGCAGCCTCTTCTATCGTTGTGGCTTTATTGTTTACACTTCTTAAATGACTTTGTAATAACATTTCACAAACTCCTGCAGCACCACCAAAGTTGCCATCGATTTGGAATGGAGGATGAAAATCAAACAAGTTGTTATAGGCACGTTGCGACGTTAAGTACTCATAAAATTGGTGTGATTTATCTCCATTGTGTAATCTGGCCCAAAAACAAGTTTTCCAACCTGTGCTCCAGCCAGTAGATTCGTCACCTCTATGATCCATAGTGACCAAAGCTGCTTTGGTAATTTCTTTAGTCGTTATGGGTGAAAAATCACGACCAGGATGCAAGGCTATTAAATGAGAAATATGTCTGTGTTTGTTTTTGGGGTGGTCCCAATCTTCTGGCCATTCTTGTAGCTGACCGTATTGCCCTATTTTTTGAGGTGAGAGTTTCGGAATCAGTTCCTTTAATTGCTTTCTGAATTTTTTATCAATACCTAATTTTTCAGCAGCTTCAATACAATCTGTAAAAAGGTTGAGTATTAATTGTTGATCCCATGAAGCACCATAGGCTTGCTTATTATTTTTACCTCCTATTTTTTTTAAGTAACCATTTTCAGGTGACCAAGTAGGGTAGACCACCAAAGTTCCATCTTTCCAAGGAGCGAGAAATTCTGTATAAAATTCGGCAGCCCCTTTTAGAATAGGATATATTTCTTTAAGGTACTCAATGTCTTGATTAAATGCATAATGCTCAAAAAGGTTTTGAGTAAGCCACGCGCCAGATTGTTGTATTCTTCTGCCATGATCCATTGGTGCTGTAATTCCATAGGCATTTGTAATATGACTCACACTCCATCCTTTATTTATGCCATATGTTTCTTTAGCTGTATGTTGTCCGGATTCTGCTATAATTTTTGATAAACTAAGGTAAGGGGAAAAAGAACCGGGAAGATTGGCTGTTTCTACCATCCAGTAGTTCATCGCTAAATTAATATCTAAATGATAATCGCTATTCCATATCGGTCTAATGTAAGGGTTCCAAAGTCCTTGTAAGTTAGAAGGTACTGGAGCTGTACGAGAACATGCCGTTTGTAAATATCTGGCGTAATTAAAATATAAATTCTCTAACTCTATGCTTCCGCCCTTGGCTAGTAATTCATCTGTAGGCAGACCAGATAGTTGTGGCTGTAAATCTAGTTGACATGCTTGTTCTAAATGACTGTAATCATTAATATGATCTTGTTTTACTTTTAAATACCCATCGGAAACCGCTTTATCCATAGTGTTTTTGGTATCTGCAACATGATCTCGTCCTTTAAAGTTAGGGTAGGACGGTAGGTAGTCTGTATAACCCGTTAAATAAATATACGCCACATTAGTATTAGAAATGTGGAGGGCGTTATTTCTATTTTCAACCTTTCCTTTACCAGCATCGACATAAATGGTTTGAGAAAAATAACTTTCGCCGTTGGCAAGTGAAACTTCACCTATAAGATCAATTTTATTATTAGCGACATTTAGTTTTTTAACCTTGTGAGCTGTTGTGGTGTTTATGTTTAAATCTAACATCCCGTTTTCAGCGGTGTATTTCATTACAATAACATCATTTGGATGGCTACAAAAATACGTTCTGGTGTATTTGGTATTTTCTATAGTGTAGCTTACGCGGGCAATGGCTTCTTTGAGATTGAGCTCTCTTTGATAATTTTCAATTTCCTCTGGTTTATGTCCTGTTTTGATATTTACATTTGTAAAGCTAGTGTAGTTGCCTAATTTTAATGGACTCGTTAAATACTTAGTGCCCATAGCTTCCATACTGCCTTCTTGATTGCCATATTTTCCTGTTCTATAGGCCTCTCTAACTTTTTCTAGATGTTTTCCGCCGTCAATTCTAGTTCCAGATTGTGCCACTTCATCTAAACCTCTCGTAGATTTTGCCCATAATGTAATTTCATTTATTACGAATAATTCATGGTCTATGCCACCAGAAAACATCGCTCCTAATCTACCGTTTCCAATCGGTAGGGCAGTTTGTAAAAAACCACTTTCGCGTGTTCCTTTTCTGATGAGATCGCTTTTGGCAGGGGTTTTATAAAAGAGTTTATCTTGAGCTTTAATCGTATTGATGATTAAAGCCAAAAAGGAAAAAAGAACAATTTTTTTTAAGGTCATCATTTTATTGAGTTAACATGAAATAATCGAATGCTCATTCATTCAATATATTTAAAGAAAGATGTATTACTATGATACTGTCAAAACTAAACTATAGGATTAAAGTTTAACTTCTCATTTCAATCATATGTTTGCTTAGTTTGTGAAATATTGCTGTTTTGTGGGATATACATATTAAACTCGAATCTTTTTTTGAGATTTGTATGACCTAATCCATTCTTTTTTTTGATCGTGATGTTTTTCAAATGTTAGTCTGATTTATGTTTAATGATAATTGTAAAACCAGATCTGTTAGGTGTCTTTTTAAAATCAGCAAGCATATGATTGAAATGAGAAAGTGTAATCTGTTCTTAAAGGATACCTTTCGTCAAATATTATTAAAATGAAAGATTTAAAATTAATAATTTCAGCTATTGTATTGGGAATTAATGCATTTGTATTCGCTCAACAGTCGGATGATAAACCCAATGTTATAGTTATAAATGCCGATGATCTTGGCTATGGCGATTTGAGCTGCTACGGTGCTACAAAAATCCATACTCCTCATATAGATAAACTAGCCAGTGAAGGGAAAATGTTTACCGATGCCCATTCGGCTTCTGCAGTATGTACACCATCTCGTTATGCTTTAATAACAGGTCAATATCCCATAAGAGGGAATGCTGGTAAAGGTATTTGGGGACCTGCACCGGTAACGTCTGAATTATTAATAAATCCAGAACAATTAACCATTGGTGATGTCTTTAAAAATAGTGGTTATGCCACTGCGGTTATAGGAAAATGGCATTTAGGTTTTGGAAAAGAAAAAAATAAATGGGACAACGCTTTAAGTCCAGGTCCTAATGATTTAGGATTTGATTATTACTATGGTGTGCCTGTTGTAAATAGTGCACCTCCCTATGTGTATGTAGAAAATGATCATGTGGTAGGAACAGACCCTAATGATCCTTTAGTTTATGTTGGTAGGGGAAAAAAAGAGTTGGTGACACCAATTACTCCAATTCCTGAAGAAGCTTCCGTAAGGAGTCCAAATATGTTTAGCGGAGCAACAGCAGCTCATCAATTGTATAACGATTATACTGTAGGCACTGTATTGGCTGGAAAAGCGGTTGATTGGATTACGGAAAAAACAGAAGCGAAAAATCAAGCCCCTTTCTTTTTATATTTGGCAACGACGCACATACATCATCCATTTACACCTGGAAAGAATTTTCAAGGAAAAAGTGATGCAGACCTTTATGGAGATTTTGTACAAGAATTGGATTGGATGGTAGGGGAAGTGTTGTCTGCTCTAGAAAAACAAGGGGTAACTGAAAACACTTTAGTGATTTTTACAAGTGATAATGGTGCTATGATGAACTTAGGAGGACGTAATGCCGTAAAGGCAGGACATAAAATTAATGGTAATTTGTTAGGTTTTAAGTTTGGAGTCTGGGAAGGTGGCCATCGTGTGCCTTTTATTGCAAAATGGCCAGGGAAAATTGCGCCGGGAACTTTGTCAGATCAGTTAATTTGTAATGTAGATATGTTGGCAACTTTTATGGTGTTAACAGGTCAGTCTCAGCATAATTTAGAGAATTCAGATAGTGTAAATGTGTTGCCAGCTTTAGTGGGAGATCCTAAAGAGAATATTAGAAAAGAGTTATTATTAGCTCCAAGAAGAGAGAGACATTTGTCTTTAAGAAAAGGAAAGTGGATGTATATTCCTGCTCAAGGTAGTGGTGGATTTACAGGTCATAAGCCTAAGCAGCATGCTTGGGGTGGTCCTGCAGCAGTTGCGTTAGTTGGTGGAGTGAATAGCGATTTAGAAAATGGACAAATAAAAGAAGATGCTCCTAAAGCACAGCTGTATAATTTAGAAGATGATAAATATCAAACTATAAATGTTTATGATGAATTCCCTGAAGTGGTCAAAGAAATGAAAGCTGCGTTAGAAGCATATAAACATTAGCATTAATATTAGTCTTGTACCGAAGATACATCTGTAAGGTTTTTAAGGAATTAGAAGTCTTACAAATGTATTTTAAAGTACGTCTGTATTGAATTGTACTTAATGCGCAGACCCTTTTAAGGGTTTAATAGGATTAAAAATCCAGTTTCTTATTAGATACGATTTGCAAACGTGACCTCCACTATATCCAAAATGGGTTTTGACTCATTATCAGTAGTATCTTTAATTTTAACTTCAAACTGAAAACCATATCCTTTAGGAAGACCTGACAGATCTAGCTGTGCTGGTACTTTTCCAATTTGCTTTGCAAAGCCTTTTATGTAATCATATTCTTCTTTGACTATTTGCCAATCACTCCATTGGTTAATTACACCATCGTTGTTTGTGTCTACTCCCAAGCGCACTTCTACTGTTTCAACCCATGGGCCAGGACTCGTGTAATCGAAATTTGTTTGCGTTAATAGATAAAACTGATTTTCAGCAAACATAATGTCAGGGTCAGGATGTCCTTGACCAATGTTACCACAAAAAGTAAACTTTTCATTAATATTATTAGAAGTAAACCAAGCCACACTCATATTCTTCTTCCCATGTTTTCCCGCTTGATCATAATCGCCAAATAAATAGTATTGCCCACCAATAGAAATAGAAGCCCAATCTCCGTAAGCACTTTGATCGGGTTCATGAATTTCATACTTCGCAAATGCAACCGTTTGACCCGCTTTTATTTTATGTTGTTTTACATCGACCTTAGCTATTTTTCCAGGATATTTATCTGGAGCTTCATTATGCCAGTGAGGGTGAGCATATTCGCCAAAATTACCAGTTGATTTTGTACGTTCATCTACAGGAGGATTTAAAATTTTAAAATCATTAAAACCATCAGCACTCACAGCGTGAATTGCTAAAGGGGAATCCCAAGAATGTGTAGAAGCATCTATCGGCGACCAATCTTCACCTATTATATGAAATTTCCCCTCTAAATCTCGAATGACAGCGCAATCTGAACCATCTGATGGATCTTTAAAAACCAATCCCATATTTTTTCCAGGAATACCATCCGTTAAGTCTTCATCTATATATAAATGTGGATCTTGATCATTTGGGAAATCGTAATACAAATACAACTTTCCATCAACATATTCTGCTGTGGTCACCCAACGTGAATTAGATTCTGATACAGCACCATGATGTACCCAATTTTTCATATCAGTACTTTGCCAAGCATGATATCCTCCTCTACTTGGTATTAATCCTCCTGGAGCATCAAATTGGTTTTTGAAAGGTGTTGTTTTTAACACCATGTCATAACCTTTTAGTATTGTATCCTTACTTTTAAAATGCTCATGCTTATTTTTGTCAATATGTCGTCCAAACATCCAATAATTTCCATCTCCTAACTGCAGTGCGACAGGAGCACCTCTTAAAGTTGCTGGTCCTGATTTAGAAACTGGCTCCCAATTTAACCATTCTGGAGATTGAGAAAAGGTGATGAACTTTGCTGAACGCTTATCGGGAAACCGTTTTATAATACTTTTAAAAGTAGCATTCGTACTGATTGGTTCTATTCTACCATTGCTCATATTTATATCGGTTTGGCTCTCTATATTTACTTGCCAGTCGTGCTGAGACTCAATAGTCCAACTACTTGATTCAGTAATAGACTGTTTTTTTTGAGCACATACACTGCTTATAAAGCCTATAGCCAATGCGGTTAATATGTATAGTGGTTTTTTCATTATTTAGTGTGTTTTATTTGCCATTTTCTACTTTTTAAATCCTATCGTTCCATACTCAAGGTAACTTCAATTTGAACGTTTTCGTTTGATAATTTCTAACCGCAGTTATGCTTATATTTTTACCACTATGAATATTCAAGTGTTTTTTGAAATCTGAGATATTTAGTATCTTTTCTTTATTTACAGCTTGTATAGTCCATTCTTCTGCTAAACCTGCTTTCAGGAAAACCTTCCCCTTTTTTTTATCAATAGATTTAATAAAACAGCCAAAATTATAACCTCCTGAGGCATCAATTAAATCAGGGTCATCAGCAATATCAACCATTACGGCACCAAGAATTTCTTCAGTGGCAGCCTTTTTATCAGTTTTGCTTTGGCCCATGCTGTACTTTCCATCGAGTAAAGTTTGATACCAACTTGGATATAATACATTTTCGACCTCTTTGAACACGGCTTTCTGCGTATAATCGATAGGATTGCCTTTACTATCAAAGGAGCGTGCTTTAATAGTTGATGATTTAGTTAAAATTATAGGGCCTGAGTAAATAGGAGAATCTATTGTTGGTTCCAAACCATCAAGAGTGTAATGTAAACTACCACCATCATTCATTCGAGCATCAGGTATTAGAGTGACCTGAACTTTTTCAGAAAAATCACCACCAAATGGTAAAATACGAGTCATCTGGTGCCCAAATTCATTCATCGAAAAATTGACAAAACCTAATTTGAGTGCTGGGGAATTATCTAATACGCTGTAGTCTCCATTTTCAGGGTCTTTAAATAAAGGTCTGGCAATTTTTGAATTTATATCATAACCTTTTGCTTGCCAAGCTTTCATATCATTTTTTTTAATCATATTGGGGTTCTCTTGGAAATTCACATTCCAATACAAATTATAGTCATAATTGTTACTCCATTTGAAATCTCTTGGCAAACGAATTGGTCGAGCAAATTCTGCTGTTGGCTCTCCTTTTCCAGGAATTGCCCCTGCAACAACAAAAATGTTTTTATAAACCTCATCAAATGATTGTTTTGGCCACACATGCCAACCCAATGGTACTGCACTTACGGTAATATTATTATAAACTTTTCTGTACATACCATCACGGAGCTTAATGGTTGAACCCAAGTTGAGGTTGTTGTAAATTTCGTAGTTAGAAGAACCATCATCTAAATCTATAGTCCAATTTCCTGCACTAATAGATTTTCGAAAATTGGCAATCCGATTGTTACGCAGAATCGTCACATCAATTGCATCTAATTTTGTATATGCATTTATGAAGTCTTTTGAAGTGCCTCCTCCACCAAGCCATTGTCGCTCACGACCCCATGAATTAAATGGACCATGTTCTCCAGTTTCACGCACAGTTTCCCATATATCACAATACTCAATAATGTGTCCTCCCCAAGTACCATCATTGATACATATACCTGCACGTGGACAATTGTAAATGGTATTATGCGAAACTCTTATTTTATGACTCATGGAAATATATACACCTGCTACTTGTTTACCAAAATCTCCAAAATCATGCATAATACTGTTTTCTACAATACAATTTTTAGGGTAGTCAGGTGATTTTGGACCAGGTTTCAAATCCATATTTTTACGCATGTCGTTCCAGTCTTTACCGTCAATTTCACGATCATCCCAAGTCTGATAAAAACGAACTGACGATGGTAAGCCAACAAAGCAAACAGGACTTTCTCCAATATGTACAAACCGACAATTTCTAATTGCATTGTCTCGATTGTAAGCACTCATAAACACACCATTACCTCCCAAGTATTCAAAGTTGCTATTTTCAATGGTGCAGTTTTCAGCGCCTTCTAAAAAAATAGCGCCTCCTCTATGAATGGCCCAATCGCCTCGAGCAACAGGTTCATAATCCTCCATAAATGTAAGTCTTGATTGGGAGAAGTTGATTCCTTTAATCGAAATGTGCTTTACTGGTTTTTCTGATGTTCCTTTTAGATGTATTAAATCTTTTAGAATAGGGACTTCAAAAGTTGATAGGTTAAAGTCTATTTCTGTCTTAGGATAAAAATACAGCTGACTAGTTTCCTTATCAAGAAACCATTCTCCTGGGGAGTCCAACTCTTCAAAGATATTTTCGATATAAAACAAAGACGATTTTTTACCTTCCCCTCCAATACCAAATCTTCGTTGCAATTGCCATCCTCCTTCATCAAGTATAATTTTACTGTTTTTATCATCTCTGTCTTTTATTCGGTATTGCATATTTCCCCAATTATGACTTTGGAACGCATGTACAATTCCGGTTTCAGGATGTTTCCATTCTTTTTTGCTAAATAACTTAGGGTTATAGTTAAACCATGAGTCATACCTTTTATTAGTCCCTCCCGTTACTTGTTGATACCCCTTTCCATCTCGCAATGGGTTTTGATAATCATAATTAGGGAATCGTGCACGTACCTGTCTTTCTTCGTTTACAAAAAGCTGGTCAAATTGAAGATCATGAGGGACCTGGGTTACATAAATTCCATCCTTATACTCCGTCCATTTTAAATCACGTAAAAGAATAGAACCTTTAATTTTAACATGTGCTCCAGGTATAGATGAAATTGTAAATGGATTTTCAGCGGTTCCAGAAAAAGAGGCATTTAGCAATAAAGTTTCTGAGAGGTAATAATTTCCTTCGCTCAACCAAATCGTAACAGGTTCTTTACCAATTAAGTGTTTTATATTAGAAAGAGCTCTTCCTACAGTGGCATAAGGCAAGTCTTTTGTTCCAGGATTTGTATCATTACCATTAGGTGAAACATACAACTCTTTGGAATAACCAACATAACTAGAAAACAAAAGTATTATGCATGACAGAAATAATCTCAATCGCGATGTCATCAGTGAATTTTCTTTTTTCATTTTATTCTTATTTTTTAGTAATGTATTTAATATCGTAGGCGAAAACAACCAAGATCATTATATCCTTGATCGTCAGTTAAAATGCTAATAAGATTTGGTTTATTAGTTTTAGGATAGCCTTTAATAAAAGACATTACAAAAGCTAGATAGGTACAAATACATATAACTAGATTTACTTTTTTTGTAAGTAACATAGAATCTTATTTTTTTATTTGTTCAACCTGTTTTACTGCTTTACTTGAATGTCTTTAAAAGGAGGTAATCTTTGGTCTGTTCCAACACTATTAACATCTCCTAATTCTTTTCTTACGCGTTCTGCTTCTTTCAGTAATTCTTCTACAATTTTTGGGTTTTTTCGAGAGACATCTTTTAATTCTCCCATATCGTGATCTAAATCAATTAAGATAGGTTGCTTTAATGTTTGTATACCTTTACATGGTAATGTTTTTAAAGCTTTACCATTAAATGGTTTTCCCATTTGTTTTTTAGACCAAAAAGGTTGGTCTTCTAACGTTCTTGGTAAATGTAGTTTCCAAGGTCCTTTTCTAACAGCTTGTAAATTAATACCGTTGTAATAATAGATAAATTCGTGAGGGGTTTTTCCTTTACCTGTTTCTAAGATAGTCGTAATATCTTTTCCATCAATAACTCTATCTGAAGGAACTTTTGCTCCTGCGAGGTTTGCAATCGTAGGATATAAGTCCATTGAAGATAATGAGGTATGATTGATACCTGTTGCAAATTTATCTTTGTATTTAATAATGGCAGGAATACGGAAACCACCTTCCATGGTTGTGTATTTTCCACCATTTAAAGGTCCCGCAGACCCTCCAAAATTACAAATGGCTGGTCCGTTATCTGATAAAAATATGATAATTGTATTTTCATCGTAACCATTCTCAGAAAGAAAGTTGGTGAATTTGCCAACATAATGATCTAATTCTTGTACATAATCTCCATAAGGGCCTCCTTTTGAAGATTTTTTAAAAGCATTACTCGGTAAAATAGGAGAGTGTACAGCGTTGTATGCTAAGTATAAAAAGAATGGTTTTTCTTTATTTGATTTCACAAACGCTATTGCTTCATCTGTATAGCTTTCTAAAAGGGTTTCGTAGGTTACTTTTTCGTTTACAACAGTTCTGTTTTTATATAGTTTTTTTAAGGCAGCGGATTTGCTATTCCAATTAGATTGTAGACCAAAAAATTCTTCAAACCCGTGATCCATAGGATGTGAGCCTTCCATAAATCCTAAATGCCATTTGCCAATACACATGGTTGAATACCCTGTTTGTTGAAGTGTAGAGGCTATAGTGATTTCTTCAGCGTCTAGTCCATAAGCACTGTGTTTGGTGCCAGTATGACGCGCAACAGGAAACCCATTTCGCATTGGATATCTACCCGTAAGCAGAGCTGCTCTCGATGGACTGCATACGGATGAAGGCACCTGAAAATCAGAAAATTTTAAACCTTCCTCAGCTAATTGATCAATATGTGGTGTATTTACATCTTGTGCACCATAGCTGCTTAAATCGCCATAACCCAAGTCATCGGCAAAAAGAATAACAATATTAGGGCGCTCTTGGGCATGTATACTTAAGAAAGAACACATAATTAGGAATACACTTATTTTATAAAACGGCTGCATACTTTTATTTAATTTGGCTAAAATTTTCATGGATTGATTTATGATTTAGATACTATTTTAGAAATAATTTAAAATTTCAACTAGCTCTAATAATTAATGTGATAGTTTCATTTTCTTGAATGGTTTTTTCTTTTTTGAATAACGGTTTTAAATGCATAGAACAATGTCATATTGTAAATTCTACGTTTTTAGTATTTCCCTGTCGTTGAATGTTCATTTTTCCTTATTCATACCATTAGCTTGAGGTGCTCCAAGTTTTTTTGTTAATGTTTTTTCTTTTTAGAAACCATATAATCTGTCGCTTCTAAAGATGTCATAGGATCCTTGTTTTTATCCATTTCAATTTCTAATAAATTAGTCATCTCAATTAATTTATCACTGTAATCTGGATGATTAGCCAAATCATGCATTTCTAACTGATCGTCTAAAAGGTTAAAAAGTTTTTTCTTCTTAATCTTTGGGTAAACTATTAATTTCCATTGGTCTTTAATAAGCATTCTTTGGGTTCCCATATAAGCACCAAAAATGGTTTCATAATTCTTTTTTGAGTTATTTTTCAGTAATGGCAATACACTTTTAAAAGCTACATAATCTGGTTTTTTAATGGCTGCCAAGTCTAATGATGTCGCCATAGCATCTTGAATATAAATAGGAGTCTCTATTTTTTTATCTGCTTTTATGCTTGGTCCTGTAATAATAAAAGGGGCTCGCATAGAATGCTCATACATGTTTTGTTTACCAACTAAACCATGATGTCCCACGGCTAAACCATGATCTGATGTAAAAATAATATAGGTATTATCTGCCTTTCCTGATTTTTCAAGTGCTTCTAAAATGCGACCAATTTGCGCATCCATATACGTAATACTAGCATAATATTCTTGTCTGTGTACCTTTATGGCATAGGGTGTTCTAGGAAATGGCGCTAACCGTTCATCTCTAATTTTTGGAACAGCTTTACCACCCATATCTGGATACAAATCCAAATAATTTTCAGGAAGTTTAATACGATCTAAAGTATAGTTTTCTACATATTCTTTTGGTGCTTGTCTAGGATCGTGTGGTGCATTAAAAGCCAAATACATAAAAAATGGGCTGTCCTCATTTTTGGCCTTCTCAATATATGCAATGCCATCATTTGCTAAAACTTCGCTCCAGTGTTTTCCTCCTTCCCAATAGCCTCCATGCTCTGTATCCCAAGGGTGCCAAGCTGTTTCTGGATTTTCATCTTTTATAGGTCTATTGTATGCCGTTTTGGTAGTTTTAGGCATGCCTTTTCTTATGTTTTTAGTGACATCAAATACGGAATCTACAGGAATTGGTACATGCCATTTTCCAGAGATGTAGGTGGTGTATCCTGCTTCAGACATCAATTCGGGCCAAGACTGTTGTGCTTTATTATTAACTTTAGTTACTGCGTTTTTAGCTTGCCATAGTGCTGCACCGCTTATCATCATAGATCTGCTAGCCATGCATACAGCTCCAGACCAGGCGCCTTGATTATAGGCGTGTGTAAACGTTGTACCACTTTTGGTTAACTTATCTAAGTTAGGGGTTTCTACAATGGTTTGTCCGTTGGCGCCTATGGTTTCAAAAGATTGATCATCTGAAAAAATAAATATAATGTTTGGTTTTTCTATTTGACCATAAACAAGGCCGCCCACCAAAAGCGCTACAAGATTGAGTATATATTTCATTTTTGTTAATTTTTAAAGGCAAAATTGGCTTGTGGCCATTGGCTTAATATCGCGTCATTTTGTTGAATGGCACCAGGTGTACTTCTACCGTCTCGTATATGTTTAATGAGTAGTTCTTTTAATTCTGTAACTTTCTCAGGAAATTTATTCGCCACATTATTTTCCTCTTTGATGTCATACTTTAAGTTGAATAGAATATTTTCGGGTAAATTCTCTTTATGTGTTTTAGTTTTTCCTGAAGCCATAATACCTGAATTTGGGGACACAATTAATTTCCAATCTCCTTTTCTAATGGCAAAGACACCGTACTTATCATGATGAATAGTGGCCTCTCGTAAATAGGTTCCTTCATTAGTTAATAAAGGCATCATACTAAAGCTGTCTTCAGCTTCATTAGCTTTAAATTTATACTGTAATAGATCTGCACACGTAGCCATAAAGTCGGTAGTACAAATTGTGGTAATAGAAACAGAATTGGGCTTAATTTTACCAGGCCATTTCACAAAAAATGGAACGCGATGACCTCCTTCTAAATAACTTCCTTTATAGCCACTATAAATATAGCTTGGATTGTGTTTTTTTTGTCTTAATGTTTTTAAATCGTTTGTGGTAGCATACCCATTATCGCTAGTAAAAACAACCATAGTATTATCCTCAATACCTTGTGCTTTTAGGGTGTGAAAAATAGTTCCCATTAAATCGTCAATCATAATTACAAAATCTGCATAAGGACTCTGTATTTCGCTTTGCCCTTTCCATGGTGCAATAGGTAATACAGGATTATGTGGTGAAGGCAAGGGGATGTACATAAAAAAAGGTTGCTCTTTGTTTGCATTTTCTTTTATAAATGCAATGGATTTTTCTACAACCGTTGGAAGAACGTCTTCGTGTTTAAAATCATCTGCTACGTCTCCCTTTATCCAACTGCTAAAAGGATATTCTTTTCTATTTCTTTCGGTCTTCTGGGTTGGAACCATAGTTGCCATATCATTTTCTATATAGACAAATGGTGGCATATTTAAGGATGCTGAAATTATATAGGAATAATCGAACCCCAAATCATTAGGTCCAAATTTTATGGGCTGACTATAATCGATGTCCTTAAAATTTAAACGATCTGTTCTTCCAGAATAATGATCAAACTCTGGACTATTATTTTTCATGCTCCAGTTTAAACCTAAATGCCATTTACCAATATTAGCTGTTTTGTACCCATTGTCTTTTAGCATTTGTGCAACGGTTAACTTGCCTTTCTGAATTAAACTAGGCGAGTTGCCCCAAGTCACAAATTCTTTTAGTGGTGTACGCCAATTGTAACGTCCTGTTAAAATACCATATCGTGTGGGTGTACAAACTGCAGAAGACGTATGCGCATCTGTAAACATCATACCTTCTTTACCCATTTGATCTAAATGTGGTGTTGGTATTTTACTGTTTTCATTATAGAGACTAATATCACCTATACCTAAATCGTCTGCCAATATGTATATAATATTTGGTTTCTGTGGTGTAGGTTGTTCCTCGGTCGTTTTTGGGTTAAAACTAGTAAGGACCAGAAAAGAGGTTACTAACAGCCCACTGATACTAAGAATTTGTATGGATTTAGTTTTCATAATTATTTTTTAAAGTGACTTCAATAACATAACCAAGGACATCTTTTGGTAGGTTTGTTATTGTAGTTTGAAGTCCGTTTTCATTTTGAGTATAACTAAGCGTCGTATCACTTCCTAAGCGTTTTACCTGTTCAATTTCTGCTTCGCCTTTTCTTAGTGATTTTATGAGTATGTCTCCGTCTGTATTAGACAGTGAAATAACATATACTTTATTTGCTTTGGTTGTAAACCAAAAGTCTTTAGATGTAAATTCTCTTTGGAAACCTTTAGAAGCTCTATGACCTGTACCATCTAATAACGTTTCTTCTTGGCCTTCATTAGGTGTTTTCCAGCGTGATGTGCCATAAACTGCTTCCGCATTTTGATGAACCCATTTGCCCATTGCTCGTAAATTTTGTGCACTTGTTTCTGGGACATGTCCTGTACCGTCAGGACCAATATTCAACAGATAGTTTCCGCCTTTAGAAAGGATGTCTACAAAATAATAGAGTAATTCTTTTGGGCTTTTCCAATCTTCATCATAGGACTTATAGCCCCAAGAATTGTTTGTAGTACCACAGGTTTCCCAATACTTTTCTAGTGTTTCAGATGCTGAAGGAATCTTGTTATCTCCAGCATCTAAGTAATCGCCAAAAGCATAGCCAACTCTTCGATTGACAAGTACGTTTGGATTGTTATCATAAACGAGTTTGTAAAATTGAAACGCTTGTTCTTCTGTTGTAAAACCTGTACCATCAAACCAGATTAAACGCAGTTCTGGAAGCATGGTTAAGAGTTCTTTTATCTGTGGATAGGCTTTATTTTGCAGATAGTCTTTATGTGTGTTATCGCTTGGATCCCATAAATTTTTACCTGAAGGGTGCGTATAAATTCCCAAAGAATCGTTTGTTTTTTTAATGTTTGCATAATTTCCATCGGTGCCATCCATCCAATCGTTTCCATGAGAATAGTAGACCCCAAAATCGATACCTTCTGCTAAACAGGCATCATATAGTTCCTTAATAATATCTGCTTTGTAAGGGGTGGCATCTACCATATTAAATTCAGAATAATTAGAATCAAATAATGCAAACCCGTCATGGTGTTTTGATGTTATAACAATGTATTTCATGCCAACATCTTTGGCGAGTTTTACTACATTTTGAGCAAAGGATTGGTCTGGGTTAAAGGTTTTTGCCAATTCGCGATATTCAGTTCTTGGAATTTGGAATGCATACATTAACCATTCTGCAACTTTTGGTCCTGGATGCGGTGCGTTATTAATTTTAGTGCCTTTCCACATACCGCCTGCTTGTGAGTACAATCCCCAATGAATAAACATCCCTAATTTGGCTTCTTTAAAACGATTAAGAGCTTCTTGTTTTTCCTTAGATTGGTGCATACTCAACCATTCTTGATGATATTTCCCTGAACCAATAGGTTGCTTAAAGTGCGGAATGAATCGTAGTCTTTTAAAATCGGCTTTGGTTGTAATAGAAAGGTGTTCCTTACCTGTATGTTGTAATGGCATTATGGTTTCGAATTCGGAAACAATTTCATTATTGTTAATGCGATAGTCGTTTAATAAAGACGTTTCAAATGATTGTTCGCCTAGTTTTAGTTTTACAGTTTCATTATTTTTAAAAGTAGCTTCGTTTGAAACCATTTGAAGCACATAATCAGAAGACTGGTTTACCTTAAAATCCCAAGAATACGTAGTGCCGTTTTGGTCTGCATTTGTTTTATCTAATACGACCCAATTATCGGTTTGATTAAAAGGTTCTACGCTTGTCGACGTAATACTTTTATTTGTATTATTACAAGACAGTAATACACTCAGCAGAGAGCATAAAACACTGTAGATTTTTAATTGCTTATAATATGGACGTAATTTTGGTATCATTTTATACGATAGTTAATTGGTTTTAGGTTGCCATTCTAAAATACCTTGTTCTTCTAATTGCTTATAATATTTAATATGCAGTGGTTGTTTTTTTACTCTTTTTCGATTTTCATTTACCATTAATGGAATAGAGTTCGTCCACCATTCGTTATAAGGGGGTGTAAATGCTGCAATTACGTCTGGGTGTTCTGCAGCAACATTATGGCGCTCTCCAGGATCATTAACGATATCATACAATTCGGTGTTATTTACAAAGCGCCATCGCTGACTTCTAATCGCCATTTTAGTGTATTTTGCTTCGTTAACCATACCTGTTTGCCAGCGTCCACAATGGGTAAATAGTAAACGGTCTTCCCAAGTTGTCGCGGTATCTTCTAACAAGGGTAATAAGGATAAACCTTCTAAAGGTTGTATGTTTTTAGGTAATTCAGCACCTGCTAATGCTGTAAAAGTTGGATACAAATCAATATGCGCAGTCAGTTGGTTAATGTCTTTTCCTTCCGGCAAAACATCTTTCCAATACAAAAATAGCGGTACGTGATCTCCGCCTTCGTTTGGTGAATTTTTTCCTCCTTTAAGATGGGCATTAAAATGTTTTACTTTTTCGCCATTAAGCGTACCTCTTAAATGGGTTGCTCCGTTATCTGTGGTAAAAATAATTAGGGTATTGTCTAAGGCATTCCATTCTTTTAGTTTCTGCATTAACGTTCCGAAATTATCATCGATGTTTTCAATCATGCCATATCTACTCGCAGTGCCTTCGTCATAGCCTAATTCTAAAAAACGTTTTTTATAAGCTTCAGGCGCTACCAAAGGTGCATGTGGTGCATTGAGTGATATATAGGTAAAGTAAGGTGTATCTGTTATAATCTGTTCTTTTGTCCAAGCTAAAGCAGCATCGAAAAACACATCTGTACAAAAGCCTTTGGTTTTTACAATGGTTTTATTGTGAAGTAAAACATTATCAAAATACACATTGTCTTTATTTGGTGGAAAGTCCCCTAAGTTTACTTGACCAATTCCACCAGCGCCATGCATTAAAACCTCGTTAAATCCTCTATTTTGCGGTAGGTATTTGTCTGCATCTCCTAAATGCCATTTACCGAAAAGTCCGGTTTGATAACCTGCTGATTGCAGAGCTTCGGGCAGCGTGTAAATATCTAATGCCAAACGTTCGCGTTCTAGAATGGTATGTGTTACGCCTACTCTAAATTCGTGCCGTCCACTCATTATGGCAGCACGTGTTGGTGCACATGTTGGACTCACATGGTATTCTGTAAAACGCGTTGATTTTTCAAAGAAAGCATCAATATTTGGGGTATTTACAACGGTATTCCCCATACATGATAAATCTCCCATACCTTGATCATCTGTCATTACAAAGATGATATTTGGTCTGCTATTTTTATGCTTTTTTACGGTTTTTTGTGCGTAACTATTTTGCACAAAAAAGAGCAAGGATATAAGACTGATTAGGCAAAGTTTTTTCATGTGCAAACTTTATTAATTTCTATGGAATTCACTTTTTACCATATATCGGTTTTCATCTATCAAAATAATGCCATATTCTGTAGCGTTTTCTGGAACCTTTAATGTGAATTCTAAATGGTCTTTAGATGCATCAATAGAAACGCTTTCGTATTGTCCTTTAATTTTTCGTGTTTTACCGTTTTTCTTCTTTTTAGCATTTAAATTTTGGTAACAAACCAGTGCATATGCTTCAATAACTTTAGATTTTCCTGCTTCTAACTTTACGGTATATGTTTTAGAAGAGGAATCATAAGAATCAGATGTAATCGTTGGTAACGCTGCAACTTTTTCTTTATCTGATGGATCTTTTGCTCGGGATGGATCTTTATAAGGAAACTTAGCATCATATGCTTTTAAATAAGCTTCTAGTCTTGTTGATAAATCTTTAACGACTTCGGGTGAGCTTTTTGCAATATCGTATTTTTCTTCTAAGTCAGCGCGCTCTCCATCTTTATACAAACGATACAATTCATAATTTCCTTTAACATGGTTTTTATACAATTTATAATCGCCACGTCTTATTGCTGATTGCATTTGGTTATCTCTATTATGTGGGAAATGCCACCATAAATCTTCTCTTACTTCGCCTTTGGTGTTTTTAATAACCGTTGCATTATGATGTAAGACATTTTCAATATTTAATCCATCTAAACCTGAGCTATATTGATTCGGTATTTTACTATTGGTAAGGTCTAAAATTGTTGGGAAAAAGTCTAGCTGATTAACCAAACCATTGAAGGTTTTACCCTTTGGAATATTTGGTCCTGAGATTAATAATGGCACTCTAATACCTCCTTCTTGAGCATACTTTTTACCTTCATCTAATGGAAAATTATCGGTAACAACATCTCCATTTGCCTTTTCTACCGCTCCATTATCTGAGGAAAAGAATATATACGTTGTTTCGTATAATTTTTTACCAGGATTTCTAGGGTCATCCGTAGTTTTCAATAGATCTACTACACGACCAAGACTCCAGTCTAAAGTAGTTACCATAGACCCGTAAAAAGGATTAGTTTGACCACCTGTAGTAATAGGGATATTTTTTTCAGGAAATGGTATGCCTAATTTATCGCAATAGTATTGTAGCAATTCTCTGTTTTTAGTGTGTATTGGTGCATGTACCAACCAGTGTGCTAAATACAAAAAGAAAGGTTCCTCTTTACTGTCTTTAATAAACTTAAGTGCATTTTCAGTCACATCATCATATGGGTATGAAATACCATTTGGTGCGTCTTTTGTAAAAGGTGGATATTTTTCTTCGCTTAAACGGTACGCATCGTTTTTATTATGTGTCGCAAAATTGGTTAAACGATTGTTTGGGTGTTTAGGACCCTGATGTGCGCCTCTAGATTCGTGAGCGAAATCAAACCCTTGATTTGTAGATGCTTGTGCTTTAAGGCTGCCAACATGCCATTTTCCAACATGTCCTGTTTTATAACCATTCATTTTTAAAGCTTCAGCTATAGTAAAATGTTCTGGACTTAAGCCTTCAGGAAAAAATGGGTGAAGGTAATTAGAACGTCCTGATGCAGTAGGAAGTTTACCACCAGCAACATGTGTAACTCCTGTTTTAGTTGGGTGCTGGCCCGTTAGCAATGCGCATCGAGATGGCGCACAAGTAGGAGCGGGAGAATACCCATTTGTAAAATTCATTCCGTCTTTTGCAAGGGCGACAATGTTAGGGGTTTCCCACGGTGTAGGTTCGTCTAAATTGTTTATTTCTGTATCCTGCCAACCTAAATCATCAACATAAAAAATGATAACGTTTGGTTTTATTATTTCGTTTTTTTCTTGACCGTTAATGGACAACGCACAAAAAAGAGCAAGCAATACTGCGTTTAAGAATGCTAAGTTTTTTTTCATTTTAATATGAGTTTTATTCTATGTTTTTAGTTAGTCTATTGTATGAAATTTACTTTTTACCATAAATCTATTTTCATCAATTAAGATAATACCATACTCTTTGGCTTCTTGTGGAATGGTAAAGGAATACTCTAAGGAATTACTACTTACTTTTACTGGGACTTTGATATAGGTCGATTTGATTTTTTTTCGCTTTCCTTTTCTATTAGGTTGATCTGAGATTTTTATAAGCGCAAAACTTTCAATTACTTTTGATTTTCCAGCTTCTAATGCTACTGAAACCGAACGAGATTTTTCATTAAAAACGTCACTAATTATAGTAGGAATAGAATTTGTATTTTTAAATTTTAAAGGATTCTTATAAGGTAGTTTGGCGTCGTAATCTTTAAGATATTTTTCTAATTTAGTGGCCAAATCGTTTACAATTTGAGGTTCTTGTTCGGCTAAATCGTATTTTTCTTCTAAATCATTACGTTTGCCATTTTTATACAAACGGTGTAAAACATATTCCCCTGAATTAAAATTTTTGTATAATTTATAGTCTCCAGACCTTATTGCAGACTGGTTTTTAGTGTCGTCGCCATAAGGGTAATGCCACCACAAATCTGTTCTCACATGTCCATTTTCATCTTTAACCTCTTTTTTATTGGTTAGTAATACATTTGAAATGTCTAATCCATCTAACTCTGAATCAAATTGAGAAGGAATTGTACTATTTGTAAGCTTTAAAATTGTTGGGTAAAAATCTAGTTGATTAATTAAAACATCTTTTGTTGTGTTTTTTAAAACATTTGGCCCAGAAACAAGAAGCGGAACTCTAATACCGCCTTCTTCTGTATATTTTTTTCCTTTATCTAATGGTGCATTATCAGACATTATTTCTGTTTTTCGTTTTTCTGCTCCTCCATTATCTGATGAAAAAAAGATATAGGTTGTTTCGTATAATTTTTTACCAGGATTTCTAGGGTCATCGGTGGTCTTTAATAAATCTATAACACGACCAAAGCTCCAATCTAAAGTGGTTACCATAGCTCCAAAATATGGATTGTTTTGTCCCTTTGCGGTCATAGGAATGTCTTCTTTTGGAAATTCCATTCCTAATTTATCGCAGTAATATTGTAATAATTCACGGTTTTTGGTGTGAATAGGGTAGTGTACCATCCAATGTGCTAAATACAAGAAAAAAGGTTCTTCTTTACTGTTTTTAATAAACTCTAAAGCATGTTCTGTTACTGCATCTGTTGGATAGGAAATGCCATTAGGTGAAGCGTCCGTATACGGGAAATATTTTTCTTCACTTAAACGGTAAGGATCGTTTTTTGAATTTGTAGCAAAATTATTTGTACGATTATGCTGTCCTTTAGGGCCTTGATGTGCTCCTCTAGACTCGTGTACAAAATCGAAGCCTTGATTCTTAGACGATTGGATTTCTAGAGAGCCTGCATGCCATTTACCAACATGTCCTGTGGTGTAGCCATTCATCTTTAAAGCTTCTGCGATAGTAAAGTTCTCTGGCATTAAACCTGAAGGATAATAAGGATTAATATATTTTGCAGATTTATTAATTTTAGGAATGCCACCACCGTTAACATTGGTAATCCCTGTTTTCGCCGGATGCAATCCACTTAATAGTGCGGACCTAGAGGGCGCACAAGTAGGTGCTGGTGAATAACCATTTGTAAAATTTATAGCATCTTTAGCAAACGCTGTAATGTTTGGTGTGTCCCATGCACAAGGTGCGTCTAAATCATTGAGTTGTATGTCTTGCCAACCTAAATCATCTGCATAAAAAATAATAATATTAGGTTTTATTAGGTCTTTCTTTTTCTGACTATAGGCATGGTTAGAAACACATAATAAAATTGTAAGTATGGCTAATAGTGATTTCATTTTAGTGGTGTAAAATTTAAGTTTTTATTTATTTCCAATTCAGTTCGGCTTTTTTGTTTTTAATATCGAGCCAAACATCGAGATGTTCAAATGATCTTGTATAGATATATCCATCGCGTTTTGCATAGCCTTTTGGATCACCGAGTTTTTTCTCGTATTGCGGAAACGTCTTTAGCCAAACTGCAGATGTTTTTGTATTGTAACCATCGTGCGGATAGACATAACTGTATTTTTCTGCGCAGACCAAAAAAATAGCTAACAGATAATCTAAACGTTCATTAAGATCTTCATTGAGATCAATTTTTTTTCTTACATCATCAATACCTGCTTCTGCATTTTTTAAAGCTTTGCCTATCCCTAGGGACATTGCAATTATATTTCCCTCTCTGGCGGATTGTTGTACGGCTTCTATACCTTGTGCTAGGTAATCTTCATAAGTCATGCCAAAATTTTGATGTTCAAAACCTTCTATGTAAGATCCATCAAAGAATTTTAGGTAAGTCCTACCTGAATCTTCAAATTCTGGACGTACTCGTAAAATATTTGCAATAAGTAAATTGTCTTTTCCTATTTCGGCATCTAAATCAGCCATCATAGTAAGGTACCCTGTTTTAATAGCCTGTTGTTTTTCTTTTCCAACACGACTATTAAAAAATACAGGTGCGAGTACTTTTATATTAGCATCTAAAAACACACCATCAATAAATGGGCTTTCTGTAACCTTTTTTATATGGTTAATCCAATAGGTTCTAACGAAATCTTGAGAAATGTCAAAAAAACCTGTTTTACCATTAGGCATTAAGGCTTTTTTGCCTTTTGCGTTTACTAATAAAGCTTCAGGATGTTCGTTTAAAAATTGTTTGTCTTCTTGGTAACTTCCCCAATTGATAACCACATTTTTGTAGTATAATATTTTAGCATTAGGATTGATATCTTTTACAGCTTTAGCAGCATTAATTGTGCCTTTTTCTGTAGAACCAAACGTTTTACTTCCTGTGGTTTTTTCGAAAGTTATTAATGGGAATTTTGAAAGGTAAGTGACCTCTTTTTTTGTAAACGCTTCAGCTTTACGTAAATGCATATACAATGGTATTTTATCCCATGAGAACTCAGGCTGTATTTGTGTCTCATTAGATTTGGTGTCTGCTTTCTGCGCCGAACAGGCACTAAAGGAAACGGCTATTAAAAGCACTAATAATGTTGTTTTAAAATGCATCTATATGTCTGTTTACTTAATTATTATTCTGTTATTATTTTAAAACAAATAGCAGATTGATTAGTTATCGCTTTAAAATTATTCTTAATGGTTAAACCATCGCTATTTTGTTTCCAGTTAATTTTATCAACACTACCTAATAGCTGTATGTCTTTAATGTTTTTTTGTAAAAGGCCTTCTGACTTTAATACTTTAATTTGGATGTCTTTTGTTGGCGGTGCTAAAACAAACGCATATAGGTTGTCCCCTTTTTTAGTAAATCTAATGTCTTTCTCAGAAAAAGGCTTTAAATTCTCACCTGCACGTTTAGTTACGATTTCTAATGGTCCTTCACCGAAAGTTTTCCATGGTCTGGTGTTGTAAATGCCTTCTTTATTGATGTTTACAAAAGCTCCGAAACCACTAAGCATTTGCCTTTGATTATCTGGGATTGTACCATCGCCTTTTAAGGCTATATTTATCATTACTATTCCGTTTTTACTTATGGCATCAATAGCATTACCAATTAATACGTCTAAAGACATTTTAGTAAACGAATGTTTTCGATAAAACCAACTTCCAGATAAATCGGTCGCCCAAATCCATGGATGCTTTTGCTGTTCTCCAAACATACCACGTTCTAAGTTATAGGTAAATGCCGCTTTGTTTTGTTTAGCATTCTTAAAAGATAAAACCGTGGTTTGTTTGCCGTTGTTTTCTTTTAAATCTCTATTTAAATAGTCAGAAAAAAGTTTTACACCTAGTCCCTTACCTGTTTTTATAGTTGGATACGGAGAGTCGTTATTAAATAGGTCTGGATCGTATTTTTCAATTAAATCCCAACAGCGTTTGTACCAATGTTGATTCCAACTGTCTTGACTAGCAAATGTGGCAGTATCATAATCCATATTAAAGAATTCCCATTCTGGAGTGCCTTCTTTTTGAAATTTCCGAGCGGTTCTAAAAAATCGTGGAGACCAATATAAATGTGTAGATACTCCGAATTTTAAATGGTGTTGGTAGGCTGCGTTTTTCCATTCTTTAAGAATGTCTTTTTTTGGCCCCATTTTTACGGCATTCCAAGGAAAAAAGGAGTCATACATATCAAAATTGTCATGATGAGTTGCAACTGGCATAATAAAACGTGCGCCACAATCTTTAACAAACTTTACAATGGCATTAGCATCAAAGTTTTCAGCTTTAAAATTGGCTATAAATTTTTCGTAACCAAATTCTGATGGATGCCCAAATCTTTTTGTGTGCCATTCGGTTAATTTTTCAGTTCTTATGCGATCAGCTTCGTTTCTTGCATCATACGTTTCTGAACCATACATACGTCTACCATAGTGAGAACCATCTTCAATTCTGTTTTCGTCTATGGCTGATGGAATTCCCCAATGCATCCAAACGCCTATTTTACCATCTTGAAACCATTCTGGCACCTCATAAAGCTCAGCCATAGATTCCCAATTTGCATTTATAGTTTTAATAGTCGATTGCGTTTGACTAAAAACATGATAAGTGCTGAAAGTTAAAAAAGTGATGATAAAAAGTTTTTTAATAGACATCTGCATCCATTTATATTGAATAATTACAAATTAACCATTTACTAATTTAGTAAGGCTTCTCAAATAAGTCATTTTGTTGCTGAAAAAAATCAATTACTTTTATAAGACCTAGAGTATAAGGAGTTGGTTGATTAGAGAAAATTTAAAAACGAACTGAGCAAGCTAAATGTTCTTATTTGGTACATATTTGTAGTCATACAAACTAACTCATCATAATTATGAAAAATAATAATTCGCAATTTATACTACTTATAATTCTATTTCAATGCTTTATAGGTTTTGCACAAGATATAGTTATTACAGGTGTCGTTACTGATGTCAATAAAGTGCCTTTGCCTGGCGCTAGTATTATTGAAAAAGGTACTAAAAACGGTGCAATGACTAATATGGATGGAGAGTATTCTATTGAATTAAAGAATGATGATGCCATATTAGTGTTTCATTATATAGGTTTTAAGACCATAGAATATTCTACGACAGGTAAAAATGTCATTGATGTTGTTATGGTTGTAGATTCAGAAGCATTAGATGAAGTTGTGATTACTACAGGAATTAGAGCTGCACAGCGCTCTGCAATTGATTTAAAGCGTAATGCGACTAACGTTATTGAAGCTATTACGCCAGAGGATATTGGGAGCTTTTCAGATAGTAATGTTGCAGATGCTTTACAGAGAGTGGCAAGTGTTCAGATTGAAAGAAATGTTGATGATGTGTCAGGAGATAGAGTGTCTATTCGTGGTTTAGGCCCTCAATTTGTAAAGGTAACTATGAATGGACGTGTGCCTATTTCTGGTGGTAATGAAGGGAAGTCAGATTTTAGAAAGTTTAATTTAAATGTTATTCCTACCGAAATTATTTCTCGTGCAAAAATTCACATGACTTCTCAAGCCAAACATACGTCTACATCACTAGGTGGTACTGTTGATTTTGAAACATTGAAGCCATTGGATAAAAAATACAAAAAAGGAAAAAATTATTTTGCAAGTTTAAATGTTAGAGCCTCTGCTGATAGTGAATTTAAGGATATTGAATCTACTTATAATGCGTCACCCAATTATAGAGTGAATGCAGCTTTTGGAGGTAAGCTAAACGATAACTTGGGGGCTATTGTTTCTGTAATTAATTCTGACGAAGCTTATGCAAAACAATCATCTACATTTAGAGGTTACCGTTTTGTTGATTTACAAGAAGATTCTAATAATGATGGTGTTTTCAATGTTGATGACGGAGATCAACTTTACGAAGATGTCTTAACGCCAGCTACGATTAATAATGTTTATATGAATGGTGTTAGAAGACGTTTAGCATTAGCAACTGCAATTCAATGGAAGGTAAATGATAATTTAGAATTTATTGGAGATTACGTGCTTACAAGACTAAATAGTGATTCAGACAGACAAATGTTTCAGATGAGTTTAGCGCCAGGTGGTGCTAATGGATTATTCGGAGCTAATAACTTTTTTAGCCCAGGAAGTATAGATTTTAATGGCAATAATTTACTTTATATAGATGGTGCAGGCTCACAATTAAATGGAGCTAATATTCAAAATAAAAATCAATTTTACGACAACCACGCAACAAATAATATAGCAGGATTACGTACTAAGTTTAAAGCGTCTGATAAATTGAAGATTGATATTGATATGGCGTATTCTAATCTTAACTTTTTTCAGAATCTAACGCAGATCACAACACGGTTAAACGGTTCAGATTACGATAAAGATTCTTTTAGTATTGATTTAAGAGGAGAATTACCACAGTATAGTATTCCAGATGAGGCTTTTGATTCATCATTATTAACACTTCGCCCTACAGCAAGACGACTTATTAGAACAAAGGGTGATAATTTTTCTTCAAAATTAGATTTTGAATATAAGTTAAGTAATAAAACAGATTTATTTGTCGGTTCTAGAATTGCAACAACAGAGTTTGAAGCAAGAGAAGCGAGTTTAAATTATAGCAATTATACGACAGAACAAGAAGAATCTATTATAGCTCTTATTGGAGACAATCTTACTTCAGATGGTTTTATGTATGGTGATATTGGTTTGTCACAATGGCTGTATACACCAGGACGTGAAGTGTTAAATCTAACACCAGATTTTGCAAACCTAGACGGAGGAAGTGCTTTTGACTTTGAAACACCTTTAAGTGAAGTTGAATCTGATGAAGATAATCTGCAATTAAGTAGATCGAGATCTTATGGTGCCAGAGAAATGTCTTTTGCAAATTATGCTCAAGTAGATACTAAAGTTACAGTGTTTAATATTCCTACTTATGTCAATTTTGGTGTAAGAGTTATAAAAACAGATAATACATCTTGGGGGTTTTCTGCAGTGAGCCAATTTGACCCACTTACAGAAGATGATGTAAGTGATGTAGAGTTGAATGGTGCACTATATCATGAAGTTGATAATTCTAGATGGGATGTGTTACCTAGTTTTACGGCAAATTTTGATTTACGAGAAAATATCAAATACCGTTGGAGTATTTCAAGAGGAATAGCTCGACCAGCCTATAGAAATTTAATTCCAAATGCTTCTATTCGTTTTTTAGACCCATCGTCTGAAATATTCGATCCAAGTTCTCCAAATTATGTGTCAGATTTAGGTTCTAGTACGATTAGAGGAACAATTACAACTGGCAATCCCTATATAACGCCTTATTCTGCTTGGATGTTTGATAATACATTAGGTGTATATACAAAAAATGGAGGTTCATTTACAGGAAGTGTGTTTTACAAAAGATTGATAGATTACATTGGTAGAGAAACACTGATTAACCAAGCTTACCCTGGAGAAGAGGAATTAGGTGTTGCTATTCCGGCAGGTCAAGAAGATTTATTATTTGATATTTCTAAAACTATAAATATAACAAATGCTCAACTATATGGTTTTGCTATTGGATTTAATCAGCACTTTACATTCTTACCTGGTTTTGCAAGTGGATTCGGTTTACGTGCCAATTATTCTTACGTCGGAAGTAATTTTGACGATGCCTATGGTGATGCAACCAATGGACTTCCTGGCTCGTCTAAACACAGTTTTAATAGTGTATTGTACTATCAAAAATATGGTTTCTCTTTTAGATTTGCTGCGGCTTACAGAAGTAATTATTTAAGTAATTTAGGAGGTGTTGGTAATACACGTGCAGATGAAGCACACTATACAGAAGGCACCACTAGATTAGGGATGAATTTAAAGTATAAATTTACTAAAGCACTAACCGTAAGTGTAAGTGTTAGTGACCTTACAGGTGAAGATAACCGAAGATATATTGAAAATGATACAAATAATTTAAACTCTTATTATCGAAATAACCCTAATTGGACATTAGGCTTAAGGTTGAAAATATAGTTTAATCATATAATTAATTTAAGCAGTCAACTTAATGGTGTTGACAACAAAAGAGGTTTAAAAAAAATGGGTGACAGTAGGTGTTATTTATCTACTAGTCAAACAAGAAAAAAATATAATACACATATGTTTAATAATCGATATTTACTAGTTTCCGTTCTCTTAATGCTTTTTAGCATTATGCATATCCATGCTCAAGACAAAAACAAAAAAGGTATGGAGGAAATGTGGGGCGAAACAACTGTTTCTGGTGATGCATTAAAAACAGGAAAAGCAAAGTTGTTTGATGAAGGGAATTACGGCATGTTTATTCATTGGGGTTTGTTTTCTAATTTAGGTGGTGTATGGGAAGATAAGACATATTATGGTATAGGTGAATGGTTAATGAGTAAACGCGTTGCCAATATTGCTCCTGAAAAATACATGGAGACAGCAAAAACCTTTAATCCTACTAAGTTTGATGCTAAACAGATTGCTCAATTAGCAAAAGATGCAGGCATGAAATATATTATAATAACAAGTAAGCATCATGAAGGATTTGCAATGTTTGATTCTGAAGCTAGTGATTTTAATATAGTAGATGCCACACCGTTTGGTAGAGATCCAATGCACGAACTATCTGCTGCTTGTAAAGAATTAGGACTTGGATTTGGATTTTATTATTCGCATAATCAAGATTGGACGGCTCCAGGAGGAACTAGAGGTCCAGAGGTTGATCAAAATGGAAATAAAGTAAGCTTTAAAGATTATTTCTATAATAAATGTAAGCCACAAGTAAAAGAAATTTGCACCAATTATGGGCAAATAGACTTCGTATGGTTTGATACACCAGGAGATATGCCAAAAGAGTATGTTGTAGAATTAGCGGATATGGTAAGAGAATTACAACCAAATGCAATGATGTGTAGTCGCGTAGGTTATGGGATGGGTGATTATGCCAGTATTGGAGATATGGAAGTGCCTACTCGAAATGTAGAAGGACTATGGGAAACCTGTGACACTAACAACGATTCATGGTCTTATGCTTGGTATGATAATAATTTTAAAAGCCCTAAAAAGATTTTAGGTAGGGTTATTGAAACTGTGGCTAGAGGAGGTACATACTTATTTAATGTAGGCCCTGATAGTGATGGTGCAATACCTAATATAGGTATAAAGTTTTTACAAGAGTCGGGACAATGGATAAAGAAATATCCGCAAGTTGTATATGCAGCAGGCAGTTCTCCTTGGGGTTATGCATTACCTTGGGGTGACGTCACAACAAAAGATACATCACTTTATTTATCTGTAAGTGAATGGCCAACTAATGGTAAATTATACTTACCAGGATTAAAATCTAAAGTTAAAAAAATAGTCCTTTTAGATAATGATAAAAGGAGTTCACTTAAATTTTCTAAAAATAAAGATTGGTTAATTATTGACGTTCCATTTGAAGCACCAGAAGAATTGATTTCTGTAATTGAAGTAGAACTTGAAGAAGCAGAAGCTGTTGTTGAAACAGACTTAGGGATATATCCCAATATTCCAACAAGGCTCTTAACAGAATTTGGTGAGGTTGAAGGGGCTGAACAAAAAAATGTACGTTGGATGGAGAAATTTGGAGAATGGAAACATGCCAACCAAGTAAGTAATTGGGAAGAAGACGGAACAGTTTGTTGGGAAGTCAATGTGCAAGAGCCTGGTTATTATTATTTAGATTTAGAATACAAAGGGGACGGACGCCTAGTTTGGAAAACAACAACCGATGAAGGAATTAAAATTCAAAACCAGCAAGCGGCAACAGATAAATATGCTTACCGTAGAATGGGAATTTTAGAATTTAAAACAGCGGGTAATCATATTATAAAAACAACGTTGGTCGAAGGTAATTCTGATACATCGAGCTTAAAATCTATCAAAATTTCGCCTATTAAATAGTCATAACATTATGAATTTAGCTGCTTTACATAAAAGTTTATTGTTAATAGCTCTTTTTACGGTATATACAGCCGTTTCACAAAATGATAAGCATTATCCAAAATTTAATTGGGACAAGGTTCCAGTAGCTTTTCACTTTGGGAAAAAAGGAGATTTGCTAACCAAGTCTGAAGCCGAATTTATAGCAGAGCGTTCAAATTTTACGGTTTTAGAAAAGGCGCATGGATTTCCTAAATATAAACATTCGGAAGAGGCCATTGCGGCAGATGCAGAAGTGTTAAAGAATTTAAATCCAGATATGAAGGTGGTATTCTATTGGAATGCGTTTTTAGATTACAATATGTATAAAGCGCATGAAGATTACCAAACGAATTCAGATTGGTGGCTTAAAACAAAAACAGGCGATTTAGATGTAAAGAATAATAGAATTAAACGTTACGATTTGTCTAATTCTGAAGTTCGAGAATGGTGGTCTGATGTCGCAGAAATTAATTTGAAAGATAAAAACATTGATGGTGTTTTTTTTGATGGTTTAGTGCAAGTAACCAATCCTGGGAATAAAAAATTGTGGGGAACTGAAAAATTTGAAGCCATTCAACAAGGTTTAAAGGATCTAATAAAAGAGACTAGAGCCAAAATTGGAAACGATAAATTAATTGTATATAATGGTATTCGCTCCACACCAAAAAGAAATAGTGAAAATGATTTTCCAGAATTTACGGATGCCATCATGATTGAGCATTTCGGATATTTTAATAGCAAAACGAAAGAAAGTATGCTTAAAGATATCCAAGAAATGGAAAAAGCTGGTAAAAGTGGAAAAATTGTGGTGTTTAAGACATGGCCAGAAAATGCTTGGTTAAACAAAGCTTTTATGACTAAATCTGAAAAAGAAAAAGAAGAAATTTCTAAAAAACATTTAACTTTTGCCTTAGCTTCTTTTTTGGCTGGCGCGCAAAAGCATTCTTATATCAGTTACAATTGGGGTTATCGCTTAGGAATGGGTTCGCTGCTATGGTATCCTGAATTTGATAAACCGCTAGGGAAACCTTTAGACGAGATGCAAGTAGATGGTTGGATTTTAACCAGAAACTATGAACATGCTAGTATTTGGGTTGATTTAGAAAACAAGAAAGCTACGATAGATTGGAAAATACAAAATTAATATCATGAAAATAAGCGCCTACTATTACTTAATAATGTTGGTGGGCTTAACAGCTTGTCAAGAACAAATAAAATCAACACCTCAAGTTAATAAGCCCAACATCATCATATTTTATGCAGATGATATGGGGTTTGGTGATTTACAAATTCAAAACCCGCAATCTAAAATACCTACACCTCATTTAAATCAATTAGCAAAAGAAGGTCTAATAATGACAGATGCACATAGTTCTTCAGGAGTTTGTACGCCAAGTCGCTATGCATTGTTATCTGGTCGTTATCATTGGAGAGATTTTAATGATATCGTACACGCTATGGGTGAATCTGTCTTTAAAGAAAATCAGGTAACATTACCTAAAATTCTAAATAATAACGGTTACAACACAGCAGCTATTGGTAAATGGCATTTAGGGTGGAATTGGGAAGCGATTAGAAAAAAAGAGATTACACAAAAAGTAAAAGCTAAACATGGTAAAAAAGAAGTAGAAGTTTGGCCAGCTCTAGCTTATGATTGGGGAAAATCAATTCCTAAAGGTCCTTTATCAATAGGTTTTGATTCTTATTTTGGTGATGGTACTATAAATTTCCCACCTTATACATGGATCGAAGACGATAAAGTAAAGGAAATTCCTACATTAACATTACAACATCCTAAAGAAGATTTTGCATTAGAAGGTAATTGGGAACTACGACCAGGACCAGCTGTTAAAGATTGGGATTTTTATAAAGTGTTGCCAACCGTTACGCGTAAAGCTGTTACTTTTATAAAAAATCAGGAAAAAGCAAAAGCACCTTTCTTTCTATACATGGCGTTTCCTTCACCTCACGCACCTATAATTCCTAATGAGGAGTTTAGAGGAAAGAGCAAAGCAGGACCATATGGCGATTTTGTGTACCAAACTGATGATGCTGTCGGTCGTATATTAGAGGCTCTAAAAGCGATTAATGCAGATGAAAACACTATCGTGATTTTTACTTCAGATAATGGTTCAGAGCGTTATGCATACGAGCGTATCAAAAATTACAACCACGATAGTTCTCATCCTTTTAGAGGTGTAAAAAGGGATATATATGAAGGAGGGCATCATGTTCCTTTTATTGTAAAATGGCCCAAACATATAGAACCAGGTACTACGAGTAATCAATTGTTTAGCCAAATCGATATCCTAAACACATTGGTGTCGCTAACAAATAGTGAATTACCAGATGGTTTTCAGCACGATAGTTATAATTTTTCTGATGTTTGGTTAACGAATACAGTTGAACCTATAAGAGAGATTATGGTTCATAATACTTGGTCTTCAAAATATGCGATAAGAAAAGGCGATTGGTTATACATTAATAATAAAGATGGTTACCACACCAGAATTCCAAAATGGTTTGATGAAGGACAGCGTTTCAATACCGCTAAGGATACAATTCAGCTCTTTAATCTTAAAGACGACGTTGGCCAAAACACCAATTTAGCAAGTCAGTACCCAGAAAAAGTGAATGAATTATCGGCAGCACTACTAGACGAGCAAAAAAGAGAAACTTTTGGAGATTAATTGTGATAGCAGAATGAGTTTTATAAAACAAATTGCGCTTTTATTAGTAACTATTTTAATGTGTTCTTGTAATGATGCAAGAAAGGCAACTGTATCGAATGTAGAAACAGAAGTATTGTCTGGCGATTCGCAACCAAACATTATTTTTATTTTCGCAGATGATTGGGGATACGGTGATTTAGGCGTATATGGAAATTCAGAAATTGAGACTCCAAATTTAGATAAAATGGCTTCAGAAGGCACACGCTTTACACAGTTTCATGTGACTAGTGGTGTATGTTCGCCAAGCAGAGCTTCTGTTTTAACTGGTCATTTTCCAGCAAGACATCGTGTGCACGGACATTTTGCGGGCAACGAAGTTAATGCCAAACGTAATATGCCAAATTATTTAAATGATTCCTTGCCTGTTTACCTGCCTCAAATTATGCAAAAAGCAGGCTATGTAACAGCACATTTTGGGAAATGGCATTTGGGTGGAGGCGGCAAACCACATGGTGATCCTTTAGCTCCAGAACCTAAAGTATATGGTTATGATGAAACTCGAGTTTGGAATGGGAATGGACCAACCTGGAAGGGCGATCAAAAATGGCCCACTACACGTTATATGGATAGTGATACGTTATGGGTGCAAAGTTCGAGCAGAATTGCAGTAGATGAAACGATAGATTTTATTAAACGAAATAAAGGGAAACAACCAATGTTTGTTAACCTGTGGTTAAAAGATCCACACACACCCTTATGGCCTTCCGAGAAGCAACGAGAATCTTTTAAAGGTTTATCACCAAGTAAAGAAACCTATTATGCGGTTTTAAAGGACGCTGATTTTCATGTAGGACGTTTGTTATCGTTCATATCAGAAATGGGATTAGATGATAATACCTTAATAGTGTTTTCTAGTGATAATGGTCCTGCAGGATGGGGACCTTCTAAAGAAGCAGGATCAACCGCAGGTTTAAAAGGAAGAAAAGTGGATATATTTCAAGGTGGTGTTGTGGTGCCTTTTATTGTAAAATGGAAACATCATGTCGAAGAAAATAAGGTAGATTCTACAAGTGTTTTATCTACGGTAGATTTATTACCAACTTTTGCGAGCTTGGCACAAACAGAATTACCAAGCGATTATAGTATAGATGGTGAAAATATCAGTTCTATTCTAGCAAACAATAGTTTTAATAGAACGAAGCCTTTATTTTGGGAGTGGCGTTTTCCTAAAGAGACAACCAATCAGTGGGCACAAGGAGCCGTTAGAAAAGGCAAATGGAAACTATTATTTAATGACAACCTAAAAAGAGAAGCGCTCTATGATATTTCTAAAGATCCTTTTGAGAAAAATAGTTTAGCCGAAAGTAATAAGCAACTCGTGAATGAATTTAAAACTCTTTGGAAAGCTTGGAAAAATGAACTACCTAAATAATTAAACAACAGTATTTACCTTCAAAATTTAGTATTAAAATGAAAAATAAACTAATTATATTAATAACTCTTTTGGGACTTGTATTTTCATGTACATCTCAATCCACAAAAACTGCACCTACTCATAAAGCTAAGCAGCCTAATGTTATTGTAATCATTACCGATGATCAGGGTTATGGAGATTTGGGTGCACATGGTAACACTTTAGTTAAAACGCCCGCTTTAAATAAATTTCATGATGAATCTGTACGATTAACCGATTTTCATGTAGGGCCAACTTGTGCGCCTTCAAGATCTGGTTTAATGACTGGGAGGTATGCGAATAGAGTTGGTGTATGGCACACTATAGGAGGTGTTTCAATATTAAGAGAAGATGAGGTAACTATGGCAGAAGTGTTTCAAGAAAATGGATACGAAACAGCGATGTTTGGAAAATGGCATTTGGGAGATACTTACCCTTCTAGACCACAAGATAAAGGATTTAAATATACCATAACACATGGAGGAGGAGGTGTTGGCCAAACACCAGATTATTGGGATAATGATTATTTTGATGATACCTATTTTAAAAATGGTGTACCAACAAAATACGAAGGCTATTGCACGGACGTATGGTTTGATGAAGCGATAAATTATATTGAAGCACATAAGGATCAACCATTTTTTACTTATATTTCTACTAATGCACCGCACTTACCATACAATGTTCCAGAAAGTTATTATAACCAATATAAGGATTTAGATATTCCTGAGTTTCAAAAGATATTCTATGGAATGATTACTAATGTAGACGACAACTTTGCGAAGCTTCAAAAGAAACTTGAAGACTTAAAAATTGCAGATAATACCATCGTTATTTTTATGACAGATAACGGAACTGCTTCAGGATATAAAACAGTAGGTGGTAAATTATACGGTTTTAATGCTGGAATGAAAGGTACAAAGAATAGTGAATATGAAGGTGGACACCGTGTACCGTTTTTCATCTCGTATCCAGAAAAAAATATAAATGGAGGTAAGGATGTAACCGATTTAACGGCTCATTTAGACATTTTACCAACATTAGCTACTTTATGTAATTTAGAATTACCTGAGGGTCAAAAGGAAATGGACGGATCGGATATTTCTTCACTTCTATTAGGGAAAGAGAAAACCATTGGTAGAGATTATCTTATTACCGATTCACAACGTGTACAAAGTCCAATAAAATGGAGGAAAAGTGCTGTGATGTCTGGAAAAATGCGATTGGTTAATGGTAAAGAATTATATGATATCTCTAATGATCCAGGTCAAGAAAATGATTTAGCAACACAGTTTCCTGAAAAAGTAGAACAAATGCGAGGCTACTATAATGAATGGTGGAGTTCTGTTTCTACAGAGTTTAATCAATTTCCTATTATCGTTTTAGGTTCAGATCATCAAAATCCTATAGAATTGACCTGTCATGATACCCATGTCCACGATTCTAAAATACCATGGAATCAGAATTATATTAGAGAAGCACAAAAGAACCCTGTAGGAGGTGAGTTTACTGTAGCGTTTGAACAGTCTGGTACATATAGTATAGAGTTAAGTAGATGGCCATTTGAGTCTCATTTAGCAATTAACGCAGCTGTAGCTGGTAAAGAAGGGACAATCTCTACAGAAGCCATTGCAGAAGGTAGAACTATGAATTTTAGATCTGGTGGTGTAAAAATTGGAGCTTGGGAACAAACTAAGACTGTAGCAAAAGACGCTAAGGTTATTCGTTTTACAGGGAATTTTACTAAAGGTGAAACCGATATGAGCGCTTGGTTTACCACAGATAATGGAGAAGATTGGGGCGCATTTTATATTAGAGTAACGAGAGTATCAAAAGAATTCACTATGATAGACTAATCTAATAAAAGGATGATATTGAGCAAAACTCGTTTTGGAAAACATTGAATAGACTAAAAAAAGGGAAAGTTAAATTTCCCTTTTTTTAGTGATATATAAGAAAGGTTTTAGTTTATTCTTTAGATGCTAGCATATCTGGAGTTGCAACGGTTCTAAAGCCCATATGATCAGAACCAGAATCTGTTGAAACGCCCATTTTAGCAGAAATTCTAAAACTAGCACAGTATGAGGCATGACATAAAAATGAACCACCTTTCATTATATGTTCTACTTGATAAGGATTGTTGGGATTAAAATATTTTTCTGCGCCTTTCGGATTTAGAATTGGTTTAGTTGTGTTTAATTCATTATAGTAGTTGACATTAAAAAAATCACTCGTAATTTCCCATACATTTCCCGTCATATCATACAATCCAATACTGTTTGGAGGATAGGATTTTACAGGTGAAATAAATTCAAAACCATCTTGAGAGTCGTTCTTGGTAGGAAATACACCTTGCCAAGTGTTGGCATTTGAATCTAGTTGAGCAGCATCATTGCCCCAAGTAAAAATGGTATTTGTATTTTTTCCTTGTGCCGCAGATTCCCATTCAGCTTCAGTAGGTAAACGTCGATTTGCCCATTTGCAATATGCTAAAGCATCTTGGTAAGCTACATGTACTACTGGGTAATCCTCTTTTCCCTCAATAGTAGAATCAGGACCTTCAGGATGTCTCCAACTTGCACCTGTTTTCCAGGTCCACCATTGACCATAGTTTTCCATATTTACAACAGCATTTACATTTTTGTTGAATATTAAACTACCAGGTTGTAGGATAGAATCATGAGGTTTCGGAGTGTTTGGAGGTAGTTCCTTACTCATCTCTTCCCAATCAATTTCGCGTTCTGCAATAGTGACGTAATTTGTAGCATCTACAAAGGCTTTAAATTGTTTATTGGTAACCTCAGTAACATCTATAAAAAAACCATCTACAGTAACCCAGTGTGCAGGTTTTTCTCTTGGCATGGCGTATTGATCTGAATCTTTAGCACCTTGTAAAAATGTTTTTTGCGCAACCCAAAGCATACCTTCAGGCGCTACTGTTTTTGGTGTAGTTTCGGTTTTATCTACCCTTACGGATTCATCGGTTTTTTTATTGTTTTGATCTTTACAGCTAATTACGAATAGAACCAGTGTTAATACCAAAACGAAATTTGGGAGTTGTAGTGATAAACGTTGTTGATGCATATTGTAATGTTTAATGTTTTTTTCTTAATATAAATAAAGAACAAATTAGGGTTGGTCTTTTCATAAAATCGATTTCTAATTGTAAATAAACTAATTTAGAGTCACAATTCATTTATAATTAGTGTTAATTTATGCATATAAACTTTAGCGTTATATGTTCGTTATTATGGTGTAAACAAAAGGTGTTATTAGCGTACATTATTTAGATAAAAAAAACCGTAATATCTTTTCAAATATTGCGGTTTTTGGATGATTTTTATAACTTAAAATAAGATACTTATAGCCAACCCGTTAATAGTTGATTATATAGTTTTAATTAATCATAATTTTTTGTGATCTATTTTGAGTACCATTTGTTAATTCTACAATATAAATACCTGTTTTTAAAGCATTGACATTAATAGTATTTGTGGTGTTAAATGTGTCCAGTTCGTCTTGTAATACCAACCTTCCCTGTATATCGTATACAAAAGCGGATGTCTTTGTTTGTAATTGACCTTTTACTATTACAGTGTTTGTAGCCAGATCAGAATAAATACTTAATCCATTTAAAACGTCATCTTTTATAGATAATGCTGTTGATGAGTAATGGATATAAAATCGTCCTGTTCCGTTTAAATTTTCGGATGGTGTAAAAACATAATCACTATTATTTAATAAGGTCCAAGTGTTAGTTACATTGTCTTCAAGATAAACGTTAACGGTAGAAGGAATTGACGTCGTTTCAGTATTTAAACCTATTGTTAATTGCGTGTTTGCTTCGCTTTTAATACCCAAAGGAACAACCACATCATTAAAATCATTATAAGGTAAGGCTTGAATCGCAAATTCCACATTCGCATTATTTTCTACTAAATGTGTGAAAATACCATCAGCAGAACCGGCATAAGCACCAGCATCATATCCTGGATCTAAACCACGAGTCTGATTATTTGCAAAATAGATTTTAGTAGAATAGTTGGATGATTGGTTGGATAAAAAGATTTCTGAAAGTACAAAATTGGGTGTTTCGGATCGGTTTGCAATAAAATCATCAGAAGCACCAATAGTTCGCATTGCAGGTGTGAAGGTCACAGTACCACCACCAGATTTAGCTCTAACAAAAAAGCTTTGTCCAGGAGTAATTTTGTCACTAGCGTTAAAGGCATTCCAGATCGTGAAATTACTGCCATCTGAGTCATCAGCATCGTAGCCGTAAATTGCTTGGTATGCTCCTGAATCGAAGGCACTTGCGTTTTCTGTAAAGAAAGCCCCAAAATCTATATATGAAGGAAATGGGTTGCCTATTAAATTCCAAGTTTTATAATTTCCCGTGGCTCCTGGTGTAGTTGTTTCATCAGTAATATTTACCAAGATATTTTGCACTGGTGAGTTTAAAATATAACCCTTAAAGTAAATCGTGCTACCTGATGTAGTACCTGCTCTATAACCTATTCCTGGTGTTATGAGTTCAGTAGCATCAATAACGGTATCCATAGTTTCGTATTGGCCTGTTGTATTGTTGAAAGGGCCAAATAATTTTTCAGAGGTATTCGTTGGGTTTTCGAAAAGATCTCCATTAAAAGGGTCTGTTGCAAAAGTATCAAAATCAAGACTAACAGGAGAAGCAATAAGATCGTTGCCATTAGCTACGGAATTAACATATCTAAAATAACTTATTTGATCTGTTACAGATCCATTAAATATAAGGCTTGCAAAACTAGTAGAGTTTGAGTTTGCCCAAAGATTGTGTCTAGTGATGGCATCTCCATTGATGGTAAGTGAGTAACCCGGATTTACTGTAACTCGTTCTAATATACCAGGATCATTTCTGTTGGTGAAATTATTTACAACGACATCAGAGTTTATAATTAAGCTACCAAGAATTAGGACATTATCTGTAGGTCCAGGTACTGTTCCTCCAACCCAAGAAGAACCATCTTCCCAATTTATGTTTTGACCAGTTGTAGATGTGTATGTAACTTTGTTAATATAACCAGATGCGTCTTGAGAAAGGGTGCCATCCACAGGTTCTACACCATCTAGAAGCCAAGTGTCTAATATGGCTTGTGGCACGTCCGTTGCTGAATTTCCAATTTTCAATGTTCCATTTTTTAAGTTTTTTAAATTCACAATGCCTCCATTGCTAATTGTAGATCCTGAAAAATGTACTAATGTTACTGAAGGGTCAAAGTCTAATTCTAATGTTTGTGTATCTACTATAAGATCGGTCATATTAGCTTGGTTGGCATTAAATACGACTTCTGAAGTGCCAGAAGATATGTTAGACCTATTGATAGATCCTTCAATACTATTTGTTCCGTTAACGATAACGCTACCATTAGCCCCATTGAAGTTTATTGAACTGGTTGACGAAATAAATACATTATTAGTATTAGAAATAAGTTGAGATGTACCGTTGATAGTAAAATTTCCAGTAAAACCCGTTAAATCAGAAGTAGAACCTAGTTCTAATAATCCTTGTGTCAACTCTATCTCACTAGATCCTGTAACAATGCCATTAAATTCTGAAGTGGTATTGTTAATATTAGTAATGGTAAGAAGGTTTGTACCTAGGGTAAGTGTGCTTCCGCTTGTGAAAACTAGTAGACCGTTATTTCTAAATCTTTTAGCATCAACATTTACTGTAAAGTTACAATCAAAATTGACCACAGATCCAGAAGTTGCATTATTTATAGTGTTTGTCGCACCAACATCTCCAACAATTAAGGTGCCGTTCGATACTGTTTTTGTTGATGAGGTAGTGAATCTAATGTCTTTTATTGTACGTGCAACTGCTTCTAAATCTACATCAGTCGTTATGGTAGCCCTTCCAGTGGCGATGGTGTTGTTAGACCAGTTAGCAAGATTAGTCCAAAGGTCGTCGGTACCTGCCGTAAAAGTTTCGTCTTGGGCCATAAGCAGAGGGCTGCCCATGCCAACAAAAGCAAAAAGAATAAGAAATTGTAGTGTTTTAGTCATGATATTAGTACGATTAATTAATTTGATCAAAATTAAATCTTTATGAAAAATTCATATTGCTTAAATAGACCAAAAGTATTCTCATTTCTTGTATTAGCTTTGTTAATGCGGTATAGAACAAAATATATAGGTAGTAACCTTCTAGAATTTAATGCAAAGAAAAAAGTAGAGAAGCGTGTGGTGTTAAAGTAAACCTAAACAAATTTAATTGCGAATTAGCAAGATAATCATATAGGATAACATGGTTAAAAGTTTGATTGTTTGAGTTAGTCAACAGATATACATTAAAATACAAAACCCAATCAAATAAACTTGATGGGTGTTTGTATTCTAAGTCACAACACAGTTGTGAATATTGTGGAGTCGGAGAGAATCGAACTCTCGTCCAAACAAGTAACCAAAGGGCTTTCTACACGTTTATTCTTTTCTTAGGTTTTCGACTGCAAGCTGGTTAAAGACAACCCACTTACAACTTAGCTTTTTAATCTCGAAAAGGCATCAAAGCGCTACCTCATCTTAGTTAATATTTACGATGCCTCAAAAAAGAACGCCACTAACCAAGGCTTTCTGGAGACATTTAGCTTTTCTACCTAGTAGAAATGAGCACGAAATCTTACTATAATTCAGATTATGCAGCTAAAGCGTAGTTATTCTCGCCGTTTAAAATTTGGTCTAGCCTTTAAGGTGTTTCAATGCCATTACACCACGTGCTTACCATTTAATTAATCTCGCTGTCAAAACCAGTCGACCCCTTAATGAAATAGTAAATTTTTAATTTATGTCATTGAATTAATCCAAAACTTGCTTCAGGAACTCATCAATTCATAAATAGTCATATTATTTGGGCGTTCCCTTATCAGGTCGGGCTATCCGCTATATCTTTTGCTAAAAAAAGCAAAAGGATGCCGCTACTATCCCTAACGCGCTACACCAGGAAACCGTATTAAAATTTCAAGGACTGCAAAATTACTAAAAATACTGAAGCAAATGCCATACCAAACCGGTTTTAAAAGTATTTTAAGAAATAATGGCAGAATCATAAAAATCCTAAAGATTAAAAAAATGATTTAATCTATTATAGTGACTGGTTTTGGTAAAAATAGATTTAAGGTTTATCGAATGTAAAGACTTAAACTATACTCAAATTGAGTATTTCAAATTAAAAAAATCAGACTTAGTTTTACTAGCATCAAATATGCCTATTAAATGCGTATTGTTTTGTATGTGCAGATGTTATAATATCGCACGTCATACTGATACCAACCCTAACCAATATATCATGAAAAAACAAGTGCTACTTTCACTTGCCCTAATCGTATCTGCAGCCTATCTAACGCTTAATGCCCAAAACTGGAATGAAATTATTAAAGCCACAGCCTCCGATGCTGCTACAGAAGGTCGTTTTGGATATTCTGTTGCCATAGATGGCAATTATGCTATTGTTGGTGCTTATCTAAATGACGATGCAGGTTCAAATTCAGGTTCCGCCTATATTTTTATGCGCTCAGGGAATACTTGGACAGAACAAGCTAAATTAACTGCTTCTGATGCTGCTGCAAATGACTTTTTCGGCTTTTCCGTTGCTATAGCTGGCGATTATGCCATTGTTGGTGCTTATGGAAATGATGCTGCAGGTCCATCTTCAGGTTCCGCCTATATCTTCGTGCGCTCAGGAAACAGTTGGGCAGAACAAGCTAAACTGACGGCATCCGACGCTGCTGCAAATGACTTTTTCGGCTTTTCCGTTGCCATAGAAGGCGATTATGCCGTTATTGGTGTTCATCAAAACGATGATGCAGGTCCAGAGTCAGGTTCCACTTATATTTTTGTGCGCTCAGGAAATAGTTGGACAGAACAAACCAAACTGACGGCCTCCGACGCTGCTTTAGGTGACTATTTTGGGTATTCCGTTGCCATAGATGGTAATTATGTAATTGTTAGTGCTCGTTTGAATGACGATGCAGGTTCATCTTCTGGTTCCGCCTATATCTTTGTGCGCTCAGGAAATAGTTGGACAGAACAAACCAAACTGACGGCCTCTGACGCTGCTTTAGGCGACTATTTTGGCTATTCCGTAGCCATAGATGGTAATTATGCCATTGTTGGTGCTGGTTTTAATGACGATGCAGGTTCAAATTCCGGTTCCGCCTATATTTTTATGCGCTCAGGAAACAGTTGGGCAGAACAAATCAAACTCACGGCATCCGATGCTGCATCCCTTGATAATTTTGGTTATTCCGTTGCTATAGCTGGCGATTATGCTATTGTTGGTGCATCTGGAAATGATGATGCAGGTTCTGGTTCTGGCTCTGCCTATATCTTTATGCGCTCAGGAAACAGTTGGACAGAACAATCTAAACTGACAGCATCCGATGCCGCTGCAAGTGACAGTTTTGGTTTTTCCGTTGCTATCGCTGGTGATTCTGTCATTGTTGGAGCTTTTGGAAATGACGATGCAGGTTCTCGTTCAGGTTCTGCTTACTTTTTTGAAAAAGAGCCACCAGCTATTGTTCTTGATCAAGCTAATTTATTAGATATAATAGAGGAATGCGAAGCAACACCAACAGCACCTACAGCAAACAGTGGAGCAATTTCCGCAACCGCAGATGTTGCATTCCCAATCACAACACAAGGAACAACAGTTGTAACGTGGACATACGATGATGGTAATGGGAATACTGAAAGTCAAACGCAAAACATAATCATTGACGATACAACAGTACCAATCTTATCCTTTGCTATTCCTTCAGATGCGTTGATAGATTCATGTACCACTGAAGTTATAGTGCCTGCTCTTATAGTATCTGATAATTGTGTAAACAATAATTTTGCTCTAGACTTTGATGGTGTTGACGATATGGTGACTATAAATCAAACTATAGGTAGTTTTAAAACCATAGAGTTTTGGATGTACACTGAAAATGGAATTAATGGTTCGGAAGAATTTGATTATTTATTCTCCTTTAATGACTCTAATTTAAAATACATCGGAACTGGAAATTTTACTTCAAATTACACTAATGAAACTTTGAGTATGGTAACTAATTTTGGTGAGATTATGACTACATATGCTGTTATTCCTCCAGGTTGGAATCATATTGCTTTTACAGGAAATGGATCTTCCTTTAACCAAATTATTATAAACGGAGAAAGTAAGCCTGTTGTAAATAATGGGTTTCCTCAAGTTTTTGAGGCAACAACCACTTACTTAGGACAATTTCCTTCCTCTTCAGTAAGCAGGTTTAATGGAAAACTTGATGAATTGCGTTTTTGGGATATCGCTAGGACAGAACAAGACATTGCAAATGATTATGAAGAAATGATTGATGCTTCAATAACAGATCTTTTAGCTTATTATGATTTTGAAGATGGTACAGGAAATAGTACTCTGACTGATAAAACTGGAAATGGAGCACAAGGTGTTCTCAATAATATGGATATTAATTCCAATTGGGTGTCTACTACATCGCCTGCGACTTCTGTAAGCCTAACCAATGATTTTACTGGCACTTCTGATGCATCAGGCACATATCCTGAAGGGGAAACAACAGTTACTTGGATAGCCACGGATGCTAATGGTAATACTAATACATTACAACAAATAGTAAATATTGACTGTAGTATTATCTATACCTTTAATAATGGTGTTTGGTTACCAAGTGATCCAAGCGGTATAGCTACAGCAAATGATGATATTTTTATTACATCGGGTGATGCAACTATTGGTTCTAATACAGTAGCAAACTCAGTAAGCATTGAAGCCGGTGCATCACTTACAGTAAATAACATACTAACCGCTACAAATATTACATTAAACTCTACTTCAACTAGCTATTCTAGTTTGTTAACTGGTGCGGTTGGAAGTGTAGTAGGATCTATAAGTTATAACCGTTTTGTTAACGCTAATAGCTTAGGCAATGATTTAATATCTGCACCGCTTTCGGGTCAATCGTGGTCTAGTTTTTTAAGTCCTGAAAATGCCACAGCCTTGTTAGATAATGGAGAATTACCTGCAGTATATGCGTTTGCACCTTTTGATAAAACAACAGGCGATTATGAGAATTACGACGTTAATACAACAGTAAATTTAACCAGTGGTACAGGATATAGAGCGGCAACAGATTCTGGTGAGACACTAATCTTTACAGGTACTATTCCTGATGCAGTGAATGTGAATATCTTGGATAGCGGACCAAATTTCACACAATGGAATCTTGTTGGTAATCCATATCCGTCTTACCTCAATGTACATGCATTTTTAAACCATGAGGTCGATTTGGGTGTTTCAAACATAGATTTATTTGCAAATGGATCTGCAGCAATTTATGGTTACAATGCTTCCGAAGAAAATAAGTGGACAATTTACAACCTAGCCAATACAAATACTTCAACATTAATAGCGCCAGGTCAGGGCTTTTATGTAGCTGCAGATGCTGCTCAGGTCGCAGCATACGATTTAGAATTTACTACAGATATGCAAACCACAGGGACAAATGATGATTTTATTTTAGGGCGTAGTACCGCATTAATTTATCTTAAGTTAGCCTTAAGTTCTAGCACAAAATCGTATAATACTGAATTTTATTTCAACGATAACGCCAGCCAAGGTTGAGATAAAGGCTATGATGCAGAACTTTGGGGCACAACAGATTCAGATTTTGTAATTTATTCGCAATTAGTTCTAGACAATAGCGGAAATGCAATGGCCTTACAGACCTTAAATCCATCAGATCTTACTGAGGTTTCTATTCCCTTAGGTATAAATGCTAATCAAGGTGAGCAAATTCAATTTAGCATTGCAGAATCGACTTTACCTAATTCTGTTAATGTTTATCTAGATGACGTTCTGATGCAAACTTCAACTTTATTGAATAACCAATCATATAGTATAGTGCCTTCATCTAATATCTCAGGAACGGGAAGGTTCTTTTTACGAACTACTGTAGAAGCTTTATCAATAGGTGCATCAGAATTTGAGGATTTAAAAGTCTATTATTTAAAGGATTTTAGCGCGCTCTTTATAGAAGGAAAAATAGCAAATCTTACAAAAGTGGATATTTACGATTTACAAGGTCGTGTTGTTTTAACAATGCCACTCGATTCTGATGTTTTTGAAAATAGAATCAATTTGTCTTCATTTAAAACAGGCGTATATATAGCGAAAGTGAGAAGTGAAACCCAGCAGAAAATTTGTAAAATAATAATCCATTAGAGGCACGGAAGAAAAATCTATTTATTAGATATACGAATAATATTAATCTTGGAATTTTTTATAGCGTCTAGCAAAAAATCTTTGTTATAATTGAGAAATAGTTAAAATCATACTATTTTCGTCAAAACTAAGATATTCCCTTACGTGGGAGAGAAAATTCCTGTAATATGACATTCGCCATTATTAAAGAACGTAAAAACCCACCAGACAGACGTGTGGTTTTTTCGCCACAACATTTAGCAGAAGCCAGAACTCTATTTCCAGAAGCTACATTTATTGTAGAATCTTCTGATATAAGGATTTTTCCTGATGAAGCATATTCTAGTTTAGGTTTTGAAGTTTTAGACGATGTATCTCATGCTGATGTTATGATTGGTGTAAAAGAAGTGCCAATTAAAAATTTAATTCCGAATAAAAAATACTTTTATTTCTCTCATACCATAAAGAAGCAGCCTTACAATAGAAAGCTTTTAATTGCCATGTTAGAAAAAAACATAGAAATGTATGATCACGAAACCATTGTTAAAAAAAATAATGCCAGACTCATAGGTTTTGGTCGTTATGCAGGTTTGGTTGGTGCTTACAATGGCTTTAGGGCTTTAGGTTTGCGAGATAAATTATTTACCTTACCTAAGGTAGAAACTTTAGCGGATTTAGATGCTGTAAAAGCTGAATTAGATAAAATTACAATTCCAAATATCAAAATTTTATTAACAGGAACAGGGAAAGTGGCCTATGGTGCCAAAGAAATTTTGGACCATTTAGGTATTAAACAGATCAGTGATGCGTTATATCTCACAAGTCAATTTACCGAGCCTGTTTATGTTATGGCAGATGTTATGGAATATGCTAAACGTATAGATGGAAAAGTAGGTGAAAGGTTAAAATTTTATAAAGATCCAACGGGTTACGAGAGTAATTTTATGCCATATGCTAAAGAGACAGATTATTTTATAGCAGGTCATTTTTATGGTAATAATGCCCCTTATTTATTTACAAGGGAAGATGCTAAGCATCCTGATTTTAGAATAAATTTAGTGGCTGACGTTTCATGTGATATTGATGGTCCTGTAGCAAGTACAATTAGGCCATCTACAATTGCCGATCCTTTTTATGGTTATGATGCAAAATCGGAAAAAGAAGTTGCTTTTGATGCCATACAAGCCATAACGGTTATGGCAGTAGATAATTTACCATGCGAATTACCAAAAGACGCAAGTGAAGGTTTTGGAGAAACATTTTTAAAACATGTGATTCCTGCCTTTTATAATAATGATGACGATGATGTATTAAAACGTGCTAAAATGACAGAAAACGGTAAATTAACCGATCGTTTTACATATCTGCAGGATTATATAGATGGAGAATAAAAATAAAAAGTTAGCCTTAGTTACAGGAGCCGCGTCAGGATTAGGTTTTGAGTTGTCATTACTTTTGGCTAAAGATGCTTACAATTTAATATTAATAGATATTGATGCAGATCGGTTGGAGGAAGCGAAAAATAATATTTTAAAAGAACACTCAACTGAAATAACGACATTATTAAAAGATCTAAGCCTACCCGACATTTCGCTCGAAATTTATGAAGCCATAAAAGGACAGCCTATAGATGTATTAATTAATAATGCAGGTTTTGGATTATTTGGTACCTTTTGTAATACGGATTGGGAGCGCGAATCACAAATGTTAAACCTCCATATATTAACAACCACACATCTTTTAAAGCTGATATTGCCAGATATGGTAAAACGAGGGAAAGGTAAAGTTCTTAATTTATCATCTTTAGCAGCATTTCAACCAGGTCCTTTAATGGCTTTGTATTATGCTTCAAAAGGTTATATTTTATCGTTTTCTGAAGCCATTTCAAATGAATTAAAAGGAACAGGAGTTACAGTAACGGCTTTGTGTCCTGGTCCAACTAAAACTTCATTTCAAAGTGTTGTGTCTCAAGATACGTCTGAAAATAAAATTGCCTTTAATATGGCTTGTCCAAGAGACGTTGCTGAATATGGTTACAAAGCCATGCATAAAGGAAAGGTTGTTGCAATTCCTGGTACTATCAATAAATTTTTATCTGTGTTGCCTAGAATACTAACACGAAACAGAACAACTAAAATTGTTCGGAAAATTCAAGATAAAAATAGAGCTTCCTAAATTTTAAAGCGGTTTATAATCTATTACGTTTAGATTGTTACTTTTTAAATTGATGTATTGGTAATTCACATGGTCGTGTTTGTCAAACTCTCCGTTTTTATTGGTGTCAGATATACTTTTAAAATATAATCTATTCAATTTCGGAATCACTTTCCAATACGCAATTTTTGCTAAATCTGGTGTCAGTTTTTTTAAATTTTTACCATCAATGGTACTGATGTAAAGCGCTTCAATGTCTTCAGAATTTATTTTTGAATCTTTGTTAGTGTCGGTATCTCTAATGGTGTAAATTAAATATTGAAATCCTGTCTGTTCTCTGATGGTCTCAAGAAATCTTACAGAGGTTATTTCAACTATTTTATCTGTTAAGGCTGTTAGTTTTTCAGAATTTATATGCTGAAATTTTAGATTACTAAATTCCCCTTGAATGGAAAAGTCGTTATAATTTGAAACCGAAAAGGAGTTGTAGCCGCGTTTACCAGAATAACTAGAAAATCTCGATTTGTATTCTGTAATATGTCCAATGGGATGAATTAAATAGTCTGTACTGTCAATTAAAATGGGTAAGTCTGCAATTTCAATTTGAGAACTATCTTTTTTTACTTCTGTTTCTATGGTAGCATCATGATTAATTCTGTTTGTTCGTCTTTCATCACAATTAGATAACGTTAAGGCAAGTGCAAATATTAAAATTATGGATTTCATGTTTTCGTTTTTTAATTGTTTTCTAAGGTATTTAAATTCTTAAACATCCAAAAGCCTACGACTAAGAATAGTCCAAATCCTGTGGTAAAGAGCCATGCTTCATAATGTTGAAAAGGAGCAATAATGATATTTATGATATCCTTAAATAGTATGTGAGGACCACTTATAATTTCCCAAGAATTGTATCTTAAAAAACGACCTAAATAAACACCAAATCCGCATAAAAATAAAATGACTGCTGTAATGGTTTTTATTGGAAGTTTTTCAAATTTAGAAGCAACGAGATTTTGCATATCAATCACAGATAAGTAAAACAAGAGCAAGCCGCTTAATGCAAAGGATAGAACCACTAAAATATCGAGCCATAGAAATGCGTTGTTACCAGCTCTAATATGTATTAAATCGGTAACAATATAAGGTGCGTTTGGTAAGAAGGCTAACCAAACCAAAAAGCCAAATACAAGGGTTAGTTTACTTACATTCTTTTTGGTACTGAGGTACATGGTAATGGCATAAGGAATGATTGCTAGGAAGACATTCCAAATTAAAAATAAGTAGAAGAAAGATTTATTCAATTTAATTCTAACCAGTAAAGATATGCCACTAAATACTAAGGCAACACTAATTAATGATAAGGTTTTAAATTGATTTTGAATTACGTTTTTTATCAGATTCATAAGGTAATATTTTGAAGTGAATTATATCTCGTAATTGATTTCTCAACCACCAAAACAGTTACGATACCTAAGGTGTAAGCGACCAAATCTGTAAACTGAAACGTACTCCCAAAAATGAGTTTCGCAGTATAACTATCTTGTAAGTTAAAGTAGGCTAAGAATGGTGTGAGTTGGAGGAACTCAATACCAAAAGCAATTATGAGGACGACTAAACTAGAGGCCCAAACACTCATGTTAGTGCATCCTCTAATAATTGCATATAATAAAATAACAACAAGATAATCGCTAAACGTATGACGAATAAATCCTGTTTTTAATGTGAAAGCAATAGCCAATTCTACCAGAAAAAGAAAGTGAGCTAGGCCTAAATAGTATTTGTTAAATTGAATTTTCATGATGTGATGTGTGTTTTATTTGATGGCTATTGTATCGCCCAAAAATTTTGGTTCTACATTAAATAATAAATCTAAACTCGCTTTTGCACGCGCTAAATATTCTCGTGCTGGTCGTTTAAAAACGTCTTTGGCGTTATAAGCAATGGCATCAATTCCAAAATGTTGCGCGATATAAATAGCACGTTCATTATGAAACTTTTGAGAAATAATAGTGAGCGCATCTTGGCCAAATATTTCTTTGGCTCTAACTATGGAATCAAGCGTTCTAAAACCAGCATAATCTAAAAATATACGTTCTGCCGGAATGCCTTTTTCAATTAAATCGTTTTTAAAATCTGTAGGTTCATCATAGTCTTTTCGGCTGTTGTCTCCACTGACTAATATGTATTCAATTTTTCCGGCTTTGTAAAGCGCAACGGCTGCATCAACTCTGTGTTTGTAAAATAGATTAATGTTACCACTAGACGCCAAACGGCTTGCACCAAGTACGAGTCCGACTGTGTTTTTTGGAATACTATCCACATCATTGTAAGTCAATCCTTTGGCTTTGTAACCAACCCAATGAAAGGTAGCTAAGACACCTATGGTTACTAAAATACCTGCTAGAATTAATAGTTTTAGTTTTTTCATGCTGTGTTTAAATTAAGATTGAATAGTTCATTTTTTGAGAAAATAACATCTCTAAAATCTGAAATAGAAACGTGTAATAATTTCTGATAATCGTAATGATGAAATGCATTGGCAGCCTTTCCTGTTTTAAAAGAGTTATAGTAATATTTATAATAATCTGGAAGGATAGCAATACCCAAAATTATGGCGCCATACAAATACGGACTGCGTTTTCCGTTGCCATAACAAAGGCATTGAAGTGCAATTTCATCTTCTACTTTAGTGCTGTAACCACAAAGTACATGGTAACAATCGTGTCGTTCAACTTTTGGGATTAATTCAAAATTATTTTCATCTAAAAAATCGCCTAAATGTCTTCCAAACGACGCCTTCGGATAGTTAAGTAAATCGGCTTTAGACACTTGCCAAGGTTGATGATTTTTAAACATAGATGTATAGAAACGTTGCGAATGTTCAAACAGCCAAATGATGAGTTGTTTCCGCTTGTCTTTAAATATTTTCAATAGGTTGTTCATGGTAAATTGGGATGATGTTGTTCTATTAAACGTGTTGTGGTAGTGTATGTTTTTTTACAATGTTTCAACTTAAAATTCCAAATTAAAAGTGCAAAACAGTAAACACCTAATGCGTAATACGAAGCAACAAAGGCAAAATCAAAACCGATTAGGATTGTTGCTAGTATTGCGGATAAAACCATCATGTAATATGGAAACTGATTTTTAAAAACATACATTTTATCGTTCGGTTTTTTTGAAAACCAAAACATACTAGATATACTAATTCTTAGTATGAGAAATGTAAATCCGACACCAAAGAAAATGGCAATTAGAATTAATCCAAGCATGTTATTTAGAATTGAGTTTAAAATTATCGTATTGTAACTCTTGCCAATTACTGGTTCTTAATTCATAGATGTATTTGTGATATTTAGATTTAATTTGAGCAACATCTTCTTCATCTAGCGCTTTAGTGTTTAGTTGTTCATTTAATATAAAAGTGTTGTTATCAGAAAGGTTGAGTAGATATTTAAAATCCATTGATTTCGCATAATTAAAATTGTAGTTCGTAATGTGATAATCCCAGTTTACAGTGCTAGATGCTATGAGGATGATAAACGCGGCTTGCGTATTGACTCTAAACAAATACCAATTGTTTTTAATGGAACCTATTTTTAACAAGGTCGTTGCCAAACCAATTGTTGCTAAGATTAAATACACTAAAACACCAATTCTTTTATAGGTTAACCCAAAGTAGTAGATGTACTGACTGTTTTTAAATGTGATACTAAAAACAAGAAGAATATTGAGAATAATCCAAGTGTAGGCTAAACGTTTTAGAGTTTTGTTTTGCTCATAGAAGTTGAGATTTCCTCTAAAAACGTAAAGTAATATCATAATGGCAATGACAATAGATGCAATGAGTGCATTAATACCACTATGCACTTGGGCAGAAAAAAGCGAGGCTTTTATTTCGAAATCTGAAGTTATAAATGCAACATCAGTGATGAGGTAGAGTACTATAAGAGCGTTTAATAATGAAATAAGAATCACGCCAAGTTGGTTTTCTTGCTTAAGTTTAGGTAGTGAAAACGTACTGGTTTTTTGTAAATCATTTTCCGTTTTTAAATCTAATTCTGTAGCAGGTTCTACTTCAATTGGTGCATAGATATTATTGAATAGATAATAACCCAAACCAGCCACTAATAACCATTGAATATTAACGAAGCTAAAATCTATTTGGTCAATAATATTACTAAATACAGGATTCCCTTCTTTATACAATGCAATAAAAGTGATAAGAATTACAGCAGGAATCAATATGATTTTTGCCCAATGTAGATAGTCAATAGGTTCTTTTTCTTCTATATCCTCGTCTTTAGATTTTGTATTTGCTAATGCAAAATTTCTGTGGAAGAAACCAGCAATAGTGGTATACAATCCATTAAGCCAATTGATATAAATGGACGATTTCGTTTCAGAAAGATGGCCAATTAACGTGAAAAATGCCACGAAATTGGCAATAATTGAAAGTGTAGAATTATGAAAAAATATAGTTAAACCTGTAATAAGATACGCAGCCGAATAGATTTGGGTTTTTCTGTTTTTAAAATGCGATTTATTATTAATAAACAGAATTACAACGGTAAGTATACTAAATAGAAATAGGTTAAGTCCTATGGATTGGTCGTAGAATAAGGTGCTAAATAATAAGGCTGCGATAAAGAGTGCTAATTTTTTCATATTTAATTATTTTAAAGTACTTTGTATTTCAAAGTAAATGATTAAAAAAAAAGCGACATACGAGTTGTAGTCGAAATATTGGGTTTCGTTAATTTATGTGGTTGTAATATTTAATCGTTTTATATCTTGTTTATAGGCTGTTGGTAAAATGATGTCTTTTAAAATCCAATCGAGTTTAAGGCTTCTAAAAATTTTATAAACTGAAATTAAGGGTTTTAATAATGATACTTTTCTTAATAGGAGTAACGTTCTTACAGAATCTTGTAACAGTAATATCTGCGACTCTAATAATAGACGATACCTAAAAAGGCCTAGATGTTTTCGGTATTGTTTGTATAAGTCTTTAGTATAGTTTCCGTTTTTTAAATTTTCGTCTAAATGGTTTTGTCTTTCAATTTCAAAATCAGAGTAGGTAAGTGGTAGATTTTTAATTCCCATTCTAGAACCAACATTGCCAAACACGTTTAAAACGTCTTGTTTTTCTTCAAGTTGAAGTTCTCTTTCTAAAATTTCATAAGCACGAATCGAATAATCAATCAGCATATACAAAACATCTTTATAAGCCCATTGCGGAATCTTTGCGCCGCGTTTGTTTTCAACAGACGTGTGAATTGCGGTAATATGATTTATAGCTTTTATGGCATCATCTTTCTCAGAAAATACAATGGCTTTGGCATAGTTAACCGTAGAAAATAAGCGTCCTAAAGGGTCAGATGGTAATTTGCCTGTAAAATAAAGCCAATCGACAGCTTTGTTGGCAGCAAACTCTGCAGATGCACCAGCAAATACCAAAAGAATGGTGTCGCTAGTTCCCCAGATTTCTCTGACTATTGAGTTTTTATGTACAAAGTTTTCCATCGAAATTTCTAAAAATTAAGTCTTGTTTATTAATTTTTCAAGCGCTTCAATATGTTTTTTAAATTCTAATTTACCCAGTTTAGTAGCACTATATCTGGTGTTTGGTTTTCTTCCAATAAATTGTTTTTCAACTAAAATATAGTCTGCTTTTTCTAAGGCTTTGGTGTGGCTGGCTAAGTTGCCGTCTGTGGCACCTAACAATTCCTTTAGCATTTTAAAATCGGCATACTCATTAACCATAAGTACAGACATAATGCCTAGTCGTATTCTGTGATCAAAAAGTTTATTTATGTTAGTAATTATACTCATAGTGTTTCCAACAAATGCCGGAATTTCTGTCTTTAATATGTTTTGTCAAATTTACTTTTAATTAAAACAGTATCATTTAATACTGTTATATGTATTTCATCTTCAATTTGATGACCATTAGAATAATAACCAAAGGATTTTGAAATCTTGTTGCTGTTTTCATGATTTTTATAAGAAATGAAGTAGCTACCATCTGATTTTGCTTCAGTCATTGATATGCTGTAGGCCATACTTTCGCCTTGGTCTAAGCTAATAAATTCTTGTTTAGTATTAGGGTTAATGGCTAATGAATCAATTTTAAAATCACTTGCATTGGTAATTACAAAATGTCCTTTATTAAAATGACACGATGTACATAGGAATAATAATGATGCCAAAAACGTTATGTTTAGAATTGATTTCATTGGTATTCTATTTATTTACATCATATTTAAAATGCATCCAAGTCCCATAAATAATATGCATTACTCCAAAGCCAATGGCCCAAAGCCAAAACCCATAACCAGGATAATAACTGGCTATTAGTCCTAATATAATCTGGATATAACCCAAATATTGAATGTCGCCTATGCTATATTTTGAAGCACACACTAAGGCTAACCCGTAAAAAATAAGCATTAAACCACCTGTTTGTCCATATGTACCTTGACTTAAAATAATTAAACAATAAACACCACCAACCGTTAGCGGAATTAGAAAATTTAACAAGAGACGTTTAGAGGAGTTGTCCCACATTTTGTCGCCAGTTTTTTTAGCTTTTCTAGTCGTGAGGATGATACCAGTAACTGCGCTCAAAATGGCTATCATCATTAAAACAGCCATGCAAGCCCAAAATACCCTACCATGGAATATATATAAAGTGCCATTACTGTATGTCATTACTAACCAGTAAGCAATCGCTGCACCAATAAGGGCATAGATACCAGCGAGAACGCCAGATAAACCACTTAAAGAAATAAATCGTGAGGATTTATTCATAAGATTTTTAATCTCACTAATGTCTTTTAAATAATCTTTATCGCTCATTTTTAAAGTACTTTGAAATACAAAGTAAAATAAATTATTCGGTTTCAACAAATTTATTTTGCAGTTTTAGCTAAATTTATCATCTAACGAATAACAAAAATTTTTGAAATGATTGGATTACTCTTAACAATAGCAAATATTTCTGGAGGTATTTTACTCGGTCTTGCAACACTAGATAAATGGGATGGTGAAAGCAATTTTTTTAATAATATAGCAGGAAAATTAGTGCCTTTTCAAACCGTAATTGGTGGTGCGCTTGTGGTTTTATCTATACTTACTATAAGAGGCAGTTTGCTCTTAAATATTGTGAGTATTTTAGGAGGTATTCTTTTATTAACACATGTCTTTAGCAAAGTGCCTGCTTTAGAGACAACCTTAAGAAAAATTTCAGCATCATTAATGCCTTTTAAAGCTATTATTGGTATAGCATTATTGGTTATTGGTGTTTTAAGACTATTCTAAAATGTAGAAATGAATCCGGCTGAAGCACATATCTTAAAACAAGTAGAACCATACAAGTCTATTTATTTGCATTTGCAAGTGTTAATAGAACATACTTTGCCTGAAGCAGATTTGTTATACAAATGGCGTTTGCCTTGTTATTATATAGATAAGCGACCAATCTGTTATATCAATCAGAGTAAAGATTATGTAGACGTAGGGTTTTGGCATTCTGCGCATTTATCAAAAAAATGGGATGCCTATTTAGTGACCGAAAAACGTAAAGTAGTGAAATCACTGCGTTATAAAACACTAGATGATATAGACGATTCTATTTTTATTTCGATTTTAAAAGACGTTGAAGGAATAAAACAGAAAGGGTTTTATAAGAAGGATGTCTAAATAATTTAAGACTTTATGAGTTTGTAGTTGGCCTTCATTAATTTACGGTTTAAATTAATATTTAGGGAAAGTCTGTGGTTAGAAATTCCGCCAATTGTATTGTTAAAACTAATGCCATAGCCATATGTTAGATTAACCATTCCTCCAAAGCTAGCGCCTAGTTCTGGTAAAATTCTAAATTCTGATTGTTCGTTTTTAAAATAATTAAGTGCAGATAAGCGTATAGAAAAAAAAGTAATAGAGATTTCGTAGCCTAATTTTGGTGCGATATTAAAGTTTTCATCACGCTTTAAATTTGTTTCCATTCCTATTCTTAAACCTTGAACACCAACAATCGGGAACATTTTTGGAGGAAATTCATTACTAACGTTTCCAATTATGACGTTAAACTCAGTAAAAACTTCTTTTTGAACTAAAACACCTGAAGAAAATACTAAATTTAGTTTTCGAGGTGCTTTGGCTTTTTCTATTTCTCCTGGTTGTGTAAAGCAAAAATTGCTAGAAAATAAAACTGAAATTATGATTAAGCTATGGAACTTCATTAGAAGTTGTTAATAGTCTTCCTTATGGCTACCAGATGCTTTAATAAACCTTCTAAATTATCTAAATGTAGCATATTGGCACCATCACTTTTAGCATTTGCAGGATCGAAGTGGGTCTCAATAAATAAACCATCTACATTATTAACAATACCTGCTCTGGCAATGGTTTCAATCATATCTGGTCGTCCACCTGTGACACCAATAGTTTGATTTGGTTGTTGTAGAGAATGCGTAACATCTAAAACCGTTGGTGCAAATTGACGCATGGTTGGTATGCCTCTAAAGTCTACAATCATATCTTGATAGCCAAACATGGTACCTCGATCTGTAATCCAAGCTTTTTCGTTACCAGCATCTTTTACTTTTTGTACAGCATGTTTCATGGCTTCCGGACTCATAAATTGCCCTTTCTTTAAGTTAACCACTTTTCCTGTTTTGGCTGCCGCAACAACCAAGTCGGTCTGTCTTACTAAAAATGCAGGTATTTGCAACACATCAACATATTCTGCAGCCATCGCAGCATCAGAAGCTTCATGTATATCTGTCACTGTAGGAACATCAAACGTTTCAGAAACCTTTCTAAGAATTTTTAAGGCTTTTTCGTTTCCAATTCCTGTAAAACTATCAATTCTACTTCGGTTTGCTTTTTTAAAACTGCCTTTAAATATGTAAGGAATTTCTAATTTGTCAGTAATGTTAATGACCTTCTCTGCAATGCGCAATGCCATGTCTTCGCCTTCAATAGCGCATGGTCCACAGAGTAAAAAAAAGTTGTTAGAATCTGTATGTTTTAGTTTAGGAATACGTTTTAAATCCATATCAGTATAAAGGCAATAATTAGTGTACAAATATACTATTTAACTATAACATTTATACTTAAAGCAGAACAACATTTACGCTAAGGGTTATTCGTTTAGGCCAAGGTATTCTACATTAACAATTTGGTAGGTGTCTGGTGGAAGAATTCCAGGTTCTATGTCGTATTCTTTATTCATGGAAAGTATACAGCTAGAGTTCGCTGAAATCGCATTACAAGGTTCATCTGCATCTGATGAGAGGTTTCCTGAGATTTCAAAATTTCCGTCGTAAATAGTTAATATTGGAAAGCCTGTAACATCAAAATCATTATGATTATTAAGTTGAATCTCATATTGAAGTAATGTGGTGTTATTACCTGTATCTGGTACATAATTAAAACTTAATATTTGATAAGAAAAATTCTCTAAAACGGGTGCCTCAATAATTTCAGGCACTTCTAATAATTCAAAATCACACGAAACTTCTTGTGTAGTTATATGCGAATAACTCTGATTCCCTACAAAATATGTTTGAGGAATTTCGATGGTTTTGGTACATTCATCTTCTTCTGGGCATCCTAATAAAGAAATAAATAAAGGTAAGCAAATAATCGTTTTTAGTTTTTTGAAATTTAAATTCAGAATCGTCAAAGTTTTAGAGTTAATTGTTTTGTCAATAAATATACAAATATGAAGGTGTAATTGTATCGTTTTATTTCAAAATTTTACCATCAACCATCAACCATCAACCATCAACCATCAACCATCAACCATCAACCATCAACCATCAACCATCAACCAATCCTCAAAAATTCCTAGTCATACTATTTCTAATCATCCAAAGGGACATTACTAAATTTCCAACAACCAGAATACCACCTAGAAACAGCAGTTTTTTAACGGCTTCTGTCCAATTAAAAATATGCAATAGATTAAAAATATAGGCAAAGCATAGATAAGACGATAGACAAACAAACACAATACCCAATGAGAAATTAAGTTGTTTGCTCGGTTTTATGAGTTGCCAAACAAAGGGAATTCCAAAGAGTAAAATAGGATAGGCAGAAATGCCTTCTGACTTATTTAGTATTGTAAACCAATAAATAACGACAGACAAAAAATAGATAAAAGGGATAAACTTAGAGGATTTTAAAACGCGTTGCATCTGTAAAATATTTAGGATCAACAATTAGTAACTTCAAATGATATGTGGCAGTGTAGAAACAAGAACATTGTCTATGTGCTGTTAATCAATTATTTATCCTAAGATACGACATCAGATGATTTGAAAATGAAATTATAACAATTTATTAACGAAATGAGTAGAATTAGATGTACCTTTGCACGCTTAAAATCAGCATCAGTTATGACTAAGATTAAAAACATTGCAATTATTGCACACGTCGATCACGGAAAGACAACATTGGTAGATAAGATAATGTATCACTGTCAATTATTTCGTGAAAATGAAAACACAGGAGATTTAATACTAGATAACAATGATCTAGAACGTGAAAGAGGTATTACAATTACGTCTAAAAACGTTTCTGTTGTTTATAAAGACACAAAGATTAATGTAATTGATACACCTGGTCACGCCGATTTTGGAGGTGAAGTAGAGCGTGTTTTAAACATGGCAGATGGTGTATTATTATTGGTAGATGCTTTTGAAGGGCCAATGCCACAAACACGTTTTGTATTACAAAAAGCAATTGATTTAGGGTTAAAGCCTTGTGTCGTTGTTAATAAAGTAGATAAAGAAAACTGTACGCCAGATGAGGTTCATGAAAAAGTTTTTGACTTAATGTTTGAACTTGGTGCAGAAGAATGGCAGTTAGATTTTCCAACAGTATACGGTTCTGCAAAGAACAATTGGATGAGCGATGACTGGCAAGTAGAAACGGAAAATGTTGAACCATTATTAGATATGGTTATTGAGCATATTCCTGAACCGAAAATCGAAGAAGGCACAACTCAAATGTTAATTACATCTTTAGATTTCTCTTCATTTACAGGCCGAATAGCTATTGGTCGTTTAACAAGAGGTGGTTTAAAAGTAAATCAACAAATCTCTTTAGTAAAAAGAGATGGCTCTATAGTAAAGAGTAAAATAAAGGAATTACATACGTTTGAAGGTGTAGGTCGTAAAAAAGTAGAAGAAGTACAAACAGGTGATATTTGTGCTATTGTAGGACTAGAAGGATTTGAAATTGGTGATACCGTTGCAGATATTGAAAACCCAGAAGGTTTAAAAACAATCGCTATCGATGAGCCAACAATGAGTATGTTGTTCACCATTAACGATTCACCTTTCTTTGGTAAAGATGGAAAGTTTGTAACATCGCGTCATATTAAAGATCGTTTAACTAAGGAATTAGAGAAGAACTTAGCCTTACGTGTTGAAGAAACAGATAGCGCAGATAAATTCATGGTTTTTGGTCGTGGTGTATTACACTTATCTGTATTAATTGAAACAATGCGTCGTGAAGGTTACGAATTACAAATTGGTCAGCCACAAGTAATCATCAAAGAAGTTGATGGTGTTAAATGTGAGCCTTTTGAAGAAATGACTATTGATTTACCAGAAAACGTATCAGGTAAAGCCATTGAGATGGTAACAATGCGTAAAGGTGAAATGATTAGCATGGAAGCTAAAGGAGATCGTATGGTTTGTGAATTTATAGTACCTTCTAGAGGAATTATAGGATTAAGAAATCAGTTATTAACTGCTACAGCAGGTGAAGCTATTATGGCACACCGTTTTGTAGATTATAAGCCACTTAAAGGTGGAATTCCAGAACGTCAAAATGGATCATTAGTATCTATGGAAAACGGACAAGCCATTCCTTATTCTATTGATAAATTACAAGATAGAGGTAAATTCTTCGTAGATCCAGGTGAAGATATTTATGAAGGTCAGGTAATTGGTGAGAATTCGCGTCAAGATGATATGACGGTTAACGTTACCAAAACTAAGAAATTGAGTAATGTACGTTCTTCAGGAGCAGATGATAAAGCTAAGATTATACCTGCTATTAAGTTTTCTTTAGAAGAGGCGTTAGAATATATTCAGAAAGATGAGTATGTTGAAGTTACTCCAAATCACTTAAGATTGCGTAAAATCTATTTAAAAGAAGTAGATCGTAAGCGTAACAAGAATTTGTAATACATAGTGTCATTCTAAATTTATTTCAGAAAAACATAGATGACTTCTATAATATAGAAAAGAGAAATACTGAAAAGTGTTTCTCTTTTTTTTGTCAATTATGTCAGAATACGAGATGAGGTATTATTATTGGTTTTTACAATCCATAATAATCGAAGTATATGGTATGTAAAAATAAGATTCATCAATTGTAGACTCAACGGAATTGAAGTACGCTTTAGAAAGACGTTCATATTCAGCCTGAGTTCTTACAAATTGACCTCTATCTTTCTTTAAGAAATATTCTGAGATTTTATTTTGATTAGGAATATAGCAACCATCAAATGAAATAAAACGACCATTAGGTTTTAAAGCTTTAACCGCAATTTTAAATAAATTAAAACATTGTTCGTCGGTTAAATGATGTAACACGCCAGCCGATATTACGATATCAAAGGTGTGATTGTCTTCTAAATCTAAACCATCCACACCTGCACATTTAAAATGGCCTCTTTGCCCATATTTTTTTTTGGCCTGCGCAATGTAATTTTCATCTAAATCAATACCTGTATAGTCTACTTCTGGTAAAAATTCTAGTATGTCACCAGGACCACAGCCAATATCTAAGATTTTTTGGCCAGCGATTATGTTTACATTTTTTTCAACAAAAAGTTTACGAGCTCTATAACCACCTACTATTTTTTGATATGTTGTATAAACAATAGGATGACTAAGAATTTTTCTTGGATCGAGATTTATGGACACGTTTTTAGTCTGTATTTTTATTGCAGCTAAATTAATAGAATAAGCATAAAATAAGGTGTTATATTTGAATTTTACTTAAACCCTCTTTTATTTTTAGATTCAAACGCAATGAATCCATCTTCAATTATTAAAAAATACAGTTTAGCAATCACACTTAGTATTATTGTGGTTTTACAACTTATTTTGGCTTTTCAAGGCTTTGATGTGTGTGATGACGGTTTTGTTTTAACTTTTTATCAGCAGATTTTTGCCAATCCAGAGAGTGTAGAATATAATTTTTTGTATTGGTTTGCTGGTTTTGTAGGTGGTATTTGGTATCTCTTATATGAAGATGGTGGGATTTTGTGGTTTAGAATTTTAGCGATACTTGTCAATACAGCAACATTTTACCTTTCATATAGGTTATTAAAACCGTTTGTACCCAAAAGGTTTTTGTTAGGCGCTTTAGTGATGGTGCTATTTGTAAATGATTTTGGTTATTTAACATATTATCACAATCAGTTAACTGCACTGATGTCTGTTTTAATTATCTATTTACTTTATAAAGCAGTTATTAACAGTCGTAATCAATTATTCATTTGGGCAGGATTTCTTCTCAGTATCAATGTATTTACTAGGATTCCAAACGTGGTGCTGTTTTCTTTAGTCTTAGTAATTCCGTTTGCGTTTTATTTAAAGAAACAATCAGTTTATAAATCTGTGAAACCTATCCTTTTTGTGGGTTTGGGTTCCGTAATTGGTTTTTTACTGGTATATGTAACGCTTAGTTTACTTGGTCAAGTAGACATAATGAAAAATGCACTACTTACAATAGTGGATTTAGGGCAAACAGAAAATAGCTCTCATAGTTTTAAATCTGTGTTTAGTGCGCCATTTTATAACTATCTTAATGTTGCGAAGGAAACCATTAAACTTAGTCTTATATTAGTGTTGTACTACGTAATTAAACACGTTCTATCAAACAAACAGATCTACAATTATCTGATTTTTGGTGTCACAGTTGTGGTGTTATGCTATTGGTTTAATACTCATAATATATATCCAATATATAGTCTTTGTTTAATAGGTTGCGGCCTTGTTTTGTTCGGATATCAAATAAGCAATGCCCTAAAAATTATTGGCTTTTTATCTTTTTTAACTTTAATTACTATAACCTTAGGAACAGGAGGTGGTATTAAGAATAGTGGTTATATGGCAATTTGGATTAGTTTGCCTCTATTTTTTTACGGTGTTAAAAATTTAGATCTTGTATTTAAAAAACGGAATTCCGATCCATTAAGTATTAAGTTGACAAAGCCTACAGTTCAAATGTTTTTATATGCTACTGTGTTGGCATTTTTAATGCTTAAAAGCTATCATATATCCCAACAGTCTTATTTTGATAGCGGAAGTAGATTACACAAAACCTTTGCTATTAATAGTCCATTGGCAAAAGGCATTTACACAACAGAACGTAGAGCCAATATTATTAATGACTTGCTTATGAATTTAGATAAATACGTGGCTAAAGATGACTATTTAATGATTTATGATAAAATCCCAATGTTACATTTTTTAACAGTGACTAAACCTTATATGTATAATCCTTGGGTTTGGATTTATGATTATAATTCATTTGAAAAAAAACTTAATAAAGCAGAAAAAGAAATATCCAAATTGCCAATCGTTGTACAACAAAAGTTTGATACTTTTTACGAGTTTTCAGAACCTATCGACGATTATATGTCAACAGAGAAACAAAACACCAATGCTCATAGTAATGAGCGTAATGCTATTATGAATGCTTTCTTAGAACGCAATCATTATACGATCGTTTGGAGTAATGCTTATTTTAATATTTTTCAAGCAGACGAAACGCTAAAATAAGCTCATTGATTTATATTATATTAGTAACCTTATTAAGGTAAGGAATATGCAAGAAAATGAATTGTCCATAATTATCCCAGTTTATAACGAATCTGGGAATTTACAAATGCTCTATGATAGAATTAAAAACACCGTAAATTCTATTACAGAACATTATGAAATACTATTTGTAAATGATGGTAGTTCTGATGATTCTTTGTTAAAAATTCTAGAACTATCACAGTCTGATTCACGTGTGTATTATCTTAATTTAAGTCGAAATTTTGGGCATCAAATAGCGGTTTCTGCTGGTTTGGAGTATAGCAACGCGCGATGTACAGTAATTATTGATTCTGATTTACAAGATCCTCCAGAATTAATTTCAGAATTATATGCCAAGTTTAATGAAGGTTTTGATGTGGTTTATGCAAAGCGACAGAAACGAATAGGTGAATCTATTTTTAAAAAAATTACGGCTAAATTGTACTATAGAGTACTGAAAAAAATGGTGTCTTTCGATATACCGTTAGATGCTGGAGATTTTAGAATAGTTTCTAAAAAAGTAGTAGAAGCCATTAATAAAATGCCTGAACAGAATAAGTATTTAAGAGGCCAAATAGCATGGTTAGGCTTAAAACAAACACATGTGCTTTATAGCAGAGATTCTAGGAAACACGGTACATCTGGATATTCATACGGAAAGATGATTCGTTTAGCCTTTGATGGCATCACAGGATTTTCTGACAAACCCTTACTGTTTGTAAGTCGCTTAGGATTTCTAATATCTTTTTTTTCTTTCTTACTCATTATATATGCCGTATTTTCACATTACGCGTTAGAACAAACCATTACAGGTTGGACGTCGTTAATTATGAGTGCTGCCTTCATTGGAGGAATTCAATTGTTGTCTATTGGTGTGATAGGCGAGTATATTAGTAGAATTAACGTGAATGTAAAAGGGCGACCACTATATATAGTAGATACCACAAATATTGAAACGATTAGCACACCAAAGAAAACCGATTGAGATGCGTACGTTGTAAATCTAAAAGCACGCTAGTTGCTAAACAATTACCTATTTCATAGTTTTTTAATTAATTTGGTCACCAACTAAATGTCAAATACCATTTTTGTAGTAAAATCATATCAACCTAGTTTAAAATCAGAATGGGATGGCTTTGTGAAAAAAGCAAAGAATGCCACGTTCTTGTTTTATAGAGATTTTATGGATTATCACGGTGATAGATTTAAAGATGTCTCAGTGATGATTTATAAAAATGATGAACTATTTGCGCTATTGCCAGCTAATGTTGTTGGTAATAAAGTGATATCTCATCAAGGTTTAACTTATGGAAGTTTTGTACTCAAGGACAGTGCAAAATTACTCACAGCATTAGAAGCATTTAAAGCTATGTTGGCCTATTATGAAGCTCAGGGCTTGGAAGAAATAGAAATACGAGTTATTCCTACCTTTTACAATAAAATGCCATCAGATGAGTTAGATTATTTTCTATACAAGGCTAATGCGCAATTGTTGAAGAAAGATGTTTTAATGGTTATCGATTATGCACATAAATTACGTTTTCAAAAGAATAGAAGAGAAGGCATTAACAAGGCATTACGATCAGGATTGGAGTTAAAAGTAGATTCAAATTTTGAAGGCTTCTGGAACGATGTCCTCATTCCTAATTTAGAAAATAAACATGGTATAAAACCGGTTCATACATTAGAAGAAATAGAGTTATTAGCATCGCGTTTTCCTGAGCATATAAAACAAGTCAATATTTATAAGGATAATAAAGTAGTTGCAGGCACAACGGTTTTCTTAACAGCAACCACAGTACACCCACAATATGTGTCTGGTAATAGGGATAAAAATAGTTTTGGTAGTCTAGATTTGGCTTATTATTTTATTATCAATGACATGTGTGAAGATAAACGCTATTTCGATTTTAATATTTCGAGTGAAGACCATGGTTCTAAGATAAACGAAGGCTTAATTTTTTGGAAAGAAAGTTGTGGCGCTAGAAGCCATACTGCCAATACGTTTCTTGTAAAAACAAATAGTCATAAAAATTTAAAAGTACCTCGAGTATAAATGTAAATATGATTAAATTCTTAGACTTACATAAAATTAACAACAGATATCGAGACGCATTTGAAGCCTCATTTAAGTCTTCTTTAGACGATGCATACTTTGTATTAGGAAAAAATGTAACCCACTTTGAAAATGAGTTTGCAAAATATTGTGGAACAACATATTGTGTTGGTACTGCCAATGGTTTGGATGCATTAACACTTATTTTAAAAGGTTATATTCAACTAGGAATTTTAAAAAAAGGCGATAAAGTTTTAGTGCCTGCAAATACATTTATTGCTACAATTTTGTCGGTTTTGCATGCGGATTTAGTACCTGTTTTAGTAGAGCCAGATCCAGAAACCTATAATATTTCAGTGGCCTCTGTAAAAGCAAATATAACGGATGCTAAAGCCATTATTATGGTACATCTCTATGGTCAGTTATGCAATGTGGAAAGTCTACAAAAAATAGCAGAAACTCATAACTTGCTTTTAATTGAAGATGCCGCTCAAGCGCATGGTGCGGAGTGTAAATTAGGAAAAGCTGGAAGTTTGTCTCATGCCGCAGCATTTAGTTTTTATCCAAGTAAAAATTTGGGAGCTTTAGGAGATGGAGGTGCTATTACGACCTCAAACCCTCAATTGGTTGACGTCGTGAAATTACTTCGCAATTATGGAAGTGCAAAGAAATATGTTAATGAGATTGTTGGGGTTAATAGCCGATTAGATGATATGCAAGCGGCTTTTTTAAATATTAAACTAAAAACGCTTGACGCAGATAACGACAAACGACGTAAAATTGCAAGTGCATATGTAAGCGGAATTAAAAATCCTAAAATTAAATTGCCATTTTATGATACGACAAAAGCGCACGTGTTTTATGCCTTTGTGGTAGAGGTAGAAAATAGAACCGAATTTACACAGTTTTTAGATGCACATAAAATAGAATGGTTAATTCATTATCCTACACCTGCGCACAAGCAACAAGCTTTAAGTTCGTTTTCTAATGTAGAATTACCAATAACAGAACAGATACATAAAAAAATAATTAGTTTACCTATAAGTCCAGTGATGAGCACTGAAGAAGTACAGCAGGTCATAGCAATATTAAATTCGTACTAATTGAAAAAGTATTTTAATGACATCAGCAGAGGATTTTTAGCAAAGTCTGCAAGACTAAATACAGCCAATTTAGGACTCAAGATTTTATCTGGTATAATCATTTCAAAATGTATTGCCATCTATATTGGGCCATACGGAATGGCATTGATAGGTAACCTTAAAAATTTTATAAATGCAGTACAGTCCGTTGCAATTTCTGGATTGTATAGTGGCGTTGTAAAATTTATCAGTCAGATTAAAGAAAATTTATCAAAGCTTTCCGAAGTCTTATCTACTGTATTTTACCTTGGCTTTTTTTCATCTTTTCTATTAGCTCTATTATGTTACTATAATGCCGAAACCCTTAATGAGTTATTGTTTTTTTCGGAATATAGGTTTACAAATATAATTAAGGCCTTAGCTATTGTATTGCCATTTTATGCGTTAAACATGTTTGTTTTCTCCATAATGAATGGCTTTTCTAAGCATAAATATTTATTAATAATTAATACCATTGGTCAGGTTTTAGGGCTTTTAGTAACCGTATTATTAATAGTGAGAGAAAATATTACAGGAGCTCTTTTGGCCATAGTAATATCACCAGCATTAAATTTATTAATCACTATTGTAGGTATTGCATTTAGAAAAAGTTTTATAAGTAGAATAAAACTATCTAATGTAAGTTTATCGGTTGTGAAAACATTAAGTCCTAACATGGTAATGGCGTTAGTAAGTGCAGTTGCTTTACCTATAGTTATGATTATAATTAGAAATTATCTTGTTGCTGAGGTAGGTATATATCAGGCAGGTTATTGGACGGCTATGACGCGCGTTTCAGAATATTATTTAATGTTTATTAATTCTTTAATGTTACTTTATATTTTACCTCGATTTTCTAAAATTGAGTCTAAAAGTGCATTTAAAAAAGAAGTATTTTGGTTTTATAAAAGCATTATGCCTGCATTTGTACTAATGTTATTTGTGATTTATTTAAGTAGATCATTGCTGGTACGTTTAATGTTTTCAGAAGAGTTTCAGGATGTAGAACACTTATTTGGGTATCAAATATTAGGCGATATTATGCGTATTTTGGCCTCAGTAATAGTGTATAAATTCTTGCTTAAAAAAATGTTTGGGCATTATATTATTCTAGAAATATTTCTATTTGTAACCATGTGTTTTTCTAGTATTTATTTAATTGATGAGTTTGGTTTAAAAGGAGCCGTAATGGGTCACTTTGTTAGTTACTTAATTTATTTTGCAATTGTCTTACTTATATTTAATAATTCTTTATTTGGTATCTTATCGCGTGAAGAATTAGAAGAAACCAATCCATAAAACGTGAAACTCCCAAAATTTCTTAGTGGTAACCTTGTGCTGAAGATAACTTCGCTTAATGCCTTGGTCATTTCTATAAGATTGGTAGTGTCTGTTTTTATCCAAAGACTTTTAGCAGTAGCAGTTGGCGAAGCCGGAATAGCCAATATAGGTCAGATTAGAAATGTATTAGCAATGCTTACGTCTACCTCTACATTAGGCGTGTTTTCTGGTGTTGTTAAATATATAGCGCAGTTTAAGGATGATCAGCCAGAGCTAACAAAGTTATTTTCTTCGGTAACTCTTTTTGTACTTGTTGGGTCGGTTTTATCATCGGCTGTATTATATTTTGGCGCCTCTTTCTTTTCAGATTATTTGTTTTCTTCGCAAGACTACTTGTATGTGTTTCAATTGTTAGCTGTAATTGTTCCGTTTATTGCTGTAAATAGAGTGGTTAATGCTGTTATAAGTGGTTTGTCTGATTATAAACGCTATGCTGAAATTGAGCTCATTAGTTACCTACTTGGTGCAGTTGTGCTATTAATTGGTTTGTTTCGTTTAAACCTAAAAGGTGTATTAATTGCAATTATTTTGGTGCCAGTTATTCAATTGTTAGTTCTGGTATTTGTGTTTGGTAAAACCCTTAAGGGTTATGTAGACTTTAAATCCATAAAACTTAATTTTAATTACAGAAAAAAGTTATTGGCCTTTACCTTAATGTCTTTTATCTCTACTTTTTTAATTAATTATATAGAATTAGATATTAGATCTTTAGTGACGAAAGAAATAAATATTAATGAAGCAGGTTATTGGACGGCTATTACATTTATTTCAAAAAATTATATGGTATTTGCAACGGGATTATTTACGCTGTACGTGTTGCCAAAATTTTCTAATATTCACAGTAAAAACGAATTTAAGCATGAAGTTTTAAAAATCTATAAATCCATTCTGCCCATTTTTGCCTTAGGAATGTTGTTGGTTTATTTGTTAAGACATGTGATTATACAGTTGGTATATCCAGATTTTATTGGCATGGAACCCTTATTTAAATGGCAACTTTTAGGAGATTTAGTGCGCTTGGCCTCAGTGGTTTTAGCACATCAATTTTTAGCAAAACGCTTAGTGAAGAGTTTTGTGTTTACAGAGTTAATTTCATTAGTCTTGTTTTTTGTACTCACTAAGTTATTTATATCATATTTCGGAACAGAAGGTGTTGTTTTGGCTCATTTTGCGAGGTACGTGATTTATTTTATAGTCGTCGTGTTTGTGATTAAATACTATTATAATACGCAAAGTAAGGAACAAAAATAACTGAGACCTACTGCTCGATATGGTTTTGCCAAATTTTTAAATATTCAGCAGCACATTTAATGTGATCGTGGTGTGCTTCCACAAACTGTCTGGCGTTAATGGAAATCTCAATTAGTTTTTCAGGATTGAGAATTAACCATTCTAATTTTTTCGCAATAGCCTCTGCATCTGGTAAAGCATTTATTGCAATCGTATCTTCTTTAAGATTATAATACTCTAACCATTCTTTTTCGGCACCAGTAAAAACAACTTTGCCTTTTGCCATAGCTTCTAAAGCATTGTATCCTTGGTCGTATGCATACACTTGATCTAATAAAATGTGTGCTTTATCAAAACTTTTAATGTAGTCTTTGTATGGTAGGTTTTGAGCTGTTATGATTTCTACCTTATCATCAAATTTCTGTTGAATAATTTCTAAGGCTTTCTCAAAAATATCATTTCCTTTTTTAAAATAATTATGCGTATTGATGCCATGAAAAATAACAATCTTGTTTTGTATTTGTAGTTTCCTAAATTCTAGTTGACTTAAATCAATGGCATGTGGAATCATGCCTAAATATTTTTTATATCCAATTAATGGAATGTGATAGTCTAAATCGTTAGAAACGACACCTTTAATAGTATTAAAAATATGTTTATGTAAATCTATGTGAGATTCCGTTAAATAACTGAGTGCAGGCGAAAAGTCTTTCTTAGTGCCTTTGTTTTCAAAATAGGGTGTTAAAATAGAATATCTAAATTTCTTATCGAAAGCATAACTGACACTTGGATAATCTAAACCAGCTGATAATAAAAAGACATTTTTATTCCAATCAGATAGCCAATTGAATATGATACGTTGGTCTTTTCTTTCGAAATCAAATATTGCTTCATTAATAAATTGAACAACGTCATGATTTGACAATAAATGTTTTTTAGATTTTATTTGGCGCTTAATGGAGACTGCTGTGATATCAATTCCTGAAAACCTTTTAATAATTATCCTCAATTTTTTTAGAATATAAGAATTGTAAGGATCTCTAATTTCAATGTCTACATCTACTTTTTTAAAACCATCTCTTGTACTAACTAGAATGGCATCATGTCCTAAGCTTTTTAATCCTTGTTTTATATTCCATTGCGCTCTATTATATTCACCAAAGAGTAAAACTTTCATTTATTGCGGTTTCATTTAATATCTTTATCCTTTATTTAAAGGTTATGCAAAGTAAACATAAAAAAAGAATTTGTATTGTAGCGCGTTCACTAAGTGAAGGTGGTGCGGATCGGGTCGCAGCAATGCAGTCTGTTTTTCTTTCGGACTTAGGGTATGATGTTTACATAGTAACCATATTAAATGGTATAAAATATCCATTTAAAGGAACATTATTTAACCTTGGAGCTATTAAAGAGCAAAATGATACTGTTTATGGAAGGTTTAATCGTTTTCTTTTATTTAAAAACTTTTTATCATCAAATAAAATCGATGTTGTTATAGATCATCGAGTACGCAGTAAACGTTTTTCTGAATATATGATTTCAGGTTTGATTTATCCTAAATCTACTATATATGTGGTGCATAATTTTACTATTGAACTTTATTTTCCTCCAAATAAATTTTTAACAAAGTACTTTTATAAAAATGTAAAATCAATTGTTTCAGTATCAAATGGTATTGAGAAAAAAGTTGACGAATTATATAAGTTTAAAAATTTAAACACCATATATAATCCTATTGATTTTGAATACATAGATCGTTTAAAAGTTAAAAAAATAGAACCATTAAGCCATTTTATTTTTTGGTATGGACGCTTTGAAGAAAAACAAAAAAATCTGTCACTTTTAATAGATGCATATTCAAAATCTCAACTTCCCAGTAAAAATATTAAGTTGATTTTAATGGGAAATGGTAAAGACAAAACGTTGATACATGATAAAATTGTAAACTCAGAGCTTAGTGATTTTGTTGAAATTAAACCGTTTTCAGAAAATCCATTTAAATATATAAATGCTTCAAAATTTACAGTTTTAACAAGTGAATTTGAAGGTTTTCCAATGACCGTTTTAGAATCATTAGCAAGCGGAATTCCTGTAGTTAGTGTAGAATACAAAAACTTTGAAGATGGTGTTGTGGATAATGAATACAACGGTTTATTGGTGGAAAATCATAATCCTGAAGTGTTAGCAAATGCATTTAATCGTTTTATTAATGACGAAAAATTATATCTTCGTTGTAAAGCCAATGCTAAAAAGAGTGTAGCATCTTTTTCTGTTGAAAAGATATCTAAAGAGTGGCAAATCTTAATTGATAATTAATGAATACTAGAATAAACGATGTTGAAATTATAGAAATCCCAAAAGTACATGATGATCGTGGCTTATTGGCAGTGATAGAAAAAGATACTGTTCCTTTCAAAATTGAACGTGTATATTATTTATATGATGTGCCTTCTGATGCTTTTAGAGGAGGACATGCTCATAAAAATCTCTATCAGCTTATTATTCCATTATCTGGTAGTTTCAATGTGCTGTTAAAGGATGGAAAAGAAAGTAAAACGGTTTATCTCAACAAACCGCACAAAGGCTTATTAATTGTGCCAGGTATTTGGCGAGAAATTGATAATTTTTCTTCAGGATGTGTGTGTTTAGTTTTGGCCTCTTCGGTTTATAATGAGGATGATTATATCAGAGATTTTGATGAGTTTTTAACTTTTAAAAAGGTATAGGTATATTTTACTCTTAATGATATATGGTCTTACCGTATTTAGTAATTGTAATAAAAATGTAGGCGTCTTTAATAAGGTTTTCTGTTTAAAATTGAGATGGTTATAATTTAAGGTTTTTAAAGTGTCTTTGTAAATTTTGGTTTCTCCATTTATTTTTGTTCTCAATGCTAATCCATAGCGTTTAATATCTAAATATTTTTTCAAATATAAATTGTCTTTTTCATATGCTGTAAAGGAATTAAACAGTATGAATCTAGCTGCATTGTCCTCAAACTTTCCTAAACTTCCTTCAATAGATTTGTCGTAAATCATTGTAATTTCCGGATTAAAAACGATCGGTTCTTTTAATGCGATTCTAATCCATAAATCGAGATCTTGGCTACTTAAGTAAATAGGATTGAACATACCGTAATCTATGAATTTAGTTTTTTCCATGGCAGCAGCAGATGTCCACACAATGGTGTCATTAAGACTTGCTTTGAAAAAATCCTCAATAATTATAGGTTGTTTTGCGTTTTCTACAATATTTATTTGTGCAGGAATAACATGATTTATATTATACTTTATGCAATAGTTGTTCGCATATAATCCAGCATTTGGATGCAATTCTATACTGGCTTTTAAACAGGCTAAATGGTTGTTTTTCCAAATATCATCTGCGTCTAAAAATGCTACGTATTTGGCAGTTGCAAAATTTACACCATTGTTTCTCGCTGCGCTAGCACCTGCATTTTTTTGATGAAATAGTTTTATTTTATCCGATGAAAAAGATTCTACAATAGTGACACTTTGGTCAGTTGAGCCATCATTTACAATAACTATTTCATAATCTTCAAAATTTTGATCTAAGGCACTTTTTAGGCATTCTGAAATATATTTTTCCTTATTATACAAAGGAATAACAACAGAGAAAAAAGGCGTATTATTCATTGTCTAGTAAATAATTAGCAATCGTTTTTGAAGATTTTAAAACTTTATCAGTAATAGCGCCTTGGATTAATACACTATTATATAATTCTGTTTCAAAAGTATCGATTTTAGTTGTGTCTGGTACAAAATTAAGCGCCTTTTCTAATACATTAGAGAGTTCTTGTTTGTTGCCAAGTTTTAAACAGACAGAAGAATGGTCATAAAAAGCATTTCCTAATACCACTACAGGTTTATATTTTAAAATAGCCTCAATGCCTACAGTAGAATTATTTACTATTACAACTTTAGCATTTTCTAAAGCATGATGTAATGTTGAAGTATTATCTATAACAATGTTGTTTTTTGAAATATAGTTATATAAACTAGGCTCATATTTATTTATATAAAGTGGATGCTCTCTAACCACTAAAGTGACTGCTTTTGGTAAATAGCTATAGATGTCTGCTATGATTTCGGTGTGTGTGTTGTATAAAGGACTATGGTAAATCATATTCACATCTAAAGGTACTTGTAAAATTAACAATATAGTGTTCTCGGAGGAGAGGTTTATATTTTGCTTACTAGCGGTTTTTGACCTATAACTGTTTAAATCACTGTATTTTAAATCTGGAGGATACAAAGACGTGTGTTCAAACAAAGTCATTAAAACCATATCTAAACCACGATAGATTGGCGAACGCTTGTATTTTTCAGTATGTGATCTAATGGGTTCTGTAGGTCTATTAATTTTTAAGGAAGTTGTGTCTTTGTCTCTGAAACTAATATTAGCATTGACACCTTTGTCATCAAAAAAAGTGGTGTTAAATGGACCTTGTTCTATATAAAAGACCTTTATGTTTTTACTTTTTGCTACAGCAATAGCTATTTCTATGCATAACCTAGAATCGCCAATGGTAATAAGGAAATCTGGTTGTTCTTTTGTGAATTTAGCCTCAAAAACATCAATGTACGCTAAGGTTTGTAGTTGTAAGGCTATGGTAGGTATCTTATCGCTTAAGGCCGTATGGAATTTATAATACGTATCAAATGCAAAAGACTTATAGACGTCTTGAGAATTAATAATAGACAAATAATGTTTTCGTCTTCTATGAGCTAAAATCCAGGCTTTAACTGTGATCCAATAACTGGGTTTAAATCTAAAAAGTGTATAAAGAAAACCACTAATATAAAGGCTGTAAACTTTTAAGCTAATTTTTGAATGGTTCTTAGCTTTTAGTTGACGCTCAATATCAAGATAAAATCTAGAAAATTTATCTAATGTACTAAGGCAAATGACTTTCATGTATGGTTATACGCTCAATAAATATTAATTGGAGTACAATGTAATTAAATTATAAATGAAGCTCAAAGACTTTAGCATTAAACGAATTTAAATTATCTTGCCATAGCATTAAATTAGTGAAAAGTGGATTATTCTTCAGAAGATATTATTAATCATATTTGTGATAAAATCGTAGCTCAAAAGGCACATGTTTTATCAACGTATAATGCTTCTAAATCGCGTATTGGTTATTTTTATATCGATGATTTATTACCTGAAGACATAGCAAAAGCATGTTTTGAAGTGTTTCCTGATAAAAGTGACATGCGATGCTTAAATACGATAAGAGAATATAAGTATGTGTCTGCTCAAATGGATAATCATAATCCTTTACTTGAGAAAGTGATTTATGCTTTTCAAGATGAACGTGTGGTTCAATTAATAGGTGAGCTTTGTGAGATAGATACATTATATGCAGATAACTCGTTATATGCAGGTGGATTGTCATTAATGGCTTATGAGAATTTTTTAAATCCACATTTAGATAATTCACATGACGCGGAACGTAAGCGTTGGCGTGTATTAAATTTACTGTATTATGTTACACCAAATTGGGAACTAAAAAATGGAGGACATTTAGAGTTGTGGCCAAATGGACCTAAAAAAGAGCCTATTGTTGTTGAGAGTAAATTTAATCGTTTGGTGGTTATGGCAACTCATGATACCTCTTGGCATTCTGTAAATAAAGTAAATGCTAAAGAAGCGTCTAGATGTTGTATTTCTAATTATTATTTTAGTCCAAAGGCATTGAAGCCAACCGATAAATTTCATGTTACTAAATACAAGGGTAGACCAGGTGAAACCGTAAAAAATTTCATATTAGATACAGATGCTAAACTAAGAACATTAGTGCGTAAAGTATTTAAAAAAGGGATTAGAAAAAATCCACATATTTATAAAAAGGACGAAGAATCTTAAATGTTAAGATAAGGATTATCTAAAACCCTTTGCGCTTCGTTTCGTTGCGTTTCAAACCTATAAGGATGATCTAAAACATGCAAATAGTAAATTTGTTTGGTCCAATTAGAATTCTTAAATAAGCGCTTGTTTACTAAGAATTTATGATAGACGATGTTCCTTAATTTTTGCGTGTCATTAAATTCTTTAATGGCTAACAGTTCTCCTGATTTGTCATTATGGTTTTCCATAAAGATGTCATCAAAATAAATATAAGTTAGAGGTAAAAATAGATTAGGGTCTTCCTTGAATAACTCTAAAACTTCCATGGTAGAACTGTAATAATCTACATCGATAGACACAAAACCAATTGGTGTTTCTGAAGACGTTGTTTTTAAAAACTCTTTTAAAGTTTCCTTTATTGGCCCAATAAATAGTTGTGCTTTTCCTTTTATTCTGTCTTCAAGTAGATCTCTATTCATAGGAAAATCGCCAGTATTATAATACTCAGGATGATCTCTATAATCTACAGGTTCTGGCATGCCTTTACCTGTGTCAAATCCATAAATGTTTATCTTAATACCTGTAGTTTTAGTCACTTTTTCAGCAACCTTAATCATGTTCATTAAGCCACTGCCATGGGCTACACCAAATTCTAAAACACTAATTTCAGAAAAGCCTCGTTCCTTAGCTTGGTCTGCGGCTTTTAAAATACTAAAGGCGTGGTGAGGTCTTAACACCAAATCATATAAAACTTTGCTTCTAAACGAACCAAAAAGCAATACAAAAAAACTAATTAGGTTTAAATGTAAAGGCTCCGATAAACGTTCTTTATAGATTCTGGTCCAGATGCGTTTTTGAGATAAACGATTTAATAAAAAACTCATATGTTAACTCTTACGTTGTACAACCTCAAAGACTTTGTTTTCATCACATTTTAGGGTCTTACTTGGGTATTTTAATAGTAGAGCATAATCATGAGTAGCCATTAAAATAGTGTTGCCATTTTTGTTAATGTCTTGCAATACTTCCATAACTTCTATACTCGTTTGCGGATCTAAATTACCTGTAGGCTCATCTGCAATTATCAGTTCAGGATCATTTAATAAAGCACGCGCTATAGCAATACGTTGTTGTTCACCACCAGACAGTTCATGAGGATATTTAAATCCTTTTGTTTTCATAGCCACTTTATCTAAAACGGAATCAATTCGGTCTTTAATGCGCTCTTTGTCTTTCCAACCTGTAGCTTTTAGTACAAATTCTAAATTCCCAATGATGGTTCGGTCTGGTAACAATTTAAAATCCTGAAAAACAATACCCAACTTACGCCTTAAAAAAGGAATATCTTTTTCCTTCATGGTTTTAAGATTAAAATCGACTACAGTTCCTTCTCCTTCTGTTAATTGTAAATCGCCATATAAGGTTTGCATAAAGCTACTCTTTCCGCTACCTGTTTTACCTATGAGGTAGACAAAGTCGCCTTTTTGCATTTCAAAATTAACTTTAGAAAGTACCATACTTTCACCTTGGTAAATTGTAGCATCTTTAAGTTCTAAAACCGTCTCAGACATAATGTTGATATAAAAATTATTGGTAACTGTAAAAGTATTGCTTAAAATCTCAATTAGCAAAAGCTATAAGTTAATTTCTGATTTTTAAAATTAGCTAACTAATTGCAATCAATTAAAAAGACCTTATAGAAAACTACTTTTAATAACTTGGTGTATAATTATAAAAAAATTCTATCGTTATAGAATAGGTATTGAATTATATTTGAACCGAAATTAAATCATTCAAAAAATTGTAAAATAATGGTGTTACTCAAAAAACAGTTAATCATCGTTTTTCTAGTGTTTTCGTCATTTGTATTTGCGCAAAAATCAGCCGTTTATACAAGTGATTTACAAGACTATCAAAAGGCTTTAACGTTATACAACAATAAACAATATAAGGCATCACAGTCGTTGTTTCAAGACGTGAAAAATGACTCGGATGATGTGACGATTCAATCGGATTGTGCCTATTATATTGCTAATTGTGCTGTGCGATTAAATCAGAAAAATGCAGATGATTTAATCACAGAATTTGTTGAAGAATATCCAACAAGTACAAAGAGAAATACGGCTTTTTTAGATGTTGCCGATTACTATTTTAATAATGGTAAATACGCCTATTCCCGTAAATGGTATGAGCGTGTTGATGAAAGAAGCATTGCTCGTAAAGAAAAAGAAAGATTTAATTTTAATTATGGTTACTCTTTATATTCAACTAAAGACGAAAAGAAAGCAACGAAGTATCTCAACAGAGTTGTGAATTCTAAAGAATATGGTTCTCAAGCTAAATATTATATTGGGTTTTTAGCGTATCAAGGTGATGATTACGATACAGCCAATGAGTATTTTGATCAGGTTAGTGATAACGAAAAATATAAAGAGAAGCTATCCTATTATCAAGCAGATTTAAATTTTAAACTTGGTAAGTTTGATAAAGCTATTGAGCTAGCAGAAGCCCAATTGCCTAAAAGTAATGCAGCTGAAAAATCTGAACTTTCAAAAATCATTGGTGAAAGCTATTTTAATCTAGAAAAATATGCAGAAGCGATTCCATACTTAAAGGCATACAAAGGCAAGCAACGCAAATGGAATAATACCGATTATTACCAATTAGGCTATGCGTATTATAAACAAAATGATTTTGAAAGCGCTATTTCAGAATTCAACAAAATTATTGGAGGCGACAATTCTGTTGCGCAAAATGCCTATTACCATTTAGGTGAAAGCTATATTAATTTAGATAAAAAACAAGAAGCTTTAAACGCGTTTAGAAATGCATCTCAAATGGATTATGATCTAAAAATACAGGAAGACGCGTGGCTAAATTATGCAAAGATTAGTTATGATATTGGGAACCCTTACCAATCTGTACCACAAGTACTAACGAGTTATCTCGATCAATATCCAAATTCTGGCTACAAAGAAGAAATAGAAACTCTATTAATAGACTCTTATATCACATCAAAAAATTACAAAGAAGCTTTGGTGTTGTTAAAAGGGAAAAACAGTTTTGAGAATAAAGCAGCATACCAAAAAGTAGCATTTTTTAGAGCTGTAGAATTGTATAATGAGAACAAATTCAATGAAGCTTTAGATCTGTTTAATGGTTCTTTAAAAGAATCCATTGATCCTATTTATGTCGCTAGAGCAACGTTTTGGAAAGCAGAAACGGAATATAATCTCAGTAATTATAACGATGCATTAATTGGTTTTAAGCAATTTGCAGGTTTAAGTGAAGCTTCAAAATTAGAAGAAAATGAACACCTCAATTACAATTTAGCTTATACGTATTTTAAGTTGAAAGAGTATACTAATGCCTCTAGTTATTTTGAGAAGTTTATAGATTCAAATTCGGCAGATTTACTTCGAAAAAACGATGCCTATTTAAGATTGGCAGATGGTTATTTTGTGTCTAGTCAATACCAAAATGCAATTTCGGCTTATAATAAAGCCATTCAGATTAATAAAATTGAAACCGATTATGCAGCGTTTCAAACCGCTATGAGTCAAGGCTATTTAGGTAAAGGGTCTGCAAAAATTTCAGAATTAAAATCCTTTATTAATGACTATCCTAAATCGGCATTGCGAGATGATGCCATGTATGAGTTGGCTAACTCTTATGTAAAAGCGAGCGACACAGATAAGGCAATGCAAATGTATGATCGTTTAAATTCTGAATATAGTAAAAGTGCGTTTACATCTAAGGCTTTGTTGCGTCAAGGTTTAGTGTATTATAACGGAAACGACAACGAGCGTGCTTTGAGCAAGTTTAAAAAAGTAGCGACAGATTTTCCTGGCTCTGGTGAGGCTGTTCAAGCGGTTTCAACAGTAAGATTAATATATATAGATCTAGGTCGAGTTGATGAGTATGCCAATTGGGTGAGAACCTTAGATTATGTTGAGGTGACAGACGTAGATTTAGATAATGCCACTTATTTAGCGGCAGAAAAACCTTATTTAGATAATGAAACGGATAAAGCGATTCGTCAATTTAATAAATACTTAAATGAGTTTCCAAATGGTATTCATAATTTAAAAGCGCACTTCTATATGGCTCAGTTGTATTATAAAAAAGATTTATTTGAAAATGCGCAGCCACATTACAAAGCGGTTGTAGATGCTTCAAAATCTGAATATACAGAACAAGCAACGGTTAAACTTTGTGAGATTTATTTAAGTCAATCGCAATGGGATAAAGCCATACCAGTTTTAAAAGATTTGGAGTTAGAAGCAGATTATCCTCAGAATGTCATCTATGCACAATCTAATTTAATGAATGCTTACTACCAAAAGGAAGATTTTACTAAGGCAGAAAATTATGCCGAAAACGTATTAGGTAATTCTAATTTAGATACTAAAGTAACCAGTGATGCTAAATTAATCATAGCGCGTTCTGCCATAAAAACCGGAAATGAAACGAAGGCAAAAACAGCGTATGCTGAGGTAGAAAAAATAGCAACAGGTAGTGTTGCCGCTGAAGCACTTTACTATAATGGCTATTTTAAAAACAAAGCTGGTGAATATGAAGCATCTAACACAGTAATACAAAGATTAGCAAAGGATTATGGTAGCTACAAATTGTTTAGCGCTAAAGGATTAGTTGTCATGGCTAAGAATTTTTATGCTTTAGGTGATGCGTTTCAAGCAACCTATATTTTAGAAAGTGTGATTAGTAATTTTCCAGATTTTACGGAAGTGGTAAACGAAGCGCAACAAGAACTCAACAAAATAAAAGCAGAAGAAGCTAAAACAAATTCATCAATTGAAACTGAAGATTAAAACAATTCTTTCGGAAGGCGAGAAGTTTTAGTCAAAGTAAATTCAAATCAAAACCTATAAAATGAAAATCAAGTTTTTAATTTTTATACTCACCATATCAAGTAGTTTGTCTTTTGTGGTGGCTCAAGAAAAAGACACCATAGCAGACCAAACGGTTAATGTTATAAAACCATATCAGCCAACCATTTCAGATGCCTTTAAGATAAAGGATAATCCTAAATTAATAGATTCTAATGCTGTTAAGAAAAAGGACATTAAGTATAATATTTTTTCAATTCCTGTGGCTTCAACCTTTACTCCAGCAAAAGGAAAAGCAGCAACAGTAGATAAAGTGAAAGCTGTTAAATTATATGATAATTACGCCTCTTTAGGTGTTGGTACTTACACTACGATATTAGGAGAAGTATATTTAAACCATGAGTTAAGTAGAGATGAGAATGTTGGTGGTTATTTTAGTCATCATTCGTCTCAAGGTGGAATTGACGATTTATTACTAGATGATAATTTTTCAAAAACAAAATTGAACGCACATTACGCTAAAAACTTAAGAGAATTTTCTTGGAAAGTAGATGGCGGTTTTGATATGCAAACCTATAATTGGTATGGCTTACCACAAGAATTCTTTGGACAAGCAGAAGCAGATTTTATAGATTCTAAACATACCTTCACAAGCTTTAATATTGGTGGAAAAATTAATTTTGATGATGCTATTGTAAAAGATGCGAGTCTACGTTTTAGACGTTTTGGAGATGATCGTGGATCTGGAGAGAATTTATTCAATGCCAATACTAATTTTGAAGTATCTATACGAGATGCAGATATAGAAGCAGAAGTATTTTTAGATGGAATTTCGGGTAGTTTTGATACTAATTACGAAGATACTAGTGAACTAAATTATGGTAATTTTATGATTGGTTTAGCACCTTCATATCAGTTAAATAAAGATGATTTAACGATTAATTTAGGTGTGAGATTAACGTTCTTTAACGACACCGAATTAAGTAAGAGTAAGTTCTATATTCATCCAAACATAGACGCCTCTTACCGTTTAGTTGATGAACTTTTAATTGCTTATGGTGGTTTAACAGGTTCTGTGATTCAAAATTCGTATTATAGTTTTGCTAATACTAATCCATTTGTGTCGCCAACCTTGGGTGTAGCACCAACCAACCAGCAGTTTAGTGCTTTCGTTGGTGTTAAAGGAAAATTAACAAACAATCTAAGTTATAATGTAAGAGGTAACTATGGTTCTGAAAAAGGAAAAGCTTTATTTAAGTCTAATGGAGCACCAGACATACCAACTGAAGATTATCATTTTGGAAATTCATTTAATGTGGTTTATGATAATATTACTACATTTTCAATTTCGGGCGAATTAAATGTAGATGTTAACAGAAATTTTTCGCTAGGTATCAAAGGGCAATATTTTGCGTATGATACGAAAGATCAACCACAAGCATGGAATTTACCAGATTTGGAAGCTTCATTATTTGTAGATTATCAAATTACAGAACAATGGTTTGCAGGAGCAAGTGGGTATTATGTTGGTGAACGTAAAGATGAACGTATTGTAAATATGTTGTTTGCTCAGCCTAGTGTAACTAGAGTGAGTTTAGACAGCTATTTTGATCTTAATGCACACGTTGGCTATAAAATCAATGAGCAATTATCTGTATTTGCTAAAGCGAATAACATTTTTAATCAAGATTATGAGCGTTGGTTAGATTACCCAGTTCAAGGGATTCAACTTTTAGCAGGAGCAACGTATCAGTTCGATTTTTAATTCGGAAATATTTCCGTGTTTTTATTAAAATAAATAGGATCTATTTAGATATATTAAAAAGCGTTTCGGTTTCGAAACGCTTTTCTTATTTTTACAACAGCCTGCGATATAACATGAAGTGTTGTAAACACATGATGCAGATTGCCAACCACCAAAATCAAAAGCAATGATAAAAAAAATACTTTCTATTGTAATTCTCTTTACACTGTTTGCTTGCCAAAAAGATAAGCTTCAAGCGGATTTGATAGTGACAAATGCCAATATTTATACTGTAGATAAACACTTTAATAAAGCAGAATCATTTGCTGTAAAGGATGGTAAAATCATTGCTGTAGGATCAACTTCAGAAATTAATGACACCTTTAAAGCAATTGATACATTAAACGCAGATGGTAAAACTATAGTGCCAGGTTTTATAGATGCACATTGTCATTTCTTAGGTTTAGGTTTTAATCAGCAAGCGGTAGATTTAGTTGGTACAAAAAGTTTTGAAGATGTCATGAAGCGTGTTTTAGATTTTCAGAATGTAAAACGACAAAAATTCATCGTAGGTAGAGGTTGGGATCAGAACGATTGGGAAGACAAACAATATCCGAATAAAAAATTACTAGACAAATTGTTTCCTAACACACCAATTGCACTAACACGTATAGATGGCCATGCGATTTTGGTGAACCAAGCCGCTTTAGATTTGGGTAAAGTGACGAAGCATAGTAAAATTGATGGCGGAGAAGTTGTATTAGAAAACGGCGAATTAACAGGAGTTTTAATTGATAATGCGGAGTCTTTGGTAATGGAATTTTGGCCAGAACCAACAAAGCTTGAAGCAGCAAAAGCCTTATTAGAGGCTCAAAAAATATGTTTTGATTTGGGTTTAACAACCGTTGATGATGCAGGTTTAAACCAGGAATCTATTGAGCTAATTGAAGCGCTTCAAGCATCCGGAAAACTAAAAATGCGTATTTACGCTATGGTATCTTATTCCGAAGATAATTTAGACTATTTTTTAAGTAAAGGCATTACAAAAACAGATCGATTGAATGTACGGTCGTTTAAGTTTTACGCAGATGGTGCTCTAGGATCTAGAGGAGCGTTGTTAAAAGAACCATACAGTGATAAGCCTAATCATTTAGGTTTATTAGTTACCGACTTAGAAACTTTGAAAACATCGGCTGAGCGTATTGCCAATTCTGAATTTCAAATGAATACACATGCTATTGGAGATTCTGCAAACCATGCGGTTTTAGAAACGTATTCTAAGGTTTTAAAAGGTAAAAAAGATAAACGTTGGCGCGTAGAGCATGCCCAAATTGTATCTGATGAAGATTTTAAGATGTATAAAAATATTATGCCATCAATTCAACCAACGCACGCAACGAGTGACATGTATTGGGCAGAAGATAGAGTAGGAGAAGAACGTATAAAAGGAGCGTATGCCTATAAACAATTGCTAGAAGCTTATGGGAAAGTAGCCTTAGGAACCGATTTTCCTGTAGAACGTGTTAGTCCGTTTTTAACATTTTATGCCGCAGTTGGTAGACAAGATTTAGAGCAATATCCAGAAGGAGGTTTTCAAATAGAAAATGCGTTAACGAGAGAAGAAGCTTTAAGAGGAATGACCATTTGGGCCGCTTATTCAAATTTTGAAGAGAACGAAAAGGGAAGTATCGAAGTTGGTAAATTTGCAGACTTCATCATCTTAGATAAAGATATTATGACGGTTGATACTAAGGAAATTCCTAACATTAAGGTATTGAATACTGTCGTTGGAGGTGAAGTGCAGTAGAAGGGATTAGTTAAAAAAGTTTCAAAGTTGTAAAGTTTCAGAGAATCAAAGCTTCAGAGTTACACGGTGGATTAGTTACTGCGAGTCATAGATGTATACTAAAAATTCATTGACTGATTAACACATAAAACTTTGTGACTTTGCGAGCATTAATCTTCCTCAGAAACAAATTAAAACAAGCGCGCCAAATAATCAAAATGTTCGCCATCCATAACCTTTTCACATTTCAAACCAACCGTTAAACAAGCCGTTTTTAAAGTTTCAAAATCGAGATAAAGCCATTTCATTGCAGTTTCTTTTTCGCCTTTATAAGACAAATAGTAATCGAGTTCTCCAGGATAACTTTGGGTTAAGTCTAACCATTGTCCACCATCATCATCTTCGTACATATAAGAAATATCAGAAGAATCAATAAGAATTTGACCTCCTGGTTTTAATAGAGATTTTAAATGCTTTAAGTTTTGAGCAACTAGAGCTAATTCTTGAAAAATTCCTGTGCCATTCATCAATAATAGAATGGTGTCAAACGACTCCGTTTCTTCTAAAAGTGGTTGTAATGCGGCATTAATTACACCTCTTTTTTTAGCGACTTCAATTGCACCTTTAGAACTATCAATAGCTTTTACATTTAGTCCTTTATTTTGTAACCACAGCGAATGACTTCCAGAGCCACAACCTACATCTAAAATATTACCTTTAGATAATTGCAAAGCTTTTTGCTCTAGTTTTGGCATGTCTGCGTATGGTCTAAATAAATAAGGAAGTGGTAAGGCATCTTCATCAGATATATTTGTAGACGTGATAATGTCTTCAGTATAATTACCATTTTGGTAGTCTAGTAGTGCTTTGCCAAATATATCTTTCTTCATAAGTTTTGTGATTTGGAGTGATTTTGATTTTTCTCAAAATTGTATCGAGAACTTTACTTAAATTTGTTTTATGCAAGACCAAATCAATAACCTTCCTAAGCTGGCCAAAGATAAGCATAAGGAGAATAAAACCTTTTTTACAAAGCTAAAAAAGAAGCCTCCAAAACAGCTCGATTATTTAATGCAAGAATTGCATGAAGATGCGTTTGAGCGTACTGATTGTTTAGAATGTGCAAATTGCTGTAAGACAACAGGTCCTTTATTTACAGATAAAGATATTCAGCGTATTTCTAAGTCTTTTAAGATGAAAGAGCAACAGTTTATTGAAACGTATTTGCGTTTAGATGAAGAGAATGATTATGTATTGCAATCAGTGCCTTGTACGTTTTTAGGTGCAGATAATTATTGTTCTATATATGATGTGAGACCAAAGGCTTGCAGAGAATTTCCGCATACAGATAGAAAGAAGTTTCAACAAATTTCTAATTTAACCATGAAGAATGTTGCCATTTGTCCGGCTGCATATAACATTGTTGAAGAAATGAAAAAACGGATTCAATTTTAATATTTATGTCATTAGGAATAGTTTTTGATAGTTAATGTTTTAAAATTTATTTATGAGAAATCTGGTTATAAAAACAATATGTATTCTATTTACAGTGAACTGCACATTTGCGCAAGCTTGGATGACCAATTTGGACATTGCAAAAAGTATGGCATCGGTAGAAAACAAAATGATTTTGATGGTTTGGGAGGAGACATCAAAATTTCAATACCCTGTTTTTGTGAACGATGAAGAAGGTAATTTAATGCTAATTAATAACCTATTTGAAGATGAATACATAAGTCCTTTAATATGGAAAAATTTTGTGCCTGTTATAGTGAGCGAATATCAATATGCAGATTTGTATCATGAAATTAAGGGCAAAAGAAGTCAAGCCTATATAGATAAATTTAATGATGATACGATAAAGATTTTAGATGTTAATGGTAATATTTTAAATGTTAACGGCAACCCAGAAGACTACGAGAATATATCGGTGTTTATTAAGAATTATGCATTAAATACAGAATTTATTTCTCTAGAATTAAAAGGGTATCGTCAAAAAAAGGATTTCTATTCTGCTTATTATTTAGCTTCAAAATATTTAGACTTTTCTCTGTTTTTGAATGCCAATGTGAGGCGTGATGTAATAAGGTTGTCAGAGATTTACTTAGACGAAGCTAATTTGTTTTTACAAAGTGAAGGCGATAAAAAAGGATTGTCTCAACGCTTAGAACTTTTAAGAATTAAATACGGCTTAATTAAAAAACGACCGAAAAAAGTTTTAAGGCAGTTAAAACGCCTAGAACCAGAAACGATAGAAAAATCTAATGAAGGCTTTTTTGCATTTTTGTATTATACAACATATACAATTTTAGAGGATAAAACCAATGCCGAGGAATGGAAATCTAAGATTTCTTCAGTAAATTTGAAGAAAGCACAACAGATTATAAATTTAAATAATAACTAATTGAAGAACATTATTGATTATTTTGAAACCATTCCTTCGTTACACAGAAGTCTTATACTTATTGGTGGACTAACATTTTTTTGGTTGCTAGAAAGTGGCTTGCCGTTGTTTAAATTTAAGTATAAGAAATGGAAGCATGCGCTACCAAACTTATTTTTTACACTGACCACAATCATTATCAATTTTGCATTAGCATTTTTACTTTTAGGTTCTGCAGATTGGGTCGTTGCAAACGATTTTGGTGTTATTAATTGGTTACCACAAATGCCGCTATGGTTGTATGCTTTGCTAGGTATTTTATTACTTGATTTTTTTGGTGCGTATTTGGCACATTATGTAGAGCACAAAGTAAAACCACTATGGATGGTGCATTTGGTACATCATACAGATCATAAGGTAGATACAACTACGGCTAATAGACATCATCCTGTAGAAAGCCTAATAAGATTTGCTTTTACTTTATTTGGTGTTTTTGCCGTTGGTACACCAATTGCATTAGTAATGCTTTATCAAGCAATGTCTTTAATATTTACACAATTTACACATGCCAATATAAAATTACCTAAAGGTGTAGATAAAGTATTAAGCTATGTTATAATTTCGCCAGATATGCATAAAACGCATCATCATTATAGGCTACCATATACAGACTCTAATTATGGAAATATTTTTAGTATTTGGGATCGTATTTTTGGAACCTATATGTACATGGATCGTGAAAAGTTAATTTATGGTGTAGATGTTTTTCCAGATGAAGTTAAAAACAGCAATATAAAAGAACTGCTAAAGCAGCCATTTCAAAACTATGAAAAGCCAACACTTTCGGCAGATACTGAAAATTAAATTATTATTATGGTTGATATTGTGTTGTATGCGTTGTAATGAAAACAAAAGGCAAATAGACATTCAGGGACACAGAGGCTGTAGAGGTTTAATGCCAGAAAACACGTTACCTGCGTTTGAAAAAGCGATAGATTTAGGCGTGAATACTTTAGAATTAGATATTGTTATTTCCAAAGATAACAAAGTCGTAGTGTCACATGAGCCTTTTATGAATCCTGTGATTTGTTTAGACGCTGTAGGAAATGAAATTCCGGAAGCTTTGGAAAAACATTATAATTTATACGACATGAATTATAATGAAATTAAACAGTTTGATTGTGGTTTAAAATTTCATCCGTCGTATCCAAAACAAGAAAAACTAAAAACTTATAAGCCATTACTATCTGACGTTTTTGAACTGGTAAAGCAAAAAAAATCTAATGTTACTTTTAATATTGAGATAAAATCAGAGAAGGCCTATTATAACATTTTTACGCCACAACCAGATCGGTATGTAAAATTGGTTTTAGATGAGATTACTAAGCATCAAGTAGAATCTCTAGTTGTTCTTCAGTCATTTGATGTGCGAATTTTAAGAGAAATTATAAAACAATCTCCAGAAACAGTCATCGCTTTATTGGTGGAAGAAGACGAAGATATTTGTGGGAAAATTTCCATGTTAGATAGTGAAAAAATGCCCAATATCGTAAGCCCTTATTACAAACTATTAGACGCAACTATTGTAAGAAATTTAAAAGCAGAAAATTTTAAAGTGGTTCCTTGGACGGTAAATGAAACACAAGACATGAAGGCATTAATCGCTTGGGATGTTGATGGGATTATTAGTGATTATCCAGATCGGTTAATTAAGGTGTTGCAAGAATAGTACCTATAAAAAACATAAAACACAGCACTTCTTCTCCTTTTTATGCAGTTCATAGGCTTTTTAGGTCTATAAATATTAATAATTCTTAGGTTTAAGACAGAGGGAATTTATTTTTATGGTGTTATCACAGGTATTGTGATGCTAATTATATTTATTTTGAAAAACTTTATACGCATTTTCCTCATTTTAATTCTAGCAAGTCTGCTAGGTTTTACTTTACAAAATCACGAAAATTCTAAGCTTAAAAAAGACACGAATAGTAAAGACACGAATAGTCGTGCTGCAGAACTAATTGACGATCCTATACTTTACAAGGATCATCGCAACAATTCATCAATTGTAGATTAAGTATAATCGACGCCTTTTTTTGTACGCTTCTAGGTCTTTTTTCCAAGTAGCTTTTATGGCTTCTTCAGTTAAGCCAGATTCAATTTGTTGCTGTAATAATGAAGTGCCAGCATGTGTCGTGAAATTTGAAGTATTAAAAAATTTAGATTTGTCTGTAGCGTGATGATACGCATCAATGATATATTTAAGACTAAAAGAGCGTTCTGCTTTAATTGTAGACAAATCCACACCATAACAAATTTTGTTTTGATGTTTTGGGTATTTAGAGCCAAAATTTGAAACAGGCGTATAAGAGAAAGGATAATGATTTTTATCTAAAAATGGCGCACCATACCTTTGAAATTGATATTCAGTACCTCGACCAGCATTTATGTTAGTACCTTCAAATAATCCCAAACTAGGATATAATCGAATAGATTGGTCATTAGGTAAATTAGGAGAAGGTCTTATAGGCAACTTATAAGAACGAGAATGACTGTAGTTTTTTAATTCTACAACAGTAATATCGCATTTGATACCATGGTTTAACCAAGCTTCGCCATTGATCATTTTGGCATATTCGCCAATGGTCATACCATGAACGAGAGGAATAGGATGCATTCCTAAAAAGCTACTGTGCTTTTTTTCTAAAACGGGACCATCAATATAATTACCATTTGGATTTGGTCTATCTAATATTAATAAAGGAATATCATTTTCAGCACAGGCTTCCATTACATAATGTAAGGTTGAAATATACGTGTAAAAGCGTACACCAACATCTTGAATGTCAAAAACCATAAGATCGATATCTTTTAAATGCGCTTTTGTTGGTTTTTTATATTTACCATGTAATGATATAATAGGAAGATTAGTTTTGGTATCAACACCATCTTTTACTAATTCACCTGCATCTGCTGTGCCTCTAAACCCGTGTTCTGGAGAAAATACCTTTTTAATATTAATCTGGTGTTTTAGTAACGAATCTACTAAGTGAATATAAAGTCTGGCCGAATGAATGGTTTCTAATGCTCTAGGTGTAACATCGATAACACTGGTTAAATTGGCTACAATCCCAATGCGCTTATTCTTTAATAAATCAATATACTGTTCGGTTCTATTCGCGCCAACAATAATTGGTTGGTTTTGAGTCGCTATTGTTTGGCTATGCGTTGGTGCAATAGACACAGAATCAGTGACATTCAATACACTAGACGTAGCTTTGCCATCCGAAATGTTTTCATTACCAGTCCCGACCTCAGTCTTCATTCTGTTTCCACAAGAAAACGTAAAGAGGAAAATCCCAATAATTATCGAGAATAAAACTGTATTTTTGACAACCTTTAAAAGCATATAGTAGGTTTGAATTTCGAGTTATTTATAGCTAAACGTATAATTGGCAATAAAACGTATAAAAGTAGTGTTTCGGCACCAATTATTAAAATTGGTATCGCAGCAATTGCTATTGGTATTATTGTAATGCTCATTGCCATAGCAACAGGCTTAGGTTTACAGCAAAAAATTAGAGACAAAGTTGTAGCGTTTAATGGACATATAGAAATTACTAATTATGACACCAATGCTTCAGATGAGTCACAAGTGCCTATTTCCATAGATCAAGATTTTTATCCTAACTTTAATAGTGTTGAAGGCGTTAATCATGTCCAAGCTGTAGCAACAAAATTTGCGATTATTAGGACCAAAACAGATTTTGAAGGCGTAGTCGTAAAAGGTGTAGGAGCCGATTATAATTGGGACTATTTCGAAGAATTTTTAGTAGAAGGACAACTTCCAGATTATACACAAAAACGAAATGAAGATGTGCTTATTTCTTCGTATTTAGCAAATAGATTAAACTTTAAAGTTGGTGATAAATTTCAAACGCTTTTTGCAGAACAAGAAGATAAATTACCGAGAATAATGAATTTGAAAATTGTAGGTATTTACAACTCAGGTTTTCAAGAGCTCGATGAGAAATTTCTTCTTGCAGATTTAAGACATATTCAGCGATTGAATAAATGGAAATCAGATCAAATAGGAAATTTTGAGGTTTTTATAGATGATTTTTCTGAAATAGATACTATTAGCCAACAGGTTTATAAAAATACAGACTCTCATTTAAATGCTATTTCAATTACTCAAAAATTTTACACCATTTTTGAATGGATTAAAATATTTGATAAAAATACCTACGGCATTATAGCTATAATGATAATCGTAGCTGGTATTAATATGATTACAGCGTTATTAGTGTTGATATTAGAACGCACTCAAATGATAGGCATATTAAAAGCATTGGGAAGCTCTAATTGGACTATAAGAAAAATATTTTTGTATAACGCGTCTTACTTAATTGGTTTAGGTTTGTTTTGGGGCAACCTCATTGGCTTAGGCTTGCTATTTGCTCAAAAATATTTGAAGCTTTTTCCTCTAAATCCTGATACCTATTATGTGAGTACTGCACCTGTTTATATCAGTTGGGATTATGTACTGTTGCTCAATATAGGTACATTTTTAGCGTGTTTGTTAATGTTGCTAATTCCTTCTGTAATTATTTCTAAAATATCACCAGTGAAGGCGATGAGATTCGATTAATATAGCGTAATTGCTACGCGCTTTTTTTATTTATTGGCATAGTTTCGGTTTTAGGTTAGCCAAGATAATATCCAACTTTTAACTATATACTTTTAACTTTTCACTTATTTTTGTAACCGCAAAAAAACAAAAATGGACTACGTAGATAATATATTAGGTACAATAGGTAATACACCATTAGTTAAAATGAACAAACTGGTTGAGGATTTACCATGCTTAGTACTTGCTAAATACGAAACTTTTAATCCAGGAAATTCTGTTAAAGACCGAATGGCTTTGCAGATGATTGAAGATGCTGAGGCTGATGGAAGATTAAAACCAGGAGGCACAATAATAGAAGGAACTTCTGGTAATACAGGCATGGGATTAGCCTTAGCTGCTATAGTTAAAGGATACAAGTGTATTTTCGTAATGGCAGATAAGCAATCTAAAGAAAAGGTAGATATTATGCGTGCTGTTGGTGCTGAGGTTATTGTTTGTCCTACAAATGTAGAACCTACAGATCCACGTAGTTATTATTCGGTTTCAAAACGTTTAGGTGAAGAAACACCAAATGCTTGGTATGTCAATCAATATGACAATCCGAGTAATACAAAAGCACATTACCAAAGTACAGGTCCCGAAATTTGGAAACAAACCGAAGGTAAAATTACCCACTTCGTTGTAGGTGTTGGCACAGGAGGAACCATTTCTGGTGTTGGTAAATATCTCAAAGAGCAAAACCCAAATATTAAAGTTTGGGGTGTAGATACTTATGGTTCTGTTTTTAAGAAATATCACGAAACAGGCATTTTCGATGAAAACGAAATATATCCTTATGTCACCGAAGGAATTGGAGAAGATATATTGCCAAAAAATGTAGACTTTAGTTTAATTGATGGCTTTACCAAAGTAACAGATAAAGATGCATGCGTTTATACACAACGTTTAGCAAAGGAAGAAGGTATGTTTTTAGGAAATTCTGCAGGTTCTGCTATTAAAGGTGTGTTACAGTTAAAAGAACATTTTAAACCAGACGATGTCGTTGTGGTTTTATTTCATGATCATGGAAGCCGCTATGTTGGAAAAATGTTCAATGATGATTGGATGCGTGAGATGGGATACATAGAATAGATTATTCGTGTAACACCCATGAAACTAAAATATTATAAATAAAAATCCTGATTAGTAGTCAGGATTTTTTTATTTTAGAGCATGCAAGAGGATTTCCTACATTATATCTGGAAACATAAAGCCTTTGATTCAGCCGTATTAAAAACTACAAAAGAAGAATCAATCCGTATCATTAATTTAGGACAGCATAATCATAATGCAGGTCCAGATTTTTTTAATGCTCAGCTTCGAATAGCCGATCAACTTTGGGCCGGAAATGTAGAAATACATTTAAAATCTTCAGATTGGTATGTTCATAGTCACGAAACGGATAAGGCCTATGATAATGTAATTCTTCACGTCGTTTGGGAGCACGATACTGAAATTTATAGAAAGGACAATTCCGAAATTCCAACTTTAGAACTAAAACACTATGTGGATTTAAGTCTAATACACAAGTATAGACAACTTATGGAATCTAAATCTTGGATAAATTGTGAATCTAGTTTTTCTGATGTGGATGATTTCTTATTCAATAATTGGCTAGAACGTTTGTACATCGAAAGGTTAGAACGAAAATCACAAACCATTCATCAATTATTAAAAGAATCTAATAACGATTGGGAAGCAGTAATGTTTAAAATGGTATTAAAAAACTTCGGATTAAAAGTGAATGGAGAACCATTTTTTAGTTTAGCCAATTCCATTGACTTTTCAATACTTAGAAAATTACAAAGTGATGTTTTAGATGTAGAAGCATTATTATTTGGCCAATCGAATTTGTTGAGAGATTCTGGTGTAGAAGAGGTTTACTTTAACGATTTAAAAAAACGTTATGAATTCTTGAAACAAAAATTCAATCTTACTAACCTTGGTGTATTACCATTGCAATTTTTTAGACTAAGACCACCAAATTTTCCTACTGTTCGTTTATCTCAATTCGCAAATTTGTATAGTAAGGAACAAGGTCTGTTTTCTAAAATATTACAACTAAAATCTAAAGATGCTATTTACGAGTTTTTTGATTTGGGTGTAACCGAATTTTGGCAAACCCATTATACATTTAAGAAGTCTTCAAAATCCTCAAAAAAACTATTAACGAAATCGTTTGTAGATTTACTCATCATAAATACCTTAATTCCTATTCAGTTTAGTTATGCTAAATCCTTAGGGAAATCGGTAGAAGATGATGTGTTTCAGCTTATTAAAGAATTAAAAATAGAGCATAACAGTGTAGTGTCTAAATTTTTAGATTTAAAAACAATTGATAAAAATGCACTAAATTCTCAAGCTTTGATTCAATTAAAACAAAATTATTGTGATAAAAATAAGTGTTTACAATGTGCAATTGGTAATAGCTTAATCGTTAAAATTTAGGTAACTTGCATGTTATGAATAAATCTCACAGTTTATTATTATATTTTCAAAAACGAGGCTATTACGTTTGTCAGCGTATTGCAGATCGTTTAGGGATTAGAGCAAAAATTGTTAGAACATCATTTATGTATTTAACGTTTGTAACCGTTGGATTTGGTTTTGCCCTATATTTGTTTTTAGCATTTTGGATGCGAATAAAAGATATTATTTACACAAAACGCTCTTCGGTTTTCGATTTATAATTCACAATGGATAATCCGCTAATAAGACTATATAGATCTAAGATTTACACGGCAATAATGATGTTAGTGATTTTGCTAACAGTTGGTGTATGTGGTTATAGATTTATCTCAGATTATGATTGGTTAGATGCTATTTACATGACTGTAATAACCGTTACTACTGTTGGTTTTGCAGAAGTAAATCCGTTAGATACGCAATCTAAAATATTTACCATATTTTTAATTTTGGCGAGTGTAGTCATTGTAGGTTATGCAATTTCTATTATTACTGAATTTATACTTAGTAAAAATAATTTTGAAGACATAAAACAACGTAAAATGCAAAAGAAAATTGATGCCATGACAAATCATATTATCATTTGTGGTTTTGGTCGAAATGGAAAACAAGCTGCGAGAAAGCTAGAAGATTATAATAAACCTTATGTCGTTATAGAACGCGATAAGGATATTATAAATAAATTACAAGAAGACGCTATTCCTTATGTTTTTGGAAATGCCAATGAAGATGAAGTGTTAAGTGAAGCTGGCATTGGTAAAGCCAATACATTAATAAGTGCTTTACCGAGTGATGCAGATAATTTGTTTGTGGTTTTGTCAGCCAGACAGATCAACAAACAATTAAAAATTATAAGTAGAGCATCTCAAGAAACATCCTATAATAAACTAAAATTAGCAGGTGCTAATAATGTCATATTACCAGATAAAATTGGTGGTGATCATATGGCTTCCTTGGTTGTGATTCCAGATTTAGTAGAATTTATTGATAACCTTGGCATTGTAGGTGAACGTAACATTAACATCGAAGAAGTACAAGTAGAGCAACTATATAATATTAATGAGGTTAAGACGATTAGGGAGTTAGATCTTCGAAAAAAATCGGGTTGTACAGTTATTGGTTTTAAGGATGATAAAGGTGAATATATTGTAAATCCGGAAGCTGATACAAAACTCATTCCAGGTTCTAAAGTAATTGTTTTAGGGCGTCCCGAACAGATCAGAAAATTGAATTTAGAATTCAATATTGGTCAATAGATGCAACCATTTTAACTAAATAGACTTTAAAAACTCAATAATTTTTAGCATCTTGTCAACTTTAATCACAAAACTAACTAACAACTCTTACACATGAAGAAATATCTTCTATCAATTTTTGCCCTTATATTACCATTATTAAACATTGCTCAAGAAGCCCAAGAAGTAGGTATTGATCAAAAAATAGACGACGCTTTTGAAAGTGCCACTGGTTGGTTTGTACGCGCAATATTTTACCAGATTGATTTTGGAGGAGGCGTAAAAGTATTTTGGGTATTGTTTCCATTAATTTTAGGTGCATTATACTTTACCATTTATTTTAAGTTTATAAATTTTAAAGGCTTTTTTACTTCAGTAAATATCGTAAGAGGAAAATATGATGATATAGATCATCATGAATCTTTAATTGGTGCAGGTGACTCAACACCAGGTGGCGATAATATTGAAACCATTGCTATAGAAGATCACGAAGGAGAAGTGTCTCACTTTCAAGCTTTAACAGCAGCATTGTCTGCAACCGTAGGTTTAGGAAATATTGCAGGTGTCGCTATTGCAGTATCAATTGGTGGAGCTGGTGCAACATTTTGGATGATCATAGCCGGTTTTCTAGGTATGGCCTCTAAATTTGTGGAATGTACATTAGGTGTAAAATATAGAGATATTTCAGAAGACGGAACCGTATTTGGTGGACCAATGTATTATCTAACCAAAGGTTTAAATTCTAAAGGATTAGGTGGTTTAGGAAAAGTATTAGCCGCAGTTTTCGCAGTATTTGTAATTGGTGGCTCATTTGGAGGCGGAAACATGTTTCAAGTCAACCAAGCTGCTCAATTATTTGAGCATATGACAGGAGGCGAAGAATCGTTTATAAATGGATACCGTTGGGTATTTGGTTTGGTGATGGCGATTCTTGTTGGTATCGTAATTATTGGTGGTATAAAGAAAATCGCGAAAGTTACTGATAAGATTGTACCATTTATGGTTGCCATTTATGTAGCTGCTTCACTTTTTGTAATCTTTGCGAACTTTAGCATGGTTGGAGATGCATTCATACAAATATTTAATGGAGCATTTAGTCCAGAAGGTGTAGCAGGTGGAGCAATTGGTGTTTTAGTACAAGGATTTAGAAGAGCAGCTTTTTCAAATGAAGCTGGTGTTGGGTCAGCGTCTATTGCACATTCAGCTGTAAAAACAAAATATGCCGCATCGGAAGGTATGGTAGCGTTATTAGAACCATTTATTGATACAGTTGTAGTTTGTACAATGACTGCTTTAGTATTGGTTATTACAGGTAATGTAACTTCAGCAAATGCAGGTTTAAATGATGCTGAAGCTATTTTATTAACGTCTGGTGCATTTGAGTCTGTTATCTCATGGTTCCCATATGTTTTAACAGTGGCTGTAGTATTATTTGCATTTAGTACTATGATTTCTTGGTCATACTATGGTTACCAAGGTTGGGCTTATTTATTCGGAAGATCTAAAAATACAGAATACATTTATAAAGTGCTATTTTGTTTATTTGTTATCGTAGGAGCATCAATTAGTTTAGGTTCAGTTATTGGATTCTCAGACGCCATGATTTTTGCTATGATGGTACCTAATATGGTAGGTTTAGTGATTCTTGCACCAAAAGTAAAGGAAGAATTAAGTAAATTTATGAAGGCTATTAAAGCGAAATAAGCCTTACAAATATTAATTTCAAAATATTATGAAATCCCATTTCCAGTTTACTAATCAACAACGGAATGGGGTTTTTTTGTTGTTGGCATTGATTGTAATTATTCAATGTCTTTATTGGTTTGTTCCTAATATTTTTTTTAACACCTCAGATGATAGCATAAAGAACAATACTAAACTTGATGAATTTAGAAAAGAAGTAGATGCTTTACGTTTGGTTGAAATGGAGAATAAGAAACCAAAAATTTATCCTTTCAATCCTAATTATATAACAGACTATAAAGGCTATTCTTTAGGAATGTCTAATGAAGAAATTGATAGGTTACATCAATTTAGGGCAACCAATCAATGGGTTAATTCTGCCAAAGATTTTCAGAACGTGACTAAAGTTTCAGATTCGTTTTTAGCTAAAATTTCGCCTTATTTTAAATTTCCAGAATGGATTTCTAACCCAAAACCAAAGTCTCAAGGTTATAATAATTCATATTCAAAAGCTTCAACACCGAAATCATATAATCAAAAGATTGATTTAAATATTGCTTCAGCGAACCAATTGCGAAAAGTTTATGGTGTAGGTGAAAAATTGTCTGAACGGATTATTAAATATCGAAATAAATTTAGTGGAGGATTTATTTCAGATATTCAGTTAAACGAAATATATGGTTTAGAACAAGAAGTGATTGAGCGCATTAAAAATGATTTTACAGTAAAGACACCAAGAGCTATTCAAACCTATAATTTAAATACTGCAACTAGAGATCAGTTAGTCACAATTCAGTATATAGATTATGAAATTGCGAACAATATTATTGAAGAAAGAACACTTAGGGGTGGCTTTAATGCGATAGAAGATTTACTAAAGGTAGAAGATTTTCCTATCAAAAAATACGAGATAATTAAACTATATTTGCAGCTCTAAAAACAACAATGTATGTCTGACTTATATTTTACTGAAGAACACAATCTATTTAGATCTAGTCTTAGAGATTTTTTAAATAAAGAGGTTGTGCCTCATATTGATAAATGGGAAGAAACTGGTCATATTGAACGTTTCATCTGGAAGAAATTTGGAGATATGGGTTACTTTGGTTTAGCGACACCAGAAAATTATGGTGGATTAGATTTAGATTTGTTTTACACGGTTATTTTCTTAGAAGAATTGCAACGAATTAATTCTGGTGGTTTTGCAGCAGCCATGTGGGCACATGCTTATTTGGCAATGACACATTTAAATAAAGAAGGGAATCATGAGCAAAAAGAAAAATATTTAACACCAAGTGCGCTAGGTGATGCTATTGGTTGTTTATGTATTACGGAACCATTTGGTGGAAGTGATGTTGCTGGTATGAGAACTACAGCTGTTAGAGAAGGAGATACATATAAAATAAATGGATCTAAAACATTTATTACAAACGGAGTTTATAGTGACTATTTAATTGTTGCGGCTAAGACAAGCCCTGACCTCGGAAATAAAGGTATAAGCATTTTTGTAATGGATAGAAATACACCAGGTATTTCAGCTACAAAATTAGATAAACTAGGATGGAGAGCATCGGATACTGGTGAAATTGCATTTGATAATGTTGAGATTCCTGCAGCAAATTTAATGGGTGAAGAAAATCAAGGTTTTCCTTATATAATGCAACATTTTGCTCTTGAACGATTAATTATGGCGGTGAATGCGCATGCTAGAGCACAGTATGCTTTAGAATATGCTAAACAATATATGAGTGAACGTACTGCTTTTGGTAGAACAATTGATAAATTCCAAGCATTAAGACATACATACGCAGATTGTGAAACTCAGATGGAGATTTGTAAGCAATTTAATTATTACGTAACCAAGCGTCTAGATTTAGGCGACTATGTTGTAAAAGAAGCCACGATGGCGAAATTGCAATCTACAAAAATGGCAGATGATGTCATTTACCAATGTCTTCAGTTTTTAGGTGGTTATGGATATATGGAAGAATATCCATTAGCACGTATGGCTAGAGATAGTCGCCTAGGTCCAATTGGTGGTGGAACATCTGAGATTCTTAAAGAGATAATTGCAAAAATGGTTATTGATAATAAAGATTATAAGCCCGCGACCTAATATATTGTATTCCATATATGGCGCTTAAAATAGATCTTTAGAAGCGCGTAAAAATTAAATTAAGAATTCTTAAAAATTAAAACCTATCAAAATTATGATAGGTTTTTTATTGTATTCGTATTTTGTGTATATATTATTTATGAATTTATTAACACGAAAACGTTTTCGTGTGTATTTGTGTTTTGTTCAACTTTAATATTTCATTAGTTTTAAGAACAACTAAATTAATAACTATGAAATATTTTAAACTTTTTGGATTAGCGTGCTTAGTCCTATGTTGTTTTCATTGTAGTCAAGATGAAATTACTACAGAAAACGAATCAATTCAGCCAACTAAAGTCACTGTTGCTACTGCAAAAAACGGATTAAAACCAATAGGAACAGGTGTTATGATGCAAGCTTTTTATTGGGATGTTCCTGCAGGAGGAACGTGGTGGAATACCGTAAACTCAAAAGTAGCGGCTTGGAGTACTGCCGGAATCGATGCCATCTGGGTGCCGCCAGCTTCAAAAGCGCAGAATGGTCCATTTTCAATGGGTTATGATCCTTTTGATTATTATGATTTTGGAGAATACAATCAAATGGGTAGTGTTGAAACACGTTTTGGCTCTAGAACAGAGTTAATAAATATGATAAACACGGCACATCAAAATGGCCTTAGTGTTATTGCAGATATTGTGATAAACCATAATAGTGGAGGAGCTAGTGAGTCAAATCCGTATGCTGGTGGAAATACCTGGACGGATTTTAATCCTATGTCAGGATTATTCTACAGATCAGCAACTGATTTTCATCCAAACAATATTCAAAATAATGATAGTGGTGCATTTGGCGGTTTTCCAGATTTATCACATAACCAAACTTATGTGCAAGATTGGTTATGGAAAAACTCAAATAGTGTGGCTAAATATTACAGAGATGTCATAGGCTTTGATGGCTGGCGTTTTGACTATGTTAAAGGATTTGATCCATGGGTAGTAAAAGCATGGAAAGACGAAGTAGGTGGGTTTTCTGTGGGTGAATTATGGGATAGTAATGTATCGTTATTAAATTCTTGGACGAGCTCTGCTGAGGCTAGTGCTTTTGATTTTGCCTGTTATTATAAGATGAAAGATGCATTTATGGGTAATAATTTAAATGCCTTAAATGATGATATGTTATGGAAGCAAAATGCATCTAGAGCAGTGACATTTGTTACCAATCATGATACAGATGAAATAATTAATAATAAAATTTTGGCTTATGCATATATATTAACACATGAAGGTTATCCTACTATTTTTTACAAAGATTATGAAGAGTGGTTAAATAAAGAACGTCTTAATAATTTAATATGGATACACAATAATTTAGCTGGCGGATCTACTCAAATATTGCATGTAGACACAGATGAATATATCGCTAAACGAAATGGTTATAATAATTCTGGTTTGGTAGTATACATTAATAATTCTAACTCATGGCAAGAAAGATGGATAGAAACCAATTGGTCTAGCACCAAAATTAAGGATTACACAGGGCATTCTAATTGGGAGCCTACAACTCAATCTGGTAAATGGGTGAAAATTCAGGCACCACCTAAGAGTTACTCTGTTTGGTCTGTAAAGTAATTTTTATGTAAAATGAGACTAAATCCTACTTTTTAAAGTAGGATTTTTTTTTGAACATAACTTTATATTTATGATAACTAATGGCTATATTTAAGTTTTGGTAAACAAATTAGATGAGCATTCAAGCATTTTCAGATTATTTATTATTAGAAAAAAAATATTCAGAGCATACTGTACTAGCATACACAAGAGATATCGAAAATTTTCAAAAGTTTTTAGTGCAACAACAGTATACCAATGATGTATCAAAGGTAAATTATTTTGAAATCAGGCAGTGGATAATTGCATTGGTAGATCAAAACATAACCAACAGATCAATAAATAGAAAAATATCTTCTTTAAATAGTTACTTTAAATTTTTATTAAAGACGGAAGAAATAAAGTTAAATCCGTTAAAACAACATAAGGCATTAAAGGTTGGTAAAAAAGTGCAATTACCGTTTTCAGAAAAAGAATTACTAACCGTTTTAGAAAGTACAATTAAGGTTGTTGATTTTGAAACTGCCAGAAACCATTTTATAATAGAATTGTTTTATGCCACAGGTATTAGAAGAATAGAACTTGTAAAGTTAAAAATAAGTGATATTGATAGAAGTAATGGTTTAATAAAAGTGTTGGGAAAACGAAATAAAGAAAGATATATTCCGTTAATAGAATCACTGCGCATATCATATAATAGATATATAGAATATCGAAATAACTTACCTGTCGTTATAGATGATGAGATGTTATTTTTAACTAAAGATGGTCTTAAAATTTACGAAAAACTTGTTTACAGAATAATAAATAAGTATTTTAGTGAAGCATCTACGAAATCAAAATGTAGCCCTCATGTATTAAGACATTCGTTTGCAACGCACTTGTTAAACCAAGGGGCAGATTTAAATACGGTTAAAGAACTACTAGGGCATGCCAGTTTAGCATCCACACAAGTATATACACATAGTAGTATAACAGATTTAAAAAAAGTGCATTCAAATTCACATCCGCGAAATCAAAAATAAGTTGGGTTTGAATGTCTTAAGATCAAAAAATATAGAAAAGATAATTTGTAGTTATTATAGATGTTTAATTTAAATTAAGATATATGAAAGTAAACACCCAATCCGTTAATTTTACGGCAGATAGTTCGTTAATAGATTTTATTCAAAAAAAAATGGATAAATTAGATATGTATTATGATAAAATTATTCAATCAGATGTCTATTTAAAAGTGGAGAATACAAGTGATAAAGAAAATAAAATTTTTGAAGTAAAAGTCAGTGTACCAGGCGATAGTTTCGTGGTTAAGAAACAATGTAAATCGTTTGAAGAAGGGGCAGACGCTGCTATTGCATCCTTAGGAAGGCAAATAAAAAAGAGAAAAGAAAAACTAAGAGCACATAGTTAGATAAAATTTTTTTAAAAAATGTTTTGAATAATTAAATAAAGTCTTACATTTGCAGTCCGTTAGAAATAGCGGACTTTTTTTAAGTCTAATTTTGGCGTAAAAAAAGTAAGAAAAAGCCGATGTAGCTCAGCTGGCTAGAGCAGCTGATTTGTAATCAGCAGGTCGTGGGTTCGAGTCCCTCCATCGGCTCTAAAAAAAGTTTAATTTTTTAGCTTGAAAAAGAATTAAACGATTTGTAAATTGAAATTTTGAATTTAATTTTTGGGGAGATACTCAAGCGGCCAACGAGGGCAGACTGTAAATCTGCTGACTATGTCTTCGCAGGTTCGAATCCTGCTCTCCCCACAATTTTATTTTATGGTTAAAAAAGTGTACTTTTGCAAAACCATTTAAAATAGAAGAATAGATTTTTTTAAATCTATGAGTAAATTGAAATGTTGATTACCATTCAGAATGTAATAATTCTGATAAATGCGAGAGTAGCTCAGTTGGTAGAGCGTCAGCCTTCCAAGCTGAATGTCGCCGGTTCGAACCCGGTCTCTCGCTCTAAAATTTACGAGTTAAGATTTAGACTTTTATATCGTAATTCGAAAATCGGCTATCGTAAGTGAAAAGCCGGTGTAGCTCAGGGGTAGAGCGTTTCCTTGGTAAGGAAGAGGTCACGAGTTCAAATCTCGTCATTGGCTCTTTTTTCTAAGTGCAAATTAGAATTAAACAATTGAACACTAATATTAAATTAAGAATAAAATAAATTAAACATGGCAAAGGCAACTTTCGATCGTTCAAAACCACACTTAAACATTGGTACTATTGGACACGTAGATCACGGTAAAACAACTTTAACTGCTGCTATTACTAAAGTATTAGCTGATGCAGGTTTATCTGAGGCAAGATCATTTGATCAAATTGATAACGCACCAGAAGAAAAAGAAAGAGGTATAACTATTAATACTTCTCACGTAGAATATGCAACTGCTAATCGTCATTACGCTCACGTTGACTGTCCAGGTCACGCGGATTACGTAAAGAACATGGTTACTGGTGCTGCTCAAATGGATGGTGCTATATTAGTTGTTGCTGCAACAGATGGTCCTATGCCACAAACTCGTGAGCATATCTTACTTGGTCGTCAGGTAGGTATTCCTCGTATCGTTGTATTCATGAATAAAGTGGATATGGTTGATGATGAAGAGTTATTAGAATTAGTAGAAATGGAAATCAGAGATTTATTATCATTCTATGAATATGATGGTGATAATGGTCCTGTAGTAGCAGGTTCTGCTTTAGGTGCACTTAACGGTGAGCAAAAGTGGGTTGATACTGTAATGGAGTTAATGAAGCAAGTTGATGAGTGGATTGAGGAGCCTGTTCGTGATATGGATAAGCCTTTCTTAATGCCTATTGAAGATGTGTTTTCGATTACAGGTCGTGGTACAGTAGCAACTGGTCGTATTGAAACTGGTGTTGCTAACACAGGAGATCCTGTTGAGATTATTGGTATGGGTGCTGAGAAATTAACATCTACTATTACTGGTATCGAAATGTTCCGTCAAATATTAGATAGAGGTGAAGCTGGTGATAATGCTGGTATCTTATTAAGAGGTATTGAGAAAACTCAAATTTCTAGAGGTATGGTAATTACAAAACCAGGTTCTGTAACACCTCACTCTAAATTTAAAGCAGAGGTTTATATCCTTAAAAAAGAAGAAGGTGGACGTCATACACCATTCCATAATAACTACCGTCCTCAGTTCTACGTACGTACAACTGACGTAACAGGAAATATTGCACTTCCTGATGGTGTTGAAATGGTAATGCCAGGTGATAACTTAACAATTACTGTTGAGTTGATTAACACAATTGCAATGAACGTAGGTTTACGTTTCGCTATCCGTGAAGGTGGTAGAACAGTTGGTGCTGGTCAGGTTACTGAAATTTTAGACTAAACAAAATAGTAAAATAATTAATTAAGGTGTCCTGATATTTCGGGATGCCTTGATTATTGTTTACGGGTTTAGCTCAGTTGGTAGAGCACTGGTCTCCAAAACCAGGTGTCGGGAGTTCGAGTCTCTCAACCCGTGCAACTTATATAGATCAAATAGAGATCTTAAAAATAAAATAAATCAAATGGCAGGATTAATAACATATATAAAAGAATCGTTTGAAGAGTTGAAAAACAATGTGTCTTGGACACCTTGGCCTGAAGCTCAAAAACTGACAGTGATTGTAGCTGTTTTTTCAATTATTTTTTCATTAGCTATTTGGGGAGTTGATACTGTTTTTAGTAAAGCAGTTAAGGCTTATTTTGAAATGATTCACTAACAAATATACAATTAAGAAGATGTCTGAAAAAAAATGGTATGTTGTTAGAGCAGTAAGTGGCCAAGAAAATAAAATCAAAACCTATATAGAAAATGAAATTTCTAGATTAGGGTTAGGTGATTTTGTTGATCAAGTATTGGTACCAACTGAAAAGGTTATTCAAATTCGTAACGGTAAGAAAATACAAAAAGAGAAAGTGTATTTTCCAGGTTATATTATGGTGCAAGCCAATTTAAGTGGTGAAATACCTCATATTATAAAGTCAATTACAAACGTTATTGGTTTTTTAGGTGAGACTAAAGGAGGTGATCCTGTGCCATTAAGACAGTCTGAAGTAAATAGGATGTTAGGTAAAGTAGATGAATTATCTGTTGAAGCTGATGCTAACGTTGCAATTCCTTATACTAAAGGTGAAACTGTTAAAGTTATTGATGGACCATTCAACGGGTTTGATGGAACTATTGAAAAAATAAATGAAGAAAAGCGTAAGCTAGAAGTAATGGTAAAGATTTTTGGAAGAAAAACGCCATTAGAATTAAGCTATATGCAAGTAGAGAAAGTTTAATAATTGTTACAATAAAGAGCGTAATATCTATGCTTCCAAAAATAGATAGGCGTAATAAACATTAAGAAATGGCAAAAGAAATAGACAAAGTAGTTAAGCTACAAGTTCGGGGAGGTGCTGCGAATCCATCGCCACCGGTAGGACCCGCTTTAGGTGCCGCTGGAGTTAATATCATGGAGTTCTGTAAGCAATTTAATGCTAGAACTCAAGATAAAGCAGGTAAAGTATTACCTGTTGTGATCTCTGTTTACAAAGATAAATCATTTGAATTTGTAATCAAGACACCACCAGCAGCAGTACAATTATTAGAAGCGGCCAAATTAAAGAAAGGATCAGGAGAACCAAACCGACGTAAAGTAGCAAAAGTAACTTGGGATCAAGTTAAGGCAATTGCAGAAGATAAAATGGTTGATTTAAATGCTTTTGAGATCGAATCAGCTATGAAAATGGTTGCCGGTACAGCAAGATCAATGGGTATCACTGTTAAAGGAGGAGAAGCTCCAAACTAAATTTTTTAGAAATGGCAAGATTAACAAAGAAAAAAAAGGAAGCACAAGCGAAGGTAGATAAAAACAAAGTCTATTCTTTAGAAGAAGCTTCAGCATTACTAAAAGAAATTACATATACAAAGTTTGATGCTTCAGTTGATTTAGCGATCAGATTAGGAGTTGATCCTCGTAAAGCGAATCAAATGGTTCGTGGTGTAGTTTCATTACCACATGGTACTGGTAAAGATATGAAGGTGCTAGCACTTGTTACTCCAGATAAAGAAGACGAAGCTAAAGAAGCAGGCGCTGATTATGTTGGATTAGATGAGTACTTACAAAAAATTAAAGATGGTTGGACAGATGTTGACGTTATCGTTACAATGCCAAGCATTATGGGTAAGTTAGGACCATTAGGTAGAGTTTTAGGACCAAGAGGTCTTATGCCAAACCCTAAGACGGGAACAGTAACAATGGATGTAGCGAAAGCAGTATCTGAAGTTAAAGCTGGTAAAATAGATTTTAAAGTAGATAAAACAGGTATAATTCATGCACCAATAGGTAAGGCGTCATTTAGTACGGATAAAATTATTGGAAATGCTAAAGAATTGTTGTCTACAATAATTAAATTAAAGCCAACTGCCTCTAAAGGAACTTACGTAAAGAGCATTTATATGTCTAGTACAATGAGTCCAAGTATAGCAGTTGATACAAAAATAGGATAGTAGTTAAACTTAGAACATTATGACAAGAGAAGAAAAATCCCAAGTAATTGAAGAGTTGACTGCTCAATTAGCAGATAATACAAATATCTATTTAACGGATATTTCTGGATTAGATGCAGCAACAACTTCAAATTTAAGAAGAGCATGTTTCAAGTCTAACATAAAGTTAGCTGTTGTAAAGAATACACTTTTAGAGAAAGCAATGAATGCATCGGATAAGGATTTCGGTGATTTACCTTCAACTTTAAAAGGGAATACGTCAGTAATGTATTCTGAAACAGGAAATGCTCCAGCTAAAGTAATAAAAGAATTCCGTAAAAAATCTGAAAAGCCTTTATTAAAAGGAGCTTTTATTGAGGAGTCTATTTACATTGGCGATGATTTATTAGATGCCTTAGTAGATATTAAGTCGAGAGAAGAACTTATTGGTGAAATTGTAACATTGTTACAATCTCCTGCTAAGAATGTTATCTCAGCGCTTAAATCAAGTGGTGGAACCATTGCAGGTATCGTAAAAACATTATCTGAAAGAGAAGGATAAACACATTACACAAAAGAAAATTAAATTATAACACACATTATTAAACAATAGAAAAATGGCAGATTTAAAAGATTTCGCAGAACAATTAGTTAATTTAACAGTAAAAGAAGTTAACGAATTAGCAACTATATTAAAAGATGAGTACGGTATTGAGCCTGCTGCTGCTGCTGTAGCAGTTGCTGCTGGTGGTGCTGGTGGTGGCGATGCTGCTGAAGAGCAAACTGAATTTGACGTAATTTTAAAGGCGGCTGGTGCTTCTAAATTAGCTGTAGTAAAGTTAGTTAAGGAATTAACTGGTTTAGGTTTAAAAGAAGCTAAAGGTTTAGTTGACGATGCACCAAGTGCTATCAAAGAAGGTGTAGCTAAAGACGAAGCTGAGGCATTAAAATCTCAGTTAGAAGAGGCTGGCGCTGAAGTTGAGCTTAAGTAAGCTTATCTCATTTACATTACAAGGTTTAGGTCTAGAGTAGTGCTCTAAGACCTAAACCATTTTGTGTATATAAACGTTATATACATTTTTTAGTTTTTATTTAATAAAATCTCGTTCATCAATGTTAGCAAAAAAGGCTGAAAGAATTAATTTCTCTTCTATTGTAAATAGAACAGATTACCCAGACTTTTTGGATATCCAAATTAAATCCTTCCAGGATTTTTTCCAATTAGAAACAAAGTCAGAAGAAAGAGGTACTGAAGGTTTATATAACACCTTCATGGAGAACTTCCCAATAACAGATACACGTAATCAATTCGTATTAGAATTTTTAGATTACTTTATTGATCCACCAAGATATTCTATAGAAGAATGTATTGAAAGAGGATTAACGTATAGTGTACCGTTAAAAGCAAGATTGAAGTTATATTGTACAGATCCAGAACATGAAGATTTCGAAACCATAGTTCAGGATGTATATTTAGGTACCATACCTTATATGACACCAAGTGGAACGTTTTGTATCAATGGTGCAGAACGTGTTGTAGTTTCTCAATTACATAGATCACCAGGTGTATTCTTTAGCCAATCTTTCCATGCTAATGGAACTAAATTATATTCTGCAAGAGTTATTCCTTTTAAAGGGTCTTGGATAGAATTTGCTACGGATATCAATCAGGTAATGTATGCTTATATTGATAGAAAGAAAAAGCTACCTGTAACAACATTATTTAGAGCGATTGGTTTTGAACGTGATAAAGATATACTAGAAATTTTTGACCTTGCTGAAGAAGTAAAGGTTTCAAAATCTGGATTAAAAAAGGTCATTGGTCGTAAATTAGCGGCTCGTGTTCTTAATACATGGCATGAAGATTTCGTTGATGAAGATACTGGAGAAGTAGTATCTATTGAGCGTAACGAAATTGTTTTAGACCGTGACACAATAATAGATAAAGATAATATTGAAGAAATTCTTGAGGCAGAAGTAAAAACTGTTCTTTTACATAAAGAGAGTTCGCAACAAGGAGATTACGCAATTATTCATAATACATTACAAAAAGATCCAACAAATTCTGAAAAAGAAGCTGTTGAGCATATTTATCGTCAATTACGTAATGCTGAGCCGCCAGATGAGGAGACAGCACGTGGTATTATAGATAAATTATTCTTTTCTGACCAACGTTACTCTTTAGGAGAAGTAGGTCGTTACAGAATGAACAAAAAACTACAGTTAGATATCGGCATGGACAAACAAGTTTTGACCAAAGAAGATATCATAACGATTATAAAATATTTAATTGAGTTAATTAACTCTAAAGCTGAGATTGATGATATTGATCACTTATCTAACCGTCGTGTACGTACTGTAGGTGAGCAGTTATCTTCTCAATTTGGTGTTGGTTTAGCACGTATGGCACGTACTATTCGTGAACGTATGAATGTACGTGATAACGAAGTATTTACACCAATTGATTTAATTAATGCTAAGACATTATCGTCTGTAATTAATTCGTTCTTTGGAACAAATCAGTTATCTCAATTTATGGATCAAACCAATCCTTTAGCAGAAATTACGCATAAGCGTCGTTTATCAGCTTTAGGACCAGGTGGTTTATCTAGAGAAAGAGCAGGTTTCGAGGTACGAGATGTTCACTATACGCATTATGGACGTTTATGTCCTATTGAAACACCAGAGGGACCTAATATTGGATTAATATCATCATTATCGGTATTCGCAAAAGTGAATTCAATGGGATTCATTGAAACACCATACCGTAAGGTCGAAGAAGGTGTGGTTGATATTAAAAACGCTCCAACATATTTAAGTGCTGAAGAGGAAGAGAATATGTTAATCGCTCAGGCAACTATTAAAGTTGATGATGACGGAAAAATTTTAGAAGATAAAATTATTTCACGTCAAGAAGGTGATTTCCCAGTTATTGATCCTTCGCAAGTAGATTATACAGATGTGGCTCCAAACCAAATTACATCGATATCTGCTTCTTTAATTCCGTTCTTAGAACATGATGATGCCAACCGTGCATTAATGGGATCTAACATGATGCGTCAGGCTGTACCTTTATTAAGACCTGAAGCACCGATTGTAGGAACAGGTTTAGAACGTCAAGTAGCTTCAGATTCAAGAGTATTAATAAATGCTGAAGGCGCAGGTACTGTAGAGTATGTTGACGCTGAAAAAATAACGATTAGATACGAACGTACTGAAGAAGAGGCAATGGTTAGTTTTGATAGTGATACTAAAACTTATCCATTAGTTAAATTTAGAAAAACTAACCAAGGAACTTCAATTAACCTTAAACCAATTGTAGAAAAAGGTGATAAAGTTTCTAAAGGGCAAGTTCTATGTCAAGGTTATGCCACCGAAAACGGTGAATTAGCACTAGGTAGAAATATGAAAGTAGCCTTTATGCCATGGAAAGGGTATAACTTTGAGGATGCGATTGTAATTTCTGAAAAGGTGGTTAGAGAAGATGTATTTACATCTATTCATATTGATGAGTATTCATTAGAAGTAAGAGATACTAAATTAGGTAATGAAGAATTAACCAATGACATTCCTAATGTTTCTGAAGAAGCTACAAAAGATTTAGATGAAAATGGTATGATTCGTATTGGTGCGGAAATCAAACCAGGTGATATCTTAATTGGTAAAATTACGCCTAAAGGAGAATCAGATCCAACGCCAGAAGAAAAACTTCTAAGAGCAATCTTTGGTGATAAAGCTGGAGATGTAAAAGATGCTTCTTTAAAAGCTTCGCCATCTCTTAATGGTGTAGTCATTAATAAAAAATTATTTGCTAGAGCTGTAAAAGATAAGCGCAAGAGAGCACAAGACAAAGAAGATATCGAAGCATTAGAAAATGCTTATGATAACAGATTTGATGAGCTTAAAAATATACTTGTTGAAAAATTATTCAACATAGTAAATGGAAAAACAGCTCAGGGCATTTATAATGATTTAGGAGAAGAAATTATTCCAAAAGGTAAAAAGTATACCTTAAAAATGTTAAATGCAGTAGATGACTATACGCATTTAACTTCAGGAAAATGGACAACGGATGATCATACAAATGAACTTGTTGCAGATTTAATCCATAATTATAAAATTAAGGAAAATGATCTTCAAGGGTCTTTAAGACGAGAAAAGTTTACAGTTTCTGTAGGTGATGAGTTACCAGCAGGTATCATTAAATTAGCTAAGGTTTATATTGCTAAAAAGCGTAAACTAAAAGTTGGTGATAAAATGGCAGGTCGTCACGGTAACAAAGGTATTGTTGCTCGTATTGTACGTCAAGAAGATATGCCTTTCTTAGAAGATGGAACTCCAGTTGATATTGTATTAAATCCACTTGGTGTACCTTCTCGTATGAATATTGGTCAGATTTATGAAACCGTTTTAGGATGGGCTGGTCAAGATTTAGGTAAAAAATACGCGACACCAATATTTGATGGTGCAACATTAGATCAAATTAATGCATATACAGATGAAGCTGGTATCCCAAGATTTGGTCATACATATCTCTATGATGGAGGAACAGGTGATCGTTTTGATCAACCAGCAACAGTTGGTGTGATTTACATGATTAAACTTGGTCACATGATTGATGATAAAATGCACGCACGTTCTATTGGACCATACTCATTAATTACGCAGCAACCATTAGGTGGTAAAGCGCAATTTGGTGGACAACGTTTTGGTGAAATGGAAGTTTGGGCACTTGAAGCATATGGTGCATCAAGTACTTTACGAGAGATCTTAACTGTAAAATCAGATGATGTTATTGGTAGAGCTAAAACTTACGAAGCAATCGTTAAGGGAGAGCCAATGCCAGAACCAGGATTACCAGAATCATTCAACGTACTTATGCACGAATTGAAAGGTTTAGGTTTAGATATTAGATTAGAGGAATAAAAAATAGTAGGCAGTCGTCAGTATGCAATGAACACTGTGTACTGAAGACTGAAGACTGAATACTATAAAGAACATGGCAAGAAAACAAGATAAGAATACAGTACAGAAATTTAATAAAATTTCTATTGGTTTAGCATCACCTGAGTCTGTTTTAGCAGCATCTCGAGGTGAGGTATTAAAGCCAGAAACTATTAATTATCGAACTCACAAACCAGAAAGAGATGGTTTGTTCTGTGAGCGAATTTTTGGTCCTGTAAAGGATTTTGAATGTGCTTGTGGTAAATATAAAAGAATACGCTACAAAGGAATTGTTTGTGACCGTTGTGGTGTTGAAGTAACTGAAAAGAAGGTACGTAGAGATAGAGTAGGACACATTAATTTAGTGGTTCCAGTAGCGCATATCTGGTATTTCCGTTCGTTACCAAATAAAATAGGTTACCTTCTTGGATTACCATCTAAGAAATTAGATATGATTATCTATTATGAGCGTTACGTGGTTATTCAACCAGGTATTGCAATGAATGCAGAAGGTGAGCCAATTCAAAAAATGGATTTCTTAACTGAAGAAGAATATTTAAATATTCTAGAAACTATTCCTCAAGAAAACCAATATTTAGACGATACAGACCCTAATAAGTTCATTGCTAAGATGGGTGCTGAGTGTTTAATTGATTTATTAGCAAGAATTGACTTAGATCAATTATCTTATGATTTAAGACATAAAGCGAATAATGAAACATCGAAGCAACGTAAGACAGAAGCATTAAAACGTCTACAAGTTGTAGAAGCGTTTAGAGATTCTAATGAAAACAGAGAGAACAGACCAGAATGGATGATCATGAAGGCTGTACCTGTAATTCCACCAGAATTAAGACCGTTAGTACCATTAGATGGTGGTCGTTTTGCAACTTCAGATTTAAATGATTTATACCGTCGTGTAATTATCCGTAACAACCGTCTTAAGCGTTTGGTTGAGATAAAAGCACCAGAAGTAATTTTACGAAATGAAAAACGTATGTTACAAGAGTCAGTAGATTCTTTATTTGATAACACGCGTAAATCTTCAGCAGTAAAAACAGATTCTAATAGACCATTAAAATCATTATCAGATTCACTTAAAGGTAAGCAAGGACGTTTCCGTCAAAACTTACTTGGTAAGCGTGTTGATTATTCTGCACGTTCTGTAATTGTTGTAGGACCAGAATTAAAATTATTTGAATGTGGATTGCCAAAAGGTATGGCAGCCGAACTTTATAAGCCTTTTATCATTAGAAAATTAATTGAAAGAGGTATTGTAAAAACGGTAAAATCTGCAAAGAAAATTATAGATAGAAAAGAGCCTGTAGTTTGGGATATCTTAGAGAATGTATTAAAAGGACATCCAGTTCTTTTAAACCGTGCTCCTACGTTACACAGACTTGGTATACAAGCATTCCAACCAAAACTTATTGAAGGTAAAGCTATTCAGTTACACCCATTAGTGTGTACTGCATTTAATGCCGATTTCGATGGTGACCAGATGGCTGTGCATTTACCATTAGGACCAGAAGCAATCTTAGAATGTCAATTATTAATGTTGGCTTCACATAATATTTTAAATCCAGCTAATGGATCTCCAGTGACGGTACCTTCTCAGGATATGGTACTTGGTTTATATTATATGACTAAGCTTCGTAAATCTACACCAGAAGTGCCTATTAAAGGAGAAGGTTTAACGTTTTACTCGCCTCAAGAGGTTACAATTGCTTACAATGAAAAGCGTGTAGACTTAAATGCAGGTATTAAAGTTAGAACCTACGATTTTAATGAAGAAGGTGAATTAACAAAACAAATTATAGAGACTACTGTTGGTCGTGTACTTTTTAACGAAAAAGTGCCAGCAGCTGCAGGTTATATCAATGAGGTATTAACTAAAAAGTCTTTAAGAGAAATTATCCATGGTATCCTTAAAAAGACAAGTGTACCAGAAACGGCTGATTTCTTAGATGAAATAAAAACACAAGGTTATAAGTTTGCATTCCAAGGTGGATTATCATTTAGTTTAGGTGATATTATTATACCTCAAGAAAAGCATGCTATGATCGATGCTGCTAATAAGCAAGTAGATGGTATTATGGGTAACTATAATATGGGTCTTATTACTAATAACGAACGTTATAATCAAGTTATTGATATATGGACATCTACCAATGCAGAATTGACAGAATTATCTATGAAGCGTATCCGTGAGGATCAGCAAGGATTTAACTCAGTATTTATGATGTTAGACTCTGGAGCTCGTGGATCTAAAGAGCAAATTCGTCAGTTAACAGGTATGCGTGGATTAATGGCAAAGCCTAAAAAATCTAACGCAGGTGGAGGCGAAATTATTGAAAATCCAATTCTTTCAAACTTTAAAGAAGGACTTTCAATTTTAGAATACTTTATTTCTACTCACGGTGCACGTAAAGGTCTTGCAGATACGGCTCTTAAAACTGCTGATGCTGGTTACTTAACACGTCGTTTAGTAGATGTTTCGCAAGATGTTATTGTATACGAAGAAGACTGTGGAACATTAAGAGGTATTGAAGTAGCGGCACTTAAGAAAAATGAAGAGATTGTTGAGAGCTTAGAAGCTAGAATCGTTGGTAGAACATCACTTAATGATGTGTATGATCCATTAACTGAAGAATTATTAGTTGAAGCAGGAGGTCATATCGATGATATAATTGCTAAGAAAATTGGTAATTCTCCATTAGAGTCTATTGAAGTGCGTTCACCATTATCTTGTGAAGCTAAGAAAGGTATATGTGTTAAATGTTATGGTCGTAATCTTGCAACTGGTAAAATGGTTCAACGAGGTGAAGCTGTAGGAGTTGTTGCTGCTCAGTCTATTGGAGAACCAGGAACTCAGTTAACACTACGTACATTCCACGTAGGTGGTATTGCGGGTAACATTTCTGAGGATAACAAATTAACTGTTAAGTTTGATGGTATTGCCGAAATTGAAGATCTTAAAACTGTTAAATCAAAAGATACTGAAGGTAATGATGTAGATGTTGTTATATCTAGAACATCAGAATTGAAATTATTAGATGCTAAAACAGGAATTGTTTTAAGTACTAATAATATTCAGTATGGTTCGCATATCTTTATTAAGCCTGGAGACAAGCTTAAGAAAGGTGATGTGGTATCACAATGGGATCCTTATAACGGTGTAATTATTTCAGAATTTGCTGGTAAAGTAAAATATGAAAACATTGAACAAGGTGTTACATATCAAGTTGAAATTGATGAACAAACAGGATTCCAAGAAAAGGTAATTTCAGAATCTAGAAATAAGAAGTTAATACCAACATTATTAATTGAAGATTCTAAAGGTGAGACTATACGTTCTTACAACTTACCTGTAGGTGCACACATTATGATTGATGATGGCGATAAAATTGAAATCGGTAAGATTTTAGTGAAAATCCCTCGTAAATCGGCTAAGGCTGGTGATATTACAGGTGGTTTACCTCGTGTAACGGAGTTATTTGAAGCACGTAACCCTTCTAATCCTGCTGTTGTTAGTGCTATTGATGGTGTTGTGTCTTTCGGTAAAATTAAGCGTGGTAATCGTGAAATTATTATTGAATCTAAACAAGGTGATGTTAGAAAATACTTAGTGAAATTGTCTAATCAGATTCTTGTACAAGAGAATGATTATGTAAAAGCTGGTATGCCATTGTCTGATGGTTCGATAACACCAAATGATATCCTTAATATAAAAGGCCCTTCAGCGGTACAACAATACTTAGTAAACGAAGTACAAGAAGTTTATCGTTTACAAGGGGTAAAAATTAATGATAAGCATTTCGAAGTTGTTGTAAGACAAATGATGCGTAAAGTTAGAATTATTGATTCTGGTGATACTATTTTCTTAGAAAATCAATTAGTTCATAAATCAGATTTCATTGAAGAAAATGATAAGATTTTTGGAATGAAAGTGGTAGAAGATGCTGGAGATTCTCAGAATTTAAAATCGGGTCAAATTGTAACGGTTAGAGAATTAAGAGATGAAAACTCTAGCTTAAGAAGAGAAGATAAAAACTTAGTAACTGCAAGAGATGCTAGTCCTGCGACAGCAACTCCTATTTTACAAGGGATTACTAGAGCTTCATTACAGACTAAGTCGTTTATATCGGCAGCATCATTCCAAGAAACTACAAAAGTATTAAACGAAGCCGCTGTAAATGGTAAAGTAGATGCTTTAGAAGGTCTTAAGGAAAATGTAATTGTTGGTCATAGAATACCAGCAGGTACAGGTGTTAGAGAGTACGAAAACATCATTGTTGGTTCTAAGCAAGAATTCAATGAAATGATGAAGGCTAAAGAAGAAATGAATTTTAATTAATTCTAATTTTCTTTAAAATAATAAAATTTAAAAAGCCTTCTTGTGTATACACTTGAAGGCTTTTTTAATTACATAAATCTTAATTCGATTAAAAAGAAATTAAAAAACAATAAAATGGCAGACGAAAAAAATAGTCCGAAAAAAGGGCAAATCAATATAGAATTAGACGAAAAGATAGCGGAAGGAACATATTCTAACTTAGCAATAATTAACCATTCAGTATCTGAATTTGTAGTAGACTTTGTTAGTATTATGCCAGGAACTCCGAAAAGTAAAGTAAAATCTAGAATTATTTTAACACCGCAACATGCAAAGCGTTTATTAAAAGCTTTAGCAGATAATGTAACTCGTTTTGAAAAGGCGCATGGCGAAATAAAAGATTATGAGCAACCACCAATACCATTAAATTTTGGACCAACAGGTCAAGCTTAATTGAATTCTACAATAGACATTGGTATTTGGATATTATCAACTAAGTATATAAACAGGGTAAGACGAAAGTTGAGGCTTAAAATTATGACGCTATTCTACTATATTTAAAATTTTCAAACAATTGTTTTTGATTATTCAAAATTTAACCACAATAGATTTTAGTTATTAAAAATAAGTGATTTTAATATGTGTTTAATGCGTTTATTTAATTTTTTGACAAACTTATACACCTCCTTGTTAAGGGTCTCTTAAACATGTCTTAAAATTCAATTTTGTTATTTTTCTTAGTTTATTTAAACAAAAAACCTCTAAATATGATATTTAGAGGTTTTTTGTTTAATTCTAATTTGTTTTTTACGCAACATCTTTCTGCTTCAATTGATATTGTAAAGCACCAGATGGACATTTTTTTATTTGATTAATAATGGCTTCTGTTTGCGCTCCTTCTAAATCAATCCAAGGTATTACAGAGCTTCTAAATACATTTGAAAGTTGTCTTGCGCATAATTCTGCATTTGAACAGCATCGCGGTTTGTAGGTAACGGTAATTTCAGCATTGCTGAAAACGTTTTCGTTTATTTCCATAATAAGTAGATTAGTTTGGGGTTAATCTTATTTGAAAGTATAAAATGATAACAAAAAGTTATTAAATTACAGACAAAATACCATTTATATCGGTAAAGTGATGTAAAATTTTTACTTTTTCGATGAAATACATAGCGTATTTATTCAAATTCGGATGTCATATGAAAGGTAATACTAGGATATTTTTGTTGCGACATTTGAAGAGAAAATTGTGAATCCGCTAAAAAGACGAGCTGATTGCGTTTATCTCGTGCTAAATAACGTTGTTTTACCCTAATGAAATCTTGAAATTCTTCACTCTTTTCGTTTTCTGTCTGAATCCAACAAGCTTTATGTACATTCAGGTTTTCGTAGGTACATTTCGCGCCATATTCGTGCTCTAATCGGTACTGAATTACCTCGTATTGTAGTGCTCCAACGGTACCTATGACCTTTCTACCGTTAAAATCTAAAGTAAATAATTGCGCTACACCTTCATCCATTAATTGATCGATACCCTTATATAACTGTTTAGATTTCATAGGGTCAGCATTATTTATATATCTAAAATGTTCGGGCGAAAAACTAGGAACGCCTTTGTAATTTAGTATTTCACCTTCAGTTAGGGTGTCTCCAATTTTAAAACTACCTGTATCTTGTAAACCTACAATATCACCAGGATAAGAAATATCTACAATTTCTTTTTTCTCAGCAAAGAACGCATTTGGACTTGAGAATTTTAATTTTTTGTTATGTCTTACATGAAGATATGGTGTGTTACGTTTAAATTCTCCTGAAACAATTTTAATAAAGGCCAATCTGTTTCTGTGATTGGGATCCATATTGGCATGAATTTTAAATACAAAACCACTAAACTTTTTTTCGTCTGGCGCAACCAATCGTTCTTCACTGTGTTTTGGTCTTGGTTTTGGCGCTATATCCACAAAACAATCAAGTAATTCTCTTACGCCAAAATTATTTAATGCAGAACCAAAAAATACGGGTTGTTGCGTGCCGTTAAGATAATTTTCTGTGTTAAATTGTGGGTAGATTCCTTCTACTAATTCTATTTCTTCACGTAATGTTTTAGCTGCTTTTTCTCCAACTAATTTATCTAATTCTGAAGATGATAAATCTGAGATTTCGATGGTTTCTTCTATATCTTTTCTGCTATCTCCAGAAAATAAATTAATATTTTTCTCCCATATATTATAAATACCTTTAAAATCATATCCCATACCAATAGGGAAACTTAATGGTACTACTTTAAGACCTAATTTTTGTTCAATTTCATCTAATAAATCAAAAGCATCTTTACCTTCTCTATCCATTTTATTAATGAATACTATCATAGGTATATTACGCATTCTACAGACTTCAACAAGTTTTTCTGTCTGCTCTTCTACACCTTTCGCAACATCTATAACAACAATAACGCTATCTACAGCAGTAAGTGTTCTAAAGGTGTCTTCTGCAAAATCTTTGTGACCTGGTGTGTCTAAAATATTGATTTTGATCCCATTATATTCAAAAGCCAAGACAGAAGTAGCAACAGAAATACCACGTTGGCGTTCAATTTCCATAAAATCACTTGTGGCTCCTTTTTTGATTTTATTACTTTTTACGGCACCTGCTTCTTGTATCGCACCTCCAAATAATAATAGTTTTTCGGTAAGGGTTGTTTTACCTGCATCTGGATGCGAGATTATGCCAAATGTTCGACGTCTGTTTATTTCTTTTAAAAAACTCATAATATTAATTGAAAAAGGAATGCAAATATATCATTTATAAGTTCAATAAAAATAAGAATTCAAAAGGTTTTGGGATTAAAGATAGGTCATGGTAAAAATAGTATTTGGTATGTTGTTTAATTGAAAAATTTCTTTTAGAACTATAAATTTTATGTTTTGTTGAGTTTTTTTTATCTATTTATTTTAGCAAATAAATTTGATTTATTTTAAGAAAAAAATCAAGAAAAATACGATGGTAAATTCTATTGAATTATTCTAATTTTTGTAGGTATAATAATACAACGTTAAAGTTAACGTTAAGTTTAATTAGTTATTAAATAATAGGAGTATATTTAATTTTTATTTATAGTTTTTCAGTGAAATAATGGTGTTTCTCCTAATTTAATCAAAGGATAAAATCTTGTTTATAAACAAAAATGTTTTAAATTTACATTTATAAAATTAAGGGATTGATTTTTTGAAGTTGATTGATAGCAAATCTCTTCACAATTTATATGATTTTTCTAAGTGCTAGTGACTTTAAGACATCCTAATGTGTCTTATAATTTAATAGGTTTTGATATTGATATTGAAAATACCTAATAATAAAAATGTTAGTTAAAAATTTTGTCGAATGTATTGCTTTGAAATTTTTGAATTCGGCTTTACAAACAATTGAACCATACATCAACTATATATATTTATGAAAATCTCTACTCGATTCTCAAATGTAAGATCACTCTATTTGTCTTTAGGGTTAATCTTGTTTCCTTTTTTACTTATTGTTGCACAAGAAAATTCAGCTAATGCACCTAGTATTCAATCTGGTGTATCTTTTCAATGGGTAGAAGCAAATCAGCCTAGTAATTCTGATCCAGCGACCATTCTAAGTATAACGGTGGATGGGTTAGTTTATAATGATTTCAACTTAGGAATTCCAAGCTCTTATCAATTAACACAACTTGGTCCTAACGGCCATGGTGCTAATAATATTAGATTTAATGGAGGAGTAAATACTGATAGTTCTGATCCTAATTGGGATAATTGGGCATTGGCAGCTTTTCAAGATTTAAATTTGAATCACTATTTTGAGGCGAATGGTAATGGTGAAGCTATTTGTGAAAATTATAATGCTGCTGATGGGACTCCAAATGAAGAGACTACAGTCGCACAACGACAAACTTTGAGTTATTCACCAGGAATAAAGACTACAGATAATGGTATAATTGCAATTACAGAACGAAATGCTAATAATTGTCTTCATGTTGAAGTTTTTGGGACTTTAACAGATGGTGGTACAGTTGTTTCACTTGGTGAAACATTTGTCAATCAGGATGATACACAATGGGGACATGGTGGTACAGGTGTTAATGGTAGTGATCTGGGTACCGTTGGTACAGTAAATTCTCCTACGGTTAACCCTACATCGGGTATTCCATCTGATTATTGGTTATGTGATAGGGTAATAAATAATGGAGGTACTATTGGTATAGCATTATTTCGTTTGGATGATTTAGCGCCAGTAGGGTCTACAATTACTAGTATTCAATTAACAGCATCAACATCAGATCATGGTGATGGTAAAGTGTTTATAATTACACAGCCAGATGATGATGGTGATGGTGAACCTAATGCTACTGATATTTGTCCGGAAGGTGATGACAACGATAATAATGATGGAGACGCTTATCCAGATGCTTGTGATGAAGATGATGATAATGATGGAATTTTAGATATAAATGAATTAGATTGTTCTTCGGGACCAGTGGCTTTAGATCAGACTTTTTCTGATAATACAGGTACAGCGGATGTTCCTGAGTCGGTTAGTAATTTATTTCCATATGCAGGTGTAGATGTGCTATTTACGTATGAGTTAAAAGGTTCGGCAACTTGGTCTAGTGGTGTGTCTAATCAAAATTATCCTGTAGGCCCAGATGGACAAGTTGTAAATACTCAGCCAAATAATACGGATTTTCCTAATGGCGATGTTGCCATTTATACATATACATTTTCAGAACCAGTTTATAATGTGAATTTTAAGTTTGGAGGCCTTGATAATGCGGATAGAGCAGATTTCGCGGCTTCAAATGGATTTGAAAATGTTGCTGTGACTATAAATAATAATTTAGGTTTAGGTGCTAATGCTACAGTTACGGGTCAAAGTGTTGTAAGTGTTGCGGGAGGCGCAAATGCACCTAATAATGCTGTAGGTATATCTATAGCTGAACCTGTAAGAGAAATTAAAATTACTGTAGGGAAACAAAATGGAAATGCTGGTAATGTAACTATGCAGTTTTACGAATTAGAATATTGTGTTGGTATTGATACAGATAATGATGGTGTTAATGATATTTTTGATTTAGATTCAGATAACGATGGTATTTATGATATTGATGAAGCCGGTAATGGCGCTTTAGATACAAATGGCAACGGTTATATTGATTCTGGCGATACAGGTGGTCTTGGAGATGGCGATGGAAATGGAGCAAATGATACTGCAGAATCAAATGCACCTATAGATACATTAAATGACGGAAGTTATGATTTCCAAAATACAGATAGTGATGGTGATGGGTGTTCTGATGCTAATGAAGCCTATAGTGATGATAACGCAGATGGAGGAGATGGAGGTCAGTTTGGAACAGGTGACCCTTCAACGGTAGATAGTTCGAATGGTTTAGTTACTGAAACGGGAGTAGATTATAGTCTTGGAACTACTGCAGCTGTAACGGATGGAGATTTTACTCAAAGTATTTGTTATGAAGATATATGTGATGCCACGATTTCAGGAAATTCAGATAACGATGGAGATAATATAAGTGATATTTGTGACCTAGACGATGATAATGATGGTATTTTAGATACAGTGGAGTGTCAAAATTATTCTCCTATGCAGTTTGTTGGCTTGTCTAGTACAGTACAAAGTTATACTGTATCGAATACAACGATTATGCAGAGTACAACAGGAACTGTTGATGTTGCTGAAACAGATAATAACGGTAATGTGGCGCTTAGAGATAATGGTAATACGATGAGTTTAAGTACGTCAAATGCATCAAGTTTTATTGTTTCTCCGGCAACAAATACGGGCGTTAATTTTGATGGTGTTGATCAATGGACAATGTCTTCTACAGGAGCTGTTTTTGTGGTAAATGACCCTTTAAATGGCTTAAATGTTATGTCTAATGTTGTAGGCTCAATAACTTTTGGGCCAGCTTCGAGTAATTCACAGGGTTGGACTATTCAGGTTTATGAAATCACAGATTTAACTGTAATAATGGATTTCGGAAATGCGCGTTCAGATTTAAATATTGCAGTTGTTGTGCCTTGTATAGATACAGATGGTGATGGCGTAAATGATAATTTAGATTTAGATTCAGATAATGATGGTATATACGATATTGATGAAGCGGGTATAGGTAATTTAGATACGGATAATGATGGTGATTTAGATAGTGATGATGACGTTTTTAACGATTCAGATAGTAATGGTGCTGATGACACTGCAGAATCAAATACACCTATAGATACATTAAATGACGGAAGTTATGATTTCCAAAATACAGATAGTGATGGTGATGGGTGTTCTGATGCTAACGAAGTATATGAGGATAATAACGCTGATGGTGGTGATGGAGGTCAATTTGGAGTTTCTGATCCAGCGACAGTAGATGTAAACACTGGTTTAGTTACAGAGTCTGGAGTTAATTACTTATTGGGTACAAATGTAGCTATGACAGATAATACTGATTCTTCTGGTTGTAGTGCTTGTATCGATGTGATTCCATCTGATAACCCAACAGCAGCAATTGTTGCAGGCGATGTAACATTTGATATTGATAGTGGAATCAACTCTGGATTTCCAGCAGAATTAAATTCAATAACAATAGCTGGTCAACCTAACCCATTTACCGCAATTTATGCACCAAATAACTTAAATTATCAATATGCTAATCCAGCAGCAGGTAGCCAGTTTATTAGAGATCAATTAACGACAACGGCTACTATTGCAGATGGTACGGAGATTTATAATGAAGCATTATTAGCGGCTAACGCAGAAAATGACTTAAGACATTATTTGTCTATGGATAATACTATTGATCCTACAGATTTTAATGAATATATTTATAATTCTCCTATTGCTGCAGCGTCTAATAGATACGTTGTAATTACGGAGCGAAATGGTAATAATGAATTAAGTATTCAAGCTTTAGATAATAATTTAAATCCAATTGGAAACATTATTGTAGCTGACGCAACCAATTATATAGATACAAATGTTGGTACTGATTTTAATCAAAATGTTTTTGTTACTATTTATCCATTAACAGCATTATTACCTTCAGGGACTGATATTCAAGGTATAAGAGTTACTCAAACAGGAGCATCGGGTGGCGATGGTGGTGATGGTAAAGCCTTTATAATTTATGATCCTAGTTTCTTAGTGCTGCCTCCAACTATTAATGTAACCACATCTAGTGTTCAACCAGATTGTACAACCTTACAAGGTTCTATTTCAATTGATGCTACTGATAATGGAGGAGGAGCTATGGAATATAGTGTCAATGGTGTAGCAGGTCCTTTTCAATCAAGTCCAAATTTTTCAGGTTTAGCTCCTGGATCGTATACCGTTGCTGTAAGATATGTAAATTCTCCAAGCTGTGTAGAAGAAGCATTGAATCCTATAGAGTTGGAAGTTCCAGATATTTGTGATATTGATTCATCTAATGCGTCAGTATGTAATGATAATGGTACTCCGTTAATCCTGACGGATGATACTTTTACTGCAGACATAACCGTTTACTTTAATAACCCGCCAGCTACTGGTAATCTAGTTTTATCTGGAGATGGTACTGGTTCAGTACCTGTATCGAGTTTAACTGCACCTTCATATACGTTTGTAGGTGTGACATTACCAGCAAATGGTAGTGAAATCTCATTGACAGCAACGTATTCTGATGATCCATCTCGAACATTAACAGTAAATGATGTTCTTATTGCGCCATATGAATGTAGTGATGATGCTTGTCCTGATACTATTCCTGCGGACAATCCTACTTCGGCGTTATTGTCTAGTGAAGTAAGTTTTAATATTTCAAGTGGTCCTCATGCAGGATTTCCAGCGGTATTAAATTCTATTACTGTTTCGGGACATTCAAATCCATTTACAGAGATTTATGCGCCTAATAATGTAAACTATCAGTATGCTAACCCACTTGGTACAAGTCAATACATTAGAGATCAGTTGTCTACAACTGCTACAATTGATGATGGTGTCACTGCTTATAATGCTGCGTTGTTAGCTGCTAATTTTGAAAATGATTTAAGACATTATTTATCAATGGATGACACTATTGATCCTACTGATTTTAATGAATTTATTTATAATACACCAATTGCTTCGGCGTCTAATCGTTTTGTGGTGATTTCTGAACGTGACGGAAATAATGAACTAAGTATTCAAGCTTTAGATAATTCATTAAACCCAATAGGAAATATTATAATTGCAGACCCGTCTAATTATATAAGTACAGGCATAAGTACTGATTTTACTCAGATTATACATTTAGCAATTTACCCATTAACTGCTTTGGTACCATCAGGTACTGATGTACATGGTATTAGAGTGACTCAAACAGGTGCGGCTGATGTTGGACCAAACTTTGAAGATGGAGGAGATGGAAAAGTTTTCATCATGTATGATAATGCATTTTTAACGCCACCACCAACTATAAGTCCTGCAACTTCGTTTGTTCAACCGACGTGTTTAGATAGTACTGGATCAATTAATGTTGTAGCTGTTGATAATGGAGGTGGTGCAATAGAGTACAGTGTTAATGGCTTGGGTGGTCCTTTTCAAACTAGTCCAAATTTCACTGGTTTAACAGCAGGATCATATAATGTAGCCGTTAGGTACGTTGGTAATACTGATTGTGCTGAAGTTGCGCTGGAACCGATTGTGTTAACGGATGCTAATTGTAGTATTAGTTTAATTAAAAGTGTCACAGGTGTGACCTCATTAGGTGCTGCTGGGATATTAGATGATGAAATAACCTATGAGTTTGAAATAACAAACACGTCTGATGAAGTATTATCAGATATAGTTGTAACAGATCCTTTAGTTGGCACAGTAACTTGTGTTTCAACAACATTGGCGGTAGGAGCTAGTACAACATGTAGCGGTACTTATGTTATAACACAAGCTGATATTGATGCTGGTGGTGTAGAAAATTCGGCAACGGTAAGAGCAGAAGTACCAGGCGGTGATACTCTAGATCCTAGTGATGATATTGTAGATGTTTCTGATACAGGAACGACAAGTAATGGTACTTTAGTTACAGATCCAGAAACGGTAGAAACTGATGATATTGATAGCGTCAATGGAAATAATAACGATGGTGATACGACTAATGACGTTACACCATTCGAAATCACGCAATCGCCAGAACTGACGGTAACTAAAACAACAAATGGAACGGTCACTTCAGCTGGATTACCTGGTTTATTAGAAGATACAATAGATTACACAATCACAGTAACCAACACGGGTAACGTCACGTTAACCAATGTAGAAGTTACAGATGCAGATGTTACCTTTATCTCAGGCACGAACCCAATAGCGAGTTTAGCATCAGGAGCTAGTGCGACGTTTGTAGTACGTCAAACGA
>NZ_JABRWP010000007.1 GCF_013249045.1 Winogradskyella eckloniae
CAGGATCTTCGTTTTGTAAAACAGTATTAAATTCTAAAGGTGAATCTGAATTAAGATATGTATCTATGAGGTACTTAAAATCGGTATCCACAATACTATAACTGTTAGATGCCGAATACCACAATACTCAAAACCTACCAATCAATTTCTGATAAGTCGGTGATAAGCTATTGTTCAAAATAAAATATGAATATTAATCGAAAGGGTTTCCTCCTGGATCTGCTGGTAAAGATGCTACTTGTGCTTTAAGAGGATTTAATATCACAAAAGTTCCGACTGCAGTTAATGCAGCATACTTTCCCATTTTTGAAATGGCTTCCTTACGTGTAATTTTATCTGTGTCGTTGTTTTTCTTCATGGCTTTTGCCCTAAATTTGAGTTCAAAAATAGTAAATTATTTTATTTATTAAAGTAAAATACGAAAAGGTTTACAAATATTTCTTTTATTCCTTTTAAAATCAAACAATAGTCATTAATTATTTAATAATACCTCGTTTTTTTTTTCATATTATAAATAAAACATTCTAAGCTATTTACGAAATTTTGACGTGTTTGGTTTTTTGAGCGTATTTTTTTTAGTTAACACCGCTTTTCTACCCAATTTTTTTAGGATAAAAAAGCGCATTGTTAACCTCATTTTTAATGCTGAATAAGCACTTTTTGATTAATATTTTGTGCACGATTTCTTAGCGAAATTACATAGATGCCATTTGTCAATGAGCTCACATCAATGTGTTGGCTACGATCTTGTATTTCTAATAGTGCTGTGTGGACTAAACGGCCTTGAATATCATAGATATGTACAGTGGTTTGTTCTAATAACGTACCCTGAATACCTAAAGTTTTATCCGCTTTATTATTGTAAATAGTTACTGTGTTTTGTTGCTCGTTGTCTATAACAGATAAGGCACTGTCCGTGGTGCGTAAATAAAAACGACCAACGCCATTTAAGTTGTCTGTAGGTGTTATTATATAATCGCTTGTATTTAATAAGGTACTTGTACTGGCTTCGGTATCATCTAAATAGACCTCTACAGTGTTAGGTAAGGTGTTGGCTGAAATAGAAAAAGTGATTTGCTCGCCTTGTACAGCGTTTACACCCAAAGGAATGGTAACGTTGGCATAATCGGTTTCGCCTAAGGCTTGTATAGACATAGAAATATTGGTATTATCCATTAATAATTCTGAATAAATTGAAAAGTCTGGTGCGCTTCCACCAAATAAACTACTGTCAAATCCTGGATCTAAACCTTGTGTTGAGTATTCTGTAAAATAGAAATCGGTCACAAAAGAAGACGTTGCATTGCTTAAAGTTAACTCTAAATTGGTAACGGCATTGGTGCTTCGTCCAGAAATAAAATCGTCTGAGTTACCGGTAGTTCTATAAGAAGGATCAAAGGTAACGATTCCACCACCAGATTTTGAAGCCACAAAGAAGCCTTGTCCTGGTGCAATGACAGCACCTGCATTGACAGGGTCTAGGGCATAGGCCAAATTCCAAGTGATCCAACCATCATGTGCAGCACCATCATAGCCATAAACCCCTGAACTCCCAGAGTCAAATTGTCCATTGTTTGCTAATAAAAATTCTTTTAGTTTAAGATAAGATGGATAAGGATTACCAATTAAATTCCAAATGCTTGCAGAAGCACCTGTTGGTGTAACAATATTTTTAGAAATGCTATTAGTTTCAACATTTCCTGTAAAAGTATAGGTGCCTCCACCATCAGATCCTGTACGGTAACCGTTACCAGCGACTAATATTTCAGCATCATCGGCAGCACTATATAGGTCATAGGTATTTGTAGACGGATTAAACGGACCAAATAAATAAAAAGTGGTGGTGGTGCCAACGGTTCCTGATAATATGTTAGTATCCACATCGTTTCGTAATACACCAAACGAACTACCAGATAAAGGCGCGCTAACTAAATCATTAGATCCTGTTGTAGCACTTGTACCTGCAGCCGCATTGACATACCGCTTGTATTTTACAGTGCCAACAATGGTGCCGTCAGAGATTAAACTTGCATATAAATTAGAAATCGATTGTAACATTAACGTATCCGTAACGGTTAATGTGGCGCCGGAATTGACTTGAATATAGCCACCAGCTTCAACGGTAATAGATTTCACAGTTGAGGTGCCATCTAATTCTAGTGTTGCACCAGATTTAACGGTAACATCAGAATTGGATAAGTCGCCACTTAAAATAACTACACCTTCATTTATAGTAGTTGTACCAGAATAGGTGTTACTTCCGGTGATAATTAAGGTGTTTGTACCAACTTTAGTGAGGTTACCAGTACCTACCATAACACCACTTACGGTAATACTACCAGAACCCATGTTCCCAAATTCAACCGTATTGTTATTAATATAAATTGTTTCCGTAAATGTTAATCCACCTGAAGCGTTAGTGTGTAGTTGAACAGTTGTTCCGTCAATTCCAATTGGTGTATTAAAAACATGGGTTGCGGACGTAGCGTTATAAATGCCGCCAGAGGCAGATAAACCGCCACCAGAATTATTAATGGTTCTTGGTGAAGTTGCACTTGCTTGAAAATCTAAACTTGCAACCATATAATATCTTCCATTGGTGTACATTGTTGTATTGTTATTATGGCCAATTTTTACATAGTTTCTTGTACTATTACCACTATCCGGATCGCCTTGACTATTGTTGTCCGTTGCATAATACCATGGCAGTTGACCATCACCAAAATTTCCAGTAGAAACATCACTTCTGCTAAAAACGTCTTGTTGCGAAAATGCAGAAGGCATAAAAAAGAGGCACAAAAGCATTAACGTAAATAAAGCGTACTTTTTTGTCATTTTATAAAATTTAAATTAGTCTGATTATTAGTTGTTTGTGAATATAATTAGATTGATTTAAACTTTATTTACGCAAACGTTATAGTGTTAATAAAAAGTTTGAAGCACAAAAAAAACGCACTAAAAGATTTAGTGCGTTTTTATATAATTTAAGTGCGGGTAATCCTTACTGTAAAATCACCTTTTGTGTTTTGTTTTGTAGACCATTTTGTAATTCTACGATATAAACACCAGTGCTTAAGTTGCTCACATCAATAGTCTGTGATCTGCTTGAGCTTTGCAATAACGTACTGCTTACTTTACGACCTTGTATGTCATAGAGGTTGGCCGTAGTTGTTTCTGTTAATTGACCAGCAATTACAATTGTTTTATCGCTTTGGTTGTTATAAATACTAATTTGATCTAAAGTCGTTTCGGCAGTAGATAACGCGGTAGTTGTAAATCTTAAATAGAAACGACCTGTACCATTTAAATTAGCATTTGGTGTTATAGTATAATCACCGTCGGTTAATAAAGTAAAGGTATTAGTAACATTATCTTCTAAGTACACTTCAACTGAGCTTGGTAATGTAGATTGCGCTATACTAAAGGTAATTTGCTCTAATTGATTCGCATGAACACCTAAAGGAATAATCACATCTGTAAGATCTGTTTCACTTAAGGACTGTATTGTCATTTTAGTGCCAATATTGTTTTCAACTAAATGCGAATACATGTTTAAACTCGGTAACTGGCTGTTAAACATAGCAGCGTCATAACCAGGATCTAAAGATCTTGTTGAGTTAGCGTTAAAGTAAAAATCGGTTGTAAATTGAGCATCGCTATTCGCTACCTGTAAGCTTAAGTAAGCATTAGTTTCTGTTGTTCTACCTGCAATAAAATCATCACCACCTGAAACAGTACGCATGGAAGGCGTGAAATTTAAAGTGGCACTTGCAGCTTCTGCAGCCACCATAAATCCTTGTCCAGGTGTTAGGTTGGTGTTCGTGTTTAAGTTGTTGTAGTTAACGACTGTCCATCCATTAGCCGCATCACCATCGTATCCATAAATACCCACGGCATTTTGATCCAAGTTAGCTGCATTTAACGTTAAGAAATCGCCACTGTTAATATAAGATGGGTACGGGTTACCAATTAAATTCCATTCGGTTTCACTACCTGTTGTAATTGTAACAGGGACGTTGCCTGTTAAGACCTCTCCAGTAAAGGTAAATGTAGAGGTGTCTGTAGAGGCTGTTCTATATCCTATACCAGCAGCAATTGGCATAGCATCATCGGCATCTGAATATAAAATATACGGATTCGTTGCGGCATTATTATCAAATGGGCCAAATAGATAGAACGTTGTAGTACCACCACCCACTGTACCAGACGGTATGTTGGTGTTGGTTGCTCTAAATGCCCCAAAGTTCTGACTAGCATCTGTAACAGGCGCAGAAATTAAATCGTTTTGGCCATTTGTACTGCCTGTAGTACTGTTAAAGGTGTTAACGTGTCTCTTATAAATTACAGTACCCGAAATGGTACCATCAGAGATTAAACTGGCATAACTTGTAGAGTTAGATTCTAATGTTAAGTCTGTAGTAACTGTTAAAGTAACACCAGTATCTATCGTTAAACCAGCACCAGGATTTATAGTGACAGTATTAATGTCTGTGTCTGTAGTCAATGAAGTACTTCCAGACTCAATAACAATAGCTTCTGTCGCTAGAGATACACCATCTGGATCACTTGGTGACCAAGTTGTACCATCGTAAGTGTATGTTGTAGCATCAGGTAAGCCTGTTAAAGAAAAATCTTCTATTGCTATTTCCTCATCACCTGAATTTAAGGCGAAGGTTATTCTTATGTCTAATGTAGTTCCTGTTCCTGCTATTGCTTTAGTAAATTGTGAAAAACTATCGCTTAACGCTGTACCATCACCATCTTCATCAAAATCAGTATCTTCTAAAAAATCGGTATTAAATGTTGATCCATTATTTTCAAAAGCTAATAAGTTTGTCCAACTTCCATTGTCAATACTATATTCTATTAATACGTAGTCTGAATCATCAATTCCTCCACCTACTGATGCAAAAGACCCACTAAAGTTTAACGTATTATAATCCGAAATATCAATATTTGACCATGTTAATTGACTAGGTGAAGCACTATTTGTCCAGCCTCCATCATCAATATCTTGACCAGCAAAGAAATTGCCATTATTACCTGTATAAGTTTTGTTAATGTTTGAGCCGTCAGTAATTTGTAAGTAGTCTGCTATACCATCATTACCTTCACCTCCTAATGTAACAGTATATAAGGAGTTGTCAGTAAATGGTTCTACCCATAATGTTACAGGCCCAACAGGAATACTCTCTACATCAAACAAATCTGAATCATAAGTACCTGTAATGAGTGGTGAATCATCCGTCGCAGATAATTTAATACCTGTAGCTAAGGTGTCAAAAACTAGGTTGTCAAAAACAGCAATACCATCAGTTGCCTCTGCAGTTAGTGTCGCTATACCACTAAAATTACCATCTGTGGTTACAGAAATGTCGTGCCCTAAACCAGAATAATCAATATCTATATTACCATTGGCATCGGTAGCTGCAATTTCTACGTTTGGCGACATAACCGTGTTTATAATAGTAGTACTAGGCTGCACTACGTAAGCTAATTCTGTTGAAACAACATCTATAGTAAAATCATTTCCAATAACATCACCAAATAAGTATGGGTCCACAAAATCAGAACCTGAAGTATCAGCATCAAAACTACCTGATTCGTCTATCTGAAGTTGTATTATACTACCATCAACGATATTAGTTGTATTAAGGTAGATCCCTAATGAAAATTCTAGAGCTGTATTGTCTGTGACAGAAATAGGCGTCCCAAATGCCAACTCAATTTCAGTATCTGTTACCGTTACTGTTGGTGTATGCGTTACTGAATTTCCATCTACTAAGGTGGCACCTTGTATAGCATCTGTCCAATCTGCAGTGTTGTTAGTACCAGGTACAAAACGCATAGTGGTTATGTTGGTCGCTAAGCCATCCGCTGTACCTTGATCGAGTACTTCAAAACCTAAAACTTCAAAAGCCGTACCTACTGTAGTGACATCTGCCGCTATTACCGTTGCACCAGCTATTTGAGGTGAAATTTCGTAAACTTCTGTGTCTGTATCATTGGTGGATGCGGTCCCAGATGCCGTTAATTCTAAGTCTTGCATTCTTACTCCTCTCCCAGAAGTTCCGTTGTTTGATATTCTTAAAACAACTTGATTGGAAACGGAATTTAAGGTAATAGTGCCTATACTCGTATAAGAAGTTGTAGTTGTAATGGTGGTTTCTGTTTGTGTATATGTTGTACCACCATCATAGGATATCTCAATTTTTGCTTGTAGATGAGTTCCACCACCGAATGAGCGGATATTCATAGTAAATTCAGCATCAGTGTAAGCTGATAAATCATAAGTGGCAGTGGTAATAACATCACTCGGATTACCGGCATCAACCAACCAATAGCTAGTGCGATCAATTTCGTTAGTGGTTATATTATTCTCAAAAGTCCAACCTGCTGGAGCTGAGCCTCCACCATTTTCAAAAAAAATAGTAGTTTGAGAAAACCCAAAATGTCCAATTAAAAAAAGTAATAAAAACGCGTAAAAATGTCTCATTGTAATAGTTAGTTATAAATAAAACGCGAGCTTTAAGTTGTCATGAGTATAACCAAAAAAATTATACTACACGGCTTGGCTTAAAACCGTTGCTTGTGATTGTTCATCGTTATTTGGTCCAAAACAGGGTTAAGTCTGCCGGCTTTAGGATCACAAATATAGTAAAACTGAAGTTTTATTGTATGTTTAGATATTAACAAACCGTTAATAACACTATATAAGACACTTAGTGTAGAATATGGTCACATGGCTTATACGTAGTATTAGTGTCTTTAAAGTAAACGAAATTGAGGATTGTGAAATTTTAGAGGTGTCTTATCGTTAATATCACAATATATTCATCGCACGCTATGGTTAATAAGATTAAATAAAAAAAAGCGCATCTGTTAAGATGCGCTTTCGTTTTTAAGGTGTTTTATGTTCCTTATTTTATAATTACTTTTTGCGTTCTGCTTCCTAAGTTGCTTTGTAATTGCACAACATAGATCCCAGCAGAAAGACTAGAAACATCAATTGTGTGTTCTGTGTTTCTTTGGTTTAATTCACTAGCGCTTACCTTACGTCCTTGGATATCGAATAAGTTAAACGTTGTATCCTCGTCTAATTGCCCTTTAATGGTAATCGTTTTAGATACAGCGTAAATTTCTAATCCACTTAAAAGATTATCTGTAGTCCCTAAGGTTGTTGTTCTAGAGAAATGAATATAAAAACGACCTGTTTCTGTTAGTGTAGAGCCAGGTATAAAAGTATAGTCACCAGCTAATAAATCTGTAAATGTATTCGTTACGTTATCTTCTAAAGTAACTTCAACATCTTCAGGGATAACGCTTTCACTAATGCTAACTGTTGCTTGCTCACCTTGTGCAATGTTAATACCTAAAGGTATGGTTACATTATCTAAATCGGTATAGCTAACAGATTGTACAGCAAAATCTTGTCCTACATTGTCTTGCACTAAGTGCGAGTAGATCGAAAATTCTGGTGAAGTCGCTTCAAATACTTCAGAATCGTATCCAGGATCCATGCTTAATGAAGCATTATTATTAAAATATAAATCCGTGCTATAGATGGCATCTTGTTTTTCAACTTGCAATCTTAAATTCGCTAAATTTTGCGTTTCAGAACGTCCTACGATAAAATCATCAGATGTACCAATGGTTCTCATAGCAGGTGTAAAGTTAATCGTTGCACCTCCAGATTTAGAAGCCACAAAGAATCCTTGTCCTGGAGCGATTTTAGCTGTTGGGTTAGCATCAGAATACGCTTGGTTCCATACAATAAATCCGTCTGTTACATCACCTTTATAACCGTAAACACCGTAATTGGTTGGGTGCATCGCTGTACCGTTTTCAGATAAAAAGGTAGATAATAAGATGTAAGATGGGTAAGGGTTACCAATTAAGTTTTGGATACTCCCAGAACCGATGTTAATAGCTACACTTTTGCTTCCTGTTTCAACATCACCTACAAATTCAAAAGTAGAACCTGTTGCTGCTGTAGACGCTGTTCTATAGCCAATTCCAGACGCTATTAATGAAGGTTCATCAGATGCTGTATAGTTAACATAGGCATTCGCATTATTATCAAAAGGACCAAATAAATACGATGGTACACCACCTATAGTTCCTGATGGGATTTGTGGGTTAGCTGTTCTTAATGCTAAAAATGTTTGACTACTGTTGGTAACAGGAGCAGACACTAAATCGTTTTTACCCGTTGTAGAGCCGGTGTCTGCAAACTGGTTCACGTGACGGTAATATGTAACTTCACCTTCAATATTATCCGTAATTAAACTAGAATAAGATGTTGATACAGATAGTAATTCTAAAGTACCATCATTAATAATGGCAGAATTTGTAGTAATGGATTGCCCTGAAGCTACACTTGTCGTTGCTGCATCATTAATATAAAGGTTATTAATTTGAATATGAGATCCGACTGTATAAGTACCGTCTAAAACGTATGCGTTGTCACTTCCAGTAGAAGGCGATGGCGCATTTGGAGTCCAGCCGTTGTCTGTATATAATAAACCATCAAATACGCTAGATAATTTGAAATTATCAAAACCAGAGTAACCGTCTAAACCGTTATTTCTTACTCGGACTTGTAATCCTATAGTTCCTACTGTATTTGGGATGGCAACAGATACAGTACCTTGATCCGTATCAATAAGGTTGCCATCTAAAATGTATTCGTATGCTTGGTTAACACCATCAAGGATTAAACGGTATTGTGCATCATCTGCGTTAGCATCATAGCCGTGAATATCCCAATCAAAACTTAGGGTAACATTGTCATAGGCGCTAATATCAATGGTATCAAATGTAATTGTCGCAAAACCAGTAGTTCCACCAGAAGTATTATTTAAGTCATTTTCTCCAAATATATTATTTGAAAAATAATCGTAATCTAAAGGTGACGCTATGGCGCTATCGATAACACCAAAATAACCATTGCCCCAACCATTATCAAAAGTAGGAATACTTGTTGAGTACGTCCATTCTGGTGTGCTGCCATCAAAATCTTGATAAGCGATTGTAATTAATGGGCCATTAACATCAAATGCGTTACTTGTTGCAAAACCAACACCACCTATTAACGCTGCAATAGTGGTTACTGTTTCTTTTTCAGTAAAGGTTATTGTGTTTAATGTTGCTATTCCGTTAGTTACAGGGTAGTTAATAGAAGAAGGGCTCATAGAACCTGCAGCTAAAATCGTTACGGTACCATTATAGTCTTCATCTAAATTACCATTACTATCAACAGTTAATACTGTTGGGTATGGTGTCATTATTACAAATTGATTGGTGTCTGTAGGTTGTTGATCAAATACAACAAAGTTAGCCGTAACTTCAATTCTGTTATCGTCACCAGCAATTGGTGTCTGTGCACCACCTGCATTAAAATCGGCAAATGAAGAACCTGTAGCAACATTAGCTGAAGCCGAATTTATAGTCAGCTGAAATTGCGTGTTATCTTCAACAACAGTCTTAAAAGTTGCATACACATCAAAAGTTTTTGAGCTATTGTCTAAAGCAGAAATACTCGCTAATCCAGAAAAATTAACCACATCAGAGCTTACAGACGTTTCCGCAACATTTAAAGTGCCATCAAAAATGGCCAATGTCTCTATAATTTGACTGTTTGTTAAACCAAATTCTAAGTCGGATAATACCGTAGGTAAAAGATCGGCATCCGCTAAAGTAGCACCACCATCACGAATTGAAAATTCTCCAACTTTAATAGCGTTAGAAATGGTTAATCCTGACGACGCGGTGTAAGAGTTATAGTCTATATTATCTGTTGGGTTATAACCTGTTGTTACAATATCAGAATCGGTACTGTTTATAGTTGTACTATTTATAGATCCAATAAGTCTTACGCCAGGGTTAGCAATACCAAAGGCAGACCACGAGTTTCTATTAGCGATTCTAAACCAGCCACCACCAGTTAATGAATTCCATGCGTATAATCTAAAAGTGACTTTTCCTGCAGCGCCAGAGCTTATAGAAAACCCACTAAAAAAGTAATCTGTGGCCGTCGATGCAGAAGTTTGTACTGTTGTTAAAGCAATACCTGCCGTTGCAAAGTCATCTAAGCTATAAAATATTTGCCAATTAGATGGGCCGTTTGCGTTTTTACGATTTCTAATATCTAAACCTGTGATGATAACTTCGTTATCTGCACTTGCGTTAACAGACCATTCAATATATTCGTTGTCAATTTCTGCTTGCGCCTGTGTTGGTGCGTTCCATTGGCTTGCCGTGAAGTTTTGACCGGTGCTCGCTAAGATTACGCCAGCCCCTCTTGCTAATCCCGTTGAGGAAATTGAAGGGTCATTACCTGTTGCAGTTGGTCCAACGATATTTGGACGATCAACAGTTACGATTGTTTGGCTAAATCCAAGTGAAAAGATAGAGAATGCCAACAAAAAAAAGTAAGTTTTTTTCATAATTTATTTAATTAAATCTAGAAAAACACATAGCTATCCTCTTGATAGGTAAATGTTTTTGGTCGATTTTGGTTGCCGCAAAGATAGTAAAAATTGTTAATTAAAAAATTTAGACCATATGAATCTTAGACGAACGGTATGTTTTATGTGATAAAATACTTACAGTCGAAGCGACTTGATTTAGAAATTTAAAGTTCACATAATTGTATATGAATAATGTTTGTGTATTTTTAAAGAATTAATAATGTAACATTGTTATAATTTCATATTAGATATTAATTACAATAAATGTACAGAACTATGGTAATGTCAATGACATATTATTTATATTTGCGCTCAATTTTATTATCCTACAAGATAAGTAGACTAATTAAGTGATAGATCTGTAGAGGTATATTTAATAAATTCGAAACTTTAAAAATAATGGTTCTCTAAGTCGTCTAATGGACATAAATTATAAATATATAACTACCATGTTTTGTCAGCTTTTGTTATTAAATACAGAAAGAAATTGAAATTCAGCAAGAGACATTTAGCAAAAACAATTACGTGGCGTTTAATAGGTACTTTAGATACCCTACTTTTGTCGTGGTTTATTTCGAGTGACTTAAATGTAGGTATGTTAATGGGCGTTTGTGAGCTCTTTACAAAAATGATCTTATACTATATACATGAAAGGGTTTGGTTTAAATCTACTATTAGGTCTTCAAATAAACGTCATATCTTAAAGACGTTTTCGTGGCGCGGCGTTGGTACAATAGATACGATACTTTTAGGATGGATAATTACAGGTAATCCAATGACAGGTGTAAAAATCGGAGGCGCAGAAGTGATTACTAAAATGTTATTGTATTTTGGGCATGAAAAATTATGGTACCGTATAAATTTTGGGTTAGATAAAAGGCATAAGCGAAAGCAATTAGAAAAATTAAATCAACAGAATTAATAAATGAGTAGTAATACGGTAAAGCATAGTTACAATGTTGTAAAAGCAGATCGCGAAAAACGAAACGGCCATCGCGCCATGTTATTGTGGTTTACGGGCTTGTCTGGTTCTGGGAAATCAACTTTAGCAAATTTAGTAGAACAACAATTGCATAAAATTGGGATGTCTACCTTTAGTTTAGATGGTGATAATATTAGACAAGGTATAAATAAAGATCTTAGTTTTGCACCAGAAGATAGAACAGAAAACATACGACGCATTGCAGAAATAGGAAATCTTATGGTAGAAGCAGGTGTCGTAACCTTAGCGGCTTTTGTATCACCATATATTAAAGACAGAGAAAATATTAAAACCATTGTAGGTGCCGAAAATTTTATAGAAATTTACATCAATACATCATTAGAAGAATGTGAGCGAAGAGATGTTAAAGGATTATATAAGAAGGCAAGAGCTGGAGAAATAAAAAACATGACAGGTATTTCTGCGCCTTATGAAGCGCCAGAAAATCCGGATATTGAAATTATCACAGATAACCAATCTATTGAAACATCTGTACAATATATAGTAGACTTTATTATTCAAAAATTAAAATAAGTAACATGAGTAATTATGTAATTAATCATTTAAAAGAATTAGAATCAGAAGCCATTTTTGTGATACGAGAAATTGCGGCGCAGTTTGAAAACCCTGTTTTATTGTTTTCTGGAGGGAAAGATTCAATTCTACTTACCCATTTAGCAAAGAAAGCATTTTATCCTGCGAAAATTCCGTTTCCATTAATTCATATCGATACAGGACATAATTTTCCGGAAACCATTGCTTTTAGAGATGCATTAGTTGAGAAATTAGGAGTGAAACTTATTGTTGGATCTGTACAAGAGGCCATAGATACCGGAAGAGCAAAGGAAGAAACAGGTGCAGATGCTTCTCGTAATTCGTTGCAAATTGTATCTCTTTTAGATACGTTAGAAGCCCATAAGGTCGATGCAGCCATGGGAGGTGCTAGACGTGATGAAGAAAAGGCAAGAGCAAAAGAGCGCTTTTTTTCACATAGAGATGAGTTTGGACAATGGGATCCTAAAAATCAAAGACCAGAATTATGGAACCTTTTTAATGGGCGTAAAAATTATGGTGAGCATTTTAGAGTATTTCCTATTTCTAACTGGACAGAAATGGATGTTTGGGAATATATAAAGCAAGAAAATATAGATTTACCATCACTTTATTTTTCACATCAGCGTGACTGCGTGGTACGCGATGGTGTGATTTTGGCTAATTCAGAATTTATAAAATTAAAAGAAGGCGAAACGGTTGAAAATATGACGATTCGCTATAGAACCTGTGGCGATATGCCAATAACAGGAGCCGTAGAATCTGAAGCGGATACATTAGAAAAGATCATTGAAGAGATTGCGACCACACGTACAACAGAGCGTGGTGGGCGAGCAGATGATAAACGTGCTGAGACCGCAATGGAAGATCGTAAAAAACAAGGTTATTTTTAAAATTTAAAACGTATAGGAAGTGGAGTCTTTAGCGAAGTGATGTGAACTAAAGCTGTGCAACTAACAACAAACAACAATAAAAAATGGATTATCAAGATATAGAATTATTGCGTTTTACTACAGCAGGAAGTGTAGATGATGGAAAAAGTACGTTAATAGGACGCTTATTATATGATAGTAAATCAATTTTTCAAGATCAATTAGAGGCTGTTGAAGAATCGAGTAAGTCAAAAGGATTTGACTATGTTGATTTATCACTACTGACTGATGGTTTAAAATCGGAGCGTGAACAAGGGATTACCATTGATGTGGCGTACAGGTATTTTGCAACGCCTAAGCGTAAATTTATAATTGCAGATACACCTGGTCATATTCAGTATACCCGTAACATGGTGACTGGAGCGTCTACTGCTAATTTAGCTATTATACTTATAGATGCTAGAAAAGGAATGCTAGAGCAAACACATCGTCATGCGTTTATTGCGTCGCTTTTAAGAATACCTCATGCTATTGTTTGTGTTAATAAAATGGACTTGGTAGATTATAGTGAAGATGTTTATAACGGCATTGTTTCAGATTTTAAAGCATTTTCATCAAAATTAGGTATCAAGGATATTCAGTTTATTCCTATTTCAGCATTAAATGGTGACAATGTGGTAAACCGTTCTGAAAACATGGATTGGTATCAAGGCAGTACATTAATGTATCATCTAGAAACCGTACATATTTCTAGCGACCATAATTTAGTAGACTGTCGTTTTCCTATTCAATCTGTAATTCGCCCACATACATTAGATAATCAAGATTTTAGAGGCTTTGCTGGTCGTATAGATGGTGGTGTTTTCAAACCTGGTGATAAAGTGAAATCGTTACCTTCAGGATTTGTATCTACCATTAAAACTATAGAACTTAATGGTGAGCAAATTGAGGAAGCATTTGCACCAATGTCTGTAACCATGACCTTAGAAGACGAGATAGATAACAGTCGAGGTGACATGATTGTTAGAGAAAATAATGTACCAGAAATTGGCCAAGATATAGAAGTATTGGTAACATGGATGAGTACTAAGCCAATCCAAGCCCGAACAAAAGTTGTGGTTAAACATACCACAAATGAGTCTATTGGTATGGTGAAAGAATTGAAATATAAAATAGATATCAATACCCTACATCGTATGGAGGATGTAACTAGTATTGAAATGAATGATATAGCACGTATCTCTATTAGAACGGCAAAACCTATGTTTTATGATGCCTACAAAAAAAATAGACAGACCGGAAGTATTATTTTAATAGATGAGCAAACCAATGAAACCATTGGAGCTGGAATGATTATTTAATTTTTTGGGATACATGGATCAGAATTTAAAGTTAGCCATTGAGGCAGCAATAGAGGCAGGTAAAGAAATTCTAAATATTTATCACACAGAGGATTTTGCTGTAGAATTTAAAGGTGACAATTCGCCTTTGACCAAGGCCGATTTAGCGTCGCATAATGTTATTATGTCGCACTTAAAAGCATCTCAAATTCCTGTACTTTCTGAAGAAGGGAAGTCTATGTCGTATGAAGAAAGACAACAATGGCATCAATTATGGATCGTAGATCCTATTGATGGGACCAAAGAGTTTATAAAACGCAATGGTGAGTTTACTGTAAACATAGCTTTAATTGAAAATCAAAAAACGGTTATTGGTGTGATTTATGTACCTGTATTGGGAGAGCTTTATTTCTCCACTTCAGACATTGGAGCTTATAAAGTAGCGGTAAATCTAGAGGACTATAGTATCGATAGTTTAGTTAAAGCCGGTGTAAAATTACCATTAGAACGTGCAGATAAAACTTATACTATTGTTGCCAGTCGATCTCATATGTCTCCAGAAACCGAAGCCTATGTTAGTGATATGCGTGCGACACATGGTGCGGTGAATTTAATATCAAAAGGGAGTTCGTTAAAGTTATGTATGGTTGCCGAAGGTACTGCAGATTGTTACCCAAGATTTGCACCAACCATGGAGTGGGATACGGCTGCAGGCCAAGCTATATGTGAGCATGCAGGATTCTCGGTAATGGATTGGAATACAAAGCAACCGATGTTGTATAACCGAAAAGAATTATTAAACGCTTGGTTTTTAGTAAAGTAAATCTTACAAATAAAAAACGTTTCTCTATCCATAATTTGATTTGACTGATTTTAAAATCAAAATGATTTATATAGTCTTACTATTTTAGTAAATTTGTGCTAAACGAATTGGTTTTATCAAATCACTTAAATTGAAATAAATATTGATGAGTAAAGTTGCATTTATTACAGGCGTAACAGGACAAGATGGTGCTTATTTAAGCGAATTTTTGTTAAAAAAAGGATATGAAGTACATGGATTAAAACGACGTTCTTCGTTGTTTAATACAGATAGGATTGATCACTTATATCAAGATCCACATGTAGATCATCAAAATTTTTACTTACATTATGGTGATATGACGGATAGTACTAATCTTATTCGTTTAATCAAAGAAATTCAGCCAGATGAGATTTACAATTTGGCAGCAATGAGCCATGTTGCAGTCTCTTTTGAAATCCCAGAATATACAGGTAACGCAGATGGTTTAGGTACATTGCGCATTTTAGATGCGGTTCGTTTATTAGGTTTAGAAAGTAAAACGAGAATATATCAGGCATCGACTTCAGAATTGTACGGTAAAGTACAAGAGGTACCACAATCTGAAACAACACCATTTTACCCAAGATCTCCATATGCTGTAGCAAAAATGTATGCTTACTGGATTACGGTAAATTATAGAGAAGCCTATAATATGTATGCTTGTAATGGTATTTTGTTTAATCACGAATCTCCGATAAGAGGGGAAACTTTTGTAACACGTAAAATTACCAGAGCAGTATCTCGTATTGCATTAGGATTACAAGATAAATTTCATTTAGGAAATTTAGATGCGCAACGTGATTGGGGACATGCAAAAGACTATGTTCGTATGATGTGGATGATTCTACAGGCTGAAGAACCAGAAGATTGGGTGATTGCCACAGGAAAAACAACAAGAATTAGGGATTTTGTACATATGAGTTTTGCTGAGGTTGGTATAGAACTTGAGTTTAAAGGTACAGGAGAGGATGAAAAAGCCTATGTAACCAAGTGTAACGATCCAAAATATCAAGTTGAAATAGGTAAGGAAGTCTTAGCGGTAGATCCACGTTACTTTAGACCAACAGAAGTGGAGTTGTTAATAGGCGATGCGTCAAAGGCGAAAGAAAAACTAGGCTGGGAATGTCAGTATGATTTAGCTGATTTGGTAAAGGATATGATGGAAGGTGATATTAAGGTAATGCAAGAGCAACAGTACTTAGAAGCAGGCGGTTTTAAAACGATGAATTATTTTGAGTAATACAGCTAAAGATTCAAAAATATATATAGCAGGTCATCGCGGAATGGTAGGTTCTGCCGTGTGGCGTGCGCTAGAGGCTAATGGCTATACAAATATCATTGGTGAAACGAGTAAAAATTTAGATCTACGTAACCAACAAGCGGTAATTGATTTTATTAATGCGGAACGTCCGGATATCATTATCGATGCTGCGGCAAAGGTTGGTGGTATTTTAGCAAATAATGAGCATCCTTATCCGTTTTTAATGGAGAATTTGCAGATTCAGAATAATTTAATTGATGCGGCTCATAAAGCAAATATTTCAAAGTTTGTGTTTTTAGGGAGCTCATGTATTTATCCAAAGTTTGCACCGCAACCATTAAAAGAAGAGTATTTACTAACGGATAGTTTAGAGCCAACGAACGAGTGGTATGCCATAGCGAAAATTGCAGGTGTAAAAGCTTGTGAAGCTATTAGAAAACAATACGGTAAAGACTTTGTGAGTTTAATGCCAACCAACTTATATGGTCCACATGATAATTTTGATTTAAAAAGCTCACATGTGTTGCCTGCGATGATGCGAAAGTTCCATGAGGCAAAACCAACTAATGCTCCTGTAGAACTCTGGGGAAGTGGGACGCCAATGCGCGAATTTTTACATGTAGATGATATGGCAAAAGCTGTAGTTTTTGCGGTAGAAAACACATTGCCAGAACACCTTTATAATGTGGGTACAGGTACAGATGTTACTATCAAAACATTGGCAGAAACCATACAAGAAATCGTTGGTCATAAAGGCGATATAGTTTGGGATAGTTCAAAACCAGATGGTACACCACGTAAATTAATGGATAGTTCTAAATTAGAGGCTCTAGGTTGGCAACCAAAGTATACTTTAAGTAAAGGAATTGTTGATACGTATGATTGGTTTAAGGCCAATCAAATCGATTATAAAAAAATTAAAATGTAGGCGTCTATAGTTTTTATAAGGATATCAATACTTACATAATCAAAAAACAATTGCCATGAAGAATATTTTAGTAACTGGAGGTGCTGGTTTTATCGGTTGCCATGTTGTTAAGTTATTTGTAGAAAAGTATTCAGACTACAATATTATAAATTTAGATGCGCTTACCTACGCAGGAAATCTGGAGAACTTAAGTGCTATTGAGCATAAAGCAAATTACAAATTTATTAAGGGTGATATTTGTGATCAAGGCTTAGTGAAGGATATTTTTGAAAAATATGCTATAGATTCAGTACTGCATTTGGCGGCAGAATCGCATGTAGATCGATCTATTTCTAATCCATTTGAGTTTGCGAATACCAATATAATGGGCACCTTAACATTGTTGAATCAGGCGAAAGAAAGTTGGAAGAATGATTATACAGATAAATTGTTTTACCATATTTCAACCGATGAAGTTTTTGGCTCGTTAGGGTCGGAAGGCTTTTTTTTAGAGGACACACCTTATGATCCTAAATCGCCATATTCAGCTTCAAAAGCGAGTTCAGATCATTTTGTAAGAGCCTACCAAAATACGTATGGTTTACCTATAGTTGTGACAAATTGTTCTAATAATTATGGGCCAAATCAATTTCCAGAAAAATTAATTCCATTATTTATAAATAATATTAGAAATCAAAAACCACTTCCGGTTTACGGTGAAGGTCTTAATGTGAGAGATTGGCTGTATGTAAAGGACCATGCTAGAGCTATTGATGTGGTTTTTCATAAGGGGCAAATTGGTGGAACCTATAATATTGGAGGATTTAATGAGTGGAAAAATATAGACCTTATAAAGGTAATTTGTAAGGTAATGGATAGAAAATTAGGGAGAGCAGAACATACATCTGAAAAATTAATTGCCTATGTAAAAGATAGAGCGGGACATGATATGCGTTACGCTATTGATTCTTCTAAATTAAAAGAAGAGCTTGGTTGGGAGCCATCACTTCAATTTGAAGAAGGTATTGAGAAAACTATTGATTGGTATTTAGATAATGAAGCTTGGTTGAATAATATAGTTTCAGGAGATTATAAGGATTATTATAAAAAGCAGTATTCAACAGATTAAAATTTTAGTATTTTTTGTTGGAAGTAAAAGAGAAATCTTAAGTGACAATTAAGGTGTATTATAAATTAAGATAAATGAAAGGAATTGTATTAGCAGGTGGGTCAGGTACAAGGTTACATCCATTAACCATTAGTGTAAGTAAACAATTATTACCTATTTATGATAAACCAATGATATATTATCCAATATCAGTGTTAATGCTAGCTGGTATAAAGGATATTTTAATTATTTCTACACCTGTAGATCTGCCTAATTTTAAAAAACTATTAGGGTCAGGAGAAAAATTTGGTGTTAATTTTGAATATGCAGAGCAACCATCTCCAGATGGTTTGGCCCAAGCCTTTATTATCGGAGAAGAATTTATTGGTAATGATGATGTCTGTTTAGTGCTAGGCGATAATATTTTTTATGGCGCTGGACTTCAAAGTATATTAAAAGAGTCTGTGAGGACTGTAGAAGAGCAAGGAAAAGCGATTGTATTTGGGAACTACGTAAGTGATCCAGAACGTTATGGTGTTGCGGAATTTGATACAGATAAAAACGTAATTAGTATTGAAGAAAAACCCGAAGTGCCAAAATCAAATTATGCTGTTGTAGGTTTATATTTTTATCCTAATTCTGTAATTGAAGTTGCTAAAAATGTAACGCCTTCGAGCCGTGGAGAATTAGAAATTACGTCAGTAAATCAAAGCTATTTAGAGAGTGAGAATTTAAAACTTCAAATACTTAGTCGTGGTTTTGCTTGGTTAGATACTGGTACACATGAAGCTTTAACAGAGGCTACAGAATTTGTGAAAGCAGTAGAAAAACGGACAGGACTTAAAATTGCATGTTTAGAAGAGATTGCTATGAATTATAACTGGGTAACTAAAGCGTCAATTATAGCATCGACCGCAAGTCTAAAAGGTGATTATTATGAGTATTTGAAAAAGATTACGGCAAGACGATAGTAATATAAAGTTTATTATTTTATAAAAGCACTCGAGAGTTTAACATTGAAGAATTGTTTTAAGCTAGTTTACTTGAAATAGTGGTGTTGATTTAAAAATTGTAACAAAGAAAAATAAAGTTGTTATTGAACTTTAATTAAAATCAAGTGGCAGACAATCTTAAAAACAAAGTAGTAAGTGGTATCTCATGGAGTTTATTAGGGCAAGTAACCAATCAATTACTAACCTTTGTAATTTCGATAGTTTTAGCTAGACTTTTAGGGCCTGAAGCGTTTGGTCTTATTGGTCTTGTAATGGGAATAACAACAGTACTTAACGTTATTCAGGATTTTGGATTAGGTAGCGCAATAATTCAAAAAAGTGGTGTTACAAAAAAAGATTTTTCTAGTATATTTTTTTTCAACCTTGGTATAGGCATCATTCTTTTTATTTTTCTGTATTTTACTTCTGGGTTATTTGCCGATTTTTTTAAAGATAATCAACTTGAGTTTTTATTTCAATTATCTGCAATAGGGCTAATCTTTGGCTCAATGAGCAGTAGCCTAGGAAGCTTAATAAAAAAAGACTTAGATTTTAAGAAGTTAACAGTGATTGGCGTCTTTGTCAATGTTGTTTCTGGAGGCTTAGGTTTGTATTTAGCATACGATGGTTTTGGTGTTCTTAGTTTGGTGATAAGGAATTTAGTCAGTGCAGGATTGACGACTATAATTTATTGGGTTGTCTCTCCATTAAGACCTAGTATGTATTTCAGTTTAAGTAAGGTAAAGGGTTACCTAAAGTTTGGAGCGAATATATTAGGTATTAATTTTGTAGCGCGTATTTTTGAGCAAATTGATGTGTTAATAATCGGTAGATTTTACAATCCTGCCAGCGTTGGGTTTTATAATAGAGCGAAATCAATGAAAGTGTTGCCTTTGCTTACAATCACATCAGTGCTCAATAAAGTACTTTTTCCTGTTTATTCAAAAATTAAACATGACGAGATGAGACTCAAAAAGTACTTCTCATTTTCAATAGGCTTGTTAAGTATTGTGTATGTGCCAATAATGCTATTAATAGCTTTTTATTCTAAAGAAATAATATTGTTGCTATTAACAGAAAAATGGGCGGAAACAATTCCTTATCTTCAAATACTTTGTGTTACTGGCTTTTTTATGCCAATTAGTAGTGTGAGTAATAATATTTTAATTTCCAGAGGGAAATCTCAATTTAGTTTAAGGTATATATTGATTAAGCGTACTATTTATACTATAACACTTTTAATAGCTGCTCCGTTTGGGATATTTAGTTTTGTATTGGTAAGTGGTGCTTATGCAGGTATTACTGGTGTTACTGATTTGTTTTTTGCATCAAAAGAAATTAACTTAAAAATGAGTATCCCACTAAAGAAAATATTCTTACAATTAGCATATACTGTCGTAGCATTAGGTTTGGTTTATGTTCTCGTTTATTTTCTAAAAGATTATTATTTATTAAATCTAATATGCGGAAGTTTCGTATTTGGAGTATTATTTATATTTTTTAATTATAAATCTAAAAATGAGGATTGGATTGAAACTATGGTTTTTTTGAATCCGTATATTCGTAGCGTAAAGAAAAAAATTAAAGTTATTTTTGTAAGATAATGAAAAGACCAATTATTATACTTTGTTATGCACGTTCAGGTGGTACAATACTTAATAAGTGTTTGTCTAGTTTAACTGATACCATCGTGATGTCTGAGGTAAATTCATCAGGTGGTGGATCAGGCGTAGATGTGTTAAATCCCTTATATGATATTAAGAGTCAGGCGCATACTTGGTATGATATAGATCTAAAATCTGATTCTTTTTCTGATTTAGCTACAGAATTAAATGCACATTGTATTAATAACAATAAGCAATTAATTATTAGAGATTGGTCTATTGTGGATTTTGAACCGCTCAAAGAGAATAATGATAATCCAACGAATACATTCAGTATACTTGAAGATTTAAAACATCTTAACCCAATAGTAATTGGATTCGTTAGAAACGCTATAGATGTGTGGATTTCTCGAGGTCAACCAGATCATGTCCGTTTTTTTAAATATTATGAAAATTATATTACTGCTTTAAAGCAACTAAATATTCCTATCTTTAAATATGAAGATTTTACAAAATCTCCAGAATTAGTATTTAATAAGATGTGTGACGAAATGGGTATTGAATATGAGAACGTCATAAGTAGTGCTACATCATATAATAAAGTTAATGGAGATATTCAAAAAGGACAGAATAGTAGAGGTCAAAAGATTAGTAAGATCCGTCCAATGAATCGTCAGATTATTCCTTATAAAAGAATTAAGAACTTAAACGCTAATCCGTTAATGAAAAAAGTGAATAGCGAAATGGGATATGGTGTCAATTATTTTGATAATGTTCCGTATTTGACATATATAGGTAAAAGAATCGGACAATTTTATTTTAGACAAAAAAGAAAATTGAAATAAATGGTAGTCATTAATTTAAAAGGTGGTTTAGGAAATCAATTATTTGAATATGCTGCTAGTTTAGCAATCGCAAAACAAAGGAATCAAGAATTAAAAATTGATATAAAGTCTTTTGAGAACGATCCATATGGTAGGACATTTGGGTTAAATTCATTTAACATTGAGAATAAAACTTGTTCTAAAAGAGAAGTAAATAGGTTTTTAAAACTTTCTGTTTTTGAAAGACTAACTAATGCCTTAAAATCTAGAAATTCAAAACGTTATTACAGTTTAGGAGATTTAGAGGTTGATGTATCTATTTTAGAAGCAAATCCAAAGGATCAGTATCTTAATGGTTATTTTGCTAACCCTACTTATTTTAATGAAATTAGGGATGTATTATTGGAGAAAATAGCATTAAAAGACGAATTCAAAACGGACTTATTTAAGAAAAAGATTGAATGGATTCGTCAAAATAATTTTGTTTCGGTACATATAAGACGTGCAGATTATATATCTGATAAAGGAGCAAGTCAATTATTTGAAACTTTAGACCGTAACTATTATAACCGATGTATAGAGCATTTTAAATCTAAAAATGAGACGCCTACTAAATTTCTTTTTTTTTCTGATGATATTCCATGGGTTAGGAATGAATTTAAAGATTTAGAAAATATTTATTTTATTGAAGAAAGGGAATTATATAAGGATTATTATGATCTCATGTTTATGGCAGCATGCGACCATAATATTATTGCTAATTCAACATTCAGTTGGTGGTCCGCATGGTTAAATAAAAACCCAAATAAAACCGTATTAGCACCTAGAGCATGGTATCGAAATCAAGATTATCAGGCTTTCTTTGAAAAAACAAAATTTATACCTGAAACCTGGATATTAATATGATACCTGTAACCAAACCGTTTTTACCTCCAAAGGCTGAATTGTATGCTTTATTAGATGAAGTCTATGATAGAAATTGGCTGACTAATAGTGGACCATTAGTTAATTTGCTGGAATCTGAAATTCCTAAGTTTTTAAATTACAACGGACATTTTAGCTATGTCAACAATGGTACCATTGCTATACAGATTGCGATTAAAGCTTTAGAGCTCACAGGAGATATCATAACAACACCTTTTTCTTATGTTGCGACCACAAGTAGTATAGTGTGGGAAGGTTGTAAACCTGTTTTTGTAGATATAGAAGAAGGCTCTTGTAATATTGACCCTAGAAAAATTGAAGCGGCCATTACACCAACTACTACTGGCATATTAGCGACGCATGTTTATGGTAATCCTTGTGATGTAGAAGCCATTGCAGCCATTGCGAAAAAACACAATTTAAAAGTGATTTACGATGCAGCCCATTGTTTTGGAACCACCTATAAAGGAAAATCTATTTTTGAATACGGCGATATCAGTACAACGAGTTTTCATGCGACCAAATTATTTCATACCGTAGAAGGTGGTGCGTTATTTACGAATACTAAAGCTGTAGCGCACAAAATAAACTATATGCGCAATTTTGGACATAATGGACAAGAAGATTTTTGGGGTATTGGAATAAATGGAAAAAACTCAGAATTTCATGCCGCAATGGGTATCGCTAACTTAAAGCATATGGGCCAAGTGTTAGAAAAACGAAAAGCTCAGTGGTTGTTGTACAGAGCGCAGTTAGGAAAACACTACGACACTTTAGACTTAATTGATGAAACAGGCTTTAATTATTCATATTTTCCAATATTTTTTAAATCTGAGAAAGACCTATTGGCGAAGAAAAAATTACTAGACGATAACCATATTTATTGTAGACGCTATTTTTATCCAAGTTTAAACACATTAAATTATACAAAGACAGATACTATTTTAGAAGTGTCAGAGCAAAGGTCAAAAACAGTATTGACATTACCATTATATGATAAATTGAGTGAAGAGAATCAATTTCTAATTGTTAAAAATATTTTAAGTTGAAAGTAACAAACATTGTAGTATTCTGTGCAGGTCCGCAAACGCGAGTAATTATTGATATTTTACAAGATCAGCCAGAATATCAAATTGTAGGGATTATTGACTCTGTCATAGACATTGGCAATCAATTCTATGGCTACACGGTTATTGGTAGACAAAACGAGGTGAATGCCTTAGCAAAAACCTATAATTTCGAGGCTGGTATAGTAGGCTTAGGAGATAATTATTTGCGAGAAAAAGTAGTTCTTGAAATTTTAGAACAGAACAAGGATTTTACCTTTATTAACGCGCTGTCTAAATTTGCCTATATAAGTCCAACTGCTAAAATAGGTGTTGGTAACGTCATAATGCCAGGCGTAATTATTAATTCTGAAGCAAACATGTTAAATCATTGCGTTATCAATACAAATAGTTCTTTAGAGCATAACTGTAAAATGGAAGACTTTTCTTCTTTATCCGCAGGTGTTACCACAGGAGGCTATTTTAATTTGGGTAAATATTCTGCAATCGCTTTAGGTGTAACCATATTAGATAGAACCACAATAGGAGAAAACGTGGTAGTAGGAAGTGGTTCTTTAGTCGTTAAGGATTTAGAAAGTCATGGCCTTTACTATGGCTCACCAGCAAAACGTATTAGAGACCGAAAACCATTTGAACGATTTTTAAAATAATGGACATCTCAGGGCAAAATATAAAGGTTTCTATTTGTGTACTCACATATAATCAAGAAAATTATATAGAACAAAGCTTAGAAAGTTTACTAGGTCAGAAAACTAATTTTAAATTCGATGTTGTAATTGGTGAAGATTGTTCCACGGATAAAACAGCCACACGTATTAATGCCTTAGCTCAAAAACATAATAATATTACCTTATTAGACAATTCTAAAAATCTAGGTGTTTTACCAAACTTTATAAGAACCTTAAAAGCGTGTAAAGGAAAATATATTGCATTTTGTGAAGGAGATGATTATTGGATCGATGAACATAAACTTCAAAAACAAGTAGATTTTTTAGAGGCTAACCCAGAGTATGGAGGTGTATCTACCAACAACCGATGGTTCTACGAAAAAGAAAACACCTACGAGGATAGTATTTTAGAAGCTGAAACCATTACGTTTGAAAGCTTAGGGCAATCTAATAAAATAAATTCTCAAACGATTCTTTTTAAAAAAGAACTTATATCTAATTTAGATTGGATGACGCCTCTAAAAATTGGAGATTGGCCTTTAAATTTATTAATAACGAGTCAACAACCTTACTATAGACTTTCAGATGTAACAACAGTCTATCGCGTTCATGAAGGTGGTGTTCATTCATTATTAAAACAGGAAGCCAAATTAAGAAATGTATTAGACGTTTTAATGACCGTATTAGAACATGTAGACTTATCTCATGAACGACAAGGATTGATAAAAGAATCTATTGTTAATACGCTAGTAAAGCTTATAGCGTATAGGCCAAATGATATTAAATACTTGAGAAAAAAATACTTCGAATATGGAGGTTCTTTTTTCAATAAAACACTAGTAAAAAGTTATATTAAATGACATATTCTGAAATTTTTATAGGGCAAACAGCAGAAGTCGTACATACAATTACCGCAAAAGATATAGATAAATTTGCAGAATTAACAGGTGATGATAATCGTCTACATGTTGATGCTACCTATGCAAAAAAAACAGCCTTTAAAAAACAAGTAGCTCATGGTATGCTTGGTGCATCATTTATTTCTACCGTAATAGGAACAAAATTACCTGGCGATGGCGCACTTTGGTTTTCTCAAAGTTTAGAGTTTTTATTGCCAGTTAGAATAGGTGATACAATAACAGTTATAGCAGAAGTGCTTAAAAAAAATGATAGAGAAGAGAGTATAGAATTATCTACTGTAATTTTTAATCAAAATAAGCAAAAAGTAACCACAGGTAACGCTAAAGTAAAAATAATTCCATTTGAGAAAGAATTAGAAGACCACAGTGATCTATTAGAAGATGTACAAAAAACAGCCTTAGTAGTTGGTGCATCAGGAGGAATAGGTTTAGAAGTCACAAAACAGTTATTACAAGAAGGGTTTAATGTAATTGGCCATTATAATAGAAATAAAACGGGTCTAAATCATTTAAAGAACTCTTTAAAAAACCCAGAAAATTTAATGCTAATTCAGAGTGACTTAACTTCAGATTCAGGTGTGGATCAGGTTTTAGAATCTGTAAATCGTTATACAGATACATTAGATGCTTTGGTTTATACTTCTAGTCCTTCGATTCCAAATATTGATTTTCAATCATTAGATTGGCAAGATTTTGCCATACAAATAAAATTGCATGTAGAGATTCCATTTTTATTAACGCAACGATTAGAAGATCATTTATCTCATAAACAAGCTGGCGTTGTATTTATAACAACACAATCTATAGAACAGCCTTTTGCTAAACTAGCGCATTATACCACTGCAAAAGGAGCCTTATTAGGTTTAACTAAATCTTTAGCTACGGATTTAGCTAGTAAAAAGATAAGAGTAAATGCCGTGTCGCCAAGTATTGCAGACACCGATTTAAATGCAGATTTACCTAAAAAAATTAAATTATTGACCGCTGCAAAAACACCACTTAAACGCTTAGCAGCTCCAGAGGATATTGCACAAGCCATAGTGTTTTTAGCAGATTCAACAAAGAGCGGATTTATCACAGGAGAGACTATTAGAATTAATGGTGGTCAAGTGATGTGGTAACACATCAAAAAGTACATCTTATAAATATCTATACAATGAACAGTTATTTAGAACTTTTAAAAGCTAAAGCTCATTTAGTACCTAGTAATAACGCCCACACTATTGAACTTTTAGTCCTCAATAATATTACTACAAATCCTCTTAAAGATTATATAGAATACAATTGTGCGCTTAACCAAATCAAAGCAAATATTACATTCGGTGATTACGATAATATTTCTCAAAATGCTTTAGAGTTTGATTTAAACAATAAGGTGATACTCATTTTTTGGGAGCTTGCCAACTGTTTACATGGTTTAGAGTATAAAATAGATGGATTTAGTGTTGAGCATATTACTGCTTTAGAACAAAAAATTCAGTCAGAATTACGACTTACATTTGGCGCTATATCAAAAGCTTCTTTAGTGATAATGAATCGTTTTACGGCATTGCCATTTAGCTATCAACAAACCCAAACAGGAGCTTTAGAACAACTTGCGATGCGTCTTAATGCGTTTTGTGATCAATATGCGCCAAAATCCATAAAATGGATAAATACGGATAAATGTTTAGTGCAATCTGGTATTGAAAATTCTATAGATTTTAAAGGCTATTTAAAAAATAAATTGCTTTATAAGCATGGGTTTTATGTCAGCTATATGCGATTGATTCAGCCGTATTTTAATGCGGTAACTGGGCAAGTAAAAAAACTATTAGCTCTAGATTGTGATAATACTCTTTGGAAAGGAATTTTAGGCGAAGATGGTTTTGACCATATAGCAATGGATGAAAACACGTATAAAGGCCAATCTTTTGCGGCTGCTCAGTATAGAGCATTGGCATTGGGTAAAAAAGGAGTTCTTGTTGCATTAGCGAGTAAAAATAATCCTGAAGATGTCGATAAGGTGTTAGAAACCCACAGCGAATTAACACTTAATAATGACGCCTTAGTGGCAAAAAAAGTAAACTGGGAGCCTAAAAGTGAAAATTTAAAACGTTTAGCTGGTGAGCTTAATATTGGTGTGGATTCATTTGTTTTTGTAGATGATAGTGATTTTGAAGTGCAATTAATGCGAGACCAAGTGCCTTCAGTTCATACGATTCAGGTGCCAAAAAATGCAGTACAATATTATGTACAACAGCAACAATGGGTCAATTATTTTGTGCAACTCAACGAGACCCAAGAAGATGCTAAAAAACTAGATCAATATAAACAGAATGTACAGCGTGCTAATGCAGAAGGACAATCACAAAGTTTTGAAGCATTTTTAGAGTCCTTAGAGTTACAATTAACGATTCATAAAAATGACAAGACCCTTATTGCTCGAATGGCACAAATGAGTCAAAAAACTAACCAATTTAACTTAACAACGCCGCGATATACAGAGTCACAGATAGCAGCATTTGTAGACAGTGATGCATATGATTGTTTTGCGTTTAGTGTAAAAGATAAGTTTGGAGATAGCGGCATAACGGGTTTGTGTATTGTGCACTATATAAATAAGCAAACGGCACATATTGATGCACTTTTAATGAGCTGCAGAATTTTAGGAAGAACCGTAGAATATAGATTCTTAGACGAGGTGTTAACAGATGTTTTTTCTAAAACAGCGCAGTTAAATGCGACTTATAAAGTGACTAATAAAAATGCGCAAGTTGCAGATTTTTATTCAAAAATAGGGTTTGAACAAAGCGAACAAACTGAAACAATGTCATTATATTCAATGAAAAAGGCTACTTTTACAGCGGCTAACGCCTATAATTATATAACATTACATTATGCCTAATATTGAAGAGAAACTAAAAGAAATTATGGCTTTGGTATTTGAAGTACCAAAGGACATCATAAATGAAGATACAAGTCCAGATGATTTAGATAGCTGGGACTCTATTGGTTCTATTAATTTAGTTACAGCCTTAGAAGATGAGTTTGAGATTGAATTTGAAGAGGAAGATATTATTGAAATGCTGAATTTTCAATTGATTAAAATTAAAATTGAAGAAATAATAGAAGGGTAGTTAATCATTGTGATTAAATTACGGAATATCAACCTATCAGTACGGTTAGCTACATAGGTGCCTCACAAAATAATGATTTATAAGCATGACTGTTCGAGAAGCTACTCAGTTAGATTTTGAAGGAATTTATGGGCTTTTAGCACGTCTAAACAGCACGAGTTTTAGTAAATCCGATTGGCAAAAAATTGTGTCGGTAAATTTTAATGCTGAGCATACCCATTACGGGTATGTTTTAGAGGTTGAAAATAAGATTTTAGGATTTATTGGCACCATTTTTACTGAGCGAATCATAAATGGAGAAATGCATCGCTTTTGTAACTTTCACAGTTGGATTGTTGATCCTAGTGTAAAAACTGGTGGTATGGCATTGTTGTTAAAGGTATTGAAGCTTAAAGATCATGTTGTAACAAATTTTACAGCTTCTGAAGTGCCCTATAAAATTTTTAAGAGTTTAAAGTTTAGAGAAATAGAATATAAAAATTATAAGCTATTACCCTTGCAAAGTCATAAGAGTAGATCAAAAATTAAGATCTATAACATCAATGATCAAAATGCAGGACAACTACTTGGACAAGAAGAATTGAAATTATACAACGATCATAAAATATTTGAAAATACCCAGTTTTTATATTTAAAGCAAGATGACTTGTATTCTTTTGTTATTTGTAAAAAAAGAAGCTATGTGCCAAATGTTTTTAATAAAATCTCAATTTTAAAGTCCGCTCTTAAAGACATATTGGCTTTGTCTGAAATTCATTATATAAGTCATCCGGAAGTGTTTTTTAACGGGTTTTCTAATACAGGAAATGCTGTTAATATTTGTAGAAAATTAGGTTGGTCTATGGGTGTTTTAGTAGCAGATAGATATATCCCTAAGAATTGTGTGGTGAAAAAAAAATATTACCCGAGTAAAAGACCGTATGTATATAGATATGCAGATAATGATGAATTAATAGATACATTATATTCGGAATTTTTTATCTTAAATTTTTAAAATGAATACTACAAAAGGAAAGATTTTTATTAAAAATGCACTTTCTCCCTTTTTTCGTGGATTATATCAAGGGTTAGGTCAAATTGTTGTACTCCATCGTGTTATACCTAAATCAAAAGAGAAGCGACTTCGTAACACTGGTATAGAAATCACAGAAGCACACTTAGAGGACTTAATTGTTTATTTTAAAAAAAGAAATTATGATTTTATTTCTTTAGATGAATTGCCAGACTATTTGCAGGGAAACATAAAGAAAAAGTTTGTGATATTCACTCTCGATGATGGTTATGTAGATAATTTAACCCATGCGTATCCTATCTTTAAACGGCATAACGTGCCTTTTACAATTTATGTAACAACAAATTTCCCAGATAAAAAAGCGGTCTTGTGGTGGTACTTATTAGAAGATTTATTACTGAAGGAACAAAAGATCTCTTTTAATTTAAAAGAAGAAACGTATAATTTTAATCTTCAGAGTTATGCTGAGCAAGAAGAAACTTTTAATTTTTTGCGTCACCTCATTAAAAGTTATGAAGGTGAGGAACAATTAAATCTTATAAAGACATTATTTTCAAAATATAACATGCCTCTTTATGAAAAAGTAGAGCATTTGGCATTAAATTGGAATCAAATTATTGAACTAAATTCAGATCCATTAGTTACCATAGCAGCGCATACTGTAAATCACCCTTCATTTAAAGCTATAAGCGATAGTCAACTGTTGTATGAAGTTAATCAATCAGTAAGCATTTTAGAATCAAGATTAAATTCGCCAGTAGAGCACTTTGCATATCCATTTGGTTCGCCTGTAGAGGTTGGTATTAGAGAAGTGGAATTGATGTCTCAAACCAAAATTAAAACTTCTACGACAGGGAGAAAAGGTAATATTATGGCAGAACATCAAAACCATATGCATGCTTTACCGCGCTTATATGTGGGGCCGCAAACGACGGAACGTTATTTAAATGACTTTGTCAATGGTAAAATATCTTTTGTGTCAGGTTCAAAGCAACGCATTGTTACGGTATGAAAACAGGAGAAACTTTAGTGCTTTTTACATTACATTATCCTTATGGTAAGAAGTCTGAAACCTTTATTGAAAATGAAATTCAGCATTTAGCAGATGCCTTTAAACGCGTTATCATAATACCTAGGGAAAAGACACATACAGGTCAGCGTCCGTTACCTCAAAATGTAGAAGTCAATGATCTTTTAGTAGATAATGGTAAAGTGAAAAACCATTTTAAATACATATTAGGTTCATTTAATCGTATTAAGGCCGTTTTTAAAATTTATTTATATACGGTACTGAAGGATAAAAAAAGAGCCTACTATCTTAAAGGTGGATATTTTATCTATTATCTGGCCAATGCTTTAAATGAAGCAAAACTCATTGAATCATATTTAGAAAAATCAAAGTTGAATAATCCTATTTTTTATGATTATTGGTTTGTGAATTCAACATTGAGTTTAGCATATCTTAAATCGCAAAATAGAATTTCTAATCTGTATTGTAGAGCGCATGGGTTTGACGTGTTCAACGAACGCTGGGATTGTGGGTCTGTCCCTTTTAGGCAATATATTCTTAAAAATATTAATTCGGTATTTGCAATAAGTAATTACAACAAACAGTATTTTAATACTCAGCTAACTGAGGATAGTGAAAAAGTGCATGTAGCTTATTTGGGCGTGAGAGCGTATATATCAAATATAAAAATAAAACCAAAAACTGAAGATTCGGCGTCTTTTTTAATGGTAAGTTGCGCCAATCTATTTCCTTTTAAACAAATAGAAAGAATTCCAGAGTTGTTAAGTTTAGTACAATCTGAAGGGCATAAAATTAGATGGATACATTTTGGGGATGGGCCTCAGGAAAATGAAGTTTTGGAAGCCGCTAAAAAATTACCATCAAATGTTAGCTTTGAATATAAAGGTCATGTTGCAAATCGTGAGGTTCTGGAATTTTATGCGCACAATGATGTTGATTTATTTTTATCTTTAAGTCTAAAAGAAGGTTTGCCTGTTTCAATGATGGAAGCTCAAAGTTTTGGTGTACCAATTATGGCATATCGAATTTTTGGAATACCTGAGATTGTAAATGAAAGAACAGGGGTGTTATTAGATTTGGATGCGAGTAATGAAGAAATTTCATTAAAAATTACGGAGATATTAGATCAGAAAATACGTTTTAATATTACAGACATTAAGCAGTTTTTTAAAGACAACTTTAGTGCTGAGAGTAACTATAAAATGTTTACCCAATACCTTTTAGATAAAAATGATTAATAAACTTAAAAATAAACTATTTAATAAGGTTTATCTCTTATTGCGATTTGGTAATTTCGTACCCTTATCTAGTAAAGTAAAAATTCATCAAAAAACAAAGGTTTATGGCTCACGTCTAGATGGTAATATAGTAATAGATGAGGGGTGTTTGGTGGCAAGATGTGAATTGTATGGAGATATTGAAATTGGAAGATTTACAAGTTTAAATGGCCCCAATACAGATATTGTGGCACATGGTGGTAAAGTAACAATTGGTCAATTTTGTTCAATAGCCAGAAATGTTTCAATGCAAGTCAGTAATCATGCAATGTCTAGAGCGACAACTTATCCTATATTTAAGAATATTTTTAATGAGGAAGTAAATAATGACTTTATTTCAAAAGGAGATATTACAATTGGGAATGACGTTTGGGTTGGTGCACATTCTTTAATTTTATCAGGCGTAAAAATAAATGATGGCGCTATAATTGCGGCGAATTCTGTTGTAACCAAAGAGGTTCCTGCCTACGCTATCGTTGCTGGTTCACCAGCTAAGGTAATTAAGTATCGTTTTTCTCCAGAAGTAAGAGCGCAATTATATGCAAAAAAATGGTGGGATTGGCCCATAGAAAAAATAAAAAAAGAAAGCGATTTTTTTAAAAAAAACCTAGAATAGTCGTAGTTTTATAGCTATTAATTTTCTTCTTCTTGTTATTTAATTAGTTATGAGTTTAGTACGGGTTTGTGCCAACAATAACTAGTGTGTTTTTTGTGGTTTACACTAAATATGAGACTTATTAAATGTTGTTTTTAAAAAATATTAGTAACAAGTAGTATGAAAATTAGAAGGTATGATGTAGATGATATATTTGAGACTTTAGACCGCAGCCAAATAATACGTAAAACAGGTTCATCACGAGCTAAGTTTATCTGTATTCCTAGATACAATGTCTGTATCCATTTAAAAGGTTCTTCAATTCGATTTTTCTTTAAATATGTTTATAAGGTAAGAACATATAAGACTTATTTGATTTGGTTTTTTCTAAAAATGATTGCAATTCTACCAAGTGTACATTTTTTATTGAATATTTTGGGTATGCGACATAAAATAAAATCTATGAATGTAGCCAGTCCAATAGATTGGAATAAAATTGACGTCATTTATGTTGAATGGCATTTTTTCGGGGTCTTTTCTCATAGTCATAAAACGGTAACACATGTTTTAGCAAAAGAAGCTTATGCTGAGCGATTTCAAAATGAGCTTATTGCGCGTCAAATGGGCAATCAATTTAAAAACCTGTCTAAAGTATTTCCAAAACTTTTAAAAATATCTGATGATCCAAAATATTATGTTGAAGAGTTGGCGGTTGGCGCAGGTAAACAATTCATAGATGAATCTCAATTGGTCAGAGCTCAAAAAAAAATTAAAAAACTTAATCGTAAAACTTTAAAGAAGACAGTGTTAGATGCATATTACCTAGGTTTAATTAATAAGTTAGGTACGCTTAACAACGCGTCTATATTGAATGCTTTAGAGACCTTAAAGGCTTCAATTGAAAGGGACTATTTAAATAAAAATATTAAAATAGACTTAGCACTGGTTCACGGAGATTTTAATGCAGGGCAAATCTTATCTCAAGATGGAAACATCAAAATAATAGATTGGGGTGATGGAGGCTTATTCAATCGGTTTTTTGATTATATTTCTATTGCAATATACAAATCACCAAATCACACTTTTAGTTCTAAATATTTTCCTAATGAACTTTCTGTATTAAAACCTTTTTTCTCAAATAAATTGATGAAAGAAAAACATATGGAATTATATGTACGACTGACATTGTTAGAGATTTTAGTTATTTCAAAAGGAGAATTTGAAGCCAACGAAGGTGCTTATGAAAGGTGGCTTACTGCGGTAAACTATAATACTTAGTTTATTCATGCCTGGTAAAACAATAGGTCAATAGAGTCGATTTACCACTATATTTTATTGCGATGTAACATAAGCTATTGTTAAAGGTGAAGTGTTTTTTTTTTTAGAAGTTAAAATTTCTTTTTACAAAGTCAAATAAATGTTTTTATCTTACGTGTTCAATGTAATTTATTAAAGGTAAAATTAAAGCAGTTGTTTAATTTTTTGAGATTTAGAAAATAATATTAATATTTAGATTATTAACTATAACAATGTCATTAGTTTCAGTTATAATACCAAATTATAATGGTTTAAAGTATATAAAAGATACTTTAAACTCTATTTACGATCAAACTTATGACTACATTGAAGTTATCATTGTGGACGATGGATCTACCGATGGATCTTTGGAATATTTAATGTCAATTGATAAAGTTAATGTAAAAGTAGTGCGTAACCCTTCTCAAGGTGCGTGTGCGGCTCGAAATTATGGTTTACGTTTGTCAAAAGGAGACTATATTCAATTTTTAGATAATGATGATTTATTAAGCAGAGATAAAATTGCATCTCAAATGCATGCAATATCTAATGATGATAGGGCTATCGCAGTGTGTAATACAAGTCATTTTTATGAAACTATTGATACTGGTGTTATCACGGATTGGGACTTTCTATATACCACGGATAATCCGAAAGAATTTTTATTAAACCTTTATGGTGCAAATGGTGTTCAAAATATGGTTCAAACGAGTGCTTGGTTAGCTCCTAGGAAATTAATAGAGAGTACTGAGCCTTGGGATGAAACCTTAAGTAAAGATCAAGATGGGGAATATTTTTGTAGAGTCGTTTCTCGTGCATCGCAAGTGATTTATGTGCCTGAAATTATCAATCATTACAGAAAGCACGTTAATGGTAAAAATATTGCGAACCAAAAGCAACAAAAACATATTGACAGTCAATTAAGGGCTTTGGCTTCAAAAACGAAACAATTTAAAGGACTAGAGGGATCAATAGCCTTTAAAAACGCTATGGCCTTGCAATATAAAATTATAGCAATTGATGCATATCCAAGGTTTAAAGTACTTTCAAATAAGGCTATGGAGCTTTCAAAACAATTTGGAGGGTCTCAATATTTACCCGTTCTTGGAGGGAGAATTATAGAGATGATAAAAATTATCTTTGGATGGAAAGCAGCAAAATCATTTACGACTTTTGTTCATAAAAATCATTAGAAAAGGTGTCAATAAAAATGTACAAGGCATTTAAGATAAAACAAAATTAAACTAATTTGGTAAATGAAAAACATTCTTATCGTAGTTGGTACAAGACCAAATTATATCAAAGTCACACAGTTTAAAAAAGTAGCAGCGCAACAGTTTGCAAATCAATTTAATATAAAAATTGTACATACTGGCCAGCATTTTGATAAGTCCATGGCAGATGTGTTTTTTCAGCAGTTAGATATTTGGCCAGATTATTTTTTGAATATTTCTCAAGCCACACCTAATACTCAAATGGCCGAAATTATGTTGCGTTTAGAAAAAGTAATTACAGAACAGTTTCAACCTGATATTATTTTGGTGCCTGGCGATGTTAATTCTACGCTAGCTGCGGCATTAACCGCCTATAAGTTGGGTATAACATTAGGTCATATAGAAAGTGGGTTAAGAAGCTTTGATCGGTCAATGCCTGAGGAAATAAATAGAATTTTAGTGGACGAAATTTCAGATTTGTATTTTGTTACAGAACAAAGTGGTATCGATAATTTAATAAAAGAAGGTAAGCCAGAATCTAAAATACACCTTGTTGGTAATACCATGATTGATACGCTTGTGGCCTTTGAAGCTAATATTGTGTCTGCTGAGGTTTTAAAATCGTATAACTTAATCAAGGATGAATTTATATTAATAACCATTCATAGGCCCGCAACGGTTGATAATAAAAAGGGCTTAGAAGCATTATGTGCACTTTTAGAAGACATGCCAAAAGATATTACTATTGTATTCCCAATGCATCCTAGAACTCTTAATAATATTAAAAAATTTAATTTAGAAAACGAGTTCAAAAGTATTGAGAATTTAAAAGTTTTAGCACCACTAGATTATTTTAGTTTTCAAAATCTAATACACAGTTGTAAAATGGTACTTACGGATAGTGGTGGGATACAAGAAGAAACAACATTTAAGCAAAAGCCGTGTTTAACCTTGCGACCAAATACGGAACGACCAAGTACTCTAGAGATCGGTTCTAATACTTTGCTAGATTTTAATAACGTAGATATTCTAAGTCAGATAAAATTAATCATGACCAATACGTATAAAAATGGACAAATACCTAAGTATTGGGATGGATGTACCACTGAACGAATTTTAAAAGTTATTTTAGAGGCCTAGTAATTGCTTTTAGATATTTTATAAAATAATTTATATGACGTTACCCAATTTATTGATTATAGGAGGAATGAAATGCGGTTCTACTAGTCTTCATGCTTATTTAGATAAGCATCCAGAAATACAAATGTCAGATCCCAAAGAGCTAGATTTCTTTAGTTACGATAAGAATTATGAAAAAGGTTTAGATTGGTATAGTACCTTTTTTAAGCCTGGTTATAAATACAATGGAGAGTCTTCCGTGAGTTATTCTAAAAAACATACGCATCCATTTGTACCAAGAAGAATTAATGCAAACTTGGGTGATGATGTGAAAATAATATACATTGTAAGAGATCCTATTGATAGATTTCAATCTAATTATACAGACTCTAAAACTTATGGCGATATTCCTTCATCATATTCTATAAATACATTTGTTGCGTCTAATTTAGAGGAAAACCCTTTTGTTAAAACGAGCATGTATTATTACCAAATTCAAGAATATTTGAAATATTTCGATTTGAAAAACATGTATTTTTTAAAAGCAGAAGATTTAAAATCAGAACCACAAACAGCTATGACTGGGTTATTTGAGTTTTTAGGATTAGAGCCTGTTTCGGTTGAAGAAATAGTTCTAAATAATTCTTCTTCAAAGACCTACTATGCTACAAATTATGTAAAAGTCACACAATCTGGTTTTGTTCAAGGCTTAAAAAAACTCATTCCTAGCACTATGGTTGAAGCCATAAAAGGAAGCAAGGCAATTAAAAACGTGTCAAGAAAGAAAATACACGCTACAAAAGATGTGCTCACTGATGAAAATAGAGAAAGACTAAAGGACTTTTTTTCGGAAGACATTAAGCAATTTGAGGCATTAACAAATTTAAAATTGAACTCTTAATTGGTAAATCTAAAGCGATAAAACCCTTTTTGATGTTTTTTTTTCAGAATTGTTTGTAACGTGATAGTCGTTTTTAATATTCTGATAACATGGAGTTTTCGTGATAACTGGCAATTCCATGTGTTTATATTACTTCAAAAAGGATAAAACTATTGCAATTTGGTTTGTTGAGGTTTAGCATTTAAAATAAGAATATTACAGAAAACAACATATACATAGATATTGCAAAATTATTTCGGTTATTTTTGTGCCAAACGAAAGATATTAAAAGTTGATAAATCAATTGTAATACGTCTTTTTGGGAGTGTATAAAAAATAGCGTTATAGCATAATCAGTCATTTTGAACCCATCGAATTTATTATTTATTACAACATCTAGTTTAGCCGCAAATCCGCGTCTTGTGAAAGAATTTGAGGCACTAAAAAATGACTTTAAGTGTTGTGTGATTAGTTTTAAACACCACGATTGGACTTTGGAACTCTCTGAAGCAATAAAAGCAAGGAATCCAGAAGTCCAATTTATAGAATTAGATAGATCGAATAAGGTATTACAAACCATTGGTTGTAAAATTCTTCATAAATCTGCCATTTTATTGAATGGCCTATTTTCTAAAAGCTTTAAAATAGCAGCATTTGCTAGCAACGATAAGGCACCACAATTATGGTTAGTGTCTAAAAGAAAATTAAAAACCACTACGTTTACGAGAGTCATTGCTCATAATTTAGGTGCTTTTTATGCGGCCGTAAAGACCTCAGATAAAACAGGTATTGCTTTACAACTAGATATTGAAGATTATTATCCTGGTGAAGCCCTCTATTTTAATAAAGCCTATGAGGAACAAAACCGAATGCGAATTATGGCGCATAGCTTTCAAAAAGCAGATAGTATTACATATGCTTCTGAAGGTATAAAAATGGAATGCCAGAAGCATTTTAAAGTAGATGATGAAGCGAATGAAATGACAATTGTAAATGCATTTAATGCCGTTGACTTTAAAAAGCCTCAGCCCAAAGTAGGATCTAAAATTAAATGCGTTTGGTTTTCACAACATATAGGTCCAAATCGAGGACTAGAAAAAGTCTTTGAAGCAGCAAAAACAATGGACACTGTAGAGTTTCACTTCGTTGGAAATCGTAATGAAGCTTATTTAAATGCAATAGAATTAAGCAATAATGTTATACTTCATGATATCATGAATCAAGAAGAATTACACGATTTTTTGAGTCAAATGGATATTGGTTTAGCACTAGAAAATGGAAATGCAGATTATAATAGAGATATTTGCCTAACCAATAAGTTTTTAGCTTACTTGCAATCTGGTTTATATATTTTGGCGACAAATACCTTTGGGCAGTCTCACTTTTTAGAGTCTTTAACCTATAACGCAGGTGTCATAATGAAATCGTCGTTAGCAGATAGTCTTTTAGAAATAAATCTAGATGTTTTATCTATAGATAATAAGCTACAACGTTGGCAGAGTGCTAAACTATTTTCGTGGGAAAATGAACAACTTAAATTAAAAAAATTAATACAATGAAAACGGTTTTAATCATATATCCGCATTGGGTACCTGCAAATTTAGCAGGTGTTCAACGTCCGCGTTTAATTGGAAACTACTTAAAGCAATTTGGTTGGAAACCGCTATTGTTAACCGTAGATTCTCAATATTATGAAGAAACACCAGATCCGCATATCGCTAAAACAGCTTCAGAAGATATTGAAGTGATTTATACAAAAGCTTACAACGTAGGAAAGCCTAGACTAATAGGTGATATAGGTTTGCGTGCATTTCCGTTTCTTAAAAAAGAAGCCTTGCGTCTATGTAAAGAACGCAAAATTGATTGTATTTGGGTGCCAATTCCTTCCTTTTACACCGCAGTGTTAGGTAGAGTTGTTCATAATAAAACAGGCATTCCTTATGGTATTGATTATATAGATCCATGGGTAAGAGATATTACGAATCAAAATGATACAAGAGCAAAACTAAGCCAATCTGTAGCGAGAACATTAGAGCCTTATGCTGTAAAAAAAGCAGCGTTTATTACTGGTGTTTCTACACCGTATTATTGGCCAGTCATAGAACGAAATTTTGATACACCACCTGTACATGCAGGCATGCCATATGGTTTTGATCCTAATGATCATAAAATTAAATTAGAGGGTTTAAAAATGCCATGGGACGGTATAGAAAATTGTAAACCTTGGATTTATGCAGGTGCTTTTTTGCCTAACTCTCATTTATTTATGGATAGTTTTTTCAATGCCATCAAGGTATTAAAAGATGCAGGTAACTGGGATCCCAATATTAAATTGTTTTTTATTGGCACTGGCCCTTATCCGGCTAAACGCATTACAGCTTATGCGGCAGATTATGGCTTAGAGGATATGGTCATTGAGCAAAGAGAACGTCAACCATTTTTAAATATATTAAATTACTTGTCGCATGCAGATCGCGTCATGTTGTTTGGTAGTACAGAAAAGCATTATACGGCATCTAAAACATTTCAATGTTTGTTAAGTGAACGCCCATTGTTTACAGTCTTACATGCAGATAGCTCGGCTGTTCAGGTTATTAAAGACGTAAAAGCCGACGCTTATTTAGTGGCTTATGAAGAAGGTGATACTAAATCAACAATTGTTAAAGCCATAAGTAATGTTCTAGAACCCTTTCAAAAGAATGAAGATTGGACTCCAGAACTACAGTCATTAGACCAATACTCGTCTAAGCAATCTGCAAAAGTATTAGCGGAGGCCATGGATAAAGTTGTTAGTAATTAATTCCTATTGATTTGAAAAAATTAGCTATCGTTACCACACATCCTATACAGTATTATGCACCTTGGTTTAAATTGATTGCTGAACGAGGCCATTTGGATGTTAAAGTATTTTATACGTGGTCTCAAGCCTCTGAAGCGGTAAAAGATAAAACCTTTGGCAAAACTATAAAATGGGATATACCATTATTAGAAGGCTATAATTTTGAGTTTGTAGAGAATGTTTCAACAGATCCAGGTACACATCACAAGAACGGAATAGATTGTCCTACACTGAATGAGCGCATTAGACTATGGCAACCCGATACGGTGTTAATATTTGGTTGGTATTTAAAAAGTCATTTAAAGGCCATGAAATTTTTTAAAGGAAAAATTCCGGTGTGGTTTAGAGGCGATTCTACTTTATTAGATGATGTTCCAGGTATAAAGCAAGTATTGAGAAAGTATTACTTAACTTATATTTATAGGTACATTGATAAAGCCTTTTATGTTGGGATGCAAAATAAAGCGTATTTTAAATCGGTAGGACTCAAAGACGAACAACTTATTTTGGCACCACATGCTATAGACAATGAACGATTTTTTGATGCCGTAGATAAAGACTACGAATCCCAAGCTCTAAATTGGCGTAAAGAGTTAGGGTATAATAATGATGATATAGTCGTTTTATTTGCAGGTAAATTTGAAAGTAAAAAGCAACCCGATTTTTTATTAAAAGCCATTCAAAAGGTCAATGAAGAAAGAACTCAACCTTTAAAATTGTTGTTGGTTGGTCATGGGCCATTAGAAGAAGATTTACAACTGTTGTCTAAAGCCGATGTCAATATAAAAATGATTCCCTTTCAAAATCAAAGTAAAATGCCAATTTTATATCGCTTAGGTAATGTGTTTTGTTTACCTTCTAAAGGACCAGGAGAAACTTGGGGACTTGCTGTTAACGAAGCTATGGCATCGTCTAGAGCTATTATCGTCGCAGATAAGGTAGGAGGTGCATCGGATATGTTAATAGAAGGCTATAATGGGTATTGCTTTCGCCACGATAGTCAAAAAGAATTAATAAATATCTTAAGAGCGTTAACGATAACATCGTTACAACAAATGGGAGTGCATTCTAAGGCGCACGTCAATAAATTTACAATGCTTAACATCGTTGAAGCCATAGAAAATGAAATCTAGTTAAAAATAAAGATTCGCTAAACATGGAGACTTGGTCTTATATAGGAGTTGCTACTGTAATCTACGTTGCTTATAAATTTATAATGCGCTTAGGGAAAGGGTTGCCTATATTAGAGTTAATGCTGCTTATTGCAGGACTCCAATGGATTATTGGTCCGATTATAGAATATGCGTCTCCATCAACACATTGGAAGTACTATATGTACGTTAACGAGGAGTCCTATATGTCTTTTGTGGTTCCTGCTTATATGTTATTTTGTTTGGTCCTTTTTCTTACTGTATTAAAAAAGGGTTCATTAAATTTGAATTTAGAAATGTTAAAAAACTATTCTAAATATGGATTAATCATTTTTTTAATGGGAATAATTTTTGAGTTATTTGGTCGAGCACTTCCTAGATCTCTTGGTTTTTTAGTGTTTATAATATCTAATTTTAAGTTTGTTGGCGCCATAATTCTATTCTATTCAGAAAATAAGAAACTCAAAAGAGTGTTTTATTTAGCTATTATTTATCTGCTCTTGGTAGCTATATCTAAAGCCTTATTCCATGATTTTATATTATGGTCTATGTTTTTTTATATGTTTTGGTCATTGAAACACAAGCCTTCGGTAAGAACCATATTGGTAACTTTTGTGGTGGGTATATTTTTTGCATTAGCATTGCAAACGATAAAAGCAGCGTTTCGATTGCAGGTTTGGAATAATTATTCAGGTAATAAATTAGAACTTTTTGTGAGTCTATTAGTTTCATCTTTAACCACTGAGGACACTAGTGCTATAGAGTCCGATGATGAAATTGGTGTAAATGTAAGATTGAATCAAGGATGGATTATTAGTGCTATAATTGATAATATCCCTATGAATCAAGATTATTTAAATGGTGCTACAATAAAAGATGCTGTATTCGCCTCTATTTTGCCAAGGTTTTTAAATCCAAATAAAGCAAAAGCTGGTGGTCAAGAAAATTTTATGTTATTTACAGGGCTTTCTATTAATGAAGGGGTTTCTATGGGGATTAGTATTGTTGGTGAGGCTTTTGGGAATTTTGGGAGAACTGGTGGAGTCGTCTTTATGGGAATATGGGGATTTTTTATTGGTAGAGTTTGGCTATTTTTGAAAAGAATGACCAAAACCAATATTGTATTTGTCGCTTTTTTACCGCTTATATTTTTACAAGTTATTAAAGCGGAAACGGAATTAGTGGTAGTGCTAAACCATTTAATTAAATCAATTGTTGTGGTTATTCTGTTTTTTTGGTTTGCAAAAAAACAATTAAGATGGCGTATTGATTAATGAAATACACAGTAACGTACATATTTAGAAAACCAGATCCAAGATACAAGAGTATTGAGGGTATTTTTTATCATATTAAAACCCGTGTACAACAGATCGGTATTAACACGTCATTGTTTAATGTAAAACAGTCTGGAGGAGGTCTTAAAACGCTATGGTCTAATATAGCGAAGTTTAAAAAAGATAAGTCGCTTATCTATCATATTACAGGAGATATACATTACATGGCATTAGCGACTGGTAAAAATACGGTGCTTACCATTCATGATGTAAAATCTATTTTAAAAGGGGCATTCATAAAACAATTGTATTTTAAACTATTTTGGTTTTGGATACCAGCACTATGTGTGAAGCGCATAACCGTTATTTCAGATTTTACTAAAAAAGAACTTGAAGCAGTAATACCGTTTGCTAAGCAGAAAATTAGGGTAGTTCATAATCCAGTAAATAGTTTATTTAGATTTAGTGACTATAAATTTAACACGATACAGCCTAAAGTGCTTCTTTTAGGAACAAAGTCTAATAAAAACTTGGAAAATGTATTAACGGCCTTATCTTCAATATCTTGTGAAATAGTGTTAATAGGGAAGCTCACTCAAGATCAAAAAGCTTTTGTAAGCCAACTAGATCTCAATATAGAATACCGCTTTGATTTAAAATTAGAAGAAATAGTTGAAGCGTATAAGGCCTGTGATCTGCTTTGTTTTGCTTCTACCTATGAAGGATTTGGTATGCCAATAATAGAAGCCCAAGCGACAGGTAGACCTGTGATTACGTCCAATTTGGGAGCAATGAAAGAGATTGCTGCTAATACCGCATATTTGGTCAATCCTTATGATGTTGAAGATATTCGATCAGGACTAGTTGAAGTTATTGGAAATGCGCAGTTAAGACACGATTTAATACAAAAAGGCTTGGAGAATGTAGAACGTTTTAAATCTAATCAAATAGCAGAAAAATATAAGGCTATTTACAAAGAAATAAGCGTAAATAAGTAACCTCAATTTCATATTAATAAGCATGAAAATAAAATTATGGATATTCATTGATTGGTATTTGCCAGCCTATAAAGCAGGTGGTCCTATTCAATCCATTGCTAATTTGGTTAGCCGTTTAAAGACCGAGTTTGATATTAGTGTTATTACTTCAAATACCGACTTGGGTGAAATCATAAACATACCTTCAGAACAGTTGAACGTTTGGGTAGAAAAAGAGGGATATAAAGTAATGTATTTAGATGCTAAACATCAAAACAGGCAATTTTATACTGAGCTATTTAAAACGCATTCTTTTGATGTTGTTTACTTTAATTCATTATTTTCTGTTAAATATACGTTGTTGCCATTTTGGCTTTTAAGAAATAAACCCATACGGAGAGTTTTAGCAACAAGAGGTATGTTAGGCGCTGGAGCGTTAGCTATTAAGCCACTAAAGAAAAAAGTGTTTTTATCTTTATTTAAGTGTTTCAGTCTTCATAAAAAAGTATTCTGGCATGCTACAGCACAAAGTGAGATCGATGAAATTAAATTACACTTTGGAGAAGCGCGTAACATATTATTAGCACCCAATCTGTCTGCGATTTCCAAAGACGTCTATTCAAAAAAAATAAAAGAAGACCATAAAATAAATGTCTTTTTTCTATCGCGTATTTCATTTAAAAAGAATTTAATTGGCGCTCTAGAGGCTTTATCAAAAGTATCATCAAAATATACGGTAAGGTTTAATATTATAGGGCCTATAGATGATGAAAATTATTGGAAAAAATGTGAAGCCCAAATAAACGCACTTCCAAAACATATACTCGTAAATTATTTGGGTGCGATACCTAATGATCAATTGTCATTAACCTTAAAAGAAGAACATGTTTTGCTGTTACCTACATTTCATGAAAATTTTGGTCATGTTATAATGGAATCATGGCAAAATGGTTGCCCAGTTATAATATCGGATCAAACACCTTGGCGAAATTTAGAGAATGAAAAATTGGGTTATGATATGTCAAATTCCAACGCAATAGGATTTACTACCGCAATAGAGCATTTTTGTAAAATGGAAGACGATGAATATAATCAATGGTCAAAATCTGCATTCGAATTTGCTAAAGGATTTATTGAGAATCCTAAGGTGTTAGAACAAAATAAAAGCTTATTTTTGAACGCATAAAGATTATAAAATGAAACGAATTTTAGTTACTGGTGGCGCTGGTTTTGTTGGTTCACATCTCTGTGAAAGATTACTCAATGAAGGAAATGAAGTAATTTGTTTAGATAATTACTTCACAGGCTCAAAACGAAATATAGAACATTTAATGGATCACCATTATTTTGAGTTAGTTAGGCATGATATAATAAATCCATTTATGATTGAAGTTGATGAGATTTATAATATGGCGTGTCCTGCCTCACCAGTTCATTATCAATATAACCCTATAAAGACGATTAAAACTTCCGTAATGGGAGCGATTAATATGTTAGGATTAGCAAAGCGTGTTGGAGCCAAAATATTACAAGCATCTACAAGTGAGGTGTATGGAGATCCAGCAGTGCATCCACAACCAGAAAGTTATTGGGGAAATGTTAACCCTATTGGTTTACGATCGTGTTATGATGAAGGAAAACGATGTGCAGAGACGCTATTTATGGATTATCACACGCAAAACGCAGTGGATATAAAAATTATTAGAATATTTAACACGTATGGCCCAAGAATGCATCCACAAGATGGGAGGGTTGTTTCAAATTTTATAATGCAAGCATTAAAAGGGGATGACATTACTGTATTTGGAGAAGGAACACAAACGAGGAGTTTTCAATATGTTGATGATTTGGTAGAGGGTACAATACGTATGATGGGAAGTAGAGATGGATTTGTAGGACCAGTAAATATTGGTAATCCCGTAGAGTTTACAATGTTAGAGTTGGCTGAATTGGTAATAGAATTAACTAACTCTAGTTCTAAAATTATTCATTTACCGTTACCTCAAGATGATCCAATGCAACGTCAACCGGTCATTGATTTAGCCAAAAAGGAATTGAATGGATGGGAGCCTAAAGTCCATCTTAAAGAAGGATTAGGAAAAACTATAAACTATTTTGATGGGCTAATTAAAGCGAATAAAGCTTAATGTAAGTAATACTTTATACTTTGAAAACAGACCTATCTAAATATGATAATAGTTGGTATCAGCCAGGATCAAAACTAAAACGCTTGTTATGGTATTTTGTAAATTGGTTCTTTTTTGAATCTGGTTGGAATATTTCGTCTGGTCTTAAAGTGTTTTTGCTAAGACGATTTGGAGCCAAAATTGGCAAAGGTGTTCTTATTAAACCCAAAGTAACCATAAAGTATCCATGGAAATTGCAAATTGGAGACCATTGTTGGATTGGCGAAAGTGTTTGGATTGATAACCTTGATCAAGTAACACTTGAAAATAATGTTTGTATATCACAAGGTGCGCTTTTAATTTGTGGAAATCATAATTATAAAATATCAACCTTTGATTTGTTTATTGCGCCAATTGTTCTAAAAGAAGGGAGTTGGGTAGGTGCTAAATCGATAGTGTCACCAGGTGTGTCTTTAGAAAGTCATTCTGTTCTTAGCTTAGGATCTGTAGCAACTAAAGATTTAGAAGCATATAGTATATACAGTGGTAATCCGGCCCAAAAAGTGAAAACTCGAAAAATAGAGAGTACTAAATGAAAATTTCTATAATTACTGCTACGTACAATAGTGCTTCAACGATACAGACGTGTATGGAATCGGTACTTAACCAATCTTATGATAATATAGAATATATTATTGTCGATGGTGGTTCTACGGATCAAACACTAAATTTTATCAAAGAGAAAGTCAAAATAAATACTCAAATTAAGTGGAGTTCAGAGCCCGATAAAGGCATCTATGATGCGCTTAATAAAGGCATAGCAAAATCTACTGGAGATGTAGTTGGGTTTGTGCATTCTGATGATTTTTTGGCAGATAATGCCATTATAGAAAATATTGTCAAAGCATTTAAACAAGAAAATGTAGATGGCGTATATGGCAATTTACATTATGTTGCTTTAGATAACACAAATAAAGTAATTAGGAATTGGGTTAGTGAAAAATTTGAACTTAGATTATTAAAAAAAGGGTGGATGCCAGCACATCCAACATTATATCTAAAAAAGAAAATTTATCAAGATAATGGAGCCTTTAACTTAGGTTATAAAATTGCTGCAGATTATGATTTTATTTTGCGTATCTTTAAACAACCACAACTAAAGTTTTTTTATCTTCCCAAAACTATTGTAAAAATGAGAGTTGGAGGTGCAAGTAACAGAAGTCTTAAAAATATAATTCAAAAAACAAAAGAAGACTATAAGGCTGTTAAGGTTAATGAAATAGGGTCATGGATAACCATTTTTTTTAAAAATGCTTCAAAAATGAAACAATTTATATCTTAAATATTAATCTAACTTTAAGGATGCTTCTTTATAGAAGCATTTCATAAATTTTTATGCATCTTTGCATTGCATAACTTTTAAATGTAGCAAGAAAAGTCATGATAAAAGAATTACTCGAAAATTTTAATCCAATAGATTACGTTGGTTGGCTGGTTCTTATAGCGTCTGGCATTTCTTTTGTAGTTGCATTTGCAAGTTATCCGGCAATTATATTAGTAGCTTTAAAGAAAAATTTAATGGATAGGTCCGGTGACCGTAGTAGTCACAAAGGTACCGTTCCAAATTTAGGAGGTATAGGCTTATATTTGAGTATAGTTGTTTCAATCACAATTACAGGAGCAACCTTAGAAACTAAAAGCTTGTTTTTAATCTTAGGGAGTATTACGCTTTTGTTTTTTTTAGGATTAAAAGATGATATTTTAATTTTGTCTCCACGTAAAAAATTTATGGGACAATTGTTAGCGGCTTTGTTGCTGATTATATTTACGGATACACGGATTTATGGGTTTTCAGGTGTATTAGGGATTACCATTATGCCATATTGGATATCTGTTGCTTTCACGCTGTTTGTTTACTTATTAGTTATTAACGCTTTTAATTTAATTGATGGTGTAGATGGATTAGCAGGAAGCTTAGCCTTAATGGCCTGTTGTGCTTTTGGTGTACTGTTTTATTTATATAATGACATTAGTATGGTGGTGTTAGCCGCATCGGTCATTGGAGCACTTATTTCATTTTTATATTTTAATTTTTCTAAACGTAGAAAAATGTTCATGGGTGACTCTGGTTCAATGATATTAGGGTTTATTATTTCCGTTTTTGCGGTACGTTTTATTGATGCTTCAGAAAGTTCTTCATCAAGTCTGTTTCGTTGGTCGTCTCCAGTGTTAACGTTGTCAATCTTATTTTTTCCATTATTAGATACCTTAAGAATTTTTTTTATTAGGATAGTGATCCATAAAAAAAGTCCGTTTTCGGCAGATAATAATCACTTACATCACCGTTTTTTAAGTTGTGGTTTTTCTCATGTTCAAACCACGATAACAATTGTTTTTATTAATATCATTTTAATAATAATTGCTTATTTGAGTAAAGATTTAGATATAAATTGGCAACTAATAATATTACTCGTTTCAGGTACATTTTTATACTCTTTATATTTTGTTTTTGATTGGGTTAAAGGTAAATAGTTTTAATTATAGACAATATTAACTATTCGTTTTTTAAACTTTAATTCCGTTATATTTGTCCCTCATAAATATTTAAAATAATGTTAAAGTACTTTTTTTGTTTGCTAGGCGTTATGCTCTTATTTTCTTGTACGAGTAAAAAAGAGATTCTTTATCTACAAGATGTGGATCAATATTCTAATAAAGAAATTACTTATGTTAGTTCAAAAATACAGCCTAACGATGTGTTAAGAATTAATGTAGGTGCGTTAATACCAGAATCTGCTATACCATATAATAAGTCAACTAATGGTAACGGAAGTGTTGGTAGTCTTGATATCATGCAATTAGATGGGTATTTAGTGTCAGAAAACGCAACGATTAAGTTTCCTGTTTTAGGTTTAATTTCAGTTGAGAATATGACAACTCAGCAATTGTCAGAATATCTAAAACAAGAATTAGAGGAAGGCGATCATTTAATAAACCCTTCAGTTGATGTACGTTTAATAAATGCTAAAGTCACTATTTTAGGCCAAGTTAATCAACCTGGAACGTTTAGCTTTACGGAACAGAATATCACCTTACTGCAAGCATTAGGTTATGCTGGTGATTTAACGATTAATGGAAAGCGAGAAGATATAAAAATTATTAGATACGAAAACGGTATACAACAGATAGCACATATAGATTTAACGTCTGCAGACTGGTTAAACGGCCCATATAGTTTTATAAAACCCAATGATACAATAATTGTAGATCCAAATAACCCAAAGGTAAAAAGTGCCGGGTTTATTGGTAATGTTGGTACTGTTATTTCTGTAGTGTCTATATTATTATCAACAGTAGTTTTAATTTCAAAATAAGATGAGTCAGGTTACAGAAAGTAGTTATAAATCCGATTCAGATAGAGGCGAATTTATTAAGAAAGAAATACAAAAGTATTTGCAGTATTGGCCTTGGTTTATACTGTGTGTTGTTTTAGCCCTTGTAACTGGTTATATGTATTTGAGATATACACCAAAAGTATACACGGCAAATGCTAAAATTAAAATATTAAATAAAACAAAAGGTTTAGAATTACCATCTTCTGCATTTGTATTTAATCGCTCTAATATCAATCTTGAAAATGAAATAGAGATACTTAAGTCATATCGTATTATTGAAAACGTGGTAGATCGTTTAGATTTAACCATGCGATTTTATGAAGAAGGGAATGTTTTAACTACTGAAGTTAATCAATTACCATTTAGCATTACCAAAACAATTAGTAATGATAGTATTTATGTAAGTTCATCTTATGTAATAGAGGTTAAACCAAATGAATTTGAAGTAACACCATCAAGTACAGGACGGACTTTAGTATTTCCGGATTTTAATTCAACTAAAACAACGCACAATCTACCTTTTGAACTAAGTTTATATGACGAGATCAAAGTAGATCAGCTTGTGGGCAAATCTTATATTGTTAAGTTTTCTTCAATTTCATCTGTAACTAAAGGATTAAAAGGAAGTGTTGGCGTAGGCGTTTTAGGAAAAAATAGTGATTTACTTCAATTGAATTTTAGTAGTCAAAGTAAATTAAAAAATGAACGTGTATTAAATACGCTTATAGATGTATTTAATGAAGATGGAATTAGTGATCGACAAGATATCTCAAGACGTACCATTGATTTTATTGATAAAAGATTTAAGTTATTAGCTAGAGAGTTAGACTCTATTGAATTAGGTATTCAAGATTATAAACAAGATAATAATTTAATCACTATTGAATCAGATGCTCAATTGGGAATTACTCAAAGGACAATATCTGAAGAAGAATTGTTTGCATTAGAAAATCAAATGATGCTCACCAAAATGTTACAGGAGTCTATAGAGCATCCAAACTCTAATACGGACTTATTGGCGGCAAATATTGGTCTAAATAATGCTAGTGTAAATGGCTTAGTGGATAACTATAATACGCTGGTATTAGAGCGTGATAAGTTCGTTACAAGCGCCGGAAAGAATAATCCTAATGTCATTATATTAGAATCAAAATTAAAGGAAGTTAAATCTAATATTTACGCTTCCATTGATTCTTATTCTAAACAATTAGAAGCGAGTAAGGCGCAGTTATTGAGAAAAAACCGAAAGTTTTCATCTCAAGTATATAGTTTACCTGCAAAAGAAAAAGCAATTGTAGATATTGAGAGGCAACGTGAAATTAAGCAAAGTTTATATCTCTTTTTACTTCAGAAAAGAGAGGAAGCGGCAATTAATCTCGCTATAACGGAACCATCAATTAAAGTTGTAGAATATGCAATTTCTGCAGGGCCAGCAATTTCTCCAATTCCTAGAAGTGTATATTTATTGGCATTATTGTGTGGGTTGTTAATTCCAATTGCCGTTATTTATGTAAAACACTTATTAGACACAAAAGTAAAAGGAAGAGATGATGTCATAGAAAGAAATGCGAAAACGCCAATTGTAGGTGAGTTACCAAGAGTAAAAGATCAACAGTTAATATTTAGTAACCCTGAAGATAATTCAGTACAAGCTGAGGCTTTTAGAATTTTAAGTTCTAATGTTGATTATATTTTACCTCCTAAAATTAAAGATAAGGGAAGGATTATCTTTAGTACATCAACAATTAAAGGAGAAGGTAAAACTTATGTTAGCATAAATTTATCCCTGTCTTTATCTAGTATTAACCGAAAAGTGTTATTGATAGGTGCAGATTTAAGAAACCCGCAGATACATACACATATCTCAGTAGAGAAACATAAGCCAGGATTATCTAATTATTTACATGACTCAGATTACGATTGGAGAGAAGCATTAATAAAGGGATTTGAGAAACATCCTAATCATGATATTATTTTATCTGGAAGCATTCCTCCAAACCCAGCACATTTATTAACTAACGGTCGTTTTAAAAAATTGTTAGAGGAAGCACAGTTAGAGTATGACTACATCGTTGTAGATACGGCTCCAACGATTTTGGTTACAGACACCATGCTTATTTCTCAATTAGCAGATGCGACCATCTATTTGGTACGTGCAAATTATACAGAGAAAAATCTTTTAAACTACTCTAAAGATTTGTTTGAGTCTGGTAAATTAAAGAATATGGCGTACGTATTAAATAGTGTAGATACCAACAAATCTTACGGATACGGTTATAACTATGGTTATAACTACGGTTATGGAAGCAAAGAATAAAATTTAGGAGCTGTATAGGTATGCCATGAGCTGATAAATGTCATTTTTTTTAAAGCCTATGTGATTTACTTTTATTAGTGAATTATAAAACGTAGAAAACATGACTTATGCTATCCCAATTTCCAAAATAATGACTAAAGATATCATCGCTTTAAACAGAGATGATGATTTAGAAAAAGCAGAATTACTTTTTAAAAGACATAAAATAAGACATATTCCTATTGTAAAAGAAGAGGTTGTTTTAGGTATGTTAAGTTATACTGATTTGCTACGCATTAGTTTTGCGGATGCCGTAGATGAAGGAGAAACAGAAGTAGATTCCTTGGTTTATAATATGTTTACTATAGATCAAGTAATGGTGAAAAATGTGGTAACAGTATCCTCAAATACTTCAATAAAAGCAGTTTCTCAAATTTTAGCAGAAAAGGAATTTCACGCCTTGCCAGTAGTAGATAATGGTATTCTTGTTGGTATCGTCACTTCGACAGACTTAATTAAATATTTAATTAAACAACTATAAGAATCACCTTCATATCGCCTTATTGATTGGCTAGGTCTTTTAGATTTTTTATCGTAGCAGTTGGATTGTCACTTTTAAAAACATGGCTACCAGCAACAAAAGTATCTGCGCCAGCCTCAACTAATTGTTGTATGTTTTTATCGGTAACACCACCATCAATTTCTATGCGTGTTTCCAAGCCTTGGGCATTAATCATCTTTCGAAGATTTTTTACACGCTTATAAGTAATATCTTCAAATTTTTGACCGCCAAACCCAGGATTAATAGACATTAGCAAGATCATATAGCATTCTGGCAAAATGTCTTCTAGTACATTAAGTGGTGTCGTAATATTAAGTACAATTCCTGCTTTACAACCAGCATCTTTTATTTGTCTTAAGGTACGATGCAGATGTACAGTAGATTCATAATGTACGGTAATAATATCGGCACCTACTTTTGCGAATTCTTCAATATAACGTTCAGGCTTTTCAATCATTAGATGCACGTCTAATGGCTTAGTCGCATGTTTTTTTATAGCCGAAATCACAGGCATTCCGTATGATATATTAGGAACAAAATGGCCGTCCATTACATCAATATGAAACCAATCGGCATCACTATTGTTAACCATTTCAGTATCACGTTGAAGATTGCCAAAATCTGCAGCTAGCATGGATGGTGCAATTAATTTAGAAGCCATTATATGAATTTTAAGTTGCGGTAAAGGTAATTAATTTAACACGAAATTTATGAATAATCTGGCTGTAACAACCAATGTTTTTTCGTCTATATTTAAAAAAGAAAAAAGGTTATAAAAAAATGAACCCACGGTAATCAGCCGTGGGTTCTTTCATCAATCAAAAAACGAACAGTTATGTTTGTAACTGTTGTTACCTTCATTAGATTAGTCGTAATAATTTACTCAACCTAACCTAAATATGTTTTTAATATTTTACTTCTAGAGGTATGCTTTAAACGTCTAATAGCTTTTTCTTTTATTTGTCTTACACGCTCTCGTGTTAAGTCAAAAGTCTCTCCAATTTCTTCTAAAGTCATTGGGTGTTGACTTGCTAAGCCAAAATATAAGCGAATGACATCGGCTTCTCGTGGTGTCAATGTTTCTAACGCTCGTTCAATCTCAGTACGTAAGGATTCATGTAATAATTCCCTATCAGGATTTGGCGACTCTCCACTACGTAATACATCATATAAATTGGAGTCTTCTCCTTCAACTAATGGCGCATCCATACTGACGTGACGACCAGAGTTCTTTAAAGACTCCTTAACGTCATTTATGGTCATATCCAATTCTTTTGCAATTTCTTCTGCAGAAGGTGGACGCTCATGACTTTGCTCTAAAAATGCAAATGTCTTATTTATTTTATTAATAGATCCAATTTTATTTAACGGTAAACGAACAATTCGCGACTGTTCTGCCAATGCTTGTAAGATAGATTGTCTTATCCACCAAACCGCATAAGAAATAAATTTAAATCCACGGGTTTCATCAAAACGTTGGGCTGCTTTTATTAGACCTAAATTACCTTCATTAATTAAATCTGGTAATGTTAATCCTTGATTTTGGTATTGCTTAGCTACAGATACTACGAAACGAAGGTTAGCCTTAGTTAACTTTTCTAAAGCAATTTGGTCACCAGCTTTAATACGCTGAGCTAATTCTACTTCTTCATCTGCAGTAATAAGATCTACTTTACCAATTTCTTGTAAATATTTATCTAACGATGCAGTTTCTCTATTGGTTACCTGCTTGGTAATTTTAAGCTGTCTCATTCAATTTTAGATTTGTGCAATTTAAGGCAACGCTGTGTTGCACTAATTATACGTAAAAATGCATAAAAATGTTACAGAATTATAAAAAAATATTAAATTTTTAAAAGTAAACCATCAATACTTACAATTTAATTCCATTTTATGTGTCGTTATTCTCGGCAACATTCTCTATTCATTAGAGTTTCTAACTAGTTTGCTTGGAGCATTGAGCTCTACTATATTGGGTTGTAATCGTCCTGTTTTTAATGGCATACCTGACAATTCAAAATACATTTAATCCGTTAATTCACGTGTTAACCAACCACGCTTATTTGCAGTCGCAATAGCGTAAGGTGTAATCCAAAATAAAGCAAAGGTGTACATTATACTATACGAATAGGCCCAAATCCCTTGTGTGGTTTTATATTGACTTGTGAAAAACAAAACGGAAAACGTTGATGCAATTAAGATACTAACTAGCGTAGAACCTAAGAACAATAACGGATGAACTACTACAAAAAACAGCATTGAAATTAGTAAAGGATAACTCATTAATATTTTTAAAAACTGACTAATAAAAAGGAAACGCGTCCCAGATTTACCGTCATTTCTAAAATTAGTGAAGACATATTTAGCCATTTCTAAATTCTCGCGCACATTACTTCTTCCCCAACGAATAAACATTTTATACAAGCCTAAGTATTGGTCCGGCACATTGGTATAGGCCACAGCATTTTTTTGAAATAATACATGTTTTCCTTGTTTTAAAATCATGTTTGTCATAGCTCTATCCTCACCTATATCAGAAGGTTGTCCCATAAAGGTTTGATTGATCCATTGCGGCAAGCATTTGTGAACAGCCTTACTTCTATATGCAGCTAATGCACCAGGAGTACATAATACAGAGTTGAGGTTACTTTCTGCAGAGCGTACAAATTCAAAACTCATTACAAAACTAACGTCGAGCATTTTTGGGAGGATATCTTTTTTATTATTTAATACCCTAATATTGCCAGCGACAGCTCCACATTGTGGATCAATACTAAATGGACTTACTAAATTTCTTAATGTTTCTTTGGTAACTATAGAGTCGCTATCTATGGTCACATAAATATCTCCAGTGCCTAAATTAAATCCGCGATAAAGTGCATGACGCTTCCCTTGATTATGAGGTTGTTGGTAAATTTCTAATCGGTTTCCTAATTTGTTTTTTGCATCGAGCATCCATTCCCAAGTGTCATCTTTACTCCCATCATCTATGGAAATAATCTGTAACTTATGCTCTGGATAATCACTATTAGTAATACTCATTAATGTGTCCCAAACTTGCTTACCTTCATTATATGCAGGTACAATAACGGTAACTGTAGGTAATTCATCATCTGAGACGGTTTCAATGGGCTTATATTTGAAATAATTATATGCTTTAAAAATAAAAAACGCCACTTTAAAAATAAATAAGCTTGTTGCTAAAGTAATAAAGCTGTACCCCAAAGTCGTACTAGTCTTTTTGGCCCTAAATAATTCAAAGTCGTTATGGAATACATATAAAAAGTAAATACCAATCACAAAAAGTAAAAACGAACTAATAAGTACAATCTTATTGTATGGATTTTCTGTTTTGGATGTACTGTTTAGAAATGAATTGAAATTATGAACTAAGGTTTGTGTTCTGTTTTTTGTGTTGGTAGAAGATTTTTTTTGATTAGATTTTTTTAGTGATGACATAAATCTTAATTGTTGGATTGATTAATTAAAATATATGTACGTTGACAATTACGGTTTAGACTGAATTTGAGATTTATTTAACATATCTTAATTTAGTTGTCCCTTTTCTGCAGTATATAAAAAGACAAAACCCTAAATAGATTAACTCTATTTAGGGTTTTGTGGGTGTAAAAAGAGGATTGATTAATCTTCTTTCTTATCATGTCTAGGTTTACGATCATCACGACGGTTATCGCGTCCACGATTATCTCTACCTCTGTTATCTCGTCCACCACGATTATCTCTAGAGTTGTCTCTTGGTGGTCTTTCAACATAACCTTCTGGTTTTGGTAAAATAGCCTTTCTAGACACTTTCTCTTTACGAGTACGTTTGTCTATACCAAAGTATTTTACATCAAAAACATCGCCCATGTTTACTACATCAGATACATTTTCAGTTCTTTCCCATGCTAATTCAGAAACATGTAATAAAACTTCGTTTCCTGGAGCTTCAACATACTCTACTACAGCACCAAAGTCTAGCATTTTAATAACTTTAACTTCGTAAACGCTACCAACTTCTGGCTTAAATAATAAAGAATCTATTTTTGCCATAACAGCATCAATACCTTTTCTTCCAACCCCTAAAATTTCAACGATACCTTCTTCTGTAACAGGATCTTCATTAATAACAATAGTAGTCTCTGTTTCTTTTTGCATTTCCTGAATCACTTTTCCACCAGGTCCAATTAAGGCACCAATGAATTCATTAGGAATACGTCTAGATACCATTGTAGGTGCATGATCTTTAACATCTGCATTAGGTGTTTCAATAGTTTCGGTAATTTTACCTAAAATATGTAAACGACCATCACGCGCTTGTTTTAAAGCATTTACAAGAATTTCGTATGATAATCCTTTAACTTTAATATCCATTTGACAAGCTGTAATACCATCTGCAGTACCAGTAACTTTAAAATCCATATCGCCTAAGTGATCTTCATCACCTAAGATATCAGAAAGAACAGCGTACTTACCAGAGTCTGCATCAGAAATTAATCCCATGGCAATACCAGAAACAGGTTTCTTTAACTGTACACCAGCATCCATCATCGCCATTGTACCAGCACAAACAGTTGCCATAGAAGAGGAACCGTTAGATTCTAAAATTTCAGAAACTACACGAACTGTATATGGACAATCATCAGGAACCATACCTTTTAATGCACGTTGCGCTAAGTTACCATGTCCTACCTCACGACGTGATGTTCCACGAATTGGTCTTGCTTCACCCGTTGAAAAAGGAGGGAAGTTGTAGTGTAAATAAAAACGCTCTTCACCTTCATAAGAAGGCATGTCAATTTGGTTGGCTTCTCTACTTGTACCTAAAGTAACTGTAGCTAATGCTTGAGTTTCTCCACGAGTAAATATTGAAGAACCGTGTGTTGATGGTAAATAATCTACCTCACACCAAATTGGTCTAATTTCATCAGTTTTACGTCCATCTAAACGTAAACCTTCGTTTAAAGTTAAATCTCTAACAGCTGCTTTTTCGGCTTTGCTGTAATATTTAGAAATTAATCCACCGTAATCGGCTTGCTCTTCCTCAGAGAAAGAAGCAATAATCTCTTCTTTAATTTCGCCAAATGCAGCACTACGCTCATGCTTAGCAGAACCTGCTTGAGCAACAGCATATACTTTATCATAAGCCATGTCGTGAATTTTAGCAGCTAAATCTGCATCTTCACGTTCTGGTTCATATTCTCTAGTTTCTTTTTTACCGAATGCTTCAGCTAATTTTACTTGCGCAGCACATTGTACTTTAATGGCTTCGTGAGCAAATTTAATAGCTTCTGTCATTTCTTCTTCAGAAATTTCATCCATTTCACCTTCAACCATCATCACAGAATCAGCTGAAGCTCCAATCATCATATCAATGTCAGACTCCTCTAATTGTGCACGTGTTGGGTTAATGATAAATTCTCCGTTTACACGACCAACTCTAGCTTCTGAGATTGGGCATTCAAATGGGAAATCTGATAGTTGAATAGCAGCAGAAGCCGCTAAACCTGCCATAGCATCTGGCATAACGTCATCATCATGAGACATTAACTGGATCATTACCTGAGTTTCAGAGTGGTAATCCTTTGGGAATAATGGACGTAAAACACGGTCTACTAAACGCATTGTTAATACTTCGCCATCACTTGGTCTTGCTTCTCTTTTAAAGAAACCACCAGGATAACGACCTGCAGCAGCAAATTTTTCTCTGTAATCTACTGTTAACGGTAAAAAGTCAACATCTGCTTGTTTGTAGTTGGAAACAACAGTACACAAAAGCATACATTTTCCAGATTGAACAACCACAGAACCATGTGCCTGTTTTGCTAATTTTCCGGTTTCGATAGAGATTTCTCTACCATCACCAAGGTCTATGACCTCTTTAAATACCTTTGGAATCATAAATTTTTTAATTCTAATTCTAACCTAAACACCTTGTTGTACGTTAGAAAATTGTTAAACAATGGTCGTTGTGTTGTTGTGTAGTAGTTGTTGTTTGACCAATGAAAAACTGTTAGTCCTGAATTTGTTTCAGTATCTAGCTTCTTCAATTTTGGTTTTTATACTCGTCCAAAACCGAGTTGTTTTATACCAAAAAACCACGCTGTTAGGCGTGGTCTTTTTATTGAGATTATTTTCTTAATCCTAATTCTTTCACTATTGCACGATATCTTAAGATATCCTTCTTAGTTAAATAGTCTAGTAAAGCACGACGCTTACCTACTAATTTTACTAATGAACGCTCTGTATTAAAATCTTTACGATTGTTTTTTAAGTGTTCCGTTAAGTGATTAATTCTTGCTGTAAATAAAGCAATTTGTCCTTCAGCAGATCCAGTATCGTTTTTTCCTTTACCGTGTTTTGCGAAGATTTCTTCTTTTGCGTCTTTTGTTAAATACATTCTAATATTATTGTAAATGATTGTTATGTACACGAAAGATTTTCTTTCGAGCGGCAAATATACTATTTTTTTGTGATTTGGCTTTTTTTTTGTAACTTTTAATAATAATATAATGCAGTTTATGATTTTTCCCAGTTAACCCTTATTAACTAATAACTTTCAATAAAGATTAATCCATTTAAACTTAATAAATGAAAGTCTCAAGTCATCTAAGAAATTTCTCTAATGCCTACGAGGTATTAGAACGCACTTTTAATAATACCTACAATGGTATTGCTATCGTAAACCTTGATGGAAATTGGTTAAAAGTAAACGAAAGTGTCTGCGATATTTTTGGTTATACACGATGGGAATTATTTAACATGGACATCAATAATATTGTGTACGCTCAAGATCTTGGTGTTCATGAAGAAAAATTTGAAGAACTGATAAAAGGAAATATTGATAAATATCGTGTAAAACAACGTTATTTTCATAGAAATGGTTCTATTATTTGGATTTTAATTTATGTGTCTTTAGTCTATTTTAAAGAAGGACGTCCGCACATGATTTGGCAGTTCACTGATATTACTAAAAGACAAAGAAATCAGGATAAATTGAAATTGATGCTCAGTGTTGCCGAAGAGCAAAATGATAGATTAAGGTCTTTTGCCAATATTGTGACGCATAACTTAAGATCGCACTCTGGGAATTTGTCACTGCTCACTGAGTTTTTAGAGGATGATAATGCAAAATTAACGACTAATGAAAATTTTCAATTATTGAAGATGGCCATTTCTAATTTGCAAGAAACTGTAGATCATTTAACACAAGTGGCTAAAATTAGAGAGATTGAAGAGTCTAAAATGGCATCACTTAATCTTTATGATTATGCCGAAAAAGCGACTTATAATATTATTGCATTAGCGCAAAATGCAGAAGCTACTATATATAATGAAATCGATGAAGACATTTGTATAAAAGGTAAGCCAGCCTATGTTGATAGTATAATTCTTAACTTTTTAACTAACGCTATTAAGTATAAGTCAGATAAAAGGTTGCCCATCATTGAGTTGAGTTCTACGATTGAAAATGATTATGTGGTGCTTAAAATAAAAGATAATGGTCTTGGGATTGATTTAGAAAAATATGGTGATACACTTTTTCAAATGTATAAAACCTTCCACAACAATGAAGATGCTATTGGTATTGGACTTTTTATTACCAAAAATCATATAGAATCTTTAGGTGGTCGCGTGGACGTTAGTAGCGAAGTAGACGTAGGAACAGAATTCTCAATATTTTTTAAAAAGGGTAATTAAGAATTAAATAAAATAAAAAAAGAGGTCTTTGGACCTCTTTTTTATTTATGCTCTTATGGGCTGATTTGTAATCAAATCTATATATAAGTTGATTTTATTTTTAAGATCTTTTCTATGCGAAATAAAATCTAAAAACCCATGTTCTAATAAAAATTCTGAAGTTTGAAACCCTTCAGGTAACTCTTTACCTGTGGTATCTCTAACAATTCTTGGTCCAGCAAACCCAATTAAAGCACCAGGTTCTGCAATATTAATATCTCCAAGCATGGCAAACGAAGCTGTTGTGCCTCCCGTTGTTGGGTCTGTACATAGTGAAATGTAAGGAATACCAGCATCTGCTAACTGTGCTAGTTTTACAGAGGTTTTTGCTAATTGCATTAAAGATAACGCAGCTTCCATCATACGTGCTCCACCAGATTTACTGATAATCATAAAAGGCGTTTTCTTTTTTAAAGCGTATTCTGCTGCTCTTGCAATTTTTTCACCAACAACACTACCCATTGAGCCTCCAATAAAACTAAAATCCATACATGCAATTACTAAATCTTTCCCGTTAGATTTACCAACAGCAGTACGTACAGCATCCTTTAGTTTTGTTTTTGCTTGAGCCGCTTTTAGACGGTCTGGATATTTTTTTGTGTCCTCAAATTTAAGAGGATCTTTAGATGTTAAATTTGGGTCTAGTTCTTTAAATTTATTATCATCAAAAAGGATTTGAAAATACTCATTACTTCCAATTCTTACGTGATATCCATCTTCTGGGCTTACGTAAAAATTTTGTTCAAGTTCTTTAGTATCAATAATTTTACCTGTAGGTGATTTGTACCAAAGTCCTTTAGGTGTGTCTTTTTTTTCTTCAGTTGAGGTATGTATACCTTTATCTTTTCTTTTAAACCAAGCCATATTTAGGTTACGATTTTAATCCTTTGCCAATGCTTAGGATAGGTTTATGATAATAAGTTGGTTACTTAAAATCTAGTTGAATTAGTTAGTTGTAATTTGTTATTAAATAGCGTACAAAATTACTATTTTAATAAATATAACTCAAAAAATGGACAAATTATATCGAATTTAGAGAATTATATATAAATAAAGACCCATTAAAACTCTGATTTTAAGTTCTAATGGGTTTATTTTTTATTTTCTAAAATAAGATTATAACGTATTGACGTTATTTAAATCTTCAAATGCTTTTTTAAGTCGTTCTACAAAAGCATCTTCTCCTTTTCGTAACCATACTCTAGGATCATAGTACTTTTTGTTTGGTACGTCATTACCATCTGGATTTCCTATTTGAGATTGTAAATAATCTTTTTTGTCTTGTACATAGTCTCTAACACCACTTAAAAAGGCGTATTGCATATCTGTATCAATGTTCATCTTAATAACGCCGTAGCTTATACCTTCTCTAATTTCTTCGACCGTAGAACCAGATCCACCATGAAAAACAAAATCTATATGATTATGTTCAACACCATATTTCTCTGTGATATAATCTTGTGAGTTTTTTAATATTTTTGGCGTTAATTTTACGTTTCCTGGTCGGTAAACACCATGTACGTTTCCAAATGCAGCTGCAATGGTAAATTGATCACCTACCTTACTTAACTCTTCATACGCATATGCCACTTCTTCTGGTTGTGTGTATAGTTTTGAAGCATCCACATCACTGTTATCTACACCATCTTCTTCACCACCTGTAATACCTAATTCAATTTCTAAGGTCATACCCATTTTGCTCATACGCTCAAGGTATTTTTTACAGATTTCTATGTTTTCTTCTAGTGGTTCTTCAGATAAATCAATCATATGAGAACTATAAAGTGGTTTACCTGTTTCTTCAAAATGCTTTTCACTAGCATCTAGTAAACCGTCAATCCATGGTAACAACTTTTTGGCACAATGATCTGTATGTAAAATTACAGGAACACCATAAGTTTCTGCCATTTGGTGAACGTGCTTAGCACCTGCAATTGCACCAGAAATAGCACCTATTTGATTCTCGTTTCCTAATCCTTTTCCTGCATTAAATTGTGCACCTCCATTAGAAAATTGAATAATCACTGGTGCGTTTAAAGCTTTTGCTGTTTCTAAAACACCATTAATAGAGTTAGAACCTATTACATTGACAGCAGGTAAGGCAAAGCCTTTCTTTTTTGCGTAATTGAAAATATTTTGAACTTCTTTACCTGTAGCAACACCAGGTTTAATATTGTGACTCATAATTATTGAATTGAAAATTTAGTACTCAAAAATACGTAAATTTTAAGAGTTTTTATACTTAGAAGTCGTTTAAAATACCGAAATCGTTGTAGTAATGATTTCAAAAGATCGTAGTGTGTGCTTCAGTATTTTTAACCCAATTGAGCATATTGTTACCGTGCTTTCAAAAAATAAATACCACTTAAAAAGGGTAGTTAATCCCTATGTTGTATACGGCATTTGTGAAATTGTAGTTTCTAAACCAACGCTTGCTATCAGTTTGTGAAGGGTCATAGGTTTTAAATCCTGTGTCAAAACGAAGGACAAAGAAATCAAAATCGTATCGAATTCCGAAGCCAGAACCTACAGCAATATCTTTGAGATCTTTAAGGCTTGTAAAGGTTGCTGCGTCATCTTCAACATTATCTAAAACATTCCAAATATTACCTGCATCGATAAAAACAGCGCCTTGAAATGCACCAAATAAACTAAATCGTTGCTCTGCACTTAGGTGAATTTTAAAATTGGCTTCATTAAATTCGTTGGTAGATTGCGAGCTGCCAGGACCTAAATTGTATGCCGACCAAGCTCTATTATCATTAGGACCACCTGCAAAGAAACTTTCGGCAAAAGGTATACTGTTAGAATTTCCGTAAGGAATGGCTATACCTGCATAACTACGAAAGGCGAGTACATTTTGTCTTCCTAAGTCTAAATATTTTACATAATCCACTTCGGTTTTTATGTATTGCGAAAACGCGACACCAAAAACTTCATAGTTGTTATCTTGATTTTTATTGAGGCCTGAAAGGTCTGAAATAGTAGATAGTAAATTACCTGCTAATTCTACGCGCCATTTAAACACCGAAAAATCATTGTCGAATATATTTTTTCTTTTGTCTTTTTTGTAATCAAAACTCGTTGAAAAAATAAGGTTATCTTCTGTAAGTCGCTCTTTTCGTTCCTCGATATTTTGAACCGTTGAATAATCACTATCGCCTGGCTCTAAACTCGTATTGTTGCTCAATACATTTGCGATAAAAACGTCTGCAGGTTCGTATGGTGCAGATAAAGAACTGTCATATAAATCCTCGTCTTCTGTGATGTAACCAATATCTTCTGCTATAGATGTTAAGCTATTATACGAATTGGTATAAACCCCAAAATAATTACTGGTATTTAGATTTTTTACAAAATTAACATTAAATAAGTCGAGTTTGTTGGTTACGGTTTTAGACGGAAACCAGTTATAACTAAAAATACCAGATAGTGATTGTTTGTCTAAGCCTATATTTTGCTGACTGGTTGCGGACAGATTAATACTTGTACTTGGCGACATGTATTTCGGAATAATTTTATTGGTATTAAACGGACTAAAAATTCTAGGAATTGTTAATCTAATATTACCACCAAACTCATTAATATCAAAAAAAGCGGCTTCAGGATCGTTTCTGCTTTTAGAGGCTCCAATTGCTGCAATACCAGATATATCTAGAGTTTCTGCGCCTCTAAATACATTTCTGATTTTTAATCCTGTGCTAAATGAAAACCCAATGGTTTGGATATTACTCGTATTAATTTCAGGGTCAAAACTTAAGCTGTATTTCTTTTTAGGTTCTAGCCTTATATTGGCTGTAAGCGTAGAGTCGTCTTCATTTTCAATAAATTCTATATCAGGATATCTAAACATTTGTAGGTCGTTTAAGTACCGCTGTGTTCTGCTTCTGGCTAAATCACTATAAATTTCGCCTTTATTGATAAAAATAGCATCTGTTAATGCCTTTGCTCTATACCTTAGTTTTTCTTTACTATATAGATTGTATTTTTTATAATTAACTGTATCTGTTATAGCTTTAAATCTGTTATTAAAATTACTGTCCGTAAAAACATTGACTTCTCTTATTTTATATACTTTAAATGGTGTCACTGTTACAGAATCATTTCCTCTTATTATTCGATTAGCAATTTTAAGATCGGTTTGTACTTTGTGGTTGGTGTCAATGGTGTCTATTTCAAATCGTATATAATCTTGCCCAAAATGATAAAAACCAGAATTTCTAAGTAATGTGTTTATGCGTTCGCGTTCATTTTCATAATTCTGAGAATCGTATTGTTCTCCTGTTTTTAATAAACTGTTTCTAGCTATTCTAGCATAGATAGCTTCAATAGCAGGACTACTAATTATAGCGTTTACAGAGTCTAATATATAAGGTTTGTGTTTAACAACATTATAAGTGACTTGGGCTAACTTATTGCTGTCTTTTACGGTTTCAAACGTTACTTTATTATTAAACCAACCCTTGCTATAGTAATATTTTCTAAGATTATTCGCCGTTTTTAATGTTTTGTCTTCATCATATATTACAGGCGCTTCACCAGTTCGTTTTAACCAAGCATTAAAATTTTTGCGCGAACTCATTAGTTTGTCAAATTGTTTTTTAGACAATAGTCCAATTTTACGCTTTACTTTTAAAGAATCACTTAATACATTAGCTTCTAATATAGAATCAATATTTGGTCTTGCGAGGTTGTAAATATGAAGTTTTAAAGGAAACCCGAAGAATTTACGCATTCCGGAGTTGGTTTTCTGTATAACGATATTATTAATACGTTCAGACATTACAGTGCTACCATCTTCTACTATAGTATTATCAGTAATGAGGTGTTCGCCATCCTGTACACGTTTTACAACATTACACGAAAATAGAATTGACATACATATTATGCCTACAACATAATATGACTTAGTTATTCTATTTAAAATGGTATTCTGTTGACGCAAGTTAAATGGCTTTGAGTTTAATAATAAAGGTATTAACAAAACAAAAATAATACCATTTCTTTTTTAGAAATAGTTTAGTCCCTTTTAATTTGAATAAAATAAAACCAAAAAAAAGGTTTACTTTGTAAATTAGGTGTTTCGTTAAACAAATGTAAAGACATTTTAATGTTATCAAGGAATCAGATTAAGTTAATTAAAAGTTTAAGTTTAAAAAAAAATAGACAACAACACGGTTGGTTTACGGTTGAAGGGATTAAAGGGATTTCAGAATTTTTAAATTCGAATTATAACTTAAAAACGCTATACACTACAAAATCTATGTTTGAAGCCCCCGAGCATTTAGTTCACGACATTACGGCGACTGAATTAAAAAAAGTATCTGCTTTAAAAAATCCTAATGTAGCCTTAGCTGTTTTTGAAATTCCGGAAAAGAAACCCGTTCAAGATACTGGATTAATTGTTGCTTTAGATGATGTACGTGATCCCGGAAATTTAGGCACCATAATTAGACTTTGTGATTGGTATGGTGTGGTAGATTTGGTTTGTAGTGTTAATACCGTTGATTGTTATAACGCTAAAGTGGTACAAGCTACAATGGGTTCGTTAACACGTGTTAATGTGCATTATTTAGACTTAGAGCATTATTTAAATACGTCAGGATTAACCGTTATGGGAACCTTACTAGAAGGCGAAAATATTTATACGGCAAATATAAAACAAGAAGGGATTGTAGTTCTTGGCAATGAGGCCAATGGTATTTCTGAAGCAATAAAAAATTGTATAGATAGACAATTAACTATTCCTAAGTTTGGTACGACTAAGGCTACAGAAAGTTTAAATGTAGCTAACGCAACGGCAATAGTATTAAGCGAATTTAAACGCCGTTCTATTGAAATGTGAGGTTAATAAAAAGGCCTCTAGTTTGCATTTTAGAGATATTACCTGTCCATGGACTATTAGGATCTGCATCTCTAATGTTTTCATCATTAATAGCAAAAATACCACGAATTGATGGTGTAAATTTAAAATATAACAGGTACAAATCAATTCCGAAACCAATTTCATAGAAGTACGAGTTTTTAGTCATTCTAAACTCTCCAGAACTGTTATCATTAGGATTGTCTTGATTGCTCGAAAGGTTTAATGCCGTAGAAATACCTCCTATTACAAAAGGTTTAAAATTGTTAATGCGCTTTGTAGAGATTTTTAACAATAAAGGAATATGGACATAGGTAGACTTTACTTCTCTCAATAAATCGGAGTCATTAAATGCCATGCCATTAAAGTAACTCTCGTCATACTGAAGATTTCTCGTGGTAAAGAAAACACCTGGTTCTAATCGTAAGTTTAGGTAATCATTGATTCTCATATCTCCAATTAGACCTAAATGAAAACCTCCAGTGGTTTCAACCTGTATGTCTTCTAAATTCTGGTTGTAATCAAAATTAAAGTCATATTGATTATAGCCAATAAAATAGCCCCAAGTTAAAAACTTTTTATCAATATTATCTACCGTATTGGTAACACGCTCTTTGGTAAACATTTGTGCCGACAAGTCTTGAAAGACAAACAAAATTATTAAGATGAATACTATACGTTTCATATTATGCTTTAGATGCTGAGTAAATTGTTGCAACGCCCATGGTTTGAGGTTGATGTTTCACATTAGTAAACCCAATTTTTGATAAAATATTGTTCAAAGCTTTACCATAAGGAAATACAGAAGCCGATTCACATAGGTATTTATAGGCTACACGGTCTTTAGAAAACAATTTTCCAATAGTTGGTAAAATTAAGGTTGTGTAGGCTTTGTAACCTGCTTTATAAATAGGGTTTGTAGGAATTGAAGTTTCAAGAATTACAAAAATGCCATTTGGTTTTAGAACTCTTAAAATTTCGGCTAGTCCTTTTTCTAAGTTTTCAAAATTGCGCACTCCAAAAGAAACGGTAATGGCATCAAAGGTGTTGTCTTCAAAAGGTAAATCCTCAGAATCTCCAATAATCATTGAGATAATTTGATCTAATTTTTTGTCTTTAATTTTTTGTCTACCAACCTCTAACATGCCATCACTAATGTCTAAACCAATAATGTCTTTAGCATTTGTAGAGGCTAAACTTATCGCTAAATCTCCTGTGCCAGTGGCAATATCTAAGATGTTGTTAGGTTTGTTTTTGGAAACTAATTTTACAACTTTATTTCTCCACTTAATGTCTATTCCAAACGAAATTACACGGTTTAAACCATCATATTCTTTAGAAATTGTATCGAACATTTTAGTGACCTGAACCTTCTTGGATTGGTCACTATCCTTATATGGATTAATTTTTTCGGCCATAAAAATTTTTGGCAAATATACTAAGAAGTTATAAGTCGCTATAATTGTTAGTATTTAAAGTTAAATAAAAAGTGAATTTAGCCCAGTTTTATAATAATTGAACTCAAAATGGTTTTGGTTAAAAAACTTTAAGTCCTTAATGCACTCATTAACTTATAAGTTATAAGTATATTTGTATGTTTATTTCAACAAGAAACAATGAAAATAATAATCGCAGGTGCAGGTGAAGTAGGATTTCATTTGGCGAAACTTCTTTCTTACGAGTCACAAGAAATCACCTTAATAGACACTAAAAAGGATAGTTTAGGTTATGCTGGTGAGCATTTAGATATTAGAACTATTAAAGGAGATGCAACTTCTATTGAAGTTTTAAGGGATGCACGTATAGAAACAGCAGCTTTATTTATTGCAGTAACATCTTCTGAAACTACCAATATAACAGCATGTGTATTAGCCAAACAACTAGGCGCAAAACGAACTATTGCAAGAATTTCTAATACAGAGTTTATAGAGCACAAAGATACTGTTGGGTTTTCAAATATAGGTATTGATGAATTAATTTCTCCGGAATCATTAGCAGCTTCAGAGATAGAGTTGTTGTTAAATCAATATGGATTTAACGATACCTATGAGTTTGAGGAAGGTGCATTAACGATGCTAGGTTTACGAATATCAAGAACGGCAACATTTGTAGATAAAACCGTAAAGCAAGCGGCAGAACTCTATTCTGAATTGAATTTTATTCCTATAGCAATTCAACGTTTAGGAACACAATATACTATTATACCACGAGGAGATACAATTTTTAAAGAAGGTGATAAAGTCGTTTTTATGACCTGTAAGGGTGGAGACGAAGAATTGTTTGAATTATCAGGTAAGGTAAAGGTTGAGATAAAGGATATTATGATTCTTGGCGGAAGTCAGATTGGTTATAAAACAGCCAAAGATTTATGTGCTAGTAAGTTTAATGTCAAAATTGTTGAGAGTAAAAGAGGTGTGGCAGAGGAGCTTGCTGAAGATTTACCAAACGCTCTTGTGATTTGTGGTGATGGAAGAAATGTTGAAATATTAGATGAAGAAAATGTTTCGGATATGGATGCGTTTATTGCTGTAACAGGTAATTCTGAAACTAATATTATGTCTTGTCTTTTGGCAAAATCTAAAGGTGTTAAAAAGACCATTGCCTTAGTAGAAAATATGGATTACTATCAATTGTCACAATCTATTGGTATTGATACATTAATTAATAAGAAGCTATTAGCAGCAAACAATATTTTTAGATATATAAGAAAAGGTGAGGTTGTGGCAATGACCAAACTTACCAATATGAATGCAGAGCTGTTAGAGTTTGTGGTAAAGCCAAATTCTAAAATCACGAATAAACTAATAAAGGATTTAAAATTTCCGCGATCAGCTATTTTTGGAGGTGTTATAAGAGAAGGGAAAGGATTAATACCTTTAGGGAATTTTAAAATAGAAGCTGGCGATAGAGTTGTGGTTTGTTGTCTTCCGCGTTCAATTTCTGAAGTAGAAACATTTTTCACATAATTGAATATTTGATGTCTCGTATAAAACTCAATTATAAAATAATTTTTCATTTTTTTGGACTACTGCTATTATTCAATGGTGGGTTTATGCTTATTTCAACATTAATAAGTCTTATATATAAGGATGGCGTTACTCTAGAATTGTTTTTGGCAGGTATTGTAACCTTGTTAATAGGCGCTTTAGTGATGTATAGAACTAAAGATCACCGCAAAGAAATGAACAAACGTGAAGGCTATATTGTAGTGGCTTTTGGTTGGATTGTGATGTCTTTGTCTGGCACATTGCCATATCTTGTTACTGAGGCAATTCCGTCCTTTACTGATGCTTTTTTTGAAACCATGTCTGGTTATTCTACAACTGGAGCAAGTATCTTAAATGATATTGAGATTGTGCCCAAAGGTGTGTTATTTTGGAGAAGTATTACACATTGGATTGGTGGTATGGGTATTATTGTCCTCGCTATTGCTATTTTGCCATTGTTAGGTGTTGGTGGTATGCAGTTGTTTGCGGCAGAAGCGCCAGGACCAGGTGGTGATAAACTGCATCCTAGAATTACAGATACAGCGAAGCGATTGTGGTTAATTTATTTTGGCTATACAGCGGCAGAAACTATTCTTTTACAAATTGCAGGCATGTCATTTTTTGATGCCATTAACCATGCTTTGAGCACGTTGTCTACAGGTGGGTTTTCAACAAAAAATGCCAGTGTGGCTTATTGGAATGATAATCCAATTATACAATACATCATTATTTTCTTTATGTTTTTAGCAGGTACCAATTTTGTATTGAGTTATTACTTGTTTAAAGGCAAGGTTGGTAAAATCCTAGAAGATGAAGAGTTTAAACTTTATTTCAAATTTATTGCAGTATTTACCCTTGTTGCTGCAGTATTAATTTACTTTAGAGCTGATGTGTCTTTATCATCAATTGATCATCCTATGGTGTTAGGCGAGGGAGAAAGTGCGTTTAGGCACGCATTGTTTCAGGTTTTAAGTGTCATTACAACCACAGGATTTGTTACTGCCGATTATACCTTATGGACACCGTTTTTAACGGTTTTCTTTTTTGGGTTAATGTTTTTAGGAGGTTCTGCAGGAAGTACTTCTGGTGGTGTAAAGGTAATGCGTCAGTTAATTTTAATAAAAAATAGTTTTTTAGAATTTAAACGAGCTTTACATCCTAATGCTATTGTGCCTGTACGATATAATGGTAAATCTGTGTCAAAAGATATTGTATTCAATGTATTAGGATTCTTTATTTTATATATGTTATCTTTTATTGTAGGTGCTTTGGTGTTTTCGATGTTTCAAATGGATTTTGAATCCGCCATAGGACTGTCTGCATCAAGTTTGGGAAATGTTGGGCCAGCTTTGGGTGATTTTGGACCTGTAAATAATTATGCAGCATTACCGCCTTTAGGAAAATGGTGGGCTTCGTTTCTAATGCTTATTGGTAGATTAGAATTGTTTACTGTTTTAATCTTATTGACGCCATTCTTTTGGAGAAATAGATAAAATTTTCAACTTTTTTTTAATTATTCCTAGCCTATATTATTCCTAATAGTTTCACGTTTTTAGATACTATTATTTGGTTTGGTGTTGGTATACATGTTGTAACATTTTTATGAAATGTACGTCATATTTGTATAATCAATTAAAATCATCAATCATGGAATTAGTATTAAACACATCATTAGAATCAGTACCAGAACCCATTGCGGTATCTAAGGTTACAACAAAAGGCTTATTAAATTCGCGTTACAAATCTATTGTAAAAGAGAATTATAGAAGCTCTACAAAAAAATCAATATTCGGAATAAGACAACGCATTAAGTCGTCTCAATTTAGAATGGTAAACCATACTGGAGCAATTTTAAAATTAACAGTCTTTGCCATGGTATTAATTGCAATCTTTTAGTAGGCATTAGTACACTATATGAACTCTCAACTGGCACATTAATTTGTGCCTTTTAGGTCTTTTGCAACGTGTGTTATACATGTTGTTGCTATAATAATTCTTTTTTAAAACTATTTAAATCCAATACATTATGTCTACAGGAGCAATGCAAGTTAGTATTAAAAATAATCTAAACCTACTGTCTAAACGTGATAAGTTAAGAAATAGACTTGGTGGTTATTCCCCAAATAGTAAAACAGAATATAACTTACCTAAAGCATCGACGAAGCAATTGCAAGATTTAAGGAAACGTTTGCAAGTAGAACATAAAATTAGAATGCTAAAAGTAGTTATGCTTACGACTATTTTATTTATTATGCTACTATGTGTTTTTTTATATGCTATTGACGGCATTGTAGAATTGATTTCCCTTAATCTTTAAAAACATAATTTTTATGAGTTTTGGTGTTGTACAGACCATGATAATTACACTTAAGAACAATGATAATCTGCGTTCTAAGAGCGTAAGGTTTAAGAATGAATACAGACGGAAGGTTAATCCAGAAAAACCAGAATATGATTTTCCTAAAGCGACTCCAGAGTTATTAATAGCTATTGAAAAAAAGTTAAAAAAGGATAACCGAATTTTGCGATTAAAGGTAGTAATAATAACGGTGCTTATTCTAAGTCTTCTGGTAGGAATTATTATAAAATAAAAAGGGCTTTCTAACATTAGAAAGCCCTTTTTATTTTTATGCCTATTGACGTTTAGCTTAATGCTGCTTTAATACGCTTTATAGCTTCAGTAATTTGTTCTTGAGATGCTGCGTAAGATATTCTAATGCAATCCGGATTTCCAAATGCTTCACCAGTAACAGTTGCTACTAAGGCTTCTTCTAACAAAAATAAAGAAAAATCAGAGGCATTATTGATGGTTTTTCCTTTAATCGTCTTTCCAAAATAAGCTGAAATATTAGGGAATACATAAAACGCACCTTCTGGCTCATTAGATTTAAAGCCTTCAATTTCACTTAAAAGATCTAAAATTAATTTTCGTCTTACTTTAAATTCGTCAACCATATATTTTACACAAGATGCAGGTGCTTCTAAAGCGGTAATTACGGCACGTTGTGCAATACAGTTGGCACCACTAGTAACTTGCCCTTGAATTTTGTTACAAGCTCTAGCAATCCAATCTGGTGCGCCAATGTAACCAATTCTCCAACCCGTCATAGCAAAAGCTTTAGAAACGCCATTTATAGTTACGGTTCTATCATACATATCTTCAAATTCAGCCATGCTAAAATGACCACCTTTAAAATTAATATGTTCATAGATTTCATCTGATACGACATAAATATTAGGATGTTTTTGTAATACATCTGCTAATGCTCTAAGTTCCTCTTTACTGTAAACAGAACCACTTGGGTTACAAGGAGAACTGTACCAAATCATTTTTGTTTTTGGCGTAATAGCAGCTTCAAGTTGAGCCGCTGTCATTTTAAAATCGTTTTCTATAGACGTTTTAACTTCAACGGGTACACCATCATTAAGTTTAATGATGTCGCTGTAACTTACCCAGTACGGACAAGGTAAAATCACTTCGTCTCCTTCATTTAACATTACAGAAGCTATATTGTATAAAGCTTGTTTTGCACCTGTAGAAACTACAATTTGTGGTAAGGTATAACTAAGGTTGTTATCACGTTTAAATTTAGTGATAATAGCTTCCTTCAATTCTACATAGCCATCTACTGGTGTATAACTGTTGTAGTTTTGGTTTACGGCTTCAATAGCAGCGTCTTTAATAAAATCTGGTGTATCAAAGTCTGGTTCGCCTAAGCTTAATCCTATTATATCTTTTCCTTCTGCTCTTAATTCTCTGGCTTTTGCCGCCATAGCAAGTGTAGCTGATGTGGCTAGGTTGTTAATTCTATCCGAAAGTTGGTTCATGTGGTTGTATTAATTTTATTCTAAGAAATGAATGTATTAAGCCAAGGTTGGCTTTTTACCTAATTGTTTTAATTGTTGATAGTGTTCTGAAATTGCTTTCCAAATCGTATTATACTCATTGTATGGTAAACTAAACTCATGTGCAGTTTCTCTTACTATTTTTGCAATGTGCTTATAATGTACATGGCTAATGTTTGAAAACAAATGATGCTCAACCTGTCTATTTAATCCGCCTGTATAGAATTCTACAATCCAACTTTTTGGTGAAAAATTAGACGTCGTAAATAGCTGATGAATAGCCCAAGTATTTTTCATTGTTCCATTTTCATCTGGTAGAGGCATTTCAGTATTTGGCATAACGTGTGCTAATTGAAAAATGACACTTAAAATCATTCCGGCTGTGTAATGCATAATTAAAAAGCCTATTAAAACTTCCCACCAGGCATATCCTAGCGCTAATGGTAAAACAACCCAAATGGTATAGTAAAGTATTTTACCAATAATTAACTTAGTCCATTGTGTTGCTGGATTCGGAAAATCCCCATAAGATAATTTTCTCTTTAAATACTGATAGGTTTGTTTAAAATCGGTAGTTATGGCCCAATTTACAGTGAGTAGTCCATACAAAACAAAGGCATAATATTTTTGATACTTATGTATTTTCAACCATTTAGCATGCTTGGAGAATCTAATTATTCTACCTGCATCAATATCTTCATCATGGCCTTGGATATTAGTATATGTATGGTGAAGTACATTGTGTTGTACTTTCCAGTTGTAGTCGTTTCCAGCTAATATATGAATACTACTTCCCATTAATTTATTAACCCATTTTTTACTAGAAAAAGAGCCATGATTGGCATCGTGCATCACGTTCATACCTACTCCAGCCATACCAATACCAATTGTAATCATGAGTGTAATTTGTAACCACACTGGTAAGTCATTAATAGATAATAAAATTACTAAAGGACCTAGTAAAAGCGTAAACATAATTATGGCTTTAGTATAAAGCTTCCAATTACCTGTTTTTTTTATATTATTTTCTTTGAAGTAATTATTAACGCGTTTGTTTAGGGTTCTAAAGAATTTAGCAGAGTCTGTTCTAGAGAATTTTACAGTTTGTTGTGCCATTAGTTTATCTTTTTATGTTATAACGTAAGGGATTTAAAATCATTATAACGCAACAAAGATAGTTAATAAATAAAAAGCAACCTTATCCATTTAACATAAATTATACAGATTAAAATTAAGTATTTTTGTCTAAAATTTTAGCCATGGAATTGATCCTAAAATACTTCCCAAATTTAACGGAAAACCAAATTCAACAATTTTCAGCTCTTAAAGCGTTGTACATGGATTGGAACAGTAAAATCAATGTCATTTCTCGTAAGGATATTGAAGAGCTTTATCTTAGACATGTATTGCATTCTCTTGGTATTGCCAAGGTTATGCAATTTTCCAATGGCTCATCTATCTTAGATGTTGGTACTGGAGGTGGATTTCCTGGTGTTCCTTTAGCTATATTATTTCCAGAATGTCAATTTCATCTGGTAGATAGCATTAATAAAAAACTAAAGGTTATTAATGCTGTTGCAGAAGCGATAGAGCTTACAAACATCAAAACAACACATAGTAGAGTAGAAGCCATTGACGAAAAATTTGATTTTATTGTGAGTAGAGCCGTTACTTCTATGCCTGAGTTTACCACTTGGGTAAAAGGAAAAATTGCTAAAACCCAGCGAAACGAATTAAAAAACGGCATTCTTTACTTAAAAGGAGGCGATTTAACCGAAGAGTTAAAACAGTATAAATCCGTAAAAGCATATTTATTATCGGATTATTTTGAAGAGTCATTTTTTGAAACAAAAAAAGTGATTCACTTACCACTAAAGTTTAAGTCTTAAATATGCTATAAAATGGGTGTTGGTCGTTTTCAGTACTATAAATACCCTGAAAACAGGGTAATTTGTTATTAAGAATTTATAGAATTTTACATCGTAATAAACCGACACAAATATGTCTAATCCATTTAAAAAAATCACAAATAACGCAGCCAAGAGTAAAAATTCAATGTATAATACAGAAGCTCATAGCGAAACTACTGTTAATACGAGAGACTGCGACACTTGTGGTGCACCTAGACCAAAAAAAACGGATTTATCAATATGTAGTTATTGTAAAACCTCTTTTATGGATATAGGAACGGTTATAAAATCTGATAATTAAAATGGACAAAAAGCAAGAGTTAATTAATAAATGGGATGCCTTTCTGTTAAAGATTGAGAATAGGTTTACCGATTCTTTAAACCATGCCAAGGAAGCAAGCGTTGCTCAATTGGAAGAATCAGATTACGACTTTGAAACTACAATGCGTGGCTGGCAAGGTATGAAAGCACAAATTAGGAAGTTAACCGATAAGATAGATGAGGTTTGGGATGAAAAGGTAGAGCCTCAAATGGAATCGGTAGGCGATTTTGCCTCGGATGAATATACAAAAGGGTCTAATTTAAATGATAAACTTGAAGAGGATTTACAACGCTTTGAACGCCAGTTAGAAGGCGAACTGTCACAAATATTTTACGATCATGCTATTAAAGTTGCAGATAAAAAACACAATTGTACACAGTGTGATGCAGAGATACAAATTAGAAACGACCTTTTTAGAGCACAATATATAACCTGTAGTTTTTGTAATACAGTAAATACGATTGCACCAGAAGCTAAGTTTTTAAAAGTAGGTTGGGGAATTGTAGACAATATTGCAAAAGTAAAAACACAGACAGAATTTGATGCTATGGAAGCGGCAGTAGAAGCGATTAGGCTTCATCGTGGGCAAGCTCCAGAATCGTATTGGGAAACCTATAAAAAAGCACATTCAGAATATTGGGATCGTTTTTTTAAAGCCCGAATAACGCTAAATTCAGAACTACAGAATCGTTACGAAGACGATATTAAGCGAAAACAGAAAGAATTTGATAATTATAAAAAAATACAAACAACTTAAAATCATGGAAAAAATAAATGGAGTTTCTTTTGAAGATTGGGGAGCAGCTTGTGGAAATATAGCTCAAGGTATGCAAGAAGATGAGGTGTGTAAAATATTAGGCTTAGAATTACCAGTATGGCAACAAACTAACGAAGCTTGGGGCGCGAAATTAGGCGATATTATGGCCGAAGATATGACCGTAGCGACAACATATGCTGGTTTTTTTACAAACCCTAAAGTTGGTAAGTTTTCGGGAGTATCTGGTGGAAATAGCTTAGATACATTGTTAGAACAAGTACCGGATTACGATGCATTTCAAAAAATATTTTGGCACCAATCAGTGGCTTCAGAACAAGGAATGGATGCTGCAGCAATTTTAGAACAATATAATTTTAATTTACATGATTGGAGCAGTATAAGTATGCATTACAGTACTTGGTTTCATAATTATGTTAATCATGAAAGTGCAGAATACGAAGCCAACTATAGAGAAACATCTGCAATTTCAGATAAGTGGCAGAACTACTGGAAAGAGAATTTTAAGTCGGATGGTGTAGATTTAGCTGAAGATATAGATTTCTAAAAAATAAAAGTTATGGGTATTTTAAATCAAATGCGTTCAGTAATTCAGTGGGAAAGCCCTCAGCAATACCAGCTGTTTTACAAATTTACAGATAGAGGTGATGAGCTAAAAAATGCTTCAAAACTTATCTTACAAGAAGGGCAAGGTTGTGTCTTTACTTACGAAGGTAAAATAGAAGGTGTTTTTGATGAAGCAGGAATTTATGATCTAAAAACAGACAATAAACCTTTTATTACAACTATTAAAAAATTAATGAATGCTTTTGAGAGTGAGCACAAAACAGGTATTTGGTTCTATAGAAAGGTAGATATGCTCAATATTCGTTGGGGAACTCGTATTCCTATTACTTACAATGATCCTGTTTATGCATTTCCTGTTCACTTACGAGGCTATGGAAATTATTCATTAAAGATTACAGAGCCTAAAAACTTTTTTATCAATGTTTTGGCTGGTCAGTCCAACTATTATGTTGATGAATTACAAGAGATTTTCTTAAGTCGTATCACGCAACCCATTTCTAATTATTTGGCGAATGCAAAATTCTCTTATGCAGAAATTGATAGTAACATTGAAAATATAGCTAGAGAAACCCAAGAGCGAACTGTACAAATTTTTGAAGAATTAGGCTTTCAATTATTAGATTTTAGAATAGAAGGTACATCTTTTGATAAAGACACTAACAAGAGGATAGATGAGATAAGTAACATGCAAGCAGAGGTTAAGGCCGCAAATATTGCAGGTGTAGACTATGCAGAACTTCAGAAATTAAAAGCTATGCGAGATATGGCTAAAAATGAAGGAATGGCAGGTACAAGCATGGGTATGTTTGCAGGTATGAACATGGGAAATACTATGCAAGCAAATACTTCAAACGAAAAAAAGGAATCTGCAGCCATTGATATTAGATCTAAGCTAAAGGATTTAAAAGCCTTATTTGAAGATGAATTAATTTCTGAAGAAGAGTTTTTAGCAAAGAAAAAAGATTTATTAGATAGCATGTAATTTGCTATACCACCACAAACCAAATTAAAATGAAGAATACAATAATATTACTATGTATAATTTTGGGTGCAGTGCTAAATATTAGCGCTCAGCAAGACACTATTTATTTCAGTATAGACTGGAAGGAAACCGTAAAGGACAGTGCCGCATTTTTTCGTCCTCCTATAAAAAAAGAAGGTGATTTATATCGCATTGAAGACTTTTATGCCTCTGGTCAGCCTCAAATGAGTGCTTTATCTAAAAGTGAAAATAATACCTTGTTTCATGGTAAAGTAACCTGGTATAATGAGGATGGTACTGTATCTCAAAGTGGTAATTATGTAAACAATAGATTGAATGGAGAATTTATATCTTTTCTCAACAATAAGAAATTGACGGCTATTTATAAAGATGGCTATTTTGTTGAAGGTGAAAGTAATAGAGGTAATGCAGCAAGTCGAAATAGCTTTTATACTGAAATAAAAAATGATACTATATTAGAGATTGTTTATGATGGAGATATAAAGGGTATTCGTTATGAAACGTATAGTTTAAAAAAAGGGGGACGTTTTCTCTCTAAGTATTACGACGATAAAGGTAAGCTTATTTCAGAATTACGAAGTACACGAAACGGTTATCAAAAGGGTAAAGCAGTGTATTACTATTACTACCCTATGCGTGTAAAACAAATAGCGCATTATCCTTTTGGTCAATTTCTCACTGAATCATTTTACTATAGAAATGGACAAGTAAGAACTGAATTTGAGCAAAAACCAGAATTTAAGAAAAGTTTTTATACACCAAATGGAGACCTTTTAGGTCGTATAACATATATTTTAGATAACAATTACTTAAAGCCAAATAACGGAACTGAATTCAAGTTTTTTTATAGTAGTAATAAAGATGCTGAAGGAGTAATAGTATCTAAAAAAGTATACAAAGACACTAAACTACAAAGCGAAGAGTTTTACTATGAAAATGGTCAATTAAAAACGATCAGTACCTATAACGATGGCAAAAAGGAGCAACAAGTTAGTTATAGTGAAAACGGAGAAGAAATTGCGCGTATGAGCTATAAAGACTATTATCCAATTACAGGTACTGAGATCATTGGTGATAAAAAATCAATATATAAAGATGGTGAATTAATAAAAGAAATTAATGTTTATCATAATACCGACATTGTTTTTAGTGAAAAAACGCAAGACAAGGAAACCTACTTTGATAAGGAAGGACGAGTTTTAGGGATCTTAAATATTGAATATCAAAATAAATTTGGAAAACCTTTAAACGGAAAACGATTTTATCCTGGCTATGATATAGATATTTCTAGTATTGAAACTTTTGAAGATGGCCACATTAAAGAAAAAACATCGTTTAAGCCTAAAGTGTTAGAAGATAAAAAAATAGAAATATATAAGCGTACGGAAGTTTATAAAAGTGGTAGTTATGAAAAGGAGAGGGAAATTGTTTACTATAGCAATGGGTCTAAACAAAGTGAAATAACCTATAAGTCATACAATAAAATTATCGGAAATTTTTATAACGATAAAGAAGAGCTTATCGGTACCTATGACTATGCTAAAAAGGATGGTGTTTTATACGAGTTTTTTTACGATTCTGATGAAGTACAGCTCATGAAAGAACAGGACAATGGCAAATTAATTAAGTTAAAGAAATACGACTATGAAAACTATAGAAGTTACGAAAAAGTAAATCCGGTATTAATAGAAGATATCGATGTATCGTGTTGTGCAGCGACTTATTTAAAAAATGGAGACGTATTTTCTAAAGCAACTTTTAAAGATGGAACACCATGGAATGGAACTATATATGATTTTGGTTTGCGTGAAATGATGACTATAAAAAATGGTTTAAGAGAAGGTGCGTATAAAAAGTATAGCTATGGTCAAACTCAAATAATAGAGGAAGGGCAATACGCTAATAATAAAAAAGAGGGTGTTTTTAAATCGTACAATTATCTAGGGAATGTACAAAGTACAGAAACTTATGTAAACGATCAATTAAATGGAAAAGCCGTTTATTTTAATGATAAAGGAGAAGAGGTTTCATCCTTAATTTATAAGGATAATAAGCCATTTGAAGGTAAAAAAACAACAGATGCAGGTAATTATTCAAAGCCAACTGAAGAAACCTATAGTAATGGATTTTTAGTTGAAAGAGTGTCATATGATGATAACGGTAAACGTATTACCAAGTTTGAAAATGGACAGGAAATAGAAACTGTAGCTTATCATGTTGATTCTAACAAAATGCGATTGAAATACACTGTAGAAAATATGTATATCAACGGAGACGTCGTTAGATACGATGAAAGCGGAAAAGTACAAAACAAAGCAGTTTTTAAAAATAATAAATTAGAATCAGGTGTTGTTTTCATTTCTGGATCGATCACCTATGATAATAATGTAAAATACATGGTTTTAAGTAAGCAGTCAGATCAATTAACGATAAAACTAATAGGTCATAATGATGAAACGATATTTTACGCAAAGGAGAATATAAATGCAGGTAGTAGGGCAAACTATATTAATAAACTAGGCATTTATCTAGATAATATATCACCCAAATCATTGTATTAATAGGGGAAATAAAAAAACCGTTTGAAATTAGTCAAACGGTTTTTTTATTCAAGCTAAAGAAATATTTATTCCTTAATTATTTTTTTTGTTATTGTTTGCCCTGCTTCATTAGTAAATCTAATAATGTAAGGTTGAGCAGATAAATTTGCTACATTGATCGAATCTCTGCCAGAAGTAACATTGGTCTTTTTAACACTGCGTCCAAGTAAATCAAATATTTCAACTGATAAATCTTCGTTAGAAGAAACCGTTAATTCGTCTTTAGTACTTGTAGGATAAACTTCTAAATTTGAAAATTCAGATTCTTCAATATTTAAGCTAGAGTCGTAATTATATGTAACACTTAATGGTGTACCTATGGTATTTCCACTAGCATCAAATGCTTGAAATCTAAAGGTCCAACTCATTGCAATTCCAGAAGTGCTTTGGTTCCAAAAGTCATTCCCAGCACTATTTGTAGAACCAGCAGCAATTAATGCAGGTGTGCTTGGGTAACCACTATTTAATGAAATGCTATTTAAACAGATACCATTAAAACATAATTGAAAATCTGACCCGTCTGAGTTAATCATTTCATCTACAAAAATTCGCATGTAAATATCAGATCCAGAAGTGTTTGTTACTTTGAATTTCCAATTGTAATCAGCAGTAGTATCTGTACCTGATTCTGAAAAGGAAAGAACTTGTCCGTCGGTGACAATACTATCATCACTTTTATCTCTCACTTCAAATTGCGCAGACGACAATAATGAAGTTAGGACTAAACTCATAAATAGTAATTTTTTTTTCATAGTATTTTGTTTTAGATGATTGAAAATCAAATATAAGATTTTATTAAATTAATTAAAAAAGGGAAGGCTTAAAAAATGAGCTTCCCTTTTCTGTTATTAGTAATATGTTATGTTATTTAGAAACTATAAATTTTGAACTATAAGAGTTAATACCATTATTAATCGTTAACATATAGTGACCTGCGTTTAATTGTGATACAGGTAATTCAATATTTTGGTTGCCAAAAACACCTTCAAAAGCGGTGTTAATTACACGACGTCCTAGCATATCAGTAACTGTTATGTTATAATTACCGTTGCCTGCTTCAATTCCTATGTTTAGTTTGTCAGTTGCAGGATTAGGATATAGTTTAATAGAATCAATTCCTGAAACTTCTTGTACACTTAACGCTTGTGCAACAGTACTTTGATATGCACCCAATACCGTTCCATCAGTTTGATTGATAAGTACAACGTTAATATGTAAATTATCTTGGTTGCTTGAAGCAGGTATCGTGTAATTAAATGTATAAGAAGCACTGTCTCCATCATTAATAACTGCAGGAACAGAACCTGCTTCACCACTAAAACCACCTAATAATGCAATTCCTACGTGGTCATATACCATTTGTGATGCTGGTACAGGATCAGGTAAGTTTCCGTAATTTCCAGGAGCAGATGGGTCACCAGAATAATAATTAACTTGAGCATAACCAGAAGCTGTACCCGTCACGCCATCTTCAGAAATTATAACCCCAAATCTATATTCAGTATTACTAAAATTTGTATAGAATGATGCATTCGCTGTAATAACTAAATCATTTCCAGTTTGTGTTGCACTTGTACTAACATCAACAGGAGTTATTTCATTAATTCTTGTATTATAATCATTTTGCAAACTTGCCTGACTTGGGTAAACTTCTAGCTTACGGTCTGTTACTCCACTAGGATAACCGCCTATATAAGGGTTTATACCTGCATCATAAGCTGGCAGTGCCATTGGATCCGAATTATGTACAGCAATACCAATTACAGTATTAGGGTAGGTTGAAGTCATGTAGTCCATGCCTACTGCTCCATTAGGACAAAATCCACACCATGTACCTGTAGCTTCTTCAATTAAAATCCTTTTTGTTCCAGGTTGAGATACTGTATTGAATTTAGCATCTGCAACATTATCTGTAGGATTTTCATCGTTAGAGCCATTGACCATACTTATTGTTATGTCTATGTCTTTTTCTTCTACGGTAGCATAATTTACCATCATTGGATGGTTGATTGTAACTGTTTCTCCTGGTGCAATGTTTGTTGAAATTGTAGAAATATGATCTGTTGTGCCATCATTCCAGTTAATATCTAATGAAGAAATGGCAATTGATCCATTATTTTTTATATCAAGAGATAATTGATTGTCGGTAGATAAAACACTAAATCTATTAAGATTAACAGCTTCTATTTTTGCATCTCTATCTACAGGAATACTGATTTTAATATCATCAATCATCATAGAATTCATGTCAAAAGTATCATGATGACGGAATGTTAAATAAACGATTTGTCCAGCAAATGAAGAAATGTCTATTGCATTCGTTTGTCTAGATGACGGCATTGTTAATGTTTCATTGTGAATAGGTGTTGCTGCTTGAATGGTAGCTAAGTCGTTAGCAGTAGTAATATAAATAGAATATTGTTCTGCGTGATATGGTGCACCTTCAATGGTACCATAAGCATATGCTAATTGTAAGCCTGTCGCTGCTGCATTTGTTAAATCAATGGCACTTGAAACGATGTAATTATTAGGAGATAAACCTCCTGTTGCACTAGTCCATGAACGAGAAACTAATGTGGCATCAAAATCTGCGATATATGCAGACCAATCCATTACAGACCATACATAGGTGTCGCCATCCGAATCATAATTTGTCCAATCTGAAATATCATAATCAGAAAAATCATCGGCAAAAAAAGTTTGTGCTGTGGCTAACTGCGTCACAGTAAAACATAGCAAAAATAAGTGTGTAATTTTTTTAATCATAGTTGGAAGGATTAATTAAAGTTTTGTTAAAATTGATGTTTCAAGATAACCAAATGCTTAGTTCAGACAAAGTTATGAGATAAAAAAAACGATATTTGAAAACAAATATCGTTTAAGTGTACTGTTTTATAGATATAATTAAAAAGCAACGGTAAGGTTTGCACTTAGACCTGTGTTTTCTGGTACAAATCTACAAACACCTCCAATACAGATAAGTCCTCCACGTTGTCTTCCGTAATTTAATCCTAATCTTGTATTGCCTTTACTGTAACTGCCACCTACACTATAGTAATGAATTTTATTGAGGCCTCCATAGTTCCAGTTGTCAGCTGCGTATAATGCAAAACGGGTAGAAAAATTGTATTCTACAACGCTAGCAGCCCAGTTTTTACGATCATCTTCGCTCCATAAATGTTGTGCAACTAAACGTAACGCTTTCCCATTATCAAAACGTCGTGTAGTTTCTAGGACGCCAATATTGGCTAAAATAGAACTATTGCCTAAAGGACCGCCTTCTACAACACCTTTGTCTACGATTACATTTTGATAGGTTAATACAGAGCTCCATTTTTTAGACCATTTCTTCTTAATTTCTAAATTAAAATCCCTAAATAATTGATGACCTTTTCCTATAAATTTTGCTTTGTACCAACGGTTTTCAATATTGTACTCTGCATCTAAACCGCCCCAATAAGAGAAATTGGCGGCTAGTTTTGTGCCATATTTTCCACCTAAACTTGTGCCTTTTTTAAAGGAGTAATAGAGGTCAAATTGAGTCCCTACCTCACCAGAACGTTGGTCAAAAGATTCTATAATTAATCGAGGTTGTGCATTGTACACGTATATGTTGGTTAATAGATAGTCTTGTTGTTTTGTAAGACCAGGTACATAATTAAGGACTTGTTGATTGTAAACATTACCTTCTGCCAATCGATCGGAATAAAAACTAAAATTTTCTAATCGTCTAAAAGTGGCATTAATACCTAAACCTTTTTTAGCATAACCAGCGTTTACCTGTAAGGCTGTTCCGTCATAAAGTTTATTAGATGAGAGTACACCTTCGTTGGCAATAGCATCTGGATCTTTAATTATGGCTTCTACACCAGCGTAAAAATTATCAATAATGAAATCTAAGCGTCCGCCATAGGCACCAACTGTAGAAGGTAACGCTTCATTTCCACTGGTATCTTGGTTTCTGGCCACATAACTTGCACCAAACTGAATATCTATGGCTTCAATATTTAAAGCACTACTTAGATTTAAATCTGCATCTAAACCTTGAATTGTACCTGCAGACTCTTCAAATCCATGACGTTGTTTTCCAAAAACACCTTTCAACCTTAAGTCTTTTGTGATATCTAGTTTAATATTAAGCCCCTTTAAGGCATTATTTAAACCAAGTTGTCGGTCTTCCCATGATCTTAAAATTAAGCCACTTCCAAATTGTTCGTAAAAATAGCCACCAGTAATATCAAGACTTTCATCTTTATAATTGAAGTAGTAGGTAGCAACCTCATTTTGGTTATCAAAAATTGGGTCGTAACCTAATAAAGCAGACGGCAAATACGATTCGTATTGTACACCTGCCGTAAAATTGCCTAGGTTATAATTTAGTAGCACATAATTATTTGCTCTAAACTGGTCGTCTGGAGCTAAAAAATTAATGCCTTCGTCTGTTTGTAACCATTGAGAATTAGACTCTAATCCACCATAAAAATTACCAGTTTCTTGAGCATTAATAAAATAAATATTTGAAAATAGCGTAGCTAGAATGCATAATTTTTTCATCATAACTTAGTTGTTAGCAGTAAAAGGTAATAGGATTTAGTTATTTAGAGAGCTCCTTAATTTTTTCATATAATTCTGATTCCGCACCAGGACTATAACCAGAGTGTTCATAAACAATTTTACCGTCTTTTACTAAAATAGTCAACGGAATACTTGATGCATTTAAGGCGCGTTTTAAATCGCTATTGGTATCTAATAAAACTGTATAATCCCAATCTTTACCGTTTACTAAAGATTTTACACGTTTTATAGTTCTGCTATCATCAACAGAAACAGCTAAAAGTTCTACGTTAGTTTCGTCTTGCCATTCTTCGTATACATCATTTATGGCATCTAATTCTTTTAAGCAAGGAACACACCAAGTAGCCCAAAGGGATACAATAGTAATGCCATCAGCGTTTGTAGCATCTTTTAAGTTAATAGCTTTACCTTCTAAAGTCGTTAAGTCTGCATCAGGAAGATCATTTTGTGCTATAGCTGTAAAGCTAAACAATGCAAAGCAAAAAAGTACAAGTAGTTTTTTCATAATTAATTATTCGGAAGTTGATTCACAATATTAGTTAAATTTTTGTCAATTGTATAGTTGTTCTAAAAATTAATTAAATTAGCGAAAAACAATACACAATTACATATGATGTCAAAAAAAGTGCCAAAGCTATTTTTATGCTTGTTTACAATCTTATCCCTTTCTTGTAGCAAAACAGAAGAAAACGTGCCATTAACAACACCAACGGCTCAGATTGATGTAGACAAATTGGTAAGAAAGGCATCTTTAATTAATCAAGACATACCATTTCGTATTATAAATGAGGTAGGAGTTGATGTCACAGATTTAGCCACCTTTTACGTAAATGACGAACCCATTGTAGGATCTTCATTTTCATCGGCTAGTATTGGTGTGTTTGAAGTTTACGGTGTCTACATGGAAGATGGTGTTGAGGTTACAACAAATACAGAAAGCTTTAATGTTATAATTCCGAAAAGGAAAATCGTTGTAGAAGACTATACAGGTACATGGTGTGGCTTTTGTCCTAGAGTTTCTGCAGCATTGACATCATTACATGCAGAAACTGATGATATCACAGTAATTGCTATCCATGAAACCGCAAATAGTTTTGAGGATCCTATGCATTTTGGACCAATACAAATCTTAAAAGATGCATTTGATATTGAAGGTTTTCCGGCAGCTAAAATTAATAGAACTGTAAATTGGCAGAATCCTCATGTTAATTCTGATGTAACAAGTATGGCAGGCTTAGATACAAATTTAGCTCTAGCAATTAATTCTGAATTGGTAGATAACGAATTAACGGTACAAGTTAATGTGGTTTTTGAAGAAGGGTCTGCAGCAGGTGATAAATTAGTTGTTTATTTATTGGAAGATGGAATAATAAACGATCAGGTTAATTATTACAACGAAGATAGTACAAGCCCTTTTTATAATATGGGAGATGTTATTCCTGATTTTGAACATAATGAAGTTTTAAGAAATTCTTTATCTAGTGTATTAGGTGATGCCATTCCGGCTACGGCAGCATTAACAGAATATATAACGTCGTTTACGTTTACAGTGCCAGATGATTATGTTGTGGAGAATTTGAGTATAGCAGCAATGGTTGTGGGTGAAGATAATTCTGCAAAGAACTCTCAGTTTGCGCATATAGATGAAGACAAAGCTTACGAGTAGAAAAGAAGTAATTAGACGTAAAGAGCGTTATGTCGTTTAGAGATAAAAAAAATCCTTAGAATTACTTTCTAAGGATTTTTTTGTTATAGTCATTTATATTTATTCACCTAAAAAAGGATATCTATAATCAACTGGAGAAACAAACGTTTCTTTAATTAACCTTGGCGATACCCAACGTAATAAGTTTTGAGCGCTTCCAGCTTTATCATTTGTCCCTGAGGCTCTTGCGCCACCAAATGGTTGCTGACCTACAACAGCACCTGTTGGTTTGTCATTAATATAGAAGTTACCTGCACAATTTTGTAACGCTTTAGTCGCTTCTTCAATCGCATAACGACATGTAGATAATATAGCACCTGTTAAAGCGTATTCACTAGTTTCATCAACTAATTTTAACGTTTCAGAATATTGGTCTTCATCATAGACGTAAATGGTCATAACAGGACCAAATAATTCTGTAGACATCGTTTCGTACTTTGGGTTAGTAGTCACAATCACTGTAGGCTCAATAAAATAACCTTTAGATTTATCGTATCCTCCACCAACGATAATTTCTGCGTCGTTAGATGCTTTTGCTGCGTCTATGTATTTAGCAAGTTTGTCAAAAGAACCTTCGTGTATAACCGCAGTTATAAAATTACTCATGTCTTCTGGAGACCCTTGTTTAAATGAGTTTACATCTTCAATAACAAAGTTTTTAACTTCTTCCCAAATGTTGCTAGGAATATATGCTCTAGAAGCTGCACTACATTTCTGTCCTTGAAATTCAAAAGCACCACGAGAAATAGCTGTTGCTACTTGTTTAGGTACAGCAGATTTATGAGCAACGATAAAATCTTTTCCTCCTGTTTCTCCAACAATTTTAGGGTATGTTTTATAAGTATGGATATTGTTTCCGATTTGTTTCCATAATTCTTTAAAGATAAAAGTAGAACCAGTGAAGTGTAAACCAGAAAAATCTGGACTAGATAAAACCGTTTCAGTAATCATAACTGGATCTCCAAATACAACATTAATCACACCATCTGGTACACCTGCTTCTTTAAAAATATCCATGATGATTTTAGCAGAATAAACTTGGCTGTCACTTGGTTTCCAAACGACAACATTACCCATTAATGCCATGCAAGCTGGTAAGTTTCCTGCAATTGCTGTAAAGTTAAACGGCGTTACTGCATATGTGAATCCTTCAAGAGGTCTATATTCTACGCGATTCCATGCATCGCTTGTACTTTCTGGTTGTTCCATGTAAATGTCCGTCATAAACTGAACATTAAAACGTAAGAAATCTATAAATTCACAAGCCGCATCAATTTCTGCTTGGTGTATGGTTTTAGATTGTGCAATCATAGTTGCAGCATTAATTTTGGCTCTGTAAGGACCAGCAATTAATTCAGCAGCTTTTAAGAAAATACCTGCACGTTGTTCCCATGGCATTTGAGCCCAAGATTTTCGAGCTTCTAAAGCTGTGGATATAGCATCTTCGACATGATTCTTTTCTGCTACATGGTATTCTCCAACAATATGTTTGTGATCGTGTGGCGGAGACATAGTTCTAGTGTTACCCGTTTTTACGTCTTTACCGTTGATGTACATTGGGACTTCAACTTTACTGTTAAACATGGTTTTATATGTTTCTTTTACAGCTTCACGTTCTGGAGAACCAGGTGCGTAAGACTTCACAGGCTCATTGACTGCTACAGGTACATTAAAGAATCCTTTTCCCATAATATATTTGTTTTTTAAGTTTAAAATTTGAAAGTGCAAAGGTACAATTTTTAAAAGAGAATTGATTCTTGAAATGTTATAGTTGTGTGAATGTTCACACGCTAATCAATTCTAAAATATAGTAATGAAAATGCTGTTGTTGGGAACGACGCTAATAATTTAGTGTATAACCAATAGTTATCACTGTTTAGTGCTGTGACTTATGCTTGTGAATTTTAGTAAAAAATAACGTCGTGTAACACAACATTATAACGCGTAACGATAAAAACCTTATAGGCTTTAGGTTGGTTTTAATTTAATGCAAATGGTGCACTTAATTTAAAAGACGGGATATAAACTTTAAATTTATTAGTCTTAGAAAGATTTATCATGTTGTAATGGCCTTGCATAGCACCAAAAGGTGATGTTAAAAGGCAACCAGAATTATAAGTGTGAGAATCTCCTGGTTTCAATACAGGTTTTTTTCCAATAACACCTTCGCCTTCAATGATTTCTTCGTTGTTAAGGGCATCTAAAATTTTCCAATGTCTGGTGTTTAATTGTACAGAATCCTTACTTTGGTTTTCAATAGTTACTTTATAGCCAAACGCAAAATGCACCTTATAATTTTTATAAAATGTACCTTCAAAATTGGTTTCTACTGAGATTTTAATCCCGCTTGTAACTTGTTGTACCATATGCTCTATAGATTATGCTATGCTAAAATAGTATAATTTTTCAATGAACCACTATAAATCGCTGAAGTGCTTATAATTTTAACAAAAACGAGATTTGGAACGTATTTTATTTTCAAAACAAGATAAAATAACGTGTTTTATTATCAAAACAGGACCTATTATTAATTGGTAATGTTTGTAGATGATGCTTCACCGTAACCCACTAAACGATCAAAGCGCGCTCCAAGATCTCTATAGTAGACTAAGACTTTGTAGTTGTTTTCTGTTTGCCAAAAATTTCCACTAATCGCGCCTTCATCAATAGCGCCAGATTCTTTATCCACTAAAACATATTTGTAATTATAGAATCCTTGTTTTAATAGCATAATGTTTTCATAGCGCTGATATACTCCATTTTAGTTAAAGGATCAATAGCGTATGCATTAAAATTACCATAAATATGAACGTCTTTTGTCTTTATTTCATCGTGCGAAAGTGAAAAATGAATCATAGTATAGTCGGCTTCAACATCCACGTTGTCTGTATCTATCGCAGTAATCAGAAAATTTCCATTGATATCAGGATTGTAAGTGTATGGTAAGTTTTTTCTAGAGATATTAGTGTATAGATAGTTATTGTAGAGATCTTTTAACTGAATAAACTGTACACCAACATTAGCAGATCTCACGTCTTTATTTTCAAAAAACCAATATTCATTTCCGGCCCAGAATGATGATTCCGTATCATAGCGATATATAAGTTCATTTCCTAAGGTATATTGCGGTTTTAATCCAGAAATAGACGTGTTAAGGTTGTTATTTTGAATTATTAATGTTTTAATGTTGTCTAGTGGGTTATTTAGATTAGTGCCATTTGTAGAGATAACGATATCCACAGATTGTTTTTCTGCTATAACTTGTACATCTCTAGAGCGTTTTACGCTAACACCTACGTTTAGGAAATCTTCGTACACCATAAATTTTCTGCTGAACATCAATTCGTCATAGTCATCATAGATAGAAATCATATAATTGCCACTTTTTAATAATGCTAATGTTTGTGTATTAGGGATTTGTAAATTGTAATGCGAATAAATTTGATAGGTGTTAAAGGAGTTTTCGTAAGTTAATATACGTTGATTGTCTAGTCCTTTAAGGTATTCAGACTTTACCAACGCAGAAGGTGTCCAGTCGTAATTAAAATGTTCAATGATGTAATAAAAGTCTTCTTCATTAGCAGTAAGGGCATCAAATTCTAATTCTAAAGTTTCTCCAAGATTTAATATAGGAAGTTGTCCTTCAGTGGTATTGCTTTTAAAAGTGATGGTTTTAATAAAATCAGGCGGATTTACTTCTTCTGTTGCTTGAGCTTGTATTAAAGTTGGGCTAAATATGAATAATAGAAAGTATAAAATGTTTTTTTTCATCATTTAAGGTGTGTGATGCGTAAAGATAATCAAAATTCATACCTTTAAAACACTTGGCTTATTTATAATGATTACAAATAAAAAAAGATGCAATTGTTTCAACTGTTTTTTTAAGCATTAATTCGTAAATTTGCACGGATTTTTAGATAACTAATCTTTAGTATATGTCAAAAGACATCAAAATTAAAAAGGGCTTAGATATAAAGCTAGTCGGTGAAGCCGAGAAAGCAACGGAAAATGCTATTATTAGTAATTTCTATTCTATAAGACCTGAGGACTTCCACAGTATTATTCCAAAATTAGTAGCAAAAGAAGGCACACGCGTAAAAGCAGGTGAAACATTATTTTACAATAAAGATAATGAGGCTATGAAATTTGTTTCACCGGTATCTGGTGAGATTACAGAAGTACAGCGTGGACCAAGACGTCGTATAGACGCAATAAAAATAACTGCAGATAAGGAGCAATCTTATGTAGACTTTGGTAAGTTTGATTTAGCTTCGGATGCTGAGAAAACAAAAGCACACTTATTAGCTTCTGGTTGTTGGTCATTTATTAAACAACGTCCATATGATGTTGTTGCAAAGGCAGATGTAACACCAAAGGATATTTTTATATCTGGTTATGCAAGTGCACCTTTGGCTGCGGACTTAGATTTTACCTTAGCTGGTAAAGAGGCTGAATTACAAGCTGCAGTAACCGCTTTGTCTAAATTGACAACGGGAAGTGTTCATATTTCAGTAGGAAAGAATTCTAATTCGCCATTAGCCAATTTGCAGAATGCAATGACTTATAAGGTTTCTGGGCCGCATCCATCAGGTAATGTTGGGACTTTAATCAATAAAGTAAATCCTGTAAATAAAGGCGAAGTGGTTTGGACAGTCAATGCACAAGATCTTGTGATTATTGGAGAGTTGTTGTTAACAGGGAAGTTTAATGCAGAACGCATCGTGGCTTTAACAGGATCTTCAGTGAAGAAACCAAGATATTTTAGAACAAAATTAGGTTCGGAAATTGCGACCATGGTATATGATAATGGTGTAGAAAGAGATGGAAATCATCGTTTTATATCTGGTAATGTATTAACAGGGAAACAAGTGGCACCTGATGGGTATTTAGATTATTACAGTAATGTGATTTCAGTAATTCCTGAAGGAGATGATTACGAGTTTTTTGGTTGGAATAAGCCGATATTTAATAAAATTTCTACATCGAGAGCGTTAACCTTTTCTTGGTTAAGTCCTAAAAAGAAATACGATTTAAATACAAATACAAACGGTGAGCATCGTGCATTTGTAACGACAGGTACATATGAAGAAGTATTCCCTTTAGATATTTATCCGATGCAAATTTTAAAAGCATGTATGTATCAGGATTTAGATGAAATGGAAGCATTAGGTATGTATGAAGTGGCACCAGAAGATTTTGCATTGACAGAATTTGTTTGTGTGTCTAAACAACCGCATCAAAAAATTATAAGAGAAGGATTAGACTTAATGCTTAAAGAGATAGGATAATGGGTTTAAAACAGAATTTACACAATTTTAGACAAAAGAATAAGGATAAGAAATGGTTGCCTGCGTTTTCAGCAATACATACATTTTTATTCTTACCAAATGAGACCACACATAACGGAACTCATATAAAGGCAGCCGACGATTTAAAAAGAACAATGAACACTGTTATTATGGCAATGGTTCCTTGTTTAATCTTTGGAATGTTTAACGCAGGTTATCAACATCATTTAGCATTTGGTGAAATCACACAAGCAACAGGAGGCTTTTTTAGTGCAGAATTTTGGACACTAGATAATTTTTCTGTTGGATTTTGGAAAGTTATTCCTTTAGTGATAGTATCTTATGTTGTTGGTTTAGCAATAGAAATTTTATTCGCTATTAAGAATAGCCATGAAGTAGAAGAAGGCTATTTGGTAACGGGTATGTTAGTCCCACTAATTATACCAATCGATACACCATTATGGATGTTGGCAGTAGCTGTAGCGTTTGGTGTAGTGATCGGTAAAGAGGTCTTTGGAGGTACAGGAATGAATATTCTTAACCCAGCATTAACAATACGTGCATTCTTGTTTTTTGCTTATCCAACATGGATGTCTGGTGATAAAGTATGGGTACATGGTGCAGTAGAACAAGATCAATTAATTGCAGCTGGTAAAAACGTAGATGCTATTTCTGGAGAAACCATATTAGGTAGCTTAGCTCAGAATAAAGGGGCTAATTATGATATCATGGATATGTTTTTTGGCTTAATACCTGGTTCAGTAGGTGAGACGTCTACACTGTTAATCTTATTAGGCGGTTTATTTTTAATTTTCGCTAAAATAGGAAGTTGGAGAATAATGCTGTCTTCAGTCATTGGTGCATTAGTCATGGGATTAATTTTTAATGGTGTAGTTGCTCAAGAATGGATTACGGAATCAAGCAAATTCTATGGTTTAATGAGTACAACGTTTTGGCAACACTTATTAATTGGTGGATTTGCATTTGGTACTGTGTTTATGGCTACAGATCCTGTAACAGCTGCTCAAACAAATAAAGGAAAATGGATATATGGTTTCTTGGTAGGATTTATTTCTATAATGATACGTGTATTTAACCCAGCATATCCAGAAGGTGTAATGTTAGCTATTCTGTTAATGAATGTGTTTGCACCAACAATAGACCACTATGTGGTTCAAGGAAATGTAAAGAAAAGAATGAAACGTGTAAAAGCTAAAGTTGCGTAATCATGGAACAAAGAACAGATAAAAACTCATATACTATAATTTTTGCCGTAGGTATGGTATTAATTGTAGGCGTAATATTAGCGGGTATTTTTTCATTGACTAAGCCAATAATTACGGTAAATGAAGAGATAGAAAAGCAACAAAATATTTTGTATGCTATGGGAGTTAATGAAAATGAAGGTACAAGTGCTAATTTTGTATCAACGGAAGATGCTCCAAAACTATTTAAGCAATATATTAAGAAGCAATTAGAAGTACAAGGAGGTACTGCTGTTGAGAATGATGATGCTTATTTAATTGACGTTAAAAAACAACAAGCGAATGCAAAGAATGGAGGCGTGAGAAAGCTACCTTTATTTGTAGGCGAGAAAGATGGTAAGACATTTTATATTGCACCAATACGAGGTAAAGGACTTTGGGATGCTATTTGGGGTTATGTAGCCTTAGATAAAGATATGGTTGTTCAAGGCGCTTATTTTGATCATAAAGGAGAAACGCCAGGACTTGGTGCAAACATTAAGCAACGTTTTTTTATGGACGATTTTAATGGAGAACATTTATTATCAGACGCTGGTGTTTTTAAAGGAATCACTGTAGCAAAAGGTAATGCAGATCCTAAAAATAACGACAAAACAGATAATGAAGTAGATGCCATTGCAGGTGCTACAATTACTGGTGATGGTGTTACAGCAATGATCAAAAAAGATTTAAAGTTGTATTTACCTTATTTTGAAACTTTAAAAGGAAACTAAAACATGGGAAAAGACAGTAGATTAATATTAGACCCATTAGCAGATAACAACCCAATTACAATACAAGTCCTTGGAATCTGTTCTGCTCTAGCAATTACAGCCGAATTAGAAGCATCTATTGTGATGTCTATTTCAGTGCTATTTGTATTAGGTATTGGTAACGTCGTTATTTCTTTAATGCGTAACATCATTCCTTCAAAAATTAGAATTATTGTGCAGCTTATCGTTGTTGCAACCTTAGTAATTATTGTAGATTTAGTACTAAAAGCTTTTGCTTATGAGTTAAGTAAAACACTTTCTGTATTCGTAGGTTTAATTATTACTAACTGTATCATTATGGGACGTTTTGAGGCCTTTGCTTTAGGAAACGGTCCTTGGAGATCCTTTTTAGATGGTATTGGTAACGCTTTAGGATATGGTGTAATACTTATAATTGTAGGATTCTTTAGAGAATTATTAGGATCTGGAACCTTATTAGGTTTTCCTGTATTAGGAGATCCAATTGAAAAAACAGGGTTATATGCTATAGGCTATGAAAATAACGGATTTATGTTATTATCACCAATGGCCCTTATTGTTGTTGGAATTATTATTTGGATTCAACGTACAAGAAATAAAGCATTAATAGAAGACTAAATTTGGTTGCTAGTTGCTAGTTGTTAGAGAAGAAATTAACAACAAACAACAAACAACAAACAAAGAAAATATATGGAACATTTAGAATTATTTTTCAAATCGATATTTATAGATAATATGGTATTTGCTACATTCTTAGGGATGTGTTCTTACCTTGCAGTATCTAAAAAAGTGTCTACAGCCGTTGGTCTTGGCGCTGCAGTAATATTTGTATTAGCTATTACAGTACCGCTAAACTGGTTATTAGATCAATATATTTTACAACCAGGCGCATTATCGTGGTTAGGTGAAGAGTACGCAGCATATGATTTAAGCTTTTTATCTTTTATTATGTTTATTGCGACTATTGCAACCATGGTACAATTGGTAGAAATAGTGGTAGAGAAGTTCTCGCCTTCATTATATAATTCATTAGGTATATTTTTACCTTTAATTGCAGTTAATTGTGCTATACTAGGTGGTTCTTTATTTATGCAATCTAGAGAAATTGAATCTTTAGGCTTAGCCTTAAATTATGGTGTAGGATCTGGTATTGGATGGTTTTTAGCCATTTTAGCAATTGCGGCTATTAGAGAAAAAATTAGATATAGTAATGTACCTCCTGCATTAAGAGGTTTGGGAATTACATTTATTATTACTGGATTAATGGCCATTGGTTTTATGAGTTTTGGAGGAATGCTTACAGGTGGAGATGAGGAAGCTAAGCCTAGTTCTGAACCAACAACTACGACCATAGAAGTCATAAAAGAAGAGATTAAAAAAGAAGAAGCTATTCTTAAGTCTGATTTAGAAATAGCTGAAAATACAAACAAGTAATTGATTAGTATGATGATATTAGCTGCAAGCACAGTCGGAACCATAATTGCAACAGTAACAGCCTTTCTTGTTGTTACATTAATCTTGGTTGCCTTATTATTATTTGTAAAACAAAAATTGTCGCCTTCTGGTCCTGTAACCATTAAAATTAATGGTGAGCGTGAAATAGAAGTGGGTTCTGGTGGTACGTTATTAAGTACACTAGGTAGCCAAAAGATATTTTTACCATCTGCATGTGGTGGTGGAGGAACGTGTATACAATGTGAGTGTCACGTATTATCGGGTGGAGGAGAAGCGCTACCAACAGAGATCCCGCATTTTACAAGAAAAGAATTAGCGCATGGAGCGCGTTTATCTTGTCAGGTTAAAGTAAAGCAAGATATGGAAATTACGATTCCAGAAGAGGTTTTTGGAATTAAGAAATGGGAAGCTACAGTAGTTTCAAATTATAATGTGGCTACATTTATTAAGGAATTTGTAGTAGAAATTCCTGAAGATATGGATTACAAAGCTGGAGGATATATTCAGATTGAAATTCCAAATTGTGAGATCAAATATGCTGATATGGATATTTCAGCACATCCAGAAGACCATCCAGGTGAGCCAGATAAGTTTGAAGCAGATTGGGATAAGTTTGGCTTACGTCCATTAGTAATGAAAAATGAAGAGCTTGTAGAAAGAGCATATTCAATGGCTTCGTATCCTGCAGAAGGAAGAAAAATTATGCTTAATGTACGTGTGGCGACACCGCCTTTCGATAGAGAAAAAGGAGGTTGGATGAATGTTAATCCAGGTGTTGCTTCATCATATATATTTAATCAAAAGATTGGAGATAAAGTAACGATTTCTGGACCTTATGGTGAGTTCTTCATTAACGAATCAGATTCAGAAATGTTATACGTTGGTGGTGGTGCTGGTATGGCTCCAATGCGTTCACATTTATACCAATTATTTAGAACGATTAAAACAGGTCGTAAAGTAACATATTGGTACGGTGGACGTTCTAAAGCAGAATTATTTTACATCCATTATTTTAGAGCATTAGAAAAAGATTTTCCAAACTTTAAATTCTTTATTGCGTTATCTGATCCTACGGAAGCTGATAATTGGCAACTTAAAAAGGATATAAATGATGAGTCTGGGGATGGATTTACAGGATTTATTCACCAAGTTGTTATCGATCAATATTTATCTAAGCATGAAGCTCCAGAAGATATCGAATTGTATTTTTGTGGACCGCCTTTAATGAACCAAGCGGTTCAGAAAATGGGTGAAGATTTCGGAATTCCGGATGAGCATATTAGATTTGATGACTTTGGTGGTTAGAATTATATAGCGATATAATTTTATAATCAAAAATCAAGACTTATAAAAAGCCAGTACAATGTAGTAGTACTGGTTTTTTTATTTTTATTCTGTAATTAAAAACACTGCAGTGGTATTACCAATATTAAGTACCTCATGGGTTGTTACACTGTCTTTACTAAATGTATAACCTGTTGGCACATTAATTTCTCTTGTACCAGAATTATCAGTAATTCTAAATTTTCCGCCAACTAAAGTATAGCCAAAATGAGGATTGTGGTAATGTTTTTCATGTCCAACGCCTGGTTCAAACGTACATTTTAATACTCTTAATTCTTCATTCTCTTCGAGGACTTGGCAAACGGCTTGACCATTCCAGCCTGCTTCAAGAGGATCTGGTAGACTCTTTTTTTCTTCACAACTTAAAACGAATAACATAAGTGAACAGAAAATTGAAATGGTAGTATTGGATTTCATAGTGGCTAAAGTTACATAAATTCAAAATGTATATAACAAATGCTATCACTATTCCGTTGTATAAATTATGAAGAAAGGTTTACTCATTTTAGTAGCATTGATAACTATAGCTGCAGTAGCGTTGCAATTAAAACCAGCAAAAAAAGCTGTTGATATGGTTGCTGCAGTGGTAGAAACGCCAGGTTTAGTTAATAAGGATAGTTTAACCATTGCTACACGCGTCAATGCGCCTAAGGACTATAAACGCGTCAATTATCCTAAAGGAAGCTTTGAAGATTACCTAAGAAATTACACATTAAAACCTTTTGAAAGTAAAATAATCAATTATGACAATACCGAATACTTTTGACAAGGAGGACATATTGGGATATTAGAAGTCCCAGTGCCAAAAAACGGATTACAACAATGCGCGGATGCCTTAATGAGAATGAGAAGTGAATACCTCAATGCTTCACTGTAAAATGTCCAGTTTTAATTTCCCCGTTATTATATTCAACTTTGAACCAATAATCATTAGTTGGTAATTTAATACCTTTTACATTTCCATCCCATCTAAAGCCATTTTGTTCATTTAACGATGCTAGTAATTTTCCATATCTATCGAAAATTTCTGCTGTTTTAATGTTATAATTTTGAATCCCCTTTATATACCAAAAATCGTTAATTCCATCATTGTTGGGAGTAATAAATTTAGGGTAGCCAATAAGGAATATATTTTGATCAATTGGTTCTTCACAACCATAAATATCTCTTACATATATAGTGTGTTCACCCGATGGGACGTGATAAAAGGTATGTTCATTATTATTAATGAAATAATTAATATTGTCAATAGAATATTCATATTGTTCATCGCTGTTGGCATCTAGTTGTACCGTTACAGTGTTATTATCGTAATTCAATATTGTAGTAATGTCTATAATATTAGGTGGTACTATTTGGTTCAAAGTAAAAGTTTTTGTTGTTGAGCACTCAATACCATTTACCATTTGATAGGCAATATGTGTGTATATTCCTTCTGAATTAGGCGTGAATTGTTGTAAAGTAGACAACAGTTGTCCATTACTATTTCTCCATTCAAATCTAGTATTTGAATCTAAACCTGAAAGCGTAATTGGATTATGTGGACAGAAAGCGTATTCGTCAGACAAAGATACTTGTGGAATAGGGTTAACAATAACGTTAATAGGGGCAATTCCCATGCAAGTATTATCACTGTCATATGCTCTCATCCAAATGGTTGTAGTAGTAGAATTTAATGTTGCTCTAATTACATTCTGTGTAGTTTGAGCATCTAATAAGCTAGGATACATTTCTAAAATTATAGAATTAGAATACCCTAAAAATTCTCTGATTTCACTTCTTATATGAAGCATATCAAACATGCCAATATTATTATCAATTATGCTATCCGAATCTTCACATGTATAAAAATCTGGTAAATCAATTAAATCTACATAAGGAGCTCTAATAATAAATGAAGTAATTGAGTAGCAACTATTATTGTTTAAACTCTTGACATAAATAGTTTGGTCTGGTGTTAAATTAGTATAGTTATCTGGATTTGAGATTGCATTTTGATCATTTTCTGCATCTTGGTATGATTCAAAAAAAATGAGTTCTTCTTCCAATTCAGGGTCAGTGATTTTTTCTCGAATGTTAAAAAGATTAAAAACAGATATCCCATCAGTATTATTATCACATTGCACTAATTCTTGATTACTTGTTAAATTTGGTCTAGGATGTACAGTGATCTTTTTCGAAGTTGTTATTTCTCTGTCATTTACAGTTATTGTTGCAGTAATTGTATAGCTTCCAGGGTTAGTATATATATGATTAGGAGAGATTTCTGTAGACGTATTTCCATCTCCAAAATTCCAAACTGCACTCAAAATATTCGAATAAGTATCTACTTCATAATTTACTGAAAAATCTTCACATATATTTTTTTCAATAATTCTAGTTCTAAAATAGGATTGAATAAAATTAGGTAATCCCAATCGAGATTTATTCACGGAGAGATCAACACCATTATTATTATAAGACGCTTCAGCACCTAATTTATTTGGGTTTTCTATTACACCAATGTTATTCATTCCAATACTTTCTTCCTCAAGCAATGCCCTGTAAATTTTACCATTTTTAGCCAGCTGTAAACTGCCAGGAATTTTAGTGCCACTTTCATAATCTAAAATAAATACGCCGTCTAATGCTGAATAATCAGTAAGATTGTATTGTCCAAGTAAATTAGTTTTCAATGGTACTGTTGGATCACTTCCAACCCCGTTTTGATGTCTTAAAGTAACGTATAACTTTTCTGAGTCATTTGAAAATTCTATTCCATATGCTGATACTATTGCAAATAAAGCTTGGGTTGTGAAAATATTTATAGGGATACTAACAACACCAGTTTCATTATTAAAGTTTGATAAAAAGAGATGGTTGACAACACTATCTTCAATAAAATTGGTAATTCCAACTTTTTTACCGTCAGGAGAAAATTTCATAATTCCTTCTACCTGTCCATTAAAATTAAAGTTATTGGAAATAATTGGATTGCTAATGGAGCCATCAATATTGACTTTATATGCGTAAAATGAAGTGTAGACGTCATCATCATTTTTTTTAGTGGTTAAAATCCAAATAGATTGACCATCACTATGATGAACTCCAGTTATTTTTCCTACGCCTAAGCCGGTTAACAAAGGAATATTCATTAGTGTTACTTCCCCTAATCCATTATTTAGTGACATATCGACAATTGAATAATGTAAGCCATCAACACCGATTGTAAATACGTAATATTGATCAGGAATATTATTAATTGGGACTATTATGGAATTTTGATCTGCATTTTTATTACCTAATAGACCAGTTCCATTGTTCATTAAAACATTATTTCTGTTCCAAATATTTTCACTATCCGTATAAAAGAGTAGGTCTCCGTTCTTATTTGAAATACTAGCACAACCTGCTGGTGATAACATTGCGCTATAATTTAATGTTTGCGGTAAAAGTGGCTGCGAGAAATTTACATCAGAATATTCCCCAAATAGCCAATTGTTAGTTTCATTATTTTGAGCATAAATTGATATGCTACAAATAATTGCAATACAGTAGAGTAGGTTTTGTTTTAGAAATTTTGAATTCAAAACACTATTAAAAATTAATGTTGGCATATGAGGTTATATTTGAGGAAAGATTTTAGTAAACCTTAAATATAATTAATATAAATATAAGAAAATGTTAATTGTTTATATACACGATGAAGTGATGAAAACTTTAGTCATATCCTATTTATACTCCATAATCAGATATACAGAAGTGGTTTCTCCTATATTTAAGACTTCGTGAGAGGAAATAGAATCTTTACTAAATGTATAACCTGTTGGGACATTAACTTCTCTAGTACCAGAATTATCAGTAATTCTAAATTTTCCGCCAACTAAGGTATAGCCAAAATGAGGATTGTGGTAATGTTTTTCATGTCCAACGCCTGGCTCAAACGTACATTTTAATACTCTTAATTCGGCATTCTCTTCGAGGACTTGGCAAACGGCTTGACCATTCCAGCCGGCTTCAAGAGGATCTGGTAGACTCTTTTTTTCTTCACAACTTAAAACGAATAACATAAGTGAACAGAAAATTGAAATGGTAGTATTGGATTTCATAGTGGCTAAAGTTACATAAATTCAAAATGTATATAACAAATGCTATCACTATTCCGTTGTATAAATTATGAAGAAAGGTTTACTCATTTTAGTAGCATTGATAACTATAGCAGCAGTAGCGTTGCAATTAAAACCAGTAAAAAAAGCTGTTGATATGGTTGCTGCAGTGGTAGAAACGCCAGGTTTAATTAATAAGGATAGTTTAACCATTGCTACACGCGTTAATGCGCCTAAGGACTATAAACGCGTCAATTATCCTAAAGGAAGCTTTGAAGACTATCTAAGAAATTACACATTAAAACCTTTTGAAAGTAAAATAATCAATTATGACAATACCGAATACTTTTGGCAAGGAGGACATATTGGGATATTAGAAGTCCCAGTGCCAAAAAACGGATTACAACAATGCGCAGATGCCTTAATGAGAATGAGAAGTGAATACCTTTGGGATAGCAATAGAAAGGATGAAATCGGATTTAATTTTACATCTGGTCATTATTGTTCTTGGCAAAAATATGCAGAAGGTTATCGTCCAAAAATTAACGGCAATAAAGTAACGTTTCAAAAAAAAGCGAACGCTGATTTTAGTAAAAGCAATTTTTATAAGTACTTAAACTTAATTTATATGTATTCTGGCACGTTATCGCTTTTTAATGAATTAGAGTCCGTAAAAGCCAAAGATTTAAAGATCGGTGATATGTTAATTAAAGGTGGTTCTCCTGGTCATATAGTGATTTTAGCTGATGAGGTGGTTAATGAAGAAGGAAAAAAGCTGTTTCTCTTAGTACAAGGAAATACACCAGCTCAGAGTGTTCATCTTGTAAAAAATCTAGAGGATAATGTTATATCACCTTGGTATCAATTGGAAGATGATGTTGTGGTTTCTGTTTCTAATTATACATTTAGTAGTTCAAAATTTGTGAGGTTTAAATAGCAACTTTGTATCTTTGTTATATGAGTAAACCGTTAACACCTCAAGAAGTACATAATCTTGCTATGAATCATGTTGGCAAGGACCTAGAAGCACGTGGTTTTGAATTTGTAGCGATAAACAGTACATTAAAAAGGCATCCACAATTTGTATGTATTGATAAGAATAGTCAATATTACTTTGTTATAGTAAGGGCTGTTATCTTACCCGAAAATCCAAATAATTACGATGTCGTTTGGATGGAAACGTTTAAAAAACACGCCTATGAAAAAGACGCAAAAGTGCTTTATGCAGGTGTAGGACTAGGAAATCCGGCTGGTGAGGATTTGCCAATTCATTTAAATGAAGAGTATTTAATTGAATATAACGGTATACAAGTCATTGAAATGAATTTGAATTAACATGAGAAACTTCATATTTCTATTTGTACTATTGTTATGTAGTTCTTGCTCTGATGATATACCTCAAAACATAAAACTTTCGGGACCAATTTTCGGTACCAATTTTAATATCCAGTACTACTCGGAAGACAATATAAACTATACCAAACAGATTGATAGTTTATTTAATGTGGTTAACCGTTCGCTGTCTACCTATATCAATGATTCAGATATCTCTAAGTTAAATAGAAATGAAATCACCAAGGTAGATCGGCATTTTCAAACCGTATTTAAAGCATCTAAAGTCATTTACAGAGCAACTGAAGGTGTTTTTGATCCTACAATTGGAAATGTGGTTAATGCATGGAATTTTGGTGCAGAAAAGAACAAATTCTTAACAGATAGTACAACCATAGACCGTTTAATGCGCTTTGTAGGATTTAATAGGGTTGGAATAGTAGAAGGTCATTTAAAAAAGCACAAGGATAGTTATTTAGAGTTTAATGCCATTGCCAAAGGATATGGTATAGATGTTATTGCTAATTTTTTAGCCGCTAAAGGTGTTGAAAATTATTTAGTAGATATAGGAGGTGATTTAAGAACGGCTGGTATAAATTTTGAAAGTAAAAAACCTTGGACAATAGGTATAGATGATCCCAATTTTGAAGGCGAACAAACGTACTCTAAGGTGATCACATTACAAGGTGAAAGTCTTGCAACATCTGGCACCTACAGGAAATTTAAAATTGATGATAAAGGCAATCGTTACGCTCATATTATTAATACAAAAACAGGTTATCCTACAAAAACGAATATACTTAGCGTTTCAGTTATTGCACCAGATTGTATGACAGCAGATGGCTATGCTACGGCATTTCAAGCTATGGGAATCGATAAGGTTAAATGGTTTTTAAACGCACATCCAGAATTAAGAGTATACTTCATTTTTGAAGATGAAAACAAAGACTTGCAGACCATGAGTTTAAATGGTTTTCCTTAATTCTCTCAGAGTTTTTTTAACATAATTTACATAACAGCCCTAATATTGGGTATGGTATCGAAAAAATTAATAAACCACTCATAGTTTTAGTAGTTTGTTGACCTTTAGTAATATACCATCGTTTTAATAAAAATTATGAAAACAAAAATTACAATTTTACTTCTTGCTTTTACCTTGCCTATTACAATGTTTTCACAATCAAATAGTGAAATAGCTAATGTTTATGTAAAACGAGCAGAAGCCTTGTTTATTAATTCTGATTTAGATAGATCTTTAGAGATTTTTAACAAAGCTCTAAAGTATATGGATAGTGTACCCAACAGTCGTGTAGCTAAACTAGGGACATTATTACATTTTGAACATAAGCAATTTTTTGAAGCCCGTTCTTATGCCAAATGGTATTTTGATTTAGAAGAAGATAAGACCACTGAGGATTATAATTTTATGTTAGAAACATATGTTAACATTCAAGAAGAAATAGATAATTATATTATTGAGCAAAAAGCATTAGAAGCTAAAAGACTAAAGGAAGATAGAGAAGCAAGACGACTCGATTCATTAAATAAATTATGGCATTCTAAGTCAAAAGCATTTAATATAGCGATTGACAGTATTTATACATTTAACAAGCACAACTTAGCTGTTTTTTCTAAGGATGGGCAACTTGGAATTATAAATGACGTTGGTGAAGTTATAGAAAAACCACAAGATTTTAGTCAGTATATAGCCTATGATGGCTATTATCTATTACTAGATAAATTAGTTAATCCTACTAAGATTTATGCTTTTCATTGTAATAGTAAAGACGGTTTTTTATTGCCAAGTATCTCTAAGTTTAATTCTAGCTCTAAACACTATGGTAAAGTGATGTTACCAAGAGCTAACGGAATGTTGGTAACGTATCCTAATAACGTAAACAAAGCTTTTGTTTATGATTTAAAAAGTAGAGCTGTAAAGGCTGATATTGATTTAAAAGAATTTTTAAAGACTCTAAAGAAAAACGATATCATTGAAAAATTTAAGGATGAACAAATTCGTGTAAATAAATTGTGGCTAACCTTAGGTGCTGAGATAGGTGCTGGTTTTTATGAGTTATATGAAAATAATGAGCGTTATGGCTATATAAACACATCAGATGGTAAAGTGTATGATGTGAGCTATTATAATTTCCTTGGCGGTTTTAACAACGGTTATTTTGAATTAATTGAAGATGGAAAGCGATTTTGGTTAGATACAGAAGGCGTTAAGCGCGATAACATGAAAGATGAAGCTGGTAATTATCAAGGGGATTCTAAATTTATTAAAAAGCCAGATGGCAACTATAATATTATTCAAAGTAGAGATGGGAAAGATTATTTAATATTAGGCGAAAAAGCGCTAGTAAATCAAGATGATTTTATAAACGAATAGTCTAAATGGTTGAGGACGATATTTATATTACAATTTTTATTTAAAAAAATTAAATTTTAATGTGACCTATTAAATAAATCTGTTTCTAAAGAATAAGTACTATAGATACTTAATTATAAAAAAAGTTGTACCAGGTTAGGGTGGTGCAGCTTTTTTTGATTTTGTATAAACATGCGTATGAATAACATATCTGTTAAAGATAACTAATTGAAAAAATAATTTTTATTTTTTAATTATTCATTTGTTTTCTTAGTTATAAAATGAATTTTAAATAAATGCATACATCTGACATTTAGAAGTTAAAATGTGTTTTTTAGAAGTTTAAGTAAAAATGCTAAGTGCGTTTAGTTTATATTAGTCGTCTGTTAAATAGACTAACCATGAGCCCTAAATTACTTAGATGCCTAATTTTACTTTTCCCTATATTATGTACGTCTCAAGAATTAGTTAAAGATAGTTTATTGCTTCATTTTAATTCTATTACAAACGATAGTTTACGTAATTTAGAATATAGAAAAGCGGCTATTACTTATAAAAATTCCAATCCAACATTACATTTGTTTGTTGTAGAGCAGGCTATAAAATCTGCAAAGAGTAAAAAACACGTAGCACAATTTACAGCCCAAAAAGGGATGTATTTCGAAAAAAAAGGGGAGCTAGATTCTGCAATTACCTATTACAAAACAGCCATAAATAAATTTAGAGTAATAAAAGATACTTTAGATGAGTACAAGGCCAAAAGCCTTTTGGCAAATGCCTTTATTGCTAAAGGCGATTATGAATTAGCCATTCAAACTATAAAAAAAAATATAGCTTTTTTTGAAAGTAAAAAAGGGCATTCTAGAGATGTTCTTTTCAATAAAAATAATTTAGGCGCTTTATATGTAAGTATAAAAGATTGGGAAAACGCAAAAACTTATGTAGAAGAAATTTATAAGCACCCCATTACAAAAAAAAATAAAAGAATGTTAAGCAGTACGCTTATTAACCTAGTAGCCATACATACCGAGGTTAATGAGCTAGATAAAGCTTTAAATTATGCGCACGAAGCCGAAACTTTAGAAAAACGACCACGTAGTTTGGCTAATTTATACCATAATTTGGGTAATCTGTATATGCAAAAAGCCAATTATAAAACTGCAGAAAGCTATTTCTTAAAAAGTTTAAAATTAAACGAAACCTTAAAAAGTGAAGATGCCATACAAACAAATTACAACAACCTAGGGCAAAATGCATTGCGTTGGGGTAAATATAAAATGGCAGAACAGTATTTGTTACAATCTAATGCGTCGTTAAAAACATCAAATAATATAGTTTCGCTTGCCAAAAATTATGAGTTGCTGTCTTCTTTAAATACCAAAACCAAAAATTATAAAAAAGCATTAGAATACAGTTTAAAAGAAAAACAAATTAGCGATTCTATTCTGGGTATTGAAAAACAAAAAGCCATTGCCGATTTTGAAGTAGCTTACCAAACCGAAAAAAAAGAACGCGAAAAAAACATAGCGCAACAACAACTTAAAATATCACAACTAGAAAGCACAAAAAACAAAAACTTGTTTTACAGCGCTATAATTATAGCGGGGTTATTATTGTTAGCAGGTTTGTTTTATTACAGTAGGTTTAAAACTAAAAAGAAAGCAGAATTAGTAACTTTAGAGTTAAAAGAAACTCAAAAACGACTGGCTTTAGAAAAACAATATAAAGACAGCGAACTTAAGGCGTTAAAGGCGCAAATGAATCCGCATTTTATATTTAACGCACTAAATTCTATTCAAGATTATATTGTTTTAAATCAAAAGAATTTAGCAAGCGATTATTTGGGCAAGTTTGCCGATTTAATTCGTAATTACCTTCATTTTAGCGATACTGGTTTTATTTCGGTACCAGAAGAAGTTCATAATTTAAAACTCTATTTAGAATTAGAAAAACTGCGTTTTGAAGACGCTCTAGATTTTAAATTTAATATTGAAGCCAATGCAAATTCTGAAGCCATTAAAATACCAACAATGCTTATTCAACCCTATGTAGAAAATGCATTAAAACACGGTTTACTTCATAAAAAAGATAATAGAACGTTGCGAATTACAATAGCTAAACCTTCAGAAAAAATAATAGAATGTATTGTTGAAGATAATGGTGTTGGTAGAGAAAAATCTAAAGCGATTAACCAAAAACGTAAGCATCAACATAAATCGTTTGCATTAAAAGCTACAACACAGCGCTTAGATTTGCTCAACTTTGGAAAAGAACGAAAAATAGGCGTAGAAATTATCGATTTAAAAAACAACCAAGAACCGCTAGGTACCAAAGTTGTTTTACAAATACCAATATTAACTACATAGTTTAATTATGAAAGCATTAATTATAGACGACGAGAAAAAAGCAAGACAAGTATTGCAAATATTGGTAGAAGAAAATTGCCCAAAAATAACCACTATTTTACAAGCCGATAATTTGCTAACAGGTGTAGAGTTAATAAAACAAGAAGCACCAAATATTGTGTTTCTAGATATTGAAATGCCAGAACATTCAGGGCTAGAAATTTTAAATTTCATAGAAAAAGAAGTCCATAATTTCGAAATTATATTTACCACAGCGTATAGCGAATATGCCATACAAGCATTTCAGCTTTCGGCTATAGATTATTTATTAAAACCAGTACGACCAAGTCAAGTAAAAGAAGCGGTAGATAAAGCTGTGAAGTTTTTAGGGAATACGCAAATAAATAAGCGTCTTACCGAATTAAAGGAAAGTTTACAAGACTCAAACTTTAAAAAAATAGGATTACCAAATGCAGATGGTATTAAGTTTGTAGACTTTAACGATATTATAATGCTTGAAGCAGATGGTATGTATACCAACGTATCAACTACTAACGATGGAACCATTTTAGTAAGTAAACCCTTAAAGTTCTTTGTAGAAACACTAAATAAAATAAAAACATTTTATCGTCCGCACCGTTCACACCTTATCAATCTTTCATACATAAAAGCCTATGTTAAAAAAGACGGAGGTTACATTGTTATGGAAAACGACCAAACAGTTTCAATTTCTAACGATAAAAAAGAGGAGTTTTTAACCATTGTACAGAATATTTAGGCTTTAAAAGTTGAAAAGCCCATTTCAGAAATTTGCCATTAAATGCAGTAAGATTTAGTGGCATTTTTGTTTTCATAATTATAAAACCAAATTTATTATGAAAACACGATTACTTTTAATGAGTTTATTTTTGAGTATAACCATAGCTCATTCTCAAGTCTATGTAGATGCAAGTGCTACAGGAAACAATGATGGTACAAGTTGGGCAGATGCTTATGATGATTTACAAAGTGCTTTAGGTAATAACCCAGCTGGTACATTTTGGGTAAAAGCTGGTACTTATATACCTGGAACTAATAGAACAGATGTCTTTAGTTTAACTAATAATCAGGAAATTTATGGTGGTTTTGATGGAACAGAAGTTAGTTTATCTCAAAGAGATGCATCGGTAAACCTTACGATTTTATCTGGTGATATTAATGGTAATGATAACACGTTGTTTTCTGCTACTGATGCAAATAGAGCTGAAAACAGTTATAGAATCATTGATGTAAATGGAGATAATGTAATCATTGATGGATTTAGTATCATAAATGGAAATGCCAATGGATCTGCGACTTCAGATCAAGAGGGTGCAGCTGTTAATTTTAATATATCAAGTGATTCAGAAATAAATAACTGTAAATTTATGCGTCATACTTTAACCAGAGGAGGTATTATTCGTTCTGTTGATGTTGCGCCACAAATGAATCTTGAAATTACTAACTCTATTTTTAAAGAAAATGAAGCGTCATTTGCAACCGTTTATTATGGTCGAGCAAATGGTAATCTAGACATTAAATTTGAAGGGTGTTTATTTACAAATAATATTTCATTGTCAGCTACTGGCTCTATAATTTGGCTTAGACAAGATGTTTCAGGTAGTCAAAGTGTCGAGATTATAAATTCTACATTTTCAGATAATGAGTTAGATTCTAGCAGAGCAATAATTGATAAACTAAATGTTAATGGAGGTGTAGTTATGGCTCAAGTCTATAATTCTATATTTTGGAATAATGGTGATGGTACAGGTAGTTTTTCAGATGCAGTAGAATCTGGAACAAGTGGAGACGTAGAAAATAGTATTTCTAATAATAATTTCGCAAATCATTCTAGCACTACAAATGTTTCAAACACAAATCCTTTGTTTACAGATTCTGTAAATGGAGATTATACGTTACAATCTTCATCACCAGCAATAGACAGTGGAGAAAATACTAGAGTGTCCACTTCTACAATTTCAGATTTAGCCGGTAATCAACGTATATTTAATGCCACAGTAGATATGGGGCCATATGAGTTTGGGGCTAATCCTGCAAGTACAACAGTTATTTATGTAGACGCAGCTGCTACAGGAAACAATGATGGTACAAGTTGGGCAGATGCTTATGATAACTTGCAAATTGCTTTAAATAATAACCCAGCTGGTACAATTTGGGTAAAAGCTGGTACTTATATACCTGGAACTAATAGAACAGATGTCTTTAGTTTAACTAATAATCAGAAAATATATGGTGGTTTTGATGGAACAGAAGTTAGTTTATCTCAGAGAGATGCAGCGGTAAACCTTACGATTTTATCTGGTGATATTAATGGTAATGATAACACGTTGTTTTCTGCTACTGACCCAAATAGAGCAGAAAACAGTTATAGAATCATTGATGTAAATGGAGATAATGTAATCATCGATGGATTTAGTATCATAAATGGAAATGCCAATGGATCTGCGACTTCAGATCAAGAGGGTGCAGCTGTTAATTTTAACATATCAAGTGATTCAGAAATAAACAACTGTAAATTTATGCGTCATACTTTAATCAGAGGAGGTATTATTCGTTCTATTGATGTTGCGCCACAAGTGAATATTGAAATTACTAACTCTATTTTTAAAGAAAATGAAGCGTCATTTGCAACCGTTTATTATGGTCGAGCAAATGGTAATCTAGACATTAAATTTGAAGGGTGTTTATTTACAAATAATATTTCATTGTCAGCTACTGGCTCTATAATTTGGCTTAGACAAGATGTTTCAGGTAGTCAAAGTGTCGAGATTATAAATTCTACATTTTCAGATAATGAGTTAGATTCTAGCAGAGCAATAATTGATAAACTAAATGTTAATGGAGGTGTAGTTATGGCTCAAGTCTATAATTCTATATTTTGGAATAATGGTGATGGTACAGGTAGTTTTTCAGATGCAGTAGAATCTGGAACAAGTGGAGACGTAGAAAATAGTATTTCTAATAATAATTTCGCAAATCATTCTAGCACTACAAATGTTTCAAACACAAATCCTTTGTTTACAGATTCTGTAAATGGAGATTATACGTTACAATCTTCATCACCAGCAATAGATGGAGGGGATAATCAATATGTTACGCTTAACGAAGATTTATTAGGCAATGCTAGAATTTATGGAAGTGCCGTAGATATGGGAGCTTATGAGTTTGGTTCTTCATTATCAATAGCTGATGCAGAAGGTAATATAACAGAAGTTAAACTGTATCCAAATCCTGCCTCTAACATCATAAACATTATATCAAACCAAGTTAATATTAAATCGGTAGGTATTTATGATGTTTTAGGTAAACAAGTTTTAGCTACCACCAATAAGAAAGATATAAATGTATCTGATTTAAAAAGTGGAATGTATATAGTTAAAATTGAGTTCGAAAATAATACACGAGCTTCAAAACGCTTTATAAAATTATAGACCAAATAGAAGAGGATCTTTAATATTCCGCTTATTTGCTTAAGCCATTAAAAACAAAATAAAGAATCATCTAACGACTTGTAATAGAGAAATTCAGTGGTGATTTGGTTCTAAAAACAAATAAAATGAAAAAAAATATAACATTAGCGCTAGCACTTTTTTTTACCTTAGTAAGTTTTTCGCAACAATCATTTTTTAAAGCTTTAGAAGCTCATGGAGAAGAGGCTATATACCAACGTTACTATTCTGTTTATAAAGACGATGGTGGCAAACAAGTAATTAAAGGCAAACAATACCAGTTTAAAGTAGAAATACTTAAAACACAAGGGGTTTATTCTGGTGTAAAATTAGTTGGCGCTACAAAAGACGATAAATCTAGTTATACAATAGATGCTACAAAATCTAAATCTAGTAAAATAATAGGCTACCCAAACGTATCGCATTTAGTAGATAAAATTTCTAGAAAAGGGCTTGTGGTAGTAGGCGATTATATTTTTAAAGTAGGCAATGTTTGGAAAGAAAGCGATGGATATGGCTTTAATAATATAGATGAAATATATATAAGAGTTGGTGCTGATGTCACAGATGAGTCAGAGGCTGATGGTAAAAAGAAAAAAAAGAAAAAGAAGTTTGGTGCTTTTATGGGTAAATTAAAAGATGCAGCTATCAATAAAGCACCTGCCGAATGTGCAAGTCCTGCTTGTAAAAAAGCCGAAAGCATGGATTTAAACAAGTATGTGTTAGATTATCTAGAAACAATGAAAGCAAAGCAAGATGCATACACACTTACAGCAAAAGATAAGGCAGACATTGCACTAATAGAAAATGCAGTAAACGGGTATTACGATCATGTAAATAAAACAAATGATGCGTATTGGAAAAGTGCAGAAGGGCAAGCAATTTTAGAAAACCGTAGGCGTGCCGAAGGTTATGCAGCTAAAAATGAAGTTACTTTAAAAAATAATACAGGTAGAACAATTTATATAGCAACGAAAGGCAGTAGAAACCAAGGTACAGAATTAAGCTCAGGAGCATCTACAAGCTGGAATTGCGAAACTGATGCTTATTTTCAAACCAAGAATACTAAAAATACGAGTACTAATTATTACGAAACAACAAGTAGAAAAGCATATACAGCTAACTCTAATTGTGGAGGTACTAAATTAATTAATTAATTAATTAAGTTTTAGTTAATAGTTTTTTGTGAAAAGAGAAGCCCAAATAATGGCTTCTCTTTTTTAATAGAGATATGCTATGAAATATTTAAAAGCCTATAAGTTAGAATTATTTCTTGTGTTTTTTTATGCAGTATTGGGGTTTGTTTTTACCCAATTATTTTAACATTGGTTATAAGGCACTAAGTAAAAGTAATGCCCAACCAATTACAAAAAGCAAACCACCAATTGGCGTAATTGGTCCTAAAAACCGAAGCTTTTTCCCTTTAACATCAGAAAGAACCAAACCATAAATACTAAAAGAGAAAAGTATAATACCAATTGTAAAACACCAAAACATAGCAGAAAGAAACGTATTAGCGTTGAACCCAATAACCAATAAAACTATTGCATGATACATTTGATATTTTACACCAACTTCAAAACTATGTAATTGTTCATTAGATAATGTCTTCTTTAAGGCATGTGCTCCAAAAGCACCAAAAATTACTGATAACATTCCAAAAAATGCTCCGGTTGCAATTATAATATTTTGTGTCATTAGATTCTATTTATTTAAAAATAACAGGAATTATTTCCCCTTTAGCTAGTCTAAATTTATCTACATCATCAGTAGTTAATTGGGAAGTGTAATCTACTTCTTCAACTTTAAAACCTATTGAGCGTAGTTTGTCAAAATAGTCTAGTCCATAAACCCTAACGTGGTCGTATTGACCAAAAATTTTGGCGCGTTCTGCTTTGTCAGTTATAGAATTATCTTCAAAAGTTTCGGCTCGATTTAAATCTTGCGGAATTTGAAATATGCCATAACCTCCAGGTTTCATTACACGATATAATTCTTGCATAGCTTTTGTATCATCAGGAATATGCTCTAAAACATGGTTGCAAAGGATTATGTCATAAGTATTATCTTCAAAAGGCAAATCGCAAATATCAGCCTTCACATCTGCAATTGGAGATAATAAATCTGTAGTGGTATAATCTAAATTTGTAAGTTTTCTAAATCGTTTTAAAAAGCATTGTTCTGGTGCGAAATGAAGTAGTTTTTTTTCGGCAGTAAAGAAGTCGGTTTCGTTTTTAAGATATAACCATAATAATCTATGGCGTTCTAAGGAAAGCGTAGAAGGTGAGAGAATGTTTTCGCGCTGCTTTACATAACCATATGATAAGAAAGATCTAAAACTTTTACCATCTATGGGATCTGTATATTTGTTTCCTCTTAAAAAGAATGCAAGAATAGGACGTATGAGATAACTAAGCCTAATTAATAAAGGTCTTGGTATTATATTTAGAATTAGTTTGAAAAGTTTTTTCAAGTTGTTTCACAGAGTTACACAGAGAATTCACAAAGATTCACTGAGGTGCATTAATAAATCTTTTAATTCCGTTTTTTAAAAGCTTAGTATTAAAGTTTAATAGTAAACCTAATGGATAATTACCTAGTTTCATATAAGTCAAAATTTGAGCAGTATGGACGTCAGTAAAACGCTCAACAGTTTTTAATTCAAGCACTATTTTGTTTTCGACAAGCAGATCTATTCTATAACCATGATCTAATTTTATATCTTTATATACAATAGGCATTGAAACTTCTCTTTTAACACAATAGCCTATAGATTTTAGCTCATAAAGTAAACATTCTTGATATGCAGATTCTAGCAAGCCAGGACCAAGTGCTTTGTGCACTTCAATAGCAGATCCAATAATATTTTCTGTAATCTTATCGTAAATCATTTTTTAAATTGAAACTAAAAACGCTCTGTGGATCTCTGTGAAAACTTTGAGAGTCTCAGCGTAATAACTTAAAGCACTAAAGCTTCCTTACGAAAAGCATCCTCCTCATCAGATACAATCCCTAAAGCTTCATGTACATAAGCAAAAGTGGAAAGAATCTCTGGTTTACCGTCTACTATGGCAATATCGTGCTCAAAATGCACACTTGGTTTTCCATCTTGGGTCACTATCGTCCAGCCGTCTTTTAATTGTTTTACTTTATGCGTTCCCATGTTTATCATAGGCTCAATGGCCACAACCATACCTTCAATAAACTTTTTACCTCTACCGCGTCTTCCATAGTTTGGCATTTCTGGATCTTCGTGCATTTTTTTTCCTAATCCATGCCCAACCAATTCTCTAACTACACCATAGCCTTGAGCTTCGCAATAGTTTTGTATAGCATAGCCAACATCACCAACTCGGTTGCCAATTTTTAATTGTTCTATACCAACATATAAGGATTCTTTGGTAATCTTAATTAATTTTTTCGTGGCTTCATCAACGTTCCCGATTTCAAAAGTGTAAGCATGGTCACCATAGAACTCATTCATTAAGGCACCACAATCTACAGAAACAATATCGCCATCTTTTAAGGGGATATCTGTTGGTAACCCATGTACAACAGCTTCGTTAACACTACAAAGAAGGGTAGAAGGACAGTCGTAAAGACCTTTAAAACCTGGCAATGCACCATGGTCTCTTATAAATTCTTCAGCAATTTTATCTAAATGATTGGTCGTTACACCTTCTTTTATTTCTTTAGCTAACATACCTAATGTTTTAGATACGATGAGAGCGCTATTACGCATCAACTCAATTTCTTCTGCTGTTTTTACTATAATCATTATTGGTAATTTTGATTTGCAAAAATACTTTATTTAGTATACTTGCGGTGTTCCTTTGTGTTTTAATAATGTAAGTACGAGAATCTATAGTAAGATTAAAATTTCCACCATTTTTTTGAAGGCACTTTTATATCGGGTTTTTCATTTGTAATGATTTGGTACACTTCTCCCCAACCTAAAATTCCACCAATATTTCTATCATCTATAAATAAGTCTGCATGTATTTTTCGGCTTCTGCTGTAATCGTATTTTTCTTCAGGAAAACTAGCATTTACAGCATAAAATTCAATCCCGTTTTGTTTACAAAATTCAACAGCTTCCTCTAACTTAGTACCACATCGATAGGTCCATAAGATCAGTCTATGACCATCGTCTTGTAATCGTTTTAAAGTTTCAAAAGCAAAAATTCGAGTTTTTCCAATTTTAGGGTAGGCATCTTCTACAATGGTACCATCAAAATCTACTGCTATTATTAATCTGTTTTGAAAATTCATGTTAATCATTAATTGTAGGTTGGGGCAAAGTTACAACATTAAGGTTTTTAAACAAGGCTTTCTTGTGTCATTGCTTTGGGTTGAGGTATTCCTATTAAATGAAGTATTGTTGGCGCGACGTCTCCTAGTATGCCATCTTTAATAGTTTTGAGATCTTTGTCTATTAAAATAATTGGGACGGGATTTGTTGTATGTGCAGTATTTGGAGAGCCATCCGGATTTATCATCGTTTCACAGTTTCCATGATCTGCTATTAAAATTGTGGTATAGTCATTTTCTAATGCTGTAGTTACTACATTTTTAACACATTCGTCAACCGCTTCACACGCTTTTATTGCAGCTTCCATAACACCTGTGTGACCTACCATATCGCCATTTGCAAAATTTAAACACACAAAATCTACCTCTCCTTTTTTAAGTTCTGGGACTAAAGCATCTGTAAGTTCGTATGCGCTCATCTCTGGTTTTAAATCATAGGTCGCTACTTTTGGAGAATTTCTTAAAATTCTTGTTTCTCCTTCAAATGGCTTTTCTTGTCCGCCAGAAAAGAAAAATGTTACATGAGGGTATTTCTCAGTTTCCGCAATTCTTATTTGTTTTTTATGGTGCTTTTCTAAGACTTCTCCTAAGGTATCTGATAGGTTGTCTTTATTGAAAACAACATTAATGCCCTTATAATTGTCATCGTAATTAGTTAACGTTACATAATGAAGATTTAGCTTATGCATGTTTTGTTCATGAAAATCACTTTGCGAGAGCACTTCTGTTAACTGACGACCACGATCGGTTCTAAAATTAAAGAAAATCACAACGTCGTCTTCTTTTATAGTTGCAATTGGTTGATTGTTGCTATCGGTTGCTATTAAGGGTTTTATAAATTCATCCGTGACATTAGTGTCATAATTATTTTGAATAGACTGTAATATATTTTGGGTTTTTTCACCATCTCCATTCACCATGCCGTCGTATGCTAATTTTACGCGTTCCCAACGTTTATCTCTGTCCATCGCATAATAACGACCTGTTACTGTCGCTATTTTTCCTGTTGATTTAGACATGTGATCTTCTAGGTCAGCGATAAAACCCTTACCAGATTTTGGATCGACATCTCTTCCGTCTGTGAAAGCATGAACAAATACGTTATTTAATCCATAATCGTGTGTTGCATTAAGTAATCCGTAAAGATGGTTAACATGAGAATGAACACCACCATTGCTAACTAAACCTAATAAATGCACATTTTTATTATTAGTTTTAGCATATTCAAAGGCATTTTTTAAAACTGGTTCTTCTCGTAAAGTTTTATTTTCTACAGCCAGGTTAATTTTAACTAAATCTTGGTATACAATGCGTCCTGCACCTAAATTCATATGACCCACTTCACTGTTACCCATTTGTCCTTCTGGTAGACCAACGTGCAATCCATCTGTTCTTAGGCTTGCGCTCGGATATTTAGTATATAGGGCATCTATAAATGGCGTTTGCGCATTATCTATTGCAGAAACTTTAGGATCTGGCGATTTTCCCCATCCATCTAAAATCATTAAAATAACCTTTTTATTCATGTGTAAATATTTTATGTATCAAAGATAATACATACAACACTATAACAATTCTGTATCTTAAAAAAAATTAATAGGTTAACTCATTTTTATATTTATGTAACCTGTTGGTGTTCTTAATATTACATTTTATGATTGTGTTAACATATTTGTTTTCAAAGCGTTAAAGAAATGTTATAAAATAATATTTACTGTAACAGTTTGAATGTAATGTCGTCTATTTAGTATAATCAAAAAACAAATCAGTAATATTAAAAATCTTTCATCATGAAAAAATCAGTAGTAGTTTTAGCCTTATCATTAGGCTTTACAATGAGTAATTTAAATGCATCAAACGTTGTTTTGTCTTCACATGTTAATGACGTTATTGTTCAAACTGTAGAAATTAGTCCATTATGCAAAGCTGTTGCCACAGGTAACACAGAAGAAGTAAAAAAATTAATAAATAATGGAGCAGATGTTAATGCCAAATCTAATGGCATGATGCCAATTCATTATGCGGCAAAATATAATCGTGTAGAATTAATAAAAGTATTAATCACAGCAGGTTCTGAAATACATAAAGCTTGTGACCAAGGTTATACAGCATTAACAATTGCTAAAAATGCAAAAGCAAAAGACGCAGCATTATTTTTAAAGCGTTTTAAAAAGAAAACTGCCTAGGAGTAGGTAATTATTTGAGTTAGTTAGTTAAAAAAAGCGTCCATTAGGATGCTTTTTTGTATTTAGAAATAGCCTCTCTTATTTTTTCAATTCTATTTTCGGGATCGGGATGTGTACTTTGCATTTCAGGAACTCGATTTGGTCCTGCTGCAGCTTTAAGAATTTCCATTACACCTATCATTTCTTCTGGATTATAGCCTGCGTCCATCATAAAAATTACGCCAAGTTCATCACTTTCTAGCTCGTCACCTCTTCCGTTTTTAAGTAATGATCCGTTACCAATTTGTTGGGCTACACCACCCATATCTATTGCAGAACTACCCATAGCTAATGTTTTCCAAAAATTAGCATTTGTTATACGTTCGTTTGAGTGTTTGCCTAAGACATGGCCTATTTCATGGCCTAAAACGCCTGCTAATTGATCTTCGTTTTCTAATTGAGAAAATAAGGCATATGTTATAAAAATTTGTCCACCTGGTAAAGCAAAAGCGTTTATTGTATTTTGGTCTGCTAACAGATGAAATTCGTATTTGTAAGGTGTATTTTTAGCTAAACTACTATTCACTAATTTATTGCCTACATTGTCTACAAAAGCTTGGTATTCTGTGTTTGGGTGTAATCCACCATGTTGTTGAGCCATGCCAGGCGCACTTTGTAATCCTATAGCTATTTCTTCTTGTGGCGATAAAGATATGGCTTGTTTTTTACCTGTATAAGGGTTCACTTCTTCTTGACTACATTTTCTTAAGAAAGCAAAACCAGCTATTGCTACGAATATTAAAATACGTATTTTAAAATTACCTCTTCTCATAATTGATGGATTAATGGGTTCAATTTACAAAAGTTTGACACATGTTTTGCCTTAAAGTCATCGATTTAGATTAAAATGTATTCCTTTTTTACGATAAAACCCTACTTTATTATCATAAAAATACTATACTTTTAGTCTTTAAAATGTCAAAGATGGATTACCAATTTAAAATACTGTCTAACCAAGATTTAGAGCAAATTATCCCTTTGGTTTTTGAACTCAATGCATCTAAAGTAAGTATGGAAATATTGAGAGCTCGATTTAATGAAATGAAAAATCAAAATTATAAATGTGCTATTATCTCGCTAGATAAAGACGTTGTTGGTGTGACGGGTTTATGGTTTAGTACAAGACATTACATTGGTAAATCAGTAGAATTAGATCATGTTTACATAAAACCAGAACATAGAGGTAGTGGCTTAGGAAAACGGTTTATGGCTTGGATTAATAATTATGTTGTAGAACATGGTTGTAAAGCAATAGAGCTCAATACCTATGTGCAAAATTACCCTTCTCATAAATTTTATTATAACGAAGGGTTTGAAATTTTAGGATATCACTTCTTAAAAAAGCTCTAGTGTTATTTTAAAAACTCTAAGTTAGCATTTGTGTGTATTTCATAAGGCTGTTTTCCGTATTCAAAAATTCTAGCCTCTAAGTTCCCTTTTAATGTTACACAACTGCCTTTAACATCGATCCAGCTACCTTCTCTAAGTCCAATTACAGGTTGTGTGTTAAATGCATGAAACTCCTTAATCCGTGTTTCTCTAGTTTCTCCCATATGTTTGCTACCAACAATTGGGTCTAAATAATGCGGATTAATATTAAATGGTAACAATCCTAACGTTTTAAAACTTGGCGGATACATAATGGGCATATCGTTAGTAGTATTCATGGTTAATCCACAGATGTTGCTACCTGCACTAGTTCCTAAATAAGGTGTTCCGTTATTTACAACGTCTTTTATTACAGACAATGTATTGGTTTTATACAGTTGTGATACTAAAACAAACGTGTTTCCTCCACCAACAAAAATTCCTTCCGCATTTTCAATAGCGTCTATTGGATTTTCAAATTGATGAATCCCAATAACGGTTTTACCAATAGATGCAAAGGCTTTTGCTGCAATAGCCGTGTACTCATCATGTGTAATTCCTCCAGGACGTGCATAAGGAATAAACAAAATGTTATTCGCAGAATTAAAATGAAGTTTTAATTCCTCTAATAAATAGTCTAAATAGCCACTACCATGAATTGTAGATGTGCTAGCAATAATTAATGATTTCAAATTTGATTTTTTTTTTTTTTTTTTTTTGAAAAATAGGAATTCTATATTGTATTGAAAAATTATTGCCTGTAGAAATCCACAAATCATTTAACAAAAGTTTGATTATCTTTTTTCTGTTTTTTAAAATATAAAGCCGAACTTTATAGAACCAACCCATTAAATTATGAAATCAATTTTACTAATCATAGGTTTGGCCATTTCAATATCTATGCACGCTCAAGACATAGACAGAGTTTCCGTAAATGGTAGAATTGTTGTGGCATCAGAGGATAAAGAAGGCGTTACTGTGTATAATTCTTCTTCTAATAAAGGCACTATAACTGATGAAAATGGTGTTTTTAAAATCGCTGTGGCCCTTAATGATGTTGTAGAGTTTGGAGCTCTTCAGTTTAAAGATTTTAATGTTATTATCTCAGAAAGTGTCATTGAGTCAAAGCAGTTAACAGTAATCTTAGTAGAAGAAGTTAATAAGTTAGATGAAGTGGTCTTGCTGCCATTTGGATTAACAGGGAACTTAAATACAGATTTTGAAAATGTTAGAACTTATAACGTTGATTTGGATGCCATATATTTTGGATTAGATCATATCGATGAGTTTGAATTCTCTGCAGATTATAAAACCGAAGCCGAAAATTTAGCGTTTAATGAGTATCATCCAAGGATGGAGCATATGTTAAATTTAATTAATGTCACTGGTTTTTTAATGAAACAAATTGTAAACATTGATGGTGTTAGCCTCGATCATATTAAGTTTAAATCCGAAAAGGAAAAACAACACATTGAAAAAACACCGTTTAAAAAAGCCTTAGACGACTATAGTGTTAATTTTGTACATACCAATTTTAATATACCCTTAAATCAAATCGAAGCTTTTACCGACTATGTGGAGACAGAGGGTGTTGATGAATCATTGTTTGATGATGATAAGGAAATGCAATTATTAGAACGCATCACGCAATTAAGCAAATCTTTCTTAACAACAATCAGTGAAAAAGATTAGAATAATAACATTTTTTACGATTATTTTAAGTCTAAGTTTACAGGCGCAATCTAAGGAACTTCAAGGTCAACTCATAGCTAATGATGATGTAGATGGACTTCATATTCAAAATAAATCTCAAGCAAAATATACCATTTCTAAATCCGATGGTAGTTTTATAATAGAAGCAAAGGCCACAGACACTTTAGTGATTTCTGGTGTGCGGTATAAGAAACAAGAATATATTATCACAGCAGCTATCGTAGAGCAAGGCATGTGCAATATATACCTTACCGAAAATGTAAGTGAGTTAAAAGAAGTTGTGGTTGGTAAAATATTAACAGGAAGTTTAGAGTCTGATGTTGAAAACTCAGATGCTAAAACAGAAATAAATTTTTATGACCTCGGAATTCCAGGTTATAAAGGAAAACCATTAACCCAGAACGAACGCAAATTACACGATGCAGATGGAGGAGGTCCAATTTATACGGGATTAGGAGTTAATGTTCATAAATTACTCAACAGAGTGAGTGGTAGAACAAAAAAACTAAAAAATATTGTAGAATTAGATAATAGAGATGCTTGTAGTAAACGATTGCAACGCGATTATGAATCTATACTTTTTGAAAAAGATACATTAACCGAGAATCTAAGAATAGAGTATTTTTTATATTGCCAAGAAGATGAAGAATTCTTAAACTTGTGCAATGCAAATAACGAGTTAAAATTGCTCGAGTTTTTGCAAATTAAATTAGTAGCATATCGAGAAAATAGAAAATCGGTAACCCAAGATTAATTTTTGGAATACGTTTTGAGGGACCAAAAAGAACTATAAAAATATTTATGAAATCATTACAGTTATTAATAGCCTTTTTAATGCTTCCACTTTTTATATCTAACCAAAGTTCGCATGAATATTACGTAAGTGTTACAAAAATTGAATATTCAAAAAAGGACGAAAGTCTTCAAATCATAAGTCAAATATTTATCAATGATTTTGAAACCTTATTGCGCAAACGATACGATGATAAAATCACATTAGATTCGGGTCAAGAGTCTGAAACAGTAGAGACCTATATGAAGCGCTACCTCGAAGATAAATTAAAAGTTAAAGTCAACGGGTTAAACGTTAAATTTAATTTTATAGGTAAAGAATATAAAGATGATATTACATATTGTTATTTAGAAGTAGAAAATATATCTGAAATAAAATCCTTAGAAGTCACTAATACCATATTATTCGACGTGTTTTCCGAGCAACAAAATATTTTAAGAATGAAGCTGTTAGGTAAACACAAGAGTTTTTTATTGGTGCCAGATAATGACACCTGTGCGTTAAACTTTAAATAAAAAACTTTGTAAGCCGTCTTAAATTCTTATTTTAGGCTTCACTTTTAAACACAACTAATTTATTTATGAAAATCACTAAGTATTTCTTATGCATTTTGCTATGTTCATCATTTAGTATTTATGCTCAAGATGAGGTAAAAGAAGAGCGTCAACCTGGTCATACCAACGAAAATAAGTTTAAGCAACTTTATGATGAGTTTGCTACACCAAATATGTTTAGAACGGGTTCGGGAGCTCCAGGGCCAGCATATTATCAGCAACAAGCTGATTATAAAATGGATATTGAAATCGATGATGTTAATGCAAAGCTTTTTGGTAACGAAACCATTACTTATACCAACAATTCACCAGATGATTTAAAATACCTTTGGGTACAATTAGATCAAAATATGCGTGCTAGAGACTCTAAAACACCACTTATTCGTTCATCTGGTATTGCGCCAGCATCTTCATCTTCAAGAGCAGTAAGTTCTTATTTAAAAGAATCCTTTGATGGTGGTTTTAATATAGAACATGTAAAAGATGTAAACGGAAAAGATTTAGAACATACTATTAATCGTACCATGATGCGTGTAGAATTACCGAGTGTTTTAAAATCAGGAGGTAAGTTTTCTTTTCAAATTAAATGGTGGTATAACATTAATGATCACGTAAAGGATGGTGGACGTTCTGGATACGAGTATTTTGAGGAAAATGATAATCGCATCTATGTCATGGCTCAGTTTTATCCACGAATGGCTGTATATAATGATGTAGAAGGTTGGCAGAATTCTCAATTTTGGGGACGCGATGAGTTTGCATTGCCATTTGGAAATTTTGATGTTAATATTACAGTGCCTGCAGATCATATCTTAGATGGTACAGGATATTTAGTAAACCGAGAAGACGTGTTTACCAAAGAAATGATGAAACGTTTTAAGAAAGCGAAAAAATCATACGACGAACCTGTTATGATAGTCACACAAGAAGAGGCTGAGGTTACAGAAAAATCGAAGAGTAAGAAGAAAAAGACCTGGAAACTGTCTGCACAGATGGTCCGTGATTTTGGTTTTGCAACCTCGCGTAAGTTTTTATGGGATATGATGGCTGTAAAAATTGGAGAAAAAGACGTGATGGCTGTGTCTTTATATTCTAAAGAAGGAAATCCATTATGGGAACAATGGTCTACTAAGGCTGTGGCGAGTACATTAAAGTCGTATTCGCGTATGACCTTTGATTACCCTTACCACAAAGCAATCTCTGTACATGCTCCAATGGGCATGGAATACCCAATGATTTGTTACAATTTTGGTCGTCCAGATAGAGAAGGAAATTATTCTGATAGAACTAAATACGGAATGATTAGTGTAATTATCCATGAAGTTGGTCACAATTTCTTCCCTATGATTGTAAACAGTGATGAACGCCAATGGACATGGATGGATGAAGGTCTTAATACTTTTGTACAGTATGTTGCAGAACAAGATTTTGGAGCATGGTATCCTAAAGCCTTATCGCCAAGTGATAAAGTATATCCTTCTCGCCGTGGACCAGCTAAAAATATTGTGAGATACATGGGCGGAAACCAAGATTACATTGCACCAATTATGACCAAAGGTTTAAATACATATCAGTTTGGTAATAATGCCTACAGCAAGCCAGCAACCGGATTAAATATTCTTAGAGAGACCATTATGGGACGTGATTTGTTTGATTATTCTTTTAGAGAATATGCAAACCGATGGATGTTTAAGCATCCAACACCAGAAGATTTTTTCCGTACTATGGAAGATGCATCTGCAGTAGATTTAGATTGGTTTTGGAGAGGCTGGTTCTACACAACAGATTATACAGATATAGGAATAAAAGACGTAAAGAAATTTGCAGTATCTGCAACGCCTAATGAAAACGGTAAACAATTAGCAGAGCGTTATAATAGAGATCCAAATAGCTTAGTGTATTTTATTGAAGAAGGTGCAGATGGATATGATGAAGCCATTACAAAAGGTGAGGCGATTGATGAAGTACCTACTGTAAAAGAATACATCATGGATAACTTCTCTCCAGCAGAACAAAAGGAATTAAAAGAAACACCTAAATTCTTTTATCAGATTACTTTTGATAAACCAGGAGGCTTAGTAATGCCAATTATTGTAGAATATGTTTATGCTGATGGCACTAAAGAGCGTGTAACCTATCCTGCACAAGTGTGGAGACTTAACGATAAAGAAGTAAGTAAAGCTATTGCTACACAAAAGGAAATTGTTTCAATTACTTTAGATCCAGATTTAGAGACAGCAGATGTAGATACAACAAATAACAGTTGGCCAAAAGAAGAAGTAACGAGTGATTTTGATAAGTTTAAGAAAAAAATAAAAGACTAAAACTATTTATTATATAATTTTGAGCCGACTTTATTAAAGTCGGCTTTTTTTTATTTTTAATTTGGCTAGGTATAATACATAAACTCACTTTATATTTGCATTATGATACATCATTTAACATTATTATTTATTGGAGGTGCCGAAATAATGGTAATACTACTCGTTGTGGTTATGTTTTTTGGTGCGGATAAACTACCAGAAATTGCACGTGGTTTAGGGAAAGGAATGCGTCAATTAAAGGATGCTACAAATGATGTTAAGCATGAAATCACTAAAAGTGCTAAGGACAGTAAAATTATAGATACTGAGGTAACCAATAACGTTAAAGAGGAACTCAATAAAATAAAAGATGACCTAGAAGACTTCACAGGATCATTGAAAAGAGACCGTTAAATTTTGCTATTACTAATTACTCACTGTATTTTTTGTTAAAATCATAAAATATGCTATAAAATTATACATTATATTTAATATATTTAGGAAATTAATTAATCAACTAAATCTTATTAAATGAAAAAAATGTACCGTTTGGTAGTCGTATGCATTGCTATTACCATAGTGTCTTGTGCTAAAGACACTATTTTAGAAGAGGAGCTTAATGCCAATCAGTTTCCCGAAAAAGCATTAACCATAGATCAGATTAATCAAAGAATCAGTGAGCAAATTGAAGCAACAGGCGATTTTGATTGGAATAATGAAGATGCACATTTTGTTTGGAGCGCCTTAATTTTAGGGCAAAATGTACTAACTGTAGGTTATGGTAATGAAGGACAAAGCTATAGTGAAGTTGTAGATAATGAGTTAATTCAGAAAAAGAATGAGCTGCTATCAATTATAATGTCAACAGAGCAGGTAGATAAAGATAATTTTAAGCTAAAAGAAGATGAAATTCTTACTGTTTTTGATGCTGAAGTAACCAAGTTAGAAACTGTTGTAGCGCTTAGAAAAAGTGAATATGTTAGGTATTTGGAGCCAAACGGCTACAACCATTATGTCGCTGGTTCGGTACAAAAATCGAGCTCAGGTTGCGATAAAAGTGCAGATTATATAAACACTGCGCATTATACAACAACAACGCCTAATAATGTGCAAGTCTCTTGGCATTTTAATGAACACAACATACAAAGTGCTTGGAGTAAGTCTACGGGTTCTGGTGTAACTATTGGGTTAATTGACACTGGTATTTCTAGATATCAATCACTATTAACTTCAGCAGGAATTAATGATGGGTATTCTTCAGGACGTTTTGTTCAGAAGTATGGAACCTTTATAGATTCTAATTGGTGGTGGTCTAATAATTATGATGGTCCAGATGATAAATGTGGACATGGAACAGCAATGGGTTCTACAATGGCATCGCCTAGAAATAATGACGGTATGCCTGTTGGTGTGGCTTACAACGCCAACTTAGTTGCGTACAGAGCTACAGAAGATGTTTTACTAAATGATTATCATGAAAGAAAAGGCGTTTCTAAAGCCTTAACACAATTAGGGAATAGAAGTGATGTAAAAATTATTTCTATGTCTATCGGTTACGTTTGGTCAATTGGAAATATTAAAGATGCTGTAAAATATGCCTACAGTAAAGGAAAACTGATTTTTGCAGCTGGCGGAACGTCGACAAGTTTTACAAATGGCTTTGGTGTCATTTTTCCGGCAACAATGAGTGAAACTGTGGCTGTAACAGGTGTAAATGATGGAAGTAACTACGAACGTTGCGAAACGTGCCATAGTGGAAGTAAAATAGATTTCACAATAATAATGGAAGGCGATAACAATACAAGTAAAGCGCCTCCTGTTTTAAACTTTTATAATGGTCAACGTCGTTATACAGGTGGTTCTTCTGCAGCAACCGCAACGACAGCTGGTATTGCGGCTTTGATTTGGTCTAAGTATCCTAATTGGAGTAGAACACAAGTGATTAATAGGTTGAAGCAATCGTCTGATTTATATCCTTATAAGAGTAGTAGCTTTGGCTACGGGAATATTGATGCACTACAAGCTGTGCAATAACTTAAAATTGAATTGAAATAAAAAAATCCTTTTCAAATTGAAAAGGATTTTTTTTAATTTATTTTTTTCTACTTATCGTTAAACCATCTCTAATAGGAAGCAGCACAGTTTCAATTCGTTCATCATCTTTTAGAAGAGTGTTGTAATCTAAAACTGCTTTGGTAGATTTATCTTTTTCATCTAAGGGTTCTACAACTTTTCCGTGCCATAAAACATTATCAGATAAGATAATACCTCCAGAATTTAACTTGTCAATGACTAAGTGAAAGTAATTAGAGTAGTTAGGTTTATCCGCATCTATAAAAACTAAATCAAAAGTTTGATTTAGTTTGGGAACAATATCTAAAGCACTTCCTGTATGCTGAATGATTTGTTTTCCATAACTAGATTTGTCAAAATACTTACGCTGAAAGTCTACCAATTCTTCATTAATATCAATAGTATGCAATTCGCCATCGCTAACTAAACCTTCAGCTAAACATAATGTAGAATAGCCAGTAAATGTCCCTAATTCTAAAATAGATTGAGGTCGTATTAATTTAGAAATCATACTCAACACTCGTCCTTGATAAGGACCACTGAGCATAATAGGTTGCAGCACTTTCTGATATGTTTCTCTGGTGAGCTGTTTTAATAAATCGGGCTCTTGTTCAGAATGTGCAACAACATAGTTGTCTAGATTTTCTGGTAAGAAATACATATCTAAAAATTTAATGCATCAAAAACAATTATTCAGCAGACTCTTCTTGCTGAACTTCTACTTCAGCTTCTTCTGCTTCTGGTTTGCCCATAAAGAAAAGAACAGCACCTACAACAACAAGCCCAATTTTAATAGCCCAAGCAGCAGTGTCGCCCCAAGAATAAATCCACATTAAGATTGTTGGAACTCTGTCAAAGAAATTTAAAACAATAGCAAATAGGCCAAAAAAGACCATGTATCCTCCGATTTTTTTCATAATATATTTAGTTGGTTAGAGTTTAAATATAGACATAATAAATGAATTTCAAAGCTATGATGTAATTCTTGCAATTAACTTTTGCTTAGCGTCTTCGTCATCACCACATAGCCATTGAATGACATTGTCTTCCCATATGGCATCACCTTCATTTGCTGTAATTATCTCTCTGTCAATCGCTAAGTCAATTATTTTTCCTGGATAAGAGGACTGCTTTTCGCTTTCCATTTCGCCTAAAGGATAAGGGTCATCAAGTCCCATAATTACTTGTTTAGAACCTTGATTTCTAATCAATAATTCTAAGCCTCCAGTATCATGTACTAAAGTGTCAAAGAAGATATTTTTATGACCAACCGCTTTTCTCGGATGACTTTTGCCTTCAAATAAATCTGGTCGTCCATCAAACCCTTGGATACGTCTTCCTAAGTTAATTTGTGCCAATTGGCCACCATGCGCAAAACAAGTTCTCATATTTGGATATTTATCTTGGTAGCCATTTAACGTTAAGAAGTGGTACGCGTCTCCACATTGTGCTAACATCCAAATTAAGTGAAAACGCCATGATGTGTTTTCTAATTTTATAAACTTTTCGCCATCGTAAGGATGGATTTCTACAGCCAAATTATATTTGTTGGCCATTTCAAAAATGGGCTCGTTTTCTTCGTCAAAAATACAACGCCAAGTACCAATAGAATCCATGTAGTGCGTTGGCAAACATAATAAGCGCATACCTAATACTTCTACGCAACGTTCAATTTCCCAGCATGCACTTCGTACAAATCCAGGATGAACCACAAAACCAGAGGTAAACTTACTTGGATGATTATGCTGTACTTTGGCATTAAAATCATTTTGAAACCGTAAGGCTTGCTTCATTTCTTCAACCCTTAAACCATTACCATAAAGTTGGGATAGGTTTAAAACCACAGCGTGGTCTAGCTTATTGCGTTCCATCCATTCTAATTTTTCGTCTAAGAAAAAACTAGAATCTGTAATGGGACGGTTCCAGTCCTTTTGGAGCATAAATTTTCGGTCTTTATCGACCCAAAATATGCCTTTGTCTTTCATGAATTGTGGAATCTCTTCAGGATAGGGAAGAAGGTGTGAGTGACCGTTTATTCTTAATTTACGTTTTGTCATATAGATTGTGAAACTTAGAGCAGTTAAATAACTCCGTTGATTAATTTATTCTCTATTCTTCGATTTGAACCTTTTTTGGTGGTTCCATAATTTCACCGCAATTAGGACAGCTACGTTTGTTTTTGTCACCGTAATACTTGTCGAAAATAGCAGGCATATCGGTTTCAATGTTATCTAAAGTGAAATCTTCCTCATAAAGTTTTGTGGTACAGTTTTCACAATACCATAATAACGCATCTTGTACACCTTCTTCTCTAGGATATTCAATAACCAAACCAACCGTATTGGCACCGCGTTGTGGCGAATGAGGCACTTTTGGAGGTAAAAGAAAAATATCACCTTCTTTTATATGAATGTCTTTAGGTACGCCTTCATCTATAACTTTTAAAACAATATCACCTTCTACCTGATAGAAAAACTCTGGTGTTTCATTGTAGTGGTAATCTTTTCTGCTGTTGGGACCACCAACGACCATCACAATAAAATCGCCATCTTTCCAAACCACTTTATTACCAACAGGTGGTTTGAGTAAATGACGGTTGTCTTCAATCCATTCTTTAAAATTTATGGGTGGAAATAGTTTGCTCATGATAAGAAGAAGCCCATCCTAACCTTCCCGAATGGGAAGGAACTCTTACTTGGGCGGATAAGAGTAGTTATTAAACAATAATATTTAAATCGTAATAGCTAAAAAATTATTTCACTAATATACAAAGACCGTCAAGGTTTTTAAAACCTTTAAAGCCTATTTTTAAGTTAAGAATTGCCGCAACAGTTTCTCCTTCCCTTATGGGAAGGGATAGGGAAGGGCTTTTTTATAGTGATTTTGTTCGTCCACCATCCACAGGAAGGTTAATTCCATTAATATAAGCAGCACGTTCACTCGCTAAAAATGTTATAGCATCGGCTAGTTCTTCTGGTTGGGCAAAGCGTTTTGCTGGCACTGCGTTTTTCATGGCATTTGCAGCTTCTTCTTCCGTGTTTCCTGATTTAGCCGATTTATTTTTAATAATTTGAGTTAAACGCTCTGTACCAGTGGCTCCAGGTAAAACATTGTTTACTGTAATACCAAACTGACCAAGCTCATTAGCTAATGTTTTACTCCAATTAGCAACGGCTCCTCTAATGGTGTTACTCACGCCAAGACCATCTAAAGGTTGTTTTACAGAGGTTGAAATCACATTGATAATACGACCAAAACCTTCCTCTTTCATAAAGGGAACAACGGTTTGAACGAGAACATGATTACATTTTAAATGTTGGGTAAAAGCCGATTCAAATTCATCAACTTCAGCAGAAAAAACAGGACCGCCTTTTGGGCCACCTGTATTATTTACCAAAATATGAAAACCATGATGGTTTGAAATATATTCCGAAACCTTAGTTTTTAAATCTTCTGGATTCGAAAAATCAGCCACAATATAATCGTGTGTTCTTTGCTGAGGTAATTCAGAAAGTACCGTTTTTAATTTATCTTCATTTCTTGCTACTAAGGTCACTTGAACACCTTCGGCTGCTAATGCCATTGCTGTTGCTTTTCCTATGCCTGCTGTACTGCCGCAGACTAGTGCGTATTTGTTGTTTAGTTGTAAGTCCATAAGCCCATCCCAACCTTCCCAAACGGAAGGGGTTTTGTTTAGAGTTATTATTTTAAAAATTTATTCAATTTATATTTAGAGTTCCAATCTAGTTTCTTCCCTTATGGGAAGACGGAAGATGGGCTTCTAGTATTTTATACAAACATTCTTAGCTTCCGTAAAAAAGCGTAAGGCTTCAAATCCACCTTCACGTCCTACACCTGAGGCTTTTACGCCGCCAAAAGGGGTTCTTAAATCGCGCATCATCCAAGTGTTTACCCAAACAATACCTGCTTGTAATTGGTTACTTAGTTTCATGGTGCGTTTTAGATTGTTGGTCCACAAGGTCGCTGATAAACCATATTTTACTTTGTTTGCCATTTTCGAAACCTCGTCTTCTTTACTGAAAGGCATTATGGTTACTACTGGTCCAAAAATTTCTTCTTGATTCACTCTGCAATTGTCATTGGGAACTTCAATAACGGTTGGTTCTAAATAATAGCCGTTTTCAAATCCTGCAACAGTCACTTCATTGCCTCCACAAAGTATAGTTCCATTTTCTGTTTTTGCAATGTTGATGTATTCTTTTACTTTTTCAAGATGTGGTTTGGACACTAAAGCGCCAATATTGGTATCGGATTCTGATGGATGTCCAACTTTAAGTTGTTTTACTTTTACAACAAAATCAATCTTAAATTTTTCATAGAGGGAAGCTTCCACAAAAATACGACTGCCACACAAACAAATCTGTCCTTGATTAGCAAATGAAGAACGTACTGTAGTGTTCAACATATCCTCGTAATCGCAATCGGCAAAAATGATATTTGGGTTTTTTCCACCTAATTCTAAAGATAGCTTTTTGAACATTGGTGCGGCGACTTTGGCAATATGTGCTCCTGTTGCTGTACCTCCTGTAAAGGAAATCGCTTTTATGTCTGGATGCTCAATAATGGCTTGTCCTGTGGTTGTTCCTAAGCCGTGAATAATATTTAAAACACCTTTTGGTAAACCTGCTTCGTTACAAATTTCTCCAAGTAGATAAGCCGTCATTGGTGTAACTTCACTTGGTTTGGCAACCACACAATTTCCTGCGGCTAATGCTGGTGCAATTTTCCACGTAAAGAGATAGAGTGGAAGGTTCCAAGGCGAAATACAACCGACAACGCCAATGGGTTGACGCAAGGTATAATTTATGGCATTCTGACCAACAGACTCATGACTTTCACTGGCAAATTGCGTAATGGCATTCCCAAAGAATCGAAAATTACTTGCTGCTCTCGGAATATCTATGGCTTTTGCTAATGATATTGGTTTGCCATTGTCTTTACTTTCGGCTTCAGCAAAACGGTCTAAATTCGCTTCTAATAATTCTGAAATTCTAATGAGGATTCTGCTACGTTCTTCTAATGTGGTTTGCGACCACAGCCTAAAGGCTGATTTGGCATTTTTATACGCTTCTTCTACGTCTTCTTTGGTTGAATTCGGAATTTGTCCATAAATAGCACCATCTGATGGATTATAGTTATCTATCCAGTTGCCTTGAATTGGATTTTGGAATTTTCCGTTTATGTAGTTTTTAATTCCTGCGAAGGCAGGAATCTCAACTTTTTTTGTTTTTTCTGACACAAGTTTTAAGTTGTTTAGTTTTGATAGCCTCCTACTGTTTTATCTAGTACCCATTTGTTGTTTTCTTTTTTATAGAGTAATTCATATCCATGAGACATAAAATAACCCATAGAAATATAAGATTTATTTAGTTTTTTATTAAAGATTGGTTTATATAATATCAATTGTCCTTCTTTCTCATTATCTGTCTCTAATTTTAGAATAGAGTCTTTTGAAACCAACCTAACTTCTTTAAAATTATCATCATAATATCTAATTTTTGACCAATCTACAATGTTGTGTCCATATTTTGAAAGCTTAAAAACATCTAAGACTTGGTTTTCTTTTATTTGATTAATAATAAAAGTTGTGTCATTCTCTTTAAAAAAATGATTAATAACTTCAGGAAAAGTTGATGGTTTTCCTAATAATTTTAAATATTTAATATCTGTATTTCCGGTATAGTTATAAGAATGAAACATTAGGTATGGATTTTTGCTACTATAAGGATATAAATAATCATCCTCTTTATTACTTAAAATTTCATTTAAGAAATTAAGCTTAAATTCATCGGTAATTAAAGGTGTTTCAATTGTAGTTTCTTTAAATTTATTAGTTATTATATCCTTTTCTGAGTTCTGACAAGATAAACTCAAAAGAAAAATGAATAGATATGTATAATATAGTTTCAAATAGTAATTAGTTTTTAATGCTATGCGATTCCTCGTCGCTGCGCTCTGTAGGAATGACATTGATGATTCTTTATTTTGGTTTATAAGCCATAACCTTTATCTCAACAACCAAATCTGGATGTGGTAACTGATGCACAGCAACGGTTGTTCTGGTTGGTCCGGTTTCTTTTTCAAAGAATTCTGCGTAAGCTTTGTTGTAATCTGCAAAGTCATTCATGTTAACTAGAAATGACGTAACGTCAACCACATCTTTAAGGCTTGCTCCAACTTTTGCTAAGTTTTTTTCTATGTTTTTTAGAACTTCTTGCGTTTGGGTGTAGGCGTTTAAACGTTTTGTTCCCATCTCGTCAATGATGTCTACGCCAGCGATGCTGTTGTCTGCACGTCTAGAACTAGTGCCTGACACGAAAATGAAATCGCCTACTTGCTTAATGTGAGGGTAAGCTCCTCTTGGTGTTACTTCCATATGTTTAAAAAGCCCCTTTTAATTTCCCCAAAAGGGGAAAAAATCAGAGCGAAAAATTGAGTTAATATTTATAATTAATATTTTTTATGAGTCATTAGTTCCTTCCCTTTGGGAAGGTTAGGATGGGCTTTTTTTTACAATCCCGCGATCCTATCGTCTTCTAAAATAGCTTCAGTTTCTGCATTTACTTTATATAAAATGTCTTTTAAATCGTCTTCTGATGATATAATTTTATCGGTTAGCATGTTTAGTATGGCCTTGTCTTGTGCGCGTCCTTTTAGCATGGCTTGTCTATAACCTATCTTCTCGTTAAAGGTAACTAAACTATATTTTGACGAATACTGATTCGGAAATTCTTTCTCCAGCGCCATTTCAATTTTTCGTTTTTCTTGAAAAATTGGATTTGCCACATGGCCTTTCATTTCATGGAAATTGTCAATGGCTAAATCGGCAATGGCATCAGTGTCTTTCTTTCGGTTTTTCTCGTAAGTTTCAAATATCGCTTCCCAATTGTCGAGATTTTGGTCTAGGACTTTATCAAATTCAACAACATCTTCAAAAGACGCGTTCATACCTTGACCGTAAAAAGGGACGATAGCATGGGCAGAATCTCCCATCAATAGTGTATTTCCTTTATAATGCCATGGCGAACATTTTACAGTGCCTAATGATGCTGTTGGATTTTCAAAAAAGTCATCGACTAAATTTGGCATAATGGCTAACGCATCTGGAAACTCGTTTTGAAAAAATTCAGTTACAGCTTCTGGTGTAGTTAAATTATTGAAATTATATGTGCCTTCGTTATAACTTAGGAATAAAGTGACCGTAAAACTTCCGTCTAAATTTGGTAACGCAATAAGCATAAAGCTACTTCTAGGCCAAATGTGTAAAGCGTTTTTAAAGGTTTTGTAATCGCCAGTTTCGGTAGGTAAAAAACTAAGTTCTTTGTAACCATGACTTAAATACTCTTGCGAAAAACTGAATAAAAACTTCTTACCTAAATAATAACTTTTTCGCAATGCTGAACCTGCACCATCAGTTGCTATGATGCAATCTGCATCTTCTATAAATTCGTCTTTTGTATTATAATCTTGAAATAAAGCCGTGGTTTTTTCAAAATCTACCGATTTACATTTTTTATTGAAATGTATGGTAACGTTATCATGTTTTTCGGCTTCGGTTAGTAGTAAACCATTCAATTCTCCTCTAGAAATAGAATTGATATACTCGTAATCTCGACCGCTGTAATTAGACATAAAGGTGTTGCCTTCTTTATCGTGAAGCATTCTTCCATGCATAGGAATACATAATTCTTTTACTTTGTCTTCTATACCAACGAGTTTCATGGCTTTGTTACCTCTATCGGAAAAAGCTAAGTTGATAGAACGACCAGCAGATATGTCTGTGGTTCTTAGGTCTGGACGCATTTCGTAAACGGTTACGTTGTAGCCGCGTTGTCCTAGTCTTAGTGCTAAAAGACTCCCGCAGAGTCCTGCGCCAATGATTAGTATGTTTTGTTTGTTACTCATAATATTCTGTCTGGTCGAGCGCAGTCGAGACCTCTTATGACCTCTCGACTGCGCTCGAGGTGACACTTAGTTTTTATTCAAAATAGCTTTCATCTTTTCTACCATCCAGTAAACATCTTCAAATGAATTGTATAATGGTACTGGTGCACATCGTATCACATCTGGTTCGCGCCAATCGCTAATAACACCAGCTTCGGTTAATTTATCGTGTAAGGATTTGTCTGCATTTAACACTTGAATAGAGAGTTGACAACCTCGTTCTTCAGGGTTTTCTGGCGTAATAATTCTTATGGTGTCTTCACCTAAAGCTTTCAATAAAAATTCAAAATAACCGGTTAGTTTTTTCGATTTTTTTAGAATTTTATCAAATCCAACGTCATGAAACATATCTAGTGATGCTTTAATCGCAGCCATGGATAAAATTGGTGGATTACTGAGTTGCCAACCTTCGGCTCCTGGTAAAACATCAAATTCGTGTCGCATATTAAAACGTGTGTCTTTATTGTGACTCCACCATCCTGTAAATCGGTTGAGGTCTTTGTCATAAGCATGGCGCTCGTGCACAAAGCAACCCGATAAACTTCCTGGTCCTGAATTTAGATATTTATAAGTACACCAAACAGCAAAATCGGCTCCAGAATTATGTAAATCTAAATAGACGTTTCCGGCTCCATGAGCACAATCAAATCCGACTTTACAGCCATAACTGTGTCCAAGGTCTGTGATACGTTTAAAATCGAAAAACTGACCCGTATAATAATTAACACCACCAATCATAATTAAGGCTATCTCATTACCATGAGCTTCAAGAATGTCTTCTAAATCTTCGTAACGTAATAATTCTTCGTCTTTTCTAGGTTTCCAGAGAATTAATCCGTCTTTGTCATCGTAACCATGATGACGCAATTGGGATTCTACAGCATATTTATCTGAAGGAAAGGCATCACTTTCAATAAGAATTTTATAGCGTTCTGTGGTTGGTTGGTAAAACGACGCCATCATAAAATGCAGATTCGCCGTTAAAGAATTCATTGTAACCACTTCAATAGGTTTAGCACCAACTAATTTGGCTGTGGCTTCTGTTAAAAATTCGTGATACGGTAACCAAGGGTTTTTAGCATCAGTATGACCTTCAACACCAAGATTTGCCCAATCTTCTAGCTCTTGATTAATATAGTTTTTTGTTGCTTTTGGTTGCAAGCCAAGCGAGTTACCACAGAGGTAGATGAGCTCATTTCCCTTTTTGTCTTTTGGGATGTGAAACTGTGCTCTGTAACTAGATAATTCGTCTAATTCGTCTTGTTGTTTTGCGTAATCAAGACCAGGTTTATAGTTGGACAAAGTATATTGAATTTTCGGTTATTAACAAAAATAAGATAATTAAATGGTTTTTTTGTAATAGATAAATGCCTGTATTGAAAGATGATTAATTTCTAGATTTAAATTGTTTAATTGACAATATCTGCTTAGATTTAGAGTAATCAATCAATAACATACATGCTTAAGAATTTATGGTTGTCTTACCATCAATGGTATATTAAATACGGTGGATTCTCAAAAGGAGAAACACAAGACGAATTGTCTTATTTTAGAGATAGACTTTTTATATCTATTCTGTTATTGGTTTTACCTTTAGGCCTGTTTTCATACATACCTAGTGCTATTTTTAGTGTTATGCTAGAAAAATGGAATGTATTCTACGTGGATACTTTGGCGTTTTTACTCATTTGTTTTTTGTTTTTTAATAATAAAATGAGTTTAAGCCTTAAGAAAAAAGTGTTTTCAATTAACTTGTTTGTATTATCATTTGTGCTCGTTGTAAATTTAGGTTTAAAGAGCAGTAGTGGTTTGTTATTATTTATGTTATGTATTTTGGTAACGCTCTACAGTGGCAAAAAAGCAGGATTAATGACTGTATTCTATACCAGTTGTGTTTATGCTTTATTGGCAGTTGCTTTTTACTATAAAATTGTTTACTTACCAATTTTTGAAAATGAAGTTATTGAAGTTGTTGTCATTGTATTTCTAAACAACATACTTTTTATTTTAATGACTGTTTTTTCCGTTTCTTTTTTAATTGACCAGATTAATGCTGCGCTAATCAAAGAAAGTAAGTTGCAATCCGAGCTTGTAGAAAAACATAAAAATGTCATTATTGCTAAAGAAAGAGCAGAACAGTCTGATCAGTTAAAATCTGCATTTTTGGCGAATATGAGTCATGAAATAAGAACACCTATGTATGGTATTTTAGGATCTGCAGAATTGTTGAGAGATTATCAAGATCAAAATGATAAAGACTTTAAGGCGTTTGTTGATGTTATAGAGCACAATGGTTCAAAATTATTAGAAGTGATTTCTGGGATCTTAAATATTTCGCAAATTGAAACAGGTGTGATGTCTGTTAAGGTTAGTGCATTTAATGTTAAAGATGCTATAGCAACAGTTTGTAAGCCATTTGGAGCGGAAGCAAAGTTAAAGGGCGTTAATTTTATTTTAAAAAATAATATCAGTGAAACCGAAAGTATAATTCAATCCGATCAAGCCAAACTAGTTGTTATTTTAAAGAAACTAATAGAGAATGCTATTAAATTCACGTCCAAAGGAGATCGAATTGAAATACGTACAGTAAATGTTGGTACTAGAATACAATTTTCAATTGAAGATACAGGTATTGGTGTGCCAGAGGATAAAATTGATACTATTTTTGATCCATTTTATCAGGTTGATATTTCTAATAAAAATGCGTTGCATGGCTCAGGTATTGGGTTGTCTATAGCTAAAGCTTATGTGAAATTATTAGGAGGTAATTTAACGATAGAAAGCCAAGAAGGTTTTGGGTCTACATTTACATTTGGTGTTGATCGTCATTTAAAATCATCATAAATGTTTAAAGAACCTATAAAAAAAAACAAAGCACTTTTATAACTAATAAAAGTGCTTTCATATATATATATATATATATATATATATATAGGCGCCAAAAGGCGGAAAATGTAAGCTATGCATTATAAATAATCTTAAAACGCGAATCTTACATTATAGACTACAAATGTAATGCCATACTACTAGTTTTCCAAAGTAATGCTAACATCTGTAAAATTAAGATTCCAATTCTTATTGGCCATTTTATGTGCTGTGGCAATTTTAATGCCGTTATAAGTTTTATAGTTTTCAAAAGTTGTTGTTAAAGAAGGTTCTTTAGCATTTCCTTTTCTAAAAACCCATTCTCTAATGATAAAGTCATTATCGTAATAAATATCATAAGCATCACCAGGCGTATAACCACCTTCATTAGGATAGGTAATGGTTAACATATTTAATTGCATTTTGCTAATTGGTGCTATCGTAAATATTGGTTGTGATATTTCTGCAGCGCTATCCCAAACTAATTGAAAAGGGACTAGTAACCAAAATTTATCATTAATGAATTCTTGGTCTACGCCAATATGTGTACTATCCATTTTGCTTCTGGTGTATGCAATGCTCGTTTCGCCAGTCGTCATTTTTATTTTATCTGTTTTAGGCAACCATGTCCAAGACCTTCCATTACCTTTAATAGTATCTCTATCAACTTGAAATGTGAATTTTACTTCAGATACATTTTTCCAGTGTACAAAACCATGTGCATTAGCAATTTTTTCGACTAAAGTTGTATTTAGATCATCATCAGTTTGAATTTTTTGTCTGTCGGATTTACAATTAAAGACCAGTAGCAGGCAGATTAAACCAAGGTATAAAGGTTTCATATTAAAAAGTTGTTTTAAATTACATGCAAAATTAACCAACCATGAAAGAGAATTCGAATTATTTTGAAGTAAATAAAGTAACTTGGAATAAAAAAGTAGCTATACATGCTCAAAGTGAAATGTACAATATGAAGGCGTTTAAAAACGGAAAAACATCTTTAATGCCTTATGAACTTAAGGCACTTGGTAATGTTGAAGGGAAGTCTTTATTGCATTTGCAGTGTCATTTTGGTCAAGATACATTGAGTTGGAGTAGAATGGGCGCAAAGTGTGTAGGTGTAGATCTAAGTGATGAAGGTGTAAAATTAGCAAAGCAATTAAATGAGGAATTAAACTTAGATGCTGAGTTTGTTTGTTGTAACGTTTTAGATACATCACAGCATATTACCGAAACTTTTGATATTGTTTTTACAAGTTACGGCACCATAGGTTGGTTGCCAGATTTAAAACCATGGGCAACAATGATTGCAGAGCGCTTAAAGGTAGGAGGTACATTTTATATTGTGGAGTTTCATCCTATTGCGTGGATGTTTGATTATGTGGATGGGCAACCAAAAATGAAATATCATTACAGTCAAGATGAGGTGATCTATGAAGAGTATGAAGGCACTTATGCGAATCAAAATTCAAAAATGATGAGTAAAGAATATGGTTGGAATCATGGATTAAGCGAAGTCGTTAATTCACTAATTGAAGCCGGTTTGCAAATTGAGTTCCTCAATGAATATGATGAAAGTCCGTATGATGTATTTCCTGATTTAATAAAAACGGAGTCTGGAATGTATGTTATGGAAAATCAATTCTTTCCTATGATTTTTGAGTTGAAGGCTACTAAGAAGGAGCCCCTTTAATTCCCCAAAGGGGAAAACTGTACAATCTCAATTTATATTAATAGTACCTGAAAACCTAGTAAATTTTAAAATCTACTAGGTTTATATAAATATCTAGACCTGCTAGATTAAAAAAAAACCTGCTAGGTCTAATTTTGATTAATGCTTTTCATCTTCTTTTAGTAGCTCAGGAAACTTAGCTTTAAATCTATTTAATCTCGGAATCGAAACGTTTCTGATATAACCATGATTAGGATGTCGTTTTTCAAAGTTTTGGTGGTAATCTTCACCAACCCAAAATTTTTGAAAAGGATAAACCTCTGCAGCAATTGTAGCATCTAATTCTTCAGCTAAAGCCGCTTTTTTCTCCTCAATTATTTTCTTTTGCTCATCGTTTTGATAAAAAATAATAGAACGGTATTGCGAACCATGATCTGGACCTTGTCCATTAACTTGAATCGGATTCTGAGAGCCAAAATACACATCAACTAATTCGGAAAAACTAATGATGTCTGGATCGTAAATAATCTCAACGGCTTCTGCATGGCCAGTTTTACCCGTATTACTTGCTTCATAGGTTGGGTGTTCTGTAAATCCTCCAGAATAGCCAGAGATCGATTCGTCCACACCTTTTACACTTTCAAATATGGCTTCTACACACCAAAAACAACCACTTGCAAAGTAGGCTCTCGCTTTGCCATCTTCTAACGGAACGACCACTGGTTCGGCTTCAATGACAGCTTGCTGTTTTGGATTATTTTGGGCTTGATTATGACAATTACATAGTAATGTAATCGCTAGTAGTAATAATATCTTTTTCATAATGACTTTTTTTTTGGGATAGTCGTCATAAAATACAAATCCTTAAGTTTAATTTTTTTAAAGTTTTCTTAAAAAAAAAGCCTTTGCGATATGCAAAGGCTTAACTCTTATTTAGAATGCTGATTATTTGCTTAATTTGGCAAACAATTTATTCATTTTTACTTTTTCTTCTTCAGCTAATACAGAATCCACTAAGATACGTCCACTGTGCTCATCCGTAATAACTTTTTTGCGAGATGCTATTTCTACTTGCACTTGTGGAGGGATAGTAAAGAAAGATCCACCAGAAGCACCACGCTCAATAGCTACAACTGCTAAACCATTTTTAACGTTGTTTCTAATTCTAAGGTATGCTTTTACTAAACGCTCATCAATTTTCTTTTGAAAATCTAAAGACTTATCAATTAGAGCTTCTTCTTCTTTTTCAGTTTCCTTTAAAATTTCGTTTAGCTCTCCTTTTTTGTGCTTTAAATGCGCATTACGATCTTTTAAGCGCTCCTTAGTTTCAGAAATGATTACTTTTTTCTGCTCTATTTGCGCTTTAAATTCTTTAATGTGCTTTTCAGCTAATTGGATTTCTAATTCTTGAAATTCAACTTCTTTGGTCAATGAGTTATATTCTCTGTTATTTCTAACATTTTTTTGTTGCTCACTGTATTTTTTAATTAAAGCTTTTGCTTCTTCAATTAAATTTTTCTTCCCTTTAATTTCGTCGTCAATAATAGTAAGACTATCATTTAGCTTTTCCATTCTTAAGTTAAGTCCTTCAACTTCGTCTTCTAAATCTCTAACTTCTAACGGAAGCTCACCTCTGACATTTCTTATTTCATCTACTCTAGAGTCAATCAATTGTAAATCATATAGTGCTCTTAATCGCTCTTCAACAGAAAGTTCAGCCTTTTTTGCCATAATTATAAATACTTTATCGGATTTGTATTTGTCTTTGATAAAATGATTGCAAAATTAGTAATTTTTTTTGAGAGATAGTCTACTAAAAACGATTTTGTGAACTGTTCACTTTCATAATGCCCAATATCAGCTAAAACAATATCGTTTTCGGCGGTAAAAAAATCATGATATTTTAGGTCTGAAGTGACCAAAAGGTCTGCATTGGCCGCTTTTGCAGCTGAAATTGCAAAACTCCCTGAGCCACCTAAAACTGCAATTCGTTGTATGGGTTTATTTAGAGATTTTGAATGCCTTATGCAGGCTGTATTCATTTTAGTTTTAATATATTTTAAACAATCTTCTGTTTTCATGGCAGTTTTGAGCTCGCCAATCATGCCCATACCAATTTTCTGGTTGGTGTTTTCTAAAGTACTTATTTCATAGGCGACCTCTTCATAAGGATGCGCTGCAAATAATGCTTTTAATAGTTGAGGTTCTAAATGTTTTTGAAATGTAACAGAAATAGCTGTTTCATTTTCTGTATGTAATTCCCCTTTTTTGCCAATTACAGGATTCGCATGTTCATTCCCTAAATATGTGCCTTGTCCTTCTACGTTAAAACTACAAGATTCGTAATTGCCTAATGCGCCTGCACCTGCAGAAAATAGAGCAGATCTTAAGGCTTCGGCATTTGCTGTAGGTACATAGGTTTGTAGTTTTTTAATTGTACCAGATTGCGGTATTAATATTTTTTTATGTGTTAATTCTAATTGATTACAAATTATTGAATTTACACCATTATAAGCGTTATCTAGAGCCGTGTGGATTGAGAAAATCGCAATTTGATGTTGTATGGCTTTGATAACGACGCGTTCTACATAGGTTTTTCCTGTTAATTTTTTTAAGCCTGAAAATATAATAGGATGAAAACTTACAATTAAGTTGCATTTTTTTTCAATGGCTTCATCCACAACTGCTTCGAGCGTGTCTAATGTTACTAAGATACCCGACACCTTATTGTTTTTGTCACCAACCAATAAGCCTACATTATCAAAATCTTCAGCATAAGCTAAAGGTGCTAAGTTGTGTAAGTGATTAATTACGTCTTGTATAATCATAAGTGTATATTTGTTTCAAAAATAATATAATTTAGTACTCGTGAAGTTTTTACGTATCATATTGTTTCCCTTTGTGCCAATTTATTTTTTAATCACTTGGTTAAGAAATTGGATGTACGATTTAGGATTTATATCTTCTAAGTCTTATGATTTTCCTATTATTTGTGTTGGTAATCTCAGTACAGGTGGTACAGGTAAAACACCAATGATAGAATATTTAGTAAGATTATTGCGAGAAGATCGGCAACTTGCCACCTTAAGTAGAGGTTATAAACGAAAAACCAAAGGTTTTGTGTTAGCTGACCAACATACCAATGCCGATAAGATTGGAGATGAGCCATTTCAGTTTTACAAAAAGTTTAGTGATATTAGTGTTGCCGTAGATGAAGACAGGCAAAATGGTATCGCCAAGCTGATGGGTTTAAAAACGCATCCAGATGTTATTTTGTTAGATGATGCCTATCAGCATAGAAAGGTAAAAGCGAAATGTAACATAATGTTAACGGCTTATAATAATCTATATTTTAAAGATTGGGTTTTGCCAACAGGCAATTTACGCGAACCTAGATTAGGCGCAAAGCGTGCAGATATTATAGTGGTAACAAAATGTAATAACGATCTATCTGAAGCTGAAAAGTTTGAAATGGCATCTAAAATGAACTTAAAAAAACACCAGCAGCTATTTTTTAGTTACATTGATTATGCACCACACGTTAAATCGGAAAGTGATACACTCGATTTAGAACATTTACCAGAATTTTTACTCGTTACAGGTATAGCCAATGCCAATCCACTAGTTGAATTTTTAACGCGAAAAGGTTTAAAATTTAGTCATTTGGAGTTTCGTGATCATTACGATTTTAAGCCGTCAGATATTGAAAAAATAGTCGAGAATAAATTAATAGTTACAACAGAAAAGGATTTTGTTAGATTATCTGGCCAAAAGGAATTACATGGGAAATTGTATTATCTGCCAATAGAAGTAAAAATTGATAATGCAACGCAGTTTGATGGATTGGTAAAACGTATTATTAACTAAAGTAGCTCGAAACAATTTTCTCTCCTGATAAGGCTGCGTGTAATTTAGATTCGAAATCCTCTTGTTTAAATGGTTTAGAGATAATATCATTAAAACCAGCTTCACCAAACTCATGCATTTTATCTTCTAAGGTCACAGCAGTAAGGGCAAAAATAGTTAGCTCTTTGTCAAAAGTTCTAATAATTTTAGTCGCTTCTAATCCACTAATTCCTGGCATGTGAATATCCATTAAAACAACATCGTAGGTAACTTCTTTTACTTTTTCTACTGCAGCTTCACCATTATCAACGACATCACAATATAGATTCATTTTGTTCAGAATCTTCTTGGTAATCATTTGATTGATTTTGTTGTCTTCTACAATTAGAATTTTTACATTACTTAAATCCAAACTATCCATCTTATTAACTTTTTTAACGTCTTGTGTTTTTGGTTTTTCGGCTTCTTTATCATATTCTAGAGGCAGTTCAAAAAAGAATGTTGTGCCTTTACCAAGCTCACTCTTTAGATAAATTTTACCTTTTAGAATTTGAATAAGTCCTTTTACAATAGATAAGCCAAGACCAGTTCCGCCATATTTTCTGTTTATTTGTACAGAACCTTGCGAGAAGCTGTCAAACATTTGACCTTGCTTTTCTTTTGTAATACCAATACCATTATCTTCAATTTCAAAACGTAAGTTGTAGGTGTTGTCTTTAACATCAATTTTGTACGCTTTTACCCAGATGTCTCCATCTTTGGTGAATTTAATAGCATTTCCAAGTAGGTTAATTAAGATTTGGGAAATCTTTAGTTGGTCGCCAATATAGTTTTCTGGCAATCCTTTTTCATAATCAAAATGAATCTTTGTGTTTTGGTCGTTAGCAGAATTACTAAGTGCCGAAATCACATTTTCTAGTTTATTTTTAAGGTTAAAGTTTTCTGGGTCTAACTCTACCTTATTGGCTTCAATTTTATTTATTTGAAGTATATCATTGATAAAAGTTAATAGGTAATCCCCTGAAAATTTTAATGATTTTAAATGTGGAATTTGATGCTCTTTTGGTTCTTCATCTAAGAGCATATTTGTTATACCCGTTACCGCATATAATGGTGTGCGCAGCTCATGAGTAACGGTAGATAAAAAATTTGCTTTTGTTTTAGAGGCTAATTCTGCTTTCTCTTTAGCGACGATAAGTTCATCGTTCTTTTTGTGAAGCATTGTATTTGTATTTAGCCTAATGTTATTGTTTTTATATAATGATAATGTTAGTAAAGACAGTATAGTAATTAATGCAATACTTAAAATTGTAGTGATTCTGGTAAATGCACTTTCAGCATTAACTTCTTCAATTTGAGCTTTTAATTGTGCATTTTCTGCGTCTTTATACCTATCAATATTTTCACCAGACATGCCAGATGGTATGTTGTTTCGTTTTATATTTAAAATAGAGTCTGATAACTTAATATGCTCTTTTATATAATAATAAGAGCGTTCAAAATCTTTATGATTATGATGTATATCACTAAGCGCAACATAGGCTTCGTTGACATTTGCTAATATATTATGCTCTTTAGCAATGGATAGGCCTTCTTCTGCTTGTGATAGTGCTAAGTCGGTTTTGTTTAAGGCGTCAGATACCTTAGCACTTTGAATTAATGCACTACTTAAACGATCATCTTGATTAAATTTCTTGGCAATAATGATGGTTCGCTCTAGGCGTGATTTTGCTTCTTCGTAACGCTTTTGCGCTATAAATATTTTTGCTTCGTTTAGCGAAACATCTGAGATAAATTCTTCTAAATCTTCTTGTTCAAAAAGATTTTTAGCAGAATTAAAATATTGTAAGGCATAATCGTATTCTTCTAAATTACTATGAATTACACCTTTTATATTATATGTTATTGCTAAATTGGTATAATCGTTAATTTCGCGTTGTATTTTTAACGCAGTATGAAGTGAAATTGTTGCTAAATCAGGTTTGTTAACTAAAAATTGAACTTTAGCAATCTTGGTGTGTATTTTTCCTTGATTGACCTTATCATCAATTTTAGTAGCAATGGTCAAGGCTTTATCTAGATTATCTTGTGCATCGTAATATTTACCGCGATCACTATCTATTTTGGCCTGAACTAAATGATTTTCAAGCTGTAAGGTTAATGTGTCTGTGTCTTCTACGCTTTCTTGTTGCGAGAAAATCAGACTACAAAAACATGCTAAAAAAACAAATATGTAATATTTGAAATGGGACATTCAGCTCATTTAATTTGTAGCAAATATAAATATTTATTCGATAAAAGCTATTATTTTACCGATAAATTGCATATTAGGTCTAAAATTCTTGAGCTATAACCTGTTTCATTATCGTACCAACCTACTATTTTTACCATGTTTCCGATTACGGAAGTCATCTGAGAATCAAAGATACAAGAGTGCGGATTTCCAACAATATCTACAGAAACTATTGGGTCTTCTGTATATTCTAGTATATCTTTTAATGGTCCTTCGGCTGCTGTTTTAAAAATTTGGTTAACATTTTCAATAGATGTTGGCTTTTCTACATTTATTGTTATATCTGTTAAAGAGCCATTTGCTACAGGTACTCTAATACCACATCCACCAATGACGTCTGATAAATCCGGAAATATTTTAGTGAGTGCTTTTGCAGCTCCTGTTGTTGTTGGAACAATAGATTGTCCGGCTGCTCTAGCTCTACGTAAATCTTTATGTGGTTGGTCATGCAGACTTTGGTCTGTTGTATAGGAATGAATAGTGGTAATATAGGCTTGTTTTATCCCAAGATGTTCTTTAATTAAAGCAATCATTGGTGCTGCATTATTGGTAGTGCAAGATGCATTAGAAATAATGGTTTCATCACCATTGATACTTTGGTCATTTACTCCAAGGACTATGGTTTTTATATCATCTTCTATGGCAGGAACAGATAAAATAACGCGTTTACCGCCATTAGTGATATGATGTTGAAGTTCTGTTTTAGACTTAAATTTTCCTGTAGACTCTATGACAAAGTCGGGTTTTATTTCAGACCAATCTAAGTGTTTAGGGTGAGTGGAATTATATAAAGGAATAGCAATATCGTTAACTATAATATTGTTTTGGTTATAACTAACGTCTTCATTTAAAACACCGTGAATGCTATCGTATTTTAACAAATGACTTAATGTTTTAGCGTCTGCCAAATCATTTATTGCTACTACTTTTATCTGCTGTGTTTGTATGGCTAGCCTAAAAATTCGACGGCCAATTCTACCAAAGCCGTTGATGGCAATTGTAATCATTAATTAATGTGTTTTTGTGCCTTATATGAAGATCTTACCAAAGCGCTACTTTCAACATGTCTAAATCCTAATTCTAATCCAATGTCTTCATATTCTTTAAATTGGTCAGGATTAATAAACTGTTTTACTGGTAAATGTTTTTTACTTGGTTGTAGATATTGGCCAATAGTTACGACATCCACATCATTTGCTCTAAGGTCATGCAAAGTTTGTATAACTTCTTCACGTTCTTCTCCTAAACCTAGCATAATACCAGATTTTGTTCTGCGTTGTCCTTGGGCTTTTAAATATTTTAAAACACCTAAACTTCTATCATATTGCGCTTGTATTCTAACCTCGCGCGTAAGGCGTCTAACGGTTTCTATATTGTGAGAAACCACTTCTGGTGCAACGTCGATAATTCTGTCAATGTGTTTTTCTATACCTTGAAAATCAGGAATTAACGTTTCTAGTGTTGTGTTAGGATTCATTCGTCTTACAGCTTTTACAGTTTCGGACCACATAATGCTTCCCATATCTTTTAAATCATCACGATCTACACTGGTTAATACAGCATGCTTTATTTGCATTAATTTAATTGAGCGCGCCACTTTTTCTGGTTCGTCCCAATCTACAGTTTCTGGCCTTCCTGTTTTAACACCACAAAATCCACAAGAACGCGTGCATACATTACCTAATATCATAAAGGTTGCTGTACCTTCTCCCCAACATTCGCCCATGTTAGGGCAGCTGCCAGACGTACAAATCGTATTTAATTTGTATTTGTCTACTAAAGATCTTAGTTCTGTATATTTTTTGCCTGTCGGTAATTTTACTCTTAACCACTTTGGCTTACGTTCTGGTAAAATATTTGATGCGACTTTGGTTTCCATGCAGTTTTGTATTTCTATAGACAAAGATACGAAGTAAATAACAAAAATTGAGCCTTTGTATACAATGTTGGTGGTGTTAAAAAAAGAGCTGTTGCTTAACCAAACATAAATACATTTATGTGACTCTATTTTAGTGGTCTATGCTTTGGTAATAATAGCGGCTAATAGCTTTTTTGCTCTTAAGAGTTTTACCTTTACATTATTTATGGGCTCATGGAGTTCGTTAGAAATTTCTTTGTAACTCAATTCTTGAAAATATCTTAAGTTAATCACTTCTTGATAATGTGGCTTCAACTTTTTTATATCCCTTAGTAATTTTGCTAAGTTTTGTTCTGTAATAATCTTATCTTCAGGCGTAGGCGAGTCGTCAATAATTTCAAAATAATTATCATTATCGTCTTTTGATGTATTATTGATCGTTTTTTTTTGCTTTCGAACTAAATCAATATGAATGTTTTTTGATATTGTAATCAGCCAAGTTTTAAACTTAAACGATTCGTTATAGGTGTCAATTTTATCAAAAGCTTTTGAAAAAGTTTGAATAGTGATGTCTTCGGCATCATTTTCGTTTTGAGTTCTTTTAAGCTGAAATCCATAGACATCATTCCAAAAAGAATCTAGTAAAAAATTAAATGCAATTTGTTCTTTGTTTTTTGCTTTTGAAATGGCCTCTTTTATTTCCAATGTTTTGGTTTCGATATCTTATTAGCTATAAAGATACTTAATTGTGTAGTAATTAAAAATAATTCTAAAAATGGCGCTAAGAGAATAAGGTCTGTTTCCTCAAACTTTTTAGCCGTTAACCCAAAACAGAGCCATTGTATAACAAAGCGCGTGCCTGCCAAAGCTAATAGCCATTCCCAAGGCGTTGAGGTAAATATTAGTGAGATACCTAATACCCAGAAAAGCAACTGTGAGATAAAAAAGACACCAAGTATGATTTGATGTTTTAATTTATAAAATTTAGCTGTTGTGATATGCCTTCTTTTTTGAATTATCCAAGATATAAATGATGGTTTGGCCTCAGAAATAGTGAAACTCTCTTTTGAGAAGCATAATGCCGTGTTTTTAGCATTGGCGACTTCGTTTATAAATAAATCATCATCTCCAGATTTTATGGACATGTGATTGTTAAAGCCACGATTATTAAAAAAGAGTTCTTTTCTGTAGGCCATATTACGTCCTACACCCATATAAGGCAATTCTAATTTAGCATAAGAGAAATACTGTAAGGCAGTCATTACGGTTTCAAACCTTATGAGTTTGTTTAGAAAAGAAAATTTCTTTTTTGCGTAAGCACCATAACCTAAAACGATAGATTTTTCGTTAGAAAAGTGGGCACTCATATGTGATAACCATAATTTAGAATTAGGCACACAATCGGCATCAGTAAAAACTAAGAAATCATTTTTAGATGCTTTAATACCTAAGGTTAGTGCGTATTTTTTATTTCCCCAAAATGCTTCGTTACTTTTTACATCAACAAGTTTTATGTTGGTGTTTTGAGAAGCAAAAATTTCCATAATTTCTAATGTCTCATCACTAGAACTGTCGTTTACTAAAACAATTTCGAAATTGGAATAATCTTGGTTTAATATGGATGGTAAGTTTTTTTCTAAATTTTGAGCTTCATTTTTAGCACAAATAATAACAGAAACTGGAATTTGTTTTTTTAATCGAGATTCTGGTCGTTTTATAGCAAATGAAAAGAGAAAACTAGTGTAATATACGACCTGAATTATAACTACGACGAAAAATGCGTAAAACAGTAATGTGGTAAAAGCCATTAAGGTTTAAGAATGTTGAGGTTCGCTACAATCTTTATATTGATCTGGAGTTTTACCGCAAAAGCCACAAGCTTCACCTTCTTTGTTAAGCATTGGGTTTTGACTCGCACACGTACCAGCGAATTCACCATTTTTTTTGGCCCATAGTTTAATGGCTATTCCGGCTACAGCGAAAGCTAAAAGTGCTAGTGTTATTAATAGTAATTTCATTATTCTACTAAATTTTGCACAAAGATAATACTTTTACTTTGATTCCTTATCGTATTTTTTTTGTGACTTAACATTCTGATTATGTGTCATATTAGCATTCAACATATATTACTAACTAATTAATTTATCAATTATGAAAAAATTATTTGCAGAGTTCTTTGGAACGTTTTGGCTTGTTTTTGGAGGTTGTGGTAGTGCAATTTTCGCGGCAGGAATTCCTGAATTGGGAATTGGATTTGTCGGTGTCGCTTTGGCCTTTGGATTAACGGTGTTAACCATGGCATATGCAGTGGGACATGTTTCTGGAGCTCATTTTAATCCAGCAGTATCTATTGGTCTTTGGGCTGGTGGAAAATTTGATGCAAAAGATCTTCCTGGTTATATTATAGCACAGGTTATTGGTGCCATTGCGGCAGCAGGTGTATTATATCTTATTGTGTCGGGAAAATCTGGTTTTGATGGTGTCGGTGGTTTTGCTGCTAATGGTTATGGCGAATTGTCTCCAGATGGTTATGGATTAGTTTCTGCTTTGGTAGCAGAATTTGTGCTAACAGCATTTTTTCTATTGGTTATTTTAGGGAGTACGTATCCTAAAGCTCCTAAAGGATTTGCTGGTATTGCAATTGGTTTGGCTTTAGTATTAATACATTTAATTAGTATACCAATAACAAATACATCTGTAAATCCTGCGAGATCTTTAAGTCAAGCGATTTACGCAGATGGTGCATATTTATCTCAAGTATGGTTGTTTTGGGTTGCGCCTATTGCTGGTGCAATTGCAGGTGGATTAATACACAAAACGTTGTTTTCTAAAGATTAAGATCTTAAAAATAATATACAAAAAGAGGCGCAATGTTTATTGCGCCTCTTTTTTTGTTATTTATATATTAAAAGTTCTATTGATCTTTTAATGATACTTCTGCAACTTCAGTATCTGTTTCAGTAGTATTATCTTTTGATTTTATTTTTATACTCAATGCTAATGCATCTTCCATATATGGAATTTGCTTTAACTTACGGTCAGACTCATCTAGTATACCTAAGTTTACCATTTTGTCTTGCATTTCTGCCCAAATCTCGTAATGCTGCTCTTCTGGTAATTGTGGTAAAGAAATAACATCAATCATTGACGTTTTTTCAATTGGATTAATATAAGCAACCGTTTTTAAGTCTTTAGCACGATCATTACCTGTAATTAAATATTTTTTAGAATCAGGATTGTTTAATTTCATTAATTCTCTTGACAATTGATCTAATTTAGAATTATTAGATTCAATGTCACTACGCAAATCATAAATTTCATCAACAACAACATTGTTTTCGTTGTTTAATTGCATGTTTTTTTGATATAACATAAATGATGTAGCGGCAAATAAAACTGCCGCAGCACTTGCTGCAATACTATACCAAGGTGTTTTTCTTTTTTGTACTAAATTGATGACTTTAGTGTCTTTTGTGTCTTCTAAAGCGGCAAATATGTCTTCTAACATATCATTTGGTACTTCTGTAGCGCCAGCTTTAGCTATGATTTCTAAATTATTTTGTAATTCTTCGTAGGCTTCTGCTGCTTCAGAATAATTGTCAATAAAGTACTCAACCTCCTTAGATTCTTCCAAGGAAGTATCTCCAACTAAATACTTATTAAGTAAGTTAGAGTTTAAAAAAGTATGTAATTTTTTTTCCATGATTAACTGTTTTCTGGATCGTAAACCTTCTTAAGTTCTCGTAATCCTATTTTTAATCTAGATTTTATTGTACCAAGCGGAATTTCTAATTCGTCACTAGCTTCTTGCTGTGTCATCCCTTGAAAAAACAAGGCGTCTAACACGATTTGGTATTTTTCTTCTAGTCGACCAACATGCTCTTTAATGTCCATGACATCTTGGTTTAAATTAGATGTTGGTAGAATATATACGTTAGAAGTTTCAATTTGGACTTCTTTCTGAAAACGATTATTAAAACTTCTTAATTTATCAATGGCTGTATTTCTTGCAATACGAAATAACCATGTAAATAGTTTTGCCTTTGACGGGTCATATTTTGAAGCGTTTTTCCAAACTTTAACGAAGGTTTCTTGTAAGGCATCTTGCGCTACTTCTTCATTAATTGTTATTTTTAAAATAACACCATATAAGCTGTTCGAATAATTTTCGTAAAGTAAATTTAATGCACGCTTATCTCCTTTTTGGAGTAAATCGATTATTTTTTTCTCTATTGGTGTTATACTCAAAGTGTTAAAGTTTGTTTTTTTTATATTTATGACATCCAAATTGGATTTTGAAACGTAAATATAATTAAATACACCTTATATAGGTGCCCTCAATATATTTTTAGAATAATTTTTACTTCATAAGCGTTTGATTAATAGCATTTTCAACAGAGGTTATTCTAAAGCTAAAAGTCCCAATCCAAATTGGGACTTTTGTTTTATATGATGTTTACTTCGGTTTCTATAGTAATATTAAAAAGTCGTTTTACAGTTTTTTGAATTAGCATGGCTAATTCAAAAATCGCCTTTCCTGAGGCATCACCATAGTTAACTAAAACTAAGGCTTGTTTATTATGCACACCATAGTTGTTGAAGCGTTTGCCTTTAAAACCTGCTTTTTCAATCAGCCAACCTGCTGGTATTTTTATGGCGTCTTCCGTAATTTTATATGAAGGAATTTCTGCAAAGTTTTGTTCTAATGCTTCAAACGCCTTAGCTGTTATGATTGGGTTTTTAAAAAAGCTACCACTATTACCTATTTCTTTTGGATCTGGTAGTTTGCTTTTTCGTATTGCAATTATCGCGTCTGAAATGGATTGAATTGATGGTTTTGTAATGCCCTTAGCTTCTAGTTCATTTTTTATTACGCCATAATCCATCTGTAAGAGATGGTTGCGCTTTGTTAATTCTAAATTTACACTTGTTATGATGTATTGGTTCTTTAGGTTTTGTTTAAAAATAGATTCTCTATAATCAAACTTACATTCAGATTTTGTAAAGGTTCTTAACGTTTGGTCTATTATGTGTATAGCTTCACAACTCACAAATACATCTTTTAACTCTACACCATAGGCGCCAATATTTTGGATTGGTGCTGTACCAATATTACCTGGTATTAATGATAAATTTTCTACACCACCATAATTGTGTTTTAGACACCATAAAACAAAGTTGTGCCAATTTTCACCAGCCATGGCTTTTATGGTTATTTTGTCTTGCGACTCATTAACGGTTTCTATACCTTTTATATTGATATGAAGCACTAAGGCTTCAATGTCCTTTGTGAGTAACATATTACTGCCTCCACCAAGAATAAATAAAGGTGAATGCTGATACGTCTTTAAGGTTTCAGTGAGCTGCGCAATGGAGGTAATATTACAATACGATTGTGCTTTGGCTTCTATGCCAAATGTATTAAATTGTTTTAGTGACGCGTTTTTTACTATAGTCATTAATCTTTATAAACTTTTAAGGCTTCTTTTAAAATCTCTACAGAGGTTCTTAAACTTGCTTCGTTAAGTACATATGCAATTCTAATCTGGTTTAAACCAACACCTTTGGTAGAGTAAAATCCAGCAGCAGGTGCAACCATAACTGTATTGTTGTTAAAATCGAAGGATTCTAACAGCCATTTCGCAAAATCATCTGAATTTTTTACGGGTAGTTCTGCAATACAATAAAACGCACCATTTGGTTTAGCAACCTTAACACCTTCTATTTTTTCTAATGCTTCAATTAAAATATTTCTACGCTTTACGTATTCTTCTTTAACATCATCAAAATAACTTTGTGGTGTGTCTAAAGCAGCTTCGCTGGCAATTTGTGCTAAAGTTGGAGGGCTTAAACGTGCTTGTGCAAATTTTAATGCCGTTTTTATAAATTCTTTGTTTTTAGAAACTAAATAACCAATACGTGCGCCACACATACTGTAGCGTTTAGATACAGAATCTATTATAATAGCATGCTCTTCTAATCCTGGCTCTTGAAGTATAGAGTAATGCGCCACACCATCATAGACAAACTCTCTATAAACTTCGTCTGCAATTAAAAACAAATCGTGCTTTTTTACTATAGCAGCTAATTGTTTAATTTCGGCTTTAGAATATAAATAACCGGTTGGGTTGCCTGGATTACAAATTAAAATGGCCTTTGTTTTTGGCGTGATAAGTTTTTCAAATTCTTCAATAGGAGGTAAGGCGAAATTGTTTTCAATTTTAGAAATAACTGGCACAACATTGACACTAGAAGCTGTAGAAAAACCGTTGTAATTTGCATAAAATGGTTCAGGAATAATAATTTCATCGTCTTCATCCATTATACTACCAAAAGCAAATAATAAGGCTTCGCTTCCTCCAGTAGTCACAATGATATCGCTGTGTGTAACGTTGATGTCGTTACGTTTATAATAATTAGCAATTTTTTCTCTGTAAGCTTCAGAACCTTCAGATCTTGAATATGCTAAAATGTCTAAAGAATGTGTTTTTACAGCATCTAAAGCGATATCTGGTGTTTTGATATCTGGCTGCCCAATGTTTAGGTAATATACTGTTTTCCCTTGTTTATGCGCTTCTTCTGCGTAAGGCACCAATTTTCTAATTGGCGATTCGGGCATTTTAATACCTTTATTTGAGATTTTTGGCATGAAGTTTAGATTTTAAAATGCTAAGTTCTGAAAATTCTTATGTATTTAGAGAAAAATTCACAAAAAAAAGAGTCCTCAATTTGAGAACTCTTAATATAATAAATTTTAAAGTCATTTATTCTTCAATAATGCTTTTACTTTTCTTTTCTAAAACACTTGTTTTATTTGCTTCTACAACCATTCCTTTAATTCTAAGTGCAACCGTTTTTGGTTCTGCATTAGTCGTTATAGTAATCGTTTTAGCAATTTTATTAAGATTATTAGTATTATATTTTACTATAATTTCTCCAGTTTCTCCTGGTAAAATTGGCTCTTTTGGCCAGCTAGGCACAGTACAACCGCAAGTAGATTTTGCATTTTCTATAATAAGTGGTGCATTACCTGTGTTTGTAAATTCAAATGTTCTTTTTCCGTCAGCACCTTTTTCTATTGTGCCATAATCGATAACATTAGTCTTAAATTCTATTTTCGGTTTTGCGTCTTGCGCATAAGTCGCAAAACTAATAAGGCTAACAAATAATACTGCTATTAAATTTTTCATCATTTTATTTTTAAAATTGATTATTCAAAACTAGTTACTTTTTAGTTCCAATCAAAATTTATTAGACGTAATACATACCATTTAACAGAATTTATGGTTTTTCAACGCATATTGTTACGCTAATAATTTTTCGAAATAGGAATTATAAGTACTTTTGTCAGTTATATTACAAAAACGATACCAAACATGGAAATTCCATCAAAATATAATGCCTTGTCAGTAGAGAGTAAGTGGTACAACTACTGGATGGAGCACAACTATTTTCACTCTACACCAGATGATAGAGAACCTTACACCATTGTAATTCCGCCACCAAACGTTACTGGGATTTTACACATGGGACATATGTTAAACAATACCATTCAAGATGTGTTAATTAGAAGAGCACGTTTGTTAGGTAAAAACGCATGTTGGGTTCCTGGTACAGATCACGCTTCTATTGCTACAGAAGCCAAAGTTGTTGCTAAATTAAAGGCACAAGGCATCGATAAAAATGATTTAACTCGTGAAGAATTTTTAGAACATGCTTGGGAATGGACCGAAGAATATGGAGGAGTCATCTTAGAGCAACTTAAAAAGTTAGGTTGTTCTTGTGATTGGGATAGAACTAAATTTACAATGGACGACGATATGTCTGAAGCTGTAATTAAGGTGTTTGTAGATTTATATAACAAAGGCTTAATTTATAGAGGCTACCGCATGGTAAATTGGGATCCAGAAGCTAAGACGACCTTGTCTGATGAGGAAGTTATCCATGTTGAAAAACAAGGTTTACTCTATTATTTGGAATATAAAATTGAAGGTAGTGATGAAAAATTAACCATTGCAACCACAAGACCAGAAACTATTTTTGGAGATACTGCTATTTGTATCAATCCAAATGATGAACGCTTCACACACTTAAAAGGTAAGAAGGCGATTGTGCCAATCTGTGGACGTGTAATTCCTATTATAGAAGATGAGTATGTAGATATTGAATTTGGTACAGGTTGTTTAAAAGTAACACCTGCTCACGATGAGAATGATAAAGTTTTAGGCGATAAACACAATTTAGAAGTTATAGATATCTTTAATGAAGATGCAAGTTTAAATAGCTTTGGATTGCAGTTTGAAGGTCAAGATCGTTTTGTAGCCAGAAAAGCAGTCGCTAAAGCATTAGAAGAAGCTGGAATTTTAGTAAAAACTGAAAACCACCTTAATAAAGTAGGAACTTCAGAACGTACAAAGGCAGTTATAGAACCAAGATTAAGCGACCAATGGTTCTTAAAAATGGAAGATTTAGCAAAACCTGCTATTGATGCCGTTTTAAAAACTGGCGATGTAAAATTATTTCCAAAGAAATTTGAAAATACCTATCGTCATTGGATGGAGAATATTCGCGATTGGAACATCTCTCGTCAGTTACTTTGGGGACAACAAATACCTGCGTACTACTATGGCGACGGAAAAGAAGATTTTGTAGTTGCAGAATCTATTGAAGACGCACTAAAATTAGCCATAGAGAAAACAGGCAACCAACAACTAACAACTAATGACTTAAAACAAGATACTGATGCACTAGATACTTGGTTTAGTTCTTGGTTGTGGCCAATAAGTGTTTTTGATGGTATCAGAAATCCTGAAAACGAAGAAATAAAATATTATTACCCAACCAATGATTTGGTAACAGGTCCAGATATTTTATTCTTTTGGGTAGCACGTATGATTATTGCTGGTTACGAATATAAAGAAGAAAAACCTTTTGAAAATGTTTATTTAACTGGTCTAGTTAGAGATAAGCAAAGACGAAAAATGTCTAAATCTTTAGGGAATTCCCCTGATGCTTTAAAGTTAATTGAAGATTATAGCGCAGATGGTGTTAGAGTAGGATTGTTACTAAGTTCTGCAGCCGGAAACGACCTAATGTTTGATGAAGCCCTTTGTCAGCAAGGAAAAGGTTTAGGTAATAAAATTTGGTCTGCATTCTATTTAACAAATTTGTGGGACGTTGCAGATTTAGAGCAACCACAATCTAGTGCAATTGCGATTGAGTGGTTTGCTTCTAAATTTCAGAAAGTATTAATTGAAATCGAAGATCACTTTAGTAAATACAGATTGTCTGATGCTTTAATGGCTATTTATAAATTGGTTTACGATGATTTTGCATCTTGGTTATTAGAGATTGTAAAACCAGCCTACCAACAGCCTATAGATTCAAAAACCTATAATGCTGTAATGGCAATTTTTGAAGATATCCTAAAAGTGGTTCATCCATTTATGCCATTTATTACTGAAGAAATTTGGCAATCGATTAGTGAACGAACACCAGAAGACGCATTAATCGTTTCAACATGGCCAGAAGCAAAACCAGTTAATGAGGCTTTGATTTCTGAATTTGAATTTGCAACGGAAGTTATTTCAGGAATTAGAAACATAAGAAAACAAAAGAATATCGCTTTTAAAGATGCCATTGGGTTTTCTGTTGTAAATAATGAAAATGTAAATACAACATTTGATGCTGTAATTTCTAAATTAGGAAATTTGGAGAGTTTCGAATATGTAACTGAAGCTGTAGAAGGCGCTTTAACGTACAGAGTAAAATCTAACGAATACTTTATTCCTATGGAAGGCAGTATTGATGTTGAAGCAGAAATAAAGAAACTAACTGAAGAATTAAATTACACGGAAGGTTTTTTGAAATCTGTTCAGAAGAAACTTTCTAACGAGCGTTTTGTTGCAGGTGCACCAGAGCAAGTTGTAGCTTCAGAGAAAAAGAAAGAAGCAGATGCTTTAGCTAAGATTGAAACGCTAACAGCTAGTTTGGCAAGTTTAAAGTAATATTAACAACCTGCAAGGTTTCTAAAACCTTGTAGGTTTCTATCATAAAGCATGATTTTTTACCATGTAGAAGCTAGTCTATGCTCCTATATCTAAAAGCAAAGCGTTCTAACGTCTAGTTTACCACTCATTAATCTTATTACTATCGAGCTTCACAAAAATAAAGAGGAGGATAGTAAAGCCCCAAAGTCCGGAGCCGCCATAACTAAAAAAGGGTAGTGGAATACCAACAGTTGGAATTAATCCCATGACCATACCAATATTAATAGTGAAGTGAATAAATAAGATGGAAGCGACACCATAGCCATAAACACGACTAAATTGTGATTTTTGGGCTTCAGCCAAATAAAGAATTCTTATAATAAGGCATACAAAAATTAACACGACAAAGCTAGTGCCTAAAAATCCCCATTCTTCACCAACTGTACTAAAAATGTAATCGGTTTCTTGTTCAGGAACAAACTTTCCGGTTGTTCTCGTGCCTTCTAAAAAGCCTTTTCCCGAAAATCCACCAGAACTAATGGCTTGTTCGGATTGAATAAGGTTATAAGCTTCAGATTTTTTCATTCGTTCTAGCTTAGCAGGATCTTTTTCTAAGCGTAGCCATAAACTAATTCTATTTTGCTGATGTGGTTTAATGCCATGCTGATAGAATAATTTTACACCATATGAAAATATAACACTTATGAGCAATACTAGGATGTACTGCAATATTGAGCCTCTTTTTTTCTTTCTAAGAAAGTACGTCGTTATTAAAACGATTGCTACACCACCACCCGTAATTAACACTCCAAATTTAAGACCCAGAACAGCAAGAACAATTAAGGAAAGCCCTATAATTAAATAGATTTGTTGTAGACCTTCTCTGTAGAATACAAAGAAAAATGCGAGATATACGATGGTGCTTCCTGCATCATTTTGAAGTAAAATTAATAAGGCAGGAATAAAAATTATAGCAGTTACTCGTAGCTGATCTTTTAAGGTTTGCATGTTCGTTTGCAGATCACTTATGTATTTGGCAACTGCGAGTGCTGTGGCAAATTTTGCAAATTCACTGGGTTGTATGGTCATGCTGCCAATGCCGTACCATGAGCGCGCTCCATTAACGTCTTTACCAAAAATAAATAACCCAATTAATGCCAATATGGCGACTAAATAAATGATACTGGCAAACCGTTCATAAAATTTGGCTTCAAAGGATAAAATAAGAATTACTAAAACAAAAGTTAAGCCTAAAAACACAAGTTGTTTTCCATAAAGTTGGGTGGTGTCAAAGTAATTCGTTACTTCTCCAACATGCGATGCTGATAAAATATTGAGATAGCCAAAACCAACTAGCAACAAAAAAAGGATAATGATAATCCAGTCGAATTTAAAACCTCTATGATTTTCTCTTAACATTAATAATTCAAGTTTTGAAGTTGAGAATCGGTGTCCATAGAATATTCATCTATGACTTGAAGCGTGGTTTCTCCATTAATTTTAAAAGGCTCATCAGAATATGGCTTTTTGTATTCGTTTTCTAAGCTATGCGTTAAAATCCATTTTTCTAAATCCGTTCTTGTTATATGGCCTTTTATGTATTTTTCAATCATTAAACTGGCCATTCTTCCTGCAAAACGACTTCCCCAATATCCGTTTTCTACAAAGACGGCAATTGCAATTTTTGGGTTGTCTTTTGGTGCAAACGCCACAAAAATAGAATGGTCTGTAAGTTGCGTTTTTACACTGTCAATCTTTACAAAGTTTTCTGCTGTTCCTGTTTTTCCACAAATTTCAATTCCTGGTACTCTTAAGGATTGTGCTGTTCCTTTATTGTAAACATCAAACATACCTTCTATTACAGGTTCAAAGTGTCGTTTATCTATTGTGGTATGATGTGGTATTTTAAATTTTTTAGGAATGGTGTCGCCTTCTATACTTTTGATAATGTGAGGTGTGTAGTAATAGCCACGATTTCCGATGGCAGCAGCCATATTCGCTAACTGAATTGGTGTTGCTTCAACTTCACCTTGTCCAATAGCATTAGAAACGATATAGGTTGATCCCCAACGATTATCGCCATATTGTCTGTCATAATAATCACCATCTGGAATCCTTCCTTTTCTTCCAACAGATAAATCATTATTGAGATAATTTCCTAAACCAAAACTTTTTGCGTGCTCAGACCAAATATTCATGCCTTTGCCAGCATCATCATATTTGTCTACAATTCGTCGGTATACATTTACAAAATAAGCATTGCAAGATTGGGCAATTCCTTCATTCATGTCTACAGGACTTCTATGATGGTGGCAGCCAGTTAGTCGTCTGCTTCCGTAATAATAGCCCATTCTACACGTAAATTTGTCGTCTATTTCTACAACCTCTTCTTGCAACCCTATTAAAGCATTTATCACTTTAAAAGGAGATCCTGGAGGATATTGAGCTTGTAAGCCTCTATCAAAAGTAGGCATGTTAATCGTATCTCTAAATAGGCGGCTAAAGTTCTTGTTTCGTTCTCTACCTACTAATAAATTTGGGTTATAACTTGGGCCTGTTACCATAGCTAATATTTCGCCGCTTTGTGGATCTAGTGCTACAATTCCACCACGTTTGTGTTTCATTAGTAGCTCACCATAGGCTTGTAATTCTGAGTCAATCGTTATCGTAATGTCCTTACCAGGTTTAGGTAAAGTGTCATAACGACCATCTTTGTAAGGGCCAATATTTTTATTGTGTCTGTCTTTTTGTATAAATTTTATTCCCTTTACACCACGTAATACATCTTCGTAAGACAGTTCTATACCTTGCTTGCCAATGAGATCACCTAATTTATAATAGGGTTGACGTTTTATAATTCTTCGATTTACTTCACCGAGATCACCAAGTACGTTGGCTCCAATGCTCGTTTGGTAAAACCTAAGCGATCGTTTTTGAATGTAAAACCCTTCGAATTTTCGCATTTTTTCTTGAAGTACAGCATAATCGGTTTTTGAAAGTTGCGGTACAAAAGGTGACGGAAGTCTTGGCGAATAATTTCTGGCTTTATTTAATTTTTTGGTGTATTCTTCTTTAGTGATTTTTAATAATCTGCAAAATTCTTCTAGTTCTAATGCGTCTAGCGGAGAAACCTCTCTAGGTATAACCATAACGTCATAAGATGGCTGATTGGCCACTAGTAGTTTGCCGTTACGGTCATAAACATAGCCTCTTTTAGGGTAATTATATACTTTTCTAATCGCTGTGTCTTCAAAGATATTGTAAGAAGAACTATTGTAAACTTGTAAATAAAATAAACGTGCAATAAATACTAGACCAACAAGAACGACAGTTACAAGAAGTAATAATTTTCTCATTTTTTATTTGGGCTAAATAGAATTATAATCAATACACTTAGTAGTATGGTAAAAATACTAGAAAATAACGTCTTTTTTAGGGTTAAAAGTATGTTGGAAATGTTAAAAATTTCGAGAGAAAATAAGATTAAATGATGAATAATGGTACCTAATGTGAGGTATGTTATAAGGTTGCCAATGTCTGTTGTTGTGAATTTTATACTTTGATGCTCATAGAGCATACCAAATGAGCTTTTTAGTAAAATTGGTCTAACATATGCTAAGGATACTGCTGCTGCTGCATGAACTCCACCTGAATCTGAAAATAAGTCTACCAACATTCCCAGAATAAAGCTTGATAATAACAATACTAATCGTTCTTCTCTAATGGGAAATAAGAAAATATAAATGATATAGATATATGGATTAATAAAACCAAAAAGATTAATTTGATTACAAATCACGACTTGCAAGAGCAGTAACGCAATAAATCGGATAATATTTATACCTAAAACATTATTCATTGCTGCTGTTTTCTAGGTTTAATATTTCTTTTCGATTTAAGTTTTCTAAAATATAAACCGTACCAAGGTTGGTCATATCGTTAAACAATTTAACTTGAATGGTATAGGTGTCTCCACTAATGTCACTTTCAAAACTTGAAATGGTACCAATACCAATTCCTTTTGGGAATATAGATGATTCACCACCAGTTTCAATAGTATCTCCAATTTTTACAGGTGCATATTGCGACACATCTTCGAGTTGTACATGGCTTGGTAATTTACTGTTCCATGTAAGGGATCCAATATGATTAGATCGTTTTAGTTTGGCGTTTATTCTACTTTTTGTGTTTAGAATAGATAGCACTGTAGCGTAATTCTTTGAGGTATTGTCAATAATACCAACAATTCCGTTTGATGTAATGACGCCAAAGTCTTCCTTTATACTATCGTTTTTACCTTTGTTTAGGGTTAGAATGTTATTTGGCAAAGCATAGCTGTTTTTATAAACATCTGCAATAGTCACTTTGTAATGTGCATTAGTATATGAACTGTCAATAAAAGTAGAGTCGGTTTGGGGATTGAGATTATAAAGTTGTTCTCTTAATTGCTTATTTTCTTTGGCCAGAATATCGTTTTCTGTTTTTAAATTAAAGTATTGATCCACAGAATTCATTGTGCCATAGACTCCACCTGTTAAAAAATTGGCTGAATTTATAAATTTACTCCTATGGTAAGAATGCGACTGAATGGTAAGCGCTAAAGCGATACTAAAAAGCAATAAAAACAACAGAAATGTTTTGTTTCGTATAACAAAATTGAATATTTGTTGCATTATTTATGGCTTATTTAATCAATACGCTTTTGTATTTTGATAAGTTTTTAAGTACAATACCTGTACCTCTTACTACGGCTCTTAATGGATCTTCAGCAATATAAACTGGTAAATCTGTTTTCTGTGATAAACGTTTATCTAAACCTCTTAGCATAGAGCCTCCTCCAGCTAAATAAATACCTGTATTGTAAATGTCAGCCGCCAATTCTGGTGGTGTTTGTGATAATGTTTCCATTACAGAATCTTCAATACGTAAAATAGATTTATCTAAGGCTTTGGCAATTTCACGAAATGATATTTGAACCTGCTTAGGTTTACCTGTTAGTAAATCACGTCCTTGAACGCTCATATCTTCTGGAGGTAATTCTAAATCTTCTGTGGCCGCACCAATTTGAATTTTTATTTTTTCGGCAGTTCTATCACCAACATATAAGTTATGTTGCGTTCTCATGTAATAAATAATGTCGTTTGTAAATACATCACCAGCAACTTTTACAGATTTGTCACAAACAATGCCACCAAGGGCAATCACTGCGATTTCGGTAGTACCACCACCTATATCTACAATCATATTTCCTTTAGGTTGCATAATATCTACACCAATACCAATAGCTGCAGCCATTGGCTCATGAATTAGATAGACTTCTTTACCATTGACACGCTCACAAGATTCTTTTACTGCACGCATTTCAACCTCTGTAATTCCAGATGGAATACAAACAACCATGCGCAAAGCCGGATTAAAGAATTTTTTCTTTAGTGCTGGTATGTTTTTTATAAACATACTAATCATTTGCTCTGACGCATCGAAATCTGCAATAACACCATCTTTTAAAGGACGAATTGTTTTAATGTTTTCGTGCGTTTTTCCTTGCATCATGTTGGCTTCTTTACCAACGGCTATGATTTTTCCGCTAATGCGGTCTCTTGCTACTATAGAAGGATTATCTACAACAACTTTGTCGTTGTGAATAATTAATGTGTTTGCTGTTCCTAAATCTATGGCTATTTCTTCCGTTAGGAAATCAAAAAATCCCATGTGCTATTCTTAAATTATTTGGGTTATTCTTGTCTTTATTTTAAGACTATCTGTAAAAGTAGTAAAATATACGTTATTTATACCGTTATAGATGTTTAAAGCCAGTTTTTTTTTCTTTGATTAATTGAAAGCTAAAAAATAAGTAAATAAGTTGGCTTTTGTACCGAAATAATTTCGGTACAAAAGCACTTAATTTAGTGTTTAAAATGACGTGTTTCGGTAAAGACCATTGCTAAGTTATTGTCATTACAATAGTTAATACTTAATTCGTCTTTTATAGAGCCACCAGGCTGTATCACAGCAGTTATTCCAGCATTATCTGCTATTTCTACGCAATCTGGGAATGGGAAAAAAGCATCACTAGCCATAACAGCACCTTTTAGCTCAAATTTAAAGGATTGTGCTTTGTGTATAGCTTGATTTAAAGCATCAACTCTACTGGTTTGTCCTGTACCACTTGCACATAACTGTTTGCCTTTTACAAGAACAATCGTGTTAGATTTTGTATGCTTACATATTTTTGAAGCAAATATTAAATCGTCTAGCTCTTCCGTAGTTGCTGTTTTGTTAGTTACAGGTTTTAAACCTTCAAGCGTATCTGTAACGTTATTTCTATCCTGAACTAAAACACCATTTAAACAACTTCTAACATTTGTTTTAGGCATTTCAATATCCTTCAAAATTAAAAGAATTCTATTTTTCTTTCCTTTTAATATGTCTAAAGCTTCAGGAGAAAATGAAGGTGCGATAACCACTTCACAAAATAATTTATGGATTTCTTCTGCCGTTGCTACGTCAATTTCAGAATTACTAATAAGAACACCACCAAAGGCAGAAACTGGGTCACCAGCTAAAGCATCTAAATAGGCTTGGTGCAGTGTGTCTCGTTGTGCTAAGCCACAAGCATTATTATGCTTTAATACGGCAAAAGTTGGAGCGTCGTTTTTAAATTCTAACATTAAGTTTACAGCGGCATCAACATCTAATAGATTATTGTAACTTAATTCTTTACCATGAAGTTTTGTGAAAATCTCATCAAAATCGCCAAAGAAGAATCCTTTTTGATGTGGATTTTCGCCATATCTCAAGACTTTACCTTTAGTTTCAGAAATTTTTAATGAAGGGATTTCATGATTCTTATTGAAATAATTAAAAATTGCAGAATCATAATGAGAGGAAACATTAAATGCCTTTGCGGCAAATTGTTTTCTGTCGTCCTCAGAGGTTTCTCCGTTTTTAGATTCTAATAAGTCTAAAAATTCTGCATAATCGTCTACAGAAGATACACAAGTTACATCTGCATAATTTTTAGCTGCGGCTCTAATTAAAGAAATTCCTCCAATATCAATTTTTTCTATAATATCTTGGTTACTTGCACCAGATGCTACGGTTTTTTCAAAAGGATATAAATCCACAATAACGACATCAATTTGTGGGATGTCAAATTCTTTTAATTCAGCAACATCTCCATCGTGGTTTTGACGATTTAAAATGCCACCAAAAACTTTAGGGTGTAATGTTTTTACTCGGCCACCAAGTATAGAAGGGTATGACGTAACGTCTTCTACAGGTACGACATTAATACCAAGGTCCTTAATAAATTTTTCAGTACCTCCTGTAGAATAAATGGTAACGTTAAGGTCATTTAATTTTTTTACAATTGGTTCTAATCCATCCTTACTAAATACAGAAATTAGTGCTGATGAAATGGTTTTGTTGCTCATAATGTTGTGTTGTGTTTTAGATGTGGCAAAAATACGTATATTCAAAAAGAAAAACTTAGTAGAAAATGTAGTTTCTTTAAGTTTTTTGTAACAATAAATTGTTGAAAACGTCCTATCTTTAAAATGTTATAAAACAACCCTTGCATGCTGGTCTATTTTCGTTTATTAAAAGAGAGTTTTTCGTTTGCTATTAATGCCCTTAGAAATAATAAACTCCGAACGTTTTTATCGCTTTTAGGTGTTACGGTTGGTATCTTTTCAATTATAGCCGTTTTGGCAGCAGTAGACTCTTTAGATAAAACAATTACATCGCAATTAAGTTCGTTAGATAGTAACACCATGTACGTAGTTAACCGATCTTTTGGGCCTACAAATGTACCGCGTTGGCAACGAGAATCTTTTGATCCTATTTCTTTTAACGAGTATAAAAGTTTAAAATCGTCTCTATTTGATGCAGAGCATGTGGCATTTCAATTAGGTGTAAAGCCTGAAAACATTAGATACGAATCGGAATTGGTCAGTGGTGTAAATACTGTGGTGGTCTCGCATGAGTTTACGGATATTCAAGTTTTAGAATTTGAAAAAGGCCGATTTTTTAATGAATCAGAATCCAATTCTGGACGTTCGGTAGTGGTTATTGGTGCTCAAATTGCTAAATCGCTTTTTGGAGAATTTGAACCTATTGGTAAAAAGGTGCGCATTTATGGTCAAAAGTTTACGGTAATTGGTGTGGTTAAAAAAGAAGGTTCTGGTTTATTGGGAGACAGTAATGATGTTTCGGTTTTTTTACCTGCTAATTTTGTGAGAAATAAATTTGGTGATAATAATCCTAACAATATGCATATTGTGATTATAAAACCCAAAAAAGATGTGGATATTGATGGGTTAAAGGCTGAAATATCTCAAATTTTAAGAAATAAACGCGGTATAAAACCAAATGAAATAGATACGTTTTTTGTAAACATCATTGCAGGCTTACAAGGTGCTATTGACGAAATGCTCGGCATGTTAAACCTAATTGGTTGGGTTATCAGTGGCTTTTCTCTCTTAGTTGGAGGTTTTGGTATTGCAAATATTATGTTTGTTAGCGTTAAGGAACGTACTAATCTTATAGGTATTCAGAAATCGCTTGGTGCTAAAAACAAGTTTATTCTGTTTCAGTTTTTGTTTGAAGCTGTCATTCTTGCAGTTGTCGGTGGACTTGTAGGTCTGTTCTTTGTGTATATTGGTACCCTTATTGGTAATCACTTTGCAGAAGATTTTGAATTTGTGTTATCACCTCAAAATATGTCACTCGGTTTCTTTATCTCTTCATTAATTGGATTAATTTCTGGTGTGATACCAGCTTTAAGAGCATCGCGTTTAGATCCGGTTGAAGCTATACGAACAGGAATGTAAACCCAACAAAAAGGTAGTTACTGTAAAAAATTATGGTAAGATAGTAGCGACTTTAGCGCATACAAATTCTAAAAATTGCTCGTCAGCTGATGTAAAAGGATCTGGCGTGTTTGAGTCTATATCTATTTGGCCAATATTTTCATTGTTTACAAAAATAGGTATTACAATTTCTGCCTTCACATTAATACTACAAGCGATGTAATTGTCTTGGGCAGCCACATCCGGAACAACAAAATTTTCATTACTTACTGCAACTTGGCCACAAATGCCTTTGCCAAATGGAATGATCGTATGGTCTGTTGGCTTACCAACATAAGGTCCTAATTTCAATTCGTTTTTGGTGCCATTTTTAAAATAAAAGCCTACCCAATTATAGTAAGAAACATTGGTTTCTAATGTTTCACATATTAATAGAAGGCGTTCTGAAACACTCAGATTACTTTGCGCTATTATGCTTTCTATTGTAGGTTTTAGTAATTGTAAATCCATAATTGAAAAAAAACTTTTGGTAAAAGTATCTAAAATGGACTATTTTGAAATACTGTTTTTATAAATTTAACAACTAATTAATACTACCGAATTGAAGTTACTTTTAATAAAATATAAATCAGTAATTCGCTTTATTGTCACTTTTCTAGGTGTATATGCTATATTGTCTGTAGGATATCATATCTATTTGAATGCGTCGGACGGTTCAATTTACTATCCAGATTATCTTACACATTTAGTGGCAAATCAAACGAATGATGTCTTAAATAGCTTAAGCTATACGACAGAGATTTTACCACATCCTGATGAAGCTTCCCTTAAAATCATTATAAATGGAAAATATGTAGCACGTGTTATAGAAGGATGTAATGCTATAAGTGTCATAATTTTATTTTTATCTTTTATAATCGCATTTGCAGGTAAATTTAAATCGACTTTATTATTTGGCTTAGCAGGTAGTATTATTATTTATGTGTTTAATTTAATCCGAATTGTGATTTTATCAATTGGGCTTTATCATTATCCTTGGCGAAAAGAAATATTGCATACGGTTATTTTCCCCATGTTAATTTATGGAACTGTATTTATATTATGGATGGTTTGGGTGAATCGGTTTTCTAAACAATTACATTCTAATGCATAGACTTGTCACTTATTTATTAGTTGGTGTGCTTTTACTGTTCTTAGTATTAATAAGAGCCTACGAAAATGTGTTGTTTTACGATCCTTATTTAACTTTTTTTGAAAACGATTATTTATATATAGACAGTCCAAGGAGAGAAGTCGCCAAATTGGTGTTATTTACAACATTGAGATTTGTGTTAAATACCCTTATTTCTTTGGGTGTTTTATACCTTGTATTTAGGGATAAGAGCATTGTTAAGTTTTCTGTTATTGTTTATGTCGTTGTATATATATTATTGTTAATTCCGTTTCTGTATTTTGTCATCAACCCTAAGCAAGAAGATTATTACTTGTTTTTTAATGTAAGGCGCTTTTTAATTCAGCCCATAGGTCTAATTTTATTATTGCCAGCGTTTTATTATTATAAACTGAAGCGTTAATAGTTTTATAAATCATTTATCATTTTTTAGGAATTTTGTAAATTTGCACTGTGAATTTTTCAATTGCACATAAAACTTTTTCAGTCACATTATCATTCTTGGTATTGGTGTCGTCTTTATCATTAACTATTGAGAAGCATTTTTGTGGAGAAACTTTAGTGGATGTTGCTATTTTTTCGGACATAGAAAAGTGTGCAGATGATGTTGTAAAAACAGATGCAACTTCTGTAGTGAAAAAGACATGCTGTAAGGATGAGATTGATGTTATTGCTGGTTTGTCTGAAATTACGATAAATTCGTTTGAAGATTTAGATAGTATTCACCAGCAGATCTTATTTGCCTATAGTTATTCATATATCAGTCTTTTTGAGGGTTTACCAAAATTAATTATCCCTCATGAAGCGTATACACCTCCTAAACTCATCAAAGACATACAGGTTTTAGATGAAACTTATCTAATTTGATTATAGATACATTCACTTTGTAAAAAAAGGATGCACGCATTGTTTAGTGCATATGTTATATCTATAAATCAAGTAAATGAAAAAATATTTAATATTTAATTTTATGATTTTGTCGTTGGTGTTATCAGCACAAGATCAATTAAAGGGCATCGTTACAGAATTTAGTACAGGAAAAGAAATGCCTTTGCCAGGCGCTAATATCTATTGGTTAGGATCTACAATAGGAACTATAACCTCGGAAGATGGAACGTTTGCGTTACCATATAAATTTTCATACAATAAATTAGTAATTAGTTATGTAGGATTTAAGACCGATACCCTAACCATTAACGACAACAAATACATAACACACGTTATGCAGGTTAGTGATGAGTTAGATGCTGTAGAATTAAAAATACGTCAACAAGCCACTCAAAAATCCTATCTAAAAGCCACTAATACGTTTACAGTAACCAGTGCAGAGTTGTTAAAAGCTGCGTGCTGTAACTTGGCAGAAAGTTTTGAAACCAATCCATCGATAGATGTTAATTTTGCAGATGCTGTTTCAGGCACAAAGCAGATTAAAATGTTGGGATTAAACTCACCTTATATATTAATTGCAACAGAAAATATACCTACAATAAGAGGTGCTTCGCAAGCCTATGGATTGAGTTTTATACCAGGAACTTGGGTTGAAAGTATTCAAATAACCAAAGGGACAGGTAGTGTTGTTAATGGTTTTGAGAGTATTGCAGGTCAAATAAACGCAGAGCTAGTAAAACCAACCACAGATGATACATTGTTTGTAAACCTGTATGGTGCTTCTAGTGAGCGTATAGAACTTAATACACATGTTAATACTAAAGTTACAGATAAATGGAGTACAGGATTGTACCTTCATGGCAATACACATCAGCAAAAACACGACGTCAACGATGATGGGTTTTTAGATATGCCAATGTACAATCAAATTAACGTTATGAACCGTTGGCAATATACGAACCTAGAAAAAGGCTTAGTGAGTTTTATAAATTTAAGATATTTAAATGATGAAAAACAAGGCGGTCAATTAAATTTTAATCCAGAAACGGATAAAGGCACAACAAATTTTTGGGGCAGTGAAATACAAACGGAACGCTTCGAAATTTCAACAAAATTAGGGTATGTAGATCCAGAACTTCCGTATAAAAGTTTAGGGTTTCAAACGTCCTTTAGTCATCATAACCAAGATTCTTATTTTGGGTTAAACCAGTATGATATTCAGCACAATAGTTTCTATTCTAATTTGGTGTATAATACTATTATTTCAGATTCGCGCCATAAAGTAAAAACAGGATTGAGTTTTACTTACGATCACTATGATGAGGTCGTAAATACAGATTTATACGAGCGAACTGAAAATTCTATTGGTGGTTTTTTTGAGTATGCTTATGATAACTTAGACAAGTTAACTTTAACAGCTGGTGTAAGAGTAGACCAGCACAATAGATTAGGCCTGTTTCTTACACCACGTTTGCATGTGCGCTACACACCTTGGGAAAAATCCGCGTTGCGTTTTTCAGTAGGTAGAGGTAAGCGTAGTGCTAATATTTTTGCTGAAAACCAAAATATGTTTTCGAGCTCTAGGCAAATTAATATATTAAATTCTGGAGGAAAAGTATATGGATTAGATCCGGAAATTGCCTGGAATTATGGTTTAAGTTTTTTACAAGGGTTTAATTTATTTGATAGAAAAGGCGATATCACATTAGATTTTTATAAAACCGATTTTCAAAATCAAGTGGTCGTCGATTGGGAAAATCCATATGAAGTCAACTTCTATAATTTAGATGGCGAGAGCTATGCCAATAGTTTTCAGGTAGAATTAAATTATAATGTGTTTGAAGGATTTGATCTTAGAACGGCTTATAAATATTATGATATAAAAACTGAGTATAATTCGGGTAAGCTTGAAAAACCCTTAATTCCAAAACATCGTTTATTTGCCAACACTTCATACGAAACCGAAATGTCTAAAGAAGGGTCTCAATGGAAATTTGATGCCACCTTTAATTGGTTAAGTGCACAACGATTTTCTAGTACAACGTTAAGTCCATTAGCGTATCAATTGCCTGAAGAAACGCCAACCTTGTCCACAGTAAATTTACAAGTTACAAAAGTGTTTTCTCCAAAATTTGAAGTATATTTAGGAGGCGAAAATGTAACAAATGTAAGGCAAGATGATCCCATAATTAGTGCAGATAATCCATTTGGCTCTAATTTTGATAGTAACTTTGTATATGGTCCAATTTTTGGAAGTATGTATTATGCAGGATTACGATTTAGAATAAAGTAATCCGTTCCTTAAAACGGTTGAAATTAATTAAGTAACGAGAAAATAAAACATTAAAATCTGAAGAGATTAAAATTAAAAACAATATGAAAAAAGTAATAGTATTCCTTTCATTAATAGTAACCACAGTGGCATTTGCACAAAATAAAAATGCTAAGGTAAGTATGGAAGTAGATGGTGTTTGCGGTATGTGTAAAGAACGTATAGAAAAAGCAGCAATACGAACAAAAGGCGTAAAGTCTGCCGTTTGGAATGTAGATACACATGAGTTAAAACTCATTATTGATGAACGCAAAACCGATGTCAAAACAATTGCAAAAAATGTTGCAGCTGTTGGCCATGATACAAAAGAAATAAAAGCTACAGATGAGCAATACAACACTGTACATCCATGTTGTAGATACAGAGATGAAACTGTTTTAAAAGATCATGAACCTAAAGAAGACGCAAAACATAAATCTAAAGAAAACTAAAACCAAAACGTTGAAAATGAAGTATAATTTATTGTTATTAATGCTATTATGCATAGCCACGACCGTTAATGCACAGAAAGATTACGTTATTACTATTGATGGGAAATCGTATGACATGGCCTTAGATGGTAACCAAGAAGTAAAAATTAAAGGTAAATTATATAACATTGGTTTAAAGAAAAAAGATACGCTGCTGTTGGATGATGCGTATTTTGAAATGAAATACACCAAAGATCACGAAGTATCTCGAGTAGATATAGACTCAGATATAGAGCAAATTATGTTAATGACAGCAGGAGGATCTGGATTAATAATTCAAAAATACGGGTCGTTTAATCCTACAATGCTGCAAGAAATGATGCTCAATGAGGTCACTAAGGAGAGTGTAAGTTATGGCTATGAGTTAAAACGTGAAGATTATGAAAAAGAATTGTCGTCTGGCGAAACGGTAAATATTTTAAAAGCTGTTTTAACGTATAAAGGAGAAACCGAAGTCTATGAAGTCATGGCACAAGGAAAAAAAGATGAAGGTATCATTGTGATGACCATGAATATGAATATGGGTGTAAAAGATGGCGGAGAAGATATGATACAGCTCATGTGGAATTCATTAAAAATTAAAGCCTAAAATTAAGCCTGAATGTTTTCAGGCTTTTTTTTAGCTTGTAGTAACCTTTAAGTTGTGCCTTTATAGATGTCTATAAGGACCTATTTAGCGTATAAAATCGAATAGCATCCGCTACCCAAACATTTGTAATTTGGCTAGAATTAGCCATTGGTTTTATAGGATGATGCGGTTTTATTATTTTTTTTCTTTCAGTTCAGATTCAATTAAATTCATTATCTCGTTTGAGTAATCTAACATTTTAACATACAAGTTTAATCTGTTATTTTCAACACCCATTTTCATTAAAAGTGGGTGTAAAATATTTGGGTTTTGATATAATTCTATTAATTTTTTATTCTGAAGTTCAGTATCTTTTTTAAAGACCTTGCTTAAACCAAAAGACTGCTTAATTCTATTGTTTAAAAATAATCCTCCAATTGATTTAAATTCATTATGTATACTATTTATTAAATCCATGGACAATGTTTCATCCTCAAATCCTTGATTTATCTCAGCAGAAAATAAAGCTAATTTTGATTTAAGCGTTTCGCTTTTCAATATTTTTATATCGCCACTGCCAATTAATGCTTGATAGCTTCCTATAACAGGTTCGGCTCTAAAATAATTAAAAGCGCCAAAGTAGATAAATGTACCAATAGAATCTCTTTTGTATTGTAAATCTTTTTTTTCTAAGCATTCTATAAGAGATTTACAATTATCAATCACAAAGGACTGTTTATCGACGATGTCTGCATATATTTTATTGTTCTCTATAAAATCTTTTTGTAGCGTTTTAAGTATTAATAATTCGTTCTTTTCTTCTTGTTGTTTTTCATTCCAATTGTTAATGCTTAATGCAATTAATATACCTATTACAACGAGTACAATTTCTCCGATGGCATAAATGAGATATTTATTAAATTTATTTTCGGAGAGTAGTTGTTGTCTTATACGTCTAAAGAATTTTATCATTGGTTGGTGGTTTCTGGTAACGATGTACAACGTGAATGGTTGTGCAACTAAGTTAGCAAACTTTTATTAACCCTTGAATATTACATAGTTGTTTTTCAATGTAAGCAAAAACAAACAATTACTTATAGCTATTGTTGCGCAAGTATTTTTAAATTTTCTTTAGAATCCAATTCGATATTTTTTGAATTCGAAATATTATAATTAATGTTAAAATCGTTTTTATAATATATTTAGCAAATGCAAAATTTGGTAATTCTATTTCTTCGTTACCATTTAATTTTGAAATAAATTTAATACAGTAATCAATCAAATCAGGAATCTGATAAATTAATTTTGCTAACCAAATAACGCCAACTGTCAATAAAATCAGTTTTGTCAGCGATTCGACGTTTAGTTCCATTTTTATTTCTTTTTCAGATTTAATTAGTTTTTTAGCAATCCATTCTGCTTTTATAAACAGAAATAGGGAAACAACAATGTTGGCTATTGTCATAAATGTTCCTGTGAAATAGAATTTGTCGATTGGTTCGTTAAAAACAGTTTCAAAATGAGTCATCATAGTAGCTCCATAAATTGTAAAGAAATAGGAGCCAAAATGGTCAAAAATTTTAGTGAATAAAAAAATTCCGGCTATTCTAATAGTAAGAGCGGATAAAACTCGGTTTGTCATGAATTTTCTATTTTGGGCTTTTGTTACAAATCGGTTTTAGTTAGATGTAAATGCGTGGCTATGCAACTAAATTAGCAAACTTTTATTAACCAGAGAAAATTACGAAGCGAATTTATAGGTAGTGCTGGCAACGGGCTTTTATGGTGTCTGATCTTTAATAAGTCAATTTAATTTCATAAGTTGTTAGGCCATATCCTGAACTTCCTAAATTTTGATTGATTACTGTCCAATCTTCATTCTCAACTGGTGATAAGATTGAAAAGGGGTTAATCAAATCTTGCGATTCATAAAATTTAATTTCACTAAATGAATTTTTTGGGGCTGGATTAACGCCAATTATGCCATCTTCAAAAATTTTGAAAGATGTGTTTTTTTCTATAACATCAGTTGTATCTATTTCTAATCCTAATTCTTCAGATTTCTGATAAATTATAATAATATCTTTATTTGTTTCATTATTTATAAAATACTCTGCAGCACCAGCTGGTTCAATAATTATATTATCATCGCTATTTTTACTACAGCTACTTGTTAGAATAAGAATAAATAATATGTATCTTTTTATTAAATTGAATAATTTCATAATTTTTTTTAAGGCCTAGGTCGTTCTGTTTTTGCGGACTTGTTTGTTTTGCTAATATTCATGGTTATATGCTGGTTGTAGTCTATAATAAATCAACAGATTTTAACACTTTGAAAAGTTATTAGTTTACATCGTTTTTTTACCCTTAATAACCCAAGTTTTCAAACTTTTGTCTGTGCTTTCACATGGTTGTAGCGATAAAGCTCTAGACATATATGGTCCGGCATCGTCACTTTCGCTTCCGGCCGCAAGACAAAGATTACTGTCTTCTTTTGGTCTGAATTCTCCACTTTCTTTATTATATATAAATTTTTGTTTTGAAGATTGAGGGTCACTTTTTACAAGGCTTATTGTCATTCCTATTTTTGGTCCTCCAAGCATTGCAGCACAGAAACCAGGATATGTGGCAGAGCAAATCTGTTGTGTTTTATCATCATAGTAAAATAGAACATCGTCGCCATTGGGTTTGCAAGAATGCACATGTAAGGTGTCATTAAAGCCTCTATTCTTTGTGTCTATACAATAGCCTAACTGGTCGCGCTCATCTAAATTATCCGCGAGATAGATTATAGGTTCTGGCGATTTAATATTAGGTACATTTGAAGTAGGATTTTCTTGGGTTTCAGTCTTTGGGGTTTCAGTTGCAATTTGTTTTTCCTTTTTAATTGAGTTGCAGCTCATACATAGGGAAAACAATAAAATTGGTATTAGATTTTTCATTGGTATTTGTTTTAAAGTTATACAAGAGTATGCTTGTTTTTATTCAGTTCAATTATTCTCTAAATTAATTTAAAAATAGACTTGCTAAAATTGGCAAAATTCCAAAAATGACAAGTCCAACTATTGAAGTCCAACATTGATAATTTTTCTTTTCTTTTTTTATGGAACTAAAAATTATAAAAATCAGACTCAATAAAAGTAAAACTGTTCCTAAAATTCCGAAATGAAATATAACTTCTGCTGTGTTGCCTCCTGCATTAAAGATACTGGTGTAGCTGATTGTTAGATAAAAGGAAATAACATTTATTATTACAATCCAAATCATAAAATGAAATGCCCATTTTTTAAAATTTATGCTATTCATTTTAAGTTAGTTTTTCAGTTCGTTTTTATACAATTCTGCTATTTTATTTCTTTCGTTTTCGTTTTTTAAAATATTTTGAAGCCACATTTGTGGTTGGTCTGTTGCATTTCCATATTCTCTATCCTTATATTCTTTAAATTCCGAAAAGTCAAGCCAATTCTTGTTGTGAATATGCTGAAGGGAATAAACAGCCATTTCTCCATTAGTTGCTCCAAAAAATGGGCAAGTATGTACTTTGGTTATAGTTGTGTCAGAAAGTTTGGTGATAAGAAAATTGGTCAATTCCGTTTTGTCATTTTTCGCAAACTTTTCCCATTCTTTTTCACTAAAAACCATAGTTGGAATTTTTCTCTTTTTTTCTGTGACATATTGTGTTCCACCTAAACAGCCTCCTTTTTCAAAGACCATAAAATTCCACTGTTCAGCAATTGAATCTGTTTGTTGAATTTCAGGCTGAAAAAAATCTTTACTCAATTCAGCAGTTTCAATGCTCAATTCAGGTTTTGATTCCGATTGAGTTTTACACGAAATCAAAGTTAAAATCAAAAGCAATATGTTAAATGCATGTTTCATTTTCAGCTTGTTGCCATAGTGTTTGTTTACGATGAGTTGCGTGGTTAAGCAACTAAGTTAGTAAACTTTTGTTAACTCGATAAAATTGCGACGGAGTTCTTGCAAATTGGCCATTGATTATAGGCGACTTAAGTTTGTATTTCACTAAATTTATTTTAGCGGTATTTTAATGGCTTTAACTTCAAAATTTAATTCTCCATTTCTATCGATACAAGATCCACAAAATTCTATATTTATTTTATTGTTCACTATTTCTCCGAAAGCAATAGATTTGATATTTGCTCTTTTTGCATATCCTGGGAAATATAATGTTGATTCTTGACTAATTTTTTCGCTTAATTTAAGATGCTCTAAATCTTTAAAATTTGGGTTCAGCCTTAGATTGCCAATTGTAATGAGGTGTTGAGTATCAAAATCATATTTGGTGTAATTTAATTCCAAATTGAGAACAAGTATTGGATTCTCTTCTGTTTGAATGATATTGGTTTCATTAATTAAACTTGGAATCAAAGAGGAAGGTACCGAGAAAATTAACTCAATGATAAAGTTGTCATCTTTTAATGAAATATAATTATTTGATGTTCCTTCTAATAGTGGAAGTTTATATGCTTTGTTTTTATATGTAAATTTTAGCATTTTGTTTTAATTACTGTCTTTGGGTAATATACGAAAAGTAAGTAATTTTCTAGCAAGATACTTTCTGCTAAGCACAATGTTGGGTAGGAGCCAAACGGTTTGTTTTACTGCTGTTTTGCCTGTTTTTATGTGTGTTTTATTGGGTTTTTATTTTTCAGTTGTTTTAAATTCAATCACATATGGTTTTAACGGAATACTTTTTTTTGTCCTAAAATTGTTTCCGATTAATATTTGATATTTTTTATTCGGTTCTAATTCTACTGGTATTGTCCAAGACATATTATCTTTTACCCAACGTGTTTGTTTAGTTAGTAATACATTTATTTATATGAAGACAGAAGAGAATTATAACCTGTTTTGGAATTACAGATCTAGTACGTGTTTTTTTTGTGTATAAAAGCACCTAGGTTAGCAAATTAAAACCAAATAGAAAATTCGATAGGATTTTTGCGAGTAGGCTAGAACTAGCAATGTATTATATGCGGTGTTGTAAAACGTTTTTTATTTTAATTGCCACCATTTTTTTCGTTTTATCAACTTGTCAATTGAAAATGATTTAGTTATTCCGTTTGTCTTTTCATATTTCAATTGTTGATTTACTGGCTCAATAATATGTTGCCAACCTCCTGAAAAACTTGCTCTTATTTCAGTTCCATTCGGTGTGTAATTTCTCTCGATTGGAATTTTTCCAATATTTTCAAACAATTCGGCAAAGTCTTTTTTGTACATTTTTGGTAAATACCAAGTTACTTTTGACTCTTCTTTCCAATTCCCAAAACTTACAACTAAAACATTACATTTTTTAAAATCAGAAACTGTTGGCTTACTTGTCTGATTTATTCTTGTTGTAACAATTAGATTGTAACCAAAACCTGTATCAAAGTCAGATGCTAAAACGATTCCGCCACCATAATTTCCATTTTCCAATTTGAATGTTAAGCAACTTCCTTTATCAAATATTGGTTTTTTCTTGGAAATTCTCTTTCTAGCTTTTGGTTTTGCCTTCTCAGATTCTAATTTTATCAAAAATTTATCAAGAACAACTTTTCTTTTCTTTATGTCAGATTCGCTTGCATCAAGTTCTTTCCAAACTTTTAAATCAGATTCACTTTCGATTATTACCCGAACTTTTTCCAAAATGTCATTTGGCAAGCTTTTAGTTTCCCAAAGAGCTAAAGCCAATGTAAACCAAAAGTCATTTGTTCCGTTTGGATTGTCGGAAATCAATTTGTTTTTGATTTCAGTTGGTTCTTTTCCGTCATTATACAAATGAAAAAAGTCAGCATAAATATCTGCTGAAGTATCATTACTTTTTATGGCTGTTCCCCAAGTTCCCATTTTAGTTCGTGGTTTTGTTCAAATGTTTTACGACGTGCTTGTATAAGATTAGATATGTGTTTTAGCGATTAACTTTGCAAGAACACATCAAACTGAAAATTTGCAAGGATTTTTATAAGTAGGCTCGCACCAGTAATTAATTATATTCGTTGTTGTAAAACGTTTTTTATTCTTCGTCAATTTCAGACATTCTTTCATTTATAAACTCAAAAAATCCAATTTCTCCAGAGATTTCCCAAACTTCGTGGTCCCAATCAACTGTTGAGTTTCCATTGTTTTTGTAAAAGCATTGTGCATTTCCAGCTCCATCAGGGAAGAATTCAAGTAAATCGTCAAATGAATAACCTTCTGGTTTAACATTTTGCTCTTTGCAAATTGGATTCATCATTTCTGCCATAACTTTAATATCCTCGTTTGCCATTACAAAGTTAGCATCATAGATTTCTCCAAATCCATTATGGATTTTATAAAAAGTTTTTAAGTCATTAGGAATGTCCCAATTAAATGCTTTTAGATTTTTATTTGGTTCTGCATTTACAATAGGTTCTCCTCCAGTATATATTCGGTAGTAATCTCTATCATCATAAAGCTTCATATTAAGTAAATAATGTAAATGCCAAGTGTTTTCTTTTTTCTCTGCAAAAATGAATTGACACCTCTCTTTTAATGAAGAAATCAGATTTGGAATTTTCTTTGAAATTGGTTTAAAGTTTTCGGTTATGAATTCCGTATTTGTTTTGCTGTCTAAATCCGACCAAGGACAGTCTTTTGGTAATTCTCCAAGCTTGTAAAAATTTGAGCTATTTCTTGATTCAAATACAAGTTTAATTCCGTCAAAACCATATCTATTTATGATTTCATTTTCTAAATTAGTCGTACGTATGAATTCTAGATTGAAGTCTTTTTCAGAATCTCTTTTCAATTCGTTTCTGAATTCCTCTTTTAATTCAGAAGTCAGGTTTTCATAATCGTTCTTTTTATTATTCTGACTATTGGCTCCGAAAAAAGATAGTATTCCCATTATTAAAATTATATGTTTCAATGTTTCACTCAAATGTTTTACAACATGTTTGTATATGGTTTGTTGCGTGGTTAATCAACTAAGTTAGCAAATAAAAACCGAATAGAAAATCTGATAGGATTTTCGTAAGTAGGCTATAACTAGCAATGAATTATACACGCTATTAGCACAGGTTTTTATCCATCAATTGTCATATATTCAGGTTTCATTCCAATAAAGTCTATCGAAACAGAATGTCTCATTGGATTTGAATAATATGTTATCGACCATTCAGTTTTCTCATTTTTGATTTTTCCGATTGATATTCCTTCAAATTCAAATTCCACGTCAAAATTTTCGATTCCAGAGTTGATTACGTTTTCTTTCAATTTTTTTCTTAAAAACGGAAGAATTATATGTTCTTTAATTACAGAGTATTCATTATCTAACTTTTTGAAAAAATCTTTTTGCTCAATCGTTGGTCCGTTTTCGTCCGCACTAAGATTTATTCCGATTTCCTCTCCTTGGAATTTAGTTTGTCCGTCGTAAAAATTTTTAGAGGAATCTTTGAAGGTTGTATATCCTAATTCTCCAAATACGTCATCTACAAACTTTGGTTTTTTCTTAAAAATGTCAAATATTCCCATAGTTAATTTTTAATTTGTGCTAACGGTTTTGTGTATTATTAATGGCGTGTTATAGCAACTAAGTTAGCAAATAAAAACCGAATAGAAAATCTGCGAGGATTTTTGTAAGTAGGCTTTAACTAGCAATGAATTTAAACGGTGTTGGCATTAGTACTTTTATTTCCATTCCCAATTCAATTCATTTACGTATTCTAAATTTATATCAGAAAATAATTTTTTAAATTTCTCTTGGTCAGATACGGCTCGTTTAGGAATGATTAAGGATAATTCAGATTTGAGTCTTAAAAAGTAATAGTCTTTTAATTCAATCAGCTTGTCAAATTCCGAATCTTGTATTTTTGTTTGAGTTCCAAAATCAGAGGCCTCTATAAAATCAGCGTCTTTGTCAAAGTTTAGAGTAGCCTTTTTTCCAATTCTATTTTTATAATTTTCTTTTATATGCTTTTCAAAGTGCTTTTTGTATTTCCATTTAGAGTATAATGGATAAAACAAAAACCATAAAACTGCAAATCCAAAGAACGCTATAGCAAGTTCAGTTTTTTTAATAAACAAAATAAATGCCCCAAGAATGATGTAAATTATAGGAACAACAATTCTTGACTTATTTCTATTCTTTTTATGCAATTCAGATTTAGAAGATACATAAAGCTGATATTCTAAAAAATCCGAGAAGTTTAATGTGTATTCTAATTTCATTTCGTATTAATGCCAACGAGTTTGTATTAGATTAGTTGCGTGGTTAAGCAACTAAATTAGCAAACTTTTACGAACCCGTGAAAATTCCATAGGAATTTTCTCAAGTAAGCACGTAAAAAGCAATTAATTATACACGATGCTACCCTACGTTTTTTCTTTTTTGAGCGTAATTATAATTCCGTTTTTCCTTATAAATTTGATATCGTCTCCTTCGAAATCTTTAACTGTTTTAATATTTTCTTCCTTAAACAAGTAGGTAGGCACTATTTTCGATTTTATTATTAAAGAGTCAGAAGTCAGTTTTAGAATTTCGTATGGAAAACCAACGTCATATTCGAAAGCAATTAATTCAGTTCCATCAATCCAGAATTTTTGATAATCGTTGCAATTCTGTTTTGTTTTTTTATTTAAATATACTCTTAAAATTCCGTATTCGTCAAATTCAAATATTGAATTCAGTTCCATTCTCTCACAGAATGAAGGATGTTCAAATGGTAAGAAATTTGAATGAGTAACTTTCCATTTTCCAATCAGTTTTTCATACTGTTCGGTTTTCGGAAGTTTTTCTTTTTTTTTAAAGTAATCGCAACTCAAAAAAGTCAGAATAAAAACTATGAATGATATGTAGAATGTCGTTTTTTTCAAATGTTAGGTAACGTATTGTGTATGAAACGTAGCGTGTATAAAGACGCTAATTTTTCAGGTTAACATAGAGCCAAATTGTAATATTTTGTTTTTAATTTTCATCTTTTGAAAAGCCAAATTAATAATTTGGCGGACTTTCTTAATATACACAAACCTTTCGATTAGGCACTTATTAGCTATGTTTTATACACCGTGTTGTACCACGTTTATTTACTTTTCAATTTATATTCTTTCATTAAATTTAGTAACTCCTCAGTTTTTATATTATAAGAGGACTGAACAGCTCCTTCTTTCCCAGACAAAAATTTCGCGACTTTTTTTCCGCTAATCCACTTTTTATGTTCATCAGTATAATCAAAGAAAATCATCTTATTTCCATTTATATGTCCTTGCCTAAATTCCTTGACATCATCCCATTTTGTGAAGTTAGAACGAAACAAATTCTTCGTTTCAAATCCTTCATCAGTCAATTTCAAATATGAAGCATTAGGATGAAATTGAATAAGTGAGACAATTATACCAAGTCCAAAAAAAGAAATTATAAACCATCCCATTAATGTTTTGTCTTTCAACATTAAAATTCCGATTGTAACAAAAACAGAGGAAATCAAGAATAATATTAAGTTTTTTAACTTGTTTTGTTTAAATATTTTAGGTTCGTTTCTCATAATGTCTAGTCCTGAAATATGGCTACAGGTTAAAAATTGATTTACGCTGTTTTTAAATATACCATATTTGGTGTTTTATAATCTAAAGATACATGTAATCTTATTTGGTTGTATAGATTGATTGCACT
>NZ_JABRWP010000008.1 GCF_013249045.1 Winogradskyella eckloniae
TTAAGCCCGTTTGCGCCGATGGTACTGCTTAACTGTGGAAGAGTAGGTCGCCGCCTTTTTTACCGTAACATTCGGTATTGTAAAACCCTTACTATTTTTTTAGTAAGGGTTTTTTGTTTTGTGGTAATAAATATAAACTTTTCTTTATCTTCATCATCTATTTATTAATGTACATGATTATAAATAAAGAAATAGATTTAGCATGGGATTTTGTTACTAGAACCGATCGAAACGTATTTTTGACAGGAAAAGCAGGTACAGGAAAAACAACATTTCTTCATAAATTAAAATCCCAATGTAATAAACGAATGGTGGTTGTAGCGCCTACTGGTGTAGCCGCAATAAATGCAAAAGGTGTTACAATACATTCCTTTTTTCAAATACCATTTGGCCCTATTTTACTAAATGATACGTCTTCTAATACTTCGGGCTTTAAAAGAAAATTTTCTAAGGATAAGATTAATATAATTAAATCAATTGATTTATTGGTTATTGATGAAATCAGTATGGTTAGGGCTGATGTACTCGATGCTATAGATAAAACTCTTAGACGTTATAAACATAGAGATAAAACTTTTGGAGGCGTTCAATTATTGATGATTGGTGATTTACAACAACTTTCGCCAGTGATGAAAGATTATGAGTGGGAATTATTGAAACCTTTTTATAAAAATATATTTTTTTTTAGCAGTATAGCTTATCAAAATAGTAACCCATTAATCATTGAATTAGAACATATATACAGACAAGATAATCCAAAATTTATTAAGATTTTAAATGAAATTCGAAATAATTCATTGAGTTCGAATTCAGCTGAAGAACTCAACAAACGATTTCTGCCTGACTTTGAAGCTACGGAAAATGATGGCTATATATCATTAACTACTCATAACAGTAATGCCACACAAACAAATTTTCTTGAATTGTCAAAATTGAAAGAAAAAGAGTTTAATTACAATGCTATTATTAAAGGAAAATTCCCGGAACATTCATATCCTAATAAGGAAAATTTAGTATTAAAAGTAGGAGCTCAAGTAATGTTTATAAAGAATGATAGTTCTCCAGAAAAACGTTATTTCAATGGTAAAATAGGTAAAGTAATTTTTTTAGAAAAAGATGAAGTTGTCGTAAAATGCCCAGAAGATGATTATAATATTAATACAAAATTAGAAACATGGGAAAATATTAAATACAATATTGACCCAGATTCTAAAGCAATTTTAGAAGATAAGATTGGGAGTTATTCGCAAATTCCTTTGCGCTTAGCTTGGTCTATAACCATTCACAAAAGTCAAGGCTTAACATTTGAAAAAGCTATAATTGACGTCAAGGGAGCTTTTGCGCATGGACAAACCTATGTGGCATTAAGTCGTTGTAAATCATTAGAAGGACTAGTTTTAAAGAATAAAATAACTGCTAGTCATATTATCAATGATGAAAATGTGGTTTTATTTAATAAGGTTGCTGAGACCAACCAGCCCAATGAAGACATCTTAAAGAAGTCTAAGCATAAATATCAATTGACATTGATTCACGAGATATTTAATTATTATAAATTTATGCATCCTATTAACCGTATACTAGATGTGTTTTATAAAAATAAAGGAAGTTTTCAAGGGAATATTGAGGAACATATAAATAGTATTAAATCCACTGTCGTAGAATTACTTAAGATTAGTACGAACTTTAAATCTCAATTAAAATCCTTTGGAGATGCAAAGGAAAGTCCTGAAACCAATACAGTATTACAAGATCGTTTTAAAAAAGCTCTAGTTTATTATAATGAGCATTCTATTTCTAATATTAAAGCACCGTTACAAAAGGTAAGCTATACAACAGATAATAAAGGGTTAGATAATGACATAGTAAAGCAATTAGACGTTTTAGAGGCATTGATAGAAACAAAACTCTTATTTTTTTCTGGCTTATTGGAAGGTTTTAATACAGATACTTTTTTATCCTTACGAGCAAAATCTGTATTTTTAAATAAAGAGACACCTAAAAAGAAACGAAAAGTAACTATTGATGCTACTTCAAATATTGAATTATTTGAATTGTTAAGAGAATTAAGAAATGAAATAGCTCAAAGAGAAGAGCTTGTACATTTTCAGGTGTTTACTCAAAAATCATTGTATGCGATGTGTGAATTACTGCCAACAAATTTAATTGAGTTGAAGCAAGTTCACGGTATGGGAAAAACTAGAATTGCTAAATACGGAAATGAAATAATAAATGTAATTATTGAATATTGTGAAAAAAACAATATAGAAAATTCCACGGTTCAAGGAACGATTGAAGAGACAAAACCATTAAAAGTAAAAGGTCAGACCAAGACTATATCTTTAGATTTATTTAAAGCGGGTAAGTCCATTGAACAAATAGCTATAGTGCGCGAATTGAGTGTAAATACAATTTTTGGTCATTTAACTAATTTTATTCCTTCCGGAGAAGTTAAAGTAACTGATTTAATGTCTAAAACACATTATTTAGAATTAAAGTCATTAATCCCTAAAACAACCTTTGAAAATCTATCAGATTTAAAACATCAACTAGATGAAAAGTACTCGTATGAAGAATTACGATTAGTACTAAATGAAATGACAAAGAACTAAAAAGACTTCAAATTATATATTTGAAGTCTTTTTTTACTCTAGCCATTTTTTACTCTAGCCTTTTATTAGACTCCTTGAAATAACAATTTTTTGTATTTCAGAGGTACCTTCATATATCTGAGTGATTTTAGCATCTCTCATTAATCGCTCAACATGATATTCTTTTACAAATCCGTTACCACCGTGAATCTGAACAGCTTCAACAGTTTGTTCCATAGCAACTTTACTTGCGTATAATTTTGCCATCGCACTAGACTTGTCGTAATTAAGTCCTTGGTCTTTATCCCAAGCTGCTTTCATCACTAACATTCTGGCCGCTTCAATTTCGGTGTGCATATCAGCCAATTTAAAGGCTATGGCCTGATGATTACAAATTTCAGTACCAAATGCTTTTCGTTCTTTAGAATATTTTAAGGCTAACTCATAAGCACCAGAAGCTAAACCTAGAGCTTGGGCAGCGATACCAATGCGTCCTCCAGAAAGCGTTTTCATGGCAAACAAGAACCCAGAACCATCCTCTCCAATTCTATTTTTTTTAGGGACTTTAACATCATTAAATTGTAATGTATGTGTGTCACTTCCTCTTATGCCTAATTTGTCTTCTTTAGGTCCTATATCAAATCCTGGCGTTTCTTTTTCAACAATAAAAGCATTAATTCCATGAGAACCTTTATGTTTATCCGTTTGTGCAATTACCAAATAAAAATCAGCACGCCCACCATTTGTAATCCAGTTTTTGGTTCCATTAAGGATATAGTGATCACCATGATCTATTGCGGTTGTTTTTTGCGAAGTGGCGTCACTTCCGGCTTCTGGTTCACTCAAACAAAATGCGCCTATACTTTCACCAGAAGCAAGCTTTGTTAAATACTTTTGCTTTTGTTCTTCATTTCCAAAAGCTTCTAATCCATAACAAACTAAAGAATTATTAACGGAGACCATTACAGATGCAGAAGCATCTACTTTAGATAATTCTTCCATAATAAGCACATAAGAAATAGCATCCATACCACTTCCTCCATATTTTGGGTCTACCATAATGCCTAAAAACCCTAATTCTCCCATTTTTCTCACCAGTGAATCTGGGAACTTTTGAGCATTATCTCGTTTTAAAACACCCGGAAGCAATTCGGTTTGCGCAAAATCTCTTGCGGCATCTCGAATCATTAAATGTTCTTCTGTTAAACTAAAGTCCATATATTATAAAATTATTGATTTAATAAAAAATTCACGCAAAGATAATTTTTTCTTGTCGTATTTTCAATAAGTAATAGTATTTTTACTAATATGATAAAACCGTATTATAATATTCTGGCCTTAATGTCTGGAACATCTTTAGATGGATTAGATATAATTTCTGTAGAATTTTCATTCTGTACGCATTGGAGCTTTAAAATACATGCTGTAGAAACCATTAAATATAATAGTTTTTGGAAAAGTACTCTAGCCAATTTAGTGACAATGGACATGGATCAATTAAAAGAAATTGATATAAAATATTCGGAATATTTGGCATTTGAAATAGTAAACTTTATCGATCGTCATAAGATTGAAAATATAGATTTTATAGCTTCTCATGGCCATACAGCACTGCATCAACCAGAAAATAAAATAACTTATCAAATTGGAAATCATCAAATATTAGCAAATAATTTAAACCGAAAGGTCATCTGTGATTTTAGAGTACAAGATGTTGCTTTTGGAGGGCAAGGCGCACCTTTGGTTCCCATTGGAGATCAATTATTATTTAAAACTTATGACTATTGTCTTAATTTAGGCGGTTTTGCTAATATCTCTTTTGCGGAACAGAATCAACGAGTAGCATTTGACATTTGTCCGGTTAATATAGTTTTAAATCACTATGTGTCTACAATTAATCTTGAGTATGATGATAAAGGAGAAATAGCATCTTCGGGTAAAATCGATGAAAATTTATTGCTAATATTAAATCAGCTTCAATTTTATTCTGAACAAGCACCTAAATCTTTAGGTTTAGAATGGGTTTGCCAAAATATTTTTCCATTAATCGATGGGTTAAAACTTGAACTTAAAGATATTTTAAGAACCTTTATTGAGCATATTGCTATACAAATTTCTAAAATCTTAAATAAGAATAACACAAAAGTCATAGTTACAGGAGGTGGTGTGTACAATAATTTTTTAATGACAAGAATTAAGGCGCTATCTAAATCAGAAATTAGTATTCCAAAAAATGAAATTATAGAATATAAAGAAGCACTGATTTTCGGACTGTTAGGAGTGCTTAAAGATAGAAATGAAGTTAATTGTTTAAAGAGTGTCACTGGTGCAAAACGCGATCATTCTTCAGGAAAAATTTTAATGCCTAAAAATAAAATATAATTCACATTTAGCTTCGATAGTTTTTTATATTTGTTATAAGAAATTAAATACAGTAAATTGATAAAAGAATTACTTCATACATACGAAAATAAGTTACCAGAAATAGTTTTTCATTGGAACGATTCTGAAACCGATGCAGAAGGTTGGACCGTTATAAATTCACTAAGAGGAGGTGCAGCAGGAGGTGGAACGCGAATGCGAAAAGGATTAGATAAAAATGAAGTACTATCCTTGGCCAAAACGATGGAAGTTAAGTTCACAGTTTCTGGACCAGCAATAGGTGGTGCAAAATCAGGAATTAACTTTGATCCACAAGATCCAAGAAAAAAAGGTGTTTTAGAACGATGGTATGCTGCCGTTTCGCCATTACTTAAAAGTTATTATGGAACAGGAGGAGACTTAAATGTAGATGAAATACATGAAGTTATACCAATCACAGAAGAAAGCGGTGTATGGCATCCACAAGAAGGCGTTTTTGAAGGCCACTTTAAACCTACAATTGCTGATAAAATTAATAGAATTGGGCAACTAAGACAAGGTGTCATTAAAGTTATAGAAAACCCAGAATATTCTCCAGATGTAAGTAGAAAATATACTGTAGCAGATATGATTACAGGTTATGGTGTCGCTATAGCCGCAAAGCATTTTTATGAAATTAAAGAGCAATCTATAAAAGGCAAACGAGTTGTCGTGCAAGGATTTGGAAATGTTGGTGCAGCAGCAGCATTTTATTTTGCTCAAATGGGAGCGAAAGTTGTAGGTATTATAGATAGAGTAGGAGGTTTAATAAATGAAGAAGGATTTTCGTTTAAAGAAATTACAGATCTATACCTTAACAAAAATGGAAATACACTTGTCTCGGAATCGTTAATACCTTTTGAAGACATCAACCATAAAATTTGGTCACTACAAACAGAAATATTTGCACCTTGTGCAGCATCTCGATTGATAACTAAAGACCAAATAGATCAAATGATTGCAACAGGATTAGAAGTTATTACTTGTGGTGCTAATGTTCCTTTTGCGGACAAAGAAATATTCTTTGGGTCTATAATGGAACATACAGATCAAAAGGTCAGTTTAATTCCAGATTTTATATCAAATTGCGGAATGGCTAGAGTATTTGCATACTTTATGGAGAGAAAAGTACAAATGACCGATGAAGCTATTTTTAATGATACATCAAAAGTGATAAAAAAAGCTTTAATAGAAGTAAATAAAAATAACCCAACAAACATAGGCATTAGCGAAACAGCTTTCGAGATTGCCCTAAGACAATTAATTTAATAAACTATGGAAACAGTAATTATTCTCGTATTTGTTTTTGGCTATTTAGCCATTACGCTCGAACACAATATAAAAATTGACAAATTAATACCTGCATTGGTTATGATGGCTATCAGTTGGGCCTTAATTTCTTTGGGTATAGATGATTTTACACAATGGTTTGATTCTGCTAAGCATAGCTTAATGGATAATTTCGGATTATTGCCGCATGAAGAGAAGATGCATTTAATGGAAGAAACATTACTGCATCACTTAGGAAAAACGGCAGAAATCCTAGTCTTCTTATTAGGCGCAATGACCATTGTAGAAATTATCGATTATTTTGATGGGTTTTCTACCATTAAAAATGCTGTAAATTTTAATAGTAGAAAGAAACTACTTTGGATGTTTGCCATTTTAGCTTTTATTCTTTCTGCAATTATAGATAACCTTACAGCAACAATTGTATTAATTTCAATACTACAAAAGATTGTAAAAGAAAGAGATGTAAGAATTTGGTATGCAGGTTTAATTATTATAGCTGCGAATGCTGGTGGTGCATGGTCTCCAATTGGTGATGTAACAACAACAATGTTATGGATTGGAAATAAAGTTTCTACGGGTAAATTATTTGCGTATTTATTTATTCCTTCATTATTATGTATGGTAGTACCAACCTTCATAGCGTCATTCTTAAAACCTTTTAAGGGCGATTTAGAATTACAAGAATCCGATGGGAAACCAAAGAATAAATTTAGTTCTACAATGTTATTCTTAGGCTTAGGTGCAATTATTTTTGTGCCAATATTTAAGGTTGTTACCCATTTACCACCATACGTTGGGATGATGTTATCTCTTGGCGTTGTCGCTATTTTTGCCGAAGTGTATAGTAATTCAAAGTTTGCGATATCAGAAGTAAGCTCAGATGAACATTCTGCAGGTGCTAGTCATAGTCCTGTACATCATTCATTATCTAAAATTGAATTGCCAAGTATCTTATTTTTCTTAGGTATATTAATGGCGGTTGCAGCATTAGAATCATTAGGGATTTTATTTGGTTTTGCAGGTTCACTACAAGAGACTATGCCAATGTTAGGTACGGAGTTTCATCATGAAGGTGTTTCTGATTTGGTAGTATTATTACTAGGTGTTGGATCAGCGGTTATTGATAATGTTCCTTTGGTTGCGGCTAGTTTAGGTATGTTCTCAGAACCATTAGACAACGAATTATGGCACTTTATAGCATATTCGGCTGGTACAGGTGGAAGTATGTTAATTATCGGTTCTGCAGCAGGTGTTGTAGCTATGGGAATGGAAAAAATTGATTTTTTCTGGTATCTTAAAAAAATATCTTGGTTGGCATTTGTAGGTTTTATTGCAGGAGCAGCTGCTTTCATGGTAACAAGATCTATTTTTTAATATTAAATTTAATTATACTTAAGTTATAAACTTAACGTTATTAAAGAAGAACTTATAAAAACAAACATTTTAGTATGATATCATTAAGTACTATTCAAGATGAAGTTGAAGGTTTAACTGATGCAGTAGCAGAAGAATCAGTAGAGAAAACCTTATCTATAATTGAATTAATTACCAGTGGAGGAACCTCAGGAATAGTCATTATTCTAATTTTATTTCTACTACTAATATTAGCAATTTACATTTATTTTGAACGAATTTTTGCGATAAAAGCAGCGTCAAAAGTGGATTCAAATTTTATGAATCAAATAAAAGACCATGTGAGTAATGGCAAAATTGATTCTGCACAAATGTTATGTGCTCAACAAAATTCGCCTGTTTCAAGATTAATTAATAAAGGTATAACAAGAATAGGAAAACCTTTAGATGATATTAATACAGCGATTGAAAATGCAGGTCGATTAGAAATTTATAATCTAGAAAAGAATGTCAATGTACTTGCCACCATATCAGGTGTGGCTCCTATGATTGGATTCTTAGGGACTGTGGTAGGAATGATTATTTCAATTTTTGAATTAGCAAACGCTGGCGGAACGATTCAAATGGATGTGTTGGCAAGCGGATTATATACGGCTATGACAACCACTGTTGGAGGATTAATAGTTGGTATTGTAGCATACGTAGCATATAACCATGTTGTAGGAAGAACCAATAAGGTTGTTTATCAAATGGAAGCTAACTCTATTGAATTTTTAGATCACTTAAACGAACCAATCTAATTTTATGAATATTAGAGGACGAAATAAAGTAACTCCAGAATTCAATTTCGCGTCAATGACGGATATTGTATTCTTGTTATTGATCTTTTTTATGATAGCGTCAACATTGGTAAGTACTAATGCTATTGATATTGTTTTGCCAAAAGCAAGTGGCAAAACAGAAAATAAAAAATCTACAGCTGTTAGTATTAAAAAAGATTTAACCTATTATATAGATCAAAAGCGCGTTAGTGAGGCAATTTTAGAAAAGCAATTATTGGATATACTGTCTAATCAAGATGCTCCAACTATTGTTTTACGTGCAGAAAAGTCGGTGCCAGTTGAGAATGTTGTTAAAGTGATGGATATCGCTAATAGAAATAAATTTAAAGTGATATTAGCTGTTCAACCTAATTAAACGGCATCATTTTTGAAAGTTTGAAAGCATCAAACAATAACCTCCTAGGTATTCAAAGCTTAGTAGGTCTTTTAAATAAACTAGAAGGTGAAATACTTACAGACGAAACACGAACGTAATTCAGCAAGAATCACAGTACTTATTACTTTGATTCTGCTCTTGTTGCTGTTTGTTGTTGGTCCGCAATATATGGATCCTCCTGAAGAATATGGTGTTGCTGTAAATTTTGGTACAACAGACTTTGGTAGTGGAAACAAACCGCTAAGCGAGCCAAGAGAAGCGGTTGAAGATAACGTGGTAGAGGAAGAAGTTGTAGAAGAATCTATACCAGAAGAAACACAAGTTACGCCCACCGAAGCTGCAACAAAAGCGGAAGAAGTAATGACGCAAGAAAATGCTGAAGCTATTGCGATAAAAAAGCAAAAAGAAGCAGAGGCAAAAGCTAAAGCTGAGGCAGAAGCTAAAGCCAAAGCCGAAGCTGAGCGTGTAGAACGTGAAAAAAGAGAGGCCGAAGAAAAGAAGCGTAAAGAAGAGGCAGAGAAAAAAAAGCAATTAGATAATCTTATTGGAGGCGTTAAAAACGCAAGTGGCACGACGGATGGAGGAGAAGGTCCTGATAGTCAAGGTGGCAATAAGGGTCAATTAGATGGCGATCCATATGCGCCTAGTTATTTTGGAGGTTCTGGACCAGGAAAAGGCGGAGTAGGCTATGGATTAGGTGGTAGAGGAAGACCTTCAAAACAAATCTATAAACAAGACTGTAATGAATATGGTTTAGTTGTGGTGAAGATAGAGGTGAATAGACAAGGTAAAGTTGTAAATGCAGAACCAGGTATTAAAGGTTCAACAAACACACATCCATGTTTACTGGCTCCAGCAAAAAAAATTGCAATGTCGCACAAATGGCCAGCAGATGCCGACGCACCAACAACTCAAATAGGTTTTGTAAGTATTAACTTTGATGTAGGTCAATAATATGAACTATCAAGATACGGTCAATTGGATGTTTCAACAGCTTCCAATGTATCAAAATAAAGGCAACTCAGCCTTTAAAAAAGATTTATCGAATACACTTAAATTAGCAAAACATTTAAAACATCCAGAAAACGGATTTAGATCGATTCATGTTGGTGGCACCAATGGCAAAGGATCAACGAGTCATATGTTGGCTTCAGTATTACAAGAAGCAGGCTATAAAGTAGGTTTGTATACATCGCCACATTTAAAAGATTTTAGAGAGCGTATACGCATAAATGGTACTGTAATTAGTAAACAGGCTGTAATCGGTTTTATAAAACGAAACAAAGGCTTTTTAGAAGCAAATCACTTGTCGTTTTTTGAAATGACTGTAGGTATGGCATTCCATTATTTTGCAAAACAAAATGTAGACATTGCGGTTATAGAAGTAGGTTTAGGTGGACGCTTAGATTCTACCAATATCATAATGCCAGAATTATCTGTAATCACCAACATTGGTTTTGATCATACTTTATTTCTAGGAGATACACTACAAAAAATTGCAGGAGAAAAAGCAGGCATCATTAAAAGAAAAGTTCCAGTAGTTATTGGAGAAACACATGCTGAAACAAAAACTGTATTTCTAAGTAAGGCAAAAGAAACACAATCTGATATTTATTTTGCTGACCAAACGATAACTGAAGTTTTAGAAAGTGACCTAAAAGGATCATATCAAATTCATAATATAAAAACAGTTTTGCAATCTTTAGACGTTTTAAAGAATAAAGGATTTAAGATTTCTAATGACCATTTAAAAAATGGACTATTAAAGGTAGTAAAGCATACAGGTTTACAAGGTCGATGGCAACTTCTGGGTAATAAACCTATGATAATTTGTGATACTGCGCATAACAAAGAAGGGTTGCAGTACGTGTTAGAACAAATTGAAAATACAGATTATAATCAGCTTCATATTGTTTTTGGAGTTGTAAATGATAAAGATTTAAAGTCTATTCTACCACTTTTGCCTAGCCATGCGATCTATTATTTAGCAAAACCAAATGTGCAAAGAGGATTAGATGAAAATGTTTTAAGGAAGGCATTTTTAAAACAACAACTAAAGTGTGCGTCCTATAGCAGTGTAAATGAGGCGTTAACGCAAGCCAAATCCGTGGCACAGTTAGATGATTTAATCTACGTTGGAGGTAGTACTTTTGTTGTAGCAGAAATAATTTAATTTTTTTTGAAAAAATGTTTTGAGATATTAAAAACTAGACTATATTTGCAGTCCTAATTATTAGGGCGACTAGCTCAGTTGGTTCAGAGCACTTGGTTTACACCCAAGGGGTCAGGGGTTCGAATCCCTTGTCGCCCACAAAATAAGAATCCCGATTTACATTTGTAAATCGGGATTTCTGTTTTATAAATGTTATTTTTTATAAGTCATAATTCTTATTGCGTTTTTATAACTTTGCCAATAATTTTAATTTAGAATTACATCCATAATGAGGTTCTCAAAACATCTATTCATTCTTTTTATTTTCCTGTATTGTTCTACATTACTAGCTCAGAGTAAAGAGATAAGTATTGTTGGTATTTTAGTAGAAGAAGCATCAATGCAGCCTATTCCGTATGCAACAATAGCACTCTTTAAAAATGATTCAAAAGACATTATAGGTGGTACAACATCTAATGATATTGGCGAATTTGAACTAGTGACATCTAGTACTAACTTTTTTATAGAAATTAGTTTTATGGGCTTTAAAACAAAAACTATTACAGAGTTTAAAATTCAAAATTCAAAAATTAATTTAGGGAGAATTAAACTTTCAGAAGACAATGAAATACTCGATGAAGTTGTTGTACAAGCCGAAGTGTCTAAAACCGTTTTTAAATTAGATAAACGCGTATTTAATATTGGCAAAGATATCAGTAGTACAGGTGCTAGTGCATTAGAAGTCCTTAATAATGTGCCATCGGTTACAGTTAATATTGAAGGCGAAATTAGCTTAAGAGGAAGCGCTGGAGTGCAAATATTAATTAATGGAAAGCCTTCGGTATTGGCAGACGAGTCTAGCAATGCCTTAGGGACAATTACTGCAGATATGATTGAGAGTATTGAAGTTATTACTAACCCTTCAGCAAAATATGAAGCTTCTGGTACGGCAGGTATTTTAAACATTATATTAAAAAAAGAAGAAAAGAAGGGCTGGAATGGTTCAATTTCTCTAAATACAGGTATACCAGACAATCATAGTATAGGTATTAGTCTTAATCGTAGAACCGAAAAATTTAATTTGTTTACACAAATAGGAGCAGGCTACAGGTCTTTACCAAGGGAAAGTTCTGCTATTAATACAAATTTAGTGGATGATGAAGTTATTTACAGTGATGGATTGGCTTACAGAGATGAAACGTTTTATAATATCACTTTAGGTACGGATTATCATATAAATGATCTCAATGTCTTAACATTATCAGGAAACTTTGCCTATGAGATTGAAGACCAACCCTCCGAAACTAATTTTAGATTTTTTGATGCGAATGATGTATTACAATCAAGTTGGTTAAGACGTGAAACGACAGAAGCGACTAACCCTAAATATCAATATGAATTTAATTATAAAAAGCAATTTGCGAATAACGATGAGCACGCACTTATTTTAAGTGCATTAGGACGGTTTTTTGGAAAGGACCAATCCTCTCAGTTCGAAAATATAACAGAGTCTGGAAGCGATGTGGATAGTGACCAGCAAACGGATACAAATTTTAAACAAGCAGACTATACTTTTAAAGTAGATTATACAAACCCGTTGTCAGATACTTACACGATAGAGGTTGGAGCCCAATATGTTATTAATGATGTTGGAAATGATTATGAAGTAAGAGATTTTGATGGTGCTACATATGTTGTAAATCAAGATTTAACCAATAATTTTGAATACAATCAAAAGGTCTTAGGTGTATATTTTACAGGAGCTTATGAATTAGAAAAATTGGGTATAAAAGCAGGTCTACGTCTAGAGAATACAGACTTAAGCACCTTACTGACCAATACAAATGATTCTAATGCTCAAAATTTTACAAACTATTTTCCATCTGTACATACATCGTATAAGTTGAGTGATAATATGTCTCTACAGTTAGGATTTTCTAGACGTATTTTTAGACCTAGATTATGGGATTTAAATCCGTTTTTTAATATCAGAAATAATTTTAATATCAGAATCGGAAATCCTGATTTGCAGCCAGAATTTACAGATTCTTACGAATTAACAAGTATTTATAAAATAGGAAAAACCTCTTTTAGTTCTAGTTTGTATTATAAAAAGACTTCTGATGTTATTGAACGTGTTGCTACTTTTGAAGATAATATCACGACTACAATCCCTCAAAATATTGGCACAAATGGTTCCATTGGCTTTGAAACCAATGGTAAATATAGTCCGAGCAAATGGTTAACGTTAACTGGCGATTTTAATTATAATTATTTTGATCGTAATGGTGTTTTTGAAACTCAATCTTTCGATTTTTCAGGGCGTCAGTGGTCCACACGTTTAGGATCTAAAATAGGTTTACCAGCAGATATAGATTTAGAGTTAACAGGACGTTATCAGTCTGGTTACGAAACAATTCAAGGCGAGGTGTCTGGTTTTGCTTTTTTAGATTTAGGCATTCGTAAAAAAATCTTTAAAGGAAAAGCTGTTATCAATTTGGGTGTTAGAGATGTATTTGAATCTAGGATATCAGAAACTAACGTTTATCAACCAACATTTGAAACTTATAGTTTTGATCAACGTGGTCGTTTTGTGACCTTAGGATTAAGTTACGGTTTTGGTAAAGGAGAAGCTATGACATATTCAGGCGGTAGAAGAAGATAAACAGTTAGCGTAAAATTTACGTGATGTAATTTACATTACATCTAATAATCGTTCTAAAGCCATTCCACGTGATCCTTTAATTAAAACCGTAGCATTTTGGAGTGCCAATGATTCAACCTTTGGCTTTATATCTTCAAAATTTGCAAAGCGTTTGGTCGTTGTTTTAGCTTGTGTTTTTCCAAAATTCTGCCCAATTAAGAATATGTTATTATCAAAATTGTTTTCAGCAAAATCTACAATAGCTTGATGCTCTTTTTCGGCTTCAGTACCTAATTCAAACATATCACCAAGAAAAAGGAATTTGTTTTCAACCTTTAATTGTTTCATGTTTTGTAGTGCTGCCAACATACTTGTTGGGTTAGCATTATAAGCATCTAATATAATTTTGATACTCCCTTTTTTTATGATCTCAGATCTATTATTATCTGGTACATAGTTTTCTATTCCTTTCTTAATGTTGTCAACAGAAATGTTAAAATGTTGACCAATGGCAATCGCTACAGCGATGTTCGCGTAATTGTAACTACCTATAAGTTGGCTTTTTATTTGGGTGTTTTTATAGTTTAAGGTAACATTGGGATTCGCATCTACAAATGAAACAACACAATCATTTGTAATAGCGTTACCAAAAGTGATGCTTTTAGAATAATCGTTTAGTTGCGCGATTTGTTGTTGGTCATCATCGTTTACAAATAAGGTTTTGTTTTGTGTTTTAATAAAGTCATAAAGTTCTGACTTACCTTTTATAACACCTTCTACGCTGCCAAAACCTTCTAAGTGAGCCTTACCAAAGTTGGTAATTAATCCATAGTCTGGTTGTGCAATATGGCTTAAGAAATTAATCTCATGCAAGTGATTAGCTCCCATTTCAACAATACCAAAATCTAATGCTTCAGTAAATTGCAGTAAAGTTAATGGAACGCCTATGTGGTTGTTTAAATTACCTATAGTTGCTTTGACATTGTAAGTTGTGCTAAGTACAGCATTTATAAGCTCCTTTGTAGTCGTTTTTCCATTACTACCTGTTAATGCTATAATGGGTATGTTAATGGTTTTTCTGTGAAATGAAGCTAAGTCTTGGAGCGTGGTCAGTACATCATCAACTAGAATGCACTGTGTATTGATAACCGCATTTTTATCATCTATCACACAGTATTTAGCACCTCCATTAAATGCTTGTGAGACAAATGCATTTCCGTCAAAATTGTCACCTTTAAGAGCAAAGTAAAAGCACTCTGGTTGTAGTTTTCTAGTGTCTGTACAAATGCCAGAAGTAGATTTAAACTTTTTATAAATATCAGCTATGTTCATAGGCTTAAAAATAAAAAAGTCCTGATTAATTTATCAGGACTTTTTTAAAATATTATTAAACGATTATTTAGTTACGTCTTTTTCCACCTTTTTGGCTCTTAGAACCAACTCTAGAAACTGCACATCTAAATCCGATGTAATCAGTAGCCATATCTTGTGGGAAGTAACGACGTTGAGCAGGATCTATCCAGTAAGCTCTATCTCTCCAAGAACCTCCTTTGTACACTCTAACCTCGTCATTAATTAATGATGTTCTATTACTAGATTTATCATATTCTCTAATTAATTTACCTTCAGCAGAATCTACTTCAACTCTATGTTTAGGTGAATTGTACATTTTACCTGTATCGTTATTTTTGCTTCCTTCAGTTTCGTCAAAACTTTCTCTGTAGTAACGTGAAGAACGTTTGTCTCCATCTCTAAAGTTTCTGTTATCACTTTGGCTGAAGTTAGCTCTTAAGTATGTTTCTTCTTCATCAATCGGAACTCTAGCAATTTCACCAGGTAAATCTCTAGCTACAATCTTTCCGTTTGGTAAAGTATCGTATACTATTTCATCAACAGTTACAATTTTTACAGTACCATCTTCATTGATTGCGTTTTTAGAATATACATTTCCTCTATAATAGTTAAAGTCATTAAATTCATCATCAACAATTGGTCTATATACATCGGCTACCCATTCTGCAACGTTACCAGCCATATCATATAATCCGTAATCGTTAGGAGAGTATGTTTTAACTTCTGCTGTAATATCTGCACCATCGTCAGACCAACCTGCAATTCCACCGTAATCTCCTTTTCCTTGCTTAAAGTTAGCCATTTGGTCACCACGATTTACACGTTTACCAGATCTTGTATACTGACCATCCCAAGGGTATTTTTTACGTCCTCTATATACATTATAACTACGTAATTCACTCATTCCTAAAGCAGCATATTCCCACTCAGCTTCGGTCGGTAGTCTATATTTAACTGGGATTAATCCTGTTTCTCTACTTGCGTATACGTTTACAGGGTTACCTTCAGCATCAGTTTGTTGTTTACGTTTTCCGCCTTCTAATACTTCTGTGTTTCCACCGTAAGTTTGTGAAGGTGCGTTTATATAGGTATCGGTACTAAATGTACTTTCTGCACTTACGTCAGTAAGGTGTGCATCTCTTTTAATATAACCCGACTCTTGTAAAGCCATTTCAGCGACACGATCAGTTCTCCAATTTGCGTATTCAACGGCTTGAATCCAACTCACACCAACAACTGGGTAGTTTGCATAGCCAGGATGACGTAAATAGTTTTCAGTCATCATTTCGTTATATCCTAAACGATTTCTCCATACCAATGTATCTGGAAGTGCTCCTTTATAAATTAAAGCATAATTAGGATCTTCTGGAGGATAAACATTTTTTAAATAATCTAGATAAAACGTGTAATTAAGATTCGTTACCTCAGTTTCATCCATATAAAATGATTGAACGTGTTGTTGATTTGGAGCATTGTTCCAATCGTGCATTGGGTCATCTTGTACTTTACCCATTGTAAATGTTCCACCTTCAATAAAAGATGTTCCTGGAGGTGTTTCTTGCTCCTTGAATTGGGTGTTGTACTGAAAACCACCTTTTTTATCGTTGATTTTCCAGCCAGTGGCACTATCTACATTGCCAGCATTAGAAGAACGATTACAGCTAACTATTGTAGCGCAAAGCGTTAATGCAATAAGTAATTTTAGGTTTGAGACATGTTTCATATCCATAGGTTTAAGTAAGCTCGTTTAATTTTAGAGTCGCAATATAGCAATTAAAGGTAAACTAACAACTTTTTTTCGCATCAAAATGCAAAAAAATGTGCATTTCATCCTTTTTTTTGGACATCACAACGGATTTTTGGCCATTTGTCGATGTATTTTACCCTTTATTAACGAGGCTAAATCTGATTTATTGTTGTATTTTTGAAATAAAAATTAATCGGTCATAATAACAGCTATTAATTACCGTTATTTTACTGTGAAAATTGTGATTTCGTCAATTTTATGACCTTTTCTCTATTATAAGTGTTATATAATTTAGTATTAAATTAATGAAAAAGAGCTATTCTATTATTTTCCTTTTATTTTCTTTCGTTTGTTTTGGACAACAAAAACAATTTATAATTAATTGGGATGGGTCAGTAACATTAGAAACAGCACAAAGTAAAATAGAAATCCCAAGTTTTGATGCTGAGCATTTAAATTATGACTCAGAAAATGGGCTTACATTTTTTGCACAATGGGATGCTAATTCCGGTGCTATTGATGACAACGCGGTAGAATTAGTAAATGTGGTTTATGAAACCATAGCTAAAAGTGAATTAAAAGATTTAGATCCCATACTTATACCGAGTAGTACTCAGCATAAATTATATAATACAAATGCTAGAGGTAAGCGAGCGCTTTATTTTGTTATGAGTCCTATTATTAAAGACAACGGATCTTATAAAAAAGTAAAATCCTTTACCTTATTATATAGTAATCTATCCGGACGACTAAATAACAGTACAATGACAACCAACGAAATTACCAATTCTGTTTTAAGTACAGGTGATTGGTATCGTTTTTATATAGAAGCATCTGGTGTTTACAAGTTAACGAAGTCGTTTTTAAGTAGTTTAGGGATAAATACAAATTCTGTAGACCCAAGAACCATAAAGCTATTTGGTAATGGAGGGCGAATGTTGCCTTATGCTAATTCAGAAAATTATCCATTTGATGTTGTTGAAAACGCAATTAAGTTTGTTGGAGAAGCTGATGGTAATTTTGATAATGGTGATTTTATTCTTTTTTATGGTGAAGGTCCTACGACCTATAATGAAGACAGTGATACTAATATAAATTTATATACAGATAAAACATACTATTATATTAATGTAGGATCTGGTACAGGTAAGCGTGTTGCATCTATGCCAGTTATTGAACAAGCATCAGATTTTGAAATTGATACCTTTCAGGATTATAAATTCTATGAAGTAGACGAAACTAATATTGCAAAAATTGGTAGACGATGGTTTGGTAATGAGTTTGATATTGAAAATCAACGCACCTATGAATTTGATTTTCCGAACTTAGTGACGAGTGAACCTGTGGCTTTAAAGGTGGCTTTAGGTTCTGTATCCGAAGTCCCAACAACGATGCAAATAAACGTTAACGGAAATCAAGTGGCTAACCTTGGATTAGGTACAATTACTGCTGGTTCTGTTTTAGGATCCGGAAACACATATACAGGTTCGGTTAATGTATCCTCAGATGAAGTTATTGTGTCATTAGATTATAATAATAGTGGTAATCCGTCATCAAATGCCTTTCTCGATTATATTAATATTGAAGCAACACGCCAATTAATTTATGAAGGCGATCAAATCGTTTTTAAAAATAAAGACGTTATAACGACGCCTGGAATTGTACAATATAATATAGCCAATACAGATGGTTTAAGTGAAATTTGGGATATATCAGATCGCTTTAATGTTACAAACACTATAAATTCTGAAAATGCAAGTGCTATCAGTTTTAAAGCATTTTCTGGTGAAGAACGTCAGTATTTAGCTTTTTCTTATGCCAATACATTGTCCCCTTTAAAAGAGTCGAGAACTACGGTAGCGAATCAAAACTTAAAAGGCACTATATTTTATAATTCACAAGGCCAGTTTGAAGATGTTGATTATATCATTTTAGCACCTTCGCAGTTTTTAACTCAGGCAGAGCGTTTAGCTCAGATTAACAGAGATCAATATAATTTAAATGTCAAAGTGGTGGATTTGCAATTAATTTATAATGAATTTAGTACTGGTAGCCAAGATATAGCAGCGATAAGAAATTTTGTAAAGTATGTTTATGATAACGCAAGTACAGCAGAAAATAGATTAAAATATCTATGTTTATTTGGAGACGGCTCCTATGATTATAAAAACCGTATAAGTAATAACACTAATTTGGTGCCATCTTGGTACACCACAAATAGTTATAGTCTTATTAATTCTTTTGTGTCTGATGATTTTTATACCATGATGGATGACCATGAAGGCACTATGGCAACAGGTGATAGAATGGATATTGCAGTAGGTAGAATAGTTGCAGAAGATGTGCAACGTGCAACAGAAATGGTAGACAAGGTAAAGGCTTATTACCAGCCAGAATCTTTTGGTAATTGGAGAAATAATGTTGTACTAATCTCAGATGATGTAGATGTAGAATGGGAAAAACGTTTACAAGTAGCAACAGAAGAATTAGGGGTTACATTAGAAGAAGAAAAACCTTTTTTAAATGTCATAAAAATTCATTCAGATGCCTTTGAGCAAGAGTCATCCTCAGCAGGTGATAGATATCCATTAGTTAATGAAGCCATAAAGGATGCTATTGAAGTTGGTGCTTTGGTGGTAAATTACTTTGGCCATGGAGGCGAAGACGGTATCGCTCATGAACGCATCTTTGATAAGTTTGAATCACAAGAAGTAAATAATATCTGTAAATTTAATTTGTTCATTACAGTGACGTGTGAGTACACAAAGTTTGATGATCCAGAAAGAGATACAGCGGGTGAATTTATGTATTGGAACACCAATGGAGGATCAATAGCATTGATAACTACTACAAGACAAATTATTGTTAACGTTGGTGAAGATTTTAATGCAGTCTTAGATGATTATCTGTATGCTTTTGGATCTAGTGATTATCCGTCTACTGCGGAAGCCGTTAGATTAACAAAAACAAATGCTACAATTGCAGGACAATCGCAAAAACGGTTAGTGTTTTATATTGGTGATCCTGCGATGAAATTGGGTTTTGGTCAGCCAGATATTAAACTCACAAAGATTAATGATGTAGATATTACACAAAGTGTAGAAACATTAAATGCTTTAGGTTACGCTAAGTTAACAGGTGAGGTTGTAGATAGTAATGGTAATGTATTGACTTCTTATAATGGTAAACTAACAGCTACGGTTTACGATAAATCCATAGCGCGAGAAACATTAGGTAATGATGGTATTAGAGAAGATTGCGATGAGAATGATGACCCAAATGATTGTGATTCAAATGGACAAAAATTAATTACGTTAGAATTTAATACCTTAGGAGAAGTGGTTTTTAAGGGACAAGCTAGTATAGAAAATGGCCTGTTTGAAATCGATTTTATAGTGCCAAGAGATATTGGTATTCCGGAGGGCAACGGAAAAGTGAGTTTTTATGCTGAAAACACAGCGCAAACTTCAGATAAATCAGGTGCTAATTTTGAAATAAAAATTGGTGGCATTAACGAAAACGCTGAAGAAGACAATGTTGGGCCTGTTATTAATCTATTTATGAACGATGAAAACTTTGTTTCTGGAGGGATAACAAATGAGTCTCCAAATTTTTTAGTAAAGTTACAAGATGACAATGGTATTAATACAGCAAGTGGTATTGGGCACGATATTACAGCAATATTAGATGGTGATGAAACCAACCCTATTGTTCTTAATAATTATTATCAGGCCAATGTAGATGATTATACAAATGGCACACTTACATACCCATTTAGAGATTTAGAGCCTGGTCTACATACATTATCGCTAAAAGCTTGGGATGTATATAATAATTCATCACTATCTGAAATTCAATTTACAGTATTCGATAAGGACGAAGAACTAGTCATTAATAATGTATTAAATTATCCGAATCCTTTTGTGAGCTATACAGAGTTTTGGTTTAATCATAATAGTTCTGAGCCCTTAGATATTTCGGTACAAATTTTTACTGTGTCAGGTAAATTGGTAAGAACCTTAAATGGACAAACAAGCGCAGATGAGTGTTGTAAAAGTGGTGTGTCATCTTTATCTAGAAGTATAGTTTGGGATGGTAGAGATGATTTTGGTGAAAAAATTGGAAAAGGTGTCTATGTCTATAAACTAAAAGTGAAATCTGATCGTTTAAATAAACAAGTAGAGAAAATTCAAAAACTAGTGATCCTATAACGCTATAATGTAGTTTTTAGGTAAAACATCGATAATTTGAAGCAAAAACATAAACTTTAAATTACTTCTTAAATAAAAAATTATATTTGCTAACGAATTAATATAAAACGCATGGTATTAATTCTTATTAAAATAAACATGAAAAAATATATCTTATCCCTTTTTGCTTTAACTATAATTAGTTCAGTCTTTGGGCAAGTAGAAACAACAGAAATAGTTCCTAGTACATCAGATACTAGAGTAATAACAACAGGTTTACCATTTATGCTAATATCACCAGATGCCAGATCGGCATCCTTAGGCGATATGGGAGTTGCAACTTCAGTAGATGGTTTTTCACAACAATACAATCCGGCTAAATATGCTTTTTCTGAGGCTAAACAAGGGGCGAGTTTAAGTTATACGCCATATTTAACGCGTTTAGTTAATGATATCTCATTAAGTTATGTCACTTATTTTAATAGATTAAGTGATGTAAGTGCCTTCTCAGCAGGATTAAAATATTTTTCACTTGGAGAAATCGTATTAACGCAAGATGCTACATCGCCTGGTGTTGCTGTAAAACCTAATGAATTTGCTGTAGATGCGGCATATTCATTAAGATTAAGTGAGCAGTTTTCAATGGCTGTTGCATTGCGTTATATGCACTCGGCATTAAGACTAAATCAAACCGATCCTAATGCAAATCCAGGAAATACATTTGGTGCAGATATTACAGGTTACTATCAAAGTGAAGAAGAAGCATACAATGATTTTAATGGACGTTGGAGACTAGGTTTTGCGATTCAAAATTTGGGGCCAAGATTTAAATATGATGATGGTGGCCAAGAAGTGTTTCAACCAACAAACTTAAGGTTAGGTGCTGGTTTTGATTTTATATTTGATCAATACAATAAGTTGGCAGTTACTGCAGAAGTGACAAAATATTTAGTACCAACACCACCAGTCTACGGTGATAAAATTGTGTTTACGGATGTAAATGATGATGGTGTGTTTGATGAAGGTGATGGAGATTTTCAAACTGAAGACCAAATTGCAGCTTCAGAATATGATGTTATTGTTGATGGTCAAAGTAATGATGTCAGTTTCTTGAGTGGAGTTTTTCAGTCGTTTGGTGACGCGCCAGGAGGATTTAGTGAAGAATTAAGAGAATTTACATGGGCATTAGGAGCAGAATATACGTATCAAGATAACTTTTCATTTAGAGGCGGTTATTTTAATGAAGCAGATGATAAAGGTGCACGTAAGTTTTTTGCAATGGGAGCAGGTTTTAAATATACAACCATCAATGTGGATTTGTCTTATTTATTTTCGGCATCAAAAATTCAAAGCCCATTAGAAAATACATTACGATTTTCGCTGACGTTTAATTTTGGTGCAAATGAATATAATGAATATTAGTAAATTATAACTAAATTTAGATTTTTAAAAAGACTATTGTTTACTAAGCAATAGTTTTTTTGTCTCATTTAAATCGTAAATATATGAAGGAAGTAAAAATAGAAACTACATTAGAAATCTATGATGATTATAATGAACTTCCTCAATCAATCCAAGCATTAATGCAATCTGCAATAGACGCTAGAAATAATGCTTATGCGCCATATTCAAAGTTTAATGTTGGAGCGGCAATTTTACTAGATAATAACGAAGTCGTTATAGGAAGTAATCAAGAAAATGCATGTTATCCATCTGGTTTGTGTGCAGAACGAACTGCGATTTATTATGCAGGCGCCAAATATCCAGAAGCCAAAATTTTAAAAATGGCAATTACGGCTTCGTCACAAAATCAAGTAACAGACCAACCCATTCCACCATGTGGTTCATGTAGGCAATCAATAGCCGAATATGAAATAAAACAAGATTTACAAATCGAAATTTATTTTATGGGAGCAAAAGGTAAGGTTGTAAAATCACATTCATTAGCCAATTTATTGCCACTTCTTTTTGAAAATTCAGTATTATAACTGTTTTGTTACATTTTATTCATTAATCTGTTGTTTTTTTATTAGATACTACTTCTTAATTATTTTCTAAAGTGTTATTTTTGTTAAACTATTTAATGAACGTATTAAGAAAATGCAAAAAATAACTAAAGAGGTTTACCTAAAGTGGTACGAGGACATGCTGTTCTGGCGAAAGTTTGAAGACAAACTTGCCGCAGTTTATATTCAACAAAAAGTTAGAGGGTTTCTACATTTATATAATGGACAAGAAGCTGTTTTGGCAGGTGCTTTGCATGCTATGGACCTAACTAAAGATAAGATGATTACGGCTTACCGAAATCACGTTCAGCCAATTGGTATGGGTGTGGATCCTAAACGTGTCATGGCAGAATTGTTTGGTAAAGCAACAGGAACATCTCAAGGTCTTGGTGGATCCATGCATATTTTTTCAAAAGAACACCGTTTTTATGGAGGTCACGGAATTGTTGGTGGTCAAATTCCATTAGGAGCAGGTATTGCTTTTGGAGATAAATACCATGATGTAGATGGTGTAACCATTTGCTGTTTTGGAGATGGTGCTGCAAGACAAGGATCATTACATGAGACGTTTAACTTAGCTATGCTATGGAATTTGCCTGTAGTCTTTGTTTGTGAAAACAATGGTTACGCAATGGGAACTTCTGTTGAGCGTACAGCCAATCATACAGATGTATGGAAGTTAGGTTTAGGATATGAAATGCCTTGTGGACCTGTTGATGGTATGAATCCTATAAAAGTAGCCGAAGCATTTGATGAAGCAATTACACGTGCAAGAACTGGTGGTGGACCAACATTTTTAGAGGTGAAAACATACCGTTATAGAGGTCACTCAATGTCTGATGCGCAGCATTACAGAACAAAAGAAGAAGTAGAAGAGTACAAGAAAATAGATCCTATTACACAAGTAAAAGATATTATTCTTGAGAAGAAATATGCTACAGAAGCAGATCTTAAAGTAATTGATAAACGCGTTAAGGACTTAGTTTCTGAATGTGAGAAATTTGCTGATGAATCTCCATATCCAGACAAAAACGTTATGTATGATGTCGTTTACGAACAAGAAGATTATCCATTTATAGACCACAAAATTAAGTAAGCTATGGCAGAAGTAATTAATATGCCGCGTTTAAGCGACACGATGGAAGAAGGCACTGTGGCTTCTTGGTTAAAAAACGTAGGCGATAAAGTAGAAGAAGGTGATATTTTAGCAGAAATAGAAACTGATAAAGCTACCATGGAATTTGAATCTTTTAATGAAGGGACTTTACTTCATATTGGAATTCAAGAAGGTGAAACCGCAAAAGTAGATACACTTTTAGCTATTATTGGAGAAGAAGGTGAAGATATCTCTAGTTATTTAAGCGGAAGTGCTGAGGTAGCAACTTCAGATGCAGTTGTTGATACTGCGGACGAGCAAAATGATATTTCTGATGTAGATTTTGATGCAAAGCAAGAATTGCCAGAAGGTGTCATCGTTGTTACAATGCCACGTTTAAGTGATACAATGGAAGAAGGTACTGTGGCAACATGGTTAAAGAAAGTAGGTGAGAACGTTGATGAAGGTGATATTTTAGCAGAAATAGAAACCGATAAAGCGACAATGGAATTTGAGTCTTTTCAATCGGGTACGTTGTTGCATGTAGGCTTAAATGAAGGCGAATCTGCAAAAGTAGATTCATTACTTGCTATTATTGGCCCTAAAGGAACAGATGTTTCTGACATCGCTAAAAACTTTAAGTCTGGAGGTGGTGAGGCAAAGAAAGACACACCTAAACCAGAAGTGAAGACGGAAGCTCCAAAGGCTGCTCCTAAAAAAGTAGAAGCTAAAAAAGAAGCTCCAAAATCATCAAATACAACTACAGGAGGACGTGTTTTTGCATCGCCATTAGCTAAGAAAATGGCAGATGAAAAAGGCATTAATTTGGCTCAAGTAAGTGGATCTGGAGAAAATGGTAGAATTGTAAAGAAAGATATAGAAAACTTTACACCTTCAGCTCAAGGTGCTTCAGTTGGTAAATTTGTACCAACAGGTCAAGAAGATTTTGACGAAGTACCAAACTCAAATATGCGTAAAGCCATAGCTAAGAATTTAGCTAAATCTAAATTTACAGCACCACATTATTATTTAAATGTGGAGTTTGATATGGAGAACGCAATTGCATTTAGAAAGCAGTATAATTCTGTGCCAGATGTAAAAATATCTTATAATGATATCGTTGTAAAAGCTTGTGCTTTAGCCTTAAAACAGCATCCACAAGTTAATTCGCAATGGTTTGATGATAGAATGCAATTAAATAATCATGTACACATTGGTGTTGCCGTTGCTGTACCAGATGGTTTATTAGTACCTGTAGTTAAATTTGCTAATGAGCAAAGTTTAACACAAATTGGTGCTGCAGTAAGAGATTTTGCAGGTAAAGCAAGAAACAAGAAACTGGCTTTAGATGAAATGGAAGGTAGTACATTTACTATTTCTAACTTAGGAATGTTTGGTATAGATAGTTTTACTTCAATTATCAATCAGCCAAATTCAGCGATTTTATCTGTTGGAAATATTGTAGAAAAACCAGTGGTTAAAGATGGACAAATTGTAGTAGGTAACACTATGAAATTATGTTTAGCATGTGATCACAGAACAGTAGATGGTGCTACAGGAGCACAATTCCTTCAAACTTTGAAAGGATATATTGAAAATCCTGTAACAATGTTAGTGTCTTAAATAAGGATATTCTGAACGTGTTTCAGAATCTTTAAAATATAATCCTGATTTGATAATTTTTCAAATCAGGATTTTTTTATCTTTAAACTCAAATATATATTATGAGGAAAATAGTGTCATTATTGATTATTGTGTTGGTTGCCTCTTGTGCTTATCATACAAAAGGTGCTGATGGAAAATCAGGAAAAGATGGTGAAACCGTAAAACCTGTGATTACTCAAGAAGCCATTAAGGCCAGTATGGAGTATTTGGCTTCAGATGACTTAAATGGACGAGCAACAGGAAGTGTAGGTATAGAAAAAGCGGCTGTTTTTATTGAAACATATTTAAAAACGAATAACATTACACCATACTTTGAAACCTATAGAGACTCTTTTAAATTAAACGATTTAGACGGTTACAACATTGTTGGTATGGTTGAAGGTAATGATCCAAAATTAAAAGATGAATTTATTATTCTCGGAGGACATTACGATCATATTGGTAAAGGGAAAATTGTTGAAGGAGATTCTATCGCTAATGGAGCCAATGATGATGCTTCTGGTACTATAGCAGCTATGGAATTTGGTAAGTACTTTGCCCAATCAAAAACAAATAAGAGAAGTATCTTAATAACGCTTTATGATGCAGAGGAAATGGGATTAAAAGGTTCTGCTCATTTGGCTGCTAAATTAAATGAAAAGGGAATTAATGCTTATACCATGATTAATTTTGAAATGATTGGTGTGCCAAGAGCACAAGATAAGACAATGGCATATATGAGTGGATTTGAACGTTCAAATTTTGCGGAAACTTTAAATAGGTATGCTGGTAAAGAGGTGATTGGTTTTTTTCCGAAGGCAAAAGGATTTAATTTATTTATGAGGTCTGATAATTTTCCATTTTATGAGGAATTGAATATACCTGCACATGCTATATCTACCTTTGATTTTTCAAATTTTGATTACTATCATCATGTCGATGACGAAGCCGATAAAATGGATTATGCACATATGGTAAATTTTATAGAAAAAATGATTCCGGCTTTAGAAGGAATGATGAATGCGCCAACAAAAGAAGTGATATTAAAAGATGAGTAAAAATATAATTATTACAGGCACAAGTAGAGGTATCGGTTTTGAGTTGGTACATCTTTTTGCCAATCAAGGCCATAATGTTTTGGCATTATCAAGAAATGCACAGCCAGTGCGTAATTTACATTTTGATAATATTTCGTCCTTTGCATTTGATTTATGTAAAGAAGAAGATTATCAAAAGGTAACGGAATTTATTACTGAGGAATGGAAACACGTAGACATTCTTATTAATAATGCAGGTGCAATTATTAATAAGCCATTTGCAGAAACGACCTTTCAAGATTTTACAAAAGTGTACCAAACTAATGTTTTTGGCGTTTCGGAATTAACTAGAACCGTTTTGCCGTTTCTTAAAAGCGATGGCCATGTTGTGACAATAAGTTCTATGGGAGGCATTCAAGGCAGTATGAAATTTCCTGGATTATCTGCCTACAGTTCTAGTAAAGGTGCTGTAATAACTTTGGTAGAATTGTTGGCTGAAGAATATAAAGAAACAGGACCTCAATTTAATGTGTTGGCACTAGGCGCTGTACAAACCGAAATGTTAGAAGAAGCATTTCCTGGGTATAAAGCACCAACAACGGCTAAGGAAATGGCTGAGTATATTCAGAATTTTGCCTTAACAGGAAATAAATATTACAACGGTAAAGTGTTGCAAGTGTCTAATTCTACGCCTTAATGTCTAAATATAAATGTGTAATTTTTGATTGTGATGGCGTCCTTGTAGATAGTGAACCTATAGGAAATCAGGTAATGGTTGATATGGCAAATGAATTGGGTGCGCAGATTAATCTCGATTATGCTTATCAGCACTTTAAAGGAAATTCATTCCATAAGTGCGTAAATCACATTTCAGAATTAATTGACTCTGAATTGCCAACGCATTTTGAATCGGAATATAGAAGACGGTCTTTTGAGAAATTTAAATCAGAAATAAAACCTGTAGAAGGCGTTTTAGATGTCGTTAAAAACCTTAACCTTCCGTTTTGTGTGGCTTCAAGCGGACCAGAAAATAAGATTCAATTAAATCTAGAATTAACAGGTTTGTGGCCTTATTTTAAAGCTCATGTTTTTAGTTGTTATGGCGTTCAAAAATGGAAACCAGATCCTGCTGTATTTTTATGGGCAGCAAAAACAATGGGATTTCAACCTGAAGAATGTGTTGTGATTGAAGATAGTATCATTGGTGTAAATGCAGCAATTAATGGTGGTTTTGATGTTTTTGGATTTACGGCACACGATTATAATCATCAGCTTAAGAACAAAGCAACAAAAACATTTAATAATATGAAGGATTTAATAGCATTGCTTCATTATTAAGAATAATATAGACCTATTAATTATAACATGCACATACAGTTTTTAGACTTTATTCCTGAATCATCTAAGCCTTTAATATTAAGGATTTTAGAAGACGATAAACTTTCTATAAAAGTTAAGAATGAACGTAAAACAAGACATGGTGATTATAGATCTATGCCAAATGGTAGACATCAAATTACAATAAATTCTAACTTAAATCCTTTTAGGTTTTTAATAACGTTAATTCATGAAATTGCGCATTATGAAGCTTACAAAACTTATGGAAGAGGAATTAAGCCTCATGGCAAAGAGTGGAAAACAACATTTCAGCATTTAATGCTACCCTTTATTAGACCTGAAATTTTCCCAAGTGATTTACTACCATTATTGGCACGTCATTTTAAAAACCCAAAAGCGTCTAGCGATACAGATACACAACTCGCCTATGCCTTAAAGCAATTCGACGAAACTAATGATAAGACGTATGTATTTGAATTACCTTTGAACCAAACTTTTAAACTCTACAACGGAAGAGTTTTTAAAAAAGGTAATAAACGTAGAAAACGTTACGAATGTGTAGAAGTTAATTCAGGTAAATTATATTTGTTTAACCCAAATGCAGAAGTTGAAGTAATAGAATAAATCAAAAATATGATGAATAGCAAAAATAAAAATTATTACGCCATACTCATGGCAGGTGGAGTAGGTTCAAGGTTTTGGCCAATAAGTACACAAGAGTTTCCAAAGCAGTTTCATGATATGCTAGGGACAGGTGATACATTAATACAAAAAACGTTTAACCGTTTAGCCAAGTTAATTCCTGAAGAAAATATATTTATACTGACCAACGAACGTTATAATGATTTGGTTTTTGAGCAGTTACCCAATATTACAAAACGTCAAGTACTCTTAGAGCCTGCTATGCGTAATACGGCACCATGTATATTGTATGCATCTTTAAAAATTCAGAAAGAAAATGAAGATGCGGTAATGATTGTGGCGCCTAGTGATCATTGGATAGAGGATGAAGACGCTTTTTCTCAAAATGTAAAATCTGCTTTTGATTATTGTGCGTCTAACTCAGCGCTAATGACATTGGGTATAACACCTACATTTCCTAACACAGGTTACGGTTATATAGAATATGATAAATCGGCAACAACTGAAATTAAATCAGTAAACCAGTTTAGAGAAAAGCCAGATTATGAAACGGCTAAAACGTTTATAGACCAAGGCAACTTTTTATGGAATGCAGGTATTTTTATGTGGAGTGCTAAAACAGTTGTAGCGGCTTTTAAAAACAATCAACCGCAATTATTTGAGTTGTTTGAAAAAGGATACAGCGTTTACAATACAGAATTTGAAGATGATTTCATAAAAGAGAATTACGCCAAAGCAGAAAATATATCTGTAGATTATGCACTTATGGAAAAGAGTGATAATGTCTATGTTATACCTGCCACGTTTGATTGGAATGATCTAGGAACTTGGGGAAGTCTTTATGACAAATTAGATAAGGACACTGATAAAAATGCTGTAGTCAATGCAAGGGTTTTGGCAGATGAGGCATCTGGGAATATGATCAGAACTAAAAATGATAAAATTGTTGTGGTTGATGGATTAAAAGATTACATCATTGTAGATAAAGACGAAGTTTTACTTATCTTTCCTAAAGCAAAAGAACAAGATATTAAAAAAGTGCTTCAAAATGTGAAAGCTAATTTTGGAGAAGAATATGGTTAAAAACTATGAGTGACGAACATAAATTCAATTTTTCAGAGGACGAAGAGAAACAACAGCAAGCAAATAAGGAAAAGGCTGTTGAGGAAAAAAAGGATGCGGTAAAGCAAGATGCAAAAGGGCTGTTTGCAAGTATTAGTACATTTTTACAAGAATTATTAGATTTTAGAGATGATACGGATAGAGATGCAACCATAGCGGCAATTACGGCTGATATTCCATTTAAAGGTGCAACGGCATGGATTTTAATTTGTTCCATTTTTGTGGCGTCTATTGGTTTAAATGCTAATTCAACAGCTGTTGTAATTGGTGCCATGTTAATTTCGCCATTAATGGGGCCTATTTTAGGAATTGGTATGTCTATTGCATTAAATGATATAGACACGCTAAAAAAGTCCTTAATTAACTTAGCCACGATGATTGTGCTTAGTTTGTTAACTGCATTTTTGTTTTTTAAGTTTTTCCCTTCAGCAGATTTAATGACTAATGAGCTTTTTGGAAGAACAAAGCCAGATTTAAGAGATGTTTTAATCGCATTTTTTGGAGGTGCTGCTTTGATTATAGCACGTACAAAAAAAGGCACAATAGCGTCTGTAATATTTGGTGTTGCGATTGCTACAGCATTAATGCCGCCATTATGTACCGCAGGTTATGGATTGGCCCATGACTGGGAAGTCTTTGTTGGCGCCATGTACTTATTTACTATTAACACCATATTTATTGCCCTTGCAACATTTTTAGTGTTAAAGGTATTGCGTTTTCCAATGCTTAAATATGCAAATTCTAAAAAAAGAAAGCGTATTGCTCAAATGGCATCTTTAATTGCGATATTGGTTATGGCTCCTGCAATTTGGACATTTATGAATTTCATTACTCAAAGTGGATTAGAAGCAGATTATAATAAATTTTTAAAAGCCGAAGTAGAGTCTAATAATGAGTTGTGGTTTCAAAAGGCAATTCCGCATTATGATGAAAAAGAAATTATCCTTTATTTTAATGGTGAAGTAACTGATGCTACGGTTGCTGATTTAAACAATGAGATAAAAACCTACGAGAAAATAAAAGACTTTAAGCTTGTTGTTAAAGGCAATAAAAATAGAAGTTTTGATAAGATCTCAGATGCTTATGATAGAGCGATTAAGGATTTAGATCAAAAAGATAATATTATTAATGGACTTCAATCACAAATTGAAGCGCTACAAAACAATATCTCTAATCTTAATAAGCAGATTGAATCTAAAAGTAATAATAAGAATGCGGTCTCGTTTACCGCATTGTCTAGAGATGCAAAAATAAAATTTAACGATCTTGAGTATTTTGGTTACGGTAAAATGTTAGAATCTAAAGATTTTATAAATATAGATACCGTGTCTGTTGCTAACGTAAGATGGAAGGTAGAATTAAATGATAGTTTAGTTTTATTAAAAGAGCGCGATTTACAAAAGTGGCTTAAGAACGAACTGAAGGTAGATACTGTATTTATAAAGAGAAATTAATTATTTATTCTCTTCAAGATACATTTTTCTCACTTTTCTAAATAAATTAGATGAATAAACGAAGTTGGTAACAGCTTCGTTTTCTGTTCTAAATATCGTTTCGCTAGAACCTTCCCATTCTAATAGTCCATCTTTTAAAAACACAATTTTTTCACCTATTTCCATAACGGAATTCATGTCATGCGTGTTAATGACAGTTGTAATATTAAATTCATCCGTAATTTCTTGAATTAGATTATCTATAACAATTGCTGTTCTTGGGTCTAAACCAGAATTCGGTTCATCACAAAACAAAAATTTTGGTTTATTAACTATAGCTCTTGCAATGGCAACACGTTTTTGCATACCACCAGAAGCTTCACTTGGCATTTTATTATGAGCGTTTTCTAAGTTAACGCGTTGTAAAACTTCATTAACTCGGTCTTCCATTTCACTCTTACTTTGTTTTGTGAACATACGTAAGGGAAACATAACGTTTTCTGCAATGGTCATAGAATCAAACAAAGCACTGCCTTGAAAAACCATACCCATTTCAGAACGTAAATTCGTTTTTTCGTTTCTCGTTAAATTACTAAAGATTTTACCTTCGTACGAAATAGACCCTTTTTCAAATTCAAACAATCCGAGTAAACATTTTAAGAAAACTGTTTTGCCAGAACCACTTTGACCAATAATTAAATTGGTTTTACCTTTTTCAAAAGACGTTGTAATACCTTTTAAAATATGAGTCTCTCCAAAAGATTTATGTAAGCTATTAACTTCTATCATAATTATCCAAGTAATAAACTAGTTAGTAAAAAGTTAACCAAAATGATCATTACACTTGTCCATACAAATGAGGTTGTACTGGCTTTTCCAACTTCTAAGGCACCACCTTTCATAAAATAACCGTAGTACGATGGAATAGTAGCTAATAAAAATGCAAAAACAAACGTTTTTATAAATGCGTATATAAAATGAAAGGGCGTAAAATCTAATTGTACACCTTCTATATAATCTTCCATGGTACCATAACCGCCATAAACACATGCAATTAATCCACCTAAGATACCTAAAAACATGGCAATAGATATTACAAATGGATACAGGGTTAAAGCAATAAATTTAGGAAATACTAAGTAGTTAATTCCATTTATTCCCATAACTTCGAGCGCATCAATTTGTTCCGTTACACGCATGGTTCCGATACTAGAGGTTATAAATGAACCAACTTTTCCTGCCATAATAATAGAAATAAATGTCGGAGCAAATTCTAAAATAATAGATTGTCTAGTCGCAAAACCAACGAGGTATTTTGGCATAATAGGGCTTGTCATATTCAGAGATGTCTGAATCGCCACAACGCCTCCAACAAAAAACGAAATAAAGGCTACAATTCCTAAAGATCCTATAATAAGATCATCGATATCTTTTAGAATTAGAGGTTTCATCACGGACCATTTTGTGGGTCTGCGAAAAATGTCCTTTATCATTATAAAATAAGTACCTATGTTTTCTAGGTAAGTGATGGGTGTTTTCATTAATGCTAAAGTATAAAAAATGATTATGAAATGAGCATATTCATGGTTTTTTCACATTTAAAAAATGCGTGCATGTGTTAAAATTAAATTCAAGGAAATTACCTTAAATTAAAATTGAGATAACTTTAAAATTGTATTTTTGAAATTCAAAATTTAAAGTTTATTACAATGAAAAATATCTTCACTTTAGTTGCATTTTTGTTATTGTTAGGGTCTTGTGGGTCTCAAAATAATACGGTAATTACCAAGGCGGAAGTTACTACGCAAGTGACATCAGACTCAGACACGACATCTAGAACTAAGTTGGTTGTTGGTATTGTAGTAGATCAAATGCGTTATGATTATTTAACACGTTTTGATGCTAAGTACGGAAATGGCGGATTTAAACGCTTAATTAGTGAAGGTTTTAATTGTAAAAACAATCACTTTAATTATGTGCCTACGTATACAGGTCCTGGACATACATCTATTTATACAGGCACTACACCTAAGTATCATGGCATCATTGGTAATAATTTTTATGATAAGGAAATTAAAACTATGGTATACTGTGCACAAGATGACAATGTAGCTTCCGTTGGTACATCTGATGCTGCAGGTAAGATGTCACCGCATAGAATGCAAACAACAACCTTTGGCGATGAAAATAGATTGTTTACTCAAATGCAAGGGAAAACTATAGGTGTCTCACTAAAAGATAGAGGTGCAATTTTACCAGCTGGTCATACAGCGAACGCAGCATATTGGTTTCATGGTAAAGAGGAAGGTGCATGGATTTCTAGCTCCTTTTATATGGAAGATTTGCCGCAATGGGTGAAAGATTTTAATGCATCAGAATATGCACAATCATATTTGAAAGTTTGGAATACACTTTATGATATTTCTACTTACACAGAAAGTGGTACAGACCTAAACAATTTTGAAGGTGGTTTTAAAGGCAAAGAAACGGCTACATTTCCATACGACTTAAAAACTTTAAGTGAAACTAATAGAGGCTTTGATATATTAAAGGCAACACCTTATGGAAATAGTCTTACTACAGACTTTGCAATAGCAGCTGTAAAGGCAGAGAATTTAGGGCAAGATAATATTACAGATGTTTTGGCTGTAAGTTATTCTGCGACGGATTATGTTGGTCATAATTTTGGTGTTAATTCAAAAGAAATTGAAGACACTTATATTCGTTTAGATAAAGATTTAGAACGTTTTTTTAACTATTTAGATGAAACAGTTGGTAAAGGAGAATATACTGTGTTTTTAACGGCAGACCATGGTGCAGTAGATGTACCTTCTTATTTACAATCAGTGAATGTACCAGCAGGATATGTCGATAATTATGCTAGAAAGGAAACGTTTAATAAATTTTTAACTGAAACTTATGGCACGACAGATCTGGTAGAAAATGTTAGCAATGATCAGATTTTTGTAGATAGAGCAAAAGTGAAATCATTAGGGCTGAATCTTATTGATGTGCAGAATGAAATAGCAATGGAACAGTTGACATACCCAAATATTTCTAAAGTTTATACCGCAACGGCTTTAAGTTCGGCTGGTTTTTCAGAAGGCATAGAAGCACTATTGCAAAACGGTTATAATCAAAAGCGCTCAGGTGATGTTATTTTAGTAAATGATCCTGCATTTATAGCTTATGGGAAAACAGGATCTACACATGGAAGTGCATTAAACTACGATACGCATGTACCATTATTATTCTTTGGCAATGGTATAAAGCAAGGAGAAACACTAAAAAAGACTGTAATACCAGACATAGCACCAACAATTTCTGCATTGTTAGGGATTAGTTTTCCTAATGGCGCGACGGGAAGTGTTTTAGGGTTTGTAATTGATTAAATTTTGGATTTGAAAAAAAAGCCAATCTTTACCATTATTGCTATTGTTATTGCAATTGCCATTTATAGTTACGATTTTTATCTTAATTCTAAATTAGAGGAAGGTGTAGTAAATGCAGGTAAAACAGTCAAAGAAAATACCAATACTTACTTTTTGCCTACAAGTACGACCAATCAAATCATTCATCATCAAAATTATTCCTTGTCTTATAGTGAACCTCATGAGCAAGCGGAATGGGTAGCGTATGAATTAAAAGCGTCGCATTTAAGTTCTACAAATCATAAAAGACCCTATTTTGAAATTGATGAAGCTGTAAAAACAGGAGCAGCACATTGGAGGAATTATAAAAAATCAGGTTACGATAAAGGCCATTTGTGTCCTGCAGGTGATCGACGATTTACAAAATCTGCCCACGATGAAACCTTTTTAACAAGTAATATTAGTCCTCAAGAACATCAATTTAATGCTGGCGTTTGGAATAGATTGGAGCAGAAAGTAAGATATTGGGCGAAAAAAAATGATGGTATTTTTGTAATAACAGGTGGTGTTTTATCTGGTAACATGAAAACAATTGGGACTGAAGATGTCGCTGTGCCAAATCAGTTTTACAAAGTGATTTTAGATCATACCAATGGTAAAATTAAGATGCTAGCATTTTTAATGAAGCATGAAGATTCTAATGAACCATTATATAAGTTTGTGGTGTCTGTAGATGAGGTAGAAGCGCTAACAGGTATTGATTTTTTTCCTGAGTTAGAGGATGGTATAGAAACTAAATTAGAAGCGTCTAGAAGCTATAAAAGCTGGAGTTTCTAACACGTCGTCATTACGAACAACCTGAGAAAGCACATGCTCTAAGTATTAAAACTTAGCTTTAATGCCTTTCCAGCGTAAATCGCGAATAAATTGACCTTCTTCTTTAGATACTAAATAGTCCAGAGCATTAGATTTAGCTTTGAAATATCCAGACATATAGTCTCTAAACAAATGGATACTCTTCTTTTTGTAAGCTAGTTTTATTGCTGAAATAAAAGTAATCCAAAAACCATATCGCATTTTATACATAGCTTCCCCTTGTAGAAATTTTGAAGCCTTATTGTATGATTGTCCTGTTGGTTTAAGATGTTTTACATGTAAGCTCTCATCAGTAAAAATGTCCCAACCATGATATTTTGCAAGTAATTCATCTACAGTATCCCAACCCATTGAAGCTTTCAGTTGGCCAATTTGATTAAAACAGGCCTTTCTATATGTTTTGAGCGCACCTCTAATATGATCTTTGTTGGTTAGGTTTTCTAACACCCAATCGTTGTTTTTTTGTATATAGCAAAAGCCAGAAGCCATTCCTAATTTTGGGTTAGATATGAAATGCTTTGAAATTATTTCTAAATAATTATCAGGAAAAATAAGGTCTGCATCAAATTTACAAATCACGTCATAATTGTGATCTAAAACGGCTAATCCCTTATTAAAGGCATTAATGATTTTTGAACCTGGTAAGTGTTTATTTGACGATGTTGAATTGACCACCGAAATCCATTGGAATTTTGAAGCATAATCGTAAGCTATGGTTTGTGTGTTATCAGTAGAATTGTCATTCACTACAATAAGCGCTTTTGGCAATAAGGTCTGTTGGGTTAAAGACTCTAAGGTTTTACCAATAAAATCTTCTTCGTTATGTGCAGGAATGATGATGTAAAAGTTCAAATCTTGAAAATCATTTTTTCAAAGTTAAGCTCTTTCTGCGTAAACAATATAATAACGAGGCGTAAACCTTCTAAGAATGGGTCTTAAGCCTATTTTGTTTACTGGGTTAGTCCATTTTTGGCTGTCCTTTATACGCCATCCTGTTTTTTCTAAGAGCCAATCGAGTTGCCAAGCTTCAAATTCATGGAAATGTCTGTCTCGCATATCCGTTTTACTCCTATAAGCAGCAGCAAACCATAATTTTAACGGTACACTAATAACTAATTTATCTGTTTTTATGGATTTTAATACTTCATATGGAGATAAGAGGTGTTCAAAAATCTCAAAAGCAGTGACCACTTGAGCCGAAGTGTTTTCGATTTCGGAACGATCTTCATCTAAATCAATTCCTGATGTGTTTTCTACCGAATAACCTTGGTTAAGCATTATTTCAGATAATGGGTTTTTTACGCCTAAATCTAATATCGTTTCTGAGGTGTCAATATGCTTTTGTAAAAACTGAAGCGTGAGTTTAAATCGTTTATTTGGATATGTTTTTTCGTACATATATACTATCTAGAAACGGAGTTGTCTCAATTAATACTGATAAATAATTGCATTTATATTCATCCCAGCACCAACACTAGCAAATAGGATAATGTCGCCTTTATTGATTTCTTGATGATCTAATTGTCCTTTTAAAATTAAATCATACAATGTAGGTACAGTCGCTACACTAGAATTTCCTAATAAGTTAATAGACATTGGCATTATACCTTCTGGCATTTCCATATCATATAATTTATAGAAGCGTTCCACAATAGCTTCATCCATCTTTTCATTAGCTTGATGAATCAAAATCTTTTTAACGTCATTAATAGATTTTCCACTTTTTTCTAAACATGCTTTTAGGGCACTTGGTACATTAGAAAGTGCAAATTCATAGATCTTTCGACCGTACATTTTTATATAACGACGTTTGTCTGTTATTTCTGCATTATTGGTTTCGCCAAAATATATATAATGTGCCTCATCTAAGGCAAATGTTGCTGTATCATGCGCTAAAATACCACCTGCTTCGTTATTTTCTTCAAGTATAACGGCACCAGCTCCATCACTATAGATCATTGAATCTCTATCGTGTTTATCTATAACTCTAGATAACGTTTCCGAACCAATAATTAAACAACGTTTGGCAAGGCCAGAGGCTATGAATGCTTTGGCCTGAATAACACCTTCAATCCATCCAGGACAACCAAAAAGTAGGTCGTATGCCACACATTTTGGGTTTTTGATTTGTAATAAGTGTTTAACCCTAGAGGCAATACTAGGTACAGTGTCACTCTGTTCTGTATTGTATTGTACGTCGCCATAATTATGAGCTACAATAATATAATCAATAGATTCTTTATCAATTTTGGCGTCTTCAATGGCTTTTTGAGAGGCAAAATATGCAATATCAGAATTTAATAGTTCTTTTTTAATATAACGACGTTCCTTAATCCCTGTAATGGCTTTAAACTTTTTTACAATTACTTCGTTCGGACTATTTATGGAGGAGCCGTCTGCATTTAAAAATTCATGCTCGTAAAAATCTTCATTTTTTTCAATTATGCTAGGTATATAACTTCCCGTTCCTGTAATTCTAATCGCCATTCTTTTCTATTTTCAGTCTTACGAAGTTAATTAATATTAAAGGCTTATCTTTTATTTTAAGATTTAAAGCTTTAATTTTTAAGAATATCGTATTTATTTTAATTAATATTCTTAAAAACACAAAAAAATTATGTTTTTATGATGTTAAGATGTGCTCATTAGACCTACATGTAGTCCTCAATTGGTGTGCAGCTGCAGATGAGGTTTCTGTCTCCAAAAGCATCATCTACACGTCTCACGCTTGGCCAAAATTTATTAGCTCTAACAAACTCTAAAGGAAAAGCTGCCGCTTCTCTTGAGTATGGCAATAGCCAGTTGTCTGAGGTTAGCATATCTAATGTGTGAGGTGCATTTTTTAGCATATTATTAGAATCATCTTTTGTGGCCAAATCGATTTCTTTTCTGATGGAAATCATGGCATCGCAAAAACGATCCATTTCTGCTTTACTTTCACTCTCTGTAGGTTCTATCATCATGGTTCCTGCAACAGGAAATGATACTGTTGGAGCATGGAACCCATAATCCATTAAACGTTTTGCAATGTCTGTGACTTCAATGCCATTGGCTTTAAAATCACGACAATCAATAATCATTTCGTGTGCAGCTCTACCTTGCTCTCCAGAGTATAATGTAGGGTAAGAACCTTCTAAACGTTCTTTGATATAGTTGGCATTAAGTATTGCAATTTCTGTCGCTTTTTTAAGGCCTTTATAGCCCAACATTTTTATATAGCCATAAGAAATTAAACAGACTAAGGACGATCCAAAAGGCGCTCCAGAGATAGCTGAAATGGCCTGATGTCCTCCTGTTTTAACGATTGGGTTTCCTGGTAAAAAAGGTACCAGTTGTTCTGCGACACATATTGGGCCAACTCCAGGTCCACCACCACCATGTGGTATGGCAAAGGTTTTATGTAAATTTAAGTGACAAACATCTGCACCAATATTTCCTGGGTTAGTTAAGCCTACTTGTGCATTCATGTTAGCGCCATCCATATATACTTGGCCTCCATTATCATGAATTATTTGTGTGATTTCTTTAATAGCTGACTCATATACACCATGTGTAGATGGGTAAGTTACCATTAATGCAGAAAGATTGTCTTTATGCAATTCTGCTTTTTCTTTTAAATCTTCAACATCTATATTGCCATTTTCAGAGGCTTTAGTTACAACAACCTTCATGCCAGCCATTACAGCACTAGCAGGATTTGTACCATGTGCAGATGACGGAATTAAACAGATGTTTCTATGATGATCGCCACGAGATTCGTGATATGCTTTAATAACCATTAGACCAGCAAATTCTCCTTGAGCTCCAGAATTTGGTTGTAGAGACGTTGCGGCAAACCCAGTAATTTCGGAAAGATAGTTTTCTAGTTCTTTTAGCATGAGTTTATAACCAATAGGTTGGTCTGCAGGTACAAATGGATGCATATTACCCCAACTGCTCCAACTTAATGGTAGCATTTCTGAAGCTGCATTTAATTTCATGGTACAAGAACCTAAGGAAATCATGGAGTGGTTTAATGCTAAATCTTTACGCTCTAAACGTTTCACGTAGCGCATTAACTCGGTTTCAGAATGGTAGGTATTAAAAACTTCAAAAGTTAAAAATTCTGATTGACGTTTTAAATGATCAGGAATGGTTTTGTCCGTAGAAAGCGATTCAATTTTATCTGTAGTGTTACCTGTTACCGTTTCAAAGATGGTAATGATTTCATTTAAGTCTGAAATGGTTGTGGTTTCGTTTAATGAAATTGTAACGGTATTTGTGTCTGGATAATGAAAATTGACTTCGCGTTTTTCTGCTTCGTATTTAACTTTTACCGCATCTGCTTTTATTTGAAGAGTATCAAAATAATGAGTGTTTACTTGTTCTAAACCTAACTGTTCTAAAGCATTGTCTAGCGTAGCGGTTGAATTTTTAACTTTATCTGCTATAAATGTTAATCCTTTAGGACCGTGATATACGGCATACATTCCTGCCATCACTGCTAATAATACCTGTGCTGTACAAATATTAGATGTGGCTTTATCTCTTTTAATGTGTTGCTCACGTGTTTGTAAAGCCATACGTAAAGCTCTGTTGCCATTGGCATCTTTTGTGACACCAATAATTCTGCCAGGCACATCACGTTTATAAGCTTCTTTCGTTGCGAAATAAGCAGCATGTGGTCCGCCATATCCCATTGGAATTCCGAAACGTTGTGTGGTTCCGACTACGACATCTGCACCAAATTTACCAGGTGCTTCAAGTTTTACTAAACTTAATATGTCAGCTGCAACTGCTACTTTTATGTTCTCAGCATTTGCCTTTTCAATAAATCCTTTAATGTCCGTAATCTGACCATTTTTTCCAGGATATTGTAGGAGTGCTCCAAAATATTCGCCAGACAAATTATAGTCTGCTTCATTACCTATGACGAGTTCTACACCAATTGGGTTTGCTCTTGTTTCTAATAGAGAAATAGTTTGAGGTAATACTAAATCTGAAACAAAGAATTTATTAATGTTGGCTTTCTTTTGGCTACGGTCTCTAACAGCAAATAATAACGACATAGCTTCTGCTGCTGCAGTACTTTCATCTAAGAGTGATGCATTGGCTATTTCCATACCTGTTAAATCTATAACCATAGTTTGAAAATTTAACAATGCCTCTAGTCGTCCTTGTGCAATTTCTGCTTGGTATGGTGTGTAAGCCGTGTACCAACCCGGATTTTCTAAGATATTTCGCTGTATTACGGCTGGTAAATTTGTTGGGTGATAACCTAAGCCGATATAAGATTTATAAACTTTGTTAAGTTGTGATAATTTATAGATATGACTTAAATATTCTTGTTCGCTCATTGCGGCATCTAGATTAAGATCCTTTTCTAAACGAATGTTATCTGGAATAGTTTCTGTAATTAGTTGGTCAATATTTTTAACACCAATTGAAGTTAACATTGCTTGTTGTTCATCCGCATTGGGTCCTATATGTCTAAGTGCAAAAGAAGTCGTATCCATTATAAATATTAAATGATTTTGTTTTGCAAAAATACAGTTTTACCCAAGTAATTTTGTTAATGCTAATTAAAGTTTTTAACCGAAAGCTGAGGTTATTAACACAATCCTTATTTTTGTGTCATGCAGGCGCTAAAACAGGTTATTAATTTTTACTTAAACAGTAGCATACACGTTGCTTTAGCTGCTTCTGCATTGGTTTGGGTTACAGGTCTTGAATTTAACTTAGACTGGGATTTCAATCTTTTTGGATTTGTGTTTTTTGCAACGATCTCTGGGTATAATTTTGTGAAATTCTTTGGCGTTGCAAAGTTTCATCATCGCAGTTTAGCACGTTGGCTAAGAGTCATACAAATGTTCTCTTTACTCGCTTTTTTAGCCATGTGTTTTTTTGTTATAAGCCTTAAATTTGAAGCCTTAATTCTTACAGGTATTTTAGGCGTTATTACTTTTTTTTATGCGATTCCCGTAATGGTACCAAAACATTATTTTTTTGATGATCACAAAAATTTAAGACAAATAGGAGGTTTAAAGGTGTATCTTATTGCCTTAATTTGGACAGTAGTAACCGTTTTTTTGCCGTTAGTCAATGAAGAGGTTCCTATAGGTTTTGATGCAATGATTACAGGATTTCAACGGTTTTGTTTTGTACTGGTATTAATGTTACCGTTTGAAATAAGAGATTTGAATTATGATAGTATAAAGCTGGCAACAATTCCTCAAAAAATAGGCATAAAAAACACCAAAATTATAGGCGTTTTACTTTTGATGCTTTTTGTATTACTAAATTATTTTAAGGATACGTTATCTATTAAGGTTATTATTTCTACTGTTAGTATTTCAGTTTTAACTGGTGTGTTTTTATTAGTTTCAAAAAAAGATCAGTCTAAATACCACAGTGCCTTTTGGGTAGAAAGTTTACCAATTGTGTGGTGGTTAATTTTTATTTTGCTCGGCTAAGGCTTCGTTAAATTGCTTTTCAATTTTACTGCGTTCTTCCGATTGTAAACATTTAACATTAGATTTTTTTATGTTTTCTGTCAACGTTTTATTCTTTTTAAAATAGCTCTTTGTAATGTGGCAATATAAAAGACGTATATTAAGTTTGAAGCGCTCCCAATCCGTTGCTTCTCCATATTCGGCTTTATCGCAAATATGCTTGGCTTCATCACAGTTAATAAATAACAAACTTTTCTTCATTTTTAATATTAAATTAAGGTAATTTTTGGTCTAATTAAACCAACTGTTGTCCATACAATCTGCTAATGCCGTTCTAGCTCTATGAATGATTACCCAAAGATTAGACGCAGTAATATTTAATTCATTACAAATAGTTTCTGTATCATAATTTAAAATAGTCTTCTTTTTAAAAACATCAGCTTGTTTTACTGGGAGTTTTTCTAAGCAGTCGTATATGGCATCTCCTAATTCAGTGTTCTCTAAAGTGTCTTCTGCAGTTTTGTCAAAGGGATCTGAAACACGTTCTTCTAGCCAGTCACCTTCTGCTTCATCACTGTTTATGTATCCCATTCTAACTTCGGCCTTTCCTTTGTTAGAATTAATTTTGCGATAATAATCAATAATTTTTCGTTTTAAAATAGAAATCAACCAAGTGCGTTCGCTGGCTTCTCCTTTAAAATTCTTCATTGATTTAAGTCCTGCTAAAAAGGTTTCAGAAATTAAATCTTGGGCAATTTCTCGATCATTGACACGCGTAATCGTATAATTAAATAAGTAATCGGAATATAATTTCACCCAATTGTTTGGGTCTATGTTGTGCTTAGGCATTTTTCTTTTTCATTGCTTTGTCAAAAATAAGTTAAAAAAATGATATTTTAAGGGCGTTTTTTTAGCCAATGGTGTGATTGAATAGTTTTTTTAGTGTTGTACTTAATTTTAGGCAAAAATATTGGGATTACGATTGGGTTGCAACTGCCCTTGTTCTACAGAAACAAATGAGCCATCAACGACACATGTTTTTATATATTTTGCATTTTTAAATACTTTAGGTAGCATAGAAATGATGTTGTTATTATTATGTATGGTGAAGGCCTGAACGATTTTCCATGGTCTATGCTGTATTTTGTATTGCATAGTTTTTGTTTTATGCTGTTTTACAAAAGCGATATAGCGATCCACAATAAATTTATCGAATGATTTTTCTGTTAAAGCAGTCGTTTTATGTGATACATCTGCTGCAATTTGCATTGATTTATATGAATATTTTAACGTTCGATGCGCCTTGTGTTTGGTGGTCCTAACTTTAATGTTTTTATAAAAATAAGGTTCGTTATAGCATAAGTTTGCTGTTAAAGCTATTAACGGTTTAGGTGCGAACTCTCGAATAAAAACGACACCTTTAGTACCATCAACGGTAGACTTAGCGTAAAACCGAAAGTTGATTTGTCCAAAATGTTGATGAAAAGGAATCTTTACCCCAAAAAAATTCACTTTAGAAAACGTAAATGCGACCATGCTCATTAGAGCTTTACCATTATATAAATCGAGTTCTGTATTGTTAGGCAAATAAGATTCTAAAATTTCTTTGTCTACTTCAAACGTTGAAATAATTAAGTCTTCCCAATGTCCTGTCATGAAGATGTTGTTGCTATGATAGCTTTTAGATGTCATGATAAACGTTTTTTACATTATTTAATAGCCAGACAAAATATATGGCGATAGACATTGGTATGATGGTAATGCCTATCCACCGGAAGTCGTTAAGATCTATTTCAAGGAGCCAACCAATGCCGTAAAGGATAACAATTAGCCAATAGGTTAGGAGTTGTTTTTTATTGTCGTTTTTTAATTGTTTCCAATAACAAGTTATGCTCAATGCGCTCAATAATTGGATAGCTCCTAAGACCACTTGGGCATATAACCCTAGAATTAATGTTAAGTAGAGGATTAAGGTAATAATTAAAACGATTTTGTTTAGTTGGTATAAAGTTTTCATAATTTTATTACTATTAAACTTTCAGAAAATATTGAAAGTTATATTTAAATTTTTTTATTTCAATAATTTAATAATTGATTTAGTTAACCAATTTTGTTTTTGAGTGACCAATTTATTTAACATAGCGTCAGCATTTATGGTTAAATCATGTAGTGCTTTTGTTTGTTTGATGAGCTCTTTTGTTTTATCTGTTCCATCATCTTTAATAGACGATACATCATCTAGAACTTTTAAAACAGGCTGAATTTCTCTTCGGCTTCTTTCTTTTGCAATTATTCGTGTTAATTCTTGTACATCTTTTTCGGTTGTAAAAAACTCTTTGCGTTCTCCAGAAACTAAAACTTTGGTTACAATGCCCCAATCCATGAGCTGTCTTAAATTCATGCTGGTATTGCCACGAGAAATTTTAAGATCTTCCATAATGTCTTCCATAGACAACGGTTTTGTAGAAATAAATAACAATGCTTGAATCTGTGCCATAGCTTTATTAATGCCCCAAAGCGAGCCTAAACTTCCCCATGTACTTATAAATTTATCCTTAGCTTCTAAATATTCCATACGCAAATATACAATAATTTTTAAACTTTCAGTAATTATTGAAAGTTTGTTTTATATAAAAAGAGAGTTTAAGGTCTCTCTCTTTTTATGTTCTTTTATTTCAATAAACCAGCACGTCTCAATAACGCTTCAGGTTGTGGCTCTTGGCCTCTAAACTTCTTGTATAAAGTCATTGGATTTTCTGTACCTCCTTGTGAGAGTATATAGGTTTTAAATTTGTGAGCTACCGTTCTATTAAAAATACCTTCTTCTTTAAAATATTCAAAAGCATCAGCATCTAAAACTTCTGCCCATTTATAACTGTAATAGCCAGAAGAATAACCGCCTTGAAAAATATGAGAGAACGAGGTACTCATACAATTCTCTGCTACATCAGGATATAAACTAGTGTCTCCAAATGCTTCCACCTCGTGTGCTTTTACATCTTTAATATTAGAAGGATCTATACCATGCCAAGACATATCTAATAAACCAAAACTAATTTGACGTAGGGTTTGCATACCTTCATGAAAGGTTGATGATGCCGTGATTTTATCAATTAATGCCATAGGAATGACTTCACCAGTTTCATAATGTTTGGCAAATAATTCTAAAGCTTCTTTTTGGTAACACCAATTTTCTAAAATTTGACTTGGTAATTCTACAAAATCCCAAAACACACTTGTGCCAGAAAGACTTGGATACGTTGTATTGGCTAGCATGCCGTGGAGTCCGTGTCCAAACTCATGAAATAATGTTGTTACTTCATTAAAGGTTAGTAGCGAAGGTTTACTCTTTGTTGGTTTGGTAAAATTACAAACGTTAGAAATATGTGGTCTTTCGTTTTTACCATCTTTAATCATTTGTGGTTTGTAAGATGTCATCCAAGCACCATTTCGTTTGCCTGCTCTAGGAAAAAAATCAGCATAGAAAATAGACACTAATTCGCCTTCGGCATCTGTAACTTTATAGGTTAAAACATCTTCGTGGTATTTGTCTATGGTGTCAATTTCTTCAAACTGTAACCCGAATAATTTTTCTGCAACCTGAAAAGCGCCGTTGATAACGTTTTCTAATTTAAAATAAGGCTTCAGCTGTTCATCGTCGAGATCGAATAATTTTTGTTTCAACTTTTCTGAATAATAACCAGAATCCCATTTTTGTAGTTGATCGATACCATCTAAATCTTTGGCAAAATTTTCAAGTTTTTTAAATTCTTTTTGCGCAGCTGGTTTTGCTTTATCTAATAAGTCATTTAAAAAGGTGGTCACTTTTTCTGGAGTTTCCGCCATGCGTTCTTCTAAAACAAAATGAGCATGTGATTTGTAACCTAGGAGTTGTGCGCGTTCAAAACGAAGCTTCGCAATTTTTAGAACAATGTCTTTATTGTCTAATTCGTCATTCTGAAATCCTTTTCGTCCAAAGGCTTTTGATAATTTTTCACGTAATGCTCTGTTGTCTGCATACGTCATAAACGGAATATAACTTGGGTAATCTAAGGTGATTAACCAACCGTCTTTATCTTTGCTTTCTGCTAATTGTTTAGCGGCTTCTTTTGCGCCATCAGGTAAACCAGCCAAATCATCTTCATTGGTAAGATGCATTTCAAATTTATTGGTTTCAGCTAAAATGTGCTCGCCAAATTTTAACTTTAATTGACTTAATGCTTTATCAATAGCTCTTAGTTTTTCTTTTTTATCTTCAGGCAAATTGGCACCATTTCTAGAAAAACCTTTATACTTTTTGTCGAGAAGTGTCGCTTGTTCTGTGGTTAACTCTAAGGTAGATTTAGAATCATAAACCGCTTTTACGCGTTTAAACAAATCTTCATTTAAGGTAATATCGTTACTAAATTCTGACAGTAGAGGCGAAACTTCTTGTGCAATTTTTTGAATTTCTTCATTGGTTTCAGCAGAATTTAAATTAAAAAAAAGACTCGATAAACGGTCTAATGCTTCACCAGAGTACTCTAAGGCTTCAATGGTGTTTTTAAAAGTTGGTGCATCACTATTATTAGTAATAGCGTCTATTTCTGCTTTGGCGTTTTTTATACCAGTTTTAAAACTAGGAAGGTAATCTTCTGTTTTTATTTTAGAAAAAGGCGCTGTATTATATGGCGTGTTGAACGGTTTATTAAGAAGAGTCATTTTTTTGTTGTGGTTTCTGTTTAACTAGTTGACTGTCTGAATTTTAACTAAAAATTAAGAGTATGATTACTGAGTTTAGCTTTATCTTTGTAAAATCTTTAGAGTGATAAAATTATTCCTAAGATTTGATTAATAGCTAAATGGCCTTGACGAAAGTTGAGGCCTTTTTACAAGTCCTTTGCAGAATCATAAACTTTAGCTTTTAAGCCTTCTTTATAAGCTATTATTTTATGGAGTACATTTGGGTCTGAACTACCTATAATTTGCGCGGCTAAAATTCCGGCATTTTTTGCGCCATTGAGTGCCACTGTTGCTACAGGAACACCACCAGGCATTTGTAAAATAGAAAGCACAGAATCCCAGCCATCTATAGAGTTGCTGCTCTTTACAGGGACTCCAATTATTGGTAAAGGTGATAAGGATGCAACCATACCTGGTAAATGTGCAGCACCACCAGCTCCCGCAATAATTACTTGGATACCTCTTGTGTGTGCGTTTTTACTGTAATCAAATAGTTTTTCGGGTGTTCTATGTGCAGAGACAATATCAACTTCAATATCAATATCAAAGTCTTTTAAAATATCTATAGCGTCTTGCATTACAGGCAAATCGCTCTTGCTTCCCATTATAATTGCTACTTTACTCATTGTTATTCACTTATTACTTCTATGGTTTGTTTTACTTGCTCTGCAATTTTTCTGGCAATTGCTATATCTTTATTTACAATGGTAACATGGCCCATTTTACGGAAAGGTCTCGTTTGTTTTTTTCCATATATGTGAGGTGTTACACCGTCCATTGCTAAAATGTTTTCAATATTATTATACACCACATGGCCAGTATGTCCTTCCGCACCTACCAGATTTACCATAACGCCAGCTACTTTACTTTCGGTATTACCTAAAGGTAAGCCAAAGACACATCTAATGTGTTGTTCAAATTGAGACGTATAACTGCCTTCAATACTATAATGACCAGAATTATGAGGTCTAGGTGCTACTTCATTAACTAATATGTCATCGTTTTCTGTTTGAAACATTTCTACAGCCAACAAGCCAACATGTTGAAATTCTGAAGCAACTTTTAAGGCTACGGCTTCTGCTTTTTTTGCGATATTATCAGGTATTCTCGCAGGACAAATAACATACTCAACCTGGTTGGCTTCTGGATGAAATTCCATCTCAACGACAGGATATGTTTTTACTGCACCTTTTTCGTTTCTAGCAACAATGACAGCTAACTCATTTTTAAAAGGAATGAGTTGTTCTGCAATACATTCTACATTTGGTAAATGCACTAAATCTCTTTCGCTTCGCACAACTTTTACTCCAGTACCATCATAACCAAAGCGCGCACTTTTCCATACAAAAGGATAGGTTAATCCGCCATGTTCTACGGCTTCATCTATCTCAGAAGTGTAAGCAAATCTTGAAAATTCTGCTGTAGGAATGTCGTGGTCTTTATAAAATAACTTTTGCGTTGCTTTGTTTTGTATGGTACGCAATGTTTTAGAGGATGGGTAAACTTTTACGCCTTGTTTTTCTAAGGTTTCTAGCGCATCTACATTAACGTTTTCAATTTCAAACGTAAGTACATCGAGATGTTTTCCAAAATCTACCACAGTTTGGTAGTCTAACAAATCACCTAATGTAAATTCATTACAAGCAAAACGTGAAGGTGCATCAGCATTTGGGTCTAAAACACAGGTGTATATATCAAATTTTCTTGTGTCGTAGAGCATCATTTTACCAAGTTGTCCACCACCAAGAATACCGAGTTTAAAATTAGAAGAAAAATAGTTCATTAACTTTATGTGTTCCTTATTAAGAAAGGAATCTTGTTTTAAGATTTTAAAATTCTGCTTTTCAAAAACAAAAATAAGGTAAAAATGATATATACTTCTAAATTCGTAAATCAAAAAATCGTCAATCGTCAATCAATTGATTATCTTTGCAAATCTAAAATAATATCCAAGTGATTAAGCTTCATGATTTATACTTCAAACCTTTTATATCTGAAAAAGAAATAGATAATGCTGTCCAAAACCTTGTAGACAGAATTGTAGAAGACTTGGGAGATGAAGTCCCTGTTTTTATTGGAATTTTAAATGGGTCATTTATGTTAGTAAGTGATTTTGTAAAGAAATATCCAAAACCTTGTGAAGTGACCTTTATAAAGTTAGCTTCTTATGAAGGGGTTAAGTCTACAGAAGATATTCAACGTTTAATTGGTTTAACTCAAGATTTAACAGGACGAACTGTTGTAATTTTAGAGGATATTATAGATACAGGCAATACGTTAGAAGAAGTTCATCGTATTTTTAAAAATGAAAATGTAAAACAATTGCGTATTGCAACCTTGTTTTACAAACCAGAAGCATACAATAAAGATTTTAAACTCCATTACGTAGGTATGGAAATTCCAAACAAGTTTATCGTTGGCTATGGCTTAGACTATGATGGATTAGGAAGAGATTTACCAGACGTATATCAATTAAAAACAACACAACACATGACAAACTTAGTGCTATTTGGACCTCCAGGTGCAGGTAAAGGAACACAAGCTAACTTTTTAAAGGAAAAATACGATTTAATTCACATTTCAACAGGAGACGTTTTTAGATACAATATTAAAAATGAAACAGCCTTAGGAATGTTAGCTAAGTCATATATGGATAAGGGTGAATTGGTGCCAGACCAAGTTACTATTGATATGCTAAATAAAGAAGTTGAGAAAAATGCCGATGCAAATGGGTTTATTTTTGATGGTTTCCCTAGAACAAATGCACAGGCAAAAGCGCTAGATGAATTAATGGATAGCAAAGATTCTCAAATTAATGCAATGGTTGCCTTAGAAGTAGATGATGAAGTATTAGTAGGTCGTTTGCTCGAAAGAGGAAAAACCAGTGGACGTGCTGACGATGCGGATGAAAGTATTATTAGAAACCGAATTAAAGAATACTACAATAAAACAGCAATTTTAAAGGACTATTACGCTGAGCAAAATAAATATTTTGGTGTTGATGGTGTTGGTAGTATTGAAGATATAACTGTTCGTTTGAGTACAGTTATTGATAAACTGTAGGTGTAATCATTACTATAAGGTAGTACACTCATCATGATGATGTAATTGGCATGATGCAACTAAAACCTACAATTAGCTTAAGATTTTAATTAAAACGATTCCCACTTTGGAGGGAAGTAAACATGACTGAAGGAAATTTTGTAGACTACGTAAAAATGCACGTTACTTCCGGAAATGGAGGTAAAGGCTCGTCGCATTTACATCGCGAAAAATATATAGCTAAAGGAGGACCAGATGGTGGCGATGGTGGACGTGGTGGTCATGTGATTTTACGTGGTAACTCCAATCTATGGACGCTTATTCATTTAAAATTTAAGCGACACATTAGGGCTGGTCATGGTGCACATGGAAGTTCTGGTAGAAGTACAGGTGCAGATGGTGAGGATATGTATGTTGAAGTTCCTCTAGGTACTGTAGTTAGAGATTCTGAAACCGATAAAATTTTATTTGAAATCACAGAAGATGGCGAAGAACGTATTGTGGTAGAAGGTGGAATGGGTGGACGCGGTAACTGGCATTTTAAAAGTTCAGTAAACCAAACGCCACGTTATGCACAACCAGGTATTCCTCTTGAAGAAAAAGATATTACATTAGAACTTAAAGTTTTAGCCGATGTTGGTTTGGTAGGATTTCCTAATGCAGGAAAATCAACCTTATTATCAGTATTAACCTCTGCAAAACCAAAAATTGCCGATTACGAGTTTACCACCTTAAAACCTAATTTAGGGATTGTGGAATATCGCGATTATCAGTCGTTTGTTATGGCAGATATTCCAGGTATTATTGAAGGAGCAGCAGAAGGCAAAGGTTTAGGATATTATTTTTTAAGACATATTGAGCGTAACTCAATTCTCTTGTTCCTAATTCCTGCAGATGCCAAAGATATTGTAGAGCAGTACGAGATTTTAGAAGATGAATTAAGACGATACAATCCACAAATGTTAGATAAGGAACGTTTTGTTGTCATCTCAAAATCTGATATGTTAGATGATGAATTAAAATCTGAAATTTCCGAAATTCTTGATAGAGATTTAGAGGCGAATTATATGTTTATTTCCTCTGTGGCGCAACAAGGTTTAACAGAGTTAAAAGATAAACTTTGGAAGATGTTAAATGATTAACTAACGTGTTTTGCTGACCATGAAAGCATATCTTAAAAACTTAGTAGAACTTAACGATAACAGACCAAGTCGAGTTTTCGCATATTTTATTCAGTTTTTAATTGTTTTCTCTGTAATTACGTTTTCTATTGAAACATTACCAGATTTAAAACCGCAAACCAAGGTTGTACTAAATGCCATTGAAGCCTTTTGCGTTGTTGTGTTTACTTTTGAATATTTAGCAAGAATCTATGTTGCGGATAATAAACCAAAATTTATATTTAGTTTCTTTGGTATCGTAGATTTATTAGCTATTCTTCCTTTTTATTTATCGTTTGGTATTGATTTAAGATCGCTGCGTTTACTGAGAATGTTTAGGCTTTTCCGTTTGTTTAAAATGATGCGATACAATAAGGCTATGAAACATTTTGCACAAGCAATGTTAGTTGCCAAAGAACAAATTATCCTCTTTATGATTATTACCTTAATGCTCATTTATTTCGCGGCTGTAGGAATATATTATTTTGAAAACGAAGCACAGCCAGAGCATTTTACTTCAATTTTTGATAGTCTTTGGTGGTCTATCGTAACCTTAACAACTGTTGGCTATGGCGACGTGTATCCTATCACAGTTGGTGGCCGAATATTTACCTTTTTTATTCTTATGATTGGCTTGGGAATTGTGGCTATTCCTACAGGTATTATTTCCTCTTCTTTGACTAAAGCTGTTGAGCCTAATGAAGACGAAGCGTTAAAATAGGCTTTGCGTTTTCATATTTTTAATACCTTTAAAATAAAAAAGATGAAGCATTTAAAATTTCTATTGATTGCATTTCTTATGACGTCGTGTGGTACAATAGTAAACTATGACTACGAAAAGTCAACGGATTTTAGTACCTATAAGACCTATAATTATTTTGATGATATGAAAACGGGTTTAAGTGAATTAGACACTAAACGCTTAGTTAGAGTAATGGATAAGAAACTCCTGGCAATGGGTTTTTCACGTACAGATCATCCAGATTTTTATATTGATATTCAAAGTGAAAGTATCGTTAACCGCAATAACAGTTCAGTTGGTGTTGGTGTAGGTGGTGGAAGTGGAGGAGGTTTTGGTGGTGTTTCTGTTGGGATTCCTGTGGGACAAAACAAACAGTCTAGAGTATTAATCATTGATTTTGTAGACGAAACTAAAACGGGTTTATTCTGGCAAGCCATTAGTGAGAGTAGTTATAATCCCAACGCTAGTCCAGAAAAAAGAGAAGCTATATTTGCAAAAATCATAGATAAAGTATTTGCAGAATATCCGCCTCAACAAGACTAATTTTTTGTTGTTTTCTTCTAAAATTTAATGGTTAGACGGAATTTCCGTTTAGCATATTCTAACAACCACTCGTCATATTTTCAATGGATTGAGATAGTTTCAAAATTATATTTACAGAAATAAATGTAACATTTCTATAGAATGGTTTACTGATGAAGTAACATTCTAAACTGTAAATCAATTAACTAAAATTATCATCATGAAAAAAACAAAATCAAATTCAAGTATAATACTATGCTTAATGGCATTGGTATTTTCAATTAGCACGTTTGCCCAAGATATCTCAGGCTCTTGGAAAGGTGTATTAAAAGTACAAGGGCAAGAAATTCCGCTCTTGTTTAATATTAAAAATGACAATGGCGTTTTGTCGTCTACTATGGATAGTCCTAGCCAAGGCGCAACAGGGATTCCTATGGATAAAACAGTATTTGAGGCCAATGAAATTACAATAGCCTTTACACAAGGAGGTATAAAGTACGTTGGGCTTTTGGAAAATGAATCTATAACAGGGACGTTTTATCAAGGTGGCATGGAATTGCCATTAAACTTATCTAAAACTATAAAAACGAAACCAGGTGATGTGTCTTTACCATCTTCTAAAGAAGCATTAGATAAATTGGCTTCTTTTGATAACGGAACCTACAAATATTCAACCGAAGATTATTTTCAGGATCCGAGTAAAAGTTCATTTCAATTTTCGCCAAAAGGCAATTATTTTTCATATCGCGAAAAGGATGAAAATGGAAAAAATCACGTGTACGTAAAAGACACAAAAACAGAAAATGTAACCCTTGCCATAGCCGAAGGTGAAGAATTAATTAGAGGTTACGGTTGGGCTAATGACAATAGGTTGCTTTATATTAAAGATAATGGAGGTAATGAAAATTATCAGTTATTTGCTGCCAATTTAGATGGAAGTAATCCTAAAGCATTAACACCATTTGAAGACGTACAGGTTAATTTTTCTAACCTTTTAAAAGATCAGCTAGACCATGTTATCATTATGATGAATAAGGATAATAAACAAATTTTTGAGCCTTACAAATTGAATATTGTAACAGGCGATATGGAAAAATTGTTTGAAAATAAAGACGCTTCTTCGCCAATTGCAGGATATGAGTTTGATAAAGATGGAGAATTAAGAGGTTACACTAAGCAGCAAAATGGTGTAGAATATGTATTGTATTATAGAACAGGTAATGACCAACCGTTTAATGAAATTGTAACTACTAATTGGCAAGATTCATTTTCTTTAGTCGCATTTAATTATAACACACCTTATAAGCATGACGCTTATGTATTAACCAATTTAGAAAGCAATACAAGTGAATTGGTATTATATGATTTAGCTAAAAAAGAAATTATAGAAAAGGTATATAGCAATAAAACATTTGATGTTGGTGGCTTAAGTAGATCGAGAAAACGAAATTACGAAGTCGATTATTATTACTACACTGGTGAAAAAACGCACGTAGTGCCTGTGAGTAATTATTTTAAAAAGCTCGATAAAAAGTTTAAAAAACAATTTGGAGATAAAGTTTATTCTATTGTAGACCAAACAGATGACGAAGATAAGTACTTGTTAATTTTACAAACAGATAAGCTTTACGGAACGTATTATACATACGATGTAAAAAAGGACGAGTTTACTAAAATATTAGATTTAATGCCACAGTTGCATGAAGAAGATATGGCAGAGATGCGACCAATTAATTTTACCACAAGAGATGGCTTAAAAGTATATGGTTACATCACAATACCAAATCATATTAAAAAGGGTGAACGTGTGCCATTGATTGTAAATCCTCATGGAGGCCCTTATGGTGTAAGAGATTATTGGGGTTTTAATCCAGAAACACAATTGTTTGCAAGTAGAGGTTATGCTACATTACAAGTTAACTATAGAGGTTCTGGTGGCTACGGAAAAGATTTTTTCTTAGCCGGAAACAAGCAAATAGGACGTAAAATGCTCAATGATTTAGAAGATGCCGTAGCGTATGCTAAAACATTAGATTTTATTGATAATGATAAAGTAGCCATCTATGGTGCAAGTTATGGTGGATTAGCAACATTAGGAAGCCTTGTGAAAACACCAGATTTATATACTTGTGGTATTGATTACGTTGGTGTAAGTAACTTGTTTACCTTCTTTAAATCCTTTCCAGAATATTGGAAACCTTATATGGCTCAATTTAATGAGCAATGGTATAATTCTGAAGATGAAGCAGATCAAAAAATTATGGCAGAAGTCTCACCAGCACTTCATGTAGATAAAATTACAAAACCGCTTTTTGTAGTGCAAGGAGCAAATGATCCAAGAGTAAATATTGATGAATCTGATCAAGTGGTAAAGAGTATGAGAGCTAGAGGTATTGATGTGCCTTATATGGTAAAATACGATGAAGGTCATGGATTTTCTCACGAAGAAAACCGAGTAGAATTGTATAAAGCCATGTTAGGATTCTTTGCACAGCATTTAAAGTAGCATAAATAACCAACCAATCATTTTTAGTTAGTAATAAGCCTTTTAAGAGTTAATCTTAAAAGGCTTTTTTTATGGTATAGGTAGGTGATTTCCGTTCGTCATAACCTAATGACCACTTATCATATTTTCATTTTTTAAACAAGGTATCAGTTATATATTTATACTATCAATTAAAAACGAATAGATTTCATCAATCAAAAAACAACAGTATTATGTTCAATTTAGTAAAAACCATCGTCGAGTTTATAATAGACATAGTCTTTATTTAAACCTGGTTAATAATCCGAAAAATTAAAAGAGTAGAATATTAACATAGACGAATTTAAAAAAGGTTTTAAACCTTATCTTGTGCTAACAATAAAAGAAATGCTTGCATGAAATTATCATTTAATAAATATTATATAGTATTCAATCTATTAGGTTGGATACTGTTGTTTTTATTCACGTTAACAATAAGAAAAATATATTTGTTCGAGGATGAAGATATTTCTGATGCAAGATTTAAATACTTATGGGCAGAAGGTATTGCATGTGGGTTTTTAGGCTTCGCGTTGTCTTTTATTGTGTCTGTATTTATAGATTTAAAACTGAATTTTAGCGCTATTAATAGGTTAGGTATTATTAAGGTTTTAATACTGTTTTTATTTATTCAAATAATATATTCATTACTCATTTGGCCATTTTTAGATTTTGTGGATTTTTTTGGGGGAAGCTTGCCAGAAATAGCAGGAGGACCGTTATCACTTGCAGGTAGAGTTTCTAATTTTTTATATTTTGGAACCCTATTTGTAATATGGTTTTTTGTTTATTTAACGATAAAAATTTATCATCAATTAAAAAAAGTACAATTAAAACAATTACAACTTGAAGCTAATTTAAAAGAATCCCAACTGAATACATTAAAAGGACAGATAAATCCACATTTTATGTTTAATAGCTTAAATAACATTCGTGGATTAATGTTAGAAGATGTATCCAAAGCTAGAGGCATGTTAACTAGTTTGTCTGAAACTTTGAGATATTCTTTAATTAAAAGTGAGGTAAATTCTATTTCGTTAGAAGATGAATTAGAAATGGTAGAAAACTATGTAGAAATTTCTAAAATTCAATTTGAAAACCGATTGAAATTTACAACAGAGATTGATGCTAGTACTTTAACCAGACAAATTCCACCAATGATAATTCAAATGTTGGTAGAGAATGCGCTTAAACATGGTATTTCAAATATTAAAGAAGGAGGAGAAGTAAGATTAACAACAAAAATTATTAATGACCAATTGATAATAGAAATTGCAAATTCTGGCACGTTTCGTAAAAGTGAAAACTCAACACAATTAGGATTAAAAAATATTAAAAAACGTCTAGAATTACTCTACGGAAAAGACGCTACATTTACTATAGTAGAAAAAGAAAACAAAGTTGTTGCAACTATTAAAATGCCATTAGTATGAATATCTTAAAAGCTGTAATTGTTGAAGATTCTCGTTTAGCTCGCAATGAGTTAAAAGAGCTTTTTAAAGCACATAAAGAAATAGAATTAATTGGTGAAGCAGAAAATGTAGATGATGGTTTTGCACTGATTAATAAAACTAATCCGGATTTATTGTTTTTGGATATCAATATGCCAGAAAAGGATGGTTTTGAACTTTTAGAAATGTTAGACGAAGTGCCTATCACCATTTTTACAACTGCTTTTGATGAGTATGCTATTAAATCTTTTGAATACAATGCATTTGATTATTTGTTGAAACCAATTAGTCAAAAACGATTTTCCAGTTCAATTAAAAAAGTATTAGAAAAAGCAAATTCTGATACTTCCTCAACACCTAAACAAGAAGGTTATCATCTAGATCGACAAATATTTATAAAAGATGGCGAAAACTGTTGGTTGGTAAAAATTAAGGATATTTCGCTATTTGAAATCGTAGGTAATTACACCAGAGTCTTCTTTGATGACAACAAACCGTTAATTTATAAATCACTCGCTCAAATAGAAGAGAAATTGCCTCAAGATGTGTTTTTTAGAGCCAATCGTCAGCAGATAATAAATATTAACCATGTTAACAAAGTTATTTCGTGGTTTAATGGCAAACTAAAAATTGAAATGCATTCTGGAGAAGAAATTGAAATCTCCAGAAGACAATCCTATATATTTAAAGACCAATTAAGTTTTTAATCTACTAAAACTCTTATGCCTTCGCTATGGCTGCTAAATTCTGGTGCATACATGCTTTGTATAGTACTAATACCATTACTCATATTACCAGCATTATTAACGCGTAAATCATATTCAAATACATAAATGCCCTTTGGTAAATAGTCCATAAAGAAATTGGTTGCTGCATCTTTAGTGCTTTCATAATAGCCTAAGCCATCTTGCCATTTGTACTGAGATAACACATTTATTGGCTCTAAGCCAGATGCACGCATATCTTTTAAATGTACAAATTCCATTGATCTATCGGTTCTTAATTCAATTCGAACTCTAACTAAATCGCCAATTTTTAATTTTGTGTCATTTGTGATTTCAGTAATCTCTTCGCCTTTATCTGTATTCTTTTTTAAGAATAATTTCTTGCTTAATTTTAAAGGCGTTTCTGCTGAGGTTATATTATCTAAATCTTCAAAATACTGCCAGTACATTGCTCCCCAAGCAATGCCTTCTCCTTTTTTAGTGAGCGTTACATTAGCTTGGTCTGGTTTAATTTCAGAGCCATTCCATGCTGTTTTATAATACCCTGTACCAGCTTCGACTTTTACATCATCTAATTTTTCTGGAGAGATGTTTTCGCTTCCAACTTTAACATTAACCTGTTCTGTAACGCTTAGCCAATCGCTGCCTTGTAGTAATAATGCATAGACCGCTTCTGTTGTTGCTTTTGTGGTTTTCCAACCGTTAGTTTGCTTGTTTTTTAGCAACCAGATTTTTAGATTGTCAATAGCGTTGAGGTTCTTAGTGTCATCTTGAATTAAATGACCAACCTCAGAAAATACTTCAATCATTAAGGCTTGGGTTTCAATAGGTGCTTGGTACCAATACCATGAGTTGGTGTTTGCTTTCCAGTACATGCCTAGTTCTTCAGATGTAATACTATTTTCTTTTAAAGATTTTACAATTTTGGCAGCCGTTTTATCATCCTCCATTCGGTTTACAGCTATTGCCATTAAGCCTTTTGCATATAATGATCGTTTTAGCCAATACGCTTTAATTTGAGATTGATAATATGCTAAGATGGTTTTAACTTCTTTAGATGGTTTTATGTCTGGGTAAAAACTTCGGGTATATAGGTAGTGCAATTGTGTGTGAGACAAATGATCTTTACTTAAATCTGCGTTTTTATTATATTTTCTAATGTCTTTATATTCCTTCACAAATTCTGAATCTAAATACCGAATCGCATTTTTTATCATAGCATCCTCACTATTGTTTTGTATGGCATTAAGTTGTTTTAAATGCCCAAAACCAGCAATAATATGTTGCGTGATATAACGGTTGTCACGTCCACCATTAAACCAAGGCCAAGCTCCCGAATTGTGCTGATTAGCTTTTAATTTTCTTACCGCAGCTTGTAACTCGTTATTCATTTTATTAAGGTCAAATAATAAAGCAATACGTTTTTTCTGTTCGGTTTCAGATTGAGCATCTCGTAACCAAGGCGTTTCTTCAATCAATAATGATTTTAATTCTTGGTTCTTTTCTAAATTACTTAATAACGCATCAGTTGACTTCCATTGGTTAAAAACAGCTTCAATCTTAGGATTAGATGTTACAATATGTTGCGCCAATGCATTTGCGTAATATTTAGAAAAGGTTTGTTCATTACACTCGTAAGGATATTCCATTAAGTAAGGCAAGGCTTGCACAGCATACCAAGCAGGATTTGATGTCATCTCTAGCGTTAACTTATGATGCGTTAGAGTCTTTGAGGTGTTATCCTTTAGTTTATCTAAAGTAAAGGTCTTGGTTTGGTTAGAACGAATCCACATTGGCATCGTTTCTGTAACTAACATTCTATTACTTAAAACGGGTAATGCGCTTTGTTCGCCATCACTAAACTCACTAGCTTTTGCAATGATTTTGTATTGAACGGCTTGTAAGTTTGAAGGTATATTTAGTTGCCAAGATACTTGCGTATTGCCTTTACCATCTACTGTAAATGGAGAAGCCCCTTCTAACTTCCTCAAAGGGGAAGAACTGAGCAAGTTTGTGGTAATATTTTGTCCTGTGACGGCATCAGTTAAAACTAATTGTGCAACTCCAGTTAATTCCTTTTCAGTAAGATTAGCAATTTTAGTGCTAATAGTTATTTGGTCACCTTCTCTTAAAAAACGTGGTGCATTTGGTATGACCATTAACTCTTTTTGAGTCACTGTTTCTAATCGGGTCACAGCACTTTCTAAAGTTTTAGTATGTGCTAGTAATTGTAATTTCCATTTGGTTAAGGCTTCTGGTGCTTTAAAATTGAAACTAACATTACCTTCTGCATCAGTTTTTAATTGTGGAAAGAAGAAAGCTGTTTCGTTCAGGTTTTTTCTTATTTGGATGTTGTCGTCAGCTTTTTCTTTCGAAGGTTCATTTGTAGAATTGTCATTATTTCCTTTTAGTTCGATTCCTATTCCATTCACAGCACCAGCTATACTATCTTTAACATTCATACTTAAATCTACACCTTCATAATCCATTTCAGATTCTTCCATAGAATCCTCAACTAGCATTGAAGCTTCTGGTGCAGCCATTCGCTTCATGTTTCCATAACCTCTTCTCATGTAGTTGTTATTCCCAAAATAAAACCCAAACCAATTGAGTTGATCGTAGTTTTGATACGGTTGACTAGCATTGGTGCTAAAATGATTGAAAACCCTAAAATTGCTATTCCCAAAACTTTCTCGGGAATTCTTATAAATTCTTGGATAATAGTTAGGATTGTTTAATGGGGAAAAACTCCAATTATGGTGCTTAAATTCATCTAAAGAGACATCGTACATGCTTGCTAATAATTCTGCAGAAACTTTATCGCCTTTAGGACCTTTTATTTTAAAACTCCACGTTTCGTCTTGTCCTGGTTGAAGCTTGTCTCTAAACGTAGTTGTCTCAATTTCTAAATCAGTTTTAGGAAATGGAACATTGATATTAAAACTTTGAGACTTATGCTCATTAAATGCAGCAAGCGAAGTGTGCACTACAAAACCTCCTAAATCATTTTCTAATACAGGAATTGTGATGGTTTTCTTAGAATTATTAAGTTGCACTAATTGCGTCATAATTATTTTTCCGCCCTTCTCAATCTCAACAGTTACAGTGATATTTTTAGCAGCAGAACCTAATGTCAGTTTTGCTATAGAATTGATCTTATAACTGGTTTGGTCTAATTGCGCTTCGTACAATTGATTGTCTGCGACGGTTTTATCCTTGTCGCTAAATAATGATGTGTAAATTTGATCTTTTATAGTTTGCCCAAATTTATCTTTGCTTTCTGCAATAATGATATATTGACCAGAACCCCATTTATTTATTTTTTTTAAGGTTATGGTTTTATCTTTTTCTGTATTAAAAGCAGTGTTAAATACTTCTTCACCTTTTGTCCAATTGGCTAATTGGTTTTCATCATCATAAGCTTCGTGCGGAAATAGAGTTTTAAATTCTTCCTTAGAAAGGACTTGATAATCTGGAGCTGGCCAAGGTCTTGTTCTCAACACGCGGTTTGGCGCATTTAGTTTGTAAATTTTTATCTCACCTTGTGCTGGTGCAAATTCTCCATTTAGATTTTGAGTTGCTAAGCTCAATTCAATTTCCTTCTTGTCTTTATCTATTTTTTGAGGTACAACAATATTTAACGTCATTGAATGATAACCAACATTTACAACTGTAGACACAGAACGTGTTTCGCCATTTATGTCTGTAATGTCTGCTGTGATTTCATAATTGAAAATTGGAAGATTGTCTCTAGAAACACTTTCATCTGGTAAGGCCTTAAAAGTAATCTCAAATTCTCCTTTAGAATTGGTTGTAGTCTCGCCAAAGGTAATTTCTTGAGCTTCAGAATTAAAATAAGGTCGTCTCCAATAATACCAACTTGGGAAATGGACATTTCTTTGTACGCGATAATCTACTTTAGCATTTGTAATGTTGCTTCCGGCAAAAGCGATAGCAGTTCCTTTAACGGTAATACTATCATTTACTTTATAGGTTTTTGTAATGGGTTGAAATTCTGGTTTAAATTTTGGTCGCTTGTATTCTTCGACAGAAATATATTGGTATGCAGATCTGTGAGAAAACATTTCAATGGTGTAATTACCTGTTAAACCATTATTTGGTAAAATAAACTCGCCTTGTACTGAGCCAAATTCATTAGTCTTTAATAAGAGTTCGCTAACCACTTCGCCATTGACATTTTTTAGTCTAATCTTGGCTGCATGAGCTGTGGAAACTTCTGTTTTTTCATTTTTTGTTTTAGTAGCAATCCCTTTAAAATAAACCGTTTGTCCTGGTCTATAGATACTTCTGTCTGTAAAAATGAAATTGCGGTATTGCGTTTCGTTATTCGTGGTTTGTTTATAGCCACGGTTTATAGAATACGCAGCAAAATAACCTGTGTCATCTTTTGCATTGACTTTAATTTCTATGTCGCTATAGTATTTGTCGTCTTTAATAAATTTAAATTTTCCAAATCTATCTGTAGTGTAATTTTTAGTATAGCGTTTGTTGGTTCTGTTGTCAGAATACGTTAATTCTACATTTGCATTTTCAAAAGGCTTACCATTATGTCTATCAATGACTTGGTAGAGTTTTATGTCATTATCATCACTTTCCACTAACGCTAAATTGGTAATTTGAATTTGGGTTGCTGCAAATACATTATCATCTGCATTGGTGGTAACTTTGATAAGGTATAAGCCATTGCCTAATTTTGGAAAAACAATTTCTGTATTATGGCTTTGATAATCTCCTTCTGTTTTTAAAGCTGTATTGAACGTTTCATAAATCTTTAGTTTATTAAAAAACGCTTTCTTTTTATCTGCTCTATATAACGAATTGTAGCTTTTAAGCTGGTTTTGAGAAACTTTATAAAGTTCAAATTTTAAATGTTCTAGATTTTTATAGGAGACTAAGGTTTTTGATGGCGACGCAATACTTGTAAATTCTTCTGCATATAATTGTAAACTAGGCAATTTAATTTGTTCTATTAAAACTTCGCATTTTTGAGCGCCTATACTTTTTGGATATTTAGAAATTACCGAATTGCAGATCTCAATAGCTTCTTTTAGTTTCCAGCGATTCGTGGTATTATCATCATTTTTACTTATGTTATTAGCATATAAGTTGCCTTGGTTTTTATAAACTGTAGCAATTTCGTAATCATATAATGCAGATAAATCTGAAGTTTTTAATGCTTCAGACTTAAACTTTAAAGTTTTTAGAAGTAGTTCATTAACATTAGAAAATACGGCATGTTCTTTTACAAAGTTAAGACGGTCAATATCTAATTGAACAAATGCCTTAGTAGTAACATCTTTTCTGTGAAATTTTATTAAGTTTTGGTAGATCTTTAATGCATTGCGTTGCAACGAAAGTGTATCTTTAGATTCTAAATTTGCGTTAATAAATACGTCACTATCCGCAATGAAAGCTCCATCATTTATTGTGAATTTGTATGCTGGTTGTGTAATACTGTTTTCATCAGATTTATAAAAACTTAAAGCGTTATGACTCAATAAATCGTAAAGTGTTGGTCTATAATCTATAGAGTTATCTTGTTGATGTAATAAAGTACTGTATTTGTTTAGCGACTCTAATTGCAGTAAAATTCCATTTTGTAATGAGCGCTGATAATAGGTGTGGATTTCATTAAAAATGGTTTGTAAATCCCATGTTCTAAAATCGTCACTAACTTTTTCGGACGTTTTACTTCTGTTGTAAAATTGCCAACGATTTTGCTGAAAATACTGCCAAAACATGGTGGCTAGCATATTTTCCATTATATGTTTTGTGGCTAAATCATCGGTAGTGTCAATTTCAGATTTAAACCGTTTAACGATGTTAAGTTGCGCATCTTCTTCAAGCATTAACATGTATTTGCTTATATGCAATAGAGCTTTGATACATTGTTGTTTGTTGTCTGATTTTAATGCGTTTTGATATATGGTTTCTACCAATTCTGAAGCGCTTTTTGTTAAGCCTTCATTTTCGAGTTTTTCTACAGCTTTCCATTGATCTTCATAATCATTTTGAGCAAGAGAACAAGAAGCAAAACAAATTAGCATAAGTAAACAGATATAATTTTTCATTCGTTTAAATTTTCAACAAAATACATTCAAAATGTATTCCAAAACCAGTTAAAATGAGTGTTAGTTTTATTTCGTTGAGTGAAGTTAACAATTTGTTGAGGAAACCTAGCGTTATTAAATTGTATTTTTGTGATTATACTGTTGGGATTCTACTCCAAAGACAATCAAAGCATTAAGTTGTTCGGTCTTAGAGTTCCCATAAATAAAGCTAAAAAGCAAAATTGTTTTAAAATAATGATATAACATGTATAGATTTTTATTTGTTTTACTCGTATCAACTATAAGTTATTCTCAAACCTCTATAGAGGACGCTAAAGCGTTTATTGCGCAAAAAGAATTTGTAAAAGCACAGACAGAAATGACTTTGTTCTTAGAGTCTCATCCAGATGATTTGGAAGGGCTTGAGCTTTTAGGTGATGCTTATGGCTATCAAAAAAAATGGGACAAAGCCATAGAGCAATATCAAAAGCTAAAACAAAAACGACCAGAAAATGCTAACTATCATTATAAATATGGTGGTGCTTTAGGTATGAAAGCTTTAAGCATTAGTAAAATTGAAGCTTTAGGTATAATTGGAGATGTAAAGAATGCCTTTTTAAAAGCCGCTCAGTTAGACCCTACGCATATTGAAACACGATGGGCTTTAGTAGAATTGTATGTGTCACTTCCTGGCATTGTTGGTGGTAGCTTTTCTAAAGCATTGATGTATGCCAATCAACTCGAAGAATTATCTAAAGTAGACGGTTATTTGGCAAAGGGCTACGTCTATGAATATGATGATGAGCCAGAGCTCGCTGAGAAAAACTATAGATTAGCCATTGAGGTTGGTGGATCATTAACCTGTTATGAAAAACTTACAGGTTTCTATGAAGACCAAGAACAACCAAAAAAGGCTATTGAAAATCTAGAAGAAGCTCATGATAAACATCAACGTAACGCAATGCATTATCAAATAGGAAAGGTGTGTGCAGACTATAATATTCAGCTAGATAAAGGTGAGGCAATGCTAAAGACGTATATTAAAAATCATTCTGCTAAGGATGGTGTGCCCAAAGAATGGGCTTACTACAGATTGGCACAGATATATAAACATTTAGAGCAAACAGACGAAGCTTTAATTTGGATTGATAAAGCGATTTCAGGTTTGCCAGATATTGATGCTTTTATAGATTTTAAAGCAACTTTGTAAGTGTGAATTGAAATCATTCTTGTACACAATGACAATACAAAGTTATCTTCTAAGATGAATTACGAAGCGTATTTATTAACGCAGATCTAAGGTTTCTGAAATTTGCTAAGTACAGAAATTAGCACTAATTATTTTGCACTTGGCGGTCTTAGCGAGAAAAACTGTTTATTATTTGGAATTTGGATTTTCTAATTTGATATTTGTTACATGAACGTACATTTTATTGCAATTGGTGGTGCTGCAATGCACAATTTAGCTTTGGCATTACATAATAAAGGATATCGAGTCACAGGTAGTGATGATGAAATTTTTAATCCTTCAAAATCAAGATTAGAAGCTAAAGGATTATTGCCAGAAACATTTGGTTGGTATCCAGAAAAAATCACTGATTCTTTAGATGCTATTGTTTTAGGTATGCATGCTAAAGCTGATAATCCTGAATTGCTAAAAGCCCAAGAATTGGGTTTAAAAATTTACAGTTACCCAGAATTTTTATACGAACAATCCAAGCACAAAACGCGTGTTGTAATTGGAGGTAGTCACGGAAAAACAACCATAACCTCAATGATATTGCATGTATTACATTACCATGATAGAGATGTAGATTACATGGTTGGTGCACAGCTCGAAGGGTTTGATGTTATGGTAAAACTAACGGAGCACAATGATTTTATTGTGTTAGAAGGCGATGAGTATTTAAGTTCGCCAATTGATAGACGACCAAAATTTCATTTATACAAACCTAACATTGCGTTGTTAAGTGGTATTGCTTGGGATCATATTAATGTGTTTCCTACCTATGAAAACTATGTAGAACAATTCAGCATTTTTGTAGATTCTATTGTTACAGGTGGAAGTATTAATTATAACGAAGAAGATGCTGAGGTAAAACGCGTAGTGGAAGCCTCAGAAAATCAACTGCGCAAAATAGCTTACCATACACCAGAATATACAGTTGAAAATGGCGAAACATTATTAGAAACACCAGAAGGACCAATGCCAATTGAGGTGTTTGGTGCACATAATCTAAACAACCTAGCTGGTGCCAAATGGATTTGCCAACATATGGGAATTGATGAAGATGATTTTTACGAAGCTATTGCTACATTTAAAGGTGCAAGTAAACGACTAGAGAAAATTGCAGCATCAAAAATCAGCGTAGCTTATAAAGATTTCGCACATTCGCCAAGTAAGGTTGAGGCTACAACAAAAGCCGTAAAAGCACAGTATAATGATAGAACGTTAGTTGCTTGTTTAGAGTTGCATACCTATAGTAGTCTTAATGCAGAATTTCTTAAAGAATATAAAGGTGCTTTAGATGCAGCCGATGTTGCAGTGGTGTTTTATTCGCCACACGCGGTTGAAATAAAAAAGCTAGATGAGGTAACTAAAGACCAAATCGCTAATGCTTTTGAGCGCGATGATTTAATTATTTACACCAATCCAGAAGCGTTTAAAGATTTTCTGTTCTCACAGAATTTTGATAATAAATCATTGCTTCTCATGAGTTCTGGTAATTATGGTGGTTTAGATTTTGATGAGGTAAATAAGTTGTTTTAGTATCATTTAGGTATTTAGACCAACTCTTCTTTTTTATAGTGGTATAGTAATTGCAAAACTGAAAGCATGAAGACAATAGTATTAACACTAGTATTTAGTTTTGGGTTTTTAGTTGGTATTGCGCAGCAAGAGTTTCATGTGTTTCCAAAAGATCATAAAGAAACACCGGGAACACCATCTGGAAATGGAAGTTTGCAACACCCTTGGGACTTACAAACGGCATTAAGTCAATCTTCAGACGTTGTAAACGGAAACGATACTATTTGGTTACACGACGGTGTTTATCATGGCCGTTATTCTAGCACCTTAAATTGTACAATTAAAGATCAATACATCACAGTAAGTGCTTACAAAAATGATAAAGTTGTTCTAAATGGTAATGTGGAATCTTCCGAACCACAGACTTTAAAAGTAAGAAGTACTCGCGTTATTTTTAAAAATTTTGAAATAACGTGGTTAGGCGAATTTTCGAGGCAAATAGATAAAAACGGTGGTCTTAAAGCAGGCGTAGCAGGTATTAATCATCTAATAGGCGAAAATTGTAAGTTTATTAACTTAATGATTTATAATAATCCAGGTCTTGGTTTTGGTACTTGGAAAAACACAGGAGGCACTTTAATAGCCAATTGCTATGTTTTTAATAATGGTATGTTAACACCAGAAGGCAAAGGAGCAGGTGAAGGATTTTATGTTCAGAATAATAGTGATACAGAAACACGAGTGTTAAAGGACAATATTATCTTTAATAATTATTATAAAGGTGTCGAAGTTTGGTCTGCCACAAAACATGCCACAACAGATTGGGTAAAAAATGTAACTTTAGATAATAATGTTATTTTTAATAGTGGTTTGCCTTCAAACTACAGAACCGTAGATAATATTATTGTAGCTACTGACGATAGAGATGGTGTTAATATTGCGAAAAATATTGTGGTAAAAAACAATATATTATATCACAATACTGATTTTAAATCGAATGTAATAAATGGAGATGCTGCATCGTTAACCCTTGGTTTTAATAAAGGTGCTCCAATTGAGAATGTACTGGTAGATAACAATATTATTATTGGTAGAAATAATGCACTTAGAATCGCTTATGCCAAATCTTTAACCTTAACTAATAATAAGATTTACTCAGGTTATATACATCTTTTTAGTCTTAGTCCTGAGCAATGGAATTTTAATTATAATTTATATTTCACAAAAAAAGGAAGTGCATTTAGACGCTCTAAAACTGAAGGATATACGCTAAAAAGTTGGCAATCTAAAATTAACTTAGATCCCAACAGTCAATGGAAGAGTTTTAGAGAATTTAATCTTGAGCCTATTTTAGATATCACGCAAAATGAATATCAACCCAACACATATAGAGTTGTTGTGTTTCAAAAAAATGAAGAGGACGTGACGGTAGATTTTTCAGAATATAATGTTCCTGAAGGTGTAAATTATATCATAAAAGATGTTGAGAATTTTAGTGAAATTTTAAAAAGAGGTATAGTAGATCGTACGCATAAAATTACATTTCCAATGACCTTAAATAAGGGTAATGCTCACAAAACATTAGACAATTTTGGTGTTTTTATTATAGAATTTCAACAAGATATAAAGCAGGAAATTACAGAAGAGTCTGAAGCAGAATCGACAGATGATAAGAAAGATGGTTTTTTTAAAGGGTTCTTTCGTTTTCTTGGGTTTTAGGGATTAGTTAGTAACAATTCAACTGTTTATTAGACTCATATATTATAACTCTCATGTATGAAGTTTAAGCACCTCTTTTATGATTCCGACATAAATTTCAAAGCAATTTCAATAAATAAAATTGTTTTGTCAATTCTACTTGGCTTGATTTCTGCGATTATCCTTTATTGTTTTTATTATGTGTTGAGAGAAACAAACAGAATGTTTTTTCTTGATTTAGAGAATAGACCTATTGTGGTTCCAGAAGAAGACAGGAAATTGTATAATCTTTTCTTTGCCTCTTTATCAATGATTATTGGGAATTCAATAGGAGTAAGTTATTTGTTTTCTCGCACGCAAAACGTCTTTTCAAGACATAATAATAAACGAAATAGAATTATAAATGACCAATCATTTTTGGGAGTAAACTTTATGCATTGGTTTACAAAACTATGGTTTTTATTTGGAATATTTGCCGAGGAATTAATGGGCTCAGCATTTATCATAAATTTTATGTTGCCTTCTTTATTGTTAATTATAGTTCTGTATTTAGATTCATGGAAGAGTTTAATTCTTATCGTTAAAAAACGACGTTGGAAAATTCAGTTGCTTCATTTGCTTACAATAGGAGTTTTGACTTTTGTTTTAAGTCGTATTGATATTGTTAATTATAAGTCTATTGATGAAACCATGCTAGTTAAGAATCCTTCAATTGATGTGCCATCTAGCATATATCAATACGATAATAATGACAATTACTATTATGACAATCTCATATTTAAAATGAATTTTGTTACCAAAACTGAAGTTGGTCTTTTTAATTCTTATAATGGAAATATAGAATTAAATGATGTATATCGTTATATCAAGGAATGGGAAGATTATGTTCCGGAGATGCATCAATCAAGAATGTCATTAAGATTAAGGGCAGATAAGAATTTGCCAATTAAGTATATAAAACAGTTTGAATTAAAAGTGTTGACAGCGAGTCAGCTAAGCATTATCTACGAAATAGCTAATGAGGACGAAATATCTTCAAGATTTTTTAATAGGGAGTTGAAACATAGAATTTCTCATTCATTAATTAAAGAATTACCAATGCTTGAAGGAGAACCTCCTAGAATTCCGTTTATAGACTTTTATAACAAACTTAAGTTTCAAGATACACTGAGTTTAAATATTTCTAATCGAATAGAAATTGAAAATGTCGAAGTGCCATTAAATAGGCTTTCAAAAACATTAAAAAATCATATAAATAAGTCAACTGTTATTGAATACATTTACAATGATTCTACAACCTATCAAGATTATATTAACGTATTATCAGCGCATAAAATTGCAGTTCGGGAATTACGAAATACTGAAAATTATGATGAGATAGACGCATCGATTCGCCTTAATCGATTCAGTTATGACAAGAAACTTTACGAAGAAAGGAATCGTATAAGATTGCTGTATCCAATTAATATTACGGAGCGATTTGAGTAGATATTTTCTCGCTACTCATTCTCAATTTTCTCAATCATTTCTCTAAATAAGTTCAGTAGATAAGTTAATTTACTCGCGTCACCTGCAGCTCTAAAACGTTGGTTCTGAATTTTCACTCCATACCAATCTTGTTTACCATTTTCATTAAGCACCCATTTTATTTCTAGATTGGCAATTGAAGTTTTTGAGATGTCTATTTCTACATCCCAACCTGGATTATCTAGGGTTGTTATTTGAATGGCGTCTCCATGTTCCCAATCGCCATCACAATTAGATTTAAACCAATCTTGTATCCATTCTAAAATTTCCATTGTATTACGGTATTGAGTATTAATATTTATTTTGTTGTCCGTTCGAGTGTTTATTCATTTGTAGTGCAACGTAAAATGCATAAATGTATCGAGAACCATTTCTAAACCTAAAGGTTTTCGATACAATTTTACTAAAAAGTAAAATCACTCGAACTGACGATTCGGTTTTCAGAATGATTTAATATATTATTTGATAGCACTATTTTAACATTGAGCGCAGTCGAAATACAATGTAATTTTAATTGTCTTCGACTGCGCCCAAACTGACAATCGATTAAATCCCTTGTACAAATTCTAAAAACACAGATTTGTGCATTTCCAAATCCATATCTGGCGATAATGCAACTCTGGCAATATAATCTTTGTCACCTTCTTTTGTGGTGCCTTGTGTTGAGGTTGCAGGTATGGTCCAATACACACCTTTTAGTTGGCCATAACTCACGCAATATTTACTCTCATCAGGTATTTTGGTAATCATTAAATTAATTAATTTATGATTCAGTGCTCTTTTGTACGTTTCCTTTTCTTCAGCTGTATCGCCTTTGGTTGGCAAGTCTAAAGAAAACACAGATGGTGTAAACCCTTGTTCGGCTAATTCTTCTGATACAAAATTAATTTTGGCGCCTGGTAAGTGGTCATGTATAAAATTTACAAATGCTCTAGTATTGGTATAAGCATCTGCAATTCTTTGATTCATTGATGGCATTTGCTTTGCTAATATTTCGTACTGAAGTGCTGTGGCTTCATTATCACAAAGGTCTAAATGTAAACCTATATTAGCCATTAGATCTTCAGCCTTTTTATTCGCAACACAATAGCCAGCGGTACATTTTCCACCACTTGGAAATTTAGAACCACTCACATACGAAATGGTTCTTACCGCAGCAAGCGTGTCGTTTTCACCTAAAAAGTGAACATTAGGACAGAATGTTTGGTCTAATATAAAAACAGGATCAATAGCTGTTTCTCCAGAGGCTGTTTTACGTACTTTACTTAAAACATTATTAAGCGCTTCTAAATCCGGCACTTCAACACGTGGATTGGTTGGGATTTCTGCAATGATATACGGAATTGCATTTTCTTCTGCGACTTTATTTAAAACGGTATCAATGCTGTTTACCATGTCATTGTCGCCATCTACTTCTAAATCTACAACATCTACATGGTCTAAACATGCGGCAACACGTCTGGCTTGGTCATTAGTGCCACCATAACAATTGGTTGGTACAATAAACTTAATTGCTTTGCCTTTGTGATGGTCCAATGCTGTATGAACTAATCCCATCATTATAGCATATTGAATAGATAAACCACTAGAACCAACAACCGCTTGCGATGCCGAATTTGTTATAGTGTTGATCTCTCGTAAAACATTTGCTTTGTCGTTAGGATTAGTATGTTTTACGTTGTATGCCGTTTGCTCAGTAAGCGAATTTAAAGCTAATAAGCAATTAGAAGGCGTCATTGCAATTGTTTCACGACGTCTCACATGCTGAATATCTGAAATATAGTGCTTATTTTTAGCTCCATTAATTACTAAAATACTACCTAATTCTGGATAAAGATTTATGTAGAAATCAACATTAGGATTAAGCTCAATTGTTTCAATAGTGTTGTATTCTGAAATAAAAATAGTACTTCCATCGTAGATCGTAACATCTTCTAAGCGTTCTACTTTTTTAAGTTCAAAATTATAACCGTAGATGCGTTTTATTAGGTCTGGATCAAAAGATGCTGGTAATGCATTTGTATATAAAATTTGAGTGTTTTTATTCTTGAATAAATTTGCTCTTAAAACAGATAAAACAGGAACCGTTTGCGATGAAAAACTAATAACGCTTTCCGATTTTAAGTCATGTTCTTTGGCGATTGTCCATTCTAATACAGAAGATAAAGGATGACCTAACCTAATGTAATCGTAGGCAGTTGGTAAATCGTAAAGTGCAGATTTTTCAGAATTATTGTTCGTATATAAGGCTTCAAACTCATCTAAAAACTGCGTTTTAGCCAAACTTTCATTATAAATATCTAAACGATGCGTTGTTAAATCTAACCAATCACTTGGCCTGTTTTTTAAAACGTCTTTTATATAATCTAATAGCTTTGGTGCTTTCATAATTTCCACTAATTAATGGGATGCAAAGATACGTTAGTTGGGTTTTTGTTGAAAGCCTTACGTGGTCTTTTGTGAAAAGTTTATTAATCGATAATGCACTAAGTATTTCTGTTATTTTTATAAAAGATCTATTGTTATAAATAACTTGTTAAAGCGGAAGTTGAATATTTTGGTTGTAGGTTGAAACAAGTACAGTATCGTGTGCATATTTGAAAATCAAATAGTACGCGATACTGATTTAAATACCATCAAAAAATTAAGGGTTCTATAGTATTAATTATTTCTTTTCCTCAATAGGACAACTTCTTAAGCCGAAGATAGTATACAGCGGACAAAAACTAACTAGACTAGTTAGTACAAAAACACCTGCTAATACTAATAATATAATGCCAAATGTTCCTGAAATTGTTCCTGTAAAGAATAAAATGCCTACTACTATAGCAATTGCAAATCTTATGATTTTGTCAGTGTTACCCATGTTTTTTTTCATCTTATGTTAATTTTAAATGTTGTTGCATCATTGCGAGACAAAAGTAATGGGCATTTTTAAGCTGTGCAGTGACCGTAGTCACCAGTCGTTGATAATTTTTATTTCGCCAGATACTTGTATTACCTTTTCATCAATCTCTAGTTTTTTTAAAACTCTGGTTATAACTTCTCTTGCAGTGCCGAGTTCGTTTGCTAATTGACTATGACTCATTTTTATTGAATTGCTATTCGTTAGCTCAGTTTTCTTTTTTATATGGTCAAAAAGCCTCTTATCCATTTTGTCTAAAAGTAAATGGCCAATGGTATCTAATAATTCTGAATAGCGTAAATTAAATTGATTGAAAAAGAGTTCATTGAAATCTGGATATTCTTTAAGCCAAATAGGTAGATATTCAACAGGAACTAGTAATATTTTTGAATCTTCTTCTGTTGTAGCAAATACTTTACTCGGCGTATTTTTAAGAGCAGCATAGAATGTCATTACACAACTTTGAGCAGGTTCTATGTAATAGAGTAGTAGCTCTTTTTCGTCAAATCTAGAGTAAACCTTAACAAGGCCATTGAGTACAATTGGAATAACTTTTACGTATTGTGCTTCTCTTAAAATTTCAGTGCCTTTTGGAAATTCTTTTAGTAAAGATTTATCTTTTAATTCCTCTATTAATTTAGGCTTTAAAAAGGATAAGATGTTTTTATCAAATTCCATTTTTTTAATTATTTGAATTCGAAAGCGACCGTTTTATAATTAATATACGGAAGAAATATAGCTAAATTTTTAAAGACTATACGCTTATCCATTCTTTAAAATCTCAGCAACAGCTTGTTGGTAAGCTCTTGGATTATTCGCTTTTTTAATTTTCTTAAACGTCTTTTGTGGATTAGAAAACGACTGCGCAAAGTATTCCCAGAAGCCTTGCATTTTCATTTTTATTGGTGTTGGTCCTGATAAGGCTTCGTCGTATTGATGGTAAATGGTGTCATGAAATTCTCTAAAGATTTCCCATCGGTTTTTAGGATATTCTGTGGTATCATTTTTAATCATACTTGGTAAAAACGGATCTGCTATGAGTCCTCTACCAATCATAAAATGATCTATACTCGGAAATCTTGTTTGCATCGCTTTGAGTTTAGCCACAGAAGTAATATCGCCATTATAATACAATTTGTGTTTGGTGCTCTCTATACATTTTTGAAATGCATCTAAATTAACACCACCTTTATAAAGTTGTTTACCAATACGAGCATGTATGGCAATATTTTTTAAGGGATAAGCATCTAGAATAGGAAAGGCGTGTAAGATTTCTTCGGGATTTTCATAACCCATGCGCATTTTCATAGAGACTAAAATATCAGTTTCAGAATGGACACGATCTAAAATGTGATTGATTTTTTCGGGATCACAAATTAATCCAGAACCCATTCCTCGATTGGTAACCATTGGGTAAGGACAACCTAAATTCCAATTCAATTCTTTATAACCCAATTCTTGAATATAGTCTACGACAAACAGAAACTCATCTGCACTGTTCGTCATTATTTGTGGAATAACCTCAAGTTCGGTATTATGCTCGAGTTTTAAATCGCGTTGATAAGAGTTTTTTATGATTAGCTTTTTATTGAATCGTATGTATGGTGCATAGAAAGTGTCAATACCACCAAAATAATGGTTAAATGCATTTCTAAATCTAAAATCAGTAAACCCTTGTAATGGCGATGATAAAAGTGTAATGGACATTTTAGGTTATGATTTTTAAGGAAGTTAAAAAACGAATGTCGTTGATTTATTTTAGAAAGTCAAATCTTGATGCTTAAATAATAAATTTAAATTTTTTACGTTGGTAAAAGTATCAATCCTTAACCAATTGCGTATAAAACAGTACTACGATTCAACCAATAATCAATCACAAAAGTTATGAAACGAATCGTTTATGTCTTTTTTTTCGCTCTTTTAGTGTCGTCTTGTGCTCCTGATAATGACGAGAATTTTCAAAATCCTGATTCTAATTTTTATGCACTTTCGGTTGGTAACCAATGGGTTTATAAAAACTACAAGTATAATAATAGTACGCAAGCGTATGATGACACAAACGTCATTGATTCGGTAAGTATCGTTGGTACAGAATTCATTAACGGAAACACATATTATAAATTTAGACACTTTACTACAGGTAACGAAAATGGCATGACATTTTGTAATCCTAATGGCGAACAGTTTGAATTGTTAAGAGATTCTATAGGTTATTTAGTTTGGGATAACGGAAAAATAAAATATGCCAATAATGATTTCTCTGCCAGAACACATACTGAACTTGGTTTTGCTACGATTTACGACCAATTGGTAGCTGCAGATAATGAAATTACAGTAGAAGCAGGCACGTTTGAAAGTACATATTCTCAGCGCTATGCCATACAATCTAATGGCGAGCAGGCGAATGCCGTAGATCACTTTTTTTATGCGGATGGTATTGGTTTGGTTTATGACACATCTTCTTTGATGAGTGAAGATATTCCAAAAATAAAAAGACGATTAGTGTCTTATCTAGTACAGTAAAACTGCACTTTATTTAGAGGTTGGATAAGTTGAGTGTTTTAAGAAATTGCCACATTTTAGTTTTAAATAGTTTTTTGTCTTCGTTTTTAAATTTGCCATGTTTACCATTGGGTATGGATAAAAATTCTGTGACCACCTTGTGTTTTACTAAAGCATCATAAAGTTTTACAGATTGAGAATAAGGCACAATAGGATCTGCATCACCATGCACAATAAATATTGGTGGACTATCTTTTGTGACATAATACAATGGAGACACGGATTGCGTGAATTCTGTATTGAGATATTGCGCTCCCAACCATCGTTTAGCAGATTTCCATGTCTTTAGTGGTACTAAGTCAGTGACACCATATTTATTTATAATAGCAGCGACTTTTAATTCGCCTTTGTATGTACAGTTTGCATCGTAGATTGAGTTGTTGCCAAGTAAGCCTGCCATTAGTGCCAAATGACCTCCTGCAGATCCACCCATAATTACTATTTTATTGGTGTCAATATTTAAGGCTTTCGCATTGTTATAGATATAGATTAAAGCACATCGTACATCTTCTATCGCAGCAGGTGCAGGTGCAACATCAACTAATCGATATTCTACATTAGCAACCGCATACCCATTTTTAAAAAAAGAACCAAAACCAGATTGGGATTCTTTTTCGCCATGATTCCAACCACCACCATGAATATTTAATAAAATGGGTGTTGGTGTACTTGCATTTTGATTGGAGTACAAGTCTATACGACCTTCCCATTCATCAACGGTTTTATAAACAACATCTATTTGAGAGGTATATTCGTTAGGAAACTGTACCGGTTTGTATTCTTTTTGTTGTGCCGAAACAATGCAGCAAAATGCAAAAATAAAACTGGTTGTCAAGGCATTGAACTTCATGTTTATTTTAAATGTTTTTTGAAAAACGCAATGGTTCGTTCCCAAGATAATGTTGCTGCGTCCTTGTCATATCTTGGCGTTGTGTTATTGTGAAATCCATGATTAACATTGGGATATATGTAAGCGGTATGTTCAATGTTGTTTGCTTTTAAAATAGCTTCATAAGCTGGCCAACCTGCATTTACGCGAGTATCTAATTCGCCATATTGAAGTAAAAGTGGTGCTGTGACTTTGGCAGCATCTTCTGCTTCGGGTTGTCTGCCGTAATAAGGAACAGCTGCTGCTAAATCTGGTATACGAACAGCCATCATATTAGAAATCCAACCACCAAAACAAAATCCAACCACACCAACATTGCCATCACAGTTGTCGTGATTTTTTAAATAATTAAATGCAGCTATGAAATCTTCAAGCATGTCTTGTTGGTTTCTCTTTTTTTGCATGGCTCTACCATCATCATCATTTCCAGGATAGCCTCCAAGTGGTGATAAAGCATCTGGTGCTAATGAAATAAAACCTTCTTTTGCAGTACGTCTTCCAACGTCTTCAATGTATGGATTTAAACCTCTGTTTTCATGCACCACAATAACACCTGGTAATTTTGTTTTGTTAGCCTTAGGTTGTGATAGTAGGCCTTTTATTGTGCCTCCTCCTTTTGGAGAGTCGTATGTAATAAAATTAGAATCTAAGGTTGGGTCGTCGGGTTGTACTAACAAGGTATTAATGTAGTCTGGAGACATAAAACTCATTAATGAAGATAATGTAACACCACCTACAGCGTATAATGAGAGTTTTTCTACAAATTGCCTTCTGTTGAGTTTGTTATGTGCGTAATCATCATATAGGTCAAACACTTCTTGTTTAATATCTTCCTTTTTTAAATTCTTCATAGCGTAATAATTGTGAGTTGAAAATTTTTACTAAAATATACGAATTATTAATTACCAATCAAAAAATGATTAATGTCCATAATAGATAGGCTAACAAAAGTGTTCTTACTGTCCAGCTTAATGTTCTTATCCAATTTGTTCTAATCACTTTAGTAATTAGTTGAGGCGACCCTTTATACATTAATTTTAGATGGATAGGAACTTGAAAAATAAAAGTACTTAACCATATAAAAGCCAACACAACTATATTTAATACGTGCAGGCTATCTTGAAAATTGTAAAGTAAAATGAGTCCTGTAATTAATTCAATAATCATTACAGGGACTGTTATTATACCTGTTATGGCATTTTTGCGTTCATAACTTGGGAATTTATCAGTTTCTATGGCTCTAAACAGAGGATAATGCACGAGTTGTACAAACCAGCATAAACCTGTCATAAATATGGTTGCTACTATATGGATTATTAGAATGATTTTCATTTAAAAACACGGTCTAGGAATTGTTCAATATGTGCATGGTTAGATCTTATTAATTCTGAACGCGCTGCAGCGATGTCTGTTGGTTTTTTATCTTGAGAAAGTTTAAATTTCCCTTCCCAATTGGTAATAGAAATTTTAAACATTTCAATGTATTTTAAATTTTTGTCTAACCTCGGATTTTCAGGTTCCAAAACGTATTTGTGTTCAGGAGCTTCTAAAAATTCAGTCATGGAAATTAATGATTGTTTTAGCGCAGTTTTGTCTTTTATAGCGTCGACTTTTCCTTTGAGATGAACTTTAATATAGTTCCAAGTTGGTAATTGAGTTGTAGAATAAATACTAGGCGAAATATAACATTCTGGACCTCCAAAAATGATAGTAACATCGTTATTGTCTTTTAATAATTGAGTCTGCGGATTATGAATATCAATATGTCCTATGAGTGTTTCATTATCATAAATTAATGGTAAATGGGTAATGAACGGTTGGTTGTTGTGCACCGAAATTACGGTAGCCAAAGGATAGGCTTTTATCACTTCAATTAAATGCTGGCGATTGTCGTCTTGATGATGCTTTGGTGGATAATTCATTTGAAGATCTAGTCAATTTATAACAGAGTATTATTAAAACAATTTTACGGGTAATTTTTTATGGAAAAAATGATACTTGAAATTTACAATTTTTTATCTTTAATGCATGTCAGAAAAACCAAATTCATTTTCTATTAAAAATTGGTCACTTGACGATCAGCCAAGAGAAAAATTAAGAGATAAAGGGAAAGCATCATTAAGCGATGCGGAATTAATTGCAATTTTAATTGGTTCGGGTAATAAAGACGAAAGTGCAGTTGCGCTATGTAAACGCATATTTGCGAGTGTGGATAATAACTTAAATGCGCTAGGGAAATTATCACTTACCCAACTCATGGAATTTAAAGGTATCGGTGAAGCCAAAGCCATAACAATTACAGCAGCTCTAGAATTAGGTAAACGAAGACGTTTAGAAGAGGCGCTTCAATTAGATAAAATTACCTCAAGCCGTTCAGTATTTAATGTTATGCAACCAATTATTGGTGAGTTACCTCATGAAGAATTTTGGATTCTATATCTTAATAATTCAAATAAAGTCATTAAAAAAAATCAACTTAGTAAAGGTGGCATTACAGGAACTTTAGTAGATGTTCGGTTAGTCCTTAAAAATGCACTAGAAGTAGGAGCAGTGGCACTAATTTTGGCACATAATCATCCGTCAGGTACGCTAATTCCGAGTAAAGCGGATAAGGATATTACCAACAAACTAAAATTGGCGGCACAAAGTTTAGATATTTCAGTATTAGATCATTTAATTATTACTGAGAACGCCTACTATAGTTTTGCAGATGAAAGTATTCTTTAAGCTGGTTGTTGCTGAAAAATGAAAACATAACCATCCAATTTGGTTATTTCAACTTTGGAATTTGTTATTTTTAACGTTTTGGAATGCGCCAAGCCATATGCTATTAGTTTATACACATAAAATTACACCGCGAGTTACCTATACGTTTAAGCATATTTGTAAACGCATTTTGGGTATTGAGGTGCGATTTACGTCTAAAGTTGAAGATTTTATAGCACACGACAGTCTTAAAATGTCTTATGCAAAGCAACCGTTAAGTCATGAGTTGTTTGTAAGAAGTAATACCTTGTTGTTCGAAACAGGGTTGTCGGATATTGAAGTCAATGTGCAGCCATGGGGAAAAACAAAAGGGTTTTTTGCAACTGGAGAACGCAGTGATTTACCATTTGATATTTTTGCAGCTTCCTTTTATTTATTAAGCAGATACGAAGAATATTTGCCACACGTAAAGGATGACTATGGGAGGTTTTTAGCCACAGAAAGTGTAGCCTATAAAAACAACTTTCTTCATCAACCTGTGATTGATATTTGGGCATTTAACCTCAAAGCGGTTTTAAAAGAACGATTTTCAGAATTTAATTTTCCACAGCGTACATATCAAGTAAAACCAGTAATAGATGTACCAGTAGCCTATTATTTTAAAAATAAAGGTTTATTAAGAACCGTAGGAGGTTCGCTAAACGACTTAAGACGTTTTAAATTAAAACAGTTGTATTTAAGATATTTAGTTATAATGGGTTTTAAACGCGATCCTTATGATACCTTTAAATGGATTATAAGAAAACAAAAACAATACAATTTTAAGTTTACAGTTTTGTTTTTGATAGGCGAATACTCTACCTACGACAAAAACATAAATACTAATAAAAAGCAATTTGTTTCACTTATAAAATCAGTGGCAGACTATTGTGATGTCGGTTTAAAAGCATCGTATTTTGCTTTAGATACTATAGACGTATTAAAACAAGAAAAACTTAAAATGGAAGCCATTACACATACAGGTTTAACAGCTGTACGGCATTCGTTTTCTAAGTTAAATTTACCAACATCTTATCGTAATTTAGTAGAATTAGAAATTAATGAAGATTTTACCATGGGTTACATTAATACCTTAGGGTTTAGAGCAGGAACATGCACGCCATTTCAGTTTTATGATTTGGATTACGAAGTACAAACGCCATTGAGAATTAATCCGTACCAATGTTTAGATTTTAGTTTATTGAAGTACAATTCTAAATTAGACAAAACAGAACATTTACAAAAAATTATAAACGAAGTAAAGGCAGTGAATGGTACATTTGTTCCGGTGTTTCATAACTATGCTTTTAGTGATTTAGAGCGTTGGGACGGCTTTCGATCTCTATTTAATTTAATATTAGAATCCGTGGAATGAATAGCAGCATAAAACATGTCTTTTTTGATTTAGATCATACGCTGTGGGATTTTGATAAAAATTCTGCCTTAACATTTGAAAAAATTTTTAAACTACATAATGTTAATGCAGACGTGAACACATTTTTATCCGTTTATGAACCCATTAATTTAACCTACTGGAAATTGTATAGAGAAGAAAAAGTATCAAAATCTGCGTTGAGATATGGCAGGTTAAAAGATGCGTTTGATGCCATTAGTATGCACGTTGATGATTCTACAATTAATCAATTGTCTGATGCTTATATAGAATATCTATCCACTTTCAATCATTTGTTTGATGGCACTTTTGAAACCTTAGATTATTTAAAGAAAAAATACACACTACATATTATAACTAATGGCTTTGAAGAGGCTCAAGAAAAGAAAATGGCAACTTCAAATATTAGACACTATTTTGAAACTGTTACTAATTCTGAAATGGTAGGCGTTAAAAAACCTAATCCAAAAATATTTAATTTTGCATTAAATTTAGCCAATGCAAAAGCATCAGAAAGTATAATGATAGGCGATAGCCTTGAAGCAGATATTGAAGGCGCTCATAACATAGGTATGAAAACCATTCATTTTGATTATAAAAATCAAAGTGATTCCATAAAGTATAACAGAGTTACCGAATTAAAAACACTATTTAATCATTTATAAAAGCAATAAAATGTATAAGAACCTAATTATAACAATGTCATTTATTCTAGTAAGTGTATATGGCTTTGCTCAAAACGATATCAATAGCTATCAATTTATCATTGTTCCGAATTCATATGAGTTTTCTAAATCAGACGATCAGTATCAATTAAATTCGTTAACTAAATTTTTATTTAATAAATATGGATTTGAAGCGTATTTTGTTGATGAAATTCCAGAGCATTTAAAAAGCGAATTATGTAAAGGGCTAAAGGTTGAGGTGTCTAATGAAAAAAGTGGCATGTTTAAGACCAAATTAGAAATGATGCTCAAAGATTGTTATGATGCTGTAGTAATGACGTCTAAAGTAGGCGAATCTCGTTTAAAGACGTATGATAAAGCGTACGTACAAGCGTTGAGAGAAGCTTTTGAAACTTTTCAAAATATGGACTATGAGTATTCAGGAGATGTTCAAAATAAAGAAGAAGATGTTGTAATGACAGAGACAAAAGTTGTTGTTGCTGAGACTAAAACTAAAGCTTCTGAAGTAGATAAAAAAGAACCAGCTATGGAAGGCACACTGAAGTCTGATACCAAAATAGAGGAGCAGGTAGCGACTTCAAATAAATCAGCGACTTTTAAAAATGAAAAATACTATGCACAGGAGATTTCTAATGGATTTCAATTGGTAAATTCAGAGCCAAGGGTTGTGATGATTCTTCTAAATACTGCAGCAGAGCATGTATTTCTGGTAAAAGGAAAAAGTGCAATTGTATTTAAACAAGATGGTTTTTGGTATTATTCTGAAAATAATGGAGAGCTCAAAGAGCAAAAGTCTATCAATATTAAATTCTAAAACTTAATAGCCATACTTATCTTTCCAAAGCTGCTTTAAATAATTGCGCTGTGCTTGCTCACGCGCATTATTTCCCGGATTGTACAATTGGGTGTTTGCAATTACTTCAGGTAAAAATTCTTGAGCAGCAAAATTGTTTTCGTAACTGTGAGAGTACTTGTAGTTATCGCCATATCCTAATTCTTTCATTAGTTTTGTTGGCGCATTTCTAATGGCTAGCGGAACCGATAAATCGCCAGTTTCTTTCACTAAATGTTGAGCTCTATTAATGGCTTCATAAGCCGCATTACTTTTTGCAGAGCTCGCTAAATAAGTTGCACACTGACTTAATATTATTCGAGATTCAGGATGACCAATAACAGAAACAGCCTGAAATGTATTATTTGCAATTACCAATGCTGTTGGGTTGGCATTACCAATATCTTCACTTGCGAGAATTAATAATCGTCTTGCAATGAATTTCACGTCTTCTCCACCTTCTATCATTCGTGCTAAATAATAAACAGCAGCATTAGGGTCGCTACCACGTATAGATTTAATAAATGCAGAAATAATATCGTAATGTTGTTCGCCTGTTTTGTCATACCGAGCAGCTTTGTTCTGCACTTGTTTGGTCACAAGTTCATTAGTGATAATGATTTTATCATCTTCAAATGACGCGACTAGAAGCTCAAAAATATTTAACAACTTTCTTGCATCACCACCAGAGATTCTCAGTAAAGCTTCCGTTTCTTTTAGTTCAATGTTTAATTTAGATAGAGTTACGTCCTCCTTTAAAGCACGTTGTAATAACGCCTCTAAATCAGCTTTACTAAAAGCATTCAAAGTATAAACTTGGCATCGAGATAGAAGTGCAGAGATGACCTCAAAACTTGGATTTTCAGTAGTTGCACCAATTAGCGTTACCCATCCTTTTTCTACAGCCTCTAAAAGCGAATCTTGTTGAGATTTGCTGAACCTATGAATTTCATCAATAAATAGAATAGGATTTTTAGCAGTGAATAAACCACCACTTTTCTTAGCTTTATCTATAACGTCTCTAATATCTTTAACACCAGAGTTAATAGCACTTAACTTAAAAAATGGACGTTCAGATTCATTGGCTATTATGTTGGCCAATGTAGTTTTTCCAATGCCAGGAGGTCCCCAAAATATCATAGATGGTATAACACCACTTTTAATTTGCTGATACAACATACCATCTTTGCCAACTAAATGCTGTTGACTTAGGTAATCATCTAAAGTGTTTGGTCTAAGACGTTCTGCTAAGGGTGTGTTCATAAGCTCAAAATTACAAAATGCTTTTGTTTTGAATTCAATTAATTCGTTAATTCCATATTCTAGACGGTTGGTTTCGTCATTTACTCTGCCAATTTTGCAGACATTTCCATTTTGGATATAAAATTGAAATAGATTTTTAATATGAACAATACCCAACAATTTAAATATTCTAATAGCATCATTGTTTACCCATTGCTACTACTATTTGCTATTTGGCTGGTATTTTGGTATCAAGTAAGAATTGATGGAAGTATAAAAAACTTTGGTATTAGACCACAAGAGCTAGAAGGTTTATTAGGTATAGTAACAAGTCCATTTTTGCATGGCGATATTAACCATATTTATAATAACTCAATTCCGCTTTTTGTTCTGAGTTTAGCGTTGTTTTATTTTTATAACAAAATTGCCTGGAAAGTCATTGGCTTTGGTATTCTAATATCCGGAACATTAACGTGGTTAATTGCCAGTAGTGGAAATCATATTGGAGCTAGTGGCTTGGTTTATGTTTTGGTTAGTTTTATTTTTTTTAAAGGCATTTTTGCTAAACATTATCGCCTAATTGCATTGTCTCTATTAGTGATTTTTCTTTATGGAAGTATGATTTGGTATGTGTTTCCTATAAAAGCTGGTATGTCTTGGGAAGGTCATTTGTCTGGATTAATAACAGGTTTATTATTTGCCTTAATTTTTAGAAAACAAATAGCAAAGCCAGAACGTTACAAATGGGAAGAACCTCATTATAATGAAGATGATGATCCATTTATGAAACACTTTGATGAGAATGGTAATTTTATAGAGATAGAGCCAGAAGATATTGAGCCTGATGACATGTCAAAACTACGACCAGAACAACATCAGGTAAATACAAGTCTAAAGACTAACGTATCTATCCATTATACTTTTAAAAAGAATAACGAATAAGGGATTTAAACCTTAACAGAATATTTAAACCTAGTTTCTTAGCTACGCTGCCTTACAGCTTCATATAAAAACGCACCACAAGCCACAGATACATTTAAGGATTCAATATCGCCCAAAATAGGAAGTTTAGCTTGGTCATCAACTACTTTTAGAACGGAAGGGTTAATGCCTCTGCCTTCAGAGCCCATAATAATAGCACAAGGTTCTTTAAAGGAAACATCATATACATAATTGTTTGCTTTTTCCGTAGCAGCTATAACTTTAATGCCCGAAGATTGCATATGAAACACAGCGTCTTTTATATGGTCTACCTTACAAATTGGAATTTTAAAAATGGCACCAGCACTTGTTTTAATAGTGTCTCCATTAATAGGTGCACCACCTTTTTTTTGAATAATTATTCCGTTAACTCCAGTACATTCTGCGGTTCTAACAATGGCACCAAAATTTCTGACATCACTTAATTGGTCTAACAATAAAAATAAAGGCGTCTTTTGAGATTCAATAACACGCATGACCATCTCATCAATATCATGAAACGCAATTGGCGAAATTTGAGCAACAGCGCCTTGGTGGTTACCTCGAGTTAAACGATTTAATTTTTCTACTGGTACATATGAGGAATTAATACTTTCAGCTCGAATTAAGTTTTCCAATTCCTTAAATAAATCGCCTTGCAATCCTTTTTGCATAAAAACCTTATCAATAGTTTTACCTGATTTTACGGCTTCAATAATTGCTCTAATACCAAAAATTGTGGTTTCGTCTTTCATGTATATAATATATGCTAAAGATTAGTTAGGTGTTATGTGCAAATGTATTGAAACAGAATTAAAAAGTCGCAGTTAAACTCACATGAACTTTAGAATCTGATAATTTAAAAGCTCTATTTTCTGTTTTTCCACTAGAATAATTAAAACGAAAAAGTCCAGCATTGGTTAAAAGACCAAAACCAAGACCGAATCCAAACAATTTTTCTTTAGCATTATTTATTGAGTTTTCTAAATACGCGGCATCAAAAACAGAATTAATATAGATGTTGGAACTTAATCTATATCTATATTCTGTACTTATGACACCATAGAGATCTGCAGTTAAACTGTTTTCTTCAAAACCTCTAATAGAATTAATCCCTCCAAAGCGAAATAGTTCATTGTCTAGATAATCATTTGAGTTTAATGATGCTCCACTTAGTTTTGCAAAAATGCTATTAGTTGCATTAAGGTTAAATATTTTGAATGTTTCTAAATTAAAAACATTTTGTTTCTCAGAGCTAATGTCTGTGTTGCGATCGCCATAGCCTGCCGAAAAATTAAACCAAAAGTTAATAGGGAATAAGAGGTCGTGCTCTTGGGACTTTATATAATTGTATTCAAAGGTATAATAATTGGTGGTATAGTCATTTAGAGTGTTAGTGTCATTTTCTAGAAGATTAGTCGAGTTTGTAGATGTTATTCCAATTCCAATTTTATGACGGTTGTTAATCTGGTAATTTACTTTAGCATATTGATTGGCGTTTAAGAACGTAGAATCTTTTCTAAAAATATTTAAACCAACTTGAATACCGATAGGTGTAGAAAATAAATAGGGTAAGTCTGTATCAATTTTAAATGTCTGTTGGTCAATCTCATCACTTTTATAAAGTAGGTTTAAGGTTTCGCCATAGTTGAGATTATTTACTAGCCTTAAATCTAAGTAGCCATCAAATTCTAGTCTATTAGTGTCTTCATTTGTACCAAACCCTAAAAACCCATCAAAATTATTAGTTTTAGTTTTTTCTATATAAAGGTATAATGTGGTCGAGTCTTTAGTGAATAGCACCTCAGGATCTTTAATTTTAGACGCAAAGCGAATATCATTTAATAGATCTATTTTGTTTTTTATGGTATTTAAATTAAAGGAATTACCAGTTTTTAATTTTAAAAAATGCTTAATATAGGCTTTGGGGAATTTATCATAGCCCTTAATTATAATGTTGTCAATACGGCGTTTCTGATTAGATTGAACCTTTATGTTCGCAGAAATCAAATCAGGTTCTAACTTTCTTAAATGGGTAAGTTGTAATGTTGAAAACGGATCACCATCTTCTGCAATTTTAGAATTTAACGAAAGGAGGTGGCTTTCGAGATCTTCAATCTTAATATCAATATATTGGTTTTGCGTTGTGGTTTGGATTAGGTTAGGGTATTTATTAATGAACTTTTTGTCAAAAAAGATCCTAACGGTGTTGATTTTTTGCCCTAAAATGAGGTTGGCTTCAAATAAAGAATCATTTTTTTTTACAATGTCTTCTATAGAAGTGTCAATAAAGCCATGCTGAGTCAGTGTGTTTTTTAAACGTTCAACTTCAAGTTGTAATTTAGAGTAATTGATAAAATCGTTTTGATAACCTAATGAGTCTATGACCTTCGTTTTTTGATCATCTTCTCCTAAAACCCTCAATTTTAGAGATTGCGCATCACTTTGCGTTGTGAAAATCACTAGAAAAAATATAAAAACGGTTTTGTTGTATAAAGACATTAATACTAAATAGAATAACACATATAGTAACGTAAAAATAGAATATTATATATAGGAGTAAACCTAAAGTTTATAATTCTTTTAAAAATTAATTCTCAAGTGTTTGAATAATAGATATTAATTCCTACCTTTGCAGCCCTCAAAAGTGAGGGTTAATAAAATTTTATATAGAAATATATGCCAACAATTTCACAATTAGTACGAAAAGGAAGAGCCAAAATAACCAAGAAGAGTAAATCGGCTGCTTTAGATTCGTGTCCTCAGAGACGTGGTGTATGTACTCGTGTTTACACAACGACACCTAAGAAACCTAACTCAGCAATGCGTAAGGTGGCAAGGGTTCGTTTAACAAACGGAAACGAAGTAAATGCATACATCGGTGGAGAAGGTCACAATTTACAAGAGCACTCGATAGTATTGGTTAGAGGTGGAAGGGTAAAAGATTTACCAGGAGTTAGATATCACATTGTTCGTGGTGCTTTAGATACAGCAGGTGTATCAGGTAGAACGCAACGTAGATCTAAGTATGGTGCAAAACGCCCTAAGAAGTAATTTAAAACTTTAAGAAGAAGACATGAGAAAAAGAGCAGCAAAAAAGAGACCGCTTTTACCAGATCCAAAATTTAATGATCAGTTAGTAACACGTTTTGTTAACATGATGATGTGGGATGGTAAGAAGTCTATCGCTTTTAAAGTATTCTATGATGCAATTGATATTGTTGAAGAGAAAAAAAATGATGACGAAAAAACAGCTTTAGAAATTTGGAAAGAAGCTTTATCTAACGTAATGCCTCACGTAGAAGTACGTAGTCGTCGTGTTGGTGGTGCTACATTCCAGATTCCAATGCAAATTCGTCCAGACCGTAAAGTTTCAACCGCGATGAAGTGGTTAATTGGCTATGCACGTAAGAGAAACGAAAAATCTATGGCGCAGCGTTTAGCATCAGAAGTATTAGCTGCGGCTAAAGAAGAAGGTGCGGCTGTTAAGAAAAGAATGGATACTCACAAAATGGCAGAAGCTAATAAAGCATTCTCTCACTTTAGATTTTAAGAAATGGCAAGAGATTTAAAATTTACTAGAAATATAGGTATTGCAGCACATATTGATGCTGGAAAAACTACAACGACAGAGCGTATTCTTTATTATACGGGTGTTTCGCACAAAATAGGTGAAGTACATGATGGTGCTGCAACTATGGATTGGATGGAGCAAGAGCAAGAAAGAGGTATTACAATTACGTCTGCTGCTACAACTTGTGAATGGAAGTTTCCTATTGAAAATGGGGAGCCAACTCCTGAAACAAAAGGTTATCATTTTAATATTATAGATACTCCTGGTCACGTTGATTTTACGGTTGAAGTAAACCGTTCATTACGTGTATTAGATGGGTTAGTTTTCTTGTTTAGTGCAGTTGATGGTGTTGAGCCACAGTCTGAAACGAACTGGAGATTAGCAGATAATTATAAAGTACCTCGTATTGGTTTCGTTAATAAAATGGACCGTCAAGGATCTAACTTTTTAGGTGTTTGTCAGCAGGTAAAAGATATGTTAAAGTCAAATGCAGTGCCAATTGTATTAAACATTGGTGATGAAATTGATTTTAAAGGTATTATCGATTTAGTTAAAAATAGAGCTATTGTTTGGCATGATGAAACTCAAGGGGCAACTTTTGATGTTATCGAAATTCCAGATGAGCTTAAAGCAGAAGCAAGAAAGTATAGAGCTTTATTAATAGAAGAGGTAGCTAGTTACGATGAGAACTTATTAGAAAAGTTCATGGAGGATGAGGATTCTATTACAGAAGAAGAAGTGCATGCTGCACTTAGAGCTGCTGTAATGGATATGGCTATTATTCCAATGATTTGTGGTTCTGCTTTCAAAAATAAAGGTGTACAGTTTTTATTAGACGCTGTATGTCGTTATTTACCTTCGCCTACAGATAAAGAAGGTATTGTAGGTGTTAATCCAGAAACAGAGCAAGAAGAAATTCGTAAGCCAGATGTAAAGGAGCCATTTGCTGCTTTAGCATTTAAAATTGCTACAGATCCTTTTGTGGGTCGTTTAGCATTCTTTAGAGCATATTCTGGTCGATTAGATGCTGGTTCTTACGTGTTAAATAATCGTTCTGGTAAAAAAGAACGTATCTCTCGTATCTATCAAATGCATGCTAACAAGCAGAACGCTATTGATTTTATTGAAGCTGGAGATATTGGAGCTGCTGTTGGATTTAAATCTATTAAGACAGGAGATACTTTAACAGCAGAAAAGCATCCAATAGTGTTAGAATCAATGGATTTTCCAGATCCAGTAATTGGTATCGCTGTTGAGCCTAAAACCAAGGCAGATGTTGATAAATTAGGAATTGGTTTGGCTAAATTAGCTGAGGAAGATCCGACATTTACAGTAAGATCAGACGAAGCTTCAGGGCAAACAATTATTTCTGGAATGGGTGAGCTTCACTTAGATGTTATTGTAGATCGTTTAAAGCGTGAGTTCAAAGTAGAAGTTAACCAAGGTCAACCTCAAGTAGAATATAAAGAAGCTATTACAGCGTCTGCTGATCATAGAGAAGTTTATAAAAAACAATCTGGTGGTCGTGGTAAATTTGCGGATATCGTATTTACAATTGAGCCAGCTGACGAAGGTCAAGTAGGATTGCAATTTGAATCTGTAATTAAAGGTGGTAACGTTCCTAAAGAATTTATACCATCAATTGAAAAAGGATTTAAACAAGCAATGATTAATGGGCCATTAGCAGGTTTCGAGGTGGATGCTATGAAAATTACTTTAAAAGATGGATCGTATCACGATGTCGATTCTGATCAATTATCTTTTGAGTTAGCAGCAAAATTAGGTTTTAAAAATGTGGCAAAAGCAGCTAAAGCTGTTATTATGGAGCCTATTATGAAACTTGAAGTTATTACTCCTGAAGAAAACATGGGTGATATTGTTGGAGATTTAAATAGAAGAAGAGGTCAAGTAAGTGATATGGGAGATAGAGCTGGAGCTAAAACGGTTAAGGCTACTGTACCATTATCTGAAATGTTTGGTTATGTAACAACATTAAGAACGTTATCTTCAGGTCGTGCAACATCAACTATGGAATTTTCACATTACGCAGAAACGCCTTCAAATATATCTGAAGAGGTGATTAAAGCATCTAAAGGAGAATAATCTTAAAAGTTAAGAAAATGAGTCAAAAAATAAGAATAAAATTAAAGTCTTACGATCATAACTTAGTAGATAAGTCTGCTGATAAGATTGTAAAAACAGTTAAAAGTACAGGTGCTGTAGTAACAGGTCCAATCCCGTTACCAACACACAAGAAAATTTTTACTGTATTACGTTCACCACACGTAAATAAGAAGTCTAGAGAACAATTTCAATTAAGCTCTTACAAGAGATTATTAGATATTTATTCTTCGTCTTCAAAGACCATTGATGCTTTAATGAAGCTTGAATTACCAAGTGGAGTAGAAGTTGAAATTAAAGTGTAATTACACAAGTAACATGTCCTAAGCTGCGAGCGAGGGAAAAACGGTATAAAATACAATTCAAGGCTGAAACGTATTTTCGGCCTTGAATTTTTAATAACAAATAGTAATAATTAATAAATAATAAATATGTCTGGGTTAATTGGAAAAAAAATCGGTATGACCAGCATTTTCGATGAAAATGGAAAGAATATTCCATGTACAGTAATCGAAGCTGGACCATGTATCGTTACCCAAGTCAGAACTGAAGAAGTGGATGGTTATTCAGCCCTTCAATTAGGTTTCGATGACGCGACAGAAAAAAGCGCTACAAAAGCAGACTTAGGTCATGCTAAAAAAGCGGGTACTTCTGTAAAACGCAAAGTTGTTGAATTCAAAGGTTTTGGTGAGGAGTACAAGTTAGGTGATGCAATCACAGTAGAACAGTTTACTGAAGGAGAATTTGTGGATATTGCAGGGACTTCAAAAGGTAAAGGTTTTCAAGGTGTTGTTAAGCGTCATGGATTTGGTGGTGTAGGTCAAGCAACGCATGGTCAACATAACCGTTTAAGAGCTCCAGGTTCTATTGGTGCAGCTTCTTATCCTGCGAGAGTTTTCAAAGGAATGAAGATGGCCGGAAGAATGGGCGGTGAAACAGTAAAAGTTCAAAATTTAAGAGTTTATAAAGTAGTTGCTGAAAAGAACTTACTTGTTGTAAAAGGATGTGTTCCTGGTCACAAGAATTCTTATGTAATCATTGAGAAGTAATGAAGGTAGCAGTTTTAGATATAAACGGAAAAGATACGGGTAGACAAGCAGAGCTTTCTAAAGACGTATTCGCTATAGAGCCTAATAATCATGCAGTCTATTTAGATGTTAAGCAATACTTAGCAAATCAAAGACAAGGTACGCATAAGGCAAAAGAAAGAGCAGAGATCGCTGGTAGTACACGAAAGATAAAGAAACAAAAAGGAACAGGTACGGCACGTGCTGGTTCTATCAAATCTGGTGTATTTAAAGGTGGTGGACGTATGTTTGGTCCTAGACCAAGAAACTATGGTTTTAAATTAAATAAGAATTTAAAGCGATTAGCACGTAAATCTGCATTAAGTATCAAAGCAAATGATAAATCAATTTTGGTTTTAGAAGACTTCAATTTTGAAGCTCCAAAAACAAAAAATTTCGTCAATGTTTTGAAGGCATTAGAGGTTGAAAACAAAAAATCTCTTATTGTGTTGGGTGGGTCAAATAATAATGTATATTTGTCATCACGTAATTTTAAAGGTTCAGAAGTTGTAACTACTTCAGAATTAAGCACTTATAAAATAATGAATGCTAATAAAGTGATTCTTATTGAAAGTGCATTAGAAGGAATTGAATCGAATTTAAGTAAATAGAACAGATGAGTATCTTAATAAAACCTATAATCACAGAAAAGGCAACCATGCAAAGTGAGTTGTTAAATGCGTATGCATTTGAAGTGAAAACAAAGGCGAACAAGGTAGAAATCAAAAAAGCGGTTGAGGCTGCTTATGGAGTTTCTGTAGAAAAAGTTCGTACGATAAATGTCCGTCCAGATAGAAGAACCCGTCATACAAAGACAGGTATTCAACATGGTAAAACAAATGCTGTTAAAAAAGCAATTGTACAACTGGCGGAAGGTGAAGTAATAGATTTATACACTAACATGTAATTTTAGACATTAATGTCAGTAAGAAAATTAAAACCGATCACATCAGCTCAGCGATTTAGAGTAGTAAATGGATTTGACGCCATAACTACTGATAAGCCGGAGAAAAGCTTGCTTGCTCCGAAAAAAAGATCTGGTGGTAGAAACAGTCAAGGAAAAATGACCATGCGCCAATTGGGTGGAGGTCATAAGAAACGTTATCGTATCATTGATTTTAAACGTAACAAAGCAGGAATTCCTGCGGAGGTTAAATCAATAGAATACGATCCAAACAGAACTGCATTTATTGCATTATTGAATTACCAAGATGGTGAGAAACGTTATGTTATCGCACAGAATGGTTTGCAAGTAGGGCAAAATATAGTGTCTGGTGAAAGTGGAATTGCTCCAGAAATTGGAAATGCAATGCCTTTAAGTGAAATCCCTTTAGGTACAATTATTTCTTGTATAGAGTTGCGTCCAGGTCAAGGGGCTGTTATGGCTCGTAGTGCTGGTGCTTTTGCTCAGTTAATGGCAAGAGGTGATAAGTTCGCTACAGTGAAATTACCTTCAGGTGAAACTAGAATGATTTTAATCACGTGTATGGCAACAATTGGAGTTGTGTCTAACTCTGATCACCAGTTATTAGTATCTGGTAAAGCAGGTAGAAGTAGATGGTTAGGAAGACGTCCAAGAGTAAGACCAGTAGTGATGAATCCAGTAGATCACCCAATGGGTGGTGGTGAAGGTAAATCTTCAGGTGGACATCCAAGAAATAGAAACGGTGTTCCTGCTAAAGGATTTAGAACGCGTTCTAAGACAAAGTCGAGTAATAAGTATATTGTAGAACGTAGAAAGAAATAATTAAGATAGTATGGCACGTTCATTAAAAAAAGGACCTTATATCCACTATAAATTGGAAAATAAAGTTGCAGATAATGTAGCTTCAAATAAAAAGACAGTAATTAAAACTTGGTCTAGAGCATCAATGATTTCTCCGGATTTCGTTGGGCAAACGATCGCAGTTCATAATGGTCGTCAATTTGTACCAGTTTATGTTACTGAAAATATGGTAGGTCACAAATTAGGAGAATTTTCACCAACACGATCGTTTAGAGGTCATGCAGGTGCTAAGAATAAAGGTAAAAAATAAGAATCATGGGAAGTCGTAAAAAACAAATGGCGGAAGCTATTAAGGCTGAAAAAAAGCAGATTGCTTTTGCTAAGCTAAATAACTGTCCTACATCACCTAGAAAAATGCGTTTAGTAGCGGATTTAGTAAGAGGTGAGAAGGCAGAGAAAGCTCTTCAGATTCTTAGATTTAGCCAAAAAGAAGCGTCACGTCGTTTAGAGAAACTTGTAATGTCTGCAATAGCAAACTGGCAAGCTAAAAATGAAGATGCTGATGTTGAAGAAGCTAAACTTTATATCAAAGAGATAAGAGTTGATGGTGGCGCAATGCTTAAGCGTTTAAGACCAGCACCACAAGGAAGAGCACATAGAATAAGAAAGAGATCTAATCACGTAACAGTGGTAATAGATGCAATAAATAAAACACAAAGCTAAGATAGAGATATGGGACAAAAGACAAATCCAATCGGAAATCGCTTAGGAATTATCAGAGGATGGGAATCTAACTGGTACGGAGGAAACGATTATGGTGATAAACTTGCCGAAGACGATAAGATTAGAAGATACGTTCATGCGCGTTTATCTAAAGCTAGTGTAAGTAGAGTAATTATTGAGCGTACGCTTAAACTTGTAACCGTTACTATCACTACTGCTAGACCTGGTATTATTATCGGTAAAGGTGGCCAAGAGGTAGATAAGTTAAAAGAAGAGCTTAAGAAAATTACTGGTAAAGAGGTTCAATTGAACATCTTTGAGATAAAGAGACCTGAACTCGATGCGTATTTAGTAGCAGCAAGTGTTGCGCGTCAAATAGAAAGTAGAATTTCTTACAGACGTGCTATAAAAATGGCTATTGCAGCAGCTATGCGTATGAATGCTGAAGGAATTAAAATTCAAATTAGTGGTCGTTTAAATGGTGCTGAAATGGCACGATCAGAACACTATAAAGAAGGAAGAATTCCTTTGTCTACATTTAGAGCTGATATTGATTATGCTCTTGTTGAGGCACATACTACTTATGGTAGATTGGGCATCAAAGTTTGGATTATGAAAGGCGAAGTATATGGAAAAAGAGAACTTTCTCCATTAGTTGGCTTATCTAAGCAAAAAAGTAAAGGTGGACGCGGTGGAAATAAGAACCAATCTCGTCGTAGAAAGTAATTTTTTAAAGAAAAGAAAAAATGTTACAGCCTAAAAGAACAAAATTTCGTAAGCAGCAAAAAGGACGTATGAAAGGAAATGCGGGAAGAGGACATTTGTTATCAAATGGAACTTTCGGTATTAAGTCACTAGAGTCGACTTTTATTACTGCACGTCAAATAGAAGCAGCACGTATTGCGGCTACTCGTTACATGAAAAGAGAAGGATCGTTATGGATTAAAATATTTCCAGACAAGCCTATTACAAAGAAACCTCTTGAAGTACGTATGGGTAAAGGTAAAGGTGGTGTTGAATATTGGGCAGCAGTGGTTAAACCAGGACGTATGTTATTTGAAATAAGTGGCGTGCCATTAGACGTAGCTCAAGAAGCATTGCGTTTAGCAGCACAAAAACTTCCGGTAAAAACTAAGTTTATCATAGCTAGAGATTACGAAGCTTAATAAAAAGATATTATGAAGCAATCAGAAATTAAACAGCTTTCAACGGCTGAGTTACAAGAGAAACTTAGTGAGACTAAAAAGAGTTATACAGACCTAAAAATGGCTCATACTATTTCTCCTTTAGACAATCCAATCCAGTTACGTGTAGCACGTCGTGCAGTAGCTAGAGTGGCAACTGAATTAACTAAAAGAGACGTACAATAATTGTATTCTGCTGAAAGATGGAAAAAAGAAACTTAAGAAAAGAACGTATAGGGATCGTAACTAGTAACAAAATGGAGAAATCTATTGTTGTATCTGAAGTTAAGAAAGTAAAACACCCTATGTATGGAAAGTTCGTGTTAAAGACAAAGAAATATGTCGCACACGATGAAACAAACGACTGCAACGAAGGCGATACTGTAAAGATAATGGAAACAAGACCTTTAAGTAAGTCTAAATGTTGGAGATTAGTAGAAATAATTGAAAGAGCGAAGTAATTATGGTACAACAAGAATCAAGATTAAAAGTAGCTGATAACACTGGTGCAAAGGAAGTTTTAACTATCCGTGTATTAGGAGGAACTAAAAGAAGGTACGCTTCTGTAGGAGACAAAATTGTTGTTTCTGTAAAAGATGCAACACCTAATGGAAACATTAAAAAAGGTGCTGTGTCTACTGCGGTTGTAGTACGTACTGCAAAAGAAGTAAGACGTCCAGATGGATCTTACATTCGTTTTGATGACAATGCGTGTGTATTATTAAATCCGCAAGGAGAGATGAGAGGCACACGTGTTTTTGGTCCTGTAGCTAGAGAACTTCGTGATAAACAATTCATGAAAATTGTATCATTGGCACCTGAAGTGCTTTAATTGATAAATAAAATGACAAAGCTAAAGATAAAATCAGGAGATACAGTAAAAGTAGTTGCAGGTGACCATAAAGGTACAGAAGGCAAAGTACTTAAAGTATTAGTAGATAAAAACAAAGCCATCGTAGAAGGTGTAAATATGGTTAAGAAACATACGAAACCAAGTGCACAAAATCCTCAAGGTGGAATTGTAGAGAAAGAAGCATCAATTCATATTTCAAATTTAACGTTGTTAACTTCGAAAGGAGAAGCGACTAGAGTTGGTTATAAAATGGATGGGGATAATAAAGTGAGATTTTCTAAAAAATCTAATGAAGTAATTTAATTATGGCTTACGTTGCAAGATTAAAACAAGAGTATAAGGACAAAGTTGTTGCTGCTCTTACGGAAGAATTTGGATATAAAAATGTAATGCAAGTACCTAAACTTGAAAAGATAGTAATATCTAAAGGTGTTGGTGCTGCTGTGGCAGATAAAAAATTAATTGATCATGCTGTAGAGGAACTTACAAAAATATCTGGACAGAAAGCTATACAAACAATGTCTAAGAAGGATGTTGCTTCATTTAAGTTACGTAAAGGGATGCCAATTGGTGCTAAAGTAACTTTAAGAGGTGAGCAAATGTATGAGTTCTTAGATCGTTTAGTAACTTCAGCTTTGCCTAGAGTTAGAGATTTTAACGGTATCAAAGCAACAGGTTTTGATGGTCGTGGAAATTATAACTTAGGTGTTGTAGAACAAATCATTTTCCCAGAAATAGATATTGATAAAATCAATAAAATTTCAGGAATGGATATAACATTCGTTACCTCTGCTGCGACAGATAAGGAAGCGAAGTCTTTATTAACAGAACTAGGATTACCATTTAAAAAGAATTAATTATGGCTAAAGAATCAATGAAAGCCCGTGAGGTGAAGCGTTCTAAAACGGTAGCTAAATATGCTGAAAAACGCAAAGCTTTAAAAGAAGCTGGTGATTATGAAGCATTACAAAAATTACCAAAAAATGCTTCTCCAATACGTCAGCATAACCGTTGTAAACTTACAGGAAGACCAAAAGGTTATATGAGACAATTTGGAATTTCTCGTGTAACGTTTAGAGAAATGGCTAACCAAGGGTTAATTCCTGGAGTTAAGAAAGCAAGCTGGTAAAAATTATAAATTGGTTTCAGGTTTGGCAATAGTGCCAAAAACCGCTACCGCAAATTAATAAATATGTATACAGATCCAATAGCGGATTATTTAACGCGAGTTAGAAATGCAGTAAAAGCCAACCATAGAGTGGTTGAAATTCCTGCATCTAACTTAAAAAAAGAAATAACTAAGATTTTATTCGATCAAGGATATATCTTAAGTTATAAATTTGATGACTCTACAGTACAAGGTACAATTAAGATTGCACTAAAGTATAGTAAAGAGACTAAAGAGTCTGTCATTAAAAAAATTCAAAGAATCAGTAAACCAGGTTTACGTAAATATGCTTCTTCTAACGAAATGCCAAGAATCCTTAACGGTTTAGGTATTGCAATTGTATCTACTTCTCATGGAGTAATGACAGGTAAACAAGCGCAAAGAGAAAATGTTGGTGGTGAAGTTTTATGTTACGTATACTAAAAACAGGAAATTATGTCAAGAATAGGTAAAAACCCAATAACAGTTCCTGAAGGTGTAACACTTGAAATAAAGGACAACGTAATTACTGCTAAAGGTAAATTAGGAGAATTATCTCAAGAGTATTCAGATATTGAAATTAAATTAGAAGATGGTACTATAACATTAGAGCGTGCTTCTGATAAGAAAGATTTAAGAGCAAAACATGGTCTTTATAGAGCATTAATTGCAAATATGATTGAAGGCGTATCTAAAGGCTGGACCAAAGAATTAGAATTAGTTGGTGTAGGTTACAGAGCTTCAAATCAAGGACAAAAGTTAGATTTAGCAGTTGGATTTTCTCATAACATAGTTATGGATATTGCTCCAGAAGTGAAAGTTGAAACGATTTCGGAGAAAGGAAAAAATCCTATAGTAAAATTAACGTCTTTTGACAAACAATTAGTTGGTCAAGTTGCTGCTAAAATTCGTGGCTTCAGAAAACCAGAACCTTACAAAGGAAAAGGTATCAAGTTTGTTGGTGAAGAAATTAGAAGAAAAGCAGGTAAATCAGCGTAATAATTAAGTTATGGCATTGACAAAGAACGAAAGAAGATTAAGAATTAAGAGCAGAATCCGTAAGGTAGTATCTGGTACTGAAACTAGACCAAGATTAGCTGTTTTTAGAAGTAATAAAGAGATATATGCTCAAATAGTGGATGATGTATCTGGTAAAACTTTGGCAGCAGCATCTTCTAGAGATAAAGATATAGCGAAGTCTAAAGGAAACAAAACAGAAATTGCAGCGTTAGTTGGAAAATCTGTTGCTGAAAGAGCTATGAAAGCTGGTGTTGAAACTATTTCTTTTGATAGAGGTGGTTATTTATATCATGGAAGAGTAAAATCATTAGCAGAAGGTGCTAGAGAAGCAGGACTTAAATTTTAAGACATTATGTATCAAAAATATAAAAACGCAGAGCTTGTTAAACCAGGCGGATTAGAATTGAAAGATCGTTTAGTTGGCGTTCAGCGTGTAACTAAAGTAACTAAAGGTGGTAGAGCATTTGGTTTTTCTGCAATTGTTGTTGTAGGTGACGAAACAAATGTTGTAGGACACGGTTTAGGAAAATCTAAAGATGTTGCTACAGCAATTGCTAAAGCAGTTGAAGACGCAAAGAAAAACTTAGTGAGAATTCCTATCATTAAAGGTACTTTGCCACATGAGCAAAAAGGTAAATTTGGTGGAGCAAGAGTAAATATAATTCCAGCAGCACCTGGTACAGGTGTTATTGCAGGTGGAGCGGTAAGAGTTGTTTTGGAAGCAGTAGGTGTACATGATGTATTATCTAAGTCACAAGGTTCTTCAAATCCTCATAATGTAGTAAAAGCAACATTTGATGCTTTATTACAATTAAGAGATGCTAAGTCTGTAGCTAAAGAGCGTGGAATTTCACTTGAAAAAGTATTTAACGGTTAATCGATAGGATAAGATGGCAAAGATTAAAGTAAAGAAAGTAAAAAGTGCAATCAATCGTACTAAAAGACAAAAGTTAACATTATTAGCTTTAGGATTAAAAAAGATTGGACAAGTAGTAGAGCACGACGCCACGCCAAACATCCTTGGTATGGTTAAGAAAGTTGAACATTTAGTTTCTGTAGAAGAAGCTTAAAAATATAACTTAACAATGGATTTAAGTAATTTAAAACCTGCAGAAGGTTCAGTAAAAAATCAAGGGAAGCGTATCGGTCGTGGACAAGGTTCTGGTAAAGGTGGTACTGCTACACGTGGTCACAAAGGAGCAAAATCACGTTCAGGATATTCTAAGAAATTAGGTTTTGAAGGTGGTCAAATGCCATTACAAAGACGTGTACCTAAATTTGGTTTTACAAATATTAATAGAGTAGAGTATCAAGGTATAAATCTAGATACATTACAACAATTAGTAGACGACAAAAAAGTTAAAGATAGTGTTGATTTTGAATCTTTAGTATCTATGGGATTAGCTGGTAAAAATGAGCTAGTAAAAATCTTAGGTAGAGGTGAATTAAAATCAAAGCTTAAAGTAACTGCTCATAAATTTACTGCTACAGCAAAAGCTGCTATTGAAGCTGCTGGTGGTGAAGCTGTAACTTTATAAGAATTAAGGATGAAAATAATAGAAACATTAAAAAACGTTTGGAAGATCACAGAGCTAAAGGATAGAATTATCTTAACCTTAGGTTTATTATTAGTGTATCGTTTTGGTGCTCAGGTTGTATTACCTGGTGTTAATATTGATGCTCTAGGTGGTTTACAAGATGGAACAACAGGTGGTCTGTTAGGTTTATTAAATGCATTTACTGGTGGCGCATTTGCGAATGCATCAGTGTTTGCCTTAGGTATTATGCCTTACATTTCTGCATCGATTGTAGTTCAGTTAATGGGTATTGCGATTCCTTATTTACAAAAACTTCAGAAAGAAGGCGCGAGTGGTCAAAAGAAGATAACGCAAATTACACGTTGGTTAACCATCGTTATTTGTTTAGTTCAGGCGCCAGGATATTTGGCAAGTATACCAAGTTTATCTGGTGCAACTTCAATGGGAGCATTACTTGTACCAGGCTTTAGTGAAACTATATTTTATGTTTCATCTGTGATTATTTTAGTAACTGGTTGCGTATTTGCAATGTGGTTAGGAGAAAAAATTACGGATAAAGGTATAGGAAATGGTATTTCCTTATTAATTATGGTTGGTATTATTGCTACGTTACCAGCATCATTTATTCAAAATGCGGCTTCTAGATTAGAAGGTGGAAATGGAGGTTTTATGATGATTTTAATAGAAATGGTAATTTGGTTCTTAATTATTTTAGCATCCGTATTCTTAGTAATGGCAGTGAGAAAAATTGCCGTTCAGTATGCTAGAAGAACAGCTTCTGGTGGTTATGAAAAGAATGTTTTTGGATCACGTCAATTTTTACCATTAAAATTAAATGCTTCTGGTGTAATGCCAATTATCTTTGCACAGGCTATTATGTTTGTACCTGGATTAATAGGGAGTTCATCTTGGTTAAAAGATACATCAGTTGGACTTTGGATGCAGACTAACTTTGCTGACATGTTTGGTTTTTGGTATAATCTAATGTTTGCTATATTAATTATTATATTCACATATTTTTATACTGCTATCACAGTACCAACTAATAAGATGGCTGATGATTTAAAACGAAGTGGCGGATTTATTCCTGGTATAAGACCAGGTTCTGAAACCTCTGAGTATTTAGATAAAATTATGTCTCAAATTACTTTACCAGGATCAATATTCTTAGCTTTGGTGGCGATTTTTCCGGCCTTTGTTATGAACTTATTGAAGGTACAAGCAGGTTGGGCATTATTTTTCGGAGGTACATCGCTGTTAATTATGGTAGGTGTGGCTATTGATACCATGCAACAGATTAATTCTTATTTATTAAATAAGCATTATGATGGTTTAATGAAAACAGGTAAGAATAGAAAAGCGGTTGCGCAATAAGAAATAAAAATTATGGCAAAGCAAGCAGCAATAGAACAAGACGGAACAATAATTGAGGCATTATCTAATGCAATGTTTCGAGTAGAATTAGAAAATGGTCATATAGTGACTGCACATATCTCTGGTAAAATGCGTATGCATTATATTAAATTACTACCAGGTGATAAAGTGAAATTAGAAATGAGTCCTTACGATTTAACGAAGGCTCGTATAACTTATAGATACTAATACGATGAAAGTTAGAGCATCAGTAAAGAAAAGAAGCGCAGACTGTAAATTAGTGCGCAGAAAAGGTAGACTTTACGTCATTAACAAAAAGAATCCTAGATTCAAACAAAGACAAGGGTAATTATGGCAAGAATTGCAGGTGTAGACATACCAAAACAAAAAAGAGGAGTTATCTCTTTAACTTATATCTACGGAGTAGGTAGAAGTAGAGCAAAGGAAATATTAGCAGCAGCTAAAGTTGACGAAAGCACAAAAGTACAAGATTGGTCTGACGACGAAATTGGAGCAATCCGTGACGCAGTTGGAACTTTTAAAATCGAAGGTGAATTACGTTCTGAAACACAAATGAACATTAAGCGATTAATGGATATTGGATGTTACAGAGGTATTCGTCATAGAGTTGGACTTCCATTAAGAGGACAACGTACTAAGAATAACTCTCGTACAAGAAAAGGTAGAAGAAAAACGGTTGCTAACAAAAAGAAAGTAACTAAATAATAAATAGTCTTTAGTCTATTAGACGTTGGAAAGAATCTGTTTGAAATTTAACGGTTTAGGATTCTAGCGACTATAAACTAATACTAAAAACTAAAAGTAAACATGGCAAAGGCAAGTACTAAAAAACGTAAAGTTATAGTTGATGCAATTGGTGAAGCACACATTACAGCTTCTTTTAATAACATCATCATTTCTTTAACAAATAAAAAGGGTGACGTTATTTCTTGGTCATCAGCAGGAAAAATGGGTTTCAGAGGTTCTAAAAAGAACACACCTTATGCTGCACAGTTAGCGGCAGAAGATGCTGCAGGTGTAGCTAAAGAAGCTGGTTTAAAGAAAGTAAAAGCATATGTAAAAGGTCCAGGAAATGGTAGAGAATCAGCTATTAGATCTATACATAATGCAGGAATTGAAGTATCAGAAATTATTGATGTTACTCCAATGCCACATAATGGTTGTCGTCCTCCAAAAAGACGTAGAGTTTAATCTGAAATAAATTCAGTGTTCTAGCATTTAATGTTAGAAATAGTCTCGAAACATTTAAGTAAACTAATATCATTCATAAAAATGTATTGATATTAGTTTATTTTGCATAAATTTGCAAACTGAAAAAATTAACACAAGTATCAATCGAGAGGTTAACGGTTATAGAAGGATAAGATTAAGACCTTAATTCTAAAATCACTCTCAAAACAAATTTAAAATGGCAAGATATACTGGTCCTAAAACAAAAATCGCCCGTAAATTCGGACAAGCGATCTTCGGAGATGACAAAGCCTTCGAAAAAAGAAATTACCCTCCAGGGCAACACGGTAACAACCGTCGTCGTGGTAAAAAATCTGAATATGCTATCCAATTAATGGAAAAGCAGAAAGCAAAATATACGTATGGTATATTAGAAAAGCAATTCAGAAACATGTTTAAAAGAGCAACGGCTGCACAAGGGATTACAGGTGAAGTTTTACTTCAATTATGTGAATCGCGTTTAGATAACGTTGTTTACAGAATGGGAATCTCTCCTTCTAGATCTGGTGCTAGACAATTAGTATCTCACAGACACATTACTGTAAATGGTGAAAAGGTAAACATTCCTTCTTACCAATTAAAAGCAGGAGATGTTGTTGGTGTTAGAGAAAAATCTAAATCATTAGCAGCTATTCAAAATTCATTAGCTAATTCTAGCAATGTTTACGAATGGATTACTTGGAATACAGGATCAATGGAAGGAACTTACGTTTCTGTACCTGCGAGAATCCAAATTCCAGAACAGATCAATGAGCAAAACATCGTTGAACTTTACTCTAAATAATAATTAATCATATTGGTATTTAGCCAAAGGATTTATTAGTCTTCTTCATACTTTTAAATCGCGCAACTAAATAACAATTAAAACGAAGAACACTATGGCAATATTAAATTTTCAGAAACCGGATAAGGTAATCATGATTGATTCTACTGATTTCGAAGGTAAATTCGAATTCAGACCGTTAGAACCTGGTTATGGTTTAACAGTAGGTAATGCATTAAGACGCGTTCTTTTATCTTCTTTAGAGGGTTTTGCAATTACTTCTGTTAGAATAGAAGGTGTAGATCATGAGTTTTCTACAATTTCTGGTGTAGTAGAGGATGTTACTGAAATGATTTTGAACTTAAAGCAAGTTAACTTTAAGCGTCAAATAGATGAAATTGATAATGAGACTGTGACGATTTCAATATCAGGTCAAAATCAAATTACAGCTGGAGATTTTCAGAAGTTTATTTCAGGATTTCAAGTTTTAAATTCAGATTTAGTAATCTGTAACTTAGATCCTAAAGTAAACATTAATATGGAGTTAACTATTGAAAAAGGAAGAGGATATGTTCCTGCAGAAGAAAATAAAAAAGCATCTGCACCAATCGGAACCATCTTTACGGATTCAATTTTTACACCAATAAAGAATGTAAAATATAGTATTGAAAACTACCGTGTTGAGCAAAAAACGGATTACGAAAAATTAGTTTTCGAAATTCAAACGGACGGTTCAATCAATCCAAAAGATGCTTTAACAGAAGCAGCTAAGATATTAATTCACCACTTCATGTTATTCTCTGATGAGCGTATCACTTTAGAGGCGGATGAAATAGCACAGACTGAAACTTATGATGAAGAGTCACTTCACATGAGACAACTATTGAAAACTAAATTAGTTGATATGGATCTTTCTGTACGTGCGCTTAACTGTTTAAAAGCGGCAGAAGTAGATACTTTAGGAGACTTAGTATCTTTCAATAAAAATGATTTAATGAAATTCAGAAACTTCGGTAAGAAGTCTTTAACTGAGCTAGAAGAACTAGTAAATGTAAAAGGATTAAATTTCGGAATGGATTTAAGCAAATATAAATTAGACAAAGACTAATACAATTTAATACTAATCATATTTTGCTCCTCGCTAATGAGTATAGTAGCAAGATGATAAAACAAAGGTCATGAGACACGGAAAAAAATTCAACCATTTAGGAAGACAAACAGCACATAGAAAAGCTATGTTAGCTAATATGGCTTGTTCATTAATTGAGCATAAACGTATTAACACAACAGTGGCGAAAGCAAAAGCTTTAAAGCAGTTTGTAGAACCAATGATTACTAAATCTAAGACAGATACTACACACAACAGACGTATTGTTATGTCTAGACTTAGACAAAAAGAAGCTGTTTCTGAATTATTTAGAGATGTAGCTACTAAAGTTGGTGATCGTCCAGGAGGTTATACACGTATTATTAAACTTGGTAACCGATTAGGTGATAATGCTGATATGGCGATGATAGAATTAGTGGATTACAACGAAATCTACAATGCTGGTAAAGCTCCTAAGAAAACAACTCGTAGAAGTAGAAGAGGTGGTAGCAAGGCTACAACTACACCACCAGTAGAAACTAAAGCTTCAAACGAAGAAGAATAATTATTATGTTAATAAGCATTAATAAATATAAAGGATAGACTGTTTCAGTTTATCCTTTTTTTTTGGACTTTTGCAAAGTAAAAATACAATTTGAACGAAATTAGTCACATGTCTATAAGTAATTGTAGTAGTGTAGGTGCTAATGTGAAACAGTGTATCATTCAATTAAATTGTATACGTTACGTCAAATGAAAATGATTAGTTTACATCAGCATTTTAAAATAATATATAGTTAATAGCAATAAACGATACAACGCAACAAAAATGAAATACAAACAAAGAAAAAAAGCCCTTATTCTTTTAGCAGATGGAACGATTTTTCATGGTAAATCCATAGGAAAAGAAGGTTCTGCCTTTGGAGAAGTTTGTTTTAATACAGGGACAACAGGATATCAAGAAATTTTCACTGACCCTTCATATTATGGTCAATTAATGGTTACTACTAATGCCCACATTGGTAATTATGGTACGAAAGAAGATGAAGTAGAATCGGATGACATTAAAATTGCTGGATTAATATGTAAAAACTTTAGTTTTAATTATTCTAGACCTGCGGCAGATGCTTCTTTAGAAGATTTTTTTGAAAAGCATAATACCTTAGCTATTGCAGATGTAGATACGCGTGCGTTAGTGAGCTATATTAGAGATAATGGTGCAATGAATGCTGTGATAACTACAGAGGTAGATAATTTAGATACATTAAAAAAGCAGTTAGCAGATTCTCCTTCAATGAAAGGTTTAGAATTGGCATCTAAAGTGTCTACGAAAGCACCTTATTTTGTGGGTGATGAAAATGCAACCTATAAAATTGCAGCATTAGATATAGGCATTAAAAAAAATATTCTAAGAAACTTAACAAGTAGAGATGCTTATGTAAAAGTGTTTCCATATAATGCTAAGTTTGAAGAATTAGAAGCTTTTAATCCTGATGGTTATTTCTTATCAAATGGACCTGGTGATCCAGAACCATTGGTAGATGCGCAAGCGTTGGCAAAAGAGATAATCGCTAAGAACAAGCCATTATTTGGTATTTGCTTAGGGCATCAAGTCATTGCATTGGCCAATGGTATTTCTACTTATAAAATGCATAATGGGCATAGAGGTATCAATCATCCTGTTAAAAACTTAATTACAGGTAAAGGTGAAATAACATCTCAAAATCATGGTTTTGCCATTAATAGAGAAGAAACGGAAGCGAATGACCATGTAGAAATTACTCATGTGCATCTTAATGATAATACAGTTGCAGGCATAAAAATTAAAGATAAAAATTGTTTCTCTGTACAGTATCATCCAGAAGCAAGTCCAGGACCAAATGATTCTTTATATTTATTTGATCAATTTATAGACTTAATAAAAAATAATTAAACTAAAATATTAAAAACGCAATAGAACAACAGTTTTATTGTGTTTTTTTAGTTACGAAAACATTATAGTAAACTTTAATCATAAATATGATTTTTGTACTGTATTAAGTTTTAGATTTTCGTAAATTTGATATAAATCAACATAAAAAAAATAGAAAATGAGCATTATAATCAATGTACACGCAAGACAAATTTTAGATTCAAGAGGGAATCCAACAGTAGAGGTTGATGTGACAACAGAAAATGGTATTATGGGAAGAGCAGCAGTTCCTTCTGGTGCATCTACCGGAGAACATGAAGCTGTTGAGTTAAGAGATGGTGGTGATACTTATATGGGAAAAGGCGTATTAAAAGCTGTTGAAAATGTAAACGCTACAATTGCTCAAGAATTATTAGGCGTTTCTGTGTTTGAACAAAATGCAATTGATCAAATGATGATAGATTTAGATGGTACACCAAATAAATCGAAATTAGGAGCTAATGCAATCTTAGGTGTGTCTTTAGCAGTAGCTAAGGCTGCAGCTAATGAGTTAGGAATGCCATTATATAGATATGTAGGAGGTGTTTCTGCCAATACATTGCCATTACCAATGATGAATATTATCAATGGTGGTTCTCATAGTGATGCGCCAATTGCGTTTCAAGAATTTATGGTAATGCCAGTTAAAGCAAAAAACTTTACGCATGCTATGCAAATGGGAACTGAGATTTTTCATAATCTTAAGAAAGTATTACACGATAGAGATTTAAGTACAGCAGTAGGTGATGAAGGTGGTTTTGCGCCAAACTTACCAGGTGGTACAGAAGATGCCTTAGATACAATAAAAACAGCCGTTGAAAAAGCAGGTTACAAATTTGGAGACGATGTGATGATTGCCTTAGATTGTGCAGCCGCTGAATTTTATAAAGATGGTAAATACGATTACACACTTTTTGAAGGTGATAAAGGTGAGGTAAGAACGAGTAAAGAGCAAGCAAAATATTTAGCAGATTTAACGACAAAATATCCAATTATTTCAATTGAAGACGGTATGGATGAAAACGATTGGGACGGTTGGAAAGATCTTACAGAGCAAATTGGAGATAAAGTACAATTAGTAGGTGATGATTTATACGTGACAAATGTAGAACGATTATCTCGCGGAATTGATAATGGAATTGCCAATTCAATTTTAATTAAAGTTAACCAAATAGGAACTTTAACAGAAACTATAGCAGCAGTAAACATGGCACATAATGCAGGTTACACATCTGTAATGTCGCATAGATCTGGTGAAACAGAAGATAATACAATTGCAGATTTAGCTGTAGCATTAAATTGTGGACAAATTAAAACAGGTTCTGCATCTCGTAGTGATCGTATGGCAAAATACAATCAATTATTACGTATTGAAGAAGAATTAGGTGATGTTGCTTATTTTCCAGGAGTTAATGCATTTAAACTAAAATAACATAGCTCAACACATAGCTTATAGTAAAACCTACAAATTAATTTTTGTAGGTTTTTTGTATTTATTCATTCTGTTATTTCTTTTATTTTCGGATTTATAATTCATTTAGAAAGCTATAATTTAAATCTTTTAAGCATTGTGTGGCCACATAAGATTTATTAAAATTGAAGAATAACCATAGATAGTTGTAATAAATAAATAATTTAAGGTAATATTTTTAGACTTTTTTGTGGTTTATATAAAACTTTATTGAATCGTTAAAACGATTATAAATCTGCTTTCGAAATCGATTGAGATTTCGTAAATTTACGTCTCTAATAATATATAAAATCCGAAAAGAAAATATGTCAGATAAAGCTACATTAGAAATTAATGGTGAAAAATATGATTTCCCTATAATTGTTGGTACAGAAAAAGAAGTTGCAATAGATGTTAAAAGTTTAAGAGGCGCAACAGGTGGAGCAATTACTTTAGATCCAGGTTATAAAAATACTGGAAGCTGTGAAAGTGCCATTACATTTTTAGATGGGGAAAAAGGTATATTAAGGTATAGAGGTTATTCTATAGAAGAGTTAGCAGAAAAAGCTGATTTTTTAGAGGTAGTGTATTTGCTTATTTTCGGCGAGTTGCCAAATCAAGAAGAGTTAGATAAATTTCATTCTGATATAAAATCTCATTCCGTTGTAGATGATGATCTTAAAAAAATATTAGATGCGTTTCCAAAATCTGCACACCCAATGGGTGTATTATCATCATTAACAAGTGCACTTACTGCATTTTACCCAACTTCAGTGAATGTGGCTTCAGAAGAGGCAATGTATAATTCTATTGTAACTATTTTAGGTAAATTCCCTGTGATTGTAGCATGGACAATGCGTAAAAAGCAAGGTTTACCATTAGAGTATGGTGATGACAAGTTAGGGTATGTAGAGAATATTTTAAAGATGATGTTCAAAAGTCCAAATAGTGACTATGAGCAAAATCCTATATTAGTTAATGCTTTAGACAAACTATTAATATTACATGCAGATCATGAGCAAAATTGTTCTACATCTACAGTAAGAATAACAGGTTCTTCACATGCCGGACTTTTTGTTTCACTTGCCTCTGGTATTTCAGCACTTTGGGGACCTTTACATGGTGGTGCAAATCAAGCCGTATTAGAAATGCTCGAAGCTATTAAAGAAGATGGTGGAGATACTAAAAAATATATGGCTAAGGCTAAAGATAAGAACGACCCATTCCGTTTAATGGGATTTGGTCATAGAGTATATAAAAACTTTGATCCAAGAGCAAAGATAATTAAGGTAGCTGCCGATGAAGTATTGTCGGATTTAGGTGTAGAAGACCCAATTTTAGATATCGCTAAAGGATTAGAGAAAGAGGCTTTAGAAGATCCATATTTTGTGGACAGAAAATTATACCCTAACGTAGATTTCTATTCTGGTATTATATATAGAGCAATGGGAATACCTGTAGAAATGTTTACTGTAATGTTTGCATTAGGTCGTCTACCAGGTTGGATTGCACAATGGAAAGAAATGCGTACGCGTAAAGAACCTATTGGACGTCCAAGACAACTATATATTGGTGAAACATACAGACCATTTAAGACCATTGATAAAAGGTAATAAATAATTATATATTTTAAAAAGCTTCATATTTATTATGGAGCTTTTTTTATTTTTACATATATGAAATTAAACATAGAAAACGAAACGTCGCGCCTCAAAGCCGTTATTCTTGGTACAGCAGAAAGTGTAGGTCCAATTCCATCAATAGAGGACGCTTACGACCCTAAATCTATTCAGCATATAAAAGCAGGTACATATCCTATAGAAAGCGATATGATTAATGAGATGAAGGCTGTTGCTAATGTGTTTAAAAAATATGATGTTAAAGTCTATAGGCCAAAGGTTATTAAAGATTATAATCAAATATTTTCTAGAGATATTGCTTTTGTCATAGAAGATAAATTGATAAAAGCCAATATTTTGCCTGATCGCGAAAGAGAATACGAAGCGATACAGCCTATTTTAGATGACATAGGAGAGGACAACATTATAATATTACCAGAAGAATGCCATGTAGAAGGAGGTGATGTGATGCCATGGAATGATTACATATTTATAGGTACCTATTCTGGTGAAGATTATGCAGACTATATCACAGCAAGGACAAATATGGATGCCGTAATTGCAATTCAAGAGTTGTTTCCTCATAAAACAGTGAAGTCTTTTGAATTAAGAAAGTCTAATACCAATCCTAAAGAAAATGCCTTGCATTTAGACTGTTGCTTTCAACCTATTGGAAAGGACAAAGCTATAATTCATAAAAATGGATTTTTAATAGAAAAGGAGTATCAATGGTTAGTTGATTTCTTTGGTGAGGAAAATATTTTTGAAATCACAAAAGAAGAGATGTACAATATGAATAGTAATATCTTTTCCATTTCTGAAGATGTTATTATATCTGAAACAAATTTTACAAGGCTAAATAGTTGGTTAAGGGAAAACGGTTTTACTGTAGAAGAAGTTCCATATGCCGAAATTGCCAAACAAGAAGGGTTATTGCGCTGTTCTACAATGCCATTGATAAGGGAATAATCCTTATTTTCTATACAAAAAATAATTATTTACAAGATTTATATATTCTTGTTTAGCCTCATCTTCTGTAATATCCTTTACTTGGAATAAAGCATTGGTCTTAAATGCATTTATAATAGGTTTACGACTACTAGGACGTGTATAATTATTGGTCGCTTTTTTGTAATAAGCATAAAGACGTAATAAGAAATCTGCAGGAAACGGTTCTGTGTGATCGTTAACACGATCTACGGCTGTATTAAATTCTATGTCTAATTCTTTAGAAACCATTTTCTTTAGAAATTATTTCATTTCTGCAATCACACTTTCTCCACCTCTCACTTTTTGATTAAGCGCTACTTTGATATCTGCATCTAAAGGTAAGAATAAATCTACGCGAGAGCCAAACTTAATAAAACCAGAGTCTGCTCCTTGTTCTACCTTAGTATTTACTTTAGCGTAGTTTACAATACGTTTTGCTAAAGCACCAGCGATTTGTCTGTGTAATACTTTACCAAAACTTTCATTTTCTACAACGACTGTTGTACGCTCATTTTCTTCACTTGCCTTTGGGTGCCAAGCCACTAAAAATTTACCAGGATGATATTTACTGAAAGTAACTTTACCTGCAATAGGATAGCGGGTAACATGCACATTTATTGGCGACATAAACACAGATACCTGAATGCGTTTGTCTTTAAAAACTTCATTTTCTTCTACTTCTTCAATAACAACAACTTTACCATCAACTGGAGATAAAGCTTGTTTGTCATTAATATGCGTATTTCGTTTAGGGTTTCTAAAAAATTGTAGTATCAGTATAAAAAACACCAATACTGCTAGCATGAGTCCTTTTCTTAACCATTCATTGGTAATAAATCCATCAATTAAAAAAAATGAACCTACAACAATGACGAGTGTAATGAAAATAATTTTATGACCTTCTTTATGAAACATGACTTGAAATTCTTAAAAATAAATAAATAAATGGTGCTGCAAATATAATACTATCTAATCGATCTAATAGTCCGCCGTGACCAGGCATTATAACACCACTATCTTTTACATCGGCCTGACGTTTAAATTTTGATTCTATTAAATCTCCAATCGTACCTAATACACTCACTATAATAGCTAAAATCAGCCAGGAATTAAAATTAAGAGTATCTGTATAATTAGCGATAAAATAACTAGAAATACAAGCAAAAAATAAACCACCCAAAAAGCCTTCTACGGTTTTTTTAGGTGATATGCTCGGGAACAATTTTTGTCTACCAAAATTTTTACCAACGATATAAGCTGCACTGTCATTAATCCAAACCAAAATAAATGACCCAAGGAGTAACAATGGCGTAAATTGACTATTGAAATTTGAAATAAGTAGCATAAATAAAAATCCACTTGTTAAATAAAAAGTCGTGACGATATACCGCTTAGATTCAAATAAAGGAATTTTCTTTGCTGTAAATAAATCTTTAATTAAAATAAGATTTACAAAAATTGTGACCACTAATAATATTTGAATGACTTCTCCACTTCCTGTTGATGTAGAATTGTGAATGCAGAAATACCAATAGCCTGTAAACAGTATAACATAAATGAAATATGGAATAACTGACTTCAATTTTATGAGCTTACTGAATTCTGCCAAACTGATACATCCAAAAATTCCTATTAAAATTATTGATGTTTCTTGTGCAAATAGAGATCCTATAAGTAGTAAAACATAAACTGCACCAGATAGTGCACGTATAATTAACTCCTTCATTATAAGTCTTCTAATAGAAGTAGGTATAGGTTTTTAGAACTACTTCCGTAAGTTAAAAAATCTTTATCGTCGGCAGTTTTAAAATGTTTTATGGTTGTAATATTTGTTGGGATTGTAGCTTTGCTTTTGGCTTTAATACCTTTTAAACCTTCACCTATTGTTTCTACAAACTGACTTGTAGTGGCATAGATTATAAAGTGATCTGGTAATTCAATTAGTTTTTTCTCAGCAATTTGATTTGAAGAAATTAATAGCGATCCATCATCTGAGATTAAATATTCGCAGGTCGATAGAAAGTAAGAGCTTTCCGATAATTTTTTAGTACTATTTAAATTAAAATCTTTAAATAATTCTGTTAATCGCTGATCAATTAAAAAGACTTTGTCGTTGTGCCAATTGTTTTCGTCTAATATAGAATTGAAACAATCTTTTACTTCTTCTAAGTTTTCACAATACAGAAATTTGCCACCATTAGCTTTGAAGTTTATTGTAAAACGTTCATCTACAGGTAGCTTTACTTCAGGCATATATTTGCCACGCTCTTGATTTGGTATGTCTACTTCAGTCTGTTCAGACTTTTTTCCGAAGAGTTTACGAAATAAGCTCATTCAACAGTTGCAATTATTACTAGTATTTGTGTTAATTTCAAATATAAAAAAACTTAAATTAACAATGGGTTAATTTAAGTTTTTTATATGACTGTGTTAAAAGTGTATTATTCTTCCTCTTCCGTTTTTGAGATAACGGTGTTTTCAAATGCACGTTTACCAAATATTTTCTCTAGATTGTCTTTAAAAATCACTTCTTTATCTAGAAGAACTTCTGCTAGTTCTGTTAATTTATCTTTATTGTTTTCTAATAAATTAATAGCACGTTGATATTGCTCTTCAATGATATCTGAAATTTCCTTATCAATAAGCTCTGCTGTTTTCTCACTGTATGGTTTAGTAAAACCGTATTCAGACTGTCCAGAAGAGTCGTAATAAGTTAGGTTACCTACTTTGTCACTTAGTCCATAAACCGTAACCATAGCTCTTGCTTGCTTAGTTACTTTTTCTAAATCACTTAAGGCTCCTGTAGATATTTTATCAAAAATTACTTTCTCAGCTGCTCGTCCACCAAGTGCTGCACACATTTCGTCTAACATTTGCTCTGGTCGCACAATTAAACGTTCTTCTGGTAAATACCAAGCAGCTCCTAAAGATCGTCCTCTAGGCACTATAGTAACTTTAACCAATGGTGCTGCATGTTCTAGCATCCAGCTTACAGTGGCATGACCAGCTTCATGGAATGCAACAGCTCTTTTTTCTGAAGGTGTTATAATTTTATTTTTCTTTTCTAATCCACCAATAATTCTATCAACAGCGTCTAAGAAGTCTTGTTTGTTAACTGCTTTTTTGCCTTTTCTTGCTGCAATTAATGCTGCTTCGTTACACACATTGGCGATATCTGCACCAGAAAATCCTGGTGTTTGTTTTGATAAGAAATCTATATCTAATGTCTCTTCCTTTTTTAATGGACGTAAATGCACTTCAAAAATTTCTTTACGCTCTCTTACATCTGGAAGGTCTACATAAATCTGTCTATCAAAACGTCCTGCTCTCATCAAGGCACTATCTAAAACGTCTGCTCTGTTTGTGGCAGCTAATACAATAACGTTTGTATTGGTACCAAAACCATCCATTTCTGTTAGTAATTGATTAAGTGTGTTTTCTCGTTCATCATTAGAGCCAGACATATTATTTTTGCCTCTTGCTCTACCAATAGCATCAATTTCATCAATAAATATTATCGATGGTGATTTTTCTTTGGCTTGTTTAAATAAATCTCTTACTCTAGAGGCTCCAACACCAACAAACATTTCTACAAAATCCGAACCAGATAGTGAAAAGAATGGCACTTTTGCCTCACCTGCCACTGCTTTTGCTAATAACGTTTTACCTGTACCAGGAGGTCCTACAAGTAAAGCTCCTTTAGGTATTTTACCACCTAATGCTGTATATTTTTCTGGAAATTTTAAGAAATCTACAATCTCTTGAACTTCCTCTTTTGCACCTTCTAAACCTGCAACGTCTTTAAACGTAGTTTTGGTGTCTGATTTTTCATCAAAAAGTTTAGCTTTAGATTTACCAATATTAAAAATCTGGCCACCAGCACCACCTCCTCCTCCAGAGGACATGCGTCGCATAATAAAGATCCATACACCAATAATAAGAACAAACGGAAGGAGTGAGATTAAAATGTCTCCCCAAGCATTATTTTCTATATCAGCATCTCTAGTAGTTGATAGTCCTTTTTCTGCAATGATGGTATCAATTCTATTCTCAAAGTTCTGAAGATCACCAAATTTTAAGGTGTAATTTGCTTCATTTCCTGTAGGAAGGAAACTTTTAGACTTAGAATTTTTATGCACTTCTTTTTCTAATGCAGCCTTAGTAAGATAAACTTTTGCTGTTTTAGTGTTACTAATTACAATCACTTCTTTTACATCACCATCTTCTAAATAGCTTATAAAATCTGAAGTTTTAATTTCCTTAGTATTTTGAAAAGCGTTCCCTCCAAAAAATTGTATGCCTAAAAATATGGCGATTACTATTCCATAAATCCAATACGGACTTAGTTTTGGTTTCTTGCTTGTGTTTTTATTGTCTTTTGCCATTAGTAGCTTGTATCGTTTTAGTAACTTGTTTCTATTTGCGTAGTTTTAGCGTCTCCCCAAAGACTTTCAATGTCGTAGTATTCTCTAATCTGTTTTTGAAATACGTGTACGACCACATTGACATAATCCATTAAAATCCATTCAGAGTTTTCAGTCCCTTCAATGTGCCAAGGTTTATCTTTTAGTGTTTTGCTAACTTGTTTTTGTATGGAATTAACGATTGCATTTACTTGTGTATTTGAAGTACCTTCGCAGATTATAAAGTAATCACAAACCGTATTTTCAATTTCTCTTAAATCTAATAAAGTAATCTCTTTTCCTTTAACCTCTTCTATACCACCAATAATCGTTGTGATGAGTTGATCTGTAGGGATTTTATCTTTCGTCATTAAATTGTGTTAATTTTGTGCAAAGTTATTATTTTTTTAGTTCTTGTGAGTGCTATTTCTCATAAGAAAACCATAAAATAAATTGCATTTTTAATGTATATAATCAAACTTAATGCCATTGACTCTACAAATTCCTATTTAAAAGGGTTGGTATCTGTTGCTATACCTAAAGATTTCACGGTTGTGGTAACAGAATCACAAACTGATGGCAGAGGGCAAAGAGGTGCAAAATGGCACGCGCAATCGGGTAAGAATCTAACTGCTAGCGTGTTTAAGCGCTTATCACTGTATCCTGTTAGCGATCAATTTTATATAAGTATGGTTGTTTCATTGTCAATTTACAAGGCCTTAAGTGGTTTTAATATTCCGAAATTAAGTATTAAATGGCCTAACGACATTTTGTCAGCAGACACCAAAATTTGTGGTGTATTAATAGAAAATGTCATAAAAAAAAATAATATACAAGGTTCTATTATAGGTTTTGGGCTTAATGTTAACCAAAAAGAATTTTATAACCTACCTAAGGCATCGTCTATGAGTTTAATTACAGGGCATGTTTATAATAAGGATGAAATTTTGTCGGAAGTACTAAAACAACTTCAAATTTATTTTAAACTTTTAGCGTCTAAGAATTTTGCTGAAATTAAAACAGAATATGAAGACCTTTTGTTCAGAAAAAATAAACCTTCAACGTTTCAAACTAATGAATGTACTCAATTTTCAGGTATCATTCAGGGTGTTACAGAAAGTGGTCAGTTATGTGTTTGGACAGAAGATGATATTATTAAAACTTTTGATCTAAAAGAAGTAAAACTGCTATATTAAATAGCAGTTTTCATATTTGTCACTAAGGTTTCAATAAATTTATTAATAGGCCCTTTTATCATCATAGCCATCATAGCATTAAATTCGCCTTCAAAATTTAGTTTTACATCGGTTTTGCCTTCTCCAGTTTCTGTAATGTCTGCAATTAAAGCAAAATCTAATTTTCCGCCTGCAGCACCTAATACGATTTTATTATGTGGTATTGCTTCCTTTTTTTTCAGTACAATTTCTGGCATTCCTTTTAATGCAAAAAGAAATTTGTCATCTTCTAATACTTCAAATTTACTTATGTTTTCTGGCATTAAACTTTCAAAATTTTTAACATCAGATAGAAAGTTAAACGTGTCTTCTGTAGATTTATTTAAGGTAACTTTTGGTGATTCTAATTTCATTGTAATACTGTTTTTTTAATTTAAAGTGTTTGGTTTTATTAGTATTGTAATAAAATACACTTGTAAACGGTTTAACTTTAGAGTATCAAATAGCGTTCCAATGACTCGGATCAGCGTTCCATTGGGCTAAAATGTCTTGCTGTTCTTTAGTGATGTAAAACGTGTCTAAAGCTTGTTCTAATAGATTTTCATAGTTACCTAGTGTGTGTAATTCTACATTTGCACCTTTAAAATTTTCTGTAGCAATATCAAACCCATAAGAAAATATAGCAACCATGCCCTTTACGTTGACTTCGGCTTCATGCAAAGCTTTTACAGCATTGAGGCTACTCATTCCTGTACTGATTAAATCTTCTACAACAACAACGGTTTGTCCTTTTTGTATAAAGCCTTCAATTTGGTTTTGACGGCCATGTTTTTTAGCCTCTGGTCTTACATAAACAAAAGGTAGATTTAAATATTCTGCCACTAAAGCACCAATACCAATAGCACCTGTTGCTACACCAGCGATAACATCTGGTTTTCCGTAGAGTTCTTCAATGTTTTTGGCAATTGATTCTCTAATGTAATTTCTTATTTGAGGAAATGATAATACAATTCTATTGTCGCAATAGATTGGTGATTTCCAGCCAGAAGCCCAAGTAAATGGATCATTGGGTTGTAGTTTTATAGCATTAATTTGTAATAAAACTTCTGCTGTTTTTTTTGCTGTTTCTTTGTTAAAAATCATGTTACAAAAATAATGAAATATAAAGGTTATAAAATTTTAATCGAAAATAAATTTCATTTCAAATAGTTTGTCATAAAAAATAATAAATTTACAATATCATAGTAAAACGAAGCTAAGCATGCACACTATTTATGTAGGTGATAAACCTATTATTTTAACTTCTGAGATACAGCAAGAGACGGATTTTAAGTCATTTCTTTTAAAATCTTTTAACATTGGTAAGGTGATTAAGACTATGAATAAAACAGATTTACAAGCCGTACATTTAATTCATAAAAATCCGGATAAGCTTTTAAAGAAATTTTTAAAACTTTTGCCAAATGTTGTTGCTGGTGGTGGAAAGGTGTATAATGCTAAAAATGAAATTCTTTTTATTTATAGGAATGATAAATGGGATTTACCAAAAGGAAAAGCAGAACGAAAAGAAACCATAGAACAAACTGCAATGAGAGAGGTAGAAGAGGAGACAGGTATAGAGGGCTTATCTATTACTAAACCATTACCAACGACATACCATATTTTTAAACGTAATGGGAAACATAAAATTAAAGTAACTTACTGGTTTGAAATGAAAACAGAATTTGAAGGAAAACTTTACCCTCAAATTAAAGAAGGCATTACTAAAGTAGAATGGTTAGATGAACAGGCATCTATAAAAGCCTTAGAAAATAGCTATGCTAATATTAAGGTTTTGGTTTAATTGATTATTGCGACCTTATGACTGAATTGATTGATAAATTGTAGGTTTTGAGAATTGAAGCCAATTTATGTTTTTCAATTTCTAAACGTTTTTTTGTTTTTCTAAATACAATTAACTTGTAGCAAGCTAAGGACATGCTCGTGGTTCCTAAAAAGTAAAAGGTATAATAGATATTAAAGTGTTTGTAACCAATATAGCTAAAATCTAATTTTAACGTATTCTTTAACTCATAGTAAGCAATTATTAAAATGAGTAAACCAAGGGCATTTAATAGCACAAAGTTGAAATAGATATATGATTTAGTTTTATTTAATTTTTCTATCTCATGACACACGTTAGTGACTTGTTCTGTCATGATGCTACTAAATTGAAGATCGGGACATCGTGATTTAAATTTTGGCTTTTTGTGCGTTAAACCACAGGTAAGACCAACCTTAAGATCCATTTCTGGGAATTTACATAAATTACAATGTTGAGCTTGAATCATAGTGAGCTTAAAAATAAATGCATATCAATTTACACGATAAATAGGATATTGCATATGTGCCTTTTCATAATGCTTACTTTGTTTATGTAACCAATCTAGTTGAGCATACCAGTTATTTGCAAAATCTTCATCATAACTAATCTTTATATTAAATTCTATTTGAAGTTTAGGATTTTCGTTTAAAAGTTGTGTGGCTTTATCTTCCCAAACATAAGGTGAAAATCCTTCCTTTTGTTGTAAGATGGTATCAAAAAAATTCCAGTTAAAAAAGGAGTCTGGTGCTGTTGGTTCTAAGGTTTCTAATAGATAACGCACAGCATTTTGATTTGTAAACACCATATAATCTCCTTTTTTAAATTGTATGTTTTTTGAGGTCGAATTTACGGTTGTATTAAAGTGTGCGTAATGACCTTCATATGGCGATTTTTTAGTTTCAAAAGCACCAATTTTGTACGCTTCTACATTAATTATAGTGTCTTTTTCTAAGGTTGAAAATTTAACCTTATTAATGGTTAATGCATCCATAATATTATGCCAACCTTGAGGTATTATATACGCTTTTGGTACTGTAATGGTCGCGCTAGGTTGGTAATAATTTTTATAATTTACTTTTTTAGTGAAGGGCTTTTGTCTATTATATTTTAGGCGATTAGCACCTGTTAAGTCACTTTTAACCATTTCACCTTCGTAACCTTTAAAGTTAAGAGTAGATGATTTTGTGGTATCAATTTCCCACGAAATAGGATATACTTTTCCTGCGGACCATAATTTACGTTGTTCTGCTCTAAGCTGTGTAATTTTTTTGCCATCTTCTTCCGTGATTTCAATCATGCTTTTCATGATTTCGTAGGTGCCTTCGACGCGTTGTTTGTATGGTTTTAGCATGTGTGTTTCAACCATCATACCTAAGGTGTTAAACAAGCTGGTATAACCAGTAGAATATCTAGGCGAATCTAAAAATTGCTTAAATCCATCATCTGGTGTTTTATTAAAAACATTCACATAAGGCGTTATGTCCCAAGATTTAGTTTTGAGTTTTTGCTCTAGTTTTGGCATCATTTGGTCATTTAAAAACGCACCAAGCTGACCACCTAATTTGTTATGTTGCGTAAACAAATGCGTTAGAGTATACTGGTAATCTGCACCATTACTAACATGATTGTCAATGAAGACATCGGGTTGTAAAAGGTGGAAAATTTCGGCAAAGGCTTTTGCATTTTTAGTGTCTGCTTTAATAAAATCTCTATTGAGATCATAATTCCTTGCATTGCCTCTAAAACCATATGCTTTTGGTCCGTTTTGGTTCGTTCTTGTTGTGGAGTTTCTGTTTAAACTGCCACCAATATTATAAATAGGAATAGTTGCTATAACGGTGTGTTTTGGTGCCTTGATTTTTCCTTGTACAAAATCTCTAAAAAGCATCATTGTAGCATCAATACCGTCTGATTCTCCTGGATGAATGCCATTGTTTATTAATAAGATCCTGTTATTTTTTCGTAAACTTTGATAATCATGGTCGGTAGTATTAAAATTTAAAGTAACTAGGTGCAGCGGTTTTCCGGAATCTGTTTCACCCATGGTTTGTATTGAAATTTCTGGATACTGATTCGCTAGATCGTTATAGAATTTTATGGTTTCTTCGTAGGTAGCGGTTTCTAATCCCTTACTTTTTTCAAAAACAGTCGTGAAATTAATGCTCGTATTTAGTGGTGTCTCATCTTTATTTTCTGAAGTGTTACCGCATGTATAAAGGATTAGAAATAGGCAATAGATTTTTTTCATGATGTTTTGATTTGCTATAAAATTAATTATATTTATCCACATGAAAACTCATTATTTAAGCTTCGGTGAAATTATTGTACTTGAGCCTAATATCGCCGAGGTTATTATATACCAAGGTGTATTAATGGATTTACAAATGGTGGAAGAATATCATGCAACCTTATTGGAGCATTTAGAAGCCCCTTTTTTCCTTCTTATTAATAAAAAATTTGCCTACACCTACACATTTGAAGCCCAAAATGAAATAGCTAATTTAAGAGAAATAAAAGGAATGGCTGTTGTTGTAGAAGGGTATGTTGGTAAAAAATCTACGGAGTTTTTAATTGCAATAAATGAGAGTAAATCTTGGAATATTCAAACTTTTAGTAATAAAACAGAGGCCTTAAATTGGATAAAAATTCATAATTAGTTTTTAGTTTATATCGTATTAAAAAACAATAACTTTGCAACTTACATTATCTCGTTATAAATGCTACAAACTACAAATACAATTTTGATGATTCGTCCTGTTAATTTTAGGATGAATGAGCAAACTGCAATCAATAACTATTTTCAAGAAAATATAGATTTAAAGCAAACAGAAATCAATCTAAAAGCGCAAAACGAATTTGATGCTTTTGTAGAGAAATTACGTGCTGTAGGCATCCATGTTATTGTGGAGAATGATGATGCGTTATTGGATACGCCAGATTCTATTTTTCCTAATAACTGGGTAAGTTTTCATAGTAATGGTGATGTTGCTAAATATCCAATGTTTGCAGAGAATAGACGTAAAGAACGACGAGATGAAGTCTTTGTGAGATTAGAAGAAGAAGGGTTTAAAATAGAACATATAGTAGACTATACTTCAGCAGAACTCGAAGGTGTTTTCTTAGAAGGAACGGGCAGTATGGCCTTAGATCGTGTAAATAGAAAGGCCTATTGTGCGTTATCACCAAGAGCAGATGAAGCGTTGTTTATTGAGTTTTGTGAAGATTTTGAGTTTTCTCCAGTGATTTTTACGGCAAATCAGACTGTAAATGACCAGCGATTAGCAATTTATCACACTAACGTAATGATGTGTTTAGCAGAGAACTTTGCAGTAATATGTTTAGATACTATTGATGATAAAAAAGAGCGTAAAAATGTTGTAAAACATTTAAAGCAAGATGGAAAGGAAATTGTATCAATTACCGAAGCACAAATGCACCAATTTGCTGGTAATATGCTGCAGTTACGAGGACAAAATAATCAGCTTTATTTAGTAATGAGTGCAGCAGCTCATAAGAGTTTAACGCCTCATCAAATTAAAATTATAGAAAAATATTGTCCTATTCTATCGAGCTCATTAGATACTATAGAAACCTGTGGTGGTGGAAGTGCTCGCTGTATGATGGCTGAGGTTTTTCTTCCTAAGGCTTAATTATTATTTGCAAACCAATATCGTTTTTTGCTTAACGGCTTAAGATTTTGTGTCTGTACTTGGTAGCTCAATAAAGAATTTACTACCTACGTTTTGTGTACTTTCTACCCAGATTTTTCCGTTGTTAAGTTCTACTAAATCTTTTGCAATAGTTAGACCTAAACCAGTTCCTTTTTCGTTTTTTGTACCTGTCGTGGTAAAGTTCTTATGCGATGCAAACAGCTTACTTATATTTTCTTTAGCAATACCAACACCAGTGTCTTCAACACAGATTATTGCTTTGCCATTTAGGACTTGGTTAGATATGGTAATAACATCACCAATTCGGCTAAATTTAACAGCGTTGGTAATTAAATTTTGCACTACAATTTCTACCATGCTACGATCTGCATAAACTAATCCATTTTGCGATTCGTCAATAAGTACAATATTTTTATCTTCCACTTTTTGTTCTACCAATGCAATTTTGGTATGAAAAACATCTTGGATATTAAACAGTTCTGGTTTTGGTTCTAAATTTTGCAGTTGAGATTTAGACCAATTTAATAGATTATATAAAAGTGCATTTGCGTTATCAGCATTCTCACTTAATTCTGGTATTAATTCATAAAACTCATCTTTAGAAATGCTATCTTCCTTTAATAAGTCTAAAAACGCCTTTATAGAAGAGATCGAATCTTTTAAATCATGTGATACAATAGAAAAAAGTTTGTCTTTAACTTGGTTAACTTCTTCTAAATGATGTGTTTGTTCTAAAATAGCTTCGGTTCTAATCTGTTCTTGATCTAATTTGTCTTTTTGCTTTTCTAATTCGTCTTTATGCGATTTTGTTTTTAATAAACTATATACAAGAAGCGCGGATACAAGGGCTAGTAAAGCAATTAAAACATAAAAAAGAGTTGCGTTATGATTCCAAGCATGTGTTTCACTTGGTTCTTGTTCTTTTAAAGTTGTTTTAGTTGGCTCAATTGCCGTGTTGCTTGTGTTTTCAGTAGGCGTTAAATCTAAAGGATCTACTTTTGTTGGGAAAACAGGTTGGTCTATTTTAGAAAGCGAATCTTTTAGTTTATAGAATTTATTTTGCCAAAAAAAGGCGTTTTGAAACTGTCCTTGAGTAGAATCTAAGGCCATATGAAGTTTGTAATTCTCTAATAATTCTTTTTTATTATTTGTTTTTTGAGCAATAGCATAAGCTTCATTTAATTGTTTCTCAGCTAATTTTACTTTTTTATTCTGAAGGTTTAAGTTGCCAATTGCATTTAGTGCGCGTAACAGACCTTCTTTATTATCTTGTTTTCTGTTGTATTTTAATCCTTCAACTAAATATTCAGAAGCTTTATCATATTCCTTAAAGCGTAAATATTCGCTACCAAGTTTAGGAAGAATTTCGCCTCGTAATTCATGGTCGGTTTTAGGGTTTAATATATCTAATGCTTTTTCGTAATATTCAATAGCTTTTCTATGTTCTTTAAGTAAAGAGTAAAGCTCAGCTATATTTTTTGTGGAGTTTTTAATTCCGTCCTTATCCTTAATTAGTTTTCTTACTTCTAAAGCTTTGTAATTAAATTCAATGGCTTTATCAATTTGGTTTGTGTTGTAGTAAGCTTCTGCTAAATTATTATACGCTGCGCTTAATTCGTTATTAAGATTTTGTTTTTCAAAAATGGAAATGGCAGACAAAGAATTTTGTAAACCAACAGCATAATTGCCACGTTTTATTTCAATAAGTCCTATACTATTACTAACCTTAGCAATACCAAGAGTATCTTTTATTTTTAGGTATAAGTCTCTCGATGTATTGTAGTTGTCTATGGCATTAAAATAGTCATTGCGTTCTGTATAGATTAAGGCTCTAAAATACGTGTTCTCGGCAATGCCTTTTATATAATTTAATTCCTCAGCAAGTTTTGATGTTTGGTTAACAAAAAGTAAAGCCTTGTCAAACTCCTTTAACTTATAAAGTTCATTTATAAGCACAAGCGACTTGTCTACTTTTGTAGAGTCTGCGTTCATATACGCTAATTGTACTGTTAGTTCATCTATTTTTTCATTTTGAGAAAAAAGAGCAAACGACATGAGACAAACAGCTATTGTAATAAACTGTTTCATCTTAAAATAGCGTTAAAACGAATTGCGCTGTTTTGGTGAGAAAAACTTTTATAGAGGGATAGAAAAAGTAAGTTAACACTAAACAATAACAACTTGGTTAAAGTTTCATTATTAAGCTTCATTAATGTTTGGGACATTAGATTAATAGCGTCTCAAAAATGCTACTATCAAAACAAATATGCTAATAATTAAGATTTAATACGAATAAATTAGATAAACGGTTGAAAAAATTATAATTCGAAAAAGTCATTTCGATTAACGGCAGAAATCTTGGAGGTAATACAGTTTCATCGACGAAATGCATCTTGCCTTTAATTTATTGTTTGTCAATAGGTTATGTTTGTTGTTGTCCAAGGGACTTTGAAAATTATAGGTCAATAATTATGTGAGTCCAACTGCTAATAAAAACAATAAATCTGCTATCTTTGCAAACGTTTTTAAATGCCAAAATATAACAGAATTATGACTCTTCAAGAGACTTTAGAAATACATGTAAAATCAGCAATAAATGCATTGTTCCAATCGGAATTAGAATCTGTAGAATTTCAAGCCACACGCAAAGAGTTTGCTGGAGATATTACGGTTGTTGTTTTTCCTATGCTACGAGTTGTGAAGGGAAATCCTGCTGTCATTGGAGAACAAGTTGGTCAATATTTGTTAGACCATGTAGAGTTAGTAAAAGGATTTAATGTTGTAAAAGGGTTTTTAAATATTGAAATCAGCGATAGCTATTACCATAATTTCTTTCAAACTATAAAAGATAAAAGCAATTATGGCTTTGTTGAGAAAAAAGAAGATAAGGCCGTTATGGTAGAATATTCTTCACCAAACACTAACAAGCCACTGCATCTTGGTCACGTAAGAAATGTATTGTTAGGATATAGTGTTGCAGAAATTTTAAAGGCTTCCGGAAAGACGGTTTATAAAACACAGATTATCAATGATAGAGGTATTCATATTTGCAAAAGTATGTTGGCTTATCAGAAATTTGGACAAGGAGAAGTGCCTTCTGAAACTTTAAAAGGCGATAAGTTAGTCGGAAATTACTATGTGAAGTTTGATCAGGAATATAAGGCACAAATCTCAGAATTAGTTGAGAATGGGCAGACAGAAGAAGAAGCGAAAAAAAATGCACCTTTATTACTAGAAGCTCAAGAAATGTTAATTAACTGGGAAGCAGGAGATGAAGACGTTGTTGCGCTTTGGAAAAAAATGAACCAATGGGTTTATGATGGTTTTGATGTTACATATAAAAATATAGGTGTTGATTTTGATTCCTATTATTACGAAAGCAATACCTATTTATTAGGTAAAGAATTTGTTGCCGAAGGGTTAAAAACTGGCGTATTCTTTAAAAAAGAAGATGGTTCTGTTTGGTGTGATTTAACGGAAGACGGTTTAGACGAAAAAATAGTTTTACGTAGTGACGGAACCGCTGTGTATATGACGCAAGATATTGGTACAGCCATTCAGCGTATTAAGGATTTTCCAGACGTTGGTGGCATGGTGTACACTGTAGGTAATGAGCAAGATTATCATTTTAAAGTCTTATTCTTAATCTTGAAGAAATTAGGATTTGATTGGGCTAAAAATCTGTTCCACTTAAGTTATGGTATGGTAGATTTACCAAGCGGAAAAATGAAGAGTAGAGAAGGCACCGTTGTAGATGCAGATGATTTAATCAAAGAAATGGCAGATACAGCTGAAGAGATTTCTAAAGAATTAGGAAAGCTTGAAGACTATGACTACACTGAAAAGAAAGCCTTGTACAAAACCATAGGTTTAGGTGCATTGAAATATTATATTTTAAAAGTAGATCCTAAGAAAAGAATATTATTCGATCCAAAAGAGTCTATAGATTTTCAAGGAAATACAGGTCCTTTTATTCAATATACATATGCTAGAATTCAATCTATTTTAAGAAAAGCAGATGCAAATTCTAAGCCTGTAGATTATACAGAATTACCGCTTCATGAAAAAGAAAAACAGCTTATTAAGCAATTAGAGTTGTTTCCGGAAGTTATTCAAAATGCAGCAGAACAGCACAGTCCTGCATTGATTGCTAATTATACTTACGATTTAGTAAAAGCGTTTAATTCGTTTTATCAAAATGTATCTATCCTTGGTGCGGATTCAGAACAAGAAAAACAATTTAGAGTTGAGTTGTCTAGAATAGTGAGTCAGACTATAAAAAATGCATTTCAGGTTTTAGGAATACAGGTTCCAGAGCGTATGTAATTGGTGTTTTTTGTAGTCTTTTTTTTAATCCACAAAAATTAGCCTTAAATTGTATTCATTCATTTTGAGGTATTTTGGAAATTGTTCGTTATATATTGTTAACCCAAGTCTTTGTTGCATTTTTTGTAGCAGGAGGCATTTTTTTTAAAAAAAGACAATTACGTCATATTTCCTTATCTGCACTTATTGCGTTAGTTGGGTTTCATATTTTAATTTTTTTATATGGCTCAAGCCAACTGGTTAGTATTTATACAGAATTTGTAGATTGGTTTTATTTTGAGGTCGCTTTTCTGTTTGGACCATTAGTTTTTATCCATTTACAATGTTTAGTTTTTGATAAAAAAAGACTAAAAGGCATAGACTTTTTGCATCTACTGCCCATTGTAGTCTTTTGGATAGGTTATGGTGATGTACTGTTAATGGAAGGCACTGTACGTGCACAGTATGTTTACGAAAATTTTAATTCTAGAACCATGGTATGGAATTACCTTTTAGCCTTACAGATGATGCTGTATGCTATAGGATGTTCTATTTTTCTTTTTAAGAACAAAGCTAAGCTTTCAGAGAAACGCTTACAATACGCTGTGTTTTTAGTATTGGCTTATGTTTGTTCTTCCTTACTCATTACTTATTTAACACATTATGCGAATAGCTGGAGAGATTTTGCGTGGTTCTATGTCATTCTTACCTTTTTGATTTTTGGCGTTGGATACTTTTTGGTTAACAACCCAGAGTTTTTACTTCAAATTAAAAAGAAATATTTTGGGTCTAATCTTAATGAAAAAGACATGAAAAGAATTAAAGCTAAAATTGAAAAGGCATTTAAAAATGACAAAGTTTTCTTAGATGGACGTTTTAATATTTCGGGATTAAGTGAAATTTTAAATGAAAAACAACATCATGTTTCCCAAACATTTTCTGAATACATTTCTGAGAATTTTAATGACTATGTCAATAAGCACAGAATTGAAATTGCGAAACAATATTTACACGATTCTAAATACCAACATCTTAAAATAGAGGCTATTGCCTTAGAAAGTGGCTTTAATAATAAAGTAACATTTTATAAAGCATTTACCAAGTTTACAACGCAAACACCCTCTGCTTTTAGGAAATTAAAAAAGTGAAGAATAATAATTGTTTACGGTTTTACAACAGGGTTTTTATAGCTTAAATGAGAATTGTTGTAAATTAGTGTGAAATAAATAGCTAATTAAAAAAACAATGTTATGGAAAGAACAAACAAATTTAAGATGTACTCTAACATCTTTTTTGCACTTCTATTTTTTACGGTATCAGTAAATGCACAATCTGCTTTTAAATCGTACAACGGAAAAATAATAGATGGTAAAACCAACAAAGCTTTAGAAGCTGCGAGCTTACATATTAACGGCACCAATATTGGTACTATTTCAAATTCGGAAGGTGAGTTTACATTAAAAGTACCTCAAAGTTATGGAGATTCTAAAGTTATGATTTCTTTATTAGGATATAATACTTATGTTATTCCGCTATCAGAATTGAGCGCCAATAGTACAGTAAAATTATATACAGCAGTGACAACATTATCGGCTGTTAGTATTTCTGCATTTAAAGATGCTAAGAGTTTAGTAAGAAAAGTGTTTGACGATAAGAACAAAAATTTTCAAAATGAGTCTGTTTATATGACTGCTTTTTACAGAGAAACTATAAAACGAAGAAGTAGAAATGTGTCACTAACAGAAGCTGTAGTGAATATTCTAAAAGAGCCAAACGCTTCTAAAAGTCGTGATGCAATACAATTAGGTAAGGCGCGAAAGAGTACAGATTATAAACGTTTAGATACGGTCTCTGTTAAACTACAAGGAGGACCATTTTCTACAGTATATCTAGATATCATGAAATATCCTGAATATATTTTTACAGAAGAGAGTATTCAATCTTATGATTTTGTGTTTAATGAGCCTTCAACAATTAATAATAGAAATGTATATGTTGTAGATTTTAAACCTGTGGATAATGCCTTTGAAGTAAATTATCATGGTAAACTTTTCATTGATGTAGAAACTTTGGCACTGGTTAGTGCTAATTATGCGCTAGATGTTAGTGATATGAATAAGACTAAAAACCTTTTGGTAAGGAAAAAACCAAGTGACATTGTCGTTTATCCTCTTGAGGCGATTTATAAGGTAGACTATAAAGCAAAGGGTAGTAAATGGTATTACAGTTATTCTAATCTAAGCCTAAAGTTTAAAGTCAATAAAAAACGAGAGATTTTTAATAAAGTGTATACCTTATCTAGTGAAATGGCAGTTACGGATTGGGAAGTTAACACTGCAGATAAAAAAATTAAGAATAAAGATAAATTAAGGCCTACTGTAATAATTACTGATGCCATTTCTGGATTTTCAGACCCTAATTTTTGGGGAGAATTTAATCTAATAGAGCCAGATAAATCTATTGAAACTGCAATAAATAAAATTAAGAAAAGTATTGAAAAACAACAACAAAGTGATAAAGGTAAAACCGTAAGTGGTACACCATAAATTGTCTAGAACTCATACTAAAAACACAAAACCCTGAATATTATTCAGGGTTTTGTGTTAATTAATATAGGCTTTTAAATTTTAACGCTTGCTTAATATGAGATACATGATGATTACTATGCCAAGCGTAAATTCCAATTGTTTCTTCTAAAGAAAACCGCTTGCCATGTTCTGGGTGAACAAACTCAAGTTTTAATTGCTGTTCGGTAAGGCTTTTTAATAATACGCCTAGTTTTTTATGCACACCTATAAGAATAGAAATTGAAGAATCAATAGGCTCATTATAATCTATTAAATGTGCAAACTTATCTTCTAAATAGGGTTTGATAATTGGAGAGTCTTCGGTTAGTGTGAGTTTAAATCTCAGCAAACTATTAATATGGCTGTCTGCACAATGATGTACTACTTGTTGTATGGTCCATCCTTGAGGTCTATACTTGTACTTAAGTTCTACCTCATTAAGGTTTTTGGTTAAAGCTATAATAGATTGTGGTAGCGATTCTATGGTGTTAATCCAGTTTTCTATGTCTTTTTTTGTTATCACTTTAGGTGTAATAAATTCACCTATAGGATACTTTAATGTGTATAATTCCTTTTCTGTCATTTGCTTTTGTTTTTCTCTTTTAGTTGAAATCGGTAGATATATCCACAGCTAAGTTCTGTAAAATCGGCTTGCCCAAGGTTGGCATTGATGTGTGCAGCTAAATAAAGATTATGTGTTGGCGCTTTATTAGTCGTCCACAAATAATATTTTAATCCCATTCTTGAAGAAATGGTTCGTTTTATTTCGTAATACCAATCTAATTCGCCTAAAACTTCTACGGTTTCACCGTTTCCATTTAGATACGAATAGCCTTGATTAAGCTGCCAATCTATTTTATAAAATGGTTTGTAGATGTTTAGTCCAATTTCGAGTTCAAAACCAATATGATCAATTAATAACTCAGAGGTTGCAAATAGACCAAAATTTGTAGCATAGCCAAAAGGATTTTTAGTGTAATGTGGAAATTGCTCAGAGACTAGAGTGCCATTAGTGTTGATGTAGTCGTAGTAATGTTCGTAAAATCTATAGTAAAATCCACCACCAAATTTAAAGGTGTTATTAATAATTTTTCCGGCTGAAGCTGCTATAGAATAAACTTCTTTTTCATTGTTGTTTGTTTTAGAAAGTACATTTTGACCAATTCCAATTCTTGCGGAAAGATAATTTTGAGATTTAGTAGTGTGATTGGGTTGTTCAAAATTTAAAGTGTCGAGATGTTTATTTTTAATTGTTGTAGATATACTTGTTGCAATAGAGTTTAAGCCTTGATTAGGTAAGCTAGTGTGACCGTTAGAATGGTGTAAATAGCCTAAGCCAATTCGCCAATCCATCCGTTTTGTTGCCATAACGTCGTAAAAAAGAAAGGACCTAAAAGACCAATTTATTTTAGAGGAAATAGCTCTGTTAAATGCATTAGTATTCGCATTGTATTGTACATTAATGTACGAACTCCCAAAACCAGTTTGTAGGTTTAAGCCTTTAATTTTATTTTGAAAAATTGAAAACTCTATAAAGGGTAAAATGCTGTAAGCATGGCCTACGCTCTGCGAATTACCAAAATCGGTGTAGCCAAACGAAATACCAGTCTTTGGGTAATTGAGACGAGCAGCCCATTCTTTATTTTTATTAAAATTGAATCGTCCAAGACTTAGAAATAAACTTTTTTGAAGTTTTGTTTTAGGAAATTGCGTATTGGCTTCTAATGTTTTTCCGATGTGTAATTCTGGGCTAACAAATACTGACGTGTTACCAGAATTAGAAGTGGATTGTGTCCAGCAATTTTGAGAAAAAACAACGACAAAAATCCCAATAAAAAATTTTAAATTGATAGCAGTATGCATTACTGTTTTAGATGATTGGTCATACAATAAACAACTAAAAATTGATTCTTAAACTAATATTGGGTGTTAATTTTAAAGAACGATTATTAATTTCGGTAATGGTATCATCAGCATTTAAACTGTAATAGCGATTCACAATATTGGTTTGGTTAAACAGATTCCATATTGAAGCACCAATTTCTGTTTTTATGTCTTTTGTTAATTGAAAATTATAAATCGCGGAAATATCCGTTCTAAAATAACTTGGTAATCGTGCGTTGTTTGGTGCATCATATTCTATAACAGCATTATTGTTATTCTGCGCAATTGATGGTGTTGTATATGGTCTTCCGGAATGCCAATTAATACCAAAACCTACTTTAAAATTGTTTTTGCTATAGGTTAATGATGTGTTAGCAACATGCTGCAAATCTAATGTGTTTGAAAAAGCATTTCCGTTATTTAAATTTTCAAAATGATACTCGTTTTTACTATAAGAATAACTCAGCCAAGTACTAAAATTTTGAAGTCTTTTATTGACTAAAAAATCTATTCCTTTAATAGTGTATGAGCCAATATCATTGTTAAATTGAAATTGATTTTGAAACGCTTGACTCTGCGCTGTTATGCTGCCAACATTTTTGTAATATGCCTCTAGAGAAACCAGTAAATTGTTTTGGTTGTAGCTTAAACCCGCTGAAATTTGTTGACTTTTAACTAATGGAATAGTGCTATTGTTTGCGAGCTGCCATCGTCGTTTTTCTATACCTAAAAAATCTTGCTGTAAATCTGTGATTTGGGTAATTTCTTGACTTTTTAGTTCGCCCAAAATTTCTAATCTAAATTGGTCTGTGAGTTTTTGATTAAAAGCAAAACGCGGTTCAATAATTAATTCTTTTAGTTTACCAAAATAACTAATTCTTGCTCCAAATCTTAAATTGGTATTTCTAGATTTAGAATAGCGTTCTACTTCACCAAATACGGCATGTGTTCTTATAATTTCTTTCTTTAAACTTGTGAAATTAGGATTAGTAACATCTTCAAAATTTGTAACACCAACTTCGTTAAATTGATAACCGAGATTTACATTTAAATTAGAATTTATTGAATTTAAAACATCAATTCTAAAACCGTAGTCTTCTACTTTGTTTTCTTGTTCTAATTGTTGATGACGTGTGATATTGTGGTTTTTGGCATCTAAGTCATAGTTAGAGTAATAGATCTGAGTAGATAAAAGTAGGCCTTGTTTTAATTGTTTAGAAAAATTAGCACTTGCACCATAGCTCACTTGGTTGAGAACGCTGTTGGTTTCTTCTATGTCATTGTCTTGATTAATAAAAACTTGATTGTAATCTAAGTTATTATACATATTGAGTAGATTAACTCGGAGTTTGGTTGAGCTATCAATGTTGTACAATAGTTTGGCATTAAAATCATAAAACAAAAAGCGTTCATCTAGAGCTAATCGCGTTGTATTGCTTGTGTTTAGTTCAGAGTCTCTAAAGATGCGATCAAAATAAGAATCATAAGTTTTAGAAACTATTAAATCTGTGTAAGAGCGTCTTGTGGCGAGCAGTAATTCTACTTTTTTCGATAATGAAATTTTGGCAAATCCATCGACACTTAACATATTGCCACCAAGTCCTGCACTACTAGTGTGGTTTAACTCTTCTGTGTTTTGTATTGCAATTGTGCTCGATACGGCATTACCATATTTAGCACTTGTGCCATTTTTTGAAACCGTTATGTTCTCAGATAAATATGGATTAAAGGCAGAAATTAAACCAAAAAAATGGCCAGATTGATACATTCTAATCCCTTCATATAAAACTAAATTTTGGTCATTTGTTCCACCTCGAACATTAATGTTAGAAATACGTTCATCGACACTTATAATTCCTGGAAGGTTTTGTACAATTTGTAAGACATCTGGCTCTATTAATCCAGGGAGAATTTCAAATGCTTTTTTGTCGGCTTCTATAGTACCATAATTGGTTTTAGAAATACCTTTGGTAAGATAGTTAACAACAACAACTTCCTCTAGTTTTTGAATACGATGTATTGGTTCTGTTGGTTGTATTGGCGTAATTGTAATAAAACGATCATTTAATATTTCAAAATGAAGAGGTGTGCTTTGTTTGAGCTGTTCTATAACTTGTTTTAAAGTTAAATTATCAGAAAAAGGAATGACTTTAATGTTCTCAATGGCTTTAGTTTCGTATGAAAACTTTACATTAAATTTTTCTTCAAGCGATAAAATAATTTGAGCAAGTGGCTGTTTTTCCTGTTCCTGACAATGTGTACGGTTACAGAATGTAATGGATAATATGAAGAAAATTAGACTTAGTAATTTTTTATTCACGCTTTAGTAAAATAGATTTTCCTGATTTGCTATAGCTTAAATTTAATGGTATTGTAACAGATTTCAGGGCTAAATCTAAATTATTATGTGTAAAACTTCCTGTGAACAAACGCGAAGTGTCTATTTCGTCTGCGATTATACGAATATCGTAATGGTTTTCGATCTCAGACAGAACATGTTTTAAAGCAATGGTTTTAAAGCTACTTTCGCCATGCAACCAATTGGGTTGCACAGCGTTTTCTTTTTCATTAGCTAATAGTTTCCCATCAATAAGTTTAAAAGTACGACCTGGCTGTAACGTTACGGTTGTATTGTTGTGTGTAACACCAACTAAGCCTTCAAAACATGTAACCTCAAAGTAAGATTCACGTTGTTTTACATTAAATTGTGTCCCTAAAACACTAACGATTCCGTCAGATGTAATTACGTTAAACTTTTGGCCTTTAGCAACCTTAAAAAAAGCTTCGCCTTGCAAGGTAACTTCTCTGGTGTTAGACCAATTTTTTTCATTAAATGCTAATGTAGAATTGGCATTTAGCTGCACTGTGGAATGATCTGGTAATGCGATAGAACTTTGCTCAGCAACTAGAGTGTTGACTTGCGTATCTGAGTTTGATGTGTAAAAATAAACACTTACTGCTATGGTTAATACAGCTGCCATTCGCAGAAGAGGTTTTAACCAAGGTTTAGAATGAGAGCGTTTATGGTTAAGTTTTGGGAGTAGTGACTCGTAGTTATGGTCCACAGAAAATTGAGGCGCTTTAAATCCTTTTAATGCGCTATCCAATTTGGTTAAATCTTTATAATCTTCTAACTGCTCAAAAGCAATTTGCTCTTCAGTACTGAGATTATTGTCTAACCATTTTTTTATGAGTTCTTCTCGTTTCATAATCGTAATTCAGGTATATAACAGCTTATGTTAAAAAATCCCTACCTTTTTTTATTTCAAAGTTTTTTATTTCCATCAACCATCAACCATCAACCATCAACCATCAACCATCAACCAATTAAATCTCATCAATCTCTTCGCGTAACTTTTTTAACGCGCCATAGATTCTTTTTTCTACACCTTTTACAGAAATATCGAGTAGCTCTGCAATTTCTTTAAACCGTTTGCCTTCAACTCTGTTCATTAAAAAAGCAACGCGTTGTGCTTCGGTTAGGTTATTTATGGCGTTTTGCAATTTTAGATGATACTCTTTTTCTTCTAAAACAAACTCAGGTGTTTCATTGGTGGCATGTTTTTGTGGTTTCTTTGTATGTTTTAAGACTACTTTTTTGTGGGCAATAACATTGAGCATTAAATTATTAGCAGTTGTAAATAAGAAACTCTTGGCTTTTTCTGGAGCAATCTTACTACAATTTTGCCATAATTTAATATAAGCTTCTTGCACTTGGTCTTGCGGATTTAAGTGTTCGCCAAACTTGTAGTACAAAAAATCATGTAGATTTTTAGCATGCTTTTTATAGATGCGCTCAAATAATTGAGCTTCGCAAATGTTGTTGTGTAAAGGTTTACTCATAGGTCTAATTAGGTGCTACAAATTATAAATAAAATTTTAATATTTTAGGGTAGGAGTTTTGTCTTTTAACTTGTTATATGGTAAATAGTTAAATCTAAAGAAGCTATGAAAACCATTAAAAGCTACTTGTTTTCAATTGTCCTTTTTGCCCTTTTTGCTTTTACATCTTGTCAAGATGAGATCACTGATATAGAATTGCCTAATGATCAAGAGACTCTAGTCCCAAATTCAGCATTAGTGAATTTAATGAGCAGCACTGCAACTCTTGATGGTTCTACAGATGATTTTTTAGATAACGCAAGTTGTTTTTCAGTAGATTTACCAGTAACTGTGCTTGTAAGTGATATTACAATTGTTATAGAGACTGAAGAGGATTTACAGGAATTAGAAGCCTTATTAAATAATGTATCGGTTGACGAAGATGCTTTAGATTTTATATTTCCAATTACTATTATTTTTAATGACTATAATCAAGTTGTTATTGCAAATTCCGAAGCGTTACATACTTTTATAGAAGAATGTGCTTCTAATGGATCTGATACCGATAATATTTCATGTGCAGATTTTGTTTACCCTATTTCTTTTTCGGTTTTTAATTCAGGATTTAATTTAGTAGATACTATAACTATAGAAAATGATCAAGCGTTATATGTGTTTTTAAATACGTTAGAGGAAGATGATAATGCGTTAATTGTTAGTCTAAATTTTCCTGTATCTATCGCTTATACTAATGGAGACGTTATAGCGGTTAATACGAATGAAGAGTTAGCAGAGGCCATTGAAAATGCAGAACAATATTGCCAAGATGACAATGATAATTGTATAGAGGACGAAGTAGCGTTAAATTTAGTAGAATGCCCTTGGGAAGTTTACTTATACACTAATAATGATTTAGAAAATTTAGACGGACCATTACAATTTACTTTTAGTAACGATGGTAATGTGTTGATAGAAGGTGTGTTAGAAAATCCATATACAACGACCTGGTCCTTAGATCTTACAGATGTAGGATTGGTGTTGCATATTGAATCGTTATATTATTATGAAGCTCAGTTAGGAAACTGGTTAGTTGTAGCCTGTGAATCAGAAAATATTAGTTTAGAGTATATAGCGGTAGATGGTACCGGAATGTTTTTAGAGCAAAACTGTAATCCTGATTTTAATTGTTCTATAACAGATATAAGTGATATTTTACAAGAATGTCCATGGGATTTTTCAGATGCTACCGGAAATTATGATAATTACCAATTAATTTTTAATGCAAATGGCGAATTACTAATTTCAGAAGGTATGGCAACATCTGCCATTGGTGGCGCATGGAGTTTGTCGTCTACAGATCAAGGTGTTTTTATTACCCTTTCAGACTTAACAGCTTTTCAAAATGATTTAGGAGGAGAGTGGTTAATTGTAGAATGTGATGATGATCGATTAGAATTAGTAAAAGGAAACCAAAGCTTAGTTTTAGAGCAAGATTGTGAAAATGATGATGATTTAGTTTTTAATTGTTTTGGTGTTTTCGAATTGGTAGCATGTATAGGCCCAAATCTCGAAGCAGAATTTAATCTAAGTGCGGACACCATTGGTTTAATAGATTGCCAGTATAGTTTTACACCATCCTTTCATGTTACACAATTAGATGCAGAAGCTAATACTAATGCTATTGTAGATACAGAATCGTATTGGGCGGCAACAAGCGAAATATACCTTAGAATTGAAGCAGAAAGTGGGAATTTTGAAATTTATTCAATCTTTTTAAATACCACTGAATGTAATTATTTTGAATGTTTTGAAAGCTTTGACGCCATCTTAGAAACATGTTATACCGATGCAGCAGTATTATATGAGTTTAATCTTCCGTTAGCTTTTTCAAATTGTATTCCAACTGCAGATGAAGTAACGTATCACATCACGCAATCTGATGCAGATGCAGCTATGAATGCTATAATAAATCCTGAAAATTATCAAACAGCAGAATTAAATTCGTTTATCTATACCAGAGTAGAAATTAACGGTGAAGTTGAAATATTTTTGATTCAATTACTGGTCAATAATTGTAGTGCAGGTAATTGTACAGAAGGCGATGTAGATGGTATATTAACAGAATGTCTATGGCATATTACGAGTTATAATGGAAGCGATAATCTAAGCGATTATAATTTTAATTTTGAGGATACCACAGGTGGTGTTGTAATTTACAATGATACCATCACAATAGATGCTAATTGGTCTACTTCACAACCAAATGATTTAGTTGTAATTGAATTTTCAAATGTAGCTGGCCCAAATATTCAGGCTATAAACGGGAGTTGGTATGTTGTAGAATGTACAGCAGCGCAATTAGTGTTACATAATATTAATGATAGTAATAATGAAATAGTTCTAGATCGAACCTGTGAATAAAGAAAAGTGCTAAAGGTTAGTAATTTTAGTAAGTTAAGTTGATTGAAAAGAGTCTCTCGCTATGAGTGGCTCTTTTCGTTTTTTATTAAAAACAAAGCGTTTCATTAAGCGCAAACTTTCACTATTAAATGCTACAATAATGGCTAAAAACTTATTCATCAAACACATTAGTAATTCCCTCATAAATTCTTAAATTTGCAACTTATTAAATATTACAGACTGCTTACTTGCGGACTGCAAACTGAAGACTAGAAACATGTTCAATAATTTAAGTGATAAGTTAGATAAAGCGTTACACGTATTAAAAGGTCATGGTAGCATAACAGAGGTTAATGTTGCTGAGACACTTAAAGAAGTAAGACGTGCGCTTTTAGATGCCGATGTTAACTTTAAAATTGCGAAAGAATTTACCGTTAGAGTAAAAGAAAAAGCACTTGGTCAAAATGTATTAACAACATTACAACCAGGTCAGTTAATGGTTAAAATCGTAAAAGATGAATTAACTGAGCTTATGGGAGGTGATGCAGAAGGGATTAATCTTTCTGGTACGCCAAGTGTCATATTAATGTCTGGTTTACAAGGATCTGGTAAAACCACTTTTTCTGGTAAATTGGCTAATTATTTAAAAAATAAAAAAACTAAGAAACCTTTACTTGTAGCTTGTGATGTGTATCGTCCTGCTGCAATAGATCAATTACATGTTGTAGGAGATCAAATAGGAGTAGAGGTTTTTAGCGATAGAGGAAACACAGATCCTGTTGCGATTTCTAAAGCAGGTATTGCGCATGCAAAAGCAAATGGTCATAATGTTGTTATTATAGATACAGCTGGTCGTTTGGCAGTGGATGAAGAAATGATGAATGAAATTTCGAATATTCACAAAGCAATTGAGCCGCAAGAAACATTGTTTGTGGTAGATTCTATGACAGGTCAAGATGCTGTAAATACGGCAAAAGCCTTTAATGATATCTTAAATTTTGATGGTGTTATCCTTACCAAATTAGATGGTGATACACGTGGTGGAGCTGCCATTTCTATTAAGTCTGTTGTAAATAAGCCAATTAAATTTATTGGTACAGGTGAAAAGATGGAAGCCATAGATGTCTTCTATCCATCACGTATGGCAGATCGTATTTTAGGAATGGGTGATGTGGTGTCTTTAGTGGAGCGTGCTCAAGAGCAGTTTGATGAAGAAGAGGCAAGAAAATTACAGAAGAAAATTGCGAAAAACCAATTTGGGTTTGATGATTTCTTAAAACAGATTCAGCAAATCAAGAAAATGGGTAATATGAAAGATCTTATCGGAATGATTCCTGGAGCAGGAAAAATGATGAAAGATATAGATATTGATGATGATGCTTTTAAAGGCATAGAAGCTATTATTCATTCTATGACACCAGAAGAGCGATCTAATCCTTCAGTAATTAATGCAAGTAGAAAAAAGAGAATTGGTAAAGGGTCTGGTACATCAGTACAAGAAGTAAATCAACTCTTAAAGCAATTTACTCAAATGAGTAAGATGATGAAAATGATGCAAGGTGGAGGCGGAAAACGCATGATGCAGATGATGAAGAATATGCCAAAATAAAGTTTGCAGTATTCAGTCTCAGTCTTACTTTAATTGTGGTTTAATTTAAAATTTTAGGAAATAAATATATATGGATTTCAAAAAGTTATTAGCATATCAAAAAGCATTTGACTTAGCTATGTTGATTTTTGAAATATCAAAATCATTTCCTAAAGAAGAAAGATATTCTTTAACAGATCAAATTAGACGTAGTTCTCGTTCTGTTAATGCTAATATTACAGAGGCTTACAGAAAAAGAAGGTACCCAAAGCATTTTGTGAGTAAACTAACAGATTCTGATGCTGAAAATTCAGAAACAAAAACATGGCTAGATTTTGCTTTGGCTTGTAAATATATTTCAATTGAACAACACGAAAATTTATCAGATCAAGGAATTGAAATTGGTAAATTAATAAATTATATGATTAATAATCCAGGAAAATTCGGAGTAAAAGTGGAATGATTTTTTTATAATTTAGTTAAAGCCATAAGCGTAAATCCTATACACTGTAGCTTTGACTGAAAATATAAATAATAAAAGTGTTTTACTGAATACTGTGACTGTGACTGAAAACTAATAGAGATGACAATTCTAGACGGAAAAAAAGTAAGTAACGACATTAAAAACGAAATCAAAGCCGAAGTCGATAAGATGAAAGCTAATGATGAAAAAGTACCACACTTAGCTGCAGTGATTGTTGGTAATGATGGTGCGAGTTTAACATATGTTGGTAGTAAAGTGAGAGCCTGTGAGCGCGTTGGGTTTGAGTCTACAATGGTACGTTTGTCTAATACCACTAGTGAGGTGGAGTTACTCGATACAATTGAAGAACTTAATAATAACGATGCTATTGATGGTTTTATCATTCAGTTACCATTACCACCACAAATTAATACGCAAAAAGTATTAATGGCTGTAGACCCAAACAAAGATGTAGATGGTTTTCACCCAATGAACTTTGGGAAAATGTCTTTAGATATGTCTACTTTTATTCCTGCAACACCTTTTGGGATATTAGAGTTGTTAGATCGTTACGAAGTAGAAACAAAAGGTAAGCACACTGTTGTTATTGGTCGTTCACACATTGTAGGTCGTCCTATGAGTATTTTAATGGGAAGAAAAGGCTTTCCTGGAAACTCTACAGTAACATTAACGCATAGTCATACAAAGAATATTACACAGATTACATCACAGGCAGATATCATTATTTCTGCATTGGGTATACCTAAATTCTTAAAAGCCGAAATGGTTAAAGATGATGTTGTGATTATTGATGTAGGAATCACAAGAGTACCAGATGATTCTGAAAAAGGATATTACATTACAGGTGATGTAGATTTTGATGCTGTAAGCAAAAAGGCAAGCTATATCACACCTGTTCCTGGTGGTGTAGGACCTATGACTATTGCAATGCTTTTAAAGAACACATTGTTGGCAAGAGAACAGCATAGAAAGCATAACAAATAAGATTTTATATGAATTTACTAGAACTACTTATTGTACCACTAAAGGTTACAATAGGTAGTTTTCAGCATATAATGCCAATTGTTTTTGCTTGTGGTTTTACGGTGTTTCTTATTACGTATGCAAAAACAAAATTAACAGCAACTCAACAAGAGAAAACCATTCAATATCTAGGTTGGTTTATTTCCATTACACTTATTAGTTTTCATATTTATCGAATAGGTTTTGATAATTATAATTTTAAAACCGATTTACCACTATACCTCTGTAGTTTAATGGCATTGTTACTTCCGATTTTTACAACAAAACGTAAATTTTGGATGTTCGAAATTTTAGTATTTTGGATTATTGGCGGAACCTTGCAAGCCGTAATTACACCAGATATAACAACAGGTTTTCCTAGTTTTGATTATTTTAGATATTGGATTGTGCATTTAGGATTGCTTTCCGTGATCTTCTATTTCATAGTTGTATTTAAGATGAGGCCAAATTTAAAAAGTGTATTTAAATCGTTTTTGGCGCTACAAGGCTATGTACTTACAATGGTAGCTTTGAATTATGTGTTAGATGCCAATTATTTCTACTTAAACGAAAAACCAAAATCAGCCTCTATATTAGATTATTTTGGAGAATGGCCTTATTATATTTTGGTGGTACAGTTAAGTGTTATTCCGTTATTTTTAATAATATATTTACCGTTCTACTTTTTAGGTAAATCGAAAACTACTTAGCAAACAACTGGTCAATATGCTTAAAGGCCTTAAACTCTAATGCATTTCCTGAAGGGTCTTTAAAAAACATAGTGGCTTGTTCACCAACTTCGCCTTTGAATCGAATGTAAGGTTCTATTATAAAAAGAATATTTTTCTGTTTTAATACATCTGCGAATGCTTGAAATTTATCCCATTCTAGAACAACACCAAAATGAGGTACTGGCACATCTTTTCCATCAACCAAATTAGTGTGTGCATCGTTTTTAGGTTGAGGTTTGTAGTGAATGACTAATTGATGTCCAAAGAAATTATAATCTACCCAATGGTCACTGCTTCGTCCTTCTTCAAAATTTAAAATATTGGTGTAAAAATCTCTGCATTCAGATAAATTAGAAACAGGAATAGCCAAATGAAAAGGAGATAATGCCATAATTAACGTCTAGATTTTCTAAAGGATTCTTGGTTATCTTCATAGGTTTTTACAGAATCGGCTATGAGGTTATTTAGCGTATTAAATTCCTCTTTTGTTAATTCTCGGTATTGACCTATAGGTAAATCAAGTTGTATATTCATAATCCTAACACGTTTTAATGTTTGCACTTCGTAATTAAGATATTCGCACATTCTACGGATTTGTCGGTTCAACCCTTGTGTTAAGATAATACTGAATGTAAACTTGTCTATTTTTTTAACAACACATTTTTTAGTCCGTTTACCTAAATCTTCAAGATATATGCCACCAGACATACGCTCAATAAACGTTTGAGAAATAGGAATGTCTACAGTGACTATATATTCTTTTTCATGATTATTACTTGCCCTTAAAATCTTGTTGACAATATCGCCATCGTCAGTAAGAAGAATTAAACCTTCACTTGGTTTATCTAATCTACCTATTGGAAAAATGCGTTTAGGGTAATTGATATAGTCAATAATGTTGTCCTTTTCTACACGCGTATCTGTAGTGCAAACAATACCAACAGGTTTGTTAAAAGCAAGGTAAACAAAGTCTTGTTTTCGCTCGCCAATAATTTCGCCATCGACTTTTACAACATCTTCTGGTGCTACTTTGGTGCCCATTTCAGGGATGACATCGTTTATGGTGACTCTACCAGCTTCTATTAGGCGATCTGCAGCTCTACGAGAGCAATAGCCTGCTTCACTAAGGTATTTGTTAAGGCGTTTTAAATCTTCTGACATAGAACAAAAATACAATAAAGATTAGTCATTAATAAACCCAATAATCTTAGGTGTTAAAGAAACGTCTTTTAATCCATGCCCAAATCCTGAAGTAACGACAAACTCAGAATTTTTATAGCGATTGGCGAGTAGTTGACCATCTTCAAAAGGAATAATTCTATCTTTTTTGTCGTGAATAATCAACCCTTTTGCTTGTATGGATTCTAAAAAATTTGCAGTAGAAAAATAGGAGACAGGCCTTCCAAAACGTTCTAAAACGATTTTGTCTAATCCGTTAGAAACCCTTTTGTTAAAACCCATCATAGTTTTGTATCTACTAAATACACCTGTAAAATGAGCAGGTGCACCCAATAAAATTAATTTTTTAATGCTAGGGATTTCATTGAGATAAGTGCTAAATACGCTAGCCATACCACCAACCGAATGACCAATTAATATCTCTGGTTTAAATTTTTTAGCAACGACATTTATAAATTCTGAATATAAAACCGCATTGAATTGTTTTCCACCAGATCGTCCATGAGCAGGTGCATCTAAAGCAATGATGTTATAATCTTGATCTTTTAAATCCTTTAGAATATAGGCCCAACGCGAAGCATTACTTTCCCAACCATGTGCCAATAAAACGGTTTTGTTATGGCCAACCCAACGATATGTGGCAATTTCGAAATTTTCATAAGCTATTTCTTCAAAAAATGCCGATTCTATAATTTGTTTTTGGTCTGTATTGTAGCGACCTTTTCTAGGTGATGCAAATAAAGACAATGCTTTTTTTGACGCTAATTTAGAAGATACCAAACTTGTAGCGTTAAGCGCGTTTCCTATGGATTTCATAACAAAACTGCTCATACTATTCCTCTTCTCTGTTTACAGACTCTACAGAAAACGCAGGTAAGCAAATAGCTAAATATTCGCATGGTTCCGTAAACGGATTGGAATACTGAAGTCTTGTGTTTTTTTCAACTTTTATAGATTGGCCAGCTTCTAAGACTATAATTTCATCATCAATAATAAATTGTTTTTTACCTTTTATGATAAAAGTATATTCATCAAATTCTGGTGTTTGAAAAGGTTCTGACCAACCAGCAGGTGCTACCATATGAGCAATACTAATATTAGAGTTGCCATCTGTAGCATTTCCAAAATGCTCCTTTATAATTTTACCGTCTTCTGTTGGAACTAGAAATGGAGAATTTTGAATTTTATAGTTTTGTTTTTTTTGCATTTTTTTTATGTTGAAAACTGTGGCGGATTACCCGTTCTTACCAATGTAACATGAAGTGCTTTATCTTCGCTTTTTCTGGGATTTGAATTGGGTCTATATTCATATCCATATCAAAACGCATGCTTGCTGGTAATTCGTTCTTATCTATAGTAAAAGAAGCATTGATTTCATTCACTGAGACTACAATGACATTAATAAGGTTATCTACCTTAGAGATTTTATAGGCTTCCTTAATATCTTTAAATGTACTTAAAGCCGAAATGTTTTTGTCGGTTTTATAACGCTGATCTAAAATACGAACACTTGCAATTACAGAAGTGGAGTCTAATGTCTCTCTAGGCGAGATATCTAATAATTTCTTGCCTCCTTTTTCAAAAACTTCAATCGTATTTACAGATCCAACAAATTCATCTCCTGCAATAAAACGTACTATAGAATCTGAGCTAAAAACAGCTTCTAAATCCTTTACTTGTGTAGAATCATTTAATAGTCCAATTTGATTTTTTTTAATTAAAAATGGGTCAGGAGCTTTGTCTTTTGCACAACTCGCAACTAATAGAACACTAATAAGTGCTACAACTAAGGTGTTTTTCATGTTTTAAATTAAGATTATTATTTAATCATTTTACTTAATATACCAAGAACACCTCTAATTACCGTTGCGCTTGTTAAAACTTTAACAATAGGGTTCATTCTTGTACTTTTTCTTTTTGTGGTACTTCTTTTGCTTTCAGCACGTTTTAACGCCTCTTTTTCTTCTTTGGCTTTTTGTTTTACCTCTTCAGCTTCTGCTTTTTCAATTTTTTCATTGAGCATCTCATAAGCACTTTCTCGATCTACTTCTTTATTATATTTCTTAGCTAGAGTAGATTGGGCTAAAAGTCCACCAAGTTCAGATTCCGTTAAAACATCCATTCTGCTCATTGGTGCACGCATCATGGTTGCCGCCAATGGTGTAGGTTTTCCTTTTTCGTCTAATGCCGAAACTAAAGCTTCACCTATTCCAAGAGAAGTTAATACTTCTGCTGTATCGTAATAGTCTGTATCTGGGTAATTTTGAGCTGTTAATTTTATAGCTTTTCTGTCTTTAGCCGTAAAAGCACGAAGCGCATGTTGAACTTTAAGACCTAATTGTCCTAGTACTGCTTCTGGAACATCTGTTGGGTTTTGTGTTACAAAATATAAGCCTACACCTTTACTTCTTATTAATTTTACTATGCTTTCAATTTGACTTAGTAAGGCGTCTGATGCTTCATTGAAAATTAAATGTGCCTCGTCAATAAACATAACAAGTTCTGGACGTCCGCTATCACCTTGTTCAGGAAAAGTAGAGTAGATTTCGGCTAATAAGCTCAACATAAATGTTGAAAATAATTTTGGTTTATCTTGTATGTCTGTTAAGCGAATAATGTTAATATAACCTTTTCCGTTCTCGTCTATACGCAGTAAGTCTTGCGGGTCAAAAGAGGTTTCTCCAAAGAATAAATCGCCACCTTGTTGTTCAATTTCTATGAGTTTTCTTAAAATTGCACCTGTTGAGGCTGTAGAAATACGTCCATAAGATTCTTCAAATTCAGCTTTGCCTTCATTGGTTGCATATTGAAGAATTTTTTTGAAATCTTTTAAATCTAAAAGTGGTAATTTATTATCATCACAATATTTAAATATTACAGAGATAATACCAGCTTGTGTTTCGGTAACATTTAAGATTCTAGAAATTAAAACCGGACCAAATTCACTAATTGTGGCTCTAAGTCGTACGCCATCTTGTTCAGAAATAGTCATCACTTCAACAGGAAACCCTTTAGCTTCAAAAGGCAATCCAATTTTTTTATGACGTTCATCAATTTTTGCATGCCCAGGACTTGGTTTGGCTAAGCCACTTAAATCTCCTTTGATGTCCATGAGTAATACGGGAACCCCTTTTTCAGATAGATTTTCAGCTAAAACTTGTAGTGTTTTTGTTTTACCTGTACCTGTTGCTCCAGCAATTAAGCCATGTCTGTTCATGGTTTTTAATGGGATATTTACAAAGGTATCTGTAATAGTTTCGCCCTCTAGCATTGCAGATCCTAGGGTAATGTACTCGCCTTTAAATGTGTTTCCTTCGTTTATTTCGTTTACGAAAGTTTCAGAATTCTTCATTAGTCAGAAAATTTGGATAAAAATAATGTAATTTTCATCAAGTATGAAATACTTTGGTATTGCAATCATAGGAATATATATGCAATCAAAGTCCGTAGCTTATCATAGAACATATAATTCTTAAAGTTTGATGAAAACTTAAGGCAAAAACTGAAAACTAAATAACTATCTTTGCAGCTTATGACAAGAAGAGAACGACAAGAGTTAATAGATAAAGGGCTGCTATTACCTTTAATGGAAGAGTTTTATACCATACAAGGTGAGGGGTTTCATAAAGGAACTGCTGCATATTTTGTGCGTATTGGAGGCTGCGATGTTGGTTGCCATTGGTGTGATGTTAAAGAAAGCTGGTTCGCAGAATTGCATCCACCTACAGCTACGGAAAAAATTGTAGAAAATGCTGTTAAGTATAGTGATACTATTATTGTCACGGGTGGTGAGCCATTAACTTGGGATATGGGACCTTTAACAGCGCAATTAAAAGCTAAGGGTGTACAAACACATATTGAAACCTCTGGTGCCTATGCATTAACAGGTCAGTGGGATTGGATCTGCCTTTCTCCTAAAAAAATGAAGTTGCCAACCCAAGAGGTTTATGATCACGCGCACGAACTTAAATGTATCATATATAATAAGGACGATTTTAAATTTGCTGAAGAGCAAGCGGCTAAAGTAAATGCAGATTGTATTTTATATCTTCAGCCAGAATGGAGTAAACGAGAAAAAATGATGCCACTAATTGTGGATTATGTTATGGCTAATCCTAAATGGAAAGTGTCGTTACAAACCCATAAGTATTTAAATATTCCATAACTAAGGTGTTTGTTTAAACAACGTGGATAAAAAAAGTTCCGATTATTGTAAAAACAATCGGAACTTTTTTTTTATTTGGTAAGCTCAATCTAGCTTATATCTCAAAAGGAACTGCCACTCTAACAGTGCCCCAACCTAAATGCATTTCTACACCATTATCACCTTTTTCAAAAGCAATAGAAAAAGTTTCTAATGACTCTTTTCCTTCGGTTACAGGTACAGTTAAACGTGCCACGTCATTATCTTTATTATAACTGTAGCTTCCCCAAACATTAAGATCTGTACTGATGATAGCTGTCCATTCTGATGCTTCAGGAATTACAAAAAAAGAATACGTACCAGCTTTAATGGTTGTATCGCCTAATTTTGCATCTGTATAAAACGTAATTTCAGCAGCTTCATTAGCACCAGTTCTCCATACTTTGTTTTCTTTGGCTAAATCATAAACTTTTCTGTCTTTTAATTGAGGACGGCTATAAGTGATTTTTACGAGTTTATTAGATTCTTTATAAGAGCTAGGATATGCTGCTACGTCCATAGGACTTTTGTCTAAATCTTTAAAATCCTGTCCGTTTATTTGTAATGAAAATAACATTACAATCGCAAATGTTGTTGTGGTAAATAATTTAAAATGTTTCATGAAAGTGTTTTAGTTTTAATTTTTAAATAATAATCTAGATGGTCGTAAAATTATAGGCTTGATTACAAAATAGATCTATATTTTAATAATTTTAACAGCAGAGCGACCAGAATTATTATGAAAATTAATAAAATAGGCACCTACAGCGAGTTCCGAAATATTAAAGCTATAGTTTTTTTCGGTAGCGTGATCAATTACATCACGTGCTAATTGTGATATAAATTTTCCGTTGATATCATATAATTCTATTAAAATATTATCATCACTTTTAAAATCAATGGTTATTTCTATATGGTCTTCAACAGGATTTTTTAAGTTTTTAATTTGAATATGTTGAGATGTTGTGTCTAATTCTAAATCTGAAGTGGTAAGGCTTTCACTGGTGTACTTATATATTGTCGTTCCAGCAGCAAATGCTGTGCTTTCATCAATAATATAAATTCTATTTAGATTGTTTCCTACATTTAAGTTGGTCCATGTTTCACCACCATCTTGTGTTTCGTAAAACCCAGTAGTGTGTCCGCCAAGCCAGCCATGTGTTTCTGATAAGAAGCCAACAGCTTGTATGTCGGTTTCTGTGGCTTCAAATTCTAGCCAATTTGTGCCACCATCAGTAGATTTAATGAGTTTGCCATTATAAGGTGCAACCGATTGCAAGGCACCAACAATAAAATCAGGGTTTTGTTCTAATGTTTGAATTTTCCAAATGTATTCACCAGGAATATTTGAATTGTACAATGCTGTCCAAGTTAAACCGCCATCGGTAGTTTTTAAAATGAGTGCGCCGTCTTCGTTTTTTCCGGCAACATAACCTGTGTTTTCGTCCGTAAATAAAATTTCAACTAAGGCATCTGCATAGCTAGACATGTCAATAAAAGTCCATGTGTCACCACTATCGGTTGATTTTATAATGTGAGCAGGAGAAAAATAGGCACCACATCCATAAATAGTAGACGTTCCTATAGTGCTTAATCCGCAAATAGCGTTTGGATTTGGTGAGATGTTTTCAATTTCAGTCCAATTAATTCCGCCGTCAATGGTTTTAAAAACGGTTCCATTTAAGGTGCCAATAAATCCTATACTTTCGTTTAAAAATTCTATATTTCTAAAATAGTAACTTCCAGAAAGATTGTTTTCGTTTAGCTGTTCTGTCCAGGTTAAACCGCCATCTGTAGTTTTATATACCGCTGCGTAATAGCCATTGGCCGCCCAACCTGTAGAATTATTTAAGAAATAGACATCGTCAAAACGTTGACCATTGAGGTTAGGAACGATATTGGGAACAGGTTGCCAAGAAGACTGAGCAGAAATGGTCATTCCAAATAATAGCAGGAGCAGCTTACATGTTTTCATAGTTTAACTTTCAAATTACAAAGTTAAGAATCTGATTTTGCCTTTATAATTATTTTTGATTAGAAATTATTCAAATTTAGTTACAATTTGTAAGTTAATTACGTATTTGTGTTTTTAAATCAAAACTTTAATTTCATATTTGTATCATAAATAATAATTAAAATTAAAAAGTTATGTGCGGAATAGTATGCGCGTTTGATATAAAGCAAGAAGTAGATAGTTTAAGACCACAGGTTTTAGAAATGGCAAAAACGATTCGTCATCGTGGACCAGACTGGAGTGGAATTTATAGCGATGATAAAGTAATCATGGCACATGAACGTTTGGCAATTGTGGATCCAGCCTCAGGGAAACAACCATTATTTAGTGCAGATAAAAAATTAGTTTTAGCAGCAAATGGAGAGATTTATAACCATAGGGAAATAAGAAAGCAGTTTGAAGGAAAATACGATTTTCAAACGCAAAGTGATTGTGAAGTAATTTTGGCATTATACCAAGAAAAAGGTGTTGATTTTGTCGATGATATGAATGGTATTTTTGGATTTGCTATTTATGATTCAGAAAAGGATGAATATTTCATTGCAAGAGATCACATGGGAATTATACCACTTTATATAGGTTGGGATAAAAACGGCACTTTTTATGTGGCTTCAGAATTAAAAGCTTTAGAAGGAATTTGTACAAAAATTGAATTGTTTCCTCCAGGACATTATATGTCTAGTACAGATGGAGAATTTGTAAAATGGTATAACAGAGATTGGAAAGATTATGATGCCGTAAAAGAAAACGAAACTAGCATTGCTGAAGTGAAGCAAGCATTAGAGGATGCTGTACATAGACAACTAATGAGTGATGTGCCTTATGGTGTTTTGTTGTCAGGAGGTTTAGATTCTTCTGTGACATCAGCCATTGCTAAAAAATATGCTCAAAAGCGTGTAGAATCTGATGATACAACTGATGCTTGGTGGCCACAGTTACATTCTTTTTCTGTTGGTTTAGAAGGCTCTCCAGATTTAGCAGCAGCTAAAAAAGTGGCAGATCATATTGGTACGGTGCATCATGAGATTAAATTTACAATTCAAGAAGGGTTAGATGCCATAAAAGATGTTATTTACAATATAGAAACTTATGATATAACAACAATTCGCTCGTCGACACCAATGTATTTAATGGCGAGAGTAATTAAATCAATGGGTATAAAAATGGTATTATCTGGTGAAGGTGCAGATGAGATCTTTGGAGGTTATTTGTACTTTCATAAAGCACCTAATGCTCAAGAGTTTCATGAAGAAACAGTGCGTAAATTAGATAAACTTCATATGTACGATTGTTTAAGAGCTAATAAAAGTTTAGCGGCTTGGGGAATAGAAGGACGTGTGCCATTTTTAGATAAAGAGTTTATGGATGTTGCAATGGGCATCAATCCAAAAGATAAAATGATTAATGGCGAACGTATGGAAAAATGGGTGGTTCGTAAAGCCTTTGAAGATATGATTCCAGAAAGCGTAGCATGGAGACAAAAAGAACAATTCTCAGATGGTGTAGGTTACAGTTGGATTGATACTTTAAAGGAATTGGTAGATAAAGAAGTGAGTGATGAGCAATTAGCCAATGCAAAATTCCGTTATCCAATTAACACACCTTTAAACAAAGAAGAGTATTATTATAGAAGTATTTTTGAAAGTCATTTCCCAAGTGATGCAGCCGCATTATCTGTGCCACAAGAAGCAAGTGTAGCTTGTAGTACAGCAACAGCATTAGAGTGGGATGAGGCATTTAAAAACATGAATGATCCTTCTGGAAGAGCCATAGCTAACGTACATGATAAGGCCTACTAAAAAAGGACTGTAAAAGTGGTTTTATTAACCTAATCATTATAAAATTAACTTATAAAATCTCGCTTCTGCGAGATTTTATGTTTTACTCTAGTTTTGTTGAGGAGTAAAAATTATTAAAATCGATTTTAAGGTGGTTTTAAGCTCTTTTAAGACGCTTTTTAAATAATTAACAAATGTTGATAATTATCGCCTACAATCAATAAAAAGCTTTTAAAAAGCGTCATTAATTCGTATATTTGTTTGTATTCAAAAGGATGCTGTATGGCGTCTTTTTTTGTGAAGTCATTTATAAGACGAAACAAAAAAAACTAACAAATAACGTTTAATAATGAGCGAAAAGAAAGAAGAATTTAATAAGGATAATTATTCAGCAGATAGTATTCAGGCCCTTGAGGGAATGGAACATGTGCGTATGCGTCCATCCATGTATATTGGTGATGTTGGCGTTAGAGGATTGCACCATTTAGTTTATGAGGTTGTAGATAACTCTATTGATGAAGCCTTAGCAGGTCACTGTGATAACATTACAGTAACGATTAACGAAGATAATTCTATTACCACAGAAGATGATGGTCGTGGTATACCAGTAGGTCTTCATAAAAAAGAAGGCGTTTCTGCATTAGAGGTTGTAATGACTAAAATCGGAGCAGGTGGTAAGTTTGATAAAGATTCTTATAAAGTATCAGGTGGTTTACACGGTGTTGGTGTAAGTTGTGTTAATGCACTTTCAACAAATCTTAAAGCTACGGTTTATAGAGAAGGAAAAATTTACGAGCAAGAGTATGAGCGTGGTAAAGCCATGTATCCTGTAAAAACCGTTGGAGATACGGATAAAAGAGGTACAACGGTTACTTTTAAACCAGATCCTACAATATTTACCCAAACTTTAGAATATAGCTATGACACGCTCGCGAGTCGTTTGCGCGAATTAGCCTATTTAAATAAAGGCATCACTGTACATTTAATCGATAAGCGTCATAAAAAAGATGATGGTGAATTTGAAGGTGAAACATTTCATTCTGAAGAAGGCCTAAGTGAATTCATTAGATTCTTAGATGCCACAAGAGAGCCTTTAATGAAAGATGTAATATCTTTTGAAGGTGAGAAAAATGGTGTGCCAGTTGAGGTAGCCATGGTTTACAATACGTCTTATGCAGAAAATTTACATTCATACGTAAACAATATCAATACACATGAAGGTGGAACACACCTTTCTGGTTTCCGTCGAGGATTAACGCATACCCTTAAAAAGTATGCCGATGAATCTGGAATGTTAGATAAATTAAAATTTGATATTTCTGGAGATGATTTCCGTGAAGGATTAACCGCTATTGTATCTGTAAAAGTACAAGAGCCTCAGTTTGAAGGTCAAACAAAAACAAAATTAGGTAACCGTGAAGTTTCTGCAGCTGTAAGTCAGTCGGTTTCAGAAATGCTTACAGATTACTTAGAAGAGCATCCAGATGATGCCAAAACGATTGTTCAAAAAGTAATTCTTGCCGCACAAGCACGTCATGCAGCACAGAAGGCTCGTGAAATGGTTCAGCGTAAAACCGTAATGAGTATTGGTGGTTTACCTGGTAAATTATCAGATTGTTCTGAGCAAGATCCTGCTAAATGTGAAGTATATCTTGTTGAGGGAGATTCGGCAGGTGGTACGGCAAAGCAAGGACGTGATAGAGCGTTTCAGGCGATTCTACCATTAAGAGGTAAGATTCTTAATGTAGAGAAAGCCATGACACATAAAGTTTTTGAAAACGAAGAAATCAAAAATATATTTACAGCTTTAGGTGTAACTATTGGTACAGAAGAAGATAGTAAAGCGCTAAATCTTTCAAAATTAAGATACCATAAAATTGTTATTATGTGTGATGCCGATATTGATGGTTCGCATATTGAAACTTTAATATTAACGTTCTTCTTTAGATACATGAAGGAGTTAATAGAAAATGGTCATATCTATATTGCAACACCTCCTTTGTATTTAGTTAAAAAAGGTGCTAAAAAGCAATATGCTTGGAATGATGAAGAACGTGCAGACATTATGGAACAATATGGTGATGGTGCAAAAATTCAACGTTATAAAGGTCTTGGTGAAATGAACGCTGAGCAACTTTGGGATACCACTATGAATCCTGAGTTTAGAACCTTAAGACAAATACATATTGAAAACGGTGTTGAGGCAGATCGTGTATTTTCTATGTTAATGGGAGATGAAGTGCCACCACGTAGAGAATTTATTGAGAAAAATGCAATCTATGCAAATATTGATGCATAAATTAGATTTTTAAATACAATTCTGAACTAGAAATTCAGTAAAAAAACACCCAATTTTGGGTGTTTTTTTATAAATTATTTCAAAATTTAAAATATGAGCGCGAATATTGTGTTATAAATAGGGTAAAGTCTTGATATTCAATTTATTTTTTTATGTTTATACCAATCTAAATCAATTATTTATGAAAAAAATTATTACGCTATTTATTTGTGCTGTAAGCTTTCAAATTGCTAAAGCTCAGGACTTGGAAACAATACTATTAGCTGCAGACGATGCAAGTTTATTGTCGCAAAACTATTTAAATCCAGCGATGGAAGGTTTAATGTATAGTATGAACGGAGGATGGGCTACAACTGCCAAAGTACATAAAACCTTTGGGTTTGATTTAACTATAGGTGCAAATGCGTCGTTGGTTCCAGAAGAAGCTAAAGCTTTTGCATTTGTTCCTGGTGATTATACATATCTTTCTCTACCAAATGGCGAAAATGAGCTTCAAACGATAATGAGTGAAGATGATTCTGAAGTTTTGGTAGATGTAAGAATACCAGATGAAAACGGAAGTGGTACATATAAAGTAGTAAGTTTTACGATGCCTGGAGGTATTACAGAAGATTTACCAGTGAATGCAGTCCCAGCACCAACGGTTCAAGTTGGTTTTGGTTTGCCATTCAAAACAGATATCAAGGCACGTTTTGTACCTACCCAAAGTTATGATGATGTAGAAGCAAAGTTACTTGGTTTTGGTTTACAGCATGATTTAACACAATATTTAGGCATTGTAGATACATCGCCATTAAGTGTTTCTTTATTGGGTGCATTTACTAATATGAGTGTTGTTTATGCAATGTCAGATGAAGATGCTACTGATAACGTTGAGGTTGTTGATGGTGAAGCTGAATTTAAGATGAATACCTGGACGGTTCAGGCGTTAGCATCATTAGACTTTAAGTTGTTGACTTTATACGGTAGTTTAGGATATAATAGTGGTACAACAACGACAAAAATGAAAGGGGATTATATATTAACGTATGATGTAGAAGACAGTAATGGCAATCAAATTGGTACTGTAGATGAGCAAATATCAGATCCTATAAATTTAGAATTTGAAACGACAGGAATGCGAGCAACTTTAGGTGCGAGAATAAATCTCAGTATCTTTAAAATATTTGCAGATTACACGTTTCAAGATTATAATACAGCAACTGTAGGTATAGCATTCAGCGTACGGTAATACAACACATAACATATAAATAAAAAGCGCAAGATTTAAGCTTGCGCTTTTTCATTTTAACTAATTTTATTCGTAAATTTGTGTTCATTTGAAACATGTAATTTCACATTTAAATAAACATAAATAATTATGAAAGTAACCGTAGTTGGCGCAGGTGCAGTAGGTGCAAGTTGTGCAGAGTATATTGCCATTAAAAACTTTGCTTCAGAAGTTGTAATTTTAGATATTAAAGAAGGCTATGCAGAAGGTAAAGCAATGGACCTTATGCAGTGTGCATCCTTAAATGGATTTGACACTAAAATAACTGGTAGTACAAATGATTATTCAAAAACTGCAGGTAGCGATATTTGTGTCATTACGTCTGGTATTCCTCGTAAACCAGGAATGACTCGTGAAGAGTTAATAGGTATTAACGCTGGTATTGTAAAAATGGTTTCTGCCAGTTTAGTAGAACATTCTCCAAATACAATTCTTATTGTGGTTAGTAACCCAATGGATACTATGACGTATTTGGCTCATAAAGTAACAGGTCTACCTAAGCATAGAATTATAGGAATGGGTGGCGCGTTAGATTCTGCACGTTTTAAGTACAGATTAGCAGAAGCGTTAGAAGCACCTATCAGTGATGTAGACGGCATGGTAATTGGTGGACATAGTGATAAAGGTATGGTACCATTAATATCTCATGCAACAAGAAACAGTATAAAAGTTTCTGAGTTTATTTCAGCAGAAAGATTAGAGCAAGTTGCAGCAGATACTAAAGTTGGTGGTGCAACATTAACAGGTTTATTAGGAACATCAGCATGGTATGCTCCAGGTGCAGCAGTAAGTGGCTTAGTACAAGCAATAGCTTGTGATCAAAAGAAAATTTTCCCATGTTCTACATTATTAGATGGTGAATATGGATTAAGTGACCTTTGTATTGGTGTACCAGTAATTTTAGGTAGAAATGGAATAGAAAAGATTGTTGATGTACCTTTAAGTGATGCTGAAAAAGCACACATGGCAGAAAGTGCAGAAGGTGTTAAGAAAACAAATGGTCTTTTAGAATTATAAGATTATATAATAGATTGCACTATATTAATAGTATAGAATTGCTCTCATTACGTTTTGGGAGCAATTTTTTTGTCTATATTTGGCGCATGAAAACCAAATTGCATTTTGGATTATTAATTGTACTCTTAGCGTTTTTAGGAACGTTTTATGAGCAAAATACAGTACCAAATCAGCAAATTGTTATTCAGTTTTCAAAAGATACGACTTCAATTGAGGACACTGAAAATGCTATTCAGTCCATCCAGGAGAAACTGAAACGTATTGGTGTTACGGATATTACCATTGGTCAAAGTCATTCAGGTCAATTAAGAATTACCTATTTTAGTGAGGCAGACGTCACTCAAATCCAAAATGCGCTTTACAGTACTGAAAACTTTCAGATTTCTAAAAATATAGCAGATCAGTCGTCATCAGAGATTCCAGATCGACAAAATACAAATGATTATAAGCTTAATATATCTGAAATTAAGTTGCAATCGCCTATAGCTTGGGATTTAGAAGGTACTCAAGTTGTTGAATGTAATTATAAAACAGATCAACCTCATACGTTAAAAGTACAAAACTCAGGTAATCAGGTTGATACTGAATTAAGGAATGGTGCCGTAAATACAATAGTGGCATCGTATAAAACGGCGGCAATTGCTAAAAATACTTCCACGTATAAGATTCCAGAAGTGCGTGCCGGACCTCTACTTTAAAGAATTTTTAATCAGAAAAATTCTATACCCAAAACACAAGCTTTTGTCAATCAAAAAGCTAAACATCTAATTCAAAAAAAATATTGTCGAATTATAGTGTAAAGGCTATATTTGCGCGCTAGTTTAAAGCACTAGTACAATACACTAACAGACAATTCGATATTAAAAACAACAACAATGCAAAACAAAGGAATAATTAAGCTTTTTGCGCTTTTATTTGGTTTGGTAAGTATTTATCAATTATCATTTACGTTTAAAGCTAATCAAATTGAAGATACTGCAAAACAAGCAGCAGTAGCAAAGTATGCAGATACAGAAGCAGATTACCAAACAAACAGAACAATAGAAGAGGTACGTTACCTTGATTCATTAAAGACTTCTAAAATAAAAGTAGGAGACAAATTTGAATCAATAGATGTCTATAATTTAGGTATAGCACAATATGATTATACTGAGGTAGAAAACAATGCCATGAATTTAGGTTTAGACCTTAAAGGTGGTATTAATGTTATTCTTCAGATTTCAGTAAGAGATATCTTAAAGGGATTATCTGATAATAGTAAAGATCCTGTATTTAATAAAGCCTTGGATGATGCTGAAGAATTACAAAAAGATTCTCAAGATTCTTATTTACAATCGTTTTTTACGGCGTTTGACGCGATTAAGGGAGACACGAAATTAGCATCTCCAGATATTTTTGCTAACCGATCTAACCTAGGTGTTATTTCTTCAGATATGTCAGACAATGATGTTAAAGGCATTGTTGAAACTAAAATTGACGAGTCTATCGTATCTGCGTTTGAGGTATTGCGTAAACGTATAGATAAATTTGGTGTAACCTCACCAAACATACAACGTTTAGGAAACTCTGGTCGTATTCTTTTAGAATTACCTGGAGCAAAGGATATAGAGCGTGTTAAGGACTTAGTAACTAAAACGGCTCAATTACAGTTTTGGGACACGTATAAAGCGCAAGACGTTTTACCATATATTATGGAAGTTAACCAGAAAATGGTTGAAGAAAATAAAGCAAAAGAAACTGTAGAAGAAGTTGCAGAAGTAACAGAGGAACAAGATGCGACTTCAGATGCCATTGATGATTTAACAGGGCAAATAGAATCAGACTCTACAAGTACGGCGAGTTTAGAGGATATCTACCCAATTGGTATTCAAGAATTCGGAAGAGGTGGTTCTGTAATCGGTATTTTCTTAAAGAAAGATAAAGAAAAAGTATTAGCGAATTTAAATGCTTCTAAAAATAGAGCATTGTTACCGGCAGAAATGCGTTACGTTAAGTTTGCTTGGGGACTTCAGGCAGAGGATTCTGAGTATTCAGAATTATATGCTATAAAGGGAAATAGAGAAAACGAACCTAAATTAAGTGGTGCTGTTATTACAGATGCAGGGCAAGATTACGATCAATTAAACAGACCAGCTGTTAGTATGCAGATGGATCCAAGAGGAGCAAAAATTTGGGAAGAAATGACCAAAGAAGCTAACCAAACAGATGGTAACATTGCTATCGTTTTAGATAATATTGTGTATTCTGCACCTGGTGTTACACAATCTGGAGGAATTTCAGGAGGTAGATCTCAAATTTCTGGTTCATTTACTTTAGCAGAAGCAGTAGATTTAGCAAACGTATTAAGAGCAGGTAAATTACCTGCATCTGCAGAGATTGTACAAGCAGATGAGGTTGGTCCTTCTTTAGGACAAGAAGCTATTGATAGTGGAATGAAATCTTTCATTATAGCTTTAGCATTTGTTTTAATTTGGATGATATTTTACTACGGTAAAGCAGGTGGATTTGCAGATATCGCTTTATTATTTAATATCTTATTAATCTTTGGAGTATTAGCAAGTTTAGGCGCAGTACTTACCTTACCAGGTATTGCAGGTATTGTATTAACTATTGGTATATCAGTAGATGCTAACGTGCTTATTTTTGAACGTATAAGGGAAGAACTAGCAAAAGGTAAATCTCAAAAAGAATCGATTAAGGACGGTTTTTCTAATGCATTGTCTTCAATATTAGATGCCAATATTACTACAGGTTTAACGGCTTTAATATTATTTGTATTCGGTACAGGTCCAATTAAAGGTTTTGCGACAACATTAATCATCGGTATATTAACGTCTTTATTTACAGCTATTTTTATTACACGTTTATTAATAGATTGGTATATCAATAGAGGTGGTAAATTAGAGTTCTCAACAGGTTTAACTAAAAACTTATTTAAGAATGTTAATATCGATTTCCTTAGAAAACGTAAAATTGCTTATATCTTATCTGGTGGATTAATATTGGCAAGTTTAGGATCTCTATTTTTTGGAGCAAAATTAGATCAAGGTATTGACTTTGTAGGAGGACGAACATACCAAGTACGTTTTGCTCAGGATATGAGTGTTGAAGAAGTAAAAAATGATCTACATTCTGTATTTGAAAGTGCTGAAGTTAAAACGATAGGTGGCGCTAATCAGTTAAAAATTTCTACCAAATACTTAGTAGAAGATAGTTCTACTGAAGCAGATGAAAAAGTGCAATCAATGTTGTTTACAGCATTGCAAAAATATCTGCCAGAAGGGATGACATATGCAGAGTTTTTAGATGGTTCTGGAGATAAAAAAATAGGTAAAATGTTATCTAGTAAAGTGAGTCCAACGATTGCAGATGATATTAAGAAATCATCTATTTGGGCAATTTTAGGATCTTTAGTTGTGGTTTTCTTATATATCTTACTAAGATTTAAGAAATGGCAATTCTCTTTAGGTGCTGTTGCCGCAGTATTCCATGATGTGCTTATTGTATTAGGTATCTATTCATTAACATGGCGTTTTATGCCATTTAGTATGGAAATAGATCAAACGTTTATAGCAGCTATCTTAACCGTTATTGGTTACTCATTAAATGATACGGTTGTTGTTTTCGATAGAATTAGAGAGTACTTTAATGAAAACTTAGGTTGGAGCTTTGATACTACTATAAACAAGTCTATAAACAGTACAATTTCTAGAACCTTAAATACGTCGTTAACAACCTTAGTGGTGTTATTGGCAATGTTTATATTTGGTGCAGATTCACTTAAAGATTTATTATTTGCATTAATTGTAGGTGTTATTGTAGGTACATATTCTTCTGTGTTTATTGCAACACCAATAATGTATGATACAGCTAAGAAAGGAAATGCAACAGATGCACTTAAGAAAAAAGTGAAAGACGTTGAAGAAGACGCTTAAGCTGATTTAACATAGAATACTAAAAAGCCTTTCTTAATTGAAAGGCTTTTTTATTTATATAAATTGTTTAAGGGCAAGGTTTATCATCCAGATTAAAATAGGGCTTAAGGTCACAATTATTGAAATCAAAATACCAATACCAAATAAATATGATGATATAACATGAATAAATGAGTTGTTTAGATGTCTAAAAACCAAATGTAGTATCCAACCAAAGGTGTAACAGATGTTAGCAATAATAAAATATAGTAATAGTGATAAATAGGTGCCTAATAGTAGGGCAGGACCTGGTATTAAAGTAATAAAACCATCTTGAGGTAAGGCTTCAATTGTTTTAAAGCTTATAAACAAAATTAAAAGTAATATTAGGTTATAAGGAATTCGTCTTAACTCCCACCACAATATAATGTTTTGCCAATTTTTATTTAAAATATGTAATCTAAAAAAGGACATCGTTCTGAAGGTTTACAAAGTATTCTTTATCCAATTATGTGTCATTTCCCATAACGATTCTTTAAATTGAGGTCTAAAGAATCCAAAATGACCTACATTGTCAATGTTAAAATTTTTAGGTGTAATGTGTTGTCTATCAACGTGAGCGTTTACAAATTGTTTTGCTAACCAATCTACAGAAGATTTACTTGCAAATTTATCCTTAGGAAAACTTAAGGCTAACATGCTTTTATTATAATTTTTAAATTGAAGTTCGTCAAAATCAAATTCACTTAGTAAATAGTCTTTGTGTTTTCCCCAACGTTGCCATTGGTAGGCTACGAGTTTTGGTAGGTTTTCAAAAAGTCCTATTTTTTTCGCAGGAAAATAACCAAATAGAGGTGTTAAAACAGGAATTAAAAGATACCAAAACGTAATCATTCTAAAGCGTTCAAAACCGTTCCAATGTTTCCAATATCCACTTTGTGAAGCCACAGTAACAATAGCATCTATTTTTGAAGCATTTGTATTAAAGGCTAAAAGTTGACCTCCAATACTATGTGTTATTACTATTATTTTATGATTTTCATTTTGAAGTTTAGCAAAAGCAATCACTGAGGCTTGATCATTTTCGCCCCAAGTCTTTAAATCGACGTTACTTGATCGTAATTGTGCGTTATTCTTGCAGGATTTTCCTATGCCAGAATAATCAAATGTGTAAACGGTGTAACCTAATTCTGAAAAATAGGTTGAAAATTTGAAATAGTAATGTTGAAGGACTCCAGTGGCTGAAGAAATAATAATGCTTTTATGATTTGAAGATTTTGGTTTAAAAACCGTGAGACCCAATTGATGTCCTATAGGTGTGGTAATATTGAGATCTACCCCTTTAATCATTTGTTATTTTAGTGAAACTAATTTTATCGCCAACGCTAAGCTGCCATTCATCAGATAAACCACCATTAATTTCTAATACATATTTTGCTGGCGCTTCAGATGGAAGGGACGTTTCGTCAAAAGGTTTTGCATTTTTTTGAAAACTTACAATAGAAAGGGATTCATCAATGTAAATTATATCCAAAGGAATTTTAGTATTCTTCATATAGAAACTACGAAATTCTACATCAGGAAAAATAAAGAGCATTCCGTGATTAGTTTTAAGCTGTGTTCGGTACATTAATCCTGTTTGGGTCTCGTAGTCGTTATCCGCAATTTCTATATCAATGGATTTAATAATGGAATCTGAGCTAGCTTTTTTAAGGGTTAGCGTACCTTCTTTTTTAAAGTTTACAACAACTTTATCTTTTGTTTTTGTTGGGTTTTCTTTTTTACAAGAAGCAACAAATACAAGGACTAAAGACATGAATAGAACTTTAATAATGGGAGAATTACGCATTAGCTCAGTTTTGATTTTGGTTTATATATAAACATAAAATACAGCCCAATTATTATAAACGGAATACTTAACCATTGCCCTGTATTTAATGCCCAATCTGCACGTTCAATATTTTGAGCTTCTTTTACAAACTCAACAAAGAATCTTACGGTCCATAATAAGACCAAAAATAGTCCAAATAAAAAGCCTTGTTGTTCAGATTTTTTTGTTTTCCAATAGAAGTAAAAAAGTATTAAAAAGACAAAAATGTAACAAAAAGCTTCATATAATTGCGCAGGATGCCTAGGCATTGTTTCTCCTAATTGTTTAAAGACCACACCATAATCGCTTCCTGTTTCTTTACCTATGATTTCTGAATTAATAAAGTTACCAATTCTAACAAATACAGCACCTAATGCGACCGGAATGACTACACGGTCCAAAATCCAGAGCACAGATTTGTGTAATACTTTTTTGTTATATAAGTACATAGAAATAATCATGGCTATTGCTGCACCATGACTCGCTAATCCTTGAAAACCTGTAAACTCAAAACCACCTTTAAATTTAAATGGTAGAAAAATGCTAAAAAAGTCTTCTGTGATAAGTTGTGATTGATAAAAAATAACATGGCCTAATCGTGCTCCAAGCATGATACCTAAAACAGAATAAATGAATAATGAATCTAAAGATTCTTCAGATTCGCCTTCATTTTTATAAATGCGTTTTGTGATTTGAAAGCCAAGAATAAAGGCTGTAATCCACATTAAGCTATAAAAGTGCAGTTTAAAAAACCCTAAGTCAATATACTTAATAGGATCCCAATCAATCTGTAGTAAAAACATATATATTCTATTTATTTGGCAAAGATACTATTTTGATAGTCATGGAAAATGAGATTAACTTAATATTAATGCTCTTTGGGAGGTACAGGGTCTAATCCTTTACCGCCAAAGGGATGACAACTTAAAATTCTTTTTAAGGCAAGCCAGCCGCCTTTAAAAAAACCATGGACTTCCAAGGCCTCCTTTGCATAGTGAGAGCACGTTGGTTGATACCTGCATGTTGCTGGTGTTAACGGCGAAATAAATGATTGATAAAATTTAATCAACATTAAAAAAGGATATGTCAAGATTTTTTTCACACTTAATTTGTTGTAAATGTGGTGCCTTCTCTACTATCGTTTAACTGAATACCAGCATCTGCTAATTGATCTCTGATCTTATCAGATAATGCGAAGTCTTTATTCTGTCTAGCTTCTTTTCTTAGGTTTATTAAAATTTCAACAGCACTTGCTAATTTAGCACTACCTGTATTTTCTTTTGAAATATTAACGAGCCCAAGGATATCAAATACGAAGGTGTTAATGGTGGCGTTTAATACGTTTAAATCTTCTGAAGTAATGGTAGCACTGCCATCTTTTATCTGATTAATAAATTTTACAGCTTCAAACAGTGTGGCTATTAAAATAGGTGTATTGAAATCATCATTCATTGCATTGTAACATTTCTTTTTCCAACCAGAAACGTCAAATGAAGATGAAGAATTTGTTTTTAAATTATCAATTAATCCGATAGCTTCCATGAGTCTATGGAACCCTTTTTCGGCTGCAGCTAAACCAGCATCTGTTAAATCTAATACACTTCTGTAGGACGCTTGCATCATAAAAAAGCGAATGACACTTGGGTTGTAGGCTTTAGACAATATGTCGTTTTCTCCTGAAAGTAATTCAGCAGGATTGATATAGTTACCTGTTGACTTGCTCATACGCGCACCATTCAATTCTAACATATTGGCATGCATCCAATATTTTACTGGTGCTTGTCCTTTTGCGGCTTGGTTTTGTGCAATTTCACACTCATGGTGCGGAAATTTTAAATCCATTCCACCACCATGTATATCAAAAAATTCTCCTAAATATTTAGTGCTCATCGCAGTACATTCTAGATGCCATCCAGGGAAACCATCACTCCAAGGTGAAGGCCAACGCATTATATGAGCTGGTTCTGCTTTTTTCCAAAGCGCAAAATCTTGCGGGTTTTTCTTATCACTTTGACCGTCTAACGCACGTGTATTATGGATTAAGTCATCGAGCTTTCGCTTACTTAAAATGCCATATTCATTAGTTTCATTGTATTTATGAACATCAAAATACACTGAGCCATTAACGATATAAGCAAATCCATTGTCAATAATCGCTTGGATTAAATCAATTTGCTCGATTATATGACCTGTAGCAGTTGGCTCAATACTAGGCGGTAAAAAATTAAATGTATTTAAAACATTATGAAAATCGACCGTATAGCGTTGAACAATTTCCATTGGTTCAATAGCCTCTAAACGCGCTTTCTTTGTAATTTTATCTTCACCAACATCGGCATCATTTTCTAAATGTCCTGCATCCGTAATATTACGAACGTATCGTACTTTGTAGCCTAAGTGCTTCAGGTAGCGAAAAATCATATCAAAGGACATAAAAGTTCTAACATTACCTAAATGTACGTTACTATATACGGTTGGTCCACATACATACATACCAACATAACCTTCCGTTATAGGTTGAAAAATATCTTTCTCGCCACTGAGCGTATTGTATATTTTTAATTCTTCTGTATTATATAATGACATGAAATTAGTTTGAATAATGAATCAATAATCTAAAATTGAGTATCTAGTTGTATGTAATCTAGTAATTCTCTTCGTGTTTCTTTTTCTTTAAACTTGCCACCAAATTCTGATGTTACGGTACTACTTTCAATATCTCTGATACCTCTAGAGTTTACACACAAGTGTTTAGCGTCAATCACACAAGCAACATCCTCCGTATTTAATACATGTTGAAGTTCTTTAACTATTTGAATCGTTAAACGTTCTTGTACCTGTGGTCGTTTAGAATAATAATCAACAATCCTATTCATTTTTGACAAACCTACAACAGTACCATTTGAGATATAAGCAATATGAGCTCTTCCAACAATAGGCAATAAGTGATGTTCGCATGTTGAGTACACGGTTATGTTTTTTTCAACAAGCATTTCACCATACTTATACTTATTATCAAAAGTTGAGGCACTGGGCTTTTTATTGGGATCTAAACCTCCAAATATTTCATTTACAAACATTTTGGCAACACGGTTGGGTGTGCCTTTTAAACTGTCATCATTGAGATCTAATCCAAGGGTTTCTAGAATATGTTTTACATCTTCTTTAATGCGCTCAATTTTTTCATCATTAGAAAGTTTGAAAGCATCTTTTCTTAAAGGTGTATCGCTAGAGGTGCCAATGTGGTCATCTCCTATGGCGTCTATATCGTTAAAATCACTGTCGATTTTCATTTTAAAATAATTAGGTTTCAGTTTTTAAAAACAAGTTGCAAAGATAAACAATAAAAATAGGATGAATTGGGTAGGGAAAATAATTATATAACTGTTATATAATAAAAACCGTTAAAATGTCAATATCCTTGACAAATTAACAATGGTTTATATAAAATTTTCTTAATTTTCGAAACTTAAAAAAATCCGTTGAAATAATGAAAAAACTATTAGTCTTAATAGCTATTATGTCACTACCCTTAATAGTGATATCCCAACAATCGCATAAGCAACAGCCATTACAGGTCATAGAGTTTAATGATAACGTTAAATTGCCACTAACAGACACAGAACGTTCTCAAATTGAGGAAGTTTATGGTGAGTATGCGGAAAAATATGTTTACAATAACCCATTTCGTTTATTGAGTATTAAGAATATACTTAGAAACAGAGTGACCGTAGAAATTATTACTAACAATGGAAAACAGAAAGAATGTACAAAGTTATCTGAAGTACCTGTTTTTAATAATTACAATGAAGAATTAGAACACGATGCTGTTTTTAATCCTGAAAATTTTAATCCCTTAAAGTATAGTTTTAAGTTTTATTCACGTTCTGCGGCAATTTACCATGTGGATAATACAAATTATTATATAGTTGTTAAATCACAATATCAATAAAAGAAGAATTACAATATGAAATATATAATTACAATTATAGCTTTATTTTGTTCTTCTTTAGTGATAGGACAAGATGTATTAATGCAAACAGCAACTGTAAGTCAGTGTGGAGGTGTTTTTTATGATTCAGGAGGAGAATTTGGTCCTTATGGCAATGACGAAAGTTTTATTTTAACTATTTGTCCAGAAAATGCAGAACAGAAGGTTCAGATTGATTTTACTGACTTTAGCACACAACTAAATGCAGATGTAATGACTATTTATAATAGTGATACTGCAGATCCGGCTGAAGCATTTGGGTCTTTTTCTGGTGTAGATAGTCCTGGTTTGGTTACAGCAACTCCTGGAAACACTAGTGGTTGTCTTACTATAGAATTTGTTTCTGATGGAAATGGTAACACCACAGGTTGGATAGCTAATATTTCGTGTTTAACACCTTGTCAAACTATAACATCTCAAATAGATACCTTTTCGCCAACGCCAAATGGTGATGGTTATATTAGAGTATGTCCTAATGAAGAAATTACTTTAACAGGAAGTGGTAATTTTTCTTTAGACGGCACAGGGGCTTCTTATGAATGGGATCTTGGTGATGGAAATACCATAGATGGGCAAACAGCTACTTTCTCTTACGATACACCAGGAGTGTATATTGTGAATTTGAATATTAATGATACGAATACAACTGTAATTCCTGAAGGTTGTTCTAATACTAATTTAATAAACCAAGTTGTTCAAGTAGCGACAGAACCGGATTTTACGGGTACTGAAGCAGCAGGGACTGTGTTTGAGGCGCCAAATTTATGTTTTGGTGAAAGTACGACTATATCAGGTGTGGTTAATGCGGTAGAATTTATTAATGATTGTACACCTCCTGCTAGTGGAACTACGGTTTTACCAGATCAATCAGGAGCGACATATGAAACCTCAATAACGGTAGATTGTTATGACTCAAATCAGACTTTAACAGATGTAAATCAAATCGTAGAGATTTGTATAAATATGGAACACTCTTGGTCTAATGACTTAGAGATTGATATTATTAGCCCTTCAGGTCAAGTTGCCCAATTATATGACAGAGGTGGTGGAGGAACTTATTTTGGTGGCGCAAACAATTTAGACAATCAGGTACCAGGCATTGGTGCAGATTATTGTTTTTCTTTATCAGGATCGGTACTTTTAAATCAAGGTCCTACAATTACTGCAGGCTCTAACCCACCTTCTGCATCATGGACGCCGGGAACATATTTACCTGTTGATGATTTTACGAGTTTATTAGGAAGTCCTTTAAATGGTGATTGGACGATTAGAGTTGTTGATAATTTAACTGTAGATGATGGTACGATTTTTTCTTGGGTTATTAATTTCGATCCAAATTTACAACCACCAGAGCTTTCTTTTACGCCTGTAATTACCTCTGAAGGTTGGGATGCAGATCCTACTATAACAGGTACTTCTGGTAATGATATTACCGTACAGCCTGATACTGCTGGTCAACACTGTTATACTTATAGAGTTACAGATGATTTTGGTTGTGAGTATACTGAGGTTGTTTGTTTTGATGTTTATCCAGAAATTGTAACGGAAGCACCAAATAATTTATATATCTGTGATACAGGAATACCGCCATATATTTTTGATTTAGCATCCAATACGTCGGTTGTTCTTGCTAGTGCGAGTAATCCTGGTGATTTAGTTGTGTCTTATCATAATTCATTGGCTGATGCAGAGACAGATATGTCTCCGATTACCGACACAAGTAGTTATTCTGGAACTGATGGAGAAACAATTTTTATAAGGGTTGAATATTTAGATACGGATTGTTTTGAAGTGCTGTCTTTTGTTTTAAACGTTTCTGGTCAACCCACCATCAATCCAGTCTCAGACTTAGAGTTGTGTGATGATATAAGCAATGATGGATTTGAAGAATTTGATTTAAGTGCTCAGACACTGTTAATATTAGGAAGTCAATCGTCTACGGATTTTACGGTTAGTTATCATTTAAATTTTGATGATGCCGATT
>NZ_JABRWP010000009.1 GCF_013249045.1 Winogradskyella eckloniae
TTAAGCCCGTTTGCGCCGATGGTACTGCTTAACTGTGGAAGAGTAGGTCGCCGCCTTTTTTACCGTAACATTCGGTATTGTAAAACCCTTACTATTTTTTTAGTAAGGGTTTTTTGTTTTGTGGTAAATTTTGTTTAAGGTTGGTCTGTGGTTGGGTAAAATTATAATAGACCTTATTTTTTCTTATGAAACATACTATTCATAATTGTATTAATGCCAATCGCAAGAAATACGATAGCAAGAAGGCATAATATGATTGATAAAATAAGAATTACTAGATATAATGGTTTGTCGTTATTACTAAATGCAATATGCAGCATCGTGGGACCTAAAAACATAAATATTAAACAAATTACTAACTGTTTAAGGCCCTTAGTCAATATGTCTTTATCTGTTTTATTATTGTTGTTTTCCATGTTTGATACTCTCTCTAACTGATTTATATTTTGTGAGTAAATCTTGAGCTTCATTTTCAGCAAGATTTAATTCTTCCATAATCATTTTTACCCCTCGTTTAACCAATTTATCATTGCTTAATTGCATATCAACCATTTTATTTCCTTTTACTTTACCTAATTGAATCATACTTGCGGTAGTAATCATATTCAAAATAAGTTTTTGTGCTGTTCCTGCTTTCATTCTTGAACTTCCTGTGACAAATTCAGGTCCAACTACAACTTCAATTGGAAACTCAGCGGTTAGAGATAGCGGACTATTTTTATTACAAGTAATACAAGCCGTTATTATATTGTTTTCATTACAGCGCTCTAAAGCATTTATAACATATGGTGTTGTACCTGAAGCGGCAATACCTATAACAATATCATCTTGAGAAATATTGAGTTCAGTTAAATCTTTCCAACCTTGAGTAATGGAATCTTCGGCATTTTCTACGGCACGTCTAATGGCAGTATCACCACCAGCTATTAAGCCAATTACTAAATGATGTGGAACACCAAAAGTTGGAGGGCATTCTGAAGCATCTAAGATGCCTAGTCTGCCACTTGTGCCAGCACCCATATAAAATAATCTTCCTCCTTTTTTAAGTTTAAATACAACTTGCTCAATGACTTTTTCGATTTGAGGAAGTGATTTTTCGACGGCTAAAGGAACGGTTTTATCTTCATTATTAATGGATGTAATGATCTCATTAATAGACATATGTTCTAAATGATTATAATGAGAATCTTGTTCAGTAGTTTTTTTAAATGCCATAATATAAAGATAAGGGTATTAGATTAAGTGTTCAATTATATTTTTAAACAATTATTCGATAATGTATATGGCTTCTTCAACTTCAGACAAACGAAAATACCCAAATGCGTAATGATCCTCATTTGTTGTATTTATGCAATTACCTCTAACGGTTGCAGGTTGTGTTTCAAATGGTCCTCCACCATCATTATTACCTTGTTGCAATAATATGTTCATAAATTCATAGTATTGTCTAGAAACACCATAATGTCTAATTGTTAATTCATTGCCTGCGCTTAAATCCTCTTCAGAATAAAATCCGAAAATTTGATTGCCATCAATAAATCTGTCTTCGGCCACATCTAAATTAGGCGAATCAGAAATATCAGAATAATATTCAAAAAAATAATAATTGTCTATATTCAATGGGTCGGTAAAATAAACCTTGATTTCGATTTCATCACCTAAAAACCCTCCTTCATTGTTTTGTTCTATATAATCAATAGGTACAACAGATTTTAATGTTTCAGTAGCCGTATAAATTTCATTGTTGTAATTAACAATTAAGGTATATGTTTCGTCAATGACTGGCGTAAAATTGGTAGTGTTATAGATACCAGAATTACCTTCTTCAATAAATGAAAATAGATTGCCATTACTATCTGTTATATGCACTATGGCATCATTGGCTGGTGGAACGACGTCTTCAAAAAAAGGTGCCGAAAGCGATAGTTTAATACTTTGAGAATTACCAGTTGTGTTTTTATACCAATCTATCGATGCTTCAATAACCAACCTAGGTTCTGTTTCATTTAAATCTACATCTATAACGTCTTCACAGTTATAGAGCGTTGTACATAGTATGACTAAATAAATAACTTTTTTCATAATTTAAAATTTAAAATTATAAGATATTGAAGGTACCATTCCAAAGATTGCGAGTTGTACCGCTTCATTAGTTCCTGTATCACTATTTTCTCTATAGGATATACTTGCAGCATTTTTGCGTCCGTAAACATTATAAATTCCAAAAACCCATTCACCTTTAAACGTTTTAGTGTTATTTGGTTTAGGGTTGTAGATCGCAGATACATCTAACCTATGATAGGCAGGTAATCTACTTGAATTTCTAGCTTCGTAATTTGGAATTACAAGCCCGTTATATTCATATTGGCTATTTGGATAGGTTGTAGGTTGACCTGTCTGGAAAATAAAATTGGAACTGAATGACCATTTATTATTCAATTCATAACTTCCGGTTAAGGAAACATCATGGGTTTTGTCATAGGCTGTGTTATACCATTGTCCGTTATTAATACCTGTTTCTGAAACCGTTCGACCTGGTGTTCTTTGTTCTGATTTAGAAAGTGTATACGCTAACCAACCGGTAAATCGTCCTTCATTTTTTCTGAGAAGAATTTCTAATCCATATGCTCTCGCTTCACCATTGAGAATTACTTGTTCTATAGCATCATTTGCTATTAAATCTGCACCATCAATGTAGTCTATTCGGTTTTTTATGGTTTTGTAAAAGCTTTCTACTTCAAGCGAAAATGTATTTTGCTTAAATGTTTTAAAATATCCGACGGCAATTTGATCTAGTAACTGAGGTTTTACATATTTTCCACTCGGTGTCCATACGTCTAAAGGTGTTGGCGATGTAGTGTTAGATAATAAATGTAAATATTGGCTCATTCTATTATAACTTGCTTTAACCGATGAGACATTATTTAATTGGTATGCTATAGCGAGTCTTGGTTCTAAGTTTGTAAATGATTTTATAACATCTGATTTATTAAATGTTTCTGTATCTATGGGTTCAGCTTTTTCATAAATACCAATCTCCTCATTAAACGTTAATGGTAAATCATTTTCATAAATATTTAATTCATCTTGCCCTAAACGAAGAAATGAGCTTAACCTAGTTCCATAACTTACAGAAAGCTTATTACTTAATTTATGTTCGGCATCAATGTAAACAGCATTTTCAAAAGCGTATTTATCTATAAGTTTATAGGGATTAATACCAGAAGTCTCTGTGGTCGGATTTATTTCTCCAGGATTAAAATCGTAGTACATGCTATTTAAACCATATTCAAGTTTAAAATTGTTATTTATGTAATGCTTAAAATCATATTTTAAATTGAAGTTTTTTATTCCAGAAACCCAGTCGAATTCTACAAAACTCAATTCTAACCCGTAATAATAATCTGAATAAATTAAGGACAAATTTGAAAACAATTTATCTGAGAATAAATGATTCCATCTAAAGTTAAGTACAGAATTTCCGAATGTATTTTGAAAACTATCTGAAATTTCAAATACATCACGACCAAAATATCCAGATAAGTAAATATTATTGTTATTATTAATATTGTAACTTAATTTGGTATTTAAATCATAGAAATAAGCTTTGCTATCGATATCAAAAAGAGGCAAAAACAAATGGGCATAACTACTTCTTCCTCCAATTAAAAATGAACCTTTATCTTTTTTTATAGGACCTTCGGCTAATAATCTACTAGAGATTAAACCAATTCCTCCATTCATATGAAACGATTTACTATTCCCTTCTTTTTGATAAATATCTAAAACTGAAGATACACGGCCACCATATTTAGCAGGAATTCCGCCTTTATACAATTTTAAATCTTTAATTGCATCAGGATTAAAAACAGAAAAGAACCCAAATAGATGAGACGAATTAAATATGGTTGCTTCATCTAAAAGAATAAGGTTTTGATCTGCTGCGCCTCCTCTAACATTAAATCCAGAAGCCCCTTCACCAGCATTAGTAACACCAGGCAGTAAGGTGATAGATTTAATAACATCGACTTCACCCAAAACCACAGGCATATTCTTTATGGTCTTTATAGATAATGAGTTCACACTCATTTGAGGTTTCTTGATGTTTAATTTTTCAATATTTTCTGTGATTACAACTTCGTCTAAGCTTTCTGCGGCTTCGATGAGTTTAAAGTTTTTTGTTAGGTTTGATGTGAGTTCTATAGATTCACTAATCGTGGTAAACCCTAGATAACTGATTTGTATTTGGTAGGTACCAGAAGGTAGTGTAATGGAGTAGAAGCCATATTCATTGGACATGGTTCCTGTTTGTAATTCCGGAATAATAATATTTACACCAATGAGTGTTTCATTGCTTTGATTATCAGTTATCGTACCACTTAATGTGAACTTTTCTTGAGCAAAGAGATTAATGCTGCATAAAAATAGGCAGAGAAAAAATCCTCTGGATAGTATTTTCATATGTGATGACTATTATAATGATTGATGATGAGTTTCTGTTATAACGAATAACTAATATTGATGTTACATTAAAAGTAAATTAAAAGCATAAAAAAAGCTTCTCGAAAGAAGCTTTTTAACATAATCTTATGGTAACAAAAATCAGTATTTAGTTTAAAATACCGTTAAATACGTTACTAGGACGCATTGCTTTTGAAACTAATTCTTCGTTTGGATAATAATAGCCATCAATATTTACAGACTCTCCTTGGCAATCTATTAATTCTTTCACTATCGTATCTTCATTAGAAGAAAGCGCTTTAAATATTTCTGTAAATTCAGCTTTAAGATCAGCATCTTTATCTTGGTTAGCTAATGCTTCAGCCCAATATAAAGCCAAATAAAAGTGACTTCCTCTGTTGTCTAATTCATTTACTTTTCTTGAAGGACCTTTTCTGTTTTCTAATAATTTATCAGATGCATCATCTAAAGTTTCTCCTAATACACTCGCTTTTTTATTGTTATTTACAATAGAAAAATGCTCTAGTGATACAGCTAAGGCTAAAAATTCTCCTAAAGAATCCCAACGTAAGTGATCTTCTTCTACAAACTGTTGAACATGCTTTGGAGCAGATCCACCAGCACCAGTTTCAAATAAACCACCACCATTCATTAATGGCACAATTGATAACATTTTAGCACTTGTACCTACTTCTAAAATAGGGAATAAATCTGTTAAATAATCTCTTAATACATTACCAGTTACAGAAATAGTATCCTCTCCAGCCTTAAGGCGTTCTAACGTAAAATTAGTTGCATCAATTGGAGACAAAATTCTAAGATCTAATCCGTCAGTATCATGATCTTTTAGATACGTATTTACTTTTTTAATTAATTCGGCATCGTGTGCTCTATTCTTATCTAACCAAAACACTGCTGGTGTTTGTGAAGCTCTAGCACGTGTAACTGCTAACTTTACCCAATCTTGAATTGGAGCGTCTTTCACTTGGCACATTCTCCAGATATCTCCTGTTTCAACATTATGGCTTGTTAATACATTACCATTAGCGTCGATCACTTCTACTTTTCCATCTGAAGCTATTTCAAAAGTTTTGTCATGAGAACCGTATTCTTCTGCTTTCTGTGCCATAAGGCCAACATTTGGCACTGTTCCCATAGTTGTAGGATCAAAGGCACCATGTTTTTTACAAAAATCTATTGTAGCAATGTAAACACCAGCATAACTACTATCTGGTATCACTGCTTTTGTATCTTGTTGTTTACCTTCAGCATTCCACATCTGACCAGAAGTTCTAATCATTGCTGGCATCGATGCATCAATAATAACATCACTAGGCACATGAAGATTTGTAATGCCTCTGTCTGAATTTACCATCGCTAAATCAGCACTGTGATCTAAGGCATATCTAATGTCATCTCTAATTTCGTCTCTTTTGTCTTCTGGTAATTCACTTAGTTTTTCTAGTAAGTTTCCAAAACCATTATTCACATCTACACCAATGGCATCAAATGTTTCTCCATGTTTTTCAAACAAATCTTTAAAAAATATTCTCACGGCATGGCCAAAGATAATTGGGTCAGAAACCTTCATCATCGTTGCTTTCATGTGTAAAGAAAACAATACACATTGATCTAATGCATCTTCTACTTGTTCTTCTAAAAACTCTAGTAATGCTTTTTTACTCATTACTGTAGCGTCAATAATTTCGCCTTTTAGTAAACTTAAACCTTCTTTTAAGTTTGTAGCATTGCCTTTAGCATCAGTGTGTACAATTTTTACTGTCGTTGCATCTGCAAGCGTAACTGATTTTTCGTTATGTGCAAAATCGCCTTGAGACATGGTTGCGACATGTGTTTTAGAATCTGCTGTCCAAGCGCCCATACTATGAGGATTTTTCTTAGCATAATTCTTAACCGCTTTAGGCGCACGTCTATCTGAGTTTCCTTCTCTAAGTACAGGATTTACAGCACTACCTTTAATTTTATCGTAGCGCGATTTGATTTCCTTTTCGGCATCATTTTGAGGCTCATCTGGATAATCTGGTATTTTAAAACCTTTATTTTGTAACTCTTCAATTGCAGCAGTAAGTTGTGGAACAGAGGCACTAATATTAGGTAATTTTATAATATTAGCTTCTGGTTTTTTTGCTAATTCTCCTAATTCAGCAAGTGCGTCTGCTACTTTCTGATCTTCGGTTAAAAAATCTGGAAATGTTGCTAAAATTCTAGCCGCTAAGGATATATCTTTAGTTTCTATAGAAATGCCAGAAGACTTTGTAAATGCTTTAACAATTGGTAAAAATGAACGTGTTGCTAAAGCTGGTGCTTCATCCGTTTTTGTATAAACAATCTTTGCTGTTTTTGTCATAAGTCTTGTAAATAATTTGAAAAATGGTTTGCTTAAAATTAAGCAGAGCAAATATACGAAAACGTTTGATTTTTCATGTGCTAGATTTGCACTAAAGGGCTTTAATATTTAAAGAATCAATAAATTTTTGTTTAAAATTATCGATTTATTATTTAATCTTTATTTTGAAGCATTTTAGCAATCCAGAAATGTTTTCAGTAGAGAATGTGGCGTTCTTTAATTGGTTGGTAGATGGGTTAATATTTAAGTGAATTGCAGAAGTAAAATCTGCATGTTGCATATTGGTTCTTTCAAAGGTTGAACCATTTAAATCACAATCTTTAAAAAGAACATGCTTGGCTTCAGCTTCTGTAAAATCTACTTGCTGTAATTTACAATTTAAAAATTGGGTATGATTTATTTTTAATTGATAAAAACTACTAAAATTTAATATACAATTTACAAACTTAAAGGACAGTAAAAATGGATTGCAATACTGAAATAAAACACCAAGCAATTTACAGTCTGTAAAGGAAACATCGTTAAAGGACGTATGCACTACATTAACATTACTGAAGTTACAATCTATAAAATTACATTCTATAAAGTTAATATTTGAGATATCTGAATTTTCAAAAGTACAATGGGTAAATGTACAGTCTGTATATTCTGCTTTAGGAAGTAGGAGTGAGGTAAAATATTCATTTTTAAAACTTTGCTGATCTATTAATTGGAGATTCATGAGATACATGTTCTGTTTAATTGTGTTGTTGAAGCGTTTTTTTTTTTTTTGATATAGTACATAAAAAAAGCCATATCACTCAGAACTATCTGTGTTGACATGGCTTTCATAGAAACAGAATTCACTAGACTTACTTAGTTTTCACTAACGCAACGTAATGACCAGTGTCATTAGTTTTTCAGTCATAGGATGGCTATTTCTAATGCGAAACATTTTATATCTTTCAAAATGTATTGACCTGATATGACTTTGTTTCTTAGGTTTGTTTTTCTTGATGATTTTCTCAGAAATTTAGACGTTTCTAAATTTATTGATAACCATTGCTCAGCGTTTTTTGTGTGCACTTTCGATTCCACTACTTTTCTGAACTTTCCACTTTAATAGTATAACCTACATGGTATGCTATAGTATCTTAGTTTCATGATTGTTTAACAAACACTTGAAAAATCAAGTTGTATACAATCTCAAAAAACAACCTCATAACATAAAGAACGAATCTCTATTTACAATTAACTTAAATTTAAATAGACTTCAAAACCAAACGGTGTTTGTTGTTAATTGCATGACTAAAGTACCAATATTTTTTTAAATTCTTATTTTTTTAACACTTTATATATCAACATGTTATAAACTGTAGTTATTAACAATTGTTAAAAACCAAAAAAGCCTTCTTTAAAAGAAGGCTCTTTAGTGTACTATATAAGTTGTACTTATCTTCTAACTTCTTTGATTCTTGCTTTTTTACCAGTAAGACCTCTAAAGTAATAAATTCTAGCTCTACGTACTTTACCACGTTTGTTAACTTCAACTTTCTGTAAAGCAGGTAAGTTTACTGGGAAGATACGCTCTACACCAATTGTTCCTGACATTTTACGAATTGTGAAGGTTTCTGAAGTACCACTTCCTTTACGTTGTAATACTACACCTCTAAAAAACTGAGTACGTACTTTTTCTCCTTCTCTAATTTCATAGTATACTGTGATTGTATCACCAGCACCAAATTCTGGAAAGTCTTTACGAGTTACAAATTCGTCTTGTACAAATTTTACTAAATCCATTTTATTTTAATTTATCAAAATTAATTTAAAGCAACATTCACGATTTTCGCCAGAGGTTGGTCCAAATTGGTTGGCAAAAGTAGTACTTTTTTGTTTATTTACAATAAATACGTGAATGTTTTTTAATGGTATTTATAATTATAGCCTGTATGGAATTAATTTTTGTTTTTTGAAAATTCTGTGAATGCAAACATCGTTAGACCTATAGCAAAAATGAGATATGAAATGCTTTGAACAATTGATGTTGTTGCTTGTATTAATAACATAGTCTCCATAGGTTTATTACTTAATATGGCATTTAGCAGAATACCACCTATAAATGACAGACAAGATAAAAGGTTACCAACTAGAATAATGGATGTCGCTAGTGTTCTTTTTTTAACAAAAAGTACAATAGAGGCAACTAAAATTAGAACTGCTGAAATGCTACCAATAATTGGACCTATATAGAAGAGTAATTCTGTAGAGTCGTTCATAATTATGTGTTAGTCCTCTAAAAGATCAGGTCGTCTTTCTTGCGTTCTTTTATAGGCTTGTTCTTCGCGCCATTTTTCAATTTTAGCAAAATTACCACTAAATAAAACTTCAGGAACTTTCATGCCATCATACTCTCTTGGTTTAGTGTAAATAGGAGGTGCTAATATATTATCTTGAAAGGAATCGGTTAATGCAGATGTTTCGTTTCCTAATACACCAGGAATTAACCTAATCACAGCATCACACAAAACCGCAGCTCCTAATTCTCCACCAGAGAGGACATAATCGCCTATTGAGATTTCTCTTGTGATAAATTTATCTCTTACACGTTGGTCTACACCTTTATAGTGTCCGCACAGTATAATGATGTTTTCTTTTAATGAAATTTGATTGGCAATACTTTGATTAAGTTGTTCGCCATCTGGCGTCATATAAATAATCTCGTCGTACTGACGTTCTTTTTTTAATTTTGAAATACATTTATCTATAGGCGCAATACTCATAACCATGCCTGCACCTCCTCCAAATTGTGTATCATCTATAGATTTGTAATTACCTGTGGCAAAATCTCTTAAATTATGAAAGTGAACCTCTACTAAACCAGCTTCTATAGCTCGTTTTAATATTGAGGCTTCAAACGGACTTTTTAAAAGTTCTGGTAAAACGGTAATAATATCTATACGCATGATAAGTGTTTATTGGTTGCGAAGATAAGGTTTATTGTTTTTTATTAAAGTCTAATTTTAGTTTTGATTACGGTTAATGCACCTCAAGAGCGGATCAAATAAGGTTTATTTATTTGAATCTATAAGCGCTTCTATGACGTCTGAAGTTAATTCAAAACCTTTTAAATCTGGCCATCCTTCCCAAACAACGATGCCATTAGGATCTATAATTACACAATGAGGTATACCTCTAATTTCAAAAATATCATTTAAACGCTTTTCTGTATCAATAGCACTGTAATATTCAATTTCTGGGTAATTTAGTTTTTTAACAGTGGCTTCTGTTTCGTCACTTAATCCAATGACAACGAGATCTTCACTAAATTCTTTATGGAATTTATTTAATTTAGGTATAGATCTTATGCACGGTCCACACCAAGTTGCCCAAAAATCTATAAGAATAAATTTACCTTCCATTTCTGGTTCATCTGACAACCATTTTTCTACCACTAATTCTGGTGCTTCTTTATTTAGAAAAGATTTCGCCCATAATTCTTTGTCTTGCGAAAATGCACTGACATTAATTAGCATTATAATGATAAGACTGAGTTTTTTCATCTGTAAACGTATTTAATGTGAAAGTTACTAAGGTAATAGTAAATTTTTAATATTGAAAAATGGCGTTAAATGAACCTTGAAAAATGGACTAATTTTTTTAATGGTTACAAAAAAAATCCGTAATTAAAATTACGGATTTATATTTTATATTCAATTAGCGTATCCCATTAAGATTTCTGCTTATTTAATTCATCTTGTAATTGACGTCTAACTTTTTGCTCGCGTTCTAAAGCGGTACGTCTGTGTTCTTCAAACTCAGTTTCTACTTCGTCTAATTTGTGTTTGGCTTCTCTAGTCGCAGAGTTGCTTCCTTTAAATTTATAGATAAACAATAACAAAAACGCTAACAAAGCTCCAATAATGGACCACATAATTACATTATAATTGGTTTTGCTGGTTTGCATACCTAATAATGCCATATTGTTTTTTTCAGAATCGGTTTGGTCTAAAATTGTTTGAGTGTCTACTAATTTTACTTTTAAATCTTCAATTTCTTTAGCTTGGTCTCCAACGACTTTTTCCGAATTTTCTAACTTCTTATACGTTGTTTTTAAAGAGTCTAGAACATGCGCTTTTAAGGTTAGTAACCATGCGTATTTTACGGCTTCGTATTTTTGGCCATCTGTTCCTTTGAAATTACCAGATTTCTTAAACACGTATTCAAACTGGCTATCAATAGTGCCACTATTTAAAGATAGCTTATCGTCTTCATCATCTTTATTGGTTTGTGCACTCACAAATTGTAAGCTAAATGTAACTATAAGAATAACAGATACTTTGGTTAGGAATTTCATCTAAGGAATGATTTTAGTTGTATGAGTTTAATTGGTTGCCAAGATAATAATTTTATGAGGAATTCATAAATAATTATGAAACAAATAGCCTCACAATTTTGTAAGGCTATTTTATATACGATTGATATGTGGATTTAGATGTTGATCACTTCAAACCTCAAAAATTTTATAAACGAAACCACCTTTTACAATGTCATTTTTCTTATAAAAAACCGTATTTAAAACACGAAGTTTCTGTGGTCAAAATTGAGGTTAATTGTATGATTACAGAATTAAAGTAGTGTTGGTATTTTAGTAAAATAGGAGGTGTGTCTTTAGGCTTATCTATAATGCAAAAAAAATCTTGTCTAGTTGACAAGATCTTTTTCATTTCCTTTTTCATGTATTCTAATAATAAGCATAGCGTCTTACCTTAGAAATATATTTTGCTAAACGAATTACTTGGTGGCTATAGCCATATTCATTATCATACCATATATATAGTATTGCATTTTTTCCATCTTTTCTTACAATGGTCGCTTTACTATCATATATTGAAGGTGCTGAACTACCAACAATATCGCTAGACACAAGTTCGTCACTCATTTCATATTTAATTTGCTCTACTAAATCACCTTCTAGTGCATATTTTTTCATTATTGTATTCATGCTTTCTACTGAAGTTTCATTTTTCAATTCTAAGCTTAGAATTGCTAAAGACCCATTAGGCACTGGTACACGTATGGCATTAGAAGTTAATTTACCTTCTAAGGATGGTAAGGCTTTGCTTACGGCTTGTCCTGCTCCTGTTTCGGTAATGACCATATTTAATGCAGCTGCTCTTCCTCGTCTATATTTATTATGAAAATTGTCGACTAGATTTTGGTCATTCGTATAGGCATGGATAGTTTCTAAATGCCCTGTGTTTATTCCGAATGAATCTTCTACTGCTTTTAAAATTGGTGTTATGGCATTTGTTGTACACGATGCTGCTGAAAATATTTTAACTTTATCAGGATCATGTTCTGTATGATTTACACCATGAACAATATTAGGAATGCCTTTTCCTGGTGCTGTGAGTAATACTTTTTCTACACCTTTAGCTTTTAAATGTCTGCTTAGTGCGTCTTTATCTCTAAAGGCGCCAGTGTTATCTATGACTAAAGCATTGTTTATACCAAATTTGGTATAATCAATATCTTCGGGCTTATTTGCCGAAATGATTTTTACTGTTGTGCCATTAATTATTAAAGCAGAATTTTTAACATCAATATTTACCATACCAGAGAAATCGCCGTGAACAGAATCATTTCTTAATAATGAAGCACGCTTTTCTAATACCGTTTCGTTAATGTCACCTCTAGTAACTATAGCTCTTAATCTTAATTGTGCACCTTTTCCTGTACGTGTCATTAATTCACGAGCTACTAATCGACCAATTCTACCAAAACCGTACAGCACTACATCTTTTGGTTCAATAGCTTTGTTCTTTTTAGAATTTCCAAGTTTAGCGGCAACAAACGCTGTTGCATTGCTGTACTTTTGGTCTTCCATATGAAACTCGTAAGTTAGTTTTCCTATGTCTAATTTAGCAGGAGGGAAGTTTAAAGCATTGATGGCTTGAGCAATTTCTACAGAATCAAAAATAGAAATTGGTTTTTGTACAAATTCACCAGCATACTCGTGCAAATTTAAAATTTCGCTAACATTTCTGTCTATTAATTGATTTCTAAATAAAACCAATTCAATGGACTTATCGTACCATAAATCACTTATGATTTTTATAAATTCTACTGTTGCTCTGCGACGATCAGCTTGGAAAGCTAATTCCTTTTCGTAAGTGGCATTAAAACTCATATTTTTGTTGTTTAGAGAATATATTAGTTGTAGTTTTTTTGCGAAAGTACTATATTTCAAACGTTTTCGTAGCACAATTTAACGAAAATAAAAACCCTTCAAAGAAAATTACTTTGAAGGGTTCAGTTTACTGGTATTTAATAGGTATTTATCTAAAATTAAAGACCACTTTTTCACCATTAATGTTTATGACTTCAATTTGTAATGGCTCATTTAGTTGCTTTGTTTTTATTGCACTTTGTGCATCTTCTATAGTATATAATTGAGTTCCGTTTATTTTTGTTACAATAGAACCTTCTTCTATACCATTCTTATTCCAGTATGGTTGGTAATTTTTGTCAAAGGACGCAATTTTTACACCATACTCTGTATTGTATTTTTTTAGTTCTTTTTTAGAGGCGTTTTTTATAAAACCAATGGTTTCTAGTTTATAAGTTGATGGTTTTAGTAATTTTACAGGGAATGTTTCTTCCTTACCGTCTCTTAATAATGTCACCTTTACGATGTCTTCTGGACTTTTGGTTTTTAAATATCCGGTTAAGTCAGAAAACTTATGGATTTTTACATTATCTATTTTATTAATAATATCACCCGATTGAATACCTGCTTTTTCAGCTCCAGTATCTTCCTGAACTTCACTTACATAGAATCCTTCTGCTGTTGATGTGCCAAATTCTTCTGCCGATTTACTATCTAAAGCACTGCCAACAACACCAAGTATACCATTTTGAACATTGCCATACTCCATGATATCATTAACAATTTTTCGAGCTATATTACTTGGCACAGCAAAAGAATAGCCAATGTATGAACCTGTTCTAGACGAGATGGCAGTATTAATTCCTATTAAATCTCCATTAGTATTCACTAAGGCACCTCCAGAGTTTCCTGGGTTTACAGCCGCGTCAGTTTGAATAAAAGATTGCGAATGATTACCAGATAGATCTCTAGATTTAGCACTAATAATGCCAGCAGTTACAGTAGATGTAAGATTAAATGGATTACCAACGGCTAAAACCCATTCACCCACTTTGGCATTATCAGAATCTCCAAACGCCATAAATGGTAACTCTTCATCGGTATCAATTTTTAATAAAGCTATATCTGTAGATTCATCTGAACCAATTAATTCGGCCATATACGCCTTATTATTGTTTAAGGTAATGCTAATTTCGTTTGCATTATTAATAACATGGTTGTTTGTAACGATATAACCCGTTGGTGAAATAATTACACCACTACCAGTACCCACTTGAGCACGTTGCGATTGTCGTCCATAGAATAAATCGCGCATAGACATAGGTGCGTTAATAATAGAAGTGTTTTTAACATGAACTACGGCGTCCAAAGACTTATCTGCGGCTTCAATAAAATCTGGTGTAATGGCGTTATTATTGTTAGCGACGTTATGTGTTGAGACAGGTAGAAATACAGGTAGATCTGTTGGTTCATTTACAACGAAGGATTGCGATTCTTTTTCTACAAAAAATTTATATCCACTTAATGTTAATAATCCACCTAAAGCAGACACAAATACTAATATTAAAACTTTTTTCATAATATATTATTTAGGGTTTACTTTTATCTAACGATTAAAATTAATTAATTATTGATTTTGTTTTTTAATTTAACGACATTTTAACTTCAATTTTAACGCGTGTTTAACAACTGTTTTTAATTCGTATTATTCTTATATTTGCCTTTAATTATGAATATGACTTTTTATAAATATCAAGGCACTGGTAACGATTTTGTAATCGTAGATAACCGATTAAATACAATAGATAAAAGCAATACAAAACGTATCGCAGAAATTTGCGATAGACGATTTGGTGTTGGAGCTGACGGATTTATTCTGTTAGAAAATGATGATAAAACAGACTTTAGAATGGTTTATTATAATGCAGATGGTAACGAAAGTACTATGTGTGGTAATGGTGGCCGTTGTATTGTAGCCTTTGCTAAATTTTTAGGACTTATTGAGAATGATACAGAATTCGTAGCTATAGATGGACTTCATCTGGCAAAGGTTGATGATGGTATTGTACATTTACAAATGCAAAACGTTTCTACCATAGAATTACATCAAAATCATCAATTTTTAGATACAGGATCACCACATCATATAGAGCAAGTTTCTAATATTTCTAATGTTGAAGTACAATCTACAGGTGCAAAAATTAGATATGGCGAGCCGTATAATGAAGCTGGTAGTAATGTAAATTTTGTAGAGCAGATTACGACTGATAGTTTTGCCGTTAGAACGTACGAAAGAGGTGTTGAAGATGAAACTTTGTCGTGTGGTACAGGTGTAACCGCTGTAGCTATTGCAATGCACAAAATTGGCAAAGTAAATGGTCAAAAAGTAAGTTTAAAAACACAAGGAGGTTGGCTTAATGTTAGATTTAATGCAGAGGACGATGGCTATAATGATATTTGGCTAATTGGGCCAGCAGAACAGGTGTTTAAAGGAGAATTGGAATGGTAAGTCTTATTGGAAAACAGGTGTTTTTAAGAGCTCTAGAGCCAGAAGACTTAGATTTTGTCTACGCTATAGAAAATGATACAGATTTATGGTATTTAAGCGATACACAAACACCATATTCTCGATTTTTAATAAAACAATACTTAGAAAATGCGCAACAAGATATTTTTGAAGCAAAACAACTAAGACTTGCTATTTGCAATAAAAAAAAAGAGATTCTTGGATTAATTGATGTTTTTGATTTTGATATAAAAAACAAGCGAGCAGGTATTGGTATTGTCATTCAAAAGCAAGAACATAGAAACTTAGGTTTTGGTAAAGAGGCTTTAGAATTATTGGTAAATTACTGTTTTTCATCATTACATTTACATCAAGTGTATGCCAATATTTCAGAACAAAATTTAGCGAGTTTAAAACTTTTTGAAGGAAACGGTTTTAAGAAAATAGGCCTAAAACAAGATTGGAGTTTTAATGGAGAACACTTCAGTAACGAATATTTATTACAACGAATTAACAAGTAACTATGTATATTAAAAAAATTCTTTGGGCTATAGCACTAATTGGCCTAGTCATTAGTGGTGCATTTGCCTATTACATTTATAATGCAATGTTTGCGCCAAATACAAAATTTAATAATGAAGTTGCTTATATTGAAGTGCCAACAAATGCTACGTATCTAGAAGTACGTTCTCAATTAGAACCTTTATTAGATGATATCGATGGTTTTGATGCATTGGCAAAACAGAAAAAATATACAACGAATATAAAAGCTGGTCGTTTTGCCATACGTAATGGTATGAATAATAATGCTATTATTAATTCAATTAGAAGTCAAAATCTTCCAATAAAAATTGCATTTAATAATCAGCATACTTTGGCAGATTTAGCAGGAAGAATTAGCACACAAATTGAAGCTGATAGTTTATCACTAATTACAGCAATGACAGATGAAGCGTTTTTAAATAAAAATGGATTTAATAAAGCAACCGCTTTAGGCATGTATTTGCCAAATAGCTATGAGTTTTTCTGGAATACCTCTGCAGAAACATTTAGAGATAGAATGTTAAAGGAATATAACCGTTTCTGGACAGCGGAAAGAGTAGTAAAAGCCAAAAAATTAAATTTAACGCCTAATGACGTAATTACCTTAGCTTCTATTGTGCATGAAGAATCTAAGCAAGCCACTGAGCAGCCTAGAGTTGCAGGAGTTTATCTAAATAGATTGAGGATTAATATGGCATTACAAGCAGACCCAACTTTGAAGTTTGCAGCATATCAATTACCAAAGTATCAACACACTGTAATAAGACGTGTTTTAAATATTCATAAAGAAATAGAATCTCCTTACAATACGTATAAATATGTTGGATTACCACCAGGACTTATTGCCATGCCAGATTTATCTGCGGTGAAAGCCGTTCTTAATCCTGAGAAACATAATTACTTATATTTTGCAGCAGATGCCAAGCGAATTGGTTATCATAAGTTTGCTAAAACTTTAGGCCAGCATAATAATAATGCACGTGAGTATCATCAATATTTATCCTCTCAAGGAATTAATAAATAAAATAAATAAGACGCATGCGTTTGTACGGCCATATTGTATTTTTCTTTTTGGTTAGTAGTTCGCTTTTAGCACAGTCTAAATTAAATTCTTTTCTAAAACCTAGTGATTCGTTGCATAAATCGCGACGTAATACTGTTGTCATTTCAGAATCCGTTTTAGCGTCTGCAACACTAATAGGTCTTAATCAATTGTGGTATGCAGATTATCCGCGTTCTAGTTTTAAAACTATAAATGATAGTGAAGAATGGTTACAGATGGATAAAATGGGACATGTGTTTTCTTCTTATCAATTAGGTCGGCTAGGAGCAAATTCTTTAGAATGGGCTGGAGTAAGTGAAAAAAATCAATTGATCTATGGTTCTACAATAGGATTCGGGTTTTTAACTGCTGTAGAAGTGTTGGACGGGTTTTCAGAAGAATGGGGATTTTCTTGGACAGATATGGCAGCCAATACAGCCGGAACAGGATTATATTTAGGTCAAGAATTATTATGGAAAGAACAACGTATTATTTTGAAATATTCCTTTCATAGAACAGCCTTTGCTCAACAACGACCAAACACGTTAGGCAATGGAATAACTGAAGAGTTTTTAAAAGATTATAATGGACAAACCTATTGGTTAAGTGCTAATATTAATTCGTTTTTAAAAACAGAAAGCCTTCCTAACTGGTTAAATTTTGCATTTGGTTATGGCGCCGAAGGTATGTTAACAGGTGAGGCTAATGATTTAAGCTTTGAAAATCAAAACAGGAGACGTCAATTTTACTTTAGCTTTGATGTGGATTTAACAAGAATAAAGACCAATTCTAATGTCTTAAAAACTGTTTTTAGCGTTTTTAACGTTATTAAAGTGCCTTTTCCGGCTTTGGAATTGCGTGACGATGGTCGTTCAAAGTGGCATTTTATGTACTTTTAAGTTAAAATTTTAACACTTAAGCGGCTGATTTTTAGTAAATATAAAATAGTTGTATATTTGCACCCGAAATTTGGTAACCTAATTTAGGAAATTATTTTACTGTATAAATTTAGCCGTTATGATTAAAAGTAACATTAAAAATATTTTACTACCGTTTTCAATATGTTTGCTTCTGGCGATATCCTTGTATCCAGATTCTGCTCTAAATCCAGAAACATATTCTACAGAAGGATTAGACCTAAACTATAATATTTCAGAAGATATTGCAATGACTGCTCAAGAGCAATCTTTTAAGTATAATATGTTTACGCCATATTTAGGGAAGTCATTTGAAGGTTTTAAAGAAGCCTTAGCATTTAAAGAATCTAGAGGAAACTATTTTACCGTAAATTCCTTGGGTTATTTAGGGAAATATCAATTTGGAAAAGAAACATTGAAGTTGTTAGGTATCTATACACCAAATCAGTTTTTGTATAATCCAGAATTGCAAGAAAAAGCATTTATAGCAAATATAGAACGTAACAAATGGGTACTTAGAAAGGATATTTCGCGTTTTGAAGGTAAGTTAATTTCAGGAGTAAAAATTACTGAATCTGGCATCTTAGCCGCAGCGCATCTTGCAGGTCCAGGAAGCGTTAAAAAATTCTTACGTAGTTATGGTAATGCTAATAGTTCTGATGCTTATGGCGCAACAGTAAAAACTTATATGAAAACATTTTCTGGATATGATACGTCTATGATTATCCCAGATAAGAAAGCGCGAGTAACATTGTAAGACAAGTTGCGCTCTATTTTAATCTTTCTGAATAATAAATATTGCAGGTCGCTTGTGCAAATCTTCTTTATTGTGTTTCCAATCTTTAGCTGGTTTTGTTCTAATAAACTCGGTAGGTAATGTTAAATCACAAGCCACACAAACTTTTGTGCTAGGATGTAAAGTGTTTGCCAAATCATCAAGCATTTTCATGTTTCTGTATGGTGTTTCAATAAAAATTTGTGCTTGATTGTGTTCTGAAGATAACCGTTCTAAGGTTTTTAATTTTGTTTTTCTTTCATGACGATCAATAGGTAAGTAGCCATTAAAAGTAAAGCTTTGGCCGTTCATACCAGAAGCCATGAGCGCCAAAGTAATGGATGAAGGCCCAACAAGAGGTACAACTTTTATGTTCATTTGGTGTGCCAAGGCAACGATATCTGCACCAGGATCTGCTATCGCAGGACAGCCAGCTTCTGATAATAATCCTATGGAATGCCCTTCTATACAACTGTTTAAATAAGTGTTACGTTCTGTTTCTGTTGTATACTTATTCAGCACCTTTAGTTTTAACGAAGGTTGTGATTTGCTCGGCGAAACACGTTTAATAAAGCGTCTAGCTGTCTTTTCGTTTTCAACAATGTAATATTCTACATCTTCAATGATTTTTTTTATAGATATAGGTAAAACTTCAAGTGGTGGATTATCACCTAATCGTGTAGGTATAAGATATAATGTTCCTTTAGTGGTGCTCATTAATTTTTAACAAGTTTATGAATGGATTGTTCGCCGTTTGTACTTTGTATGTTCAATAAATAAATACCTTCTGAGATATCTGAAGTTTCAATTTTTTGAATCGTATTGGTACTTCGAGGGATTGATTTTATTAATTTTCCTTGCAGATCAAAGATAAGAATGGTTGTGTATAGCTGGTTGGTATTGTTGATACCAAAATTAATATGGACTTCATTTTTAATTGGATTAGGATACACAGAGATCGATGACAATGAATTTTGATCCACACCTAAAGTATTATCAATTATTTTATAAATACTACCTGAGGTTAAATCAGACACGTACAATTCACCATTAAAATCTTCACCAAAAGCACTCCAGTTTCCATTGAAATCGTTTAAGGTTCTTAACCACGTGTCATTAGTTTCATCGTAATTTAGAAACCCAATTTCTTGACTGCAGTAATCTGCAAAAAAATATAAACCAGTTAAATTTGGAAATGCCGTTCCTCGGTATCTATAGCCACCTGTTATTGAGCATTTTGATTCGCCATCACCAAAATGATTATAACCACCAATAGGATAAGTATATGAGTTAGGTTCTGAGCAATCATCTGAGTTGTATACCGCATTACCTTCATAACAACGCCAGCCATAATTTAATCCTACAGCAGCATTGGCTGCGGTAGCAAAATTAATTTCCTCGTAGGCATTTTGCCCAACATCAGCAATCCATATATCACCATTTAACCGATCAAAAGAAAATTTCCATGGATTTCTCAGTCCGTAAGCCCATATTTCACCATTAACATTAGGGTTGCCTACAAACGGGTTATCTGCAGGTATGCTATAGTTATGTATTGGTGTGGTAGCATTTATATCTATTCTTAATATTTTGCCTAAATAATTTAATGTGTTTTGGGCATTATTTAACGGGTCACCTCCAGAACCACCATCACCTGTTGAAATATAGAGAAAGCCATCGGCTCCAAATGCTAAATCGCCTCCATTGTGGTTGCTGTAAGGCTGGTCAAATGAGAGAATATTAAATTCTGAATTTATATCTGCAAGCAAAGGGTTGGTAGCGTCTCTTGTAAATCTAGACACTACTGTATTTCCAAGATTATCAATGTAATTAACAAAAAAGTAACCGTTAGTCTCATAATCTGGATGAAAAGCTAAGCCCAAAAGACCTCTTTCGTTTCCGGTATCTATAACAAGGTTATCTATGTTTAAAAACGCTGTACTTTCTATTGATCCGTCTGGCTGAACTATTTTAATATAACCATCTTGTTCTACCACATAAAGTTTGTTGTCACCAGCATGTTTTATGTTTACAGGATTACTAAATCCTGAAGCAAAAAACTCTAAATCAAAATCTTGCGAAAATAATGATGGCATTGTGAAAATCGTAAAAACAATAAGTGCTAGCGTAAACTTCATCATAATGTTATTAATAATTCTAGCTACTAATTTACAAAAAACCAACTTAGTTCTCTTAAGTTTTATGGTTAAAGGATTTAATTAAGATATCACAAGTTTCATTAATTAATTGGTGGACATATTCAAAATCGCTTTGATCACCATAATATGGATCTGGCATATTTTTATTTTGAATATTTTCATTAGCATCTAGAAACAATTTAACTTTTGCGATGTCGTCATTATTTCGAGATAAATTAATAATATTAGCGTAGTTTGATTGATCCATAGCATAGATATAATCAAAGGCATCAAAATCTAAAACTGTAAATTGTCTTGCAGATTGTGAGCTAATATCAATGTTGTGTTTTTTAGCAACTGTAATAGAGCGTCTGTCTGGTGCATTACCGACATGGTAAGCGGCTGTGCCAGCAGAATCCACTAAAAAATGTTCTGTAGGAAGTTTAGACTGCATAATTCCGTGAGCTAATGGTGAGCGACAAATGTTCCCCAAGCAAACCATTAAAATACGCGTCATAATAGGTGGTAATTAAAGTGCTAGCTTTTTAGATAAATCTTCTACGTATTTTCTAAACTGCTTATCTGTTGAAGATAAATTGTCAACGGTTTTACACGCATGAAGTACTGTTGCATGATCACGTTGACCTATTTGTGATCCAATACTTGCTAATGACGCTTTGGTGTATTTTTTTGCAAAAAACATGGCTAATTGACGTGCCTGAACAATATGGCGTTTACGTGTTTTAGATTGTAACGTGTTAACATCCATTTGAAAATAATCTGAAACCACTTTTTGAATATAATCAATAGAGACTTCGCGCTTCGTGTTTTTAACAAACTTCTCAACGATATCCTTTGCCAGATTAATAGTGATTTCTTTTTTGTTGAATGATGATTGTGCAATTAATGAAATAATAGCACCTTCTAATTCTCTAACGTTTGTTTTTATATGCTTTGCAACGTATTCTATAATTTCTTCTGGCATTTCTACGCCATCTCTATAAAGCTTGTTCTTTAAAATAGAAACTCTAGTTTCAAAATCTGGAGTTTGTAATTCTGCAGAAAGTCCCCATTTAAAACGCGATAATAAGCGTTGTTCAATATCTTGCATATCCACAGGCGCTTTATCACTTGTTAGAATAACTTGTTTTCCATTTTGATGCAAATGGTTAAAGATATGGAAGAATACATCTTGCGTACCTGTTTTACCAGATAAGAATTGTACGTCATCAATTATTAAAACATCTATAATTTGATAGAAGTGAATAAAGTCATTTCTATTATTCTTTTTTACAGAATCAATATACTGTTGCGTAAACTTTTCAGCAGAAATATATAAAACTGTTTTCTCAGGATATTTGTCTTTAATATCAACACCAATGGCATGCGCTAAATGTGTTTTTCCTAAACCAACACCGCCAAAAATTAAAAGCGGGTTAAACGACGTACCACCAGGTTTATTTGCTACTGCAATTCCGGCATTTCTAGCTAATCGGTTAGAATCGCCTTCTAAGTAGTTTTCAAAACTATAACTTGGGTTTAGTTGTGATTCAATTTTTACATTTCTAATCCCAGGAATAATAAACGGGTTTCTAAGCTCAGGGCTTTTGTTGTTGAAAGGGACGTCTACATCTTGCGATTTTACTGCAGATCTGTTTGAGCTAGGAATTTTTTCTGTAAAAGGTTGTTTGTTGCCATAGGTGTTTTCCATTTTAATAACGTACACCAATTTAGCATCTTCGCCTAACTCTTTGGTCAGTGAAACTTTTAAGATTTTTACATAATGCTCTTCTAGCCACTCATAGAAAAACTTACTTGGTACTTGAATGCTTAATGCATTACCAGAAAGTTTAACAGCATCTATAGGTTCAAACCATGTTTTGTAGGCTTGTGGTTGTATATTATCCTTAATAAAGGCAAGACAATTACTCCATACAGATTGCGCTGTGTTCTCCATGCGTTTAAGATAAGTTTTTTGTTGTTAGTTATATTAGCAAAAAAAAAGAGAATTAGGATTCTCTAGTTGTTTTGAACGAGGCAAATATGTGAACAAAATTCTTAATAAAAAAATTAAAAAGTTTTGAATATTTAGAAATTTTTCCTCATGTTTAAAACGACTTTAAAATTACAAAATAAATCCTAAACAATTCTATATAAATGAATTTTAATGAAACGGAAATACGAGTACGTTATGGTGAAACAGACCAAATGGGTGTTGTATACCACGCTAATTACGCTGTATACTTTGAAGTAGGAAGAACGGAGTGGTTACGCGAGTATGGCCTTAGTTATAGTGGAATGGAAGCGGATGGTATAATGTTGCCTGTTGTATCACTTTGTATAAACTACAAAAGTTCAGCACGTTATGATGATGTGCTTAAAGTAAAAACTACACTAAAAAAAATGCCGTCTGCTTCAATAGAATTTGAGTATGAATTACGAAATGAAGCTAACATTTTATTAGCAACAGGAAGTACTGTTTTGGCTTTTATTGATGTGAAAAGAAATAGACCTATGCGATGTCCAAAATATCTTTTAGATAAACTGCAAAATTATTCGTTATAATTCTTTTATTTCAACGCCAAAAAATTGATTGAAGAGGTCAAAAATTCTTGAACCGTCATTTTTTCTGACAGATATTTCTAACAAACAATTCAATTCTAACGTTTGATTTGTGATTTCGACCTCATTTTCTTTTAATAATCGCATCACTTTACTCATGTTTTTATATTCAAATTTGAGTACATAAGTTGTGTTTATAGTTCTTTCTACAATCTTGCAAGCTTGCATAGTTAGTTGTGCTGCAGTTCTATAGGCATTTATTAAACCACCTACACCTAATTTTACACCACCATAATATCTCACAACGATGATTAAGATATTGGTGACTTCAAAAGATTGTATTTGTCCATAAATTGGCATACCAGCTGAATTGCTTGGTTCTCCATCATCATTGGCTCTATATTGAATAGTTTCTGTACCAATCTGGTAAGCGTAGCACCAATGTCTGGCAGAATAATGTTCTTTCTTTACGTCTTCAAGGTGTTGCTTAATTTGATCTTCATTGTTAACAGGAAATGCAAAACCAAAAAACTTACTGTTTTTATCTTTGAATATTTCGCCTTCTGCAGGTTCTAAAATTGTTTTGTATAAATCTTCCTCTGTCATTCTGTAAGATAGTTAATATCACTTCGACAAAAATACCAATACACTTATTATATAAACGCTATAATATAATTAATAGTCATTTTTTTCGATGTGAAGTGGGCTTTCTATGACAATTAATTTTATTAACAATTAGATTATTGTATAGAATACATTTTTTAATAAATAAAGTTTAAAATGTTCTATAAATTTACTTATATTTTAGTCTTAAATTTTAAATATCAATGGTGAAAATAAATTTACTAGTCTTCTTACTGTCTTTTAATGTTATTATGGCTCAAGATCAAGAAACGATTGGCTTAGTTTATAATGATTTTAATGAAACCAAATCAGAGGGCTATACATTAATTAAGCCTACAAATGATAATAGAGTGTTTTTAATTAATAACTGTGGAGAGGTTGTTAACCAATGGGATGCCACAGGAGATGGTGTGAGCAGATCTTATTTTTTAGAAAATGGGGATTTATTATTGAGTAATGGGAGTGATGCAGAAATTAGAGATTGGGATAATAATATAGTTTGGAGTATTTCTTATAGTGACCTTGGTTTTGTAACTCATCATGATATTGCTCCATTATCTAATGGTAATTTTTTAGTCTTAGTGAGAGATGTTTACTCTAAAAGTGAAATGGTAGGTCATGGGTTAGATGTTTCTTTTCCTGATGATGATTTTCAGCTTGAGCGAATAATAGAAATTGAGCCATTAGGCAGTAATTCCGCAAACATTGTCTGGGAATGGAAAGCTTTTGATCATTTAATTCAAGATTTCGATAGTTCTAAAGATAATTATGGTGTTGTTGCAAATAATCCACAATTACTTGATCTTAATTATGGAAATCAATCAAATTTTATGCATGTAAATGCTATAAATTATAATGAAGAATTAGATCAAATTGTATTTTCAGCAAGAAATTTAAACGAAATTTATATAATTGATCACAGTACTACAACCATAGAGGCAGGAGGACACGATGGTGGAATCTATGGGAAAGGAGGCGATATACTTTGGAGATGGGGAAACCCAGAAGTTTATGACAAGGGTGTAGTCGCAGACCGTAAATTAAATGGTCAACACGATGTAAAATGGATTACTGAAGGACCTAATCAAGGTAAAATTTCTGTATTTAATAACGCTGGTTATGGTAGTGATTTTGCTGCATCGTCTATTCATATTATCGATCAAAACCATATCGAAGGCGTCTACACTTTAAATTCCGGTAAATATTTACCTGAAGATTATTTTTGGTCATGGGATGGTGTAATAATGAATACTGTTATGCATGAAGGTAAAAAATGTGGCGTGCAAATTATGTCTAATGGTAATGCTTTAATTATCGAATCTGGCAAAGGAAGAATTACAGAAGTAGATAATATGGGTAATGTAATATGGGTTTATATTATTCCTGCAGGTAATAATTCTAATTATAATCAATTCTCACAGCCAGGTGTAAATGAAGCTTTTAGAGCGACCAGATATTCTGAAAATTATATTGGTTTTAATGGATTAACTTTTAATAACACCGGAATTATAGAAGATGTAAACTCTATTTCAGCTAATTGTGTTAATATGTTATCTGACGATGATTCTTACTTTGTGAATTTAAATGTATATCCTAATCCCACAAAAACTATTTTAAATTTCACAAAGCAAATCGATGAAATTAAAGTTTACGATATATCAGGAAAAGTTGTGCTAAACAAAGCTAACTCTGATTTTGTAAACCTTGAAAGTTTACGAATAGGTTTATATCTTATTAGACTTATTGAAGATGAGAAATCCGTGATTTTTAAAATTACAAAGAATTAAGGTTATCATTGATTTTAGTTTCTAAAAATTTGATTACGTTAATGTAACTAATACAATTGATACGATAGCGATAACTATTCCAATCCAGTTTTTGTTTGAAATATGTTCTTTAAAGAATAACAAGCCAATTAACGTAGAGATTGCTACTATAATCACATTATTAATAGTAAATACAGTAGAGCTTTCATAACCATCTACACGTAAGGCTTTTAATAAAAAATAAATTGAAGCATAATTAACGATACCGAGAGTAATACCAAAAGGTATACTTTTTAATTCGAAACGATTTTTTTCTTTTATAGCTTTGTAACTTAAAATTACTAATCCAATAGTTGCAGCGACACCAAAAATCGTAGCTGAAAATAAAGGAATATTATCGTCAGGAGCAAAATGATTAACTGATGTATCTATAATTCCAGAACCAAAGAATAGCATGACTGGTAGAAATATAGATGGCTTCAATACAGTGTTGTCTTTTGGTTTAATAGAGGTTAAATAAACGGCAAATAACGCTAATACTATACCAATGATTTTTTGAGTACCAATACTTTCGTTATATACATAAATACCAAAAAGGATAGGAATTATAACACTCATTTTACTGGCAACTGAAGCTACAGAAAGTCCGTTTTTCTGTGCTGTCAATGCCATGACATTAAATATAGCTATAAATAAAAAACCTAATCCAAGCGCTCCATAAAACCAGCTTGCACCTAAAATTTGAGAAATAATAACTTTACCATCGTAAAAGAATAAGCCAGCTATGCAGGCTGTAATATAATTTACAATTATAGCTTGTAGAGTATTAACCTTATGCTTGCTATAAAGTTTAAATAAAACAAATATTCCAGTTGATGATAGAATACTGAGAAGTAAATATATCAAAAGAGCGCTTTTTTAGTTTCAAATAGTGTCACCACATCTTCTGTTGTTTCATCAATATTCCATGTGTAAAACCCCATTTGGTCAGCAGTATCAGTGTTTTCTTTGGTGTCGTCAATAAATAGACATTCATTAGCGTTAAGCTTATTTTCTATCAAAACATATTCAAAAATATCTTTGTTTGGTTTTCTAAAATGAATTTGCTGTGATAAATAAAAAACATCAAAACACGATTTAAACTCTTCAAAAAACGGAACCGTTTCCTTTACATAATCAATATGCATATCATTAGTATTGCTCAGTAATATAAGTTTGTATTCCTTTTGAAGTGCTAAGTTTTTAATAAACGCTAAGCGATGCTCAGGAAAATCTTTAATGATACAATTCCAAGCCTTAATAAGGTCTGATTCGCTAATATTTGGAAATTTTGATTGGTAAAATGCAATAAATTCGGAAGTCGATATGTTCCCAACTTCGTAAAGTTGATTGGTTTCAATCATATCAGCATCAAAAGTCTCTAAGTTGAATAAATCTAAAGCATGTTGCATAGCGCCTTGCTTATCAAGGTTAATAAATACATCACCAAAATCGAAAATTAAATTTTTAATCTTTTGCATATCGTTTTAAAGTATCATTTTTAATAGTGGTTTCAGAAATCAAATGTCCAGTGAGTTGTGGTGCTTTGATACCTGATTTAAATTCGGTTTTTCCGATAAAAACTCTGGCTTCATCCCAAAGATTTTCGTCTATAAATGTTTGAAGCGTTTGCGAACCACCTTCAATAATTACAGAGTTTATATTTTCGTGATATAATAAGGTCGCAATTTGAATGGCAATTGGTTTTTCAAAATCAATAGTTTCAGACGTAATTCTAATGGTTTTAGCGTCGTTATTAAAAATTGAATAATCAGTATTTAATTTTGAAGTTCTATCCAAAACCACTCTAATTGGGTTTTCACCAGACCAATCTCTAACGGTTAAACTCGGATTGTCAGCTACAACCGTATTGGTTCCCACTAAAATGGCTTGTTCTTCAGCACGCCATTTATGGACTAATTGTCGTGAGTACTGGTTGGTTATCCAAACGGGTTTTTGTTCGTCCTTTTCTATAGGTGCCAAAAAACCATCAGCAGTTTCTGCCCATTTTAATAAAATATAAGGACGCTTTTTGTTGTGAAATGTAAAAAATCGTTTGTGATGCGCTTTGCATTCGGCTTCCAAAACGCCAACCGTTACATGGCAACCAGAAGCTCTAAGTTTTGCAATGCCTTTTCCGGCAACTTCAGGATTATCATCAATGCAACCTATAACCACGTTAGGTATGTTGTGTCTCACAATTAAATCGCTGCAAGGTGGTGTTTTTCCAAAATGACTGCAAGGTTCTAGTGTGACGTAAATCGTACTTTTGGCTAAAAGCGATTGGTCTTTTACGGCATTTATGGCATTAACTTCGGCATGATTGCCACCATAAGCGCTTGTGAATCCTTCGGCAATAATTTGGTCGTTATAAACAATCACAGCACCAACCATTGGGTTAGGCCTTGTAATTCCTAATCCGTTTTTGGCAATTTGCAAACAGCGTTTTATATAAGTTTCGTGCGTAGTCAACTAAAGTTTAATTTTTACATCTTGAATTTCGTCAACCGTATATATAGACGAATAACCCATAATTTTATATTTAATATCGCCTTTGTAATGCACTTTTAAATTTTGAGATATAAGGCTTCCCAGTAGTCCACCTAAACTACTCTTGTCAACAAGTTTTTCGGTATCAACGGCAACGGTTAATGGAATTGTGAAATTTTCGCGTTTAGGAACATCAAATTCGTCCGTTACAATTTTAGCGACTTCAATTTCATTGATGTAGACTTTAAAATCATCTGTTTTTAACGTGCCACCAACATGATTTTTGTTAAGAAACAAAGCATCTACTTTTAATGTAATTGATTTAGAGCTAGAGTCTACTATTTCAACATTATCGAGTCTAACAAATTCTGGTTTTTCTGTAACAGAACAGTTGAAAAGTAGTGTAAAAGTTAGGGAAAACATTAAGAGTCTTTTAAACATAAAAGTGTTTTTATATGTATTTTTGAAATTGTCTAAAAAATAGAATTTAGTGCGTAAAGATACTATTGTTATTCGAGAAATTGAAGCTAAGGATAATCCTAAAATTGCAAAGGCCATTCGTAGTGTTTTAATAGAAATGGGTGTGCCAAAAGTAGGTACAGCTTATGAAGATGCGGCTTTAGATTGTATGACGGAAACCTACAACGCGCCAAAGAAAGCGTATTTTGTAGTTGAAGCTGGTAATGACATTATTGGAGGCGCAGGAATTTCGCCTTTAGATAATTACGAAGGTAACATCTGCGAATTACAGAAAATGTATTTTATGCCTGAAGCTAGAGGTAAAGGTTTAGGCTCAGAAATGATGCAAAAATGTCTCGACTTTGCCAAGCAAGCAGGTTTTGAGCAATGTTATTTAGAAACTTTGCCTTATATGGATAATGCGCGCAAATTATACAGAAAAGTAGGTTTTAAGTCTATTGATAAACCACTTGGAAACACAGGGCATTACTCATGTACGGTTTGGATGCTTAAAGATTTGTAGGTTATGGTGCTAAAGGAACTTCAGAATATATTTCATAACGAATTAGATGCTATTTATGGTCAGCATGAAGTGAATAGTTTATTCTATTTATGCACAGAGCACTATTTAAATGTACCAAGAATTCAATTAACGTTAGAACCAGAATTAGCCATCACAAAACCTGAAACTGAAACGTTTTTTAAAGCCTTAGAACATTTAAAACAACAAAAACCAATTCAGTATTTATTGGGCGAAACCGAATTTTTTGGATTGCCTTTTACTGTAAATGAAAACGTGTTGATTCCACGACCTGAAACAGAGGAGTTAGTTGATTTAATAATCCGAGATGTAGCATCGCGTTCAGTGCAATCGTCCTTAAAGATTTTGGACATTGGTACAGGTTCTGGTTGCATAGCGATTTCTTTAGCTAAAAACTTACCGAATGCTGAATTTTATGCATTAGATGTCAGTCCAGAGGCTTTAAAGGTTGCAAAACAAAATTCGGAACTAAATAAGGTGGATATCAATTTTATCGAAGCTAATATTTTAGAGCTAGTTGAGAATTCTTCCCTTTGGGAAGATGTCGCTTTGCGACAGAAGGGCTCTTTCTTCGATATCATCGTTTCCAATCCACCATACGTTAGAAACCTAGAAAAACAAGAAATTAAACCCAATGTTTTAGACAACGAACCGCATTTGGCTTTGTTTGTAGAAGATGATAATCCATTAATTTTCTATAAAGCAATAACAGAATTCGCGATAAAAAACTTAAAACCTAAAGGGCAATTGTATTTTGAAATTAATCAATATCTTGGAGAAGACACCATGGCTTTATTAACAGATGCTGAATTTGAAGCTGTTGAGCTATTGAAAGATTTGAACGGGAATGACAGAATGTTGAAGGGAACTAGAATTTAAAAAAGAATTGTTTACATACTTTATTATATGAACACAAAACAACAAATAGAAGCACTAAGAGACGAATTACGTCAGCATAACTACAATTATTACATTTTAGATGATGCAACCATAAGTGATTACGAATTTGATATCAAATTAAAAGAGCTTCAAGCTTTAGAAGAAGCGCATCCTGAATTTTTTGATGCCAATTCGCCAACCCAACGTGTTGGTGGTGCGGTAACTAAAAACTTTAAAACAACCGTTCACGATTATAGAATGTACTCTTTAGATAATTCCTATTCTAAAGAAGATTTATTGGATTGGGAAACTCGAATCAAAAAAATGGTAGATGGCGACGTTAATTATATGTGCGAGCTAAAATACGATGGTGCATCTATGAGTTTAACTTACGAAAACGGTAAACTATTAAGAGCAGTGACGCGAGGCGATGGTGTGCAAGGTGATGAAGTCACTGCGAATATCAAAACCATAAATACAGTGCCTTTGCAATTAAAAGGCGATTTTCCAGAACGTTTTGATATACGAGGCGAAATCGTTCTGCCTATCGAAGGCTTCTTAAAAATGAATGCCGAACGTGTAGAAAACGAGGAAGAACCTTATAAAAACCCAAGAAATACAGCATCAGGAAGTTTAAAGCTTCAAGATAGTTCTGAAGTAGCAAAACGTCCTTTAGAATGTCTATTATATAGTATTGTAGGAAATAATCTAAATATCACATCGCAATACGAAGGTTTAGAAAAAGCGCGAGCTTGGGGATTTAAAGTCCCAAAGGAAGCCAAATTGGTAAGATCCATTGACGAGGTTTTAGAATATGTAGACTATTGGGACAAAAACAGACACAATTTACCATACGAGATTGATGGCGTTGTGGTAAAAGTCAACAACCTATACCAGCAAGATGAATTAGGTTTTACAGCCAAAGCACCACGTTGGGCTATGGCATACAAGTTTAAAGCCGAACAAGTCTCGACGCGTTTAAATGAAATTACGTATCAAGTAGGTAGAACAGGTGCCATTACACCAGTAGCTAATTTAGAACCAGTGGAATTAGCAGGTACAACCGTAAAACGTGCATCGCTACATAATGCAGACCAAATTGAAAAATTAGACATTAGAGTAGGTGATGAGGTGTTTGTAGAAAAAGGTGGTGAAATTATTCCGAAGATAATTGCAGTGGACCTTTCAAAACGTCCAGCAGATTCAGTACCAACAACATATATAACGAATTGCCCAGAATGTCATTCCGAATTAGTACGACTAGAAGGTGAAGCCAAACATTACTGTCCTAATGATATGGCTTGTCCACCTCAAGTAGTTGGAAGAATTCAACATTACATTTCTAGAAAAGCCATGGATATTGATGGACTAGGAGGTGAGACTGTTGCTTTGTTGGTCAAGGAAGGTTTGATTTCTAATTATTCTGATTTATATGAGTTAACGGTTGAGCAAGTGATTCCGCTAGAGCGTATGGCAGAAAAAAGTGCTGTAAACTTAGTGAATGGTATTGAAGCTTCTAAACAAATTCCATTTGAGCGCGTACTATTTGCATTAGGAATACGATATGTCGGTGAGACGGTCGCTAAGAAATTAGCTAAGCACTATAAATCTATTGATGCATTAATGATTGCTTCGGTTGAAGATTTGGTTTCGGTAGATGAAATAGGTGAGCGTATTGCACAGAGTGTTATGGCGTTTTTCTCTATGGAGGAAAATAAACATATTATAGAACGCTTAAAAGGCTTTGGTGTGCAATTAGAAATCTCTGCAGAACAATTAGAAAACCAAACGGATAAATTAAAAGGGTTATCTATAGTGGTTTCTGGTGTTTTTGAGACGATATCTAGAAATGAGCTTAAAAAACTCATAGAAGATAATGGTGGAAAAGTATCATCATCTATCTCATCTAAAACAAATTACCTTGTTGCAGGCGATAAAATGGGTCCAAGTAAACGTACAAAAGCTGAAAATCTCAATATTGAGATACTATCTGAAATGGACTTTTTAGACAGGTTGAAATAAATTCCTACGTAAAATCGACTATTTATTCGACGAAATACATAATTTTAACGTTAAAGTGTAAAAAAAATGTTTATATTTGCTTCAGAAATAAGGGAGTATAATAATGTTGATAAACAGAATAATAAAGATTGCGTTGCTACTTTTTGGAGGCGTTTATGTTTTATTACAAGGATTAGCCTTGGAAATAGAAGGTGCTTTTCTGGGTGCAGTGCTGCTTAGTATACTCACAGTGTTATATATTGGTTGGACAAAGCATAAGTCTAAATTTTTTATTTCCTTTTTGGTGACCTTTACTTTAGGGCAAATTTTAGGAGCGATTTCTTGGCATTTGCCAGAAACAAAACCCAATGATATAAATTACTTATACTTTATTACGAATGCGCTGTATATTTTAGCTTACGTTCTACTTATATTAAAAACGATAAAACAGCTAAATTTAAGAACGGTATTTTCAGAATTAACAATACCTATATTAGTCTTGGTGGTTTTAGATATTTTTTGTGTGACATTAATTTCAAACACCACAATAGACGTATTAACAACGTCACAATATATTTTGGAATATGTTTATAATGGTGTTATTATGGCGTTATTATCTATTGCGTTGATTGATTACATGTATCGCAATAATTCTAAGTCTATGCTGTTTTTATTAGCGACTATATTTATAACGTTTTCTGAAATTATTCAATTAGCCTATTTTTATATTTTAAATGACGAGAACTTAGGATTTGTCTACGCGTTATTCCTGATAGTGGCCTTTTTCTTTTTTTACATTCAATCGCAATACAAGGTTACAGATCCTGTAGCCGATTATATAGAAGAATCATTAGGTGTTGAGAACACTAAAGCCTAATAATAAAATATATACTTAACGTATTAACTATACCATAATAGAAGCACCATCTGCTTTTATGTTTTTTCCAGAACTGAAATAAAAGTCCACTTTTCCAAGATACAAACCATAGCAACCAACTTGGTTTACCAATACGTCTTTACCTTCGCTATTTTTTTCAATGGTCGGTTTTGGTAAAAATGTATGTGTATGGCCACCAATGATGAGATCTATATTTTTTGTAGCACGAGCTAATTTTATATCACTAACCTTATTTGGTTTATTTTTGTATTCATAACCAATATGTGATAAACAAATAATTAAATCACATTTTTCTTCTTCCTTTAAAATTCGAGACATGTCTTGTGCTTTTTCAATAGGATCATGATACACGGTTTCTTTGTACATTTTTTTGTCTACAAGGCCTTCTAATTTTATACCTACACCAAAAACACCTATGCGTATACCGTCTTTAATTAAAATTTTATAAGGTTTTATATGTGTGTCCATAACCGTATTAGAAAAATCATAATTAGCCGAAACGAATTCAAAATCAGCATGAGGAATTTGAGCGTAAAGCCCATCAATTCCATTATCAAAGTCATGGTTACCTATTGTTGCTAAGTCGTACTTTAGCATACTCATTAACTTAAATTCTAATTCGCCACCATAATAATTAAAGTAAGGTGTGCCTTGAAAAATATCTCCAGCATCTAATAGGAGTGTGTTAGGATTTTCGAGTCTTATAGATTCTACCAATGTTGCGCGTCTTGCCACACCACCTTTATTTGCATTTCTTCCATCATCTGGTCCAAAAGGGTCAATATGGCTATGCACATCATTGGTGTGTAGAATGGTAATTTTTTTCGTTTTAGACGAATCAAAGGATTGTAAACTAAGTCCGCCAACACCAGCTAATAGTGTTGCAGCAGTGGATTTTTGAATAAATTGTCTTCTTTTCATCATTAGTTCTTTAATTTGATAAATCTGTTATCGCGTTTTGGACTTAAGGTATCTGTTTTCTTAAAATTATCTATTAATACGTTTCTAATTTTATAATCTAAAACGGTTAAGCCTTCGTTTGGTTGAAAAAAGGTCATGCCGTCGCCACCATTATAGAGGTAATCGTTAGTGGCAACATAATAGATTTTATTGACATCAATAGGTGAATCTAAAACAGTCGCAGATTTAATTTTGTCGTCTGCTGTTAAAGTGAGTTGTAATTGTTTTGAAACAGGATGAGCACGTTTTGCTTTAGCCAAATAAGTCATCATTTCATTAACTTTATTACCTTTCATGGCTACAACGACTACAGCGTTTTCAAAAGGCATTACTTCGTAAGCTGTTCTTGTAGTAATGTTTCCTTTAGAAATTATGGCCCGAATTCCACCGTGATTTAGTAAAACAAAATCAATGTTTTTTCCCGTTTTTTCTGAAAACACCGGATTGCTTTCTGCGAATACAGCATCAGCCATTAAATTGCCAATAGCTGTGTTTAATTCACCATCAGATTTTGAGTAGGTTTCTGGTGCATAGGATATTATGTTGTTCATGTCTTGGTTAACATGTTCTCTGTAAGGTTTAATAAATGCTTCTACGGCTTTATTGGATTCTATATGTTCATCGATATTAAGACGTTTGCCTTCAATTTTTGAAACTTTTTGCGTAGAACAAGAAAAAATGAGAAGTAAAAAACAAAGTTTTAAAGTATGTTTGATAGTCATTGAATAACTTATATAAAGTTTGTATTAAAATGTGAGTGCTTTTATTAAATTTGCACAAAGGCTAAAGATAAATGATTTTAAAAGCATTTAAAGAAAAATCAAATCGAAAATATGTGAACAAATTGTTGGCAGAACGTAAATCTTCTGTAAACAATGATAAAGTTAAGACAGTTGCGGTTTTATTAAATGCTAGTGAATTTCATGAATTTGAGGTGTTTAGGGTGTATTTTAAAGAATTAGGATTAAATTCTCCTAAGCATAAAATTGTGGCCTTTACTATGGACGATAAGTTAGAGCATAATCAATGGAATGCGCATTTTAGTCCTAAAGATTTTGGCTGGAACGGAAAAATAAAAAATTTAGATTTGCAATCTTTTATTGACGAACCATTTGATATGTTGATTTGTTTTTTTAAAAATCCGGTTTTACAATTAAATCAAATGACAGCAGTCTCTAATGCCAATTTTAAAGTTGGAATATCAAAAGAAGATGAAAGACTTTATGATTTAATAATTGATGTAGAGTTAAAAAACATCAACATTTTTAAACAAGAATTAAAGAAATATTTAAACATACTAAAAAAATTATAATGAAAAAGTTTATAGGAACTGGTGTTGCACTAATCACACCTTTTAATTCAGATTTGAGTATAGACTTTGATGCATTAGAGCGTCTTGTAGAATATAACATAGCCAACGGAACTGATTATTTGGTCATAAGCGGAACAACAGGAGAAAGTGTTACAGTAACTGCTGAAGAAAAAAAGGAATTAATTGCTTTTATTGTTAAAGTAAATAATGGAAGACTACCTTTAGTTTTAGGTATAGGAGGTAACAACACTGCAACTGTAGTAAAAGAAATAAAGACTACAGATTTTTCTGCTATAGATGGTATTCTGTCAGTATCTCCATATTATAGCAAGCCAACACAAGAAGGGATTTATCAACATTTCAAGGCGATTGCAACAGTAGCACCTAAACCTATAATATTATATAATGTTCCAGGTAGAACGTCTTCTAATATGCTACCAGAAACAACAATAAGATTAGCAAAAGATTTTGATAATATAGTTGCCGTAAAAGAAGCAGGTAATAATGTGCATCAGTATTTAGAGCTATTAAGAACAAAGCCAAAAGAATTTTTGGTACTATCTGGTGATGATGATTTAGCTTTGGGTGTAGCTTTAGCAGGTGGTTCTGGTGTTATTTCGGTTATAGGACAAGCGTTACCAAAGGAATTTTCTGAAATGATACGATTAGGTATAGCTCGAAAAGCCAAGGAAGCTTATGATATTCATTTTAAATTAATGCCAATAGTAGGTTTAATATTTTCAGAGAATAATCCTGCAGGAATAAAAGCCGTTTTAGAATGTCTTAATATTTCAAATTCGTATGTGCGTTTGCCATTAGTAGAAGCTACAGAAAACCTAAAGCACGAGATAAAAGAAGCGCTAAAAGTATTAGGTAAAAGTTAAACTTTATATAAATACGAAGTTAGCCTAGAAACAACCATTAATTTAGCCAATAATAATTGTTTTTAAATTCCGTTTATAATGTTTACTTTTGCATTCTGTTTAAAATTTATGAAGAGAGGATTCTATATATTAGTTCTAGCCATAGTTTTGGTGTCGTGTAGTGATTTTCAGAAAACCTTAAAATCTGAAGATACATCAGCTAAGTTTGAAATGGCAGAAGAACTTTACAATACTGGAAAGTGGTCTAAATCATTTAGACTATTAGATCAAATTCTTCAAAAGTATAGAGGGAAGCCTCAAGCAGAAAAATTAACATTTATGCATGCCATGTGTTTGTATAATATGAAAGAATATTACAGGTCGAGTTACCATTTAGATAAATTTACAGATATATATCCTCAAAGTGAAAAGGCTGAAGAAGCGTCATTTTTATCTGCAAAAGGCTATTATTATAATTCACCAGTGTATTCTAAGGAACAAAAAGAAACGATTGAGGCCATTGAAAAGTTTCAATTATTTGTGAATGCGCATCCAAATTCTCAATATTTAAATGAAGCGAATTCACTTGTAAAAGAACTAGATTTTAAATTAGAGAAGAAAGCATTTGAAATTGCTAAGCAATACGATTTAATAAAGGATTATAAAGCTTCAATTAAGTCATTTAATAACTTCTTGTTAGAGTTTCCAGGAACTACCTTGAGAAGTGAAGCGTTTTACTACAGACTCGATGCTGCTTATAATTTAGCGATTTTAAGTGTAGATTATTTAAAAGAAGAACGATTAAATGACGCCATAGGTTATTATAATGCATTAAAGAAAGCATATCCCAACACAACAAATCTTGAGAATGCAACCGTAATGTATAACCATTTACAAGAGGAGTTAAAGACAATAATGACAAAAAGTTAAACTATTATAACAATGGATTTAAAAAAGACAGATGCACCAGTAAGTTCAGTAACTTACAATAGAAATGAGATAGATGCGCCTACAGACAATATTTATGAGGCAATTTCTGTTATTGCAAAGCGTGCAGAGCAAATTAATACAGATATAAGAAGAGAGTTAATTGACAAGCTAGAAGAGTTTGCAACATATAACGATAGTCTTGAAGAAATTTTTGAAAACAAAGAACAAATAGAAGTTTCTAAGTTTTATGAAAAATTACCAAAGCCACATGCATTAGCTGTAAAGGAATGGTTAGATGATAAGATTTATCATAGAAATACTGACGATCCTCAGCCTTAATTAAATGTCTATTTTAAAAGACAAAAACATTTTATTAGGCATTACAGCTGGTATTGCCGCATACAAATCTGCTAACTTAGTACGATTATTCATAAAAGCAGGTGCTAACGTTAAAGTCGTTATGACACCTGCTTCTAAGGATTTTATAACACCACTTACCCTTTCTACTTTATCTAAAAATCCTGTGTTCTCATCTTTTACAGAAGAGGAGGATGACAGTCAGGTTTGGAATAATCACGTTGATTTAGGCCTTTGGGCGGATCTTTTTATAATTGCGCCTGCAACCGCAAATACTATGGCTAAAATGGCAAATGGTGTTTGTGATAATATTTTATTGGCAACGTATTTATCTGCTAAATGTCCTGTGTATTTTGCACCAGCAATGGATTTAGATATGTATAAGCATCAGTCTACAAAAGCTTCGTTTGAAAAATTAAAGGCATTTGGAAATAAAATGGTTCCGGCAGGAACGGGCGAACTTGCCAGTGGTTTAGTTGGCGAAGGTAGAATGGCAGAACCAGAAGATATTGTAGAATTTATTGAAAAAGACATTTTAAATCAATTACCACTTAACGGAAAAAAGGTTTTAATTACAGCTGGTCCAACATATGAGGCCATAGATCCTGTTCGGTTTATTGGTAACCATTCTAGTGGGAAAATGGGATTTGAGATTGCTAAGGCAGCATCAAAATTAGGTGCTGAGGTTATTTTGGTTTCAGGTCCTACACATCAAACCTTATCTAATAGTTTAGTTTCTATTCAATCTGTAGTAAGTGCAGAAGAGATGTATACAGAGGTTCATAAGCATTTTAAATCAATGGACATCGCTATACTATCTGCAGCAGTAGCAGATTATAGACCTAAAAATGTGGCCAGTCAGAAAATAAAAAAGAAGACATCTACGTTTACTATAGAGTTAGAAAAAACAAAGGATATTTTAAAATCGCTTGGAGACATAAAGACACACCAGTTTTTAGTAGGTTTTGCATTAGAAACAAATAATGAAATTGAACATGCTAAAGGGAAGCTTAAGTCAAAAAACTTGGATCTAATAGTGCTCAATTCATTACGAGACAAAGGAGCAGGTTTTGGCGTGTCAACAAATAAAGTTACATTTATAACATCGGCAAATAAAGTTATAGAAAATGACTTAAAGTCTAAAGCGGAAGTGGCAGACGATTTAATGAAACTTATATTAACACAATCAAATGCGTAAACTTTTATTTTTATTTTCTTTTTTGATATTAAGCAATGCGTTTTCGCAAGAGCTTAATTGTACAGTCAATGTTATAGCGCAACAAACAGGTAACGAAAATGATGTCATTTTTAAAACCTTAGAAAAGCAGTTAACAGAATTTATTAATAATACAAAATGGACAAATAAATCATTTAAACCACATGAGCGTATTAATTGTGGTATGGTTATAAATGTAAGAGAAAACAATAATGATGCTTTTTCTGCAACAATACAAGTGTCATCTTCGCGTCCAATATATAATTCTACGTACAGTTCACCAGTTTATAATTATAATGACAAGGATTTTAATTTTCAATATTTAGAATTTCAAAATTTAGTTTTTAACGAAAGTCAATTCGAATCTAACTTAGTTTCAGTTTTAGCTTTTCATGTTTACATGATTTTAGGGATGGATGCTGATTCATTTGAGCTAAATGGAGGTGATGACTATTTTAAACAAGCACAAACTATAGCAGGTTATTCTCAGCAATTAAGTGGTCAAGGTTGGAAATTAGAAGATGGATTACAATCTCGTTTTGCATTGATAGATAACATAATGTCGCCGTCTTTTAAAAGTATTAGGAAAGCAAATTATATGTATCATATAGAGGGTTTAGATATAATGAATGAAAATCAAAAAGATGGAAAAACTAAAATTATTTCGGTTTTTAATGAATTGCAAAAAGTGCATAAAATTCGTCCAAATTCTTTTTTAATGCGTGTCTTTTTTGATGCTAAGGCAGATGAAATTTTAGATATCCTCAATGGCGGACCTAAAGTAAATATTGCTCAGGCAAAAGAATTGCTTATCAAAATTGCGCCAATGTATTCTCAAAAGTGGCAAAATATAACATATTAGTTTTAGCGTTACCCTAATTTTGTGATCTAGTTTTATTTTAGAAACTTAATTTTTTTTCTTCATTCCTTTTCATTTTTTTAGCGATAATCACTTAATTTCGTAGTGTAAAAAACTATATAAGATTGCTTACATCACTTTACATAAAAAACTATGCGCTCATTGATGAGTTAAGCGTTTCCTTTAATAATGGTCTTACTATTATAACGGGTGAAACAGGAGCAGGGAAATCTATTCTATTAGGTGGTTTGTCGTTGGTTTTAGGGAAACGAGCAGATTTAAGTCAGGTAAAAAACACTGCGGAGAAGTGTATTATTGAAGCGAGCTTTGATCTTGGTAACTATAATTTAAAAGCATTATTTGCAGAATTAGACTTAGACTATGACGTGCAAACTATAATAAGGCGAGAAATTTTACCATCAGGTAAATCTAGGGCTTTTATTAATGATACACCAGTAAACCTAGAACGATTAATAGCATTGAGTAAGTATTTAATAGATATTCATTCACAACACCAAACTCAGCAACTAACACAAGATGATTATCAGTTTAAGGTCATCGATGCGCTAGCCGAAAACCAGCTGAATTTAGAACAATTTTCTAATAAATTAACGGCATATAAGTCAATTCAAAAAGCCTTAGAAGAATTAAAAGGATCTCGAGCTGAGTTAATAAAAGAATACGATTATAATTTGTTTTTGTCTAAAGAGTTAACAGAGATTAATTTAGAAAAAATAAATTTAGAAGAATTAGAAACGCAGTACGAAGCGCTTAATAATGTAGAAATTATAGGAGAGAAGTTAAGTAGCTCAAAATCTATATTAGAGGCAGAGTCATTAGGCGTTGTAGATCAGATTAATTTAATACGACAAGAACTTTCTAAAATTGAAAGCTTCGGTCCATCGTATGAAACTTTAAAGGAACGCATTGTAAGTATAGGAATAGAAATTGATGATATACTTATAGAAATAGATAATTTAGATGAAAAATTAGCGACAGACCCTCAAGAGTTAGAGCAGATAAATTATAAGCTTCAGGTGGTCAATAATTTATTTCAAAAGCATTCGGTTTCTAGTATTTTAGAATTAAATGCTATTAAAACAGAATTAAAATCAAAAATTGATAATACTGAAAGTCTTGATGAAGTCATCAGTTTAAAAGAACAAGAACTCGTAGAGGTAGAAGGGCATTTAAATAAAATTGCATTAAAAATTCATAAAAAAAGAGAACAAGTTATTCCAGTATTTGTGTCTAAATTAGAATTAATTTTAAACGAATTAGGAATGCCTAATGCGAAATTTAAAGTAAATTTAGAATCTAGAGATGCCTTTGCAGCTAATGGAAAAGATAATTTGCAGTTTCTGTTTATGGCAAACAAAGGGTCTAATTTTAATGAGCTCAAAAAATCGGCTTCAGGTGGTGAGTTATCACGTATAATGTTAGCGATTAAATCTATATTGGCAACTTATATACAATTACCTTCAATTATGTTTGACGAAATTGATACAGGTGTTTCTGGAGAAATTTCGAATAAAATGGGTGAGATAATGAAGCAAATGAGTACGCATATGCAAGTATTTACGATTACACATTTACCGCAAATTGCGGCAAAAGGGGATTCACATTTTAAAGTATTTAAGACTGATATTAAAGACATAACGCATACACAGCTTAAAAAACTAAATGAAGAAGAACGTGTGGTAGAAATTGCCCAAATGTTGGGAGGTTTAAGTATTACAGATTCTGCTTTGGCACACGCCAAACAGCTATTAAATTAATAATTTTTTAAAGCGCAAATAAACTTAATAATTTTTGACTAGATTTAATTAACTAACAACTAAACACTATGTCTTACAACTTACTAAAAGGAAAAAGAGGAATCATTTTTGGAGCATTAGATGAAAATTCTATTGCATGGAAAACAGCAGTTAGAGTCCATGAAGAAGGCGGAACATTTGTTCTTACCAATGCACCAGTTGCAATGAGAATGGGCCAAATAAATGAACTCGCAGAACAAACAGGGTCTCAAATAATCCCAGCTGACGCAACCTCTGAAGAGGATTTACAAAACTTAGTAGAACAATCAATGGAGATTTTAGGTGGTAAAATTGATTTTGTTTTACACTCTATAGGAATGTCTATTAATGTTAGAAAAGGAAAACATTATACAGATCAAAATTACGCATGGACTCAAAAAGGTACAGACGTATCTGCAATGTCTTTTCACAAAGTGATGCAAACATTATACAAGGCAGATGCCATGAATGAATGGGGAAGTATTGTTGCCTTAACATATATGGCTGCACAACGCGTGTTTCCAGATTATAATGATATGGCAGATAATAAAGCTTATTTAGAAAGTATTGCACGTAGCTTTGGTTATTTCTTTGGACGTGATAAAAAAGTAAGAGTAAATACAATATCTCAATCACCAACACCAACAACAGCAGGTAGTGGTGTTAAAGGTTTTGATGGCTTTATTGCTTACGCAGAAAAAATGTCGCCATTAGGAAATGCCTCTGCCATGGATTGTGCAAATTATACCATAACACTATTCAGTGATTTAACGAAACGAGTAACTCTACAGAATTTATATAATGATGGTGGATTTAGTAATATGGGTGTAAGTGATAGCGTAATGGAAACCTTTGTTAATAATCAATAATTAATTACGTTTACGTAAGAAAGGCTATAATACAAGTTGGTGTATTATAGCCTTTTTTTGTTTTTGAATTTACCGAATTTTAAAATTTAATGACTCTTTATTTAAAAATGAGATATAGTAAATGAGATTTACGTTATTTATCGTCCTTTTCTACATTTCATCGATTTGAAAGTTAAAGCTATCAGTGTTGCATAGAATTAACATATTTTTAGGGAATTACTAACTATTAATCCATTTTTATGAAAAAAAATTTACTACTAACAATTATTGCATTTTGCTTTATCACCTTTGGCTTTTCCCAGGCTGATTGCGCGAATGCATTAGTATTAACTCCAGGGACACCACAAGTAGGTGATACAACTGGACAATCAGGAAGCTTCTCCGATTCTAATACTGCACCAGAAGTTAACCCTTGTAGCGGAAGCTACAATGATCTTGAATATTGGTTTCAGTACACTGCTGTTGAGACAGGTGAAACTCTAGATATTACAATATCTGACCTTACCAATACTTACTATGGTGTATTTGTAATTGATAATTGTCCTGATTCATCACCAAGTTGTGTTGCATCTACTACTAATGGTGGATCTTCTGCTGATCTAGTATTAACTACACCTGCTTTAACAGCAGGAGTCGTTTATTACATTGTATTATCAGATTGGATTCAAGGACCAACGACATTTACTATGACTAGTGCTGTAACTCCTCCACCTACATGTTTAGTTCCAACAGATTTAACTGCGACTGGTATTACTGATTCTTCAGCAGAATTAGCTTGGACAGAGGCAGGAACAGCTACTGTATGGAATATAGAAATTGTTGATGCAGGAAATGCGGCTACAGGTACACCTACAGCAACTGGCGTTTCAAACCCATATTCAGCTATGAACTTAACAGAGAATAGTGATTATGAGTTTTATGTACAAGCAGATTGTGGTATGGCAGATGGTGTATCAGAATGGGCTGGACCATTTGCATTTTCAACGATATGTTCATCAATCACTCCAGATTATTTAGCTGATATGTCTGCAAATGCTCCTGATTGTTGGGAAGAGGCAAACAGTGGTGACGCTGCAAGTGGACCAATGGATTTAGGTTCAGGATTATGGTATGCGTCTAATCATAATGGCACACCAAGTAATGCCATTAACATGTGGTCTGATGTAAGAAGCGATTGGATAATATCTCCAATGTTTGATTTATCGACTGCTGCACCTAGCGAACTGAATGTATATGTAGCTTTAACAGAAAGTTCAACAAGTGGTGCTAATGCAGATTTAGGATCTGATGATAATATAGAATTATTAATGACTACAGATGGAGGTACAACTTGGGTTTCAATGCAATCTTGGACTCAAGGAAATGTACCAACTGATGTTGGAGAAGAAATTACATATGATCTATCTGCAATTACAGGGACTGTACAATTTGCCTTTTTAGGTGATGAAGGAGAGGTAAATGATACAGAGGATGTTTATTTCCATGTAAGTAAATTTCAAGTAAGGGAAACACCTTCTTGTATTGAGCCTTCAGCTTTAATGGCTTCAGGTGAAACAATGAATTCAGTAGATTTAGCATGGACTATTGGAGATGCTGAGACGTTATGGGATATTGAATTGGTTGATATTACGGCTGGAGCTACTGCAACAGGAACAGCAACAACAACAGGTATTACAACTAACCCTTATACTTTAACGGGTCTTGATGCTAATAATGATTACGAAGTATATTTAAGATCAGATTGTGGTGCAGGTGGAACGTCTACTTGGATTGGGCCAGTTGCTTTTTCTACAGCATGTGATGCTGAAGTAGCACCTTATTCTCAAGATTTTGAAAATGCAGGTGATATTCCTTCTTGTTGGACAAGTTCTTCATCAACGGCTAGAGTTTGGGCATTTGCTACGACGCCTACATTTGGAAATTCATATACTGATCATACATCAGGTTCTGGTTATTTTGCGTTTGTTGATGCTTCAACTGCAACAACTACTACTGATGCAACGTTAACATCACCAATGGTAGATGTTTCAGGACTAACTGCACCTGCGTTAAAATTTTATGCTTATCATTTTGTTTCATCAGGAACAAATTCAAATACATTAACGGTTGAAGTTTGGGATGGTGCAGCTTGGAACCAAGTTTACACAGATGCTGATGGAAATTTAGATGAATGGGAAGCGATTATTATTGACTTATCGTCTTTAACTATAACTGGAAACATTCAAGCTAGATTTATTGTAGATACAGAGTCAAATTCAAATTTCTATAATGATATAGCAATTGATGATGTTTCATTTGACGAAGCACCTTCATGTTTTGATCCTACAACTTTAGCAGCTTCAAATATTACTTTTGATTCTGCAGAGTTAAGTTGGGTAGAAGCTGGTTCTGCAACATCATGGAATATTGAATTGGTAGATGTTACAGCAGGAAATTCTGTTACAGGAACGGCTACAGCTACAGGTGTGGCAAATCCTTATATGCTTTCTGGTTTAACAGCTGATAATGATTACGAGTTTTACGTTCAAGCAGATTGTGGCGCAAGTGGCACATCAGCATGGGTTGGACCGTTTGCTTTTTCGACTACGGTATTATGTCCTGAACCAAGCGCATTAGATGCAACTAATATTACAGATGATTCAGCTAGTTTAGAATGGACAATGGGAGCAACTGAAGGCTTATGGGATATTGAATTAGTGGATGTTACTGCAGCTGGTGCAGCTACAGGAACTCCAACGGAAACAGGAGTTTCTAACCCTTATATGGCTACAGGATTAACAGCTCAGAATGATTATGAATTTTATGTAAGAGCTGATTGTGTTGCTAATGGTACATCGGAATGGGTTGGTCCATTTGCATTTACTACGGCATGTTCAACATTTACACCAGACTATACTGAAAGTTTTGATACGTTTGTACCAGACTGTTGGATAGAAGCTGGTGCTGGTGATCCTACAACGGGTCCATCTGATTTAAATTCTGGTTTATGGAATCATACTGATTTTGTAAATGCTGGTGGTAGCAATAATTCTGCTAAAATTAACTTGTATTTCAATAATAGAGAAGATTGGTTACTATCTCCTTCATTTGATTTATCAGCTGGTGGATATGAGTTGGTTTATACAGTTGCCGTTACGGATTGGAATAACTCTAATGTACCTGAGTTAAATGGTATGGGTTCTGATGATGAAGTTCAGGTATTAATTTCAACAGATTCTGGAGCAACTTGGACTAATTTAGCAACGTATAATCAATCTAATTTCCCTTCAGAAACTGGAGATGAAATAATAATTGATTTATCTGCATATACAGGTACTGCTCAATTTGCTATTTGGGCAACTGATGGAACTGTTGATGATACAGAAGATTATGATTTCTTTGTAGATGAATTTAAAGTAAGAACACCTTTAGCTTGTGTTAGTGCTGAGGTTGATTCTTCGGTAGTAGTTGATGATTGTGCGAATGGACAATTTAGTGTTAACGTTGATGTTACTACTGTAGGTGACGCTACTCAAATTAGTGATGGAACTAATGTATATGCAATTACAGGGACAGGCGTATTAGTGGCAGGTCCATATACGGAAGGGACGACAGTAACTCTTACTGTTGAGCACGCTGACGTATCATGTAACTTTAGTTTAGGAGACTTTACTTTTGCATGTCCTCCAGTCAATGATGACATAGCAGCAGCTATTGCTGTAGTGGTAGATGAAGGCTACTGTGATGGTACTAATACTAATGGTAATATTACTGCTAGTACAGATTCTGGAGAAGGTGATGGTTCTTGTTTCCTTGGTGGATCGAACGATGTTTGGTTTACATTTACAGTGCCAGCTGGTGTAGCAACAGTAGATGTTTCTACAGATTTTACAGGTGGAACATTAGTTGATTCTGAAATCGCAGTGTATTCTGGAGTTTCTGGTTCGTTGGTAGAATTAGGATGTGATCAAGATAGTGGTACAACTATTTTATCTAATGGTTCTTCATGGAATTCTATTATTAGCGATTTAGCGGTTACTGTTGGAGAAACATACTATGTTCAGGTTTCTGGATATTTTGGTTCAGAAGGTAGTTTCTGTTTAGATATCGTAACGAATCAAGTATTAGGGACTGATGATTTTGAAAGCGAGTCTGCTTTTACTTATTATCCTAACCCAGTGAAGCACACATTAACATTGAATGCTCAAAATAATATAGAGCAAGTAGCAATGTTCAATGTATTAGGTCAAGAAGTTTTAAGAGCTACGCCTAATGCAATAGACAGTGAAGTAGATATGTCTCAATTACAAAATGGTGCATATTTTGTTAAAGTAACTATTGCAAATGTTACTCAAACAATAAAAGTGATTAAAGAGTAATTTTAATCGCAATTATAAATATAAAGGCCACTTTTAACAGTGGCCTTTTTTTTGTGAAATAGTTTAGCCATCAACAGCCTTATTTGTTCTATTCGCTTCATTTTGTTTTTGGTTTATTTACCTTTGTGATCTATGAAAGTAATTCGTTTTTCATTTATTATTCCTGTATATAATAGACCAGATGAGATTAAGGAACTTCTAGAGAGTTTTCTAAATTTTGATGATGCTATACCATTTGAGATTGTAATTGTGGAAGATGGCTCTACAGAATCTTCAGAAAATGTTGTGAAACATTATAGTGATCAGCTAGATATATCTTATTATTTTAAGTCCAATTCAGGTCCAGGAGATTCTAGAAATTTCGGAATGAAAAAGGCAAAAGGTAATTATTATATTATTTTAGATTCTGATGTTATCATGCCATCAAACTATTTAAATGAGGTAAATACGTTTTTACGTGCAAATTATTACGACTGTTTTGGTGGTCCTGACGCTGCACATGATTCCTTTTCAAATGTACAGAAAGCCATAAATTTTGCAATGACATCATTTATTACAACAGGTGGCATTAGAGGAGGCGAACATCAGGTGGAGGATTTTCAGCCAAGAAGTTTTAATATGGGATTGTCTAAAAACGCGTTTTTGGCTTCAGAAGGTTTTGGTAAGATTCATCCAGGTGAGGATCCCGATTTATCCTTAAGACTTCACAAATTGGGATTTAAAACCACTTTGATTAAAGATGCTTTTGTCTACCATAAACGACGAATTTCTTGGTCTAAATTTTATAAGCAGGTTAATAAATTTGGTATGGTAAGACCCATTTTAAATCAATGGCATCCAAATTCTAAAAGTGTGGTGTATTGGTTTCCAAGTTTATTTAGTTTAGGTTTTGTTTTTTCCTTGCTTTTGTTACTAATAAACATTTATATACCATTTTATTTATTTGGGTTATATTTTGTCATTGCGTTTTTGTTAGCTTTAATGACTAACAAGAATATAATTATAGCAGTACAGTCTATATTAGCAATACTGATTCAGTTTTTTGGATATGGAATTGGGTTTTTAAAATCAACGTTTTATGTCGCTATATTAAAAAGAAATCCTAAAGACGTATTTCCAAAATTGTTTTTTTAGTATGAGATCTAGGAATAATATAAGCATTTTAGACTACTTTAAAAAAAGAAACTATAAGCGATTTAGTTTGTTTTTTATTGCAGCGTTTATATTATTAATTTTTTCAAAACTATCGAGTGATTATAAGCAAACGATAAAACTAAAAGTAAAATTAGTTAATTTAGAGGATGAGGTTATTATTGAAAATGATACATCCAATTACATCGAAGCTTACGTAGAAGCAAAAGGATTTTCGTTACTGCCTTTGGTTTTTAATGATTCAAAAGAGTTAATTGTAAATTCTAATAGTAATATATCAACAAAAGGACGATCTTATATTTTTGATGTTCAAAAACATAAGTTTTTAATTGAAGGACAACTGGGAAGTTCGTTTAAATTGTTGTCAGTTTTGCCAGATACAGTTTATATTTCTTATTCTAAAAGTGCTTCAAAACTTGTACCTGTTACATTAATAGAGCATATAAATTACGCAGTTGGTTATGATTTAAAAGATGATTTTGAATTGAGTATTGATAGTGTAAAAGTAGTAGGCTCATCAGTTCTTTTAGATTCCATTACAAAAATAAGCACAACAGATGTCATATTAAATAAGGTAAAGAATGATATCAATAAAACTGTAAAGCTCGATGTTTCGAAGTTTGAAAACATAGAGGTCTATCCTGAAACTGTGCATATTAAAGGTAAAGTGTCGCGGTTTACAGAAGGCATTATGGTCATACCAGTTGAAATTATAAATCAACCCAACGACGTAACGATAAATTACTTTCCAAAAACGGTAAGTGTTTCATTTTATGTAGATCTAGAAAATTATAATTCCGTAAAGACCGAATATTTTAGTGTAGTATGCAACTTTGCAGACCTAGTACATAATCAAGATTTTTTAATGCCAAAGGTGGTAAAAAAACCTTCAAGTGTTAAGCATGTAAATATTAAGCAAAAACGGATTGATTTTATTAAGTTATAAATTATGATAGTAGTTGGTTTAACAGGTGGCATTGGTAGTGGTAAAACTACGGTTCTTAATTATTTTAAATCTTTAGGAGTGCCTGTATATATTGCAGACGATGAGGCAAAAGCACTAATGCATAGATCTAAGGTTATTAGAAGAAAACTAATACACTTATTTGGTGAAGAGGCCTATAAAGATAATGCGTTAAATAAGGCTTTTTTAGCGTCAAAGATTTTTAACGATAAAGGGTTATTAGAAAAAATGAATGCAATAATACACCCAAAAGTTGCTTCACATTTTAAGCGTTGGCTTAAAAAACAAGATGCCTTATATGTGATAAAGGAAGCTGCTATTATTTTTGAAAACAATCTAGAACATCAATACCATTACATTATTACAGTGATCGCAGATGAGGATATAAGAATACAGCGTGTTATTAAACGAGATCAGTCTTCAGAGAAAAAAATAAAAGCCATTATTAACAATCAATTATCTGATGCAGAAAAGATTAGAAAATCTGATTTTGTCATTGTTAATAATGATTTGTTAGTAGCTAAGGACCAAGCGCGTAAGGTTCATGAGGATATTCTAAAAAGAATAAAGCGCAAATAAAATTCTTTCTTTTGTTAACGTTAGGTTAAACATAATTTGTGCTAAATGTTAAAATGTTAAATTTGGCTGATGAGCAAAAAGCTATTTGTATTATTGATAGTCCTTATGAGTTTGTCACTCATCGGTATAATTTTTGTACAGTATTTTTTTATTAATAAGAGCATAGAGAATGAGGATAAAAACTTTACATTGAGTGTAAAGCGCTCTTTAAGCCTTGTCTCTAAATCAATTGAAGATATGGAGTTTAGAGATGCATACTCTAAATTACAACCAGCTCTTAATAAAGATAACAAAGTAGATTCTGTAAAGATTAGACAGCTTTTTGTTAAAACAGAAGATGAAATTAATGATCTCACAATTGTAAATCGCAGTACAGTTTTTGAGGAATATTATAAAGTTCCACCTTCTTTGTTCTTTGAAATTGATGCAGATAGTTTAAATATTAGTAAACTGACTAACGAAAAGGTCACGGAAGTTTATAATAATGTAAGATTAGATGGTAGCAAGTCTGTAGAGCCAATACAACGTCTGGTAGAGATTACCTCAATGCCTACGATTGTAAGGCAAATGTATGAGGATGTTTTTAAACCATTGTTAAAAACAATTCCTATTTATAAACGTATTACGACCCAACAAGTTGAATTATTTTTAGATAAAGAATTAAAGGATGAAGGCATAGATTTAGATTTTGAATTTGGGATATATGACAATGATTTAGCGACTAAAATACAATCGGAAAATTTTGATATGTCCAATGCCTATAAAGGTGTTCAAATTTTTTTAGATAATAATGATAAGAGTAGTTATAATTTATGGGTAGAGTTTCCGGAAAGAAAAAAATACCTGTTATCATCCATAATTTGGATGATAGTGTTATCTATAGTTTTTACTAGTATTATAATTATTGCATACGCAAGTGCTATTTATCAATTAATAAGACAACGTCAAATATCACAGATTAAGACCGATTTTATTAATAATATGACGCACGAGTTTAAAACGCCAATAGCTACCATAAACTTGGCATTAGACTCCATAAAAAACCCAAAAATTCTTAATGACCAAGACAAGGTTTTACGTTATTTAGGAATGATTAAGGAGGAAAATAAACGTATGCACGCTCAAGTAGAAAATGTTTTACGAATTTCTAAATTAGAAAAAAACGAACTTAATATTAGTAAGGAAAGACATGAGTTGCACGACTTAATAGAAGATGCTATTACACATGTAGAACTCATTATAGAAGATAGAAAAGGATACGTAAAAACGCATTTAAACGCAGAGCATACTTCAATTTTAGCGAACGAATCACATTTTACAAATGTGTTAGTTAATATATTAGATAATGCCATTAAGTATTCGGAAAATGCACCGAAAATTGATGTATATACCGAAAATGTAGGTAACAACATTATTTTAAAAGTAGCAGATCAAGGAAACGGTATGTCTAAAGCAGTAGCTAAACGTGTTTTTGAAAAATTTTATAGAGAACACACTGGCAATGTACATAATGTAAAAGGGCATGGGCTAGGTTTAGCTTATGTAAAAAGAATAGTAGACGACCATCAAGGTCATATATCAGTAGAAAGTGAAAAAGGAAAAGGCAGTACTTTTATTATAAAAATGCCGTTAATATCATAAAAACAGAATTATGGAAGAGCAAAATAAAAAAATACTATTAGTTGAGGATGATCCTAACTTCGGCACCGTTTTAAAGGACTATTTAATGATGAACGATTATGACGTTGTCCATGCAAAAAATGGTATGGAAGGTTTTGAGAAGTTCAAAAAAGATGATTATGATCTTTGTATTTTAGATGTGATGATGCCTTATAAGGATGGATTTACATTAGCTAAAGAAATACGAGAAAAAAACACAGATGTTCCTATTATTTTCTTAACGGCAAAAGCGATGAAAGAAGATGTTCTAAAAGGCTACAAAGTGGGTGCTGATGATTATCTTAACAAACCTTTTGATAGTGAAGTTCTTTTAATGAAAATAAAGGCTATAATGCAACGTAAAGCTACTGATACAGTTGCAGATAGTAAACAATTTGAATTTAAAATTGGTCGTTTTGACCTTAATTCTAAATTACGCTTCTTAAAGTTTGATGGTGGTGATCCTACAAAATTATCTCCAAAAGAAAATGAGCTATTGCGTTTATTAGCCTTGCACGAAAATGATTTAATGCCTAGAGAATTAGCCCTTACAAAAATATGGAGAGATGATAATTATTTTACATCGCGAAGTATGGACGTTTATATAGCAAAATTGCGTAAATATTTAAAGCTAGATCCTAATGTTGAAATTTTAAACATTCATGGTGAAGGGTTTAGATTAGTAATTAATAACCAATAAGGTGTTATTGATACCAAATAGTGATCCAGTTCTTTGAGCTGGATTTTTTTTTAAGTCTCATTTTTAGTACCAATATGAATACGTTGTTTAAAGCCATTGCCTTGGTGTTTGTGCTTTTTATTTGTTATATAATTTATGCAGCAAATACAGGTCTTGATTCAATTTTTTTTGATGTTGTAAACGGATTACCATTTGGTGATAAGATGGGACATTTTTTCTTGTTTGGCGTCTTAACGTTACTAATAAACTTTGCACTTAAGTACAAAGAATTTAAATTATTTATTAAGCTGCCCATTGGCACGTGTATCGTCGCTATTGTTGTTTTAATAGAAGAAATAAGTCAAGGTTTTATACCAAATAGAACATTAGATATAACTGATCTCTTAGCAGATGTTTTGGGGATTTTGTTGTTTAGTTACCTAGGTAAAATATGGTATAATCTATCTTTTCAACGTAGGAGCACAAAAACTTAGAATTAAGATATTTTAATTGTAGTCTTTATATGCTCAATTATTTCGTTAATATCTGTTTTAAAATCAAACCAAGTAATAGATTCATCTTTTTTAAACCAAGTTAGCTGACGTTTAGCAAAGCGTCTTGTATTCTTTTTTATTTCAGAAATCGCAAAATCAAGCGTCCAAGTGCCTTCAAAATAATTAAACAATTCTTTATAGCCAACCGTATTCAGCGCATTAAGGTGTTTGTAGGGTAGAAGAGACTTCACTTCTTCTAATAACCCGTTTTCAATCATTATATCCACACGCTGATTAATTCTATCATAAATAATAGAGCGTTCTGCATTTAGACCAATACTGATGGTTTTAAAATCTCTATTTTTTTCAGAATTCGTAAGAAACGATGAGTAAGGTTTTCCTGTGCCAATACAAATTTCTAATGCTCTTATTACACGTTGTGGGTTAGCAATAGCGATGGTTTTAAAGGCTTCTGGATCTAGCATCTGCAATTGATTTTGCAAAGCGGAAAGGCCATTGTTTTCAAATTGAGTATTAAGTTCAGTTCTAATATTGGGATCAATCTCAGGGAAATAATCTAGCCCTTTTGTAACTGCTTTTACATATAGGCCAGATCCGCCAACCATAACCACAACCGGGTTTTTATGGTGTAAATTTTCTATTTTGGTAATGGCTTCTTGTTCAAAGTCGCCTACATTATAGTGATCTGTAATAGATTTGTTTTGAATAAAATAGTGTGTAGCAGCTTCTAATTCTTCTTTAAAAGGTACAGCAGTTCCGATAGCCATTTCTTTAAAAAATTGACGAGAATCTGCTGAAATTATTTCTGCATTAAAATGATTTGCCAATTTAATGCTTAAGGCTGTTTTACCTATCGCTGTTGGTCCAACTATAGATATTAAAAAATTAGTCATGTTTTAATTTACATCCGCATTTATGACAAAATTCTGCATCGTCTTGATGTTTTACCGTTAAGCAATTGATACAGCATTGAGAATTTAATTGTACTTCTGGCTCTGTATGGCTTGGTGAAGCATTGTCTTTTTCATGATCTTCCTTTAAGCTACTTTTTGCATATTCTGCCGAGACAATACCAGTTGGTACAGCTATTATGCCGTAACCTAATATCATAATAATGGTGGTTATAAATTGCCCTAAAGGAGTTTGTGGAGCAATATCGCCAAAACCTACAGTGGTTAAGGTTACAATACACCAATACACACTTTTTGGAATATTGGTAAAGCCGTTAGCTTCGCCTTCAACTAAATACATAATTGTTCCAAAAACTATAGAGGATACCATAACTGCAAACAGAAAAACAAGAATTTTTACACGACTGGCAATTATAGAATCTTTTAATTGGTTAGAGGCTCCTAAATAACGAGCTAGTTTTAAGATTCTAAATACTCTTAGTAATCGTAAAGCTCTTAAAGTAACTAAAGCATGCGCACCTCCAAATAAAAAGGTTAAATACATAGGAATGGTAGATAGAAAATCTATGATGCCAAAAAAACTAAAAATGTATTTAAAAGGTTTTCTTACGCTAATAACACGTAAAATATATTCTATAGAAAACAATATGGTTACGATCCATTCACAAACATAAAGAATGTTATGATACTTATTGTCAATACTTGATACACTTTCTAGCATAACAAGAACAATACTCACTAAAATAAAAACTAAAAGTAAAACATCAAATAATTTACCTGATGGCGTATCTGCTTCATAAATAATCTCATGCAGTTTAGATTTCCAATTATGTTTGTTACTCGTTTCCATAGCTTAAAAGTACAAAAAGTAAAGCTATTGCTTTTCTAAAACAATGACTGAATTATTTTGAAGTTCTACAACCTTGTCCATAAATACCTTTAAATATGGGTAATATTCTGGCGTATAAATGGCTGAGTTAAAGTTAACTTTAAAATATAAAATGAGTGTATCTTCAGTGAGTTCTGAATTAAAAATGAGACTTCCGGCTTTATTAGGTAAGGAATAGTTTACAGCCTTTGGAGCTTCTAATATTTTGATGTTTTCATCTAGATTTATCTTCATCGAATACATGTAAATGTCTTTGTATCCAAAATCAATAGGGTAAGAACGCTCTTGAAGCTTAAATGGGTTTTCGTCAAAAAACGTAAGTAAAAAAGGATTTAAATAAATTTTGTTACCAATAAATTCTGGTTCTACAGTGATTTCTAAGTTTTCTTTAATTTCGGATTTAGAATTGTCAAAATCAACAACCTTATGGTTTTCTATATTGATATGATCGTAATCATTGATTTTCTGTTCATAATAGGCTGTAGAGTTTTCTACATATTGTTGTTTAGAATAGTGCGAATGATATCCTGTAGATTTACTTGTAATCTTTCCTATAAATTCATCGTCTGTAAACGAAGATAATTCTACAATATGCGATCTTGTTGAGTAGTCCTTTACGGCAATATCTTGCCATTTACTACCATTTTCAAAATCAATAAGCCTTCCATATTGGTTAAGTGCTCTAAATGGTAATTCGCCAAAGATGTGGTATTTATTAGTGGCATCTAAAAAGTAGTTTTTATCGCCAATACTAACTTTTAGAATCACATAGTTAAAATCAGTAAGCACAGGAAACAACTTGGTTGCGAATGCATTGCCTCTAGTAGATAACAGTACAGCGTTGGTTTTAATATTTTCACTAGTTAATAGGTTTTCTAATAATAGATTTATTTCAAAAACGCTTCCTACTTTTTCTTTAATTAAGTTTTTTACTGACACATCGTAACGTTCTGATTTTCCATTCCAAGTATAAGTGTCTAAAACAAATTGGTATATGGCTTTGGCCTTTTTTAGAGGATCAGAAATAGACGTAATAGTCGCAGGCAATACATTTTTTACCAAACTACTTTTACTTAATTGCTTTCCAAAATCCGAATCGACCTTAAGTTCATGGTCAGCATCCTTCCATGTTTTTGTGATTTTGTCTATTCTACCATCAAAACCATGAAATACGCTCAGTTCATATTCTATCCTAGAAATATAGTTTAAGGACGTTGTAGTGTAATCTTCTTCTATATAAGCAGGTATATTAGTCATAACATATCTGCTGTCGGTACAATCGGAGTGTCCGCCATTTCCAACGGTTAAACATTCGCGTCTTATTTTGGCTTCATTTACATCTAATGGAATATTGCCAACAAGTTTAACATGATAATCATAATTTCCAGGTATACTTGTATTATACTCACTATATAAGACAGGGTCATTTCCTTGAAAATACCATGGCTGAAATTTGGCCATAAACCTTGAATGGGTTTCATAGCTGACTGTTATAATACTGCCAACTTGTACATTTGGAAGCACAAATTTTACAAGCGTATAATTTTCATTTTCTTCTCTAAATATGGCCTTTTCTTCTAAATACGACTTAACGATTTTTCCATTTTCTAAATTATAGGTAATGCCTTTTATATCTTCAATTTTTTCTTTCGTGTTTTTATTTTTATAGAGTTTTATTTCATACTCACCACGATCGATGCCTTCTGGACGTAAAACTTTTATTTTTTGTTTTATTTGCACATTTAGCCAAAACGTTTTATCATTTACAAAACTATTTCCGTAATCATAAATCACTAATGCATTGGCTGTAGAATCTTTGGCGTAACTGGTGTTTTCTAATTCATTTTTGGTCACTGACATATCAGTGTTGTAGGTTTGAGAGAAACTAAAAAGTGTAGTAAAAAATACTACAATAAATAATCTGTGTTTCATTGACTATTATTTAAATCTATAATTTTTACGCGTTTATTTCGTCTTAAATAACTTTGAATAATATGCTGAGAGTCTCTATCATTAGTCATTGGAGTAATGACAGATTTCAATATTTTTCTGTTGTTAATCTGCAGGTTGAGATCAAAATAACCCATTCCTTTAAAAATGCCATTTTCAATTAAAAACACCACCTTTTCACTGATATCTCTACCTTTATCTATAATAAGCATGTTCTTATTGTCGTAACTGTATTTTTCTTTTAGTTGTGCTATACGTTTGTTATACGCTTCAGGTGGTTCTTCGTTAATGCAAGCACCTTCACATTCTTTAACTTCGTACTTAAAACAGCTAGTTTTGGAAGTGTACAATCCTGTAAGCTTTTGGCATAGATTAAAGTCTTCTACGGCTTTAAATAAAAAATGTTTTCCGTTAGCTCTTGTGCTAAAGGTTGTGATAGGTTGGTCCTTTCTATCTGCTTTGTCTATTTGTAAATTGATAAAACCGTTACTGTCTGTAAAACTATAAAGCGCATGGGTAAAGATACTACGTCTTAAAGCTCTATTAAAAATAGGCTTATTCTTTTTTATTTCTGCACTTTCTTTTAGTAAAGCGGCTAGTTCACTTCCTGTTTTTTCGTAAGTAACAGTACTGACTAATTTCTGAATTTTTTTAGATTTAGAATTGGTTCCTGTAAAATGCTGAATTATGCGCTTTCTTATATTTTTACTTTTACCAATATAAATGATGTCGCCATCTGCATTATGAATATAATAAACACCTGTATCTGCAGGCAATTCATCTATAATTGTATTGAGTTTTGGCGCAATTTTAGATTTTTGTTCAATCTTAACTGCACCTTTTACTATAACTTTGTCTAAATCTTTGTTTAATAGCATTTTAAACAACTTTACAGTAGCCATAGCATCACCACTTGCTCTATGTCTATCACTCATTGGTATACCAAGAGCTCTGGTTAATTTACCTAAACTGTAGGATTCCATATCAGGTATCAACTGTTTAGATAACTCAACGGTACAAAGGGTTTTTCGTTTATAAGGAAAACCAAGGCGTTTAAATTCGGTTTTTAGAATTCTGTAGTCAAAAGAAGAATTATGAGCTACGAGGATACAATCTTCAGTAATTTCTACAATACGTTTTGCAACCTCATAGAATTTAGGTGCATTTCGTAACATGTTAGAATTTATACCTGTGAGATTAACCACAAAAGGCTGAATTTCGCGTTGCGGATTTACTAATGAAATAAATTGATCTGTTACTTTATGACCATCAAACTGATAGATAGCAATCTCTGTAATTCCTTCTTCATTGTACTTTCCACCAGTGGTTTCTATGTCTAATATTGCGTATATAATGTTAGGTTGTTTGGGTCTGAAGTCGAAGGTAATAAAATTGAGGCAACGACTGTTAATTATTTATTATAATTTCTTACTCCAAATATACTACTTCCTACGCGAACCATAGTACTTCCGCAGTTAATTGCTAACTGATAATCGCCACTCATTCCCATACTTTTTATTTTTAAATCTGGATTAGAGTTTTTAAGGTCTGAAAACGTGCTGTTTAGAAGTTTAAATTCTTGTTCCACCTGCTTCATGTTATCTGTAAAAGTGGCCATTCCCATTAAACCAACAACTTTTATATTTTTTAATTCTGAAAATTCCTCAGATTGAAGTAGCGTGGAAGCATCTTTTGCAGCCATGCCGAATTTACTATCTTCTTCAGCAATTTTAATTTGAAGTAAACAATTTATGGTTCTATCGTATTTTTTGGCCTGCTTGTTTATTTCTTTTAATAGTTTGAAACTGTCCACACCATGTATTAAGCTTACAAACTCAGCCATATATTTTACCTTATTGCGCTGCACATGACCAATCATATGCCACTCAATATCTTTTGGCATTTCGGCATGTTTATCTGCCATTTCTTGAATTTTGTTCTCGCCAAAAATGCGCTGACCAGCATTGTAAGCTTCCATTAGGTCTGAAACCGGTTTTGTTTTAGAAACAGCAACCAAGGTTACGTGTTCTGGTATGGTTGATTTTATATGCTGAAGGTTTTGTTCTATGCTCATTAATCTGCTTGCTTTTATTTTTACGCTTTTTATAGATTTAGAAATGCAAAGGTATTTAATACTCATAAATAGTAATAGCACTTCGTAATTTAGGTAAAATATAAGTGCTTTTTGGCGGCATGGTTAAACCTTCGTCTGCAATTTGTTTCATTTGCGCAACGTTTGAAGGACACATACCAAAACCAACTTTAAATTCGCCACTATCTACACTACTTTTAATGGTAATCATTTCGTGTTTTCCGTTAACGTAAGAAATCCGATTATCGTGTCGTAAATCTTCAATGCCTAAAATAGGTTGCAATATGGTTTTGTACAATAATTGTGCATCTAATTGGTCTAAAGCCGTTTTAAAATTATAATTTGTTTTTCTTAAATACAATGAATAAAATTCGCCATCTAAATACATACTAAAATGATGTGGTTTTGATGGATTATAAGGCATTATGCCTCTGTTTTCAATACGATAAAAAGCATCTAGCTTTATTAAAAATTCTTCTTTTGTTAAGCCGTTTAAATCTTTGATGAGTCTATTAAATTCATGAATCACTAAATCCGATTCCGGAATTAAATACGACATAAAATAGTTGTAAGATTCACTACCATTATGGTTTGGGTTTTTCGCCTTTTCATCTTTATAAAGTAAATAAGATGATGATGATCTATGATGACCATCTGCAATATAAATCGTTTCCATTTTTTGAAACTCTTTTTGAATTGTCTCAATAGTGTCTGCATTATCAATCTTCCATAAATAATGCGTGTCTCTATACGTCATCGTGAACTCAAACTCGGCATGTGTTTTTTGAGTTTCAGTTATAATCTTTTCAATTACCGAATTGTCAGGATAGGTGAGTAGTACAGGCTCGGCATTAAAGCCAACATTTTTAAGATAATTTTTAAAGGTTTCTTCGCGTTTTGCAATGGTGTCTTCGTGTTTTTTTATAATATTTCTCTCGTAATCCTCAGCACTTGTTGCCGCGATAATGCCACAAAATTCTTGACCATGTCTATTTACAATTTTGTAGACATAAAATGATGGCTTTTCATCTTGAACAAAAACACCATCTTCCTTAAATTCTAAATATCTATTTCTTACAAGTTTATAGCGTTCTTCGCCAGTCACTTCTTGCGCATATTTATAACCAGGATTTATAACATGAAGAAAACTATATGGATTATATGCCATGCGAGATTCGCGTTCATCTAAAGTATAACTCTGATAAGGACGTGAGGCAACAAGACCAACAATAGCTCTGGTTGGTTTTACAGCTTTAAACGGGATTATTTTTGACATGTTTTTAAGTTTTCAGTCTCAGTTTTCAGTCTTGGTTATGTGTACATCTGAAAACTGAGACTGCGACTGTTTACTTATCAAATTGCGAAGCAATTTTCTCAGCCTTTCGACTTTCGGAATAATCATAAAAACCCTCTCCAGATTTTACACCTAATTTTCCTGCCATAACCATATTAACAAGTAAAGGACATGGTGCATATTTAGGATTCTTGAAGCCATCATACATCACATTTAAAATAGACAAACAAACATCTAAACCAATAAAATCGGCCAATTGTAATGGACCCATTGGATGTGCCATTCCCAATTTCATAACCGTGTCAATTTCGTCAACACCAGCAACGCCATTGTATAAGGTTTCAATAGATTCGTTAATCATTGGCATTAAAATTCGGTTAGCCACAAAACCTGGATAATCGTTAACTTCTGTTGGTACCTTACCTAAGGTTTTAGATAATTCCATAATCGTAGACGTTACATCATCACTTGTGCTGTAGCCTCTAATAATTTCTACCAATTTCATTATTGGTACAGGATTCATAAAGTGCATACCAATAACTTTTTCTGGTCTAGAGGTTACTGCAGCAATTTGTGTAATAGAAATAGAAGATGTGTTTGTAGCGAGAATAGTATTTTCATCACAAACGGCATCTAATTGTTTAAAAATTTTAAGTTTTAAATCTAAGTTTTCAGTTGCGGCTTCAACGACTAAATCTACATTTTTAACACCATCTTCTGTAGTGGTAAATGTTGTTATGTTGCCTAATGTATAGGCTTTATCAGCTTCACTAATTTTTTCTTTAGCGACCATTCTATCTAAATTTCTAGAAATGGTATCCATGCCTCGTTTTAAAGATGCTTCGCTAATATCTATAAGTTGAACGTTAAAACCAGATTGTGCAAAGGTGTGTGCAATGCCATTTCCCATGGTTCCTGCACCTATAACTGCTATGTTTTTCATAATTAAAAGCCCCTTTAATTCCCCAAATGGGGAAAACTAAAGCGTTTATGTTAATATTAATTTTATGGTTTAATTTAATTTCTAGCCGTAACCATGTTCCCTTAATGATGCGAAGGGCTAGGGATGGGCTCCTTTTTCTAAAACTGATTAATTATCATGTTAGCAACACGCAAAGCTTCAGTACCATCGTGCAATGTTACGATAGGTTTAGTGTTGCTATTAATAGCATCTGCAAAAGTTTCTAGCTCATCTAAAATAGCATTGTTATTGGCTATTTCCGGGTTGTCAAAATAGATTTGTTTCTTGATACCTTCTGCATTCTGAAGAATCATATCAAAATCGCCAGGATTATCAGGTGCGTCTTTCATTTTAACAACTTCACATTTTTTTTCTAAAAAGTCTACAGAGATGTAAGCATCTTTTTGAAAGAAACGTGTTTTACGCATATTTTTTAATGAAATTCTACTTGCTGTAAGATTGGCAACACAACCGTTTTTAAATTCAATACGCGCATTGGCAATATCTGGTGTTTCACTAACCACAGAAACTCCACTTGCAGAAATATGCTTTACAGGAGACTGAACTACAGATAGAATAATATCAATATCATGAATCATTAAATCTAAAACCACAGGCACATCTGTACCACGAGGATTAAACTCAGCTAATCTGTGACACTCAATAAACATTGGGTTCTTAATTTGGTCTTTAACGCCTATAAATGCAGGATTAAAACGTTCTACATGACCAACTTGTCCTTTAACACCATGTTCTGCCACTAACGTTCTAATGGTTTCTGCCTCTTCTACAGTATTGGTTATTGGTTTTTCAATAAAAATATGTTTCCCTTTTTTAATGGCTTCTTTGGCGCAATCATAATGAGAAAGAGTAGGTGTAACTATATCTACAACGTCAACTAAATCAATCAATGCATCTATAGAATCATAGTATTTATAACCAAATTCTTCAACAACGCGTTTTGCATTTTCCGGATCCGCATCGTAAAACCCAATGAGATCATATTTATTGGATTGGTTTAGTAATCTTAAATGAATTTTTCCAAGGTGGCCAGCACCAAGAACTCCAACTTTTAGCATATATTCAGTTTTTAACAAAAATAGTCGTTTTCGTTCAGAAATTGAAAAAAGAAAATGGAAATTACTGAGAAATCATTAATTAAATTTTGATTGAATTCTTTCTTTGAAATTCTCCTTCTTTAAATTAATTTAGCGTAAACTAAACTACATTTTGAAAGATACATTTAAGCATCAAGGAATGCGCCAACAACTTGTTGATACACTTGTAAAAAAAGGAATAAAAGACCAAAACGTTTTAAAAGCCATTAATAAAATTCCAAGACATTTTTTTATGGATTCTGGCTTTATTGACCATGCGTATCAAGATAAAGCATTTCCTATTGCGGCAGACCAAACCATTTCTCAGCCTTATACTGTTGCGTTTCAATCTGAATTATTACAAATACAACCAGGTGATAAAGTCTTAGAAATAGGAACAGGTAGTGGCTACCAAACTGCTGTACTTTTAGAACTTGGTGCAAAAGTTTATAGTATAGAGCGTCAGCAAGAACTTTTTAAAAAGACCTCTAAATTTTTACCTAAAATTGGTTACAGAGCCAAAAGTCTCATTTTTGGTGATGGTTACAAGGGATTGCCTGTTGAAGCGCCTTTTCAAAGTATCATTGTAACAGCTGGTGCACCATATGTGCCTAATCCATTGTTGAGTCAGTTAACCATTGGAGGACGTTTAGTAATCCCAGTTGGTGATGATGTACAAGTCATGACTATGTTTATTAGAAAAGGACCAAAGGAATTTGAAAAACACGAATTTGGTGATTTTAGATTTGTGCCTATGTTAGAGGATAAGAATTAAGATAAATCAAGCAAGAACATTGTATTTATTAATTTTACGACAAAAGTAACATGTAGCTATTTTTGTTTTGATTGTAATTTTCTGCATTTTTCTTAATATTCTCTAGAATTGTAGAATCGATAGTTGTTCAGATTTCAGATAATAACTCATTCATTTTACGGTTGAATATACCTAAGATTTGTTCTTCTCTCTTGTGAATATTTGTAATAATACAACCGCTTGAAATGGTTAAAAAAATAATTGGCTTATCGTATTTGAAATCATGTTCCACTCCATATCTTGAACCTAAACCTCTAGAAAAGTTAAATAAATAGTATTTTTCCTTGCTAAAAAAGTATCTCGCTATAAATTCAATCCTTTTTTCTAGTTCCTTAGTGTTATTTTCTGTTATTAAGTCGAGACCAGCTGAATATACTCTTTTAATTGAGGCTATTGTATTTAATTCAGAATTAAGTTTAATTCTTAATTCTGAATTTGTAATAAATTGATTAATTGAATCAATTTTATGAGATAAAACTTCATTTATTAGTTCAAGATCCTTGTTCTCTTTGTTAAATATTTCTTCAGCATTAACATCATCTTGTGAATACGAGTATCCAAAAGCTAAAAATAACAATAGATAAACTTTTACTTTCATAACCTTATTCTTTTGGTAAATAGTCCTCAGGAATTGGATTTTCTTCAGATTCTTGCGTCCAATAAATATTAATAATCCACCAACGTTTACCGTCGTTAAATAACTGAACACTATTAATACCTCTCATAAAAGGTGTTGTGTCGTCTTTACTTTTAAAGGCTTGGTAAGTTGTGAAAACGTGAGCCATATTGCCAAAGGTTTGCGTTTTTCTGCTGATTTCTACTTCGTGAAAACCGTTTTCTACTAACCAATTTCCAGCTGTAGAAATATAATCGTCTGGTGACATATAGCGTATAACGTTTTCGCCTTTGTTGTTTTTGTTGGTTGCGATGAGTTTTGCATCTTTTTTTAAGAGGTGTTTAAACAAATCCCAATCGCGTTTAACGCCTTTATCTCCTGATATTACGGAGTATAATGTGGCAATTGTACTGTCTATAGTAGCAACGTTTTTAGTATAGTCTTTTTTTTCTTCTTGTGCTGAAACATTAAGAGTAAATAGTACTAAGATAAGTACAAAATAATTTTTCATAATTAATCTTGTTTAATAAAATCGTTAGGGTCAAAGCCATAATAGAATTTATTTATTAATCCATTTGAACTTTCTAAGTTCACAATATCCATTAATTCTTCAAAATACAGACAGATGCGTTCTCTATCTTCAGAATCAAAACCTAATTCTAATTCAGGAAATTTTGAAAGGCCATTTTTTATAACCATTAAATAGTCAATATTTGTTAATTCTTCAAATTCCGAAACTTTCTTGAATTCAACAGCAACCTCATTGATTTTTTCAGTTAGGATTGGTTTCAGTTTTTCATCTGAAATTCCTGGATATGTGTTTTCACTAATAAATTTTTCTTTTTCAATAAAGGCTTTAAAAAGCTTATTTGCATTTATAGGTGTTTGCATTTGTATTGTGTCTTGAGCATAGCTAATCGTTACTCCTAAAGTTAACAATAATAATAAAGATGATTTGAAAAATTTCATTATAAAATTTAAACTATAAACTTAAAAGAATTTTAAACCAAATACAACTGCATCACTTATAAATCCGCTTTGGTAAGAACGTAAATAATCGACTCTTAAGAAACGCCATTTTCCCCAGCCAATATTATCTAGACCAATAGAATATTCTTGATAAGGTTTAAAATCTGGTTGTGCCAATAGGTGTGCGCCAACCACTAAATTAAAATTCAGTTTGTTTAATAAAGGCACTTTTCCGAGTATAAAGCCATTAAAATCGTGTTCTGCATGTGCTTCAAAATAAGAATCGTTTGTACTTGCACTGTAATAATCTAAATTATTAAATACATTGGTGTAATTGCCTTCTGTACTCACATGTGTAAGGTTGCCATTAAAATGTTGGTAATCTACAAAAGCGATATCGTCTCCATTAAAGAATTTTCCGGCTTTTAGGTTATAACTAAATCGACCCTTATCTTTTAAATTGAAAGATTGTGCTAAACGTATTTTTATTTGGTCAAAGTTATAGTTGCTGTTGGTTGCTCCAAATCCTTTTTCGTAACCTAAATACAGCGTTGGGTAATTATCGTTACCAACATTGTATTTAGCATCTGGATAACTCATGTATTCTTGTCCGAAGTTAATGCGCGCATTTATTGAACCTTTTAAGATGTTATGCGTTTGAAAAGGTGCAATGCCATACGCTAATTCATTTAACGGATTATTACTTGTGTAAGCATCATTATCATCATTAATATAAACTTGGTCTGTAGTATTAAATAATGCTTTTCGTCTCTGATAACTTATGCCAGCATATAATCTAAAACCGTTGAAAAGTTCTTCGGAATAGTTTAAAGACAAGTGGCTTTTATCATATATCTTCATATAATTATCTTCAAAAAACAAAGAACTTACGCCATTAATTAAAGGTGTAATTGGGTTTGAAGGATTAAATTGAGATATAGTTACACCACCAGATAATGTTAAAAATGGATAGCTGGTATTATTAAATTTGTATGTAATTGCTCCTGTGGCGCGCAATCTATCGTCAGAAAATCCATATTGTAAATCGCCATTAACACTTATGTAGCGATTATAATCGTCAAACCCTTTTGTGTAGAAAACGTTTGTACCAATGGTGTATCCTTGAACCGTATTAAATTGTGTTGAAGTAGGAGGAATGTCAAATCCTAGTCGGTAGTCTTTATATGAATTTTGATAAGTGTAACCTAAAATATTTCCGAGTTTAAATTTGTTTTTTACGGCATCAATAGAGTCTAAATATGGTTTAGATTCTCTTACAATTTGTATACTATCTTTAGTGACGTAATCTGTACGTTCTTCTAAGGTTAGTGGAACAGGTCTAATTTTATTCCAGAAAATTGAGTCCTTTTTGTTGGCTTCATCTTCAAAAGACACAATTTCTTTATTAAAATCTTTTCGAGTTAAAGAGGTATTGAACTCATAATTACTGTAAACGGCCGTAAAACGTCCATCGCCTTTAATGCCAAATAAACCATATTTAAAATCGATACTTTGCGATATTCTTGCCCAAATATCATTGCTTTCAGAATAGGAGAAACTTTGCTGTAAGGAAATCACATCTACAGCCGGAATCCTTGCTTGTATGCCAGTAATATCTAACTCAAGAGCATAAATATCCCATTGGTCTTCTACAATATAAATGAAGCCTGAAAAAACAGGGTCGTTTTTACGTTTGGGTGTTACTTTAATCTTATTAATGAGGTTGCCTCTGTCGTCATAGAAAACACCATCTAGCTTGTATGTGTAGTAACTAAAGGCGTTGTTGGCAATTGGAGATATAATTTCATTACCAAAATTAATGGTGTTTTTGTAGAAATTAAAGTCAACCTCTAAGGCAGTGTTAAAGCTAAATCCATTGCTGTTTCCACTAATTTTTGAAGCAGAAATTCGTTCTTTAAGTTTATCTGGACTTAAAAATTGGATTTTAGAAATGGTTTCAGATAAATAAATAATGCCGCTTCTTGTAGAATCTAATCCGCCTCCTAAATCGCCAACTTCTTGACCCATTATTTTCTCTGGCGCATCTTTAATTTTAATTAAACCTCTAGAATAGAAATCGGCTTTAAAAGATTCAATTTTATCGAGATTAGCTTGTCGTTCCGCTATAGCTTGCCGCATTATAGCATTGGCAGGATCATTAGTTGCATCAACCAAAACTTCGCCAAGTGAAACAGATTCTTCTTCTAAAACAATATCTAATTGATACGGAAATTTAGAAATTGATACCGCCTTTTTTACCGTCTTATAACCCAAATAACTATAGATAATTACATAGTCTTTGGGTTGTGAGATGTTGAGTTCGTAATAACCATCGTCATTACTAGTAGTTCCTTTGTATGTGTTTTCTATTAAAATGTTTACAAAAGGAAGCGGATTTTTGTTTTGGTCTGTGATATTTCCAGTGATTTGTGCCGAAATTGATGAACTGATCGCGATTAGAAAGATGAAGAGTAGTTTTTTTTGCATAGACTAATTGATTGATGATGAGATAATGGTTTTAAGATTGTTTTTATAGCACAAACTTTATGCCTTTTATAAATAAAGACGTCATAAAATTGTAAAAGGTTGCATTCAGCATATAAAAAAATATACTGTTCTCAAACTTAGACTAATAAATAAAACAAAAAAGTTATAGGAATCTTAAAGTTATCGGAAATCTTTCTTAATACGTGCTAAATTACGCTTGTTGTCGCGATCTTTAATAGTTTCGCGCTTGTCGTATAGTTTTTTACCTTTTCCTAAGCCAATAATCATTTTGGCATAACCTCTATCATCAACAAAAAGCTTTAAAGGAATAATGGCATTGCCTTTAACGTCTATTTCTTTTTTAAGCTTTTTAAGCTCTTTTTTATTAAGAAGTAATTTGCGTTCTGCCTTTGGTCTGTGGTTGTAATAGTTGCCGTAAGCATATTCTTCAACCGTCATGTTAATTACAAAAAGTTCGCCGCGTTCATTAAACTCACAGAAACTTTCGGCAATAGACGCCTTGCTGGCTCTAATAGATTTAATCTCAGTGCCTGTAAGTACAATGCCAGCCGTATATTTGTCTAATATTTCGTACTGAAATTTAGCTTTCTTATTAAGTATGTTGACCTTATTTTGCATGGTTGGCAAAGATAGGTTTTTAGCGAAACGTGTAAAAGCTTATAGCTTGAAATGTTTTTCTATGAATTAAGAATTTGTTAATACGTCATTAATTTGTAATCTAAACTTTAGTTTTGCGACTGTGTTTTTAGAAAATAAGTAACCCATGAAAAATTATATTTTACTTCTATTAGTTGCGGTTTGTTTTAGCTGTAAAAATGAAAATACTTCAATAGATACATCTTCTGTTGAAGGGCATAAAACGAAGTTGACAGCAAATGATATTGTAAACAAATCAATTGAAGTTTCTGGTGGCGAAAAGTTTAAACAATCGAGTTTAAAATTTGAATTTAGAGATGTCTATTACCAAGCCCTTCGTAAAAACCATGAGTTTCTTTTAGTTAGAATTTTAGTAAAGGATAACGATTCTATTTTTGATATGTTAAGTAATGTTGGTTTTGAACGTTACGACAATAAAGACTTCGTAAAGCTTGAAGATTCTATTGCCAAAACCTATGAAGCCTCTGTAAATTCCGTGCATTATTTTTCAGTTTTACCTTATGGATTAAATGACGAGGCTGTGAACAAAACTTTATTAGCTGATGAGCAAATAAAGGGTAAAGATTATTATAAAGTAAAAGTGACTTTTAATGAAAATGGAGGAGGAGAAGACTTTGAAGATGTGTTTGTGTATTGGTTTGATAAACAAAGTTTTAAGCTCGATTATTTAGCATATTCATATAACGAAGCATCTGGTATAGGAATGCGTTTTAGAGAAGCTTATAATGAGCGTTATGTTAATGGATTACGTTTTGTAGATTACAACAATTATAAAACAAAAAGCACAGGATTTGTGCTCGAAAATTTAGGCAAAGAATTTGAAAATAATCAATTAGAATTATTATCTAAAATTGAATTAGAGCATGTAGAAGTACAGTTAATTAACAACTGATAATTCTGATGTTTTACCAACTTTTGTAAATGTCACTATGTATAAATTGGCGTTATTATGGTCTTCAATATCTTTGTATTTATCTTCATTTATTAAGCTGTTAACAAATTTTGGAGTCGTATTGCTATGACCAACAATTAATACAGTTTGTCCTTTTGTTTTTTCAATAAATTCTTCAATCTTAAAATCGGAAGGATCATAAAAATGAACCACTAAATCGTTGGCATTGGCAGTTGGAGTAGCAGTTTCTTTAGTTCTGTTATAATTAGTAGAATAGACGGCATCAAAATCAATGCCTTTAAAATGTTTTTTCCAATTTTCTGCACGTTGACGACCAAAGGAAGTTAAATGTGGATCTCTATTATTTTTATCGCCTCTATCTTTCTCAGCATGTCTTATTAAGTAGTAAGTCGCAATTACATTTTCATCTTGTTTTTGAATTGTTTCTTTGCAAGATGGAAATACAATTAATGATAGCAGGAGAATGAAGATTATTTTTTTCATATTTCAATAAAATAGGGTAATAATTAACACGTGTCGTATTTGACTAAATTAGTGAATTATTATGGAGATTAAGAGTGTTTATTTTTCTGATAGGTTTAAATTGTTAGGAATAAACACATTGTGTTCAGATTTTTCAAGGCATAGCTCTAACAATTTTTCGATATCTTCAGGCTTGTAATCTTTAATGTTAATAGATATATCTGATTTTATCTTGAATTCTAAATTCAAGGTTTTAGTAATTCTATTATAGTTTATCTGAATAAGATTTGGTAAAAGCCTCATTTTAAACCATTGTTGATTAAGGTATAATTTATCCTCATTGATAAAAATTTTATATGGTTTTTTCACTTTATAAATAAACCACATTACACAGCTTACGATAGATTTAGACCATAGACACATAATAAATAAAATTTCAAATTCTGAAATGTTGTCTTGCGCGAGGTATAAAGCGGAAATTAGTATGGCGAAAATTAAATCAAATACGTCTAATGACTTTTTCTGACTTCGAAATTTATATTCGTTTTTAAAGTTGTTTTTAAAAATTGATAATTCCCAACTAAAGAGTATAAAATAAATGAGTACAACAATTGAAATACAAAGGTAAGTAGAGTAGTACGTATCCCATAATTGAGATGCAATTAAACAGCAGACTAAGATAATAATTGCAATGAAATATTTCATCTATTAATAGTGTTATTATGCCAATTCTAAAGCGATTTCTATCATGTTTTTAAACGTGGTTTCGCGTTCTTCACTTGTAGTAGATTCTCCTGTTACTAAAGAATCTGAAATAGTTAAGATAGCTAAAGCATTCACATTGTGTTTTGCTGCGACGGTATATAAGCCAGACGCTTCCATTTCTACACATAAAACACCAAATTTAGACCACGATTTAAAAGAATTTGTATCATCTTGATAAAACTCATCTGACGTTAGTACATTTCCTGCCTTTACATCAATTTGTTTTGAGCGAGCTACTTCAACAGCTTTCATTAACAAACCAAAATCTGCTGTTGGTGCATAATTTGCTCCATTAAAACGCAATGTATTTACTCCGGAATTTGATGAAGCAGACATGGCTAATACCACATCTCTTAGTTTTACATCGTTTTGGTATGAACCAGCGCTGCCGACACGGATTAAGTTTTTTACACCATAAGCTGTGATAAGCTCATGTGCATAAATAGAAATACTAGGAACACCCATACCTGTTCCCATAGTAGAAATAGGTTTACCGTTATACGTGCCTGTATAGCCAAGCATGCCTCTAACGTTGTTAAAACATACAGGATTATTAAAAAATGTTTCTGCAATCCATTTGGCTCTTAGTGGATCTCCAGGAAGTAGAATAGTTTCTGCAATTTCGCCTTTATTGGCTTCAATATGTACACTCATATAACAAAGTTACATAAAGTGAATCAATTTAATAAGAGGCATTCGTTAATACATCATTCATCATCGCTACACTAGCAGATGCTCCAATTCTAGAAACACCAACTTCAATATATTTTAATGCAGTTTCGGCATCACTAATGCCGCCAGAGGCTTTAATTTGTAGTTGTCCTCTAACCGTTTTTTTCATGATCTTTACGGCTGTTAATGTTGCACCACTCTTAGAAAAACCTGTAGATGTTTTAATAAAATCGGCATTGGCATCCATACAGATTTCGCAAGCTTTTACAATTTCGTTTTTAGAAAGTTCACTGATTTCTAAAATCACTTTTAATGTGGTTAAGCCTATGGCAGTTTTAACCTTACTGATGTCTTTTAATACAGCAACGTAGTTATGACTTTTTAATCGGCCAATATTCATTACCATATCAATTTCTGATGCGCCTTGATTTATTGCATTTTTTGCTTCAAAAATTTTAGCTTCCGTAGACATTGCTCCAAGAGGAAAACCAATAACAGCACATACCTTTACCGAAGATCTACTAAGCGCTTGTTTGGCAAGTGCAACATAATTACTGTTAACACATACAGAATGAAAATTGTATTTTAACGCTTCATCGCAAAGCTTAAGAATGTCTGCCTCTTTTGCGGAAGCACTTAATAAGGTGTGGTCAATAAATTTGTTTAATTCCATTATAAAGTGTTAGGGCTTTGAACTAAAATTAACTATATAATTTCCCTCTAAATTGAGGGAATATTAACAAGATAATTAAACTCTTAAGGTTTTATTGGAATTAAATAGCTCGACAAAATTAATGATTTGTCGGATAAAAAGCACGTTTTTTTTTGATTTTATTTCACTTTTTTTTGAATTAATTTTTGTTTGCGATTTTAAGGTGTTGAAAATCAGTTTTTAAGTGTGGTTTTTTAAGCAAAAATTATTTTGTTTTTTTTTAATCTTTGATTTCGGCTCTACGACGCACGAAATTCAATTTTATTCTTTACCCTTATGTTAATTTTAAATAGAGCTATTTGTTGATTGCTAGGTAGTTCTCTTTTTTGTGCTTTATGTTAAATAGGAAAGGATGCCTACCTAATGATTGATTATAAATTGCTTTGGGTAGTATAGCATTGTATTATGGACGTACTCAAACTGTTGTAGATTGATGCTATTTGTAATCTAAGGCTTCAAAGATTAAAGGAGTCCAAAGAGATCTTAGTACATTGCTTGAAATATTTTAGGAAGTATAATTAGTATATAGGAAGAGCAACACGCCTTTCCAGTACTTGAAATTTGTGTTGCTCTTTACCAACCAATCATAATATAGACTGTTTTTACACTATAATGTTACAGTCTGTTTTAAATTTCATCCGTAACCAAATCACCTTGATTTCTAAAGACAAGCTGACCGTCAAATTCATCTAATAAAATGATACTATCTACAGTAACCTTACCTGCTAGTATTTCTTTACTCAATTGATTGAGCACGTCTTTTTGTATCACACGTTTTACAGGTCTTGCACCATATTCTGGATTATAACCTTTATCCGCTAAGTAGCTTACGGCTTCTGGTGTTGCATCAAAAGTAATGCCTTGTTTGGCAATCATTTTTGTAATACGCTTGAGTTGTAAACCAACAATGTCTGTGATGTTTTCCTTTGTTAAAGGTGTAAATAGTATAGTGTCATCAATTCTATTTAAAAACTCAGGTCTTACCGTTTGTTTTAATAGCGCTAAAACATCTAATTTGGCAGCTTCTATGGCAGAAGGTATGTCTTTTGTAGCTTCAAAACGGTCTTGAATAATATGGCTACCCATGTTAGAGGTCATAATTATAATAGTGTTTTTAAAGTCTGCAATACGTCCTTTATTATCTGTTAAACGCCCTTCATCTAACACTTGTAGTAAGATATTAAATGTGTCTGGATGTGCTTTTTCAATTTCATCCAATAATACTACAGAATACGGTTTACGTCTTACGGCTTCAGTTAATTGTCCACCTTCATCATAGCCTACGTATCCAGGAGGCGCACCAACTAGTCGGCTAACAGCATGACGTTCTTGGTACTCACTCATGTCAATACGTGTCATTGCATTTTCATCATCAAATAAATACTCAGCTAAAGCTTTGGCTAATTCGGTTTTACCAACACCTGTTGTGCCTAAAAATAAGAAGGTGCCTATTGGCTTTTCAGGATTTTGAAGTCCTGCTCTAGATCGACGTACGGCATCACTAACCGCTTCAATGGCTTCTTCTTGTCCAACAACACGTTTGTGTAATTCATCTTCTAGTTTTAGTAATTTTTCTCTATCACTTTGAAGCATTTTAGTAACAGGAATTCCTGTCCATTTTGCAACAACATCTGCAATATCTTCATAGGTAACTTCCTCTTTAATTAAAGAATTTTCACTTTGGTTTTCTTGTAATTCTTTTTGGAGTTGTTCTAACTGCTCTGTAGCATCTTTTATCTTACCATAACGTATTTCAGCGACTTTTCCATAGTCACCATCACGTTCTGCGCGTTCTGCTTCAAGTTTATAATTTTCTATGTCTTGTTTAATATTTTGAACGTTTTCAACAACTTCTTTTTCAGATTTCCATTTGGCATTGAGTTCATTTCGTTCTTCCTTTAGATTGGCTAAATCGGCTTTAAGACTTTTTAATTTAGCTTCATCTTTTTCGCGTTTAATGGCTTCATGCTCAATTTCTAATTGCATGATTTTACGGTCCAAAACATCTAATTCTTCTGGTTTAGAGTTTATTTCCATTCTTAATTTAGAGGCAGCCTCATCCATTAAGTCAATAGCTTTATCTGGAAGAAATCTGTTGGTAATGTATCGTTGAGATAATTCTACAGCACCAATAATGGCTTCATCTTTAATTCTAACTTTGTGGTGTGTTTCATATTTTTCTTTAATTCCACGAAGAATTGAAATAGCGCTTTCGGTATCTGGCTCATCTACTTTTACCATTTGAAAACGACGCTCTAGCGCTTTGTCTTGCTCAAAGTATTTTTGATATTCATCTAATGTGGTTGCGCCAATGGCTCTTAATTCGCCTCGTGCCAATGCAGGTTTTAAGATGTTAGCAGCATCCATAGCGCCTTGTCCACCACCAGCACCAACAAGCGTGTGAATTTCGTCAATAAAAAGTACAATATCTCCATTGCTTTCGGTCACTTCTTTAATGACCGCTTTTAGACGTTCTTCAAATTCGCCCTTAAATTTTGCACCAGCAATTAGTGCGCCCATATCTAAGGCAAAAATTTGTTTGTCTTTTAAGTTTTCTGGGATATCACCATCAATGATTCTATGTGCTAATCCTTCGGCAATAGCAGTTTTCCCTGTACCAGGTTCGCCCACTAAAATAGGATTGTTCTTTGTTCTACGTGATAAAATTTGAAGGATTCTTCTAATTTCTTCGTCTCTACCAATTACGGGATCTAATTTGCCGTCTTCGGCTAATTGATTTAAGTTTTTAGCATATTTATTAAGAGAATTGTACGTTTCTTCTTGGTTCTGAGACGTTACTCTGTCGCCTTTTCTCAGTTCTGTTATGGCTGAACTTAATCCTTTTTCTGTGACACCTTGATCTTTTAAAATTTGAGCAATTTTGCTTTTAGATTTAAAAATAGCTAAGGCTAAATGTTCAATTGAAACAAAGTCATCATTCATCTGTTTTGCAATAATAGAGGCTTCGTTTAATGTTTTACTAACGTCTCTAGATAGCATTATATCACCTCCAGAAACTTTAGGAAAACTTTCGAGTTCCTTATCTAATATTTGTTCTAGTAAGGCTATATTGACATTTAGTTTTTTTAATAGAAAAGGTATGACGTTGTCATCAACATTAAAAAGTGCCTTAAAAATATGCTCGTTTTCTATGTGTTGATGACCAAAACCTTGAGCAAGCTGCTGTGCTTGCTGTATGGCTTCTTGCGATTTAATGGTATAATTATTAAAATTCATCTTTATTATGCCTGTAAATACAGGTATCTTATTATTTGTTTAACTTATTTTGTTGTGTTTGTTTATCTTTAAACAATAATCTTACCGTTTCATAAATGTAAGAATTAAACGACAAAATGTCTGATTTAGTATAGGTGTAAGTGACGTTTTGTCGCATTGTAAGTTTTTACTTTACTAATCGACTGAAGGCTTCTAATTTTAAATTAGACTAAAAGAAAAATTATGTTCAAAAAATTATTCGGTTCATCTGAGCCTAAAGAAGAAAAAATATTGCCTTGGCAGCCACTGACAGCAATTTCGCAATTAGAAACCATTGTTAAGCGTTCACAAGCTAAAACTCAACTCATTTTTAAACACTCTACGCGTTGCGGTATTAGTAGTATGGTTATGAAACAATTTGTGTCTGCATATGATTTAGATCAAAATGCAGATTTATATTATTTAGATTTGTTAAGTTACAGAGATGTTTCTGATGAAGTGGGTTATAAATTTCAGGTTATGCATCAATCTCCTCAGCTTTTAGTAATTAAAAATGGCGAAGTAGTAGTGCATGCTAGTCATGGTAGTATTAATGACATTGAATTAGCAAGTTATATATAGCATTGAGTTTATATCAAAAATATAAAATAACAAAACAAGATTTATTGAAGCGCAGTTATGGCGTTTCTTTTGAAAGTTTAGATGAGGAATTTTTGTTTTTTATTGAAAAAGAAAGGGTTGCTGGTCAATTAATTTTGAGTGATAAAAATATTGCAAGGATTGAACACAAAATTAAACGCAATAATTCTATTAGTATTCTGGTTTTATTAATCTTAGGAGTTATTTGTTTAGCTCTTGGGTTGTATCAGTTTTTATATGCACAACCCTTAGTTGGTGTAAATCTTTATACGCATTTTCCCGTGATATCTAATGGCGCAATTGAAATTGCTGGTAGTTTAGGATTGCTTTTAGGTTGTTTATATAGTTATAAAAAACGAAATGCTGTTGTAGAACGTTTAGTGAAATCTGAATTAATTGAAGATTTAAAGATTTTAAAAAGAGAAAGAGATCGTTTATCTAAACGTCCAAGTAAAAAGCAAAAGCGCTTTAGGCAGCCGTACAAAGTAGGAAAAAAGAAATCTTAATCCCTAAAAAAATAAGATTCCAACTTATAATTTCGTGTAAAATAATGGTCATAGCATTGCTTAAAAAAAAACACCTTTTAAACAATTAGTTTGAAAGGTGTTTTTTTATGATTAAAAATTTGAACTATTGGTGAATAATTATTTTCTTATTAAATGTGCTTGAATTGGTTTCTACATTAATAATATATGAACCTTCTGAAATATGTTTTACAGGAATTCTAATTTCATGAGATAACGTTAAATTGGTAGCATTCCAAGATGCCACAGTCTGTCCTGCAACATTTATAAGATATAATTGTTTTAATTCCATAGACTGAGGTGTTTGCACTAAAATTTCATCGGAGTCTAACAAGTATCTTACATTAACTTTCTCAACATCTTCCTTAATTGTTGAAAGTGTTGCGCTTTCTTGAAATACAAGATAAAAACGATCTAAGTAATTACTGGCTTCTAAATGTATCTGAAAATTAAGGTTGTTAAATTGCGAATAAGTACCTAACAACGCATCATAAATATAAACATTGATTTCGTCGTTAAAATTCTCTAATGACTCCAGAGCAATTTCAATGTTACCTTGTATATTCATGGATATGTCTAAAGGATAAATTTTGGTTTCATCAAATGCACCAACACCTTGAATAACATATTTTTTGCCTTCTATATTAAAAGACATATCGCTAGGGAAATCATCAGAGTTAAGTCCATCGAAACCATAATCAAAGGCATCAGTAGCTGAATTGTCTGAAGTAAACCCAAGTAAAAGATGTCTTTTTGCACCTTCAGGAGTTTTAAAACTCATTCTAAGACGCTTAATTAAATCTTCATTTTCCTGTTCTTGTTGTGCAGTAACGTTAGGAGATCGTAAAAACACAGATTCTCCGGAAGCCTCTGTTTTAAAAATACGTTGTCCGTTATTAAAGGTTATGTTTCCTCCACTAGTACTTCCGTTAACGAAAAACCCTTGAGCAACTGGTACATATCTTTCTGGAGTATTGCTTGCGGTACCTTGCCCATTTATTTCTACAGGCACTGTAGACGGTAATCCTCCTGTTTTGTTGTAATATGAATAGCGTCCTTCGTATTGAGCTAAATTGTGAGATGTACTGTTAGGTGATTGTTCCCAGAAAATTAATGTACCATCTAATAACGCAGAAGCATTATCATCAATAAATGCATTGGCGTCTATAGCAGATGGATATGGGTTACCAACTAAACTCGATCTATTTCCTCCAGAAATAAAATTAGTAATAGTGCCATTATTAGGTAGTCCTTTAAAGGTGTAATTTTGATTAGGGCTTGTAGTGTTACTACCTTTCATAATAAATCCTAATCCAATATTGATAGGAGTGTGTTGCGAAATGTTTAGCCAAGCATTGTAGTCTTCAAAAGCACCATTGTCAAAAATATGAAGCCATCTTGAACTTAATGATAATGGCGATGCTATGCCGTCATAAGCGGATAACCAATATACCGGAGTGATGCCATCTGCGCCATCATATAATATATTACTTAGAGTAAATGTTGATGTGGTTGTTTTTACAGGACTTCCCCAATAATTATAATTGTATCCGTTACTGGTACCTTGCTGGTCACGTTCTAAATAACCTGTACTTGTAGCTTCTAGAATACTACCAACAGGTTGAAGCAATTGAGATTCACCAACTAAGTCTAAAACACCATCAATTTTAAGGTATTTATCCACAACGATGTGCTGATCGCCAAGAATGCTTAATCTATTGTTGTCTACTAATAGACCAAAAACAGTTGTTTTATTAAACATATTGACTGGTCGTGTTACACCGACATCAGTTGTAGTTCTTACAATATTCCATGTTTGTTCTATACCAGAATGACTATTGATTTTAGAATTCGGGATTTGTTGAACAGAACCATTAAGCCATGTTGCAGTGTTGTCCCAATCATTATTTGTATTAGAAATATATGGGATTGGTGCTGTTTCTGCTTGTATGGTTGTCATGTTATTTAGCTTACCTTGTGTTGCAGATATGGTTGCAATATCTTCAATGTAGCCGTTGGATACTATGGCTTGTGATCCTGTACTCATTTGGTAATAGCCAATTAAGTTATTCCATGGCAAACCACCAGATATGTCTAAAGGTACCTCAACACCTCTTACAAAAGTACCATTAGCCATAATTTCTTGATTCATCATTTCTCTAATCTGATCTTCTGTTAAAGCGATGTCCCAAAACCTTACTTCATCTATTCCGCCATCAAAATAGTGTGTTGGGTTTCCGTTTGTTGTATCCATTGCTCCAATTAAACAGTTGTTTGTATTAAGCAATGGCGCATTTACAACACCTGCTGCAGCTGTAGTTACCGCAAAGCCGTCGACATATATTAAATAGGAATTAGATCCATTGTAAGTGACAGCAACGTGATACCATTTTGAATTGTTTAGAGGAGTCGTAACATACATACTTGCATTGTTCCATCTAAAATAGATTCTGTTATTGATTATAGATAGGTCATAACCAGAATCTAAATTATTACTATCTCTTTTAGATAAAATGGTTTTTGTGCCAATTAAATTATCTGCTTTAATCCAAGCTTCAATACTAAAAGGTGTATTATTTAAACTATAGTTATTGGCAAAGCTGATATAATCTTCAGTGCCATCAAAAACTAAACTAGAATCACAATTTGCAAAAATAACTGACACCGTATCTGTAGTATTAGGACAAGGTGCAATATTAGTTGCTTCCCAAGTTAAGGTGTAGGTTTCTCCACTTTCACCAGTAAAAGTAGAGTTGTAAACATTGGCATCAGAAAAACTATAAGTGCTTGGTAATTGACCAGAAGTTACTGTCCAATGGCCTGCAACATTATTAGCATTTAAGGTTACAGTTGTATTTGAACAATCACTAGTTGAATTGTCAATATCAAGACCTGCTTCAGCGATGATGGTTTGTGTAATTTCAATATCATAGCTATCATTAGATGCACTACACGTAGATGCTGGAGTATTAGAAGTGAACGTTAATGTGGTTGTTCCTGTTTCGTTTATTCCAAACGTATAGGTTTCTGATGTGCCATCAGCAGATAAATTTGAAAATGTTCCCGTTCCAGTAGTCGTCCAAGTTCCAGAAGTGGCACTTCCTAATAACGTTGCATTTACTGCAATGCTTCCGTCTGCAGAACAAATAGGCGTTGATATTGGTTGAATTTCTACAATTGGAGCTTCGTCTATTGTAATAGTTCCGCTTTCTGATTTTGGATCGCCACAAGTTGAAGTTGTAGTGATTGTATAATTAAAGGTTCCAAATTCAGTAGGTGTTCCACTAATTGTGAATTTTAAACCATCAAAAGACGTAGTAAGTCCTGTTGGTAAAGGTGGTGTGCTAGTAATGTTAGGTGCGGTTAATCCACCACCAACATCATATGTTATGTCTTGTATTGGTGTGTTTTGGCAAATAGTTTGGTTGTTCGTTCCAGTAGCGGAAGTTAAAGTAATAAAGGTTGATAGTGTCGCAAATGAAACATCATCTATACCAAAATTGTTGCCTTGAGCAGCTGGGTTGATATTTATAATTTCTAAAATTGCTGTGGTTTCAGTACCTGAATTCCAGGTGTCATAAATACGCTCCCAATCGTTTCCTTTTACTAGGTTTAATGTAGGTCCAACTTCAATACCATTAATTCTAAATCTTAAATCACAAGGGTTTAGTGAGGCATTTGATGGGTCGGATAGGTCAATTCCCCACGCTGAAAAATAATATAATTCTCCAGGTTCTACATTGATTTCTTGTCGCCAAGCGACTAAATTAGGAGTACCATCATTATTCACTGCAAGAAATTGAGCTTCTGTATCTTCAGTGTGATCTGTTACACTCCTAAAAGTTGTGTTAAGTGGTCCTGAGTCAGACGTAATTGTTATCATATTCTGATCTAAAGTTGGGTTTACCACGTACCTGTAACCAGCATTATATGGTGCTACATAATCTTCATCATAATCAAAACCAATAGCATTTAAATTATCATTTGCATCAGGTCCAAAATCACCATCTACTGTTGAGACCGCTTCCGAGAAATCGCCATTAAATACACGCTCTTGCGCTACTCTTATTGTTCCTGAATCTGAACAGCCGTTTGTAGAAGTTGCTATTACCTGATAGAAATCAGCCGTATCGACATAGATGGTATTTCCTGTTTGAACAGGTGTAGTAAGCCATTCCCATGTTGTAGTTGATGGAGAGCTGTCATTTAGATCCGTTGCAATTAATTGCACCATATTACTTTCATCTTGCGCTGTCATTGGGTCATCAACAGGACAATAATCTGCGGCAATAACAATATTTGGGGCAGGATTAACCGTTACTGTTATGTCTTCTGATTCTGTACAGCCATTAGAATTATGAGTTGTAATTGTATAAACCGTAGTTACTTGCGGATTAACGGTTATGGAATTATTTGCACTAGATGGAATATTTGCTCCAGGTGGTAATCCTGCGTCGGATCCAGTATTAGCAGTCCATGAATAAGTGAATGAATCTGGCGTATTTGATGCTCGTATCTGAACGTTATCAATATAAACATTTGGGTGTAAATCTTCAGTTGCCAAACGAGGACCATCATATCCATCAGTAACACCAATCATAATTTGAATAACACTAGGATTGTTAACTATATCAGGCATAGATACGATTACTTCTTGCCAGTTTAAAGCCGTGGCTGAATTGTCTATTAACACACTACTGATTGGGACAAATGAAGCAGAACCAGAAGGGGAGCCTCCAATCGTATTACAATATACAGTGATGTATTTGTCAATTCCAATAACGGCTTCTCTTTTTGTTTGAAAATACAATGAAAAATCTTGATACGTCGAAATATCAGCTCCATCTATTGTGAAAACCCAAACACCACCATCATTTCCTCTATCATTATCAAGTTGCTTCATAGCATAGCCAGGTACAATTTCTAAATCGTACGCAGATCCTTGTGTTGCAGTTCCTGGGCCTTGTCTAAAATACATAGCGTGGCCAGTTATATTACAGTTGATATTAGCAACTTCTTGTCCGTCTAATGCGGCGTAATTTCCTCCCGAATTAAAATTATAATTAACGATGACCTCATTATTAATTCCAGCACCTTGCACATTTGCAGTTAAAATACTAGACTCTCCACTACAAATTAAAGTGTTAGTGGCTGTAAGCGACGAAATAATAGGTGTAGCTAAAATTTCAACAGTATTTGTAATTGATTGACACCCATTACTATCAGTATATGTAAATGTTACATTGCCAGGAGCCACACCAGTAATTACTCCAGAATTAGTGACAGTAGCTCTAGAGTTATTATTACTTACCCAAGTCCCACCAGAATTAGGTGTTAACGTACTTGTTTCTCCAACACAAAGGTTTGCTGGTGCCGATACTACGGGTAAATCATTGATCGTTATTGATAGGTCTGAGCTACAACCATTTGAATCTGTATAAGTAAATGTTGCAATACCAGAAGAAATACCTGTAACAACTCCAGTATTATTAACGGAAGCAAAACTTGTATTACTAACCCAGCCGGAAGTTGCAGGTGTTAAATTTGCACTGTTATTTATACATAATGATGTCGGACCAGAAACACTAGGAAGTGGATTTACATTAATGCTTATTGTATTACTAATTTTTGGGTCACAGGACGAATAAACGGATTGCATTTGAACATAAACTTCATCCAAATCATCTAATGCCGGAAAAGGGGTGAAAACATTACTAGGCGTTGTGCCTTGTGATACATTATTAACAAACCATTCATAAACAGGAGTTGGGCCTGCGTTCATTGGTGTTGCTGTAAAATTAACGTCTTCAGTAGCACATATTGTAGTGTTGTCTACTGATATACTTACCGTAGCAGCATTTGCTGGATCTATTACGGTTACTGTTGATGTACATGAAGCAGAATTTCCAGATGCATCTGTGACAGTTAATGTAACAGTATTTGCCCCAATATTACTACAATTGAATATCGTTTGAGAAGCAGATAATGATATCGAAGAACAATTATCCGATGAATTATTGTCTATATCGGCTGCTGTAATATTCGCATTTCCAGAAGCGTCTAAAGTAATAGAAATGTCTTTACAAACTGCAATTGGTACTGTTGAATCATTAATTGTAATAATTTGCGTTTGCGTAGCGGCATTATTGCCACAGGCATCGGCAACATTCCAAGTTCTAGTAATGGTTCCGTTATACGAAGTCCCAGATAAAGCAGAATCAACACCAGTAACATTACCACCAGCATCACAGTTGTCTGTCCAAACTAAATCGATCATAGCCGGAACGTCAGAAAAACAATTGACTGTGATATTAGCAGGAGCAGAAGCTATCACAGGCGCAGTGGTGTCATCAATCGTTATGATTTGTGTTCTCGTTGTAGCATTATTTCCATTAGCATCAGTAACATCCCAAGTTCTTGTAATGGTACCTCCACATGAATTTCCAGAAAGTGCAGAATCAACACCAGTAACATTTCCACCAGCATCACAGTTATCAGTCCAAGATAAATCCGTTATTGCAGGTACATCTGTAATACATTGCACAGTAATATTCGCTGGAGCAGCAGCAATAACAGGGTTAATGTTATCATTAATTGTAATAATTTGCGTTTGCGTAGCGGCATTATTGCCACAGGCATCGGCAACATTCCAAGTTCTAGTAATGGTTCCGTTATACGAAGTCCCAGATAAAGCAGAATCAACACCAGTAACATTTCCACCAGCATCACAGTTGTCTGTCCAAGCTAAATCGATCATAGCCGGAACGTCAGAAAAACAATTGACTGTGATATTAGCAGGAGCAGAAGCTATCACAGGCGCAGTGGTGTCATCAATCGTTATGATTTGTGTTCTCGTTGTAGCATTATTTCCATTAGCATCAGTAACATCCCAAGTTCTTGTAATGGTACCTCCACATGAATTTCCAGAAAGTGCAGAATCAACACCAGTAACATTTCCACCAGCATCACAGTTATCAGTCCAAGATAAATCCGTTATTGCAGGTAGATCTGTTATACATTGCACAGTAATATTCGCTGGAGCAGCGGCAATAACAGGGTTAATGTTATCATTAATTGTAATAATTTGCGTTTGCGTAGCGGCATTATTGCCACAGGCATCGGCAACATTCCAAGTTCTAGTAATGGTTCCGTTATACGAAGTCCCAGATAAAGCAGAATCAACACCAGTAACATTACCACCAGCATCACAGTTGTCTGTCCAAGCTAAATCGATCATAGCCGGAACGTCAGAAAAACAATTGACTGTGATATTAGCAGGAGCAGAAGCTATCACAGGCGCAGTGGTGTCATCAATCGTTATGATTTGTGTTCTCGTTGTAGCATTATTTCCATTAGCATCAGTAACATCCCAAGTTCTTGTAATGGTACCTCCACATGAATTTCCAGAAAGTGCAGAATCAACACCAGTAACATTTCCACCAGCATCACAGTTATCAGTCCAAGATAAATCCGTTATTGCAGGTAGATCTGTTATACATTGCACAGTAATATTCGCTGGAGCAGCAGCAATAACAGGGTTAATGTTATCATTAATTGTAATGATTTGCGTTTGCGTAGCGGCATTATTGCCACAGGCATCGGCAACATTCCAAGTTCTAGTAATAGTTCCGTTATACGAAGTCCCAGATAAAGCAGAATCAACACCAGTAACATTACCACCAGCATCACAGTTGTCTGTCCAAGCTAAATCGATCATAGCCGGAACGTCAGAAAAACAATTGACTGTGATATTAGCAGGAGCAGAAGCTATCACAGGCGCAGTGGTGTCATCAATCGTTATGATTTGTGTTCTCGTTGCAGCATTATTTCCATTAGCATCAGTAACATCCCAAGTTCTTGTAATAGTACCTCCACAACCAGTGCCAATAAATGCAGAATCAACACCAGCGACATAACCAAAACCATCACAGTTATCAGTCCAAGATAAATCCGATATTGCAGGTACATCTGTTAAACATTGTACAGTAATATTCGCTGGAGCGGCAGCTATAATAGGATTTACGTTGTCTTCAACCGTCACAGTAGTAACGCAGGTGTCTGTTTGACCAATAGAATCTTCAGCCGTTAGTGTCACAGTAATTGATGAACCAATATCTGAACAATCAAAACTATTAATATCTATACTTAAGGTTGGTGTATCTAAATCGTCAGTACTTCCTGCATCTATGTCAGTTGCATTAATAGTTGCATTTCCTGAAGCGTCAAGCTGTACGGTTAATGTGCTAATACAGTTGGCTGTTGGTGGATTATCTAATCTAAAAGTTGCTGTAAAATTATTAGCGTTATTATTAACATAATACGACGTTTGCGGAGTTCCATTAATAGTGTAATCTGCGAGTGTATAGACTTCTAAAGTGTAGTCTCCAGCGGGAAGACCATTTAACAAATTAATATTCTCAGCATTATTAATCCATTCTTGATTGTCGCCACTTCCGGCACATCCTAAACCAGAGTAGGTATAAATGGTTGCACTTAAGTCAACACCTGTAAATGTTGGTGTTCCAGGCCTGTTGCCAGTTAAATAGATGGTGTAATACAGCCAACCTGATGTAATATTGTTTGTAGAATTACATTTCCAAACATCATTTTGTCCACCGATAAGAGTTAGTGTTCCTGATGCTGTATCAAAATTTCCTAATGAATGACCGTTAAAATCAATTTCACCAGTGTCCATCGTAGTGTCTGTTACGGAATGTAAATCGTATAAAGTTGCTCCCGAACCAATGTCTAAAATAACATAACTTCTTTCAATTCCAGAGTTTTGACAAAATGTATTGGTACTAAAAAATAGGACAAATAATAAGAATAAAAACTTAGTGTATAAGTGCTTCATTAATTTAAGGTTATAGTTCGGCTGTGCCATACTAGACATGGCCAAACAGTTTATGTAAAATGATTAGGGTTGAAAGGGACATCAAAATTAACTAATAGCGGTTTAAGCAGTTAAAATATTCGATAAAATACAGATAAAAGCTTCAAATGAAATAGTTAAGATTTAAGAATTTATTTAAATTTTTTACTAACATGTTTATGAATACTGTTTTGGAATTTATGTTATTGATAATAAATAAGTTAAAATTTAGGTTTAGTGTTTTTTTTAGATAAAAAATCATGTAATATAGTTAGGTGTTTCTTTCGTATAAAAAAGCCTTTCAAGTATCGAAAGGCTTTTTATAATTCATAGTACTAAGAGTTTAGTTATTCTTTAAGAATCTTCTGAATATTTTCTCCGTTGTTACTAATGGTTCTTATAAAATAAACGCCCTCTGCATACGCACTAAAATCAATTTCAGTGGAAAAATCATCTATTGTTTTATATAAGATTTGTTTTCCTAATACTGATGTTATTTCTATGCTTATAATTTTACTTGAATTACTAATCTGAAGCATATTCTTAACAGGATTAGGATATAGGCTTAAATTAGGTTGTGTAAATTCATTATCACTTAAGGTTTCAACAAACGTAGTATTCCAAGTATTAGTAATAATGGCAGGATTAAAATCGAAATAGATTTCGGCAGTATTCGGAATCACATCGCCAATAGCATAATTTGGAAAAGGTTTCACTTTAAAAGTAATAAAACCATGACCTGTCTGCGTATCATCATCTTGAGAAGGTGGTAAATTAACACCAAAGAAATTCCACTCTAATTGTTTACCAACACGTTCTAATGAATAAGCATGACTAGCATCTACCATTTTTAAAGTAGATTCATCTAATTGATCATCTAATAAATCTTCAACTCTAATATTTATAGCATTTGCAGTTCCTGTGTTTTCAAAACGGATTGTATAAATTAAGTAATCATCTGTGGTAAATGTCGAGTGTACAATATTTTCACCATGCTTTTCCGTAATATCATTAGGATCATAAGAACCCACAATTGTTTCCGTTAAACTCGATGTATTATTTAATGGTAAAATCTCTCCAGCTAGTACTTCTATATCAGCAGTATTAGTTACCAATTGGCCTAAACTTACGGTTGGTAAGGTAGGCACATACATTTTTACCCAAAGGTGTTTTGTTTCATAAGGTCCTAAATTACTAAAAGTATAAGAAAACCCATTTGATGTTGTGGTTATTGAAGCCACATTAGTAGAGTTCCAATATTGTGTTGATTCATACACATTGTTCAGACTTAAAGCGCTATCCATATTAAAATCAATAGTTCCAGATGTTACTGTTTCATGTGAATGATTAGTGTAGCTCACGTAATTCCAATAATTAAAACCAGGAATAGGTGGTCTCCATGATGCTGATACATCAATAGACAAATCATCGTATGGTGTTGCCGTAATAGGAAAATCATAAGTTGTAATTCCGGAACCTACAGGAACCGAAATATTAGAATAACTTGTCGTTGTAGAATTGTAAGCAGCATAATCTGGATCTATAGTATAAGCTAAATTATATGTCGTTGTTGGATTAGATTCATATAAATAATGAGGCGATACAAACAAATTATGCATAATACCATCATTGTTAATTTCGTAATTAAACTGACCTAAAGGATAATTAATTTCATTAGTTTCTTGTATGCCATTTCCATTACTATCTACAAAAGCATTAAGTTCTAAACCGTCAGATTGTTGTAAACTGAAATTCTGAGACTGATAGTATAAATACTCTATTTGTTCATTTCCGTAATAGGTACCGTAAAAATGTGCACCTTCTAAGTTACCATCGTAATATCCAAAATTAATATCATCTTGTGTAATAATGTGTAATGCGGTAAACGTAGTTGTATCGGTAAGGCCTGCGCCTAAGCTTGCTAATGGTCCACCAACAATATCTAGGTCTTGATAAGGCACTTCCGCATCTATATTGGTAATAGCTGCGTTTCCGTTATTGGTTACTGTGTACTCATATTCAACAGTATCTCCAACACTTGTATAGCCATCGCCATTAAAATCTACATACGTTACAGTATAGTTGACCTCTAAAGGAGATACAACAATAATAGTAACCCAAGCTGTGTCGCAACTTGTTGGGTTTGCTGTCTCGCAAATTTGATATTCTATACTGTAATAACCTAACGGAACACTAGAAGGGACTGTTAAAAGTCCACTAGAATCTAGAGTAATGCCAAAAGCATTGGTACTAAGCATTGTTAAGTTTATATCAGCTAAATTTACAGGTAATCCTTCAAAAGTATCATTATCTAATACATTTAAAGACGTACCAACTTCTAAAATTGAAGCTATTGGGTCTGCTTGTGCATTTATAGCATAATTATCTATAATGAAAGCTTCAACGGAATAATTGGTGTTATATGTATTACCTGAAGTTATAACGGCATCAATGAATAAATTTTCATCATCTTCATCTAGCTGGTCTAAAACTGTAGGATAACTATAAACCTCATTATAATTGTGATATTGACCAGCAGGAATTGTAATATTTATAGTTGAGGTTGTATAGTCTGTATTATCAGCGGTTCCGTTAGTGGTAGTAATTTCAATTTCAGTATCAACAGGACTTGGATGCGTTAATCGTGGTGTAAATTTAAGGTCAAATCCTTCTTCTGCAGCGATACTATCCGAATATGGTTGGTTATCATTACTATAATAAGGCCGAATACTAAAATCTGGCATGCCGTCATTATCAATTATTGTTAAAGACCCAGTTTCAGAAGCATTTGTGGTGTTTCCGGACATCACAGTGCCTGTGTAGTTAAATGATTCTTCTGGTTCATCTAATGTGTCGTCCGTTGTGTAAATTTGGAAGTTTACACCAATATCTCCTGCTTCAATAGTTTTTGTTTGAGTAAGACTTGTATAATCAGAGTTATCAGCCGTTCCATTAGACGTTGTGATTTGTACGGTAACATCAGAATTAAATACTCTATCTAAATTAGCATAGACATACGCAGAATTACCTTCTGTTGTAGTGTCATAAGAGGACAAAATTAGGGTTGGTGTTGTATCATCATCTAAAATGGTAAAATCAATATCAATACTATTATTTGTAGTGTTTCCAGAAGTTATAGTTGCTGATATATTAAATGTTTCATCGGCTTCCGTTGCTGCATCTTGCAACGAAACAACAGGTATATAAATAGAACGTTCTCCAGCAGGAATAGTTAAGGTTGTTGAAATTGCGTTGTAGTCCGAAATATCTGCAGTACCATCACTACTAACTAAATTTAAAGTGACGTCAGTACTAAAATAATTACTAAGAAAAAAATAATGATTTGTCGTTTGGCCTTCAAACATATTTCGTGTTGTATTGCTGCCAACTGTTGGCGTAGTATCATTATCATAAAGATATATAATTCTAGAAATTTCAGAATTATTGGTGTTGCCAGACGTTACATTAGCTTGTATATTAAAATATTCATAATCATCTTCAATCGTAGAATCATTGTTTGTAGGAATACTTAATGCGCTACTACTTAATTGACCTGCAGGAATAGTAACTGTTGTATTAAGAGGTGTATAATCACTATTGTCAGCCGTGTTTGCTAGTGTAGATACATCTACAATGACATCAGTTGTAGTTGCGCTATACATGCTAACGGTAAAGGTATACGTATTACCTTCAATTACAGAATAGCCGCTTCCTCCATTGGTTATGTAAACCGTTGGGCCTTGAGCAAAACTAAATATGGAATAAAAAACAAATAGAAATAGAAGTGATAATTTTTTCATGATGGATTGGTTTGATAACTAATAGACGATAAATTAATCAAATGGTTGCGTTAAATTAAGTGCTATTTTTAACTTTAATAACATATTGGATTCTATAATTATAACAGCTAAAAATAAAAAACTCCTACCTAAGTAAGAGTTTTTTAATCTGGTATTCATTATTTTAACTTCTTCTAAACGCATAAGAACCAATGATATCCTTAAGTTTTAGTTTTAAATCTTCGCCTGTATCATAAACCATTTGTTCGTCTGTTGGGAAACGCATTTGTCTTTGGTTAATTAGGGAGATATCATCTTTATGTAACGCTCTTTTATCGCCTTTAAATGTTCCAAATACATTTTCAAATACAATACCACTATCAATAGCATATGAGTCAATGGTTTGGTTTTGTTTTAAATCTGTATAAACCACATCAGCAATTACTTGTGCTGATTTTGTTTGTAAAACTTCCGTAAATCTAGCCTTAACAGTTATAATTTTATCAATTTTAATATCGTTACCCAAACTGTCTTTTTTCACGTTTCCGTTTCTATCTAGTTGGTATTCCCAACCATCAACAATTTGTTTTTGTCTTAAAATCTGTGTTTCGTTAATACGCTCTGGCGAAATATTTATTTGCTTTAATTGCAATGCCATGGCAAAATCATAATCTATTGTTTCACTCGTGTTAGTGTGATATGTTGTCCAAAAATCATTTAAACCATAGGTGTTAAAATCAATTAAATCTGCTTCTAATTGTTGTGGAATAAACTGTTGTGTCTGGTTTTGTACAGAAACGTGTACATAATCCATACCAGCTTCATGCGCTTCTGTAATTAAGCTTCTATTTTCTTCAAAATTAGGGTTGATTTCTTCAATATAACTGAAAATACCATGTGCTTGTCTTGCATTATATTTATCGCCAGAATCTAATAATGTAATCCCTTGGCCAATTAAATACTCAGAGGTTTTGTATCTGTAATCTACAATTTCAGCAGTATAATCATTAAAATCTAAGTTCAATGTTTTTCCATTGATTTGCAAAGGCATCACACGCTTAATCGCATTTTGTCTTTCTTCTAAATCTACATATATAGAATAAATCGTTTTGTATTGTTCTGGATTACCATCTTTTTTAAGATGAGCCAAGTCATTTAAATCTTCTTCTAAAACTTTATAGTATGCATCCTCAAGCATCACAATGTAATCTTGCTTTCGGTTTTTGTCTTTATTGTTTTCAAGTTTTCTTAACGCTTCAGAAATAGCTTCGTCGTAATTTCCGTTGCTAATGGCGCTTTCAATTTGTTTTTTAGCACTACAAGATACTAGTACTGAAACAAGGACTGTTAAAAGTAAAAATCTTTTCATAATGTTAGGTTTTATTGGTTATATAATTAGTAATTTCAATTATGATGCCAAACTTTAAATTGAACGTCACTTCGAGTGATTTGTGAGGCACAAACAAATTGTATCGAGAAGCTTTTTTAAACATATTGTTCTCGATACAAAATTGCGAAAAAGAAGCAATGTCACTCGAACTGACCAATGGTGCCAAATTATAATTGTATGTCAGTAGAACTGACGAATAGAATATAATTTCGTTTCTTTGCAAATCAATTGAAAGTACTATGTTTAATACGGAAAATGGTTGTTTTCATTCTTTAGAAATTCCTTCGGAAAAACTTCCCAAACAGTTTACATTTCCGTTTTATTATACACCACATCCACTTTGTATTAAAGCTGCAGATACCGTAAAAGCATACTTATCTACGCAGCAAGATTTTGAACATAATTTTGGTCTAGACGAATCAAAAAAAGGTTTAAAACTCGGAAAAATGTTTGGTGTAATGTTAGTTGAAACTTCAGAAGGACAATTAGGTTACCTCACAGCATTTTCAGGAAAATTAGCAGAAAGCAATCATTTAAAAGGATTTGTACCACCAGTTTATGATACTTTAAATAAGGATGGTTTTTATAAGCAAAATGAAGCACGTTTAAATGATTTAACAGCTGAAATTGAACAATTAGAACAAAATCCAGAAATTGAAAAAGCCTTAAAAAGATTAAAGAATTTAAAGCTTGAAAACATTCAAAAACTTGAAGATTTTAAAGCTAATGCAAAAGCCGAAAAACAAAAAAGAAAACAGCGTAGAGTAGAAGCAGAGCAACATCTTTCAGATACTGAAAAATCACTTTTTTTTGAAGATTTAAAGCAACAAAGTATTCAGAGTAATATAGATTTAAAATATTTAAAGCTACATCTTGAAGATGCGCTGAAAACAGCAGAAAGGAATTTAGCCGAATTACAAAAACCAATTGAAGCTTTAAAACTGGAAAGAAAAACATTGTCTGCGCGTTTGCAAAAAGAAATTCATGAGCATTATAGATTTCTAAACGCTAAAGGCGAAACCAAAGATTTAATTACAATTTTTAATAGTACAGATATAGGAAAACCACCTGCAGCGGCTGGCGAATGTGCAGCACCTAAACTGTTTCAGTATGCTTATCAAAATAACATGAAGCCCATTGCAATGGCCGAATTTTATTGGGGAATTGCGCCAACCAAAGAAGTTAGAAAACACGGACAGTTTTATCCGTCTTGTAGAGGAAGATGCGAGCCTATTTTAGAACACATGATGCAAGGCTTAGAAGTAGAGCCAAATCCTATTGAATTGGCAGGTGTGTTTAATGGCGAATTAGAAATAATCTATGAGGACGATTATTTATTACTCGTTAATAAGCCTCATGAGTTTTTATCTGTTCCTGGTAAAACCATTAAAGATTCTGTGTTGACGAGGATGCAAGCGTATTTACCAAATGCGACTGGTCCTTTGCTATTGCATCGTTTAGACATGTCTACTTCTGGATTGTTATTAGTAGCCAAGAATGAAAGAACGCATAAAAAACTTCAAAAACAATTTATAGAACGCACTATAAAAAAGCGTTATGTTGCGTTGCTCGACGGAACTTTAAAAGATGAACAAGGCGTTATCGATTTACCTCTTAGAGTAGATTTAAATAACAGACCAAGGCAATTGGTTTGTTTTGAGCACGGTAAAAAAGCTAAAACAAAATTTGAAGTGGTTGAGGTCTTGGATAATAAGACAAGGATTCATTTTTATCCAATCTCTGGTAGAACACATCAGTTGCGTGTACATGCTGCGCATCATAAAGGATTAAATATGCCTATTGTTGGCGATGATTTATACGGAACAATTTCAAATCGATTACACCTTCATGCAGAAACGTTGAGTTTTGAGCATCCAGTAAAGAAAGAGTGGGTTAGTTTTAGTTGTGAGGCTTCTTTTTAGTTTACAGTCTTAGTTACAGTTTTCAGTCTCAGTCTCAGTCTCAGTCTCAGTCTCAGTTTCAGTTCTCAGTCTCAATTGACAGTAAAAAGTGTAGAGTGTAAAGTGTACAGTAGAAAGTAAAAAGTGTAAAGTGTAGAGTTAAACGTGGCTTGTGATTAGTAAAAAGTTTAGAGTTTTAGAGTTTGTTGAAATATGTTTAATAAAAAAAGAAGATTAAAGTTATTTCACTCTAATCTTCCTTCTATATTTTTTAGATTACTGAACACTGAACACTGAACACTGAACACTGAACACTGAACACTGACTATTTCTTCTTTTTCTTAGAATCAAATACAGGTAATAATTTCGTTTTTACAGAACCAAAACCAATTCTAATATCATCATTTTCACAATAGCCTCTCATAATTACGGTATCATTATCATTGATGAATTTACGCTCAGTACCATCTTTTAATTTTACTGGTTTTGTGCCTTTCCAGCTCAACTCCAACATAGAACCGTAAGAATCTGGTGTTGGGCCAGAAATGGTTCCACTTCCCATCATATCTCCAGAATTTACAGGACAACCATTAATGGTGTGGTGCGCCAATTGTTGAGACATGTTCCAATACATATATTTAAAATTCGAAGTACAAACCGTAGTTTCTTTGCCTCCTTTAGGTTGAATACCAACTTCTAGATTAATATCAAAGCTCTTTTTTCCTTTAGTCTGAAGATAATCTAAAGGCTTTGGGTTTTGCTTTGGGCTTTCTGTTCTAAACGGTTCTAAAGCATCTAGTGTTACAATCCAAGGTGACATTGAAGACGCGAAGTTTTTTCCTAAGAATGGTCCAAGCGGTACGTATTCCCATTTCTGAATATCACGTGCAGACCAATCATTAAATAAAACCAAACCAAAGATATATTCTTCAGCCTCTTCAATAGGAATTGGTTCACCTAAATCATTAGCATCTGTTGTAATAAACGCCATTTCTAATTCAAAATCTACCAATTTAGAAGGCCCAAAAACAGGTTGATCAGCATCTGCAGGTAACGTTTGGCCTTGCGGACGATGAATAGGAATTCCTGAAGGAATAATAGAAGAACTTCTACCATGATAACCAACTGGCATATGTACCCAATTTGGTAATAAAGCGTTATCTGGATCTCTAAACATAGTTCCTACATTTGTAGCATGTTCTTTACTCGCGTAGAAATCAGTATAGTCACCAACTTGTATAGGTAATTGCATTTCAATTTCATCCAAACGAAATAAAATCGTCTCTTTATGAGGTACATTATTTTTTAACGTATCATTTTCTGCATCAAATATTTCAGCAATTCTATTTCTTACTAAACGCCAAGTTTTTCTTCCATCAGCAATAAAGTCGTTAAGTGTATCTTGTAAAAAGATATCGTCTGTTAACGGTATACCTTCAAAATAACCTAATTGATGTAAAGCGCCAAGATCAATTGCCGTATCACCAATTCTGGTTCCTATTGTAATTATGTCGTCTCTAGTTAAGAAAACACCGAAAGGAATATTCTGAATTGGGAAGTCTGAAGTTTTGCCGACATGTAACCATGACGTTCTATCTGGATTATTGGCTGATAATGGCATATTGCTATTGTTGATTAAATGTTCATTAAATTCTACTCAAACCTACATAATTTTTAATATTTAAACTAATGTATTCACTATTTTTGTACCGATTTAACAAACACATTATATATGCAACGCGACGAACAAATTTTTGAACTCATTAAAGCTGAAAATGAACGCCAGATCGATGGTATAGAATTAATAGCATCAGAAAACTTTGTAAGCGACCAAGTTATGGAAGCTGCAGGTTCTGTATTAACAAATAAATATGCTGAAGGTTATCCTGGTAAACGCTACTATGGTGGTTGCGAGGTAGTTGATGAGGTTGAGAACATTGCTATTGATAGAGCTAAAACATTATTTGGAGCTGCATATGCTAACGTACAACCACATTCAGGTAGTCAGGCAAATACAGCAGTTTTTCATGCGTGTTTAAAACCAGGCGATACTATATTAGGTTTCGATTTATCTCATGGTGGCCATTTAACTCATGGTTCTCCTGTTAACTTTTCAGGTAAATTATATCGTCCTACATTTTATGGTGTAAAAAAAGATACAGGTTATATTGATTATGATATGTTAGCTGACCAAGCTAAAAAAGAGCAACCAAAATTAATCATTGCTGGTGCTTCTGCATATTCTAGAGATATAGATTTTGCTAAGTTTAGAGAAGTTTCAGATAGTGTTGGTGCTGTTTTATTAGCTGACATTTCGCATCCTGCTGGTTTAATTGCAAAGGGAATTTTGAATGACCCAATGCCTCACTGTCATATTGTAACAACTACAACACACAAAACCTTACGTGGACCAAGAGGTGGTATGATAATGATGGGCGAAAATATTGATAACCCATTTGGTATCACTTTAAAAAATGGTAAACTACGTAAAATGTCTGGTTTATTAGATTCTGGTGTTTTTCCGGGTAATCAAGGTGGACCATTAGAGCACATTATTGCTGCTAAAGCAATTGCTTTTGGAGAAGCTTTAACGGATGAGTTTTTACATTATATGTTACAAGTAAAGCACAATGCTGATGCTATGGCAAAAGCGTTTGTAGCTAAAGATTATAACTTAATTTCTGGAGGAACGGATAACCACATGATGTTAATTGACCTTAGAAATAAAAATATTACTGGTAAAGATGCAGAGAATGCATTGGTAAAAGCAGATATTACAGTGAATAAAAACATGGTGCCTTTTGATACAGAATCTCCTTTTGTAACTTCTGGAATTAGAGTTGGTACACCTGCAATTACTACAAGAGGTTTAAAGGAATCTGATATGGCTTATGTTGTAGATTTAATAGATGAAGTATTAACTAACTACCAAGATGAAACTGTTCTAGAAGGTGTTGCTGAAAAAGTGAATGCTTTAATGGGAGGACGCTCTCTGTTTAATGCTTAGACTTAAATAAATAGATCTGACAGTTTTTAAAACCGATCTGATCTGAAAATATAGAAAAGCCTTTCAATTTAGTTTGAAGGGCTTTTTTTATAAATTAAAATAAGATTTAATGTGAGTGAAATCGCTATAACGAAACCTATTATGATTAAGTATTGCGTAGATAGATTTTTAAAATCTGGTCGTCTTATCTTTTCTACAACAGCTACAACAAAAGGTATTGCAGCTAAGGCATTAAAAGTTAACCATAGATACTTTATAATTTCAATTGCAAACTTTGAATAATTAAGCTTTGTTTTCATAACTAATCTTCAAATACAATACTTTCATATGCGCCACAATCTGGCGCAGTAGAATTTCTAGGTTTGTGTAGAATATCATAACCTGCATGTGGAGTGAGTTGTAATGCCTTACCATTGGCTCCAGAAGAGGTTCCTATTTGCAGTTCGTTTTCGAGCGAATTTTTAAATTTAGGATCTAGATTAAAAACATTTTGCACGTAATGCTCTGTGTTGTTAAACTCATAATTCCCTGAGTCTTCTAAATTTGTATCATTAAATTTTAATAAGCAATTGGTAAATTTAAAATTAAAAGTAGGACCTTCATTTTCTATTGAAAATTCAGGATCGTTATTTCCGTATATTATGCAGTTAATAAAATTAGCTTCCGTTGCATTGTTGATTATTGGTAAGCCGTTTTCTTCTAATATATAATCATTTATGAGTAAAGAAGGATATTGTCTAAAACTCGAATTCCAATAATTTGCTATAGTACAATGCGTTAGATTGTATTTGCCTCCAAAAGTTCCTGCAAATGAGGATTGTCCACAATTATTAATGACTAGATTTTCTGCTTTTATTGAAGTGGCTCTTCCTAAAACGCCAAAGCTACTAATATTAAATATTTTAGAATTAGAAATGGTTAGCTTATCGTTCTCAGCAGTTTGGTTGCCTTCAGCCAATAGGCCAATCGTAGCATTTTTTATGGTTGCATATGTAATAGTGTTGTTAATACTTCCATTATATAACCAAATAGTTCCCCATTGACCTGGAATATCTGAGTATAACGGTTCTAAACGATCACCTTCTAAAATTACTTCGTTTTCTAAAGTTTCTTGATCTGTACTTAAGTCTCCATTAATATTTAAAGACGCACCATCGGTTACAATAATACCAGAATCTGCATGGAAATGAACACGCGTACCAGCTTCCATAGTTAAGGTTTTGCCTTCGCCAACGCCTGCGTAACCATAAATAACATACGGCTTTTCATTGGTAAAAGTGAGTTCGCTGTCTTGCAAAAATCGTCCTTGTAAGTTGGTTTCATCAGGTGTTCCGTCGCCATCTACATCAAAAGTTAAGGTCTCAACTATATAGGAGTTGTCTTCTTCATTCAATTCTCTATTAGGATATATAAACACTGCATCTTTTACCAAGGTAACAACATCGACGTCTTGCTGAATACTTCCAGAATCGAATAAAATTTTATCGGTATATAAAAATTGATTTTCTAATACACCTAACTCAGGAGAATTAATATCAATCGTGGTTTCAATAAAAATATACAAGCTATCATTGGCTAATAACTCTACATTTTCAAAAAACTTACCTATCTGATTATCGTTTTGAATACCAGTAGACCCATCGACATTCATTCTATAAAGAGAGTTTTCTCCATTTTCTAGTTGAATCGTCGGTATTACAATGTCTTCATCACTGCGATTATATACTTTTAAATTATAAGTGCTAGAGCCTATAGTTGAAAACACTGTATCTAAATATATAGTGTCTTTTGCAAATTCTAAATTTCCGGTATTTGGAGAGAATTCAAAATCATTGCGACAAGAACTCCAAAATATTAGGATTCCGAAGCAAAGTAAAAATGAGAGTAATCTCTTCATGAGTTCATTAATAAAATTAAGGTTTAAAAATATAACTTTTGAAGTTAGGTTTTAGTATCTAAACCTACATATTTCTATTCTTTTGACACGTTTTTTTCTTTATATTCTTCTAATATGATTAAGAACAGTTGACTATTTAGTACCAATTCTTCAAGCAGCAGCATTTTGTTTTCATCTTTCAGTAGTTTAGAACTGATTTCTTTAGCGTCACAAAAGTCATAAAATAAATACGTTTTATCTTCTGGGATTTTTAAGTCTTTGGATAGTAATTCTTTATTAAAAAAATCGCTTTTATCAAATAACGAATCTATTTGCGTATATGTTATAGGTTTGTAAATAGGTTCGCGATATTTATCTTTTTTCTTTAATAATTTAGCGACTAAACCTAATACTGCCAATATGTTTCCACTAGTTGGTTGGTATAGGTGAGGGTTGTTTTTGATGTCTTCTTTTAAAATGTTTTTTAATTCTGCATTATAAGTTTCTTCAGTAAATACAGGTTGTTCTGGTTCTGCTTTAATTTCAACCTCGTCTAGCTCATTTAAAATTTCTTTAAGTTCAAAAACGAAAGTTTCGGTAAAATGAATGTCTTCTAAAATTATGGTCTTTTTATGGTAGAATAAAGATTCAAAAGTAATGCTGTCTTTTACGTTTGCCGTGATACTAAAATCGCCATCATCATTAGTTAACGTTAAGCGGTTTTGAGTTTTATTATAAACTTTAATGTTTTTTATCGTGCCTTTAGAATCGTATACTTTGCCTTTTAATGTTTGAGCATTATGTAGCAAAGGAAGGCATAACAGAAAGAGGAGAAAAGTCGTTTTTTGCATTGTATAATTGATTGATGCTCTAAAGAAAAGAGAATTAATCGATACCATACTTAGCATTAAATAAACTTTAACCTAATAAAATGTTAATTAAAAAGCGCACCAATTTCAGGAATAATACGTGTTGGTCGTTGTGTTTTATTATCAATTAAACACCATTTTGCTTTAGATTTCACTATTAATTTATTGGTGGTTACATTAGTGATTTCTACATGTCTCATGGTAGAAACGCCTTCAACTAAAGGGACGAAGGTTTTTAAATGTAATGTGTCACCTAATAATGCTTGATTTTTATATTCTATAAAGTGATTTACTAAAAACCATGAGTAGGCTTCTAATATATCTTTTGTAGCAAATGCAAGCCAATGTGCTTTAGCTATATCTTGAACCCATTGCACATAACGCACGTTATTTACATGGTTAAGGTCATCTATATCATCTTGTGAAACCGTTATGGTTTTTTCAAATATTTGCATCGTTGTGTTTTGATGCTTAAAGATATTATTTCTTACTAAACAATCTTTTGATTCCGTAAAAGAATTTACCTATTGTGGTTCTTTTTTTAGAACCGTTTTGCACTTGATTATTTTCTGAAAGCGCATGTGTTGGTGTATTATGGTCATAAACTCTAATGCCACCTGCAACTACATTAACCTCACCTAGAATTTCCAATTCATTTGATTGAAGCTTAATATTAATGTGTTTTGCATTTTTAACTTTTATTTCTTGTGAAATGTAACCTAAGAAGCTGAAAATAAGCGTTTCATCTTTCTTTACTGCAATGGTGTATTTACCATCAAAATCGGTTTCAATTTTTTGATTGGTGCTTTTTACCACTATAGAAACACCGACTAATGGTTTACCGCGTTCTGCTTCGGTAACCATACCATAAATTTTTTGCTTGACTAATATAGAGGTTGCTATTTTGCCACCTATAGTAGGTCTTATTGTTGTTTCTGTGAGATTTGAGTTGGGTTTACCTTGTGCATAGATACTTTGGTTTCCTATTGCCAAAAATGCTAATAGACCAGAAGCCACCCAAGATATATAGTTGTTTTTATTCTTTCTGGCTAAAACCATGTCTCTATCAATCTGTTCCGTTTTAAACCTTCCGCATAAATGACTATTAGTTTCTAAAGCTGTAATAATTTGTTCATCTGTTTGTTTTGAAAAATCTACAACTGTTTTATCGCAAACAGCACAATGACGTCCTTGTGTTTGAGGCGTCATTGTATTCCAATCTTCATGACAAGGTTCTGGAATACTTATGGTAATTACTTTTCTCATGATTTCTATGATTTACATCAAAGAACCAAAAGTTGATTATGAAATAAAACGTAGAATGAGTAAAGTCGTCTTTTCAATGAGTGAAGTCGCTTTTGCTTATTGCGCTGTGATTTTTACTTCAAAGAGTTTATCCCAGTTTTTTCCTGTAACAAATATAGTTTTACGCTCAGGATGATATGCAATACCGTTTAATACATCTAAATCAGGATGTTGTTTTACCAAAGACTTTAATGGTTTAAAGTTAATAACACCTTCAACACCACCTGTTTTTGGGTTGATTATAGCAACGCCATTTCTTTGATATATATTAGCAAATATTTTACCATCTATCCACTCTAGTTCATTAATTCTTGGAATTTTTCCTTTTTCGGTGTACACTTCTAAGTGTCCGTTTTCCGTTAGATTTTCAGGATCTAAAAAATAGATCTTTTCGGTACCATCAGATTTGTATAATGTTTCGCCATCATTACAAATGCCCCAACCTTCTTTGCTTGAGCCGTAATTGAATGTATTTAGTTTTTCAAAACTCTCTACGTCATACACAAACCCTCTTTTAGCTTGCCATGTTAATTGATATATTTTGTTGTTTAAAATGGTTAAACCTTCTCCAAAATATTGATCTTCTAAATTGATGTTTTTGATAACCTCTCCTGTTTCAAAATTGATTTTTCTAAGTTTAGATTTTGTTTTTTGCCCTGTACTTTCATAGAGTTCACCATTATAAAACTCAAGCCCTTGGGTGTAAGACGTGATATCGTGAGGATAGGTGTTTACAATCTCATAGGTGTAAATTGTAGGAATTACATTATTATAGATAACCACAGATTTAGTAATGGTTTCTAATTGGTCTCCAAGTTTTATTTTTGCAGTAATTGTTTTTTGCCCTAATGTTATATGTTTTAAAACAGAATTAGTTTCAATAGGTTTTCCATTTAGTTCATAAGCAATACTAGAAATTTCTAAATTCTCAGGATTTTCAATAGATAACTTTAAAGAATCTCCATACATTAATGATTTTTCATTCGTTTTTATAGTTAAACGCGATGTTTTAGTCGAATTGTTTTCGCCACAGCTAAATAAAAATAGAGTTAATGTAAAGAAAATGAAATGTTTAGATGCTAACATAAGTGCTGTTTTATTTTTTAGCAAGTTATTAAATTAAATTCAGTTTAAAAATCTACATAAATCGTTGTGTAAATATGAAAAGGTTGTATCTTTGCAGCCGGCAAGTCCTACACAACCAGCTCCTGTTGAATCCTCCAGGGCGGGAACGCAGCAAAGGTAAACGGTTGTAGCGGTGTGATGTAGGTAGCTTGCCTTTTTTTGTACCCAAAAGTCTCCTATAAATTTGTACTTTCGTTTAAATAATTTCTAAACTATATGTCTAAAGTTGTTTTAATCACAGGAGGTTCTTCAGGAATTGGTAAATCGGTTGGTGAGTTTCTTCATGCCAAAGGGTTTAAAGTGTATGGCACCAGTAGAAATCCAGAAAATTATCCTAATAGTAAATTTCCTATTGTTGCTTTAGATGTTACGCAACCCGAAACGATTTCTAAATGTGTTTTTAATGTACTCGCGGAAACTTCTAAAATTGATGTGTTAATTAATAATGCAGGAGCAGGTATCACAGGACCAATTGAAGAAATTCCAGACCAAGAAATAAAACGGAATTTTGAAACCAACTTCTTTGGTCCCATAAATGTAATTAAGGCCGTTTTACCATCTATGCGAGAGCATAATTCGGGTTTAGTGATTAATGTTACCTCAATTGCTGGTTATATGGGATTACCTTATAGAGGTGTTTACAGCGCAAGTAAAGGCGCATTAGAATTAATAACCGAAGCCTTTAGAATGGAATTAAAAGGGTTTAATATTAGCATGACCAACGTTGCACCTGGCGATTTTGCCACGAATATAGCAGCAGGTCGCTACCATGCACCAGTCTTAGAAAATTCGCCTTATAAAGCGACTTACGGGAAAACTTTAAGTATGATGGATGCGCATGTAGATAGTGGTAGTGATCCTAAACAAATGGCAGAAGCCATTTATAAGATAATAGAAACTAAGAATCCTAAAATACATTACAAGGTTGGTGTGTTTATGCAGAAATTTTCAATTGTTTTAAAACGAATTCTACCAGATACTGTTTATGAAAAAATGCTCATGAACCATTATAAATTATAGAAAATGGTATGTTTTTTGTGATTTAGTTTTTAAATAAGCTATTATGAAATCAAATTACTTTCTACCGTTTTTATTCTGTTTTTTATGTTTAGGTTGTGAAGACACCTTAAGTTGTATCATTCCTAGAGAACCCGAACTTCCTAATAAATCATTTCCTGTTACTGCAGTAGATAGTTATTTCTACACATCACTTAAGGCAGAAATAAACAATGAACCACGAGATGATGATTACGATTATTATTTTGATGTTAAAGGTTTACCATTAGGAATGGAGTACGTAGTAGATTATAGAACCGTAAAATTACAAGGCATACCAGAAGTCGCTGGTACGTATAGAATCACGGTGGATTTATATGTGGATGTTTTAGAGATTTCACAGATGAGTCCGAAATACTATGCAGTTATAGCACCACAAAAAGTTATTTGTTGATTGTGGAATCTCAGTAATGTATTCTTGATATTTTCTTTTTGATATAATCTGAAAATCATTTCTGTAAATTAGCCATTAAGTTGTAAATTCGCAGCAACTTATTAAATAATAATTTTAAACAACATAACATGAAATTTTTTATCGATACGGCAAACCTAGAGCAAATTAAAGAAGCTCAAGATATGGGTATTTTAGATGGTGTTACAACAAACCCATCATTAATGGCAAAGGAAGGTATTACAGGTACCAACAATATTTTAAAGCATTACGTTGATATTTGTAATATTGTAGAAGGAGATGTATCTGCAGAGGTTATTTCTACAGATTTTGAAGGTATGGTAAGAGAAGGGGAAGCGTTAGCAGAACTACATGATCAGATTGTTATTAAATTACCAATGATTAAAGATGGTGTAAAGGCATGTAAATATTTTTCAGATAGAGGAATTAAAACCAACGTTACTTTAGTGTTTTCTCCAGGACAAGCCTTATTAGCTGCCAAAGCTGGTGCAACGTATGTGTCACCTTTTATTGGTCGTTTAGATGATATTTCTACAGATGGATTAAATTTAATCGCAGAGATTCGTCATATCTACGATAACTATGCTTTTGATACTCAAATTTTAGCGGCATCTGTGCGTCACACCATGCATGTTATTGATTGTGCAAAATTAGGAGCCGATGTTATGACAGGACCTTTAAGTTCAATTTCAGGATTGTTAAAGCATCCTTTAACTGATGCAGGTCTAGCAAAATTCTTAGAAGATTATAAGAAAGGGAATTAATTAAATTAACCTTAAGCTTAAAGGTTTAGAGAGCATCTTGTGTTGTAGCAAGATGTTTTTTTTGTAAAATCGTGTTTAGCGTTTCATTAATTTCTGAACTAAAGATATTAACTTTTGGATGGAGAATGATGCCGTTTTTATCCACAATTATTGATTTATTAAGATAATTAATTGCGAGCGTTTTTCGAGCTACTTTAGAATTCTTAAACTTAAATTCATTTTGAGTTGAAAAGTTATAATTATCAATAATTTTTTTCCAGGACTGGTCGTCATTATCATTAACGTTAATAGAAATGAAATCCATATCTGGATAATTAGATTTTAATTTATCCACCATATAATGACTATTCCTATACTGTGACTTAGAGTTAGAAGACCAAAAATAAATGATGGACGGCTTCTTTATAACTGAATTAATAAAATAAGGTTTATTGTCATAGCCAACCAATTCTATATTTGGAAAAGGATTGCCTTGTCTTAATTGCCTTAAAGAAGCTACAAGTTCTTTCATAAAAGCTTTATCCTTGTTATTACTACTTTTTTCTAAATAATAGTTGAGAAAATCATTGGCCTCTTTTTCAGTATGATTGTTAGTAATATATTCTCTAGCTTTATATTTTAATAAATTATTTTTAATGGTTGTATCGGATATAATACTATCAATTAAATCGAGTTTTGATTTATTATAATCCATGGCATGTCTGTTAAACGTGCTATGATAAGGATTGTTTTGGTAATACTTTTTAATGGCTAAATTATCTATATTAGAAAATAGAAATCTATTGTAAGCAAAAAAGTGACTTAAGTAATGGGCATTATAATCGATATGATCTCTGTGATTAAAAAAATTCTCAGGTAAATCTTTAATATGGATCATTTTATTGTTTCCAAAATACGCAAATGGGTAAATTTCTTTATCTGCGTAGGTATTATAATTAATATTGGCTTCTACAATGGATTTAAAAAATTCAGATTCTTCATTTTGAAGTAAAAACTCATGAAATTCCTTTAATTGATTACGTCTTCTGTTTTCAACAAACTCAAAGAATTCTTCAGGTTCCATTTTAGAATAGGTAACCAATTGCTTAGCTTCTTTTTCATTAGATAAGTAGGTCTTAATAAGATAATTATTCTTTTTTGCACCTTTACCAGTAAAGACTAAGGATTCGTCAAAATCGTACGTGTTGAGTCTAATCATTACGCTATCGTTAGGCTCTAACAATAACATTTGGTATTCGCCGCCATGCGTAATAGAATGCAGACCAGGTTGTAAGTTTTCTATTTTATGTAAAAACCTGTTATTATCATCTAAGGTAATGGAATCTACAATTTTCCCCTTTGTATTAAAGAGAACAATAGTTTTGTTTTTTGGATTTATGATTTCGCCTCCTATATATGCTTGCTCACTAGTATTTCCGCCTTTGAAATGGCATCCAAAAGTAACAGAAAGCAAAGTTATAGCAAATGCAAGGTTTCTAGTCAGCATACAATTCATATAATATTTAGTCTAACAAAAATATAGGTTGCGTTCATTAACTCTTGTTAATACCGCGTTAAAACTTATAATCCATTAAGGTTTGATGATTTAATCAATTGAAAATGAGGCGCTTGAATCTATGTGTCTTAGTTCTAAAACTAATAGTCTTAGCACTTTATAATGTCATTGATGTGAAATCCCAACATTAGGATACCTATTGCTTCGATTTAATTTAAAATTCCTTGTCTTGTAAATTGGCAGTATTTGGGTTTAATTTTCTACTTTTGCAGCTTCAAAAAACACCCGATTAATTTCTTGGGTTAACAGAATAAATATATAAGCTATGTTATCAGTTTCTAATCTTTCGGTTCAATTCGGAAAACGTGTACTTTTTGACGAAGTAAGTACGACATTTAATAATGGTAATTGTTACGGAATAATTGGTGCAAATGGTGCCGGAAAATCTACATTTTTAAAAATTATAGCAGGTAAGTTAGATCCTACATCTGGAAGTGTGCATTTAGAACCAGGTAAACGTATGTCTGTTCTTGAGCAGAACCATAATAAGCATGATGAAGATACCGTTTTAGAAACCGTCCTAAAGGGTAACATTCCTTTGTATACCTTAAAAACTCAAATTGATGCGCTTTACGCTGATTACACAGACGAAAACGCGGAAAAAATTGGAGAATTACAAGTGCAGTTTGAAGAAATGAACGGTTGGAATGCAGATAGCGATGCCGCTGCCATGTTATCTAATTTAGGTATTAAAGAAGACTACCATTATACTTTAATGAAAGATTTAGATGGTAAGCAAAAAGTACGTGTTTTATTAGCGCAGGCCTTATTTGGTAATCCAGATCTATTAATTATGGATGAGCCAACCAATGATTTAGATTACGAAACTATTTCTTGGTTAGAAAATTTCTTGGCAAATTATGATAACTGTGTCATCGTCGTATCTCACGATAGACACTTTTTAGATGCTGTTTGTACTCATATTTCTGATATCGATTTCGGAAAAATTAATCACTTTTCTGGAAACTATACCTTCTGGTACGAGTCGTCTCAATTAGCAGCTAGACAACATGCTCAACAAAACAAAAAAGCTGAAGAAAAGAAAAAAGAATTAGAAGATTTTATTAGAAGATTCTCTGCAAACGTTGCTAAATCTAAGCAAGCAACAAGTAGAAAGAAAATGATTGATAAATTAAATATTTCTGAAATTAAACGCTCTAGTCGTCGTTATCCAGCTATTATTTTTGAACGCGATCGTGAGGCTGGAGACCAAATATTAAATGTAGAAGGCCTTTCGGCAAGTCTAGAAGGTGATATTTTGTTTAAGAACATTGATATTAATTTAAATAAAGGTGATAAAGTCGTTGTCTACTCTAAGGACTCTAGAGCAACGAGTGCATTTTATCAAATTTTAAACGGTAACGAAAAAGCAGATGCAGGTAAATTTGCTTGGGGTGTTACAACGACGCAATCTTATTTACCATTAGACAACAGTGAGTTTTTTAACAATAAATTGACTTTAGTAGATTGGTTACGTCAATGGGCACAAACGGAAGAAGAACGCGAAGAAGTAAACATTAGAGGGTTTTTAGGAAAGATGATTTTTAGTGGTGAGGAAGCGCTTAAAACCTCAGATGTATTATCTGGAGGCGAAAAAGTTCGTTGTATGCTTAGCCGAATGATGATGATGAGAGCGAATGTATTAATGTTAGACGAACCTACAAATCACTTAGATTTAGAAAGTATTACAGCGTTTAATAATTCATTAAAAAACTTTAAAGGCACCTTGCTTTTAACAACACACGATCACGAGTTTGCACAAACCGTTGGTAATAGAATTATAGAATTAACACCCAATGGTGTTATTGATCGTTACATGACCTTTGATGAGTACATGAATGATAAAAAGATAAAAGAACAACGCGATAAAATGTATGCGATTAACGCATAATTAATTTTGCATTTGATTATAAATGAAAAGCTAGTATTGTATGATACTAGCTTTTTTATTTTAATATGTCATTAATTCTCTAGGCTGAAGCCTCCATTTCAGCTTCAACACGTCTTACAACAGCTTGCGCTTTTTCTAGTTCGTCATTGTGAACGAATAGTTCTTGAATACCATTGCTAAGCGAACCTTGTCCACCTAAACGTTGAGATTCACCTTCATCTTTAATAATAGGAATAATGCCTACATGTTCTAATTCGTCTTTAACACGTGTTGCTAAAATGAAATTCCCGTAATAAACTTTTGTATATTCTGTTGTGCTCATAACTATTAGGTATTTATTTTAAGAAAAGTTACAAAATTTTTATGATATTATTTCACAAAAATTTCATAATTTTATTGAAAACAACTATTGGTATTTAAAAAGCAATAGTTTTTGGTTATTGAAATATAAAATATTAAAATATGAGTGTTTAATATTCGATGGCGATAATCATTAATTTTATCAAAAATTCTAATCATAAAAAAATATATACTATGGATCACAGTACAAACGGCGATGCAAGCAAATGTCCTTTTATGCAGGGCGCAATAACAACAACCGAAAAAACAGTAACGGATTGGTGGCCTAATACCCTTAACTTGGATATACTACATCAACAAGATGCTAAAACAAATCCTTTAGGAGCCGATTTTGATTACCTAGAAGAATTAAAAAAATTAGACGTAGAAGCGCTTAAAAAAGATGTTCATGATTTTATGACTGATTCTCAAGATTGGTGGCCTGCAGATTGGGGACATTATGGAGGATTAATGATTAGAATGGCTTGGCATGCCGCTGGTTCTTACAGATTAGCTGATGGACGTGGTGGTGGAGGAACCGGAAATCAACGTTTTGCACCATTAAACTCTTGGCCAGATAATGCTAGTTTAGATAAAGCAAGACGATTGTTGTGGCCAATTAAGAAAAAGTATGGTAACAAAGTAAGTTGGGCAGATCTTATCATACTTGCAGGTACTATTGCTTATGAAAGCATGGGACTTAAAACCTATGGATTCGCATTTGGTCGTCCAGATATCTGGCACCCAGAAAAGGATGTGTATTGGGGCGCGGAAAAAGAATGGTTAGCACCAAGTGATGAGCGTTATGCAAATGTAGAGCAACCAGATACTATGGAAAATCCATTAGCTGCAGTACAAATGGGACTTATTTACGTAAATCCAGAAGGTGTAAATGGTGTGTCAGATCCGTTGAAAACCGCAGCTCAAGTTCGTGAAACATTTAAGCGAATGGCCATGAATGATGAAGAAACAGTGGCATTAACAGCAGGAGGTCATACCGTAGGTAAAACGCACGGAAATGGTGACGCTAGTATTTTGGGACCTGATCCAGAAAGTGCAGGTATAGAAGAGCAAGGTTTAGGTTGGTCTAATCCACATAAATCCGGAAAAGGGAAATATACTGTTACAAGTGGTTTAGAAGGTGCTTGGACTACCAATCCAACGAAATGGGATAATGGCTTTTTTGAAATGCTATTTAACCACGAGTGGGAATTAAGAAAAAGTCCTGCAGGAGCGCATCAATGGGAACCTATAGAAATAAAGGAAGAAGATAAACCGGTGGATGTCGAAGATTTAACGACAAAGCATAATCCTATGATGACTGATGCGGATATGGCCATGAAAGTAGATCCAATTTACCGAGAAATTTCTTTAAAATACATGAATGATTTTGAAGCATTTTCAGACGCATTCGCTCGTGCTTGGTTTAAATTAACGCATCGTGATATGGGACCAAAAGATCGTTGGTTTGGTCCAGATGTTCCTCAAGAAGATTTAATATGGCAAGATCCTGTTCCAAAAGGAAACTACAATTATGATGTAGAGGCCGTTAAAAGCAAAATAAACAGTACAGATCTAACGATTTCAGAGTTAGTGTCTACGGCATGGGATAGTGCAAGAACCTATAGAGGATCAGATTTTAGAGGTGGTGCTAATGGCGCACGTATTCGTCTTGAGCCTCAAAATAAATGGGAAGCTAATGAGCCTGCTCAATTGCAAAAAGTGTTGGCTGTTTTAGAACCTATTGCTGCAGAATTTAATATTAGTGTGGCAGATACTATTGTAATTGCAGGTAATCTAGGTGTGGAGAAAGCGATACAAAATGCAGGAATGAACGTTAGTGTTCCGTTTGCACCAGGTAGAGGTGATGCAACGCAAGAAATGACAGATGTAGCGTCTTTTGAATCTTTAGAACCTGTTGCTGATGGTTTTAGAAACTATCAGAAAAAAGACTATGTTGTGAGTCCGGAAGAACTTCTACTAGATAAAACACAATTATTAGGATTAACAGCTGCAGAAATGACAGTTTTAGTAGGAGGAATGCGTGTTATAGGAACCAATTATGGTGGCACTAAGCATGGTGTGTTTACAGACAATGAAGGTGCTTTAACTAACGATTTCTTTGTGAACCTTACAGATATGATTTACGAATGGAAATCTCTAGATAATGGTATTTACGAAATAAAAAATCGTAATACAGGTGAGGTTAAATTTACTGCAACTCGAGTAGATCTAGTATTTGGTTCTAATTCTATTCTTAGAGCTTATTCCGAATTATACGCTCAAGACGATAGTAAAGAAAAGATGGTAACAGATTTTGTTGCGGCTTGGACAAAAGTGATGAACGCAAATCGTTTTGATATATAATTAATAACTTAAATTGATATAAAAAGGAATGGACTTAAGGACATTCCTTTTTATTTTAAATTATTTCGACAATGAAAAAAGATACAGATGTTTTTTTTGAAGCCATACGCTTAGGAGATAAAGATCGTTTAATTGCTTTAATAGGTATTAACCCAGATTTAGTAAATGAGAAAGATGCACGCGGATTTACGCCTTTAATTTTAGCAACTTATTTTAATAATGAAATTGCAACACAAATTCTGTTAGAAAACAATGCAGATATTAATGCCAAAGACGGATCTGGTAATACAGCGTTAATTGGTGTTAGTTTTAAAGGGAATACGTCTTTAACCACCACATTGTTGGCGAACGGTGCAGATATCAATGCCGTTAACAATGCAGGCACAACAGCGTTAAGTTTTGCGACCCAGTATAATAAAATTGATGTTGTTCATTTATTGCTAGAACACAATGCAGATAAATCCATTAAAGATAATGAAGGTAAAACGGCTTTGGATTATGCTGAAGCGAAAGCGTATACCGATATTATTAAGTTTTTGAATTAAACAAAGATAACTCTACATTTGCAGTAGAACGATGCTTAAATTTTAAAACCTCAGATGATTCTGAGGTTTTTGATTTTAAAAAGAATATTTAAAATGTTTCCTGAGCGAGTTCCATATTTAAAGCTGCTCCAGCAATATTTCCAGTATAAACAGCATTAGCCACAGATCTAAATTTGTTGACATTGTCTCCACAAGCATAAACGCCAGGAGTTGTTGTTTTTTGCAGATCATCTACTTTTATGTATCCATTTTCTGTGATGTCACATCCTAAGTCTTGAGGGATATTTGTATGTTGCTCAAAAGGTAATTGAACATAAATGGCATCAAATTGTGCTGTGCTTCCATCGTTATAAATCACTTGTTTTACTTCACCATTATCATGAATAATTTCTGTAATTTCTTTTTCTATAACAGGAATGTTGTTTTCCTTTAATTTCGCGGTTTGTGCTTCCGAAAAATGAGCAGGCCCTTTGGTGATTATTGACAATTCTTTTGATAAGTTATGCACTAATTGGTTAATGTGAAACGCCTTATCACCATTTGAATATATAGCCGTTTTTTTGTTTATAAATTCATAACCATGGCAATACGGACAATGAATTACTGACTTTGCCCAAGTTTCTTTAAAGCCTTTGATATCTGGTAAAATATCTTTTATTCCTGTGGCTATAATTATTTTTTTGGTGTTATAATACAGTCCTGATTGTGTACTGACTTTAAAACCTGTATTTGTCTTTATGGCCTGTGTTGCAAAATCATTAACTAGTCTAACGGTGTCATATTTTAAAACTTGTGCTCGTGCTTTATGGGCAATAATATGTGGTTGTTCACCATCATGTGTAATAAAATTTTGCGAATGAGGTGTATCGCGATTGCAAGGTTGTTTTGCATCTATTATAAGTACGTTTCTCAGGGAACGTCCCAAAGTCATTGCAGCGGAAAGTCCTGAATAACTGCCTCCAATGATAATAACGTCTGTGTGATTTTCAGTGTTCATGTTACTATATTTTTACTTTACAAATATAGGATTATTTTGTTATTGCAACTAAGTTGCGTTAATGTTTAGTTTGGATGGATTTCCAACAGATTTAACTGGAGTAAAAATTAATAATTGTGATATGTTTTAACTGAAAAAGCCTCATACAATTTTATGTATAAGGCTTTTTATATTTATAAGTAGAGCTGTTACTTTAAAAACGCCAATAAAGGTTTTATAAAACTGTCGAACTTTTCAATATGTGGAAGATGACCTACGTTTTCAATTTCTACAAGTTTCGCATTTGGTATGGCTTTTTGTGTGGTTTTACCAAGTTGGCTGTATAGTCCCATGGTTTTTCTTACTTCTTCGCTTACTAGTGGTTTTCCTAGCGCAGTTCTATCTCTGGTTCCTATTATTAAAAGGGTAGGAGCCGAAATGTTTTTAAACTCGTACACTACAGGTTGCGTAAATATCATGTCGTAAGTTAAGGCGTTGTTCCAAGCAATTGTTTTGTAGTTGGAGTTTAAAGTCCAACCAGCCAATAAATTTACCCATTGATCGTATTCTGGTTTCCATTGGTTGTCGTAATAATTGACTAATTGGTATTTTTTAATGCCTTCATAACTCTTTTTAAGTTCGTTAGCATACCACCAAGTTATGGGTTTGTAAGGTACTTTTAGTTTCCAGTCTTCTAATCCAATAGGGTTTTCTAATATGAACTTATCAGTAGCTTCAGGATACATTAAAGTGAATCTTGTCGCTAACATGCCACCCATTGAATGTCCTAAAACAGACGTTTTACTCACGTTTAAAGAATCTAATAAAGTTTTTGTGTTTTGTGCTAACTGCTGAAATGTGTAATGGAAGTGTTGAGGTTTCGATGATTTGCCAAAACCAATTTGGTCTGGTACAATCACACGATAGCCTTCTTTAGTTAAAGCTTCAATAGTCGTTTTCCAGTAGGCTCCATTAAAATTTTTACCATGAAAGAGCAGTACATTCTTACCATTGTAATTTTCTGGTTGTACATCCATATATGCCATTTCTAGCTTTTGGTTTTGAATTTCTAAGTCTAAAGTGGCAACCGGAAAAGGATATTCGTAATTAGATAATTGTAGATCTAACCATTGTAATTTTTCTGTTTGTGCAAATGTTAGTTGTGTTGCAATTACAACTAAAAAGAGGACAAGTATTTTTTTCATAATTCAATTCTTTTTTGTTTATCGAAAGTACTTTGTTTAAAAATATTATCGCCTTAATTATTTGCTAAAATTTGATGGTTTAGAGAGGGGATTTTCTTATTACGTTACTTTTTTAATAAAAAAACCACCTTGCTTTCACAAAGTGGTTTTTAATTATTTAATTATTAATTTCTATTGGTCAATAGAACCTAAAACACGTTTCATAAAATTATTAACGGCATCTTTCTTAGAGCTTCCATCTTTAATCATTTTATGGACTTCTATCGCACCATACATGTTAGAGATTAACTCTCCAATAACGTCTAATTCTTCATCTTTTAAAGAAGGAACTTCGGTTAAGGCTTCTAGTGTTTCAATTGTTTCAATGATATAATCTTCATCATTGTCCTCAATAAACTGCGTTAAGTGCTTAATTACGGGTAATTTCATTTGGAATTATATTTTAATCTCTTAAACAGCAGCTCATAAATAATTTAACTGCTGTTTACCTGAGATTTTATAAATTAAACAACTTCGTTAACTAATTCTTTTAAGACATCAAACTTATTTGTTTGCACTTGGTTCACAAAAGCACCGTTTTTAAACGTTGCAAAAGTTGGTAAATTATCAACGGTTGCAAGTTTTCTACTTTCTGGAAACTTCTCAGCATCTGCGATAACAAAAGTTACGTTTTCTAACTCAGAAGCTAGTTTTTTTACTTTTGGTTTCATTATGCGACAGTTGCCACACCACGTTGCTGAATATTGTACAACAACGGTTTCGTTATCTGCGATATAACTTTGTAAGTTATCTTCGTTTAATTCTGTAACCATATTATATTAGTTTGCGTGTGCAGCTAAATACTCAGCTGTTGCTTTTGCGTTAGCATTCATAGCTTCTTTTCCTTCTTCCCAGTTTGCAGGACAAACTTCTCCTTTTTCTTGTACATGCGTTAAAGCATCAATGATTCTTAAATATTCATTAACGTTTCTACCTAAAGGCATGTTGTTAACACTTTCGTGTTGTATGGTGCCTTCTTCATCAATAATATATGTCGCTCTGTATGTAACGTTGTCACCTTCTACAGTTACTAATCCTGTTTCTTCATCAAACGTTTCGTTAAACGTATCTAAGATACCTAAAGCTGAAGCTAAGTTACGGTTAGAATCTGCTAAGATTGGGTATGTAACACCTTCAATTCCACCATTATCTTTTGCTGTGCTTAACCAAGCAAAGTGAACTTCTGCAGTATCACAAGACGCACCAATTACAATCGTGTTTCTTTTTTCGAACTCACCTAAAGCCGCTTGAAATGCGTGTAATTCTGTTGGACAAACAAAAGTGAAATCTTTTGGGTACCAGAATAAAACAACTTTTTTGTTGTTGTTTTTTGCTTCCTCTAAAACGTTCACTTTAAAAGTGTCGCCTAGATCGTTCATTGCGTTTACGTTTAAATCTGGAAATTGTCTTCCTACTAATGCCATGTGTTTTTAATTTAATTTGTTAATTAATTGTAGTACAAATTTAGCGAGGCAATATTTAATTTTTAATAGGAATTGATTATGAAATAGAATAGTGAAATAGCAAGTGTATATGGTGTCAAAATTTAAGCCTAATAATTGTCATTTTGTTAAAATTTGAAGTCTTAATATATCAACTTGATAATTTATAAGGAAAAAGCCTGAGCAGGTCGCTATTATTTTTTTGTTAACATTTTTATTTTAATTCTTAATGCTGCAAAAAGTAAAGTTGTAAATGGACTTAGCCAATTAAAAATGGCATACATAAAGTATTCGCCAACGCCAACACCTAACACACCACTTTGGTAAGCACCACAGGTGTTCCAAGGAATAAGAACGGAAGTTACTGTCCCAGAATCTTCTAAAGTTCTACTTAAGTTTTCAGGAGCTAAACCTTTGTCTTCATAGGCCTTTTTAAACATTTTGCCAGGAATAACTATAGCTAAGTATTGGTCTGAAGCAATTACGTTTAGACCTAAACAACTTAGTACAGTACTTGTAAATAAACCAAAAATTGTAGTTGCAACAGAGAGTAATGCTTTTGTAATTCTAGATAATGCTCCAATGCCATCCATTATTCCACCAAAAATCATGGCACAGATAATAAGGTAAATCGTCCATAACATACCATTCATTCCACCAGAACCAAATAATTGTTTTAATTTATCTATTGTTAAAAGTCTACTAAGACTATCCGTTTTGATGGCGAGTGTATTTTGGTCGTAATTAAATGGACTAAAGATGTCTTCTAATTCTGAAATAGAAAAGTTTTTTTCAATGCCACCATCTGTAAAAAGCGTTTCGAGATGCGGATTGTTTCCTATGGCTTCAATATCTTGAGCATTTAATGTAGCCATATAAGACGTGTCGTCTATAGGAATATTAGTATCTGTTAATACGGAATTAACGATAGTTTTAGATGTAGAGTTTGATACACTATCTAAAACTTCTGGCTGAAAAATAAGCGCAAAAACAATCGCTAATACAACGCCTGAGCCTAATGCAATTAAAGGTTTCGTTTTTAATAAAATTAAAGCAACTACAACGATAGGGACTAAAAATAACCATGGTGTAATATTAAAAGTAGCATCAATCGTTTCTAGTATTTGAGAAATATCTGTATTTCCTGAGGTGTCTATTGATGCACTGATTATTCCAAAAACAACTAGAGTGACTAAAATTGTGGGTACAGTTGTTATAGTCATGTACTTTATATGCGAAAACAAATCGGTTCCTGCCATTGCTGGTGCCAAATTGGTAGTGTCACTTAAAGGCGACATTTTATCACCAAAGTAAGCGCCAGATATTACAGCACCTGCAATCATTCCTGGGTTTATACCTAATGCTGTACCAATACCAACTAATGCAATACCAACAGTTGCAGAAGTGGTCCAAGAACTTCCTGTGGCTATAGAAATAACAGCTGCAATTATAACGGAAGCAGGTAGAAATATTTCAGGACTTAATACTTGTAATCCATAATAGACCATAGCTGGTATAACACCACTAATTAGCCAAGTGCCAGCTAATGCGCCAACCAAAAATAAAATGATAATAGGAATAAAGACACTTTTGATGTTTTCCCAAACTTCCGTTAGCATTGTATGCCATGAGGTTTTATTAAATAGACCAACTATAGCTGCCACAACACCTCCTAAAACCAAAATTATTTGATTGGTATATTCACCAAACCATTCGCTACCTTTAACAAAAAAGATATTATAGGCCAACAGACCCATTAATATTACCACAGGAATTAAAGCTTCAAAAAGATTAAGTTCTTTATTGTCAATAATTTGTTGGTCTTCGATGTCAATTTTAGATGAATCTTGGTCTTTCATTTTAGTTTTGTTTGGTCTTGTAATGTTACGATTTTGTTAAGTCAATTGCAAATGGTTAGCGTTACAGCGTAAAAGAAAAAAAATGGTTAGACCCCTTTTTCGTAAAAAAGAATGCAACCATTTCTCACTTTAATTAAATATAGTGTTTACAGAATACCAAGTTCTTTCATGCACGTTTTCATATTGTCATATGTGCGTTCAATATCGGCATCTAATCCAATTGAAAAACGAATTAATCCATCGCTTAATCCCATTTCTTTTTGCTCATCTTCTGGTATTTCTGAAGACGTAGAACTTCCTGGAGCACTAAACAGGGTTTTGTAAAACCCTAAGCTTACTGCGAGATAACCTAAATTTCGTTCTTGCATTAATTCCATAAGGGCATTGGCTTTATCTAAAGATCCAACATCAATAGTTAGCATACCTCCAAAACCGTATTTTTCATTCATCATGGATTTAAAGAGCTCATGAGAAGGATGAGATGCTAAACCTGGATACACTGTTTTTAAGCCGTCTTTTTCAAATTTTTCGGCTAAAAAAGTCGCATTGTGGCTATGTTGCATCATTCTAATGTGTAGCGTTCTTAAGTTTTTAAGAACAGATGCAGATCGTAAACTATCCATTGTAGATCCTAGTAGCATTGCTGCGCCACTGTTGACGTTTCTTAGGTCGTCAATTAACTCTTGCGTGCCGCAAACAACACCTCCAACCGTATCTGAGGAACCATTGATAAATTTAGTTAAACTATGTGCAACGACATCAGCACCTAATTTTATTGGAGAAATAGATAATGGAGAAAAGGTATTATCTACAACAAGTTTTAAATTGTGTTTTTTTGCAATGACGGCTAAACCTTTGATGTCTGCAACTTCTAAAAGCGGATTACTAACAGACTCGCAATACAAAACTTTTGTTTGTGGTGTTATTGCAGCCTCAACAATATCTAATTTAGTGATATCAACAAATGTGGTGTCTATACCTAAGCGTGGTGTAAAGTTTTTTAGAAAAGCATACGTACCACCATAAATAGTTCTACTGCTTACAATATGATCGCCAGATGCACAAAGTTGAAGTAAAACAGGTGTAATGGCTCCCATACCAGAAGCGGTAACTGTTGCCGTTTCCGTGCCTTCCATAGCTGCTAAAGCTTCACCTAAATAGAGATTAGAAGGTGATGAATGACGAGAATATAAATAACAGCCATCTGCATTTCCTTCAAAAGTATCAAACATAGTTTTTGCTGATAGAAATGTATAGGTTGATGAGTCTGAAATAGAAGGGTTTACACCTCCGAATTCTCCGAAGTATTGTAAATCTTGAATGTTGTTTGCAGGTTTAAATGCCATAGTTTAATGATTTGTTTATTGTATTCAAATGTCGTTCAAATAAGAATATTATTCAACAGTTGTGATAAAACTTAGAAAATATAATTGCAATAAATATAATTTTTAGATTAAAAATCTCTATATTTAGTGTGAATATGATTTATTCCGAAAAATTATAAGTATGATATTTGACGAAACCGATAGAAAGCTGCTTCATTTGCTACAAGTTGATAGTAAGCAAACAAACAAAGCCTTGTCTACGAAATTAAATTTGTCTGTTACGGCGGTTTATGAGCGCATTAAAAAGCTTGAAAAAAGTGGAATTGTAAAACAATATGTTGCTTTGGTTGATAAAACCAAAGTACAGAAAGAATTCGTAGCATTTTGCCATGTGAAATTGGTGCAACATTCGCAAGAATACGTGGTAAAGTTTGAGCGTGAGGTAAATCAGTTAAACGAAGTTTTAGAATGTTATCATCTCAGTGGTGATTATGATTATTTGCTTAAAGTTTTGGTAAAAGATATGAAAGCTTTTAGGGAATTTATGGTTGAAAAACTGACCAAAATAAATCATATTGGGAGTACGCATAGTATGTTTATGATTAATGAAGTAAAACATACGACGGCAATTTCTTTAAATTAAATATATTTCGGTATGAGAACAGCACACATTAAAGACTTGTATAAGTTTATATTTAAATCTTATGACAAGCCATATCTACAAGAACATATCAATAAGATTATGGAATTAGATTCTTTTCTTCCCTATAGTTCTACTTTTTTTTGTGTTACTAATACTCAAGATTTGTCCTTTGAATATATCAGTAAAAATTTTAAAGCATGTTTAGGGATAGACCCAAATGAATTAAAAACAAAAGGCATGCGCTATTTTTGGAGTAAAATACATCCAGATGATGTAGATGCGTGGTTAGAAGCCTTAAATGGTTTAATGGAATATACACTTAGTGAAATTCCTGAAAACAAAAGAAAAGATGCTAATTACACATGGAATTTTAGAATTAAAAATGCCGATGATGTCTATGTGAATATAGTACAGAACACAACACCTTTGGTCTTTGATTCTACCGGAAAACCCATAATTGGTTTAGCACATTACACCGTTTTAAGTGCAAATATTAAAATGGAAATTACGGCTTCGGCCAAATTGTTAAATGATAATCAAGAGTACGAAACCAAATATTTTAATAATTATTCTCAAAAATTACTAAGCGAAGGTATCAGTCATAGAGAACGCGACATTGTTAGGCTATTGGTGTTAAATCATACAAGTAAGGAAATTTCAGAAAAGCTCAATATTAGTCCGCACACGGTAGATACACACCGAAGAAATATCTTAAAAAAGTTGAATATTTCCTCAACAGGAGAGCTTATAGGTATGCTAAAAACAAAGCAACATTGGTTGTAATTATATAAAAATACTCAAATTGAGTATTGCTGAGTACTTAATTTTTATTGATATTTGACCTGCTATTAGCAACTTAGGGAAAATACGTCCAAATTATTTAGTTTATTTGTTTCAACTAAATATTTGGACTTTTTTTATGCCGTAATACTAAAGTTTTTTAATTAAATTAATTACAAAGCAACCATTCTTAATATTTTTACGTCTATCTAAATAGAACCATCTTTGGTATCATTTATTATTGTAAAAAATTAGAATATGATCAAAAAAATACTACTCACATTTAGCATTTTAGTTTTATTGGCATCTTGTGGAAGTGTTGAAAAGCACAATTTACAAGTCACAAAATTACATTCTGTAGCAGATTTGCAAGAAGATGTTGACAAGTTGTATACACAGCTTAAGCGCAACCATCCACACTTGTATGAGTTTACATCTAAAGAGGTATTAGATTTTAAATTCGATAGCTTAAAGAATGCCATTCAAAAACCAATGGATAGTCGATCGTTTTACAAACAACTTTCACAGGTTACAAAATATGTAGGTCAAGGTCATATGTCTGTTTCGCCACCAAGTCAACAGTTTAAGAGAAAAGAAAGAAAAGCTCTAAAAAAAATGAAATTTGACGTCAGTAATTTAGACTTCGAATACTTAGATGATAAACTTTTTATTTCAAATGCTAGAGGAAAAGATAGTGTTTTAATCCATTCACAAGTGTTAGAAGTGGAAGGCGAAAAAACGCAAGATTTACTAGACAAATTTAAAAAACGAATTGCTTCAGATGGATATAACACCACCTTTCATCAACGCGTATCTGGAAATCGATTTTTGTCGTATTATGTTTATGATAAAGGCCGATTTGACAGTATAAGTATTACGTTAAAGAATTCAGATTCAACCTTTGTAAAACAATATAAACGCATTCTTAAAAAGGATACAACGACAACTCAAAAAGATTCTATGAAAACAGATTCGCTAAAGTTGAAGAAAAAGGTAAAATTAACTAAAGAAGAACGAAAAGCTAAAAAATTAGAAAGCAAGGCAAAACGAAAGTATAATCGAGATCATGGTTATAATTATTTAAGGAAGGAATATACAAGAAACTTAAATTTTGTAGGTAAAGATAGTACTGTTGCATTACTGAAAATAAGAGGCTTCTCTAGAAATAAGTACGAAGATTTTTACGATGAAACCTTTAAAACTTTAGATTCACTTAAAACAGATGCACTAATTATTGACTTGAGAAATAATTTTGGCGGTAGATTAAAGGAAATTACCTATTTGTACGGTTACCTAACGGACAAGAACTATACAATGATAAATGAGAGTGAGGTAAATACGAGGTTTCCAATTTTAAAAAGCTTTATGAGTAATACCACACCTAATGGCATAAAAGTTTTAGGTGGTGTTTTGTCGCCAGTATTTGCAACAATTGATATTTTAAAGGTAAAGAAAACTGATGGAAAATTATTCTACAGGTTTAATTCAGCTAAAGAAAAGGAAGCACAACCTTTAAATTTTAAAGGCAAAATTTATGTGCTTATCAATGGTAATTCTTTTTCTGCATCATCATTAATATCTACACAATTGCAAGGCAGTAAACGTGCCACTTTTGTAGGCGAAGAAACAGGAGGTGCTTATAACGGAACAGTAGCAGGTTTGTATAAACTATATGAGCTGCCAAATACTAAAATAAAAGCACGAATAGGATTAGCATTTATTGATGCACCATACAAAACAACACCATTAGGTTATGGTGTAAAACCAGATGTTGAGATTATACCAACATATCAAGATCGCTTAAATCAAATTGATCCCGAATTGGAATGGGTTTTAAAGGATATAGAGGAAAAAAAGTAATTCATTTACTTTTCTAATAATTAGATTTAAAGTTCGTAAATTATAATCTAAGTCGTATTTTTGTTTGTATATAAATAATTACACAAAAAACAAACTCATGAAATCATACGACGTAGCAGTAATAGGTTCTGGACCTGGAGGATATGTAGCAGCAATTCGTTGCGCACAATTAGGCATGAAAACAGCCATTATTGAAAAATATTCAACACTTGGTGGAACTTGCTTAAACGTAGGTTGTATTCCTAGTAAAGCCTTATTGAGTTCTTCTCATCATTATGAAGAAGCAACTAAACATTTTAGCGAACATGGCATCGAAATTCCTGGCGACATCAAAGTTAATTTAGAAAAAATGATAGGTCGTAAGCAGGCTGTTGTAGATCAAACTACAGGAGGTATTGATTTCTTAATGAAGAAAAATAACATCGATGTTTTTGAAGGTTTAGGATCTTTTAAAGATGCAACACATATTACAATAGAAGGTAAGGATGCTCAAGAAATTGAAGCAAAAAAAATCATTATAGCCACAGGATCTAAGCCATCAACTTTACCATTTATTACCTTAGATAAAGAGCGTATTATTACTTCTACAGAAGCTTTAAAACTTAAAGAAATACCAAAACACATGATTATCATTGGTGGTGGTGTCATTGGTTTAGAGCTAGGACAAGTGTATCGTCGTCTAGGCGCTGAGGTTACTGTTATAGAATATATGGACAGAATTTTGCCTACCATGGATGCTGGTTTATCTAAAGAATTAAACAAAGTATTTAAGAAAGCTAAATGCAAAATGATGTTATCTCATAAAGTTCAGTCTGTGGAGCGAAATGGCGATGAAGTTATTGTAAAAGCTGAAAACAAAAAAGGCGAAGTTGTAGAGTTTAAAGGTGACTACTGTTTAGTTTCTGTAGGTAGACGTCCTTATACAGACGGTTTAAATCTTGAAGCTGCAGGTGTAAAAATGACAGATAGAGGACAGGTTGAAGTCAATGAGCATTTACAAACTAATGTGTCTAATATCTATGGAATTGGTGATGTTGTAAAAGGAGCGATGTTAGCGCATAAAGCTGAAGAAGAAGGTGTTTTTGTTGCCGAAACAATTGCAGGACAAAAACCACATATTGATTATAATTTAATTCCTGGTGTCGTTTACACGTGGCCAGAAGTAGCTGCTGTTGGGAAAACAGAAGAAGAATTAAAAGCAGATAATGTAGCTTATAAAGTGGGACAATTTCCATTTAAGGCCTTAGGAAGAGCAAGAGCTAGTGGAGATACAGATGGATTTGTAAAAATCTTAGCAGATAAAACAACAGATGAGGTATTAGGTGTGCATATGATTGGTGCACGTTGTGCAGATTTAATCGCAGAAGCTGTTACCGCAATGGAATTTAGAGCTTCAGCAGAAGATATTTCTCGTATGTCTCATGCGCACCCAACATTTGCGGAAGCTATTAAAGAAGCCGCTTTGGCAGCAACAGATGACAGAGCTTTACACGTATAGAAACATTATATGATTATAGAACCAAAAACAAGAGGATTTATTTGTTTAACATCACATCCTAAAGGTTGTGAGCAAAATGTCATAAATCAGATTGAATATATAAAATCTAAACCAACTAAAGATGGTCCTAAAAATGTGCTTGTTATAGGTGCATCTACAGGTTTTGGATTGGCTTCAAGAATTACAAGTGCGTACGGATCTCAAGCATCTACAATTGGTGTGTTTTTTGAAAAACCACCAACAGAAGGTCGTCCGGCTTCACCAGGTTGGTACAATAGTGCTGCTTTTGAAACTCAGGCGCATAAAGATGGTTTGTATGCTAAAAGTATTAATGGTGATGCATTTTCTCATGAAGTAAAATCACAAACCCTAGATTTAATTAAAAACGATTTAGGAAAAATTGATATGTTAATCTATAGTTTGGCTTCTCCAGTAAGAACGCATCCAGATTCTGGAAAGCGTTATAAATCGGTTTTGAAACCCATAGGTGATACATTTACAAATAATACGGTAGATTTTCATACTGGCATTGTAAAAGAAATTTCTATCGCACCTTGTTCTGGTGATGATATTGATAATACCATTGCTGTTATGGGTGGTGAAGATTGGCAAATGTGGATTGATTTGTTAAAGTCAGAAGACGTATTGTCGGAAGATTTTAAAACCGTAGCCTATTCTTATATTGGCCCTTCTTTAACAGAAGCTGTTTATAGAAAAGGTACCATTGGACGTGCAAAAGATGATTTAGAAGCCACAGCTTTTAAAATTACAGAAGCCTTAAAAGATATTAATGGTAAAGGTTACGTTTCAGTAAATAAAGCGTTAGTAACGCAAGCAAGTTCTGCAATTCCTGTAATTCCGTTATACATTTCATTATTATATAAAGTAATGAAGGAAGAAGGTATACATGAAGGTTGTATAGAGCAAATTGAGCGTTTATTTAATGAACGTCTATATGCTGAAAACCTACAATTAGATGAAGCTGGTAGAATTCGTATTGATGATTGGGAAATGCGTGATGATATACAAGCTATAGTGTTAGCACTTTGGAAACAAGCCACAACAGAGACATTGCCAGAAATAGGAGATTTAGAAGGCTATAAAACGGACTTCTTTAACCTTTTTGGTTTTGATGTTGAAGGTGTAGATTACGATAAAGATGTAAATGAAATGGTTGCCATACCAGGATTACAATCCTAACGTCTAGAATTGAAATATTTAAATAGCGAAAATCGATAAGATTTTCGCTATTTTTTTTGCAGGCAATTAATTTAATAATGGGTTAATGGCAAGGCTGTTAAATAACTTTGCTTTGGTGTTAAAAAACTTATTCTGTATGGCGATGGCCTTTAATTTGCCGTCTATAAGTTCAGATTCTCTTGCGTTAACTAAAAACAACGAGCTTTCGCCTAATTGAAATTTACGTTCCTCAGCCATGAGCATCATTTCATAATCAGATACCATTTCTGAGGTAATTTCATTTTGTTTAATATAGGAATCGAGTTCTTGTTTTATTGCTGTTACTTTGTTTTCTAGTGATACACGTGTTGCATTAATTTCGTATTCAGTATCAATTAATTTTATTTTTGCCAGCTTTAAATCGGCTCGTTCTTTTCTTAAAAACAATGGTAAACTTAAGCTTAGTCCACTCTTGTAATCTGAAGTATTAAAAGAGCTTGAGGTTTCTGGTGTTTGGGAAAGAAAATTATATTCTAAATTGATTTTAGGCAGTAATTTATTGGTTTTGAGTCGTTTATTTACTTCTAATCCTTGTAATTTATAATCTAAAGACCGCATTTTTGGGTGTTCTTCTATCGTAAGGGCTTCTGTTTGTAGTGTATTAATATTGAAGGTAGCATCAATAATGGGTTCGGAATTTACATCTGGAATAATATGAGGTTGAAGCTCTAATGGAATATTATTTTCAAGCCACAAAAAGTTAGACAATTCTAATGCCGCTTTCATTAATTTCACTTTAGATTGTTCTAAGCCTAATCGTCTATTATTTACTGCAATGCGTGCTTCCGTTTCATCAATTTTAGCGTTTTCTCCAACAATGACTCCTTTTTTAATGCCAGAATACCTTAAGTCTGCGTTTTCTAATATATTTTCAAATAATAGCAATTCATTGTAGGCTTGTAGCCATTTAAAATATACAAGTGAGGCCTCAAATAAAATAGTGTTTACATAGATGTCTCTATCTGCTTTGGCTTGTTCCTTAAATAGTTTGGCTTGTTTTAAAGCTGCCATTCTATTGTTTATTAATAAACCTTGAGCTAGTGGAAGTGATAGGCCAGCGTTATAGAGTCCGTCTTCTGGGACATAGGCTTCAGGGTTTAAGTACTCACCAGTATTTTCTTCAAAAGCAGCTTTTAATTCAATGCCAAACCATGTTGGTATTTTAAAGGCACCATTAAGTTTGTCGTAATAGTCTGTGTTCTTAAACGTTTTGCGATTGTAATCGATTTCAAATTTGGGATCAAAAGCACCACGAGATTTCATTAATTGCGCTTGACTTTCGTCAATAACCAATTCTGCCTGTTTCACAATAGGATGATATTTTTTTACAAAACCCAAATATTCATCAAATCTCAAAACATTAGATAATGCTGTAGATTGGGAAAATGTAAACAGCGAAAAACTAAAAAACACTAACGTAATTATATGTCGCATTGCTTATTTCTTTTTAGCGTTAGATTGAGATTCTGGTTGATAATAATTAGGAGGGAACCCATTGAGTTGTCTCCAAAGTTCAAACCAAATTGGAACATCTTCTAGTAAAGCCATAGTGTATGCGCCAGAACCTGCTCTTATATCTTTAGGCCATTTGTGCTCGGATTCATCTGGTGCCAAAAGCACTCTAAACTTACCGTTATCACTAATAAAATTCTCTATAGCAACTATTTCTGCACTATAGGTTCCGTAGGTAATATCTGGCCAACCACTAAATACGATTGCTGGCCAACCATCAAATTGTACTCGGACTTTTGCACCTCGTTTTATTAACGGTAAATCTATTGGTTCTACAAATGTTTCTACGGCTAATTCTACTTGTGCTGGCATAATACCTACAATGGCTTCGCCTTCTTTAAAGGTTTGGCCAACACCACCTCTTATGGCTTTATTTATGTAACCATCAAAAGGCGCTTTTATATATTTTAAATCATTTCTTAATTGATAATTAGAATATTGATTATTTAATTTTGATACTTGGGCTTCTGTATCAAATTGGCTAGATTGTGCTGTGAACTTATCACTCTGAGCTTTAGAAATCTTATCTGCATATGTGGCATTTACTCTAGATATTTCAAATTGCGCATTTAGTATTTCATTTTTACTGGCCAATAATTTATTTTCTTGTGATATTAATTTGGCTTCCGTTTCTTGTAATTTTAAACGTTTGTCTTCAACATCTTTTAGAGCCTTAAAACCCTCTTCTTGTAATGTTATTGTTCTGTCGTATTGCAACTTTGCAATTTTTTGATTCGTTATGGCAGCTGCCAAATCTATACTGTCACTTTTTGCTTTATAGCGCGATTGTAAGAGTTTGTTTTTTGCTTGTTCTAGCTTTAATTGACGTTCATTACTTAATGCTGCTATTTGTCTATTTAGGGCTTTTACTTTTTCTTCATAAGAGCCAACCGATTGGGCTTTGGCATCACGCTGTTGCGCTGTGCGTTCTACTAAATTAGGATCAAAATATTCGCTTTTTATTTCTGAAATTTGAATAATAGTATCGCCTTTCTTTACAAAATCACCTTCACGAACGTACCATTGATCTATTCTGCCAGGAATGGATGATTGAATCGTTTGTGGTCTCTGGTCTGGTGTAAGTGTCGTTACATTTCCTCGGCTTGTTATATTCTGTGTCCAAGGCAAGAATAAAATGATTATTCCTATTATGGTAAATACGAATAAGAATCTATTAAAATACTTATAGTATCTGTTGTGAAATACACGTTTTCCGGATTTCGTTTGACTTAGTAAGACTGATTTGTTTAATTGATTATTAGATATATTTAACATAAAAATCTTTTTAAATAATTTCTCCCTTTTTTAAGGTAACAACTTGTGTGCAATTTTGTGTCCATTGGTCAGCTCTACTCACTACGACTAAAGCCCAAGGATTTGACTCATCAGTTAAAAATGAAATGATATTTTTTAACTCTTGAGTTTCAAAATAATCTAAAGGGTCTTCTAAAATGAGCAGTTTAGGTTGGGTAACAATGGCTCTAGCTAAAACTATTTTTTTTGCGATGGTGAATGATATTTGTTTACCTTCAGGATATAGCATCGTTTTTAAGCCTTTAGGACTTTCTTTTACAAATTGGTAGAGTCCTACGTTTTCAATAGCCCACATTAATTGATCATCAGAAATATCTTTATTTCCAAAGGTTATGTTTTCTTTTATAGTGCCTTCAAAGGGTGTTTCGTCTATTAAAGACATGCCTATGTTAGACCTAAAGTGATTTAGGTTAATATTGTCTAACATAAATTTGTCGAGATAAATTTTCCCTTTTGAAGGTTCTAAAATACCACCAATAAGACGTAATAAACTAGATTTGCCAGAGCCACTTTCGCCTCTAATTAAGAGTCTACTTTTTGGTTTAATGACCAAAGAAACATTTTTAATGATATGTGCTTCTCTGTCTGGTATATAAAAAGAGACATTGTCTAATTCTAAACAAAAATCTTCCTTGAATTCGGGTGTTTCGCCATGTTGTTCTTCTAAATCTTTATCTACAATTTGTCCCATTTTTTCTAGAGAAGTCAGTACATCATAAAACGGTTCTAAGCCAAGAATAAGTTTTTCAACGGATGTAATAACTAATAAAATGATGATTTCTGCTGCTACAAATTGACCTATGTTCATTTCTTGGTTAAGTACTAGCAATCCTCCTATAAGTAAAAGCCCAGCTGTTACAACTACCTTAAAGCCAATCATTTGTATAAATTGAATAATTAAAATTCTAAAATGACTTTCTCTTGCTTTTAAATAATCGTTTACCAATTCGTCGTTTTTTTCTATGGCTAGATTTGTTTTACCAGATAATTTAAAACTTACAACAGCTCTTGCGACTTCTTGTATCCAGTGCGCTACCTTATATTTGTGTTTAGATTCCATAAGGCTTGTTTGCATGCCTTTTTGGGCTGTAAACTTAAATACAATGTAAATAAGTATGAGCAACAGGAACCCAAAAGCAATAAAAAATGGATGGTAAAATGATAGTAGAATCAAAGCAAAAATAATTTGCAATAGCGCAGCAGGAATGTCTATTAATATTTTTGATAATCCTTTTTGAATATTTAATGTATCGAAAAAACGATTGGCCAATTCTGGAGGATAGTTGTTGCGTAATTCCGTCATTTTAATTTTTGGAAAACGATACGTAAACTCAAATGAAGCTCTTGTGAAAATACGTTGTTGAATGGTTTCTATTATGCGCATTTGCATTAGTTGTAGAATACCAACAAATGAAACACCAATAGTCACTAAAACAACTAATACAATCCAAGAGGTGCTAACTTGTGCACTTTGAAGCAGGTTAATTATGGCTTGTATTCCCAAAGGTAAAGTAAGGCCAAGTATACCTGAAAACACCGCGTAATAAACCACTTGGAGGACATCTCGTTTTTCTAATTTTAAAAGACCAATTAGCCTTTGCCAAGGCGACATAATTTCTTTGTAATTCATAAAATTATTTAATAATAGCGTTTAGAGTAAGTTCTTTGAAAAAGTCTGTTGGTGTAATGGTTTCATTACAGTCTGTCAACGAAATGAAATGTTCTTTTAAAAAATGTTGGTGCAACGCACCTTCTACAATTGTACTGGCCAAACTAGTTGCATATTTGTATTTAGGGTTTATGTCAATAATCATATCTCTTAATCGCTGTATCATGCGTTTGTAAATGATAAAGTAGCCTTCTTTATTTTCACTATCTACTTCTTTGGTTAAATAAGATTTAGAATTCTCGTTAATGATTATTCTATTAAGGACCACTTCATTAATATGAGAAAAGGTCACATCTTGTTCTATACTTTTGGTGATAATTTCTATGGCCTTAAGTAATTTTTCATTAGAATTTGGTAAGTTATATGTAGCAAACACCATTTGGTATTCTATCCAAGCCCAATACCACGATGTTAAGTATAGAAGTAATTTGTGTTTACTGTCAAAATACCTATAAATAGAGCTCTCATTAGAGCCTATTTTTGCGCCTAATTTCTTAAAAGTAAAGCTATCAAATCCTATATCGTCTATTAATAAAATACTATGCTCAATAATACGTTTACCTAAATTAGAGGATTCAGGATCTTTAATATATATCTTATCTGGTACAGATATTTTAAGGTTTGAAAGTAAGTTTATCATACTTAATTGATTTAATTGCAAATATAATAGTAATACTATTAAAAATATATTTTTAACAAATATTTATAAGAATAGAAACTAATCAAAAATAGTAAGGATATTAGGCAGTAATGCTCACAATATGTTAAGCATATGTAAAGAAACTACATAAGACGTAAGGAATGATCTTTGGTTGTTGTAGGGAGTATTATAATTCTTTAATTAAATCCTCAATGCGCATTCGTTTGCTATAATCATACTCATTAATATCCTTTACAAAGCAATATGCGCTGATTTCTCCAGATTTAACTTTTTCTGCTAATTCTTCTACTTTAAAAGGGCCAAATTCTTTAGATTGTTCTATGTAGTAGAATTTGTGTTCATAGATAATAGAGCTGACTTTCTTTTTGTATTTCTCTTTTAAAAACGTTTGTACATCTTCAATAGAATTTAATTCTTCGTCATATTTAGACGTGTTGATGTAAAGCGCAAATTCTTCTTTTTCTTGGTTGTTAAGCACTAAAATATCATCATCTTTAAAATAGGCCTCTACCGTAATTAATCCGTCTTCGGTTTCAATAGTAAAGTTATTAAGGATATTAAGTGTCCAAGATGTTTTAATGATATTATCCTTTCTTGAAATTTCAAGAATATTATCATTCTTAAAGGTGTAAACCGATTTCTTTTTTGAAATACCGTTTACTAAAACCCATGGTTGGTTAATGAAATGCGTATCGTGATGGTGTTCGTAACTAAACGGCTTTAAGTTTGGGATAGTGTTGTGTAGATAATTACTCATTAAGCGTCTTTATATATAATAGCATTTGCCATTATAACGTTAGATTTGGGTTAATAATTATCTAAAGTTAATAATTTTATTACGGAAATAAAAGGGACTACCTTATAAGTTCGATGAAAGGAATATTATTTAATTTTAATTGTAATCGCTTCATTGGCAATAGGTTAAATTTTGTCTTGTATTTTTAGAACCTAGAAATAGATTGTTTGTCAAGGAAAATTAAAAAACTCATCATTAAAATGTCAGTAGATTTAAATTGATTTTTAAAATAAAAATGAAAACACTAAAAGTTAATAGATAGAACAGCCTTAAAAAAAAATAGGAAATTTTTGTTGGCTATAATGAAGGTGTAAGCTTGTAAATTAAAAATTTATAATAGTTTTAATTTACTTTTTAACTCTCAAATTATATTAGTAGTTTAGTCTAAACTTTTATTGGATAGAGGTATTGAAGTAATAGAATTTATAGCTGTAGGTTAGCGCTATTGTTGTTTGTTTTAAATATTAGAAAATTAAAATGTATCTCAATATATAATGACTTCATAATATGAAAATTGAAGAATTGAAAAAAAAACAAAAAAAATGTGACTTCTCTTACAAAGAGGTGTCTTAACACTAATAACTAATTATTTAGACCAAAAATAACCCTTGACAAAAGACGCTATTCATAACCTAACTGATGAATCGCTTGTAGAAGCTATCGTAAAAACAAATGACACCATGTTGTTCGAGGTGCTGTACGATAGATATGCAAGTATGGTTTATAACAAATGTTATGGATTTGCTAATGGTGTGGACGAGGCAAAAGATTTAACGCAAGATGTTTTTTTAAGAGTCTTTGTTAAACTTGCTAGTTTTAAAGGGAAGTCAAAATTTTCTACATGGTTGTATGCTTTTACATATAATCATTGTGTTAATTATGTTACTAGAAATACAGCTAAGAAATTTGAAAAAAAATCTGTAAGTTCAGAACATGTTGATATAGAAAATATAGGAGAAGATATTGATTCTACTGTTGCGTTTCAAGACATGAGAGTAGAGCAGTTGAAAAAAGTTATGGAATTAATATCTCCAGACGAGAAAATGATTTTATTACTAAAGTATCAAGATAATTTATCAATAAAAGAATTAGCAGATGCCTTAGATATTGGAGAAAGCGCAGTAAAAATGCGATTAAAAAGAGCTAAAGAAAAACTAGTACAGAAGTACGATAAGTATACAAAAGATGGAAAATCCATTTAATCAAATAGACAAACCTTTAAAGGAAGTTCCAGTGGAACTGAAAGGGAAAGTTATGCATGATATTGCCATGGCGAAGCTATTTATGGAATTAGCCGAACTCTTTTCGTATAATCTTGGTTATATAATAGACAGTGTAAGTAGTAAGAGAAAAAAATAAAGACTAATAAAACCCTAACACAAAATTATTAGAATGGATAAAATGAATGAATTTTCAGAAGTGGCGATGAAATCTTTAACCAATATTTGGTTTGAGATTACTAAAATATTTCCAAACATAATTGGTGCACTTATAGTTCTAATTATTGGTTGGATTGTGACGAAGTTAATTGTAAAAATTATAAAGAAACTTTTAAAATTAGCTAAGACGCATAAGCTAGATGAGAAAATTAATGAAATAGAAATAATAGAAGGTAAGCAGCTTAACTTTAATACGGCAAAAGTTGTTTCAAAAGCTATTAAGTATATAATGTATATCGTATTGCTGGTAACAGCGTCTGATATAATGGGATTAGAAATTATTACCAAACAAATCAGTGATTTAATTTCTTATTTGCCAAAACTGTTTTCTGCTATTGTTATTTTTATCATAGGTCTGTTGTTTGCAAACTTTGTTAAAAATGGATTAAAATCACTATTTGAATCAATGGATTTGTCTGGTGGTAAAATTATTAGCCAAGCTGTGTTTTTCTTATTGTTAACGTTTATTTCTGTGACGGCATTGAATCAGGCTGGCATTGATACAGAGATAATTTCTAATAATATAAACATGATAATTGCAGCCTTCTTGCTAGCCTTTGCTATTGCTTTTGGGTTAGGTGCGAGAGAGGTTGTAGGTAAATTGTTAAATACGTTTTATGCACGTAAGACGTTTGAGGTTGGGCAGAATATAACGTTCAATAATGAAACTTATACAATTGATGCTGTGCAAAGCATTTCAGTGATATTAAAAAACTCAAAAGGAAAATTAATTGTTCCTATTAGAGATTTAATAGAAAATCAAGTACAAATGCAGGATTAACTATGAGGTTAGGGTCATAGATTCTGTGTTAACGTGGAATGCGATCCTGCATGTACTTGAGGTATATAAAACCCTTTTCATTAAATTGAATAGGGTTTTTTTATTTAATGTCTATAAAGGTTTATGTAATATTAAGAACGTTTCGAAATATTGAATTGAAAAATCGACAAGTTATAAAAATCCTATTTTTTTGTGAAAAACCAAGTGAAATTGGTCTAAAGAGCATCAAATCACGATAAAACGTGAATCTCTTCTCGTTTAGTTTGGTTTTATTGTAATTGTGAGAACTAAAAATTGAATGCAAAGTGATCTAAGCACAAGGTGAAATGTAAGATGACAACAAAGAAAAACTATTTCTTGTTTCTACGATTGTAATTTTTGTCGCCTCTAGTTTTTGGCTTTTTATATTTCGCAGCCATCTTAAATTTATAAGAACCTCCTAAGTTTTCTTTAGAATTCTTTTCGGATTTTTCATGAAAAGCTGGTCCTGGCTTATGAGTATCACTGCGTTTTGTTGGATTGTTACGCTCTCTAATTTGAGGTCGTTCTTCTTCAATAAGTTCTGTAGAAATCTCAACGCTTTCAGGTATCTCAAGTGTTTCAATCTTCATTTGCATTAAAGTTTCAATGCGTTCTAATCCTTCTTGTTCTTTGTCTGTAGATAATAAAATAGAATGGCCTTGTTGTTCTGCTCTACCAGTTCTACCAATTCTATGCATATAGTTTTCTGGGTAATCTGGTGTGTCAAAATTAATAACATGCGAAACCCCTTCAATATCTAAACCTCTAGCCATGACATCTGTGGCAACCAGTAATCGGTTTTCGCCTTCTCTAAATTGTTCTATACTACGTAATCTGTAATTCTGCGTTTTGTTAGAATGAATAACACAAGATTCACTTGGAAATAAGTCTTCGAGCTGATTAAACAAACGGTCGGCCATTTTCTTATAAGCCACAAAGATTAGAACTCTAGAAAATTCCTCTTTATCATGAAGTAAATGTTCTAACAAATTCACTTTAGTGTAAAAGTTAGGTACATCGTATCGCTCTTGTTTAATGTTTTCTAAAGGTGTACCAGAAACAGCAATTGATATTTTAGTAGGATTGGTGAAAAAATCGGTAATTAATTCGTCAACATCTTTAGTCATCGTTGCCGAGAACATAATGTTTTGTCTGCGTTGCGGAAGAATATCAAAAATATTCATCAATTGGTGTCTAAACCCTAAGTCTAGCATTACATCAACTTCATCAATCACTAATTTTTGAACCGATTTTAATTGCAACACTCTACTTACGGCTAAATCGTATAAACGTCCTGGTGTCGCTACAATAATATCTTGGCCTTGTGCCACAGCTTGTTTTTGTGTATTAATGTTGGTACCACCATAAACACCAAGCACACGATTGTTAATGTATTTTGAGAATTTTTCAATCTCACTAACCACTTGTACTACTAATTCTCTAGTAGGTACCAAAACCAAAACTCTAGGATTATCTTGTCTAGAATACTTAAGATTCCTTAAAATAGGTAGCATATAGGCTAATGTTTTACCAGTACCTGTTTGTGCAATACCAACAACATCTTTACCAGACGCGACAACACTAAAAGATTCTTCTTGTATTGGAGTAGGTGTAGTAAACCCTAAATCGTCTAAGGCGTTATATAAAGGTGTATTTAAATTAAGGTCTTGAAAAGTCACGTTGCAAAGTTTTGTGCAAAGCTACTACTAATAATTTTAAGTGATTTATACTTATGTGTATTTTAAAGCATTTCGTCACTTTGGTTCTTTTTCAGCATTATAATAATTGTTTACAAATGCTTTAAAACCCTTATTTTTTTGATATTATTTGATATCGAACTTATCAGCTGAAAAATCAAAATTGAAATGAATAATCTTAGGGTCAAATTATTAGAAAAAGTCTTGTGTTTGTTGTGCTTTCGTTATTTTTCTTGTTTTAAATAAGCATCAATAGCCTTAATTGTCTTTAGTCCTTCTTTGTGTAGTAACAGTCGCACTTTATGATTTAGTAAAATGTTAGCTTTTGCTAAGCCAAAATTGTCAGAAATTATTTTCTTTTGGTCTTCATCTAAGTTTATGAGAGAATTATAATATTTATTATATGATTTTTCAATCGCGTTTTCTTTCCATCTTTCTGGCATCCCAAGGTCTGCTCCAGCACCTGTTTCGAAAAATGGATAAATAGTATTATTATATTTTAAGATGGAATTATTGTGTACGCTCTCTTCCTTTATGACTTCATCAAATAATCTGTAGTAATATTGAATACTATTTCTTAAAGAACCTGAAGTAATGAGTCCTGTTTTTCCAGACGATTTCATGTCGTCAAAAACTATATTTTTACCTTCAAACCAATGGATTCCAAAAACTTTACTTGACTTTGTGACTAGTGATATGGAGTCTGTGACTTTTGAATCTGACAGCAAATAACGTCCCAAATAAGTATAAGCATCTAATTGAATCGTATCTCCTTTAAAAAGCTGTTCTAATTCTGCTATGTCCTGCTTAATATCTAATTGTATTCTGTCAAGGTAGTCCTTTTCATAACCTTTGTTTTTTTTTGTATCGTTATGATTATTTAATTGCAAGGCAATAAGAATACCAATTACAACGAGAATAACTTCTCCAATAGCATAAACTAAATATTTACTGAGTTTATTTTCAGTTAATAGTTTTTGTCTAATTTTTCTAAAGAATTTTATCATTGGTTAGCGGTTTCTGTTAATGAAACTAAACGATTTTATGTATGATGTCGTTGTGTGATTCAGCAACTAATTTAGTAAACAAAAACGAACGCGAGAAAATTTTGAAGGAATTTTTGTTGGTAAGTGATTAAAAAGCAGTTGATTATATGTGGTGTTGCGCTTTCGTCTTTTTCAAAATTCAAATTGTTCAGTCACTTCTTTAATTCCTCTGCCATAAAAAGAACAGCCTGAACACGTTTCGATACTTCCATCTTTATTAGAAACGAATTCAACCATTTTCAATTCATCTTCAGTTAATACTATTCCGCAATTTTTTAGTTGATATAGAGCATCAATAGCATATATCTGTTTTTCCGTAATTGTTGATTTTAGCCATTCTATAATTCCGGATTTGTCTTTTTTATCGATTAGTTTATTAATATTTATTCTGCCACTTGGGTTCATTCCAGCGATGCCACAATTCGATCCATAAACAAAATCAGTTGTGAATAATTCCTCTTCATTAATTTCAGTTAGAAATATAGTCTTAAATTCCTTTTTGAAATTCGCATAATCGACTTCATCTTTAAATGTATCTATTATTTCAAAATAAGGTTCCCATTTACCTTTTACCTTTTTATTTTTCTTTTCGGTTAACTCATAAAAAACAATTTCGGTATTCGTAGTAATTATTCTAACTCTGTATGTGTAAACAGAAGAATTTCCTGGTTTGTCTTTGATTGGGACTGATTTTTCAAAAAAGAAAATTCCTTCTTTATAATTATAGGTCAAATCTCTTATAGATTTCCAATGTGAACATATATTCTTTTTTCGGTCAGTTAAATTAAGAGATAGTTTTTTAAATTGTGTGAAATCTTTAGTTTCTAAAACTTTTTTCACATCGTATTGTACTTGAGAGAATACATTACTTGTCCAAAAAACCAAAATTATAAAATATGCTATTAGTTTTTTCATAGATGGAGCATAACGTTGTTGTATATGGTTTGTTGCGTGGTTTAAGCACTAAAGTTAGCAAATAAATCACAGATAGAAAATTCCAGCGGAATTTTCGTAAGTCGGCAGTGACCAAGCAATTAATTATACACGGTGTTGTGGCACGTTATTTTAATAATCCATACTATCAGGAATAGACTTTAATGCAATTATATCATTCAGTTTGTCCCATTCAGAGCATATTTCATCAGAAAAGGTAACTGCAAATTTACCATTGTCAACTTGAAATTGATAGCTGCTTGTACATAAAGGCATGTCTTTCCCTATAGTTTGACCAATACGTTCAGACATAAAATATTTGAAACTATCTAGACTATCATTTATAACCTCAATTTTTTCTGTACCAGATGCATTTGAGATTGTTGCTATATCTCCAATTTTATCAACGTTAAAAATATAAGTTCCACATCCAAAACATCCACAAGTTTCAACTTTAATTCGATACTGATTTTCCGCAAAGATTGTTTTCAGTGTTTCTTGATCATTACGCACTTCTGGTTCAGGTATACAGCTTAGTAAGGATAGAAGACATAATAGAGAAAGGACTGTTTTCATAATGTGCTACAACTTCAATATATAAGTAATATGCAATTTTAATCTGTAATTAAGATAAAAGGCTTTTTTCTATTTCAATGCTATAGCTGGCTTCAAAAATAGCACCAGATTTTAAACTCAAAACGCCTTCTTTATTTTCAATCTTTTGGTCTGTAAATTCATTATCAGCAATACCTAACCAAGGCTCAATACAAACGTAAGGTGCATTTGGTTTTGCCCAAATCCCTAATTGCTTAAAACCTCTAAAGTTAACAGTTAAGACTTTGCCTTTTGTTTTGTGTGTTAAGCTTACAACCCTCGATTTTAAATCTTTAAAAATTAAAGCATCTGCATTAAATAAATCGGGTCTTAAATTAATTTTATGACCTTCAGCAAACACAGGTTTTGTTTCGTTGGTTAATAATCCGTTTTCCATATTTAATAGATACGATTCACTGTTTTCCTGATGTTCAAAGTCTAAAAAATAATCAGTGTAATCTTCATCTTTAGTGAGTGGACAATTAAACGCAGGATGTCCGCCTAAAGAGAAATACATGGTCTTTCTATCACGATTTGTCACTGTATGATTAATGGTTAGTATATTTTCTGAAAGTGTATAAGTAATCTCAAACTCAAACAAAAATGGATATAGCTCATACAGATCGTCATTAGATGATAGGCTAAATGTAATACTAGAATCGGATTGATTTTTAACTACAAAATTATCGTTATGTCTCGCAAAACCATGCTTTGGCATATGGTATAATTTGCTATTGTAGATATAACTATCATCTTTCATACAGCCAATAATAGGAAACAGATTTGGTGCATGACTTCCCCAAAATTCAGGGTTTGCTTGCCATAAAAATTCTCTGTTATTTTTTACTGAAGTAATATTACATAATTCAGCACCTTTAGGTTTAATGCCAATTTGTAAGATGTCGTTTTTTAAACTATACATGCCTTCTTATTTTTTTCTGAAATATACAATTCTTGATATTTCTTCACTAGTAAAATTACTATTTATCCATCGAAATTTTCAATTACAATTATTTGCTTTAGTAGATAAATTAAAAAAAAATGAATTTTGAAAACACCCCTAAAGTCCCCTCAAGGGGACAGTCTTACTGTTGCGCTTAAAGAAATATGAAATATTTTTTTAACAATTCTCCCCTTGAGGAGACTTTAGGGGTGTAAAACCAGAATAAATAAATATTTTCCATGCCTCAAACACTAAAATGGCAGCTACAGAAATCATATTATTTCAGTAACTTGCAGCAATTATTTTTCTATTGAGAACAACGCAAATTCATCAGCCTAAAAATTTAGAAAGCTTTAAGCAAAATCTCTTGCTTTGGTCGCAACAATTCGATGATATTTTGTGGTTAGATTCTAATAACCATACGGATCAATACAGTAATTACGACGCAGTTTTGGCAGTAGATGCGTTTACAACGCTGCGTACAGATTTTTTTGATGCTTTTGAACGTTTAAAAGAGTATCAAACCTCAACTAAAGATTGGATTTTTGGTTACCTCACTTACGATTTAAAAAATACTACAGAACGCTTAAAATCTGAAAATTTTGATGGTTTGGCGTTTCCTGATTTGTATTTCTTTCAACCTAAAAAACTGTTTTTATTTAAAGATAATCAGGTTGAAATTCAATATTTAAGAATGGTTGATGATGAGATTGAAGATGATATAAAATTAATTGAATCTAGTGGTATTTCGAGCAAATGTGAGAAACCTCAGAACCCAATAAAAATTAAACTAAGAATTCATAAAGATGACTACTTCCAAAAAGTCAACAAAATGCTAGCGCACATTCAACGAGGCGATATTTACGAAGCCAATTTCTGCCAAGAATTCTATGCTGAGAACAGCGAAATAAATCCAATAGAAACATTTAAGAAACTAAATGACATCTCAAAACCACCATTTGCTAGTTATTTAAAGTTTGAAGATAAGTATATGATCTCTGCTTCACCAGAACGCTATATTAAAAAAGAAGGTACAACAGTTATATCACAGCCTATAAAAGGCACCGCAAAGCGTTCTACAAATGAAACTGAAGACTTAAAACTCGCAGACGATTTATCTAAAGATTTAAAAGAGCGTAGCGAAAATATCATGATTGTAGATTTGGTTAGAAATGATTTGTCGCATACAGCCATTAAAGGCAGTGTAGAAGTGAAGGAGCTGTGCAAAGTATATTCATTTTTGCAAGTACATCAAATGATTTCTACGGTTCAGTCGCAAGTAGAAGAAGATACAAATCCTGTAGACATTATTAAAACTACGTTTCCAATGGGAAGCATGACAGGTGTTCCAAAATTGTCAGCAATGCAAATTATTGAAAACTTAGAAGAAACCAAACGCGGATTATACTCAGGTTCTGTAGGTTATTTTACACCAAATGGCGATTTCGATTTTAATGTCATTATTAGAAGTATTCTTTATAACGAATCAAAAAAATACATTTCATATTCAGTTGGAGGAGCCATAACAGCAAAAAGCGACCCACTTAAGGAATATGAAGAATGTTTGGTTAAGGCAAAAGCGATGCGCGAAGTTTTGGAAAACTAGTTTATCGCTATAAAACTTTTTGAGTGTTAGAGATTCTATGAAAATCAATTAATTCAATACCTTTGAGAAGTGCAAGAAAACTTCGAAATTTATATACATAAAAACCTGTCTTTTTTAAAGGAGGCTAAACTACTCATTGCTATTTCTGGTGGAATAGACAGTGTGGTTTTAGCACATTTATGCCAAAACTTGAATCTGAATTTTTCACTAGCACACTGTAATTTTAATTTAAGAGCAGAGGAAAGTGACAAAGATGAAGCCTTTGTTGTGGAATTAGCTGAAGATTTAAATGTTGAAGTTTTTATTCAAAATTTTGATACAGAAGCCTATGTCACAGAACATAAGCGTTCCATTCAAATGGCAGCACGAGAGTTGCGTTACGATTGGTTTAAGGAATTGGCAGCACAATTAAATTTCGATTTTATTCTCACAGCGCATCATGCAGATGATAATCTAGAAACCTTTCTCATCAACTTTACAAGAGGAACAGGGTTGAATGGTTTAACCGGAATCCCAATAGTGAATGAAAATGTGGTTAGACCATTGTTGCCATTTTCTAGAATTCAAATTGAAGCCTTTGCAAAAGTAAATCAAATTACTTGGCGAGAAGATGCGAGTAATGCGTCTAGAAAATATCTTAGAAATAAGTTAAGACACGAAGTAGTGCCGATTTTAAAAGAAATCAATCCGCAGTTACTGGATAGTTTTCAAAATACGTTGAGCCATCTTAACGATACACAACTGATTGTTGAAGACCAATTAATGGATTTTAAAAAGCGAGCTATTATTTCGGAAGATGATTTAGGAACTACCTATAAGATTTCAGAATTTAAAGCCGTTAAAAATCCTAAAGCTTATTTATTTGAGCTATTTAAAAATTATGGATTCACAGAGTGGAATGATGTCGTGGATTTATTAGATGCACAATCTGGGAAGTTGGTAAAGTCTAATTCGCATCGTTTAATAAAGCATCGTGAGTTTTTAATTCTAACTGATTTAAATGATTCTGAGCGAAGAGAAGCATCTCTTTTGGTTTCAGAAAACGATAACGAAGTAGAAACACTATTTGGTAATATGTGTTTTAATGAAGTTGATACGATTTCTGAAACATCAAACCACATCATTTACGTTGATAAAGACCTATTAAAATTTCCATTAAAATTAAGACTTTGGAAGGAAGGAGATACTTTTCAACCTATAGGAATGACAGGTAAAAAGAAGATTAGCAAATACCTAAAAGACGAAAAATGTTCATTGGTTGAAAAAGAAAATACTTGGGTGTTAACTTCAGAAAATAAAGTAATTTGGGTCGTTGGTAAACGTGCAGACGAACGGTTTAAAGTAAAAACTAATACAAAAGCAATACTTAAAGTTACTGTTTAATATTATTGATTTAAGTAATTGTAATAAAATATAATAGGTTTAAAATTAGTCTATTCAAATAATAGAAATAAATTATATAATTTGAAATTAAAAGGAAACATCGTAGACATTGAGAATCGTAATATCTTTAAAGGAGAAATCACGATTAAAGATGGAAAAATTGCAGCTATCATAAAGAAAGATTGTGAAGAGAATCATTTCATTTTACCAGGTTTTGTAGATGCACATATTCATATTGAAAGCTCAATGTTGGTGCCAAGTGAATTTGCAAAAATTGCTGTAAATCACGGAACTGTTGCTACCGTTTCTGATCCACACGAAATAGCCAATGTGCTTGGTGTAAAAGGTGTGGAGTTTATGATTGAAAACGGAAAACAAACGCCTTTTAAATTCAATTTTGGAGCACCTTCTTGTGTGCCAGCAACAAGTTTTGAATCTGCAGGAGCTATTATAGATTCTGACGATATTAAAGCCTTAATGGAAAATTCAGATATTAAATATTTGGCCGAAATGATGAATTATCCAGGCGTTATTTATGATGATGCGGAAGTGCTAAAGAAATTAGAATGGGCAAAACAGTATAATAAACCAATTGATGGTCATGCACCTGGATTGCGAGGCGACGATTTAGCAAAGTATATTTCAGCGGGAATTTCAACAGATCACGAGTGTTTTTCATTTGATGAAGGTTTAGAAAAACTTCAAAAAGGCATGAAAGTCATTATTAGAGAAGGTAGTGCTGCCAAAAATTTTGAAGCTTTAATCGGGTTGCTAGATAATCATTATCAAAACATGATGTTTTGTAGCGACGATAAACATCCAGATGATTTGTTATTAGGTCACATCAATCAAATTTGCGCAAGAGCTGTTGCTATAGGTAATGATGTTTTTAAAGTTTTACAAGCGGCTTGTGTAAACCCTGTAAAACATTACAACTTAGATGTTGGGTTACTAAATGTTGGCGACGATGCGGATTGTATTATTGTGGAAGATTTAAAAGACTTTAAAACGCTTCAAACGTATATTAATGGCGAATTGGTTTCGGATAATGGTGTTTCAAAAGTGGAACATGTGGCGTTTGAAAATCTTAATAATTTCAACACCTCTAAAAAAGAAGTTTCAGATTTTAAACTAGAATCTAAGGCGAAAGAAATTAGAGTGATAGAATGCTTAGATGGCGAATTAATTACCAACGAAATTATCGCTGAATCTACAATAAAAGACGGCAATTTAGTGTCTAATATAGATACTGACATCTTAAAAATGACGGTTGTAAATCGTTATAATAATGATAAGCCAGCAATTGCATTTATTAAAAACTACGGACTAAAAGAAGGTGCTATTGCGAGTTCTGTTGGTCACGATTCGCATAATGTCATCGCTATTGGTGTTTCGGATGAAGCTATTTGCAAAGCGGTTAATCTTTTAATTGAAAATGAAGGTGGTATTTGTGCGATTTCAGATACGGACGAAAAAGTAATTCCGTTACCAGTAGCAGGTATTATGAGCGACCAAAATGCGGAAGTTATAGGTAAGCATTATTCCGAATTAGATAAAATGGCAAAGCAATTAGGTAGTAAACTTCATGCGCCTTATATGAGTTTATCTTTTATGGCTTTATTGGTTATTCCTGCTTTAAAACTAAGTGACAAAGGGCTGTTTGATGGCGGGAAGTTTGAATTTACTCCTGTAGAAGTGTCCTGAATTTTAACACTAAGAAGCTAATTAAATTATTAAATTGCAACAAAATCATCAATCATGAAAAATATACTATTCGCTGTGGCTTTGTTGTGCACAGCAATTGGTAGTGCGCAGTTAAGATCTACAAGTAGCGTCACAGTTGGAGGATCAGGTGACTACACAAATCAGCCTTATGTGCCACAAGCAAAGTTTTCGCGTACTCAGACCATTTATTATCCAGATCAAATTAAATTTAATGGAGAGATTACGGGTTTGCGGTTTTTTACAGCATTTTCTAATTCAACAACGTCGCCTGCGCCAAATTCAAATTTAATTTTAAAAATAGGGCATACCACCAAGGATGAGTTCGTGGCTGGAGATGGATTTATTGCAGATGAGGATTTAACTGAAATCGGTATTTCTACTTATTATGCCAATGCTTATGAGTTTATTTTAATTTTTGATACGTCTTTTAATTATAATGGTATCGATAATTTGGTAATTGATGTAGAGGATGTGAATCCTGGTTATTCGTCAAGTGCTTTATCGGGTTGGCAAGGCACTGAAAATTTTAATAATCCACCAACACGAAGTCGAGTAAGTATTACCGAAGAGTTTGATGATGGTTCTACATCAACCTCTGTGTTGTTGCAAAATTCTTATGCTAAAACACGTTTCGATGGTAATTTGCAAACATGCCAGACCGTTTCGGTATCTAGTATGGATAATATAACAAGTACCTCTGCGGAGTTTACGCTCAATGATATTCCTGACGCAAATCATTACAGATATGTTATTACGGAAGCAGGAGAGGATATTCCCGAAAGTTACACTATAACTAACGATTTAACGTTTTCTGTGTCTGGTTTATTACCATCGCAAGACTATTATGTTAATGTGAAAACGGATTGTGATGCTTTTGGTGTTACAGCAGGTTATCGTAGTTTTTATTTTAAAACACGACCAGAAGCTTTGACATTACCTTATATAATAGATTTTGAATCTGATTTTAATCGGGATTATGCAGTACCTAATTATGGTGTAGAAATAAATGCTGAGGCTGCTCATGCTAGTGCGTATGGTATGATGCTTAATGGACCAGGTTATCCGCAATATCTCAATTGGAATGATTATGGTGATCCATTCGAAGAAAATCAGGATTTTATAAGAACTTTATCTATAGATGTTGATCTTACACAAAATGCCATTGATCCTATTCTAAGATTTGATATTAGTCAAACCTCGCAAGCGTATTTACGTGTAAAAATTAAAGCGTTTGCAGATGATAATATATATACTGGTGTTGCTGAGGATTTTATTTATAATGCTGCTTTTGAGGATAATGATTTTAAAACAGTCTCTATAGATTTGTCTCAATATGTTGGAGAACTTATCACTATTAAGCTGGAAAACGTTAGTAAGTCTACCACCAGAAAAACCTATTTAGACAATATTCAATTGTTAGAAAATGACTGTGAGAAGATCGTCAACATTTCAGCGCTTAGTACATTAGACAGTATTGCCTTGCAATGGGACGCAACAGCTATGGGTAACTATGAAGTCATAGCGGCAGAATTTGAAGAAAATCCTGGTGTAGATTATATGTCTTCAGCGACTAATACTCATGTGTTTTCAGGTTTAACGGCTGCAACATCGTACAAGCTTTTTGTTAGAAATAGTTGTGCTGTATCACAGTCGCCATGGAAAAAAATATATGCATCTACAGATCCTGAATACTTAGAATTAGGTTATGATACCTATTTTAATAACGATTCGTCATTAGAAACTGACGTGATTTCGGTATTGCATAGCGAATCTTCTAAGTTAGAGTTTGTGAATTATTCTGTGTACGACAGATTGGTGCTTCATCAACGCGATTCTAATGCAGAATGGGTTGGAGGAGAAACAACTACAGAATCACAAGCGTGGAATGATAATAAAGATTTTTTAACAGCGCTTAAATTTAAAATTGATGGTGCAACTTTAGTTGATGGTAATGTAGAAATAGAGTTTAGGCAATTGCATCATTTTAGTTCTACTCCAGCAAATTCATGGTTTAGAATATTGATAAATGGTGTGCAATATGGACCTAGTTACAATCCAATAACAAGATATCAAGATCCTATTACCACATTAAGTATTGATTTGGATGCCTACTTAGGAGATGATATTGTTTTTGAATTACAACATGTTGGTCGTACTAAAGATTATTTTTCTCTAACTCCAATTGGAGGAGATGGCACTTTAATTAATAGAATTGCCTTTACTGGTAATGCGTTGTCAGTTGCAGATGAGAATAGGTCTTTAGTAAGATTATACCCTAATCCTGTATCGTCTAAGGTGTTTGTAGAAGGGCTTCAGTACAATAGCGATATAACCATTTTAGATGTAAACGGAAGAGTTTTAAAGTCGTTTAAGTCTTTGGATGGTAGTGTTTCTTTAGATGTTTCCGAATATAATTCAGGATTGTATTTTGCTGAAATAGCTTCAGATAATAAAGTGCAGACTTATAGATTCATAAAACATTAAACTAAGGCATTATAAAATCAACTACTATGTTAATTAGAAAAACAATTTCAATTCTTATTTTGTGTATATGCTTTTTAGGGTGTAAATCCAAAATAGAAACTACAGATAAAACTTCAGAAACAATAAATAATATTGCTAATGAGGATAATGATGTTGCTAAGGAAGTTTACAGCCCAAAGGATCATTATACGAAGCAAGAGGTGATGATAGCTATGCGAGATGGTGTAAAATTGCATACCACAATTTATACGCCAAAAGATAGGTCAAAAACGTATCCTATACTTATGAAGCGCACACCTTATAGTTGTCGACCTTACGGTGAAAATGAATTTCCTAGTAAAGTTGGTCCAAATAAATACCTTATGGAAGAAGGTAATATTATGGTCTATCAAGATGTGAGAGGACGTTGGAATAGTGAAGGTGTGTATGATAATATGCGAGCGTACATACCTAATAAAACAGGCAAGCAATTTGATGAAGCTAGTGATACATATGATACCATTGAGTGGTTGGTAAATAATGTGGAGAATAATAATGGTAATGTTGGGACTTATGGTATTTCGTATCCAGGATTTTATGCGACGTATTCTTTGTTAGACTCGCATCCTGCGTTAAAAGCGGTTTCGCCACAAGCTTGTATTGGAGATTTCTTTTTTGATGATTTTATTCATAATGGTGCATTTTTGTTAAGCTATTGGAGGGCAACTTCTGTTTTTGGTTATATGAAAGATCAGCCAACAACAGAGCCATGGTATAATTTTCCAGATATAGGCACGGAAGACCAACATCAATTCTTTTTAGATCATATGCCACTAAGTAAGTTGAATCATTTTTATGGAGAAGACAATGTGTTTATGGAGCAAATAAAAACCCATGTCACGTACGATGATTTTTGGAAAGCGCGTGGCATTATTCAGCATTTAAAAGATATTAAACCAGCAACGATGATTGTAGGTGGCTTGTTTGACGCTGAAGATTTATATGGACCATTTAATACCTATAAAAGTATTGAAAACAACAGCGAAAACTATAACACCGTTGTTTTTGGGCCTTGGAGTCATGGTGATTGGTCAAGAACTAAAGAGCGACAAGTAATTGGAAACATTCACTTTGGAGATAGTATCTCAGATCGTTTTCAAAAAAATGTTGAAACAAAATTCTTTAATCACTTTCTAAAAGGTGAAGCTAATGGTGAATCAGGTTTGCCGGAAGCTAGCATGTTTAATACTGGTACAAAGCAATGGGAATCATTTGCGTCTTGGCCACCAGAAAACACAGTTAAGGAAAGTTATTTTTTGCAACCAAATGAGCGTTTAACGCAACGCGCTAATCGTATGATGGCGACTTCAGTCTTTATTAGCGATCCTAAAAAGCCTGTGCCTTACACGGAAGATATAAAAGTTGGGTTTACACCACGTAAATTCATGACAGACGATCAGCGTTTTGCATCGAGACGACCAGATGTTTTAACCTTTGAAACTGAAATTTTAGAAAACGATGTAACCCTTGCTGGTGATATTTTAGCAAAGTTGAAGGTGTCCACAACAGGAACAGCAGCTGACTGGATAGTTAAGGTGGTTGATGTGTTTCCGGCTGATATGGAAAATACAGAAGACGTACAAGATCATTTAAAACTGAGTAATTATCATATGATGGTTAGGAGTGAAGTGTTGCGTGGACGTTTTAGAAACAGTATGTCTAAGCCAGAACCATTTGTGCCTAATGCGAAAACTGCAGTAAATTTGAAGCTTCAAGATGTGTTTCATACCTTTAAGAAAGGACATAAAATTCAGGTGCAAGTTCAGAGTACATTTTTCCCTTACATAGACGCAAATCCACAAACGTATGTCGATAATATCTTTGAAGCGAAAGAATCCGATTTTCAAAAGCATACGCATAAAGTTTATAATGATTCAGCCATTGAGTTTACGATACTTAAATAATTAATGTCTTGAGTACGTCACTATTAATGATTTTTTGAGGAACGAAAAAATAGTGTCGAGAAGCTTTGATTAAAATACTGATAACAACATAGAATGCCAATAATAGAACCAACCTATAAACCACCATTTTGGGCAAAAACGAGTTTTATATCTACTGTATTCTCTGGTTTAGCACGAAGCGTTGAAGGTGTTGAGCAAACAAGGGAACGCATTACATTGCCAGATACAGATTTTTTAGATTTAGATTGGAGCTATGCTAAACAAAAATCTAATAAGGTTATTGTGTTATTGCATGGTTTAGAAGGTAGTGCGCAGCGACCATATATAAAAGGTACAGCAAAGCTGTTTAATGAAAATAACATCGATGCAGTTGGCGTGAATTTTAGAGGTTGTAGCGGTGAGCCAAATCGCTTGTTTAGAAGTTATCATTCTGGAGCAACTGAAGATTTAGAAGCAGTTATGCATCATGTTTTATCCAAAGGTATTTATGATGAAATTTATATAAAAGGCATTAGTCTTGGTGCAAATATGGCTTTAAAATATGTGGGTGAAAGAGACGATGTGCCAAAAGAATTAAAAGCTGTTATAGCGGTTTCTGCACCTTGCTTTTTAAAAGGATCATGTGAGGCATTGTTGCGTTTTAAAAATAAACATTATGCCATTCGGTTTCTGGCACATTTAAAAGAGAAACTGAAACCAAAATTAGAGCAATTCCCTCAAAATATTACAAATAAGGATTTTAATTCAATTAAAACTTTAATAGATTTTGATGATGTGTATACGTCAAAAGCACATGGTTTTGATGGTGCTTTAGACTACTATGACAAGGCGAGTTGCTTGCAATTTCTTCCAAATATTAAAGTCCCTTCATTAATAATAAATGCGCTTAACGATTCATTTTTGTCGCCAGAATGTTTTCCTATTAAGGAAGCAAAACACAATTCAAATTTGTTTTTAGAAATGCCAAAATATGGAGGTCATGTTGGTTTTATAGATAAAGCGAATGTGTATTATAACGAAAGACGTGCTTTGGAGTTTGTGAACAAGCTACCTTGAGTGAAAATCTTTTCATAACTTTAAAATCAAATAAATCGAAAAGTATGAAGTTCCTCAAATCATTTCAGAATAAAACAGCATTAACATCTATTTCTCTAAACTCTGTTTTAGGAATTGCTTTTATGTCGATAATATTGGTGTCGTGTAATAGTTTGAAAACTGCAGTTTTTGACCAATATGCTTATCAACAAGCTATTTCTTTAAAGGTAGAAGGCCTTAATGTAATGAATGAGGCTGTAAATGATTATATGACACATGAAGCAGAAGTTGAAACACTACAATTAGATCTTCAAAAAATGGTTGAATACGAAAAGAACAAGCCAAACAATGAAGTTAGTTATGCCATGTGGAAAACAATCGCAAATGAAGATCGAAACTTATTAGCTGGATTTCTGAAGCGTTGGAAGGAAAAGCACCAATTGTCTCAGGTGTTTATAGACGAAGCGAAAATTCAAGTTGCAGAAGCACTTGATCTTATTATTAAATATGAAGGTCAAAAGAATAAGACCAATGAAGCTAATATTCTTAATTTTTTATCTAACAACTAACAACTATTAACTAATATGGACATAGAAGAACTATTAAAGCTGTTAAAAGACGAATTACTAGTAGTTTTGGGAGAAAATTATGGTGATTTCAAAAAAGAAACCAAAGCAGATGTTGAGGCGTTTTTAACGCTGTCAAAGGTTAAAATTGAACGTTGGACGAAGTTGTTGCAAGCAGGTGAGTTAACGGGAGACGACTATAAATGGTTGTTAGAAAGTCAAAAAGATGTGTTGGTCTTAAATGCGCTATATCAAGCTGGAGTTTCTAAATTGCGCTTAGGGCATTTAAAAAATAAGATTATAAAAACTATTGTAAATACAGTGCTTGCGGTTGTTGTGTAACGCTGAGAGTATTTATTTAGCGCATGAGCTTAATTATTCTTTGAATGCTATTGTAAATACGTCGTGACTTCCTGGTAAATAAAAAGACAGAAACTTTTAAATATTGTATTTAGAAGTTTTTTTTATGTGTTTAAGGTAGGGAATGAATAAGATTTACGTCTTCCTTTTGTGATTTTCAATATGCTCAATTTTTTGTAATATCGATTAGGAATCGACAAAATATTGACTTTTTTTATGGCTAAAATTCTCGATTTAGCAATAATTGCTTCTGTTTATAATCGTCTTTTAATCTGATTTTTTTGAAATATTCATCTTGTTATAGATAATAAAAAGTGGTTCGTCGGATTTTTATAGGCTAAAAGTCTTAACGTGAAAACTCTTGTTAATTTTATCCCAATATTAGTTGATGCATAACTCCTAAAAGTGCAAAAATTAGTGTTGTATTACAATGAACTCTATTTAAACTATTTATTTAAATAAAGTTATTTAACTTTCTACAAATTAATATTATTAACGAACACTTATTTAGTATGAAACAAAAGTACCTAAGGCAGTCTAGGATTAGATTTGCACTTTTATTATTCTTTGCTTCAATGCTGTCTGTCTGGGCGGGAACTGAAGGTAATTATGATGAAAATGGAGTGGAAATATCTAGCGATATCGCCTCTAAAGATTCATTCGATTTAATGGCCACGTCGTGTGGTTCGGTAACTGGAATTTATATTTATGATCAAGCAACGGATGCGTCAGCTTATGGACCTATTCCAAACAATGCTCAGATAAATATTAATTCACTTCCTAGTAATTATTATCTAGTAGCGCACACCGCAGGAACTGTAGGTAGTGTAAAATTTACATTAGGTAACACTTCAATCATCGAAAACGTTAGTTTGTTTACGTTTCCGGCAGGTGGTACAAATTGGAATGCAGGTGTCGGTTCTTATACGGTAACAGTAAAAGCGTATAAAGAAGATGGTGCTTCTGGGCAATTATGTGATACGGATGTATATTCTTTCGATATTGTAGGAGGCTCTTCAGCTATAGTTCCGCCTAGTAGCCCAAATTGTTCGTCTGGTGCTTTTTTATGGGAAAATAATATTGACGTTAATAATTTAACTGGTAATTCTGGAATTCCAGAAGCTGATGTTAGGTTAAAAGATGGAGGAGATACTCAGTTTACGATTCCTGGACCATATCCTGCAGAATTTAATAGTGCAGTAACTGTGTCTTTAGACGAGGTTGTCTCATGGGATGGATACACAAATCGAGTAAATATATCTCAAGGTAATGAAAAATGGAAAGTTGTATTCAAAAAGAACGGTAGTGTTGTTTTTGAGTCTTCATATACGCAAGATGTTGCAGATAATGTGAGATCGGCAGAATGGGTTGGTCCATTAGAAACAGATGTGTTTTTACCGAATGGTACAGATGAAATTATTATTGTGCATTATGAGGATTCGCAATTAGGAGAAGGTTCAATAGACGGAGTTTCTAACTCAGTAGCACCTTCATCTATTTGTATATCTTATGAAGCGCCAGAGATTGTAGTGCCTAGTAGCCCTACATGTGATAACGGTTCTTTCTTATGGGAAAATAATATAGATGTTACTAATTTAGAAGGTCCAAATTTAATTCCAGTAGCTGATTTAAGATTAAAGGATGGTGGTGACACAAAGTTTACGATTCCAGGTCCTTATCCAAGTGAGTTTAATGATGCAGTAACAGTATCGTTAGATGAAGTTGTGTCTTGGGATGGTTATGGAACTCGAGCGAGTTCAGATCAAAGGTTTGAAAAATGGAAAGTTGTTTTTAAGAAGAATGGAAATGTGGTATTTGAATCTTCTTATACACAAGATGTGCCAGACAATGTCATTTCAGCGGAATGGGTTGGTTCATTAGAGTCTAATATTTTCTTGCCAAATGGTACTGATGAAATAATAATTGTTCATATTGAAGACCCAACCTTAGGTGAAGGGTCTGTTTATGGTTCTTCTAATTCAGTTGTGCCATCGTCTATTTGTATTTCATATGAGTCAGCTCCTGCATCATTAGGAGATACAGTATTCTTGGATGAAGACGAAGATGGTATTCAAGATCCAGGAGAAGAAGGTGTTGCAGGTGTTACAGTAAACTTATTAGATTGTAACAACAACCAATTAGCAACAACAACTACAGATGCTAACGGTAACTATTCATTTACAG